>NZ_BAFZ01000026.1 GCF_000308575.1 Nocardia exalbida NBRC 100660 | reverse complement strand
ACGATGTCCTATTTCCCGCTGGTCTATCTGCCCGCCGCCGCCACGCTGCGCCGCCTGGATCCGGCGGTGGAGGAGTCGGCGCGGGCGCTGGGCTCGGGACCGGTCGCGGTGTTCGCGCGGATCGTGCTACCGCAGCTGCGCTTGGCCGTCCTCGGTGGCGGGCTGCTCATCGGGCTGCATCTGCTCGCCGAGTACGGCGCCTTCGTGATGGTCCGGTTCGACACGTTCACCACGGCCATCTTCGAGCAGTACCAGTCCAGCTTCGCCGGTCCGGCGGGCAGCATGCTGGCCGGTGTGCTCGTGCTGTGCTGCCTGGCGCTGCTCGGGGCCGAGGCGGGACTGCGCGGCCGGGCGCGCTACGCGCGGATCGGCAGCGGGGCTCCGCGCGCCGCGGCCCGGATCCGGTTGGGCGCGGGCACGTTACCGGTTCTGGCCGTGCTCGTCGCGGTGACGGCGGCCGCGCTGGGCGTGCCGCTGTGGACCATCGGGCGCTGGCTGCGCATCGGCGGAGCGGCGGTATGGGATGTCACCGACATCGGCAACGCGCTCGGTCAGACGGTCGGCCTCGCGGCCGTCGCCGCGCTGCTCACCACCCTGTGCGCGTTCCCGGTGGCGTGGATCGCGGTGCGTTCCACCTCGGCGTTCGCGCGGCTGGTCGAGGGCGCCAACTACGTCACCAGCTCGTTGCCCGGCATCGTGATCGCGCTGGCCATGGTGACAGTGACGATCCGGTGGGCGCCCGCGCTCTACCAGACGGCGGGCATGGTGATCGCCGCCTATCTGCTGCTGTTCCTCCCCCGTGCCCTGGTCAGCGTGCGGGCCGGGCTCGCCCAGGTGCCGGTCGGCTTGGAGGAGGCGTCCCGTTCGCTGGGTAAATCGGCACCGGCGACGTTCTTCCTGGTCACGCTGCGTCTCGCGGCGCCGGCCGCGGCCGCCGCCGCCGCACTGGTGTTCGTCGCGGTGGCGACCGAGCTGACCGCCACCCTCCTGCTGGCGCCCAACGGAACTCGCACGCTGGCGATGCGGTTCTGGGGCCTGTCCGGCGAATTGGATTACGCCGCGGCCGCTCCGTACGCCCTGATCATGATCGCCGCCGCCGTGCCCGTGACGTACTTGCTGTTCACCAACTCGCAGAAGGCGGCCGGGATATGAGTCGCGTTGTCGTCACCGATGTGTCGAAGACCTTCGGTCACACCCGGGTTCTCGGTGGCATCACCCTGGACGTGCCGAACCGCACCGCCACCGCCGTGGTCGGGTCGTCCGGATGCGGCAAGACCACGCTGCTGCGCGTGATCGCCGGATTCGAGTCGCCGGACACGGGTTCGGTGTCGATCGGGACGGAAACCGTTGTCGGCGAACGGGTCTCGGTGCCGCCGCAGCGTCGCAACATCGGCTACGTCGCCCAGGACGGGGCGCTGTTCCCCCATCTGACCGTCGGCCAGAACATCGCCTACGGCCTGCCCGGCTCGGCCCGCCGCAACCACCGGCGGGTGCGCGAGCTGCTGGAGATGGTGTCGCTGCACGCGTCCTACGCCGACCGGCGGCCGCATCAGCTCTCCGGCGGCCAGCAGCAGCGCGTGGCCCTGGCCCGCGCACTGGCGCGCAAGCCGTCGGTGATGCTGCTGGACGAGCCGTTCAGCGCGCTGGACGCGGGCCTGCGCGCCACGACCAGGCAGGCCGTGGCCGACACGCTGCGCGAGGCGGGCATGACCAGCATCCTGGTGACCCACGACCAGGAGGAGGCGCTGAGTTTCGCCGAACAGGTCGCGGTGATGCGGGAGGGGCGCTTCACCCAGGTCGGGACGCCGGAGGAGGTCTACGCCACGCCGAAGGACCTGTTCACCGCCCGGTTCCTCGGCGATTGCGTGCTGCTGGAGGCGGTGGTCGAGGGCGATGTGGCCAAGTGCGCACTGGGCCGGATTCCGGTGCAGCGCAACGCCGCGAGCGGACCGGCCACCGTCATGCTGCGACCGGAACAGCTCGTCGCCGATATCGCTTCGGAGAACGAGTCGGAGAGCGGCCGGATCAGCGCCGTCGACTTCCGCGGCGCAGACGTCATCCTGACCATCGACCTGGACGGCGCGAGCACTCCCATCCGGGTACGCCGCGCCAGCGTCGCCGCCCCCGTCACCGGGCAGCGGGTGCGCCTCGACGTGGTCGGCACGGCCGTGGCGTACACAGAACCGAACGACGCCGTCTGACGCGGCACGCTGCGCGGGAACCCCGGCATACCGGGTAGCGGCATGCCTCGAAATGCCCGGCTCGGCGGTGACACGCACCGAGCAGAGCACCGAGGACACTTGGAGCGAGCGGCGGGAATTGAACCCGCGTAAACGGCTTTGCAGACCGTTGCCTAAACCACTCAGCCACGCCCGCCTCGCCTTAGATAGTGCCCCCGGCGGGTAGGCCCGGCCTACCATTGCGCTCACGGTGATCCGAAGCCTGGCCGGATGTCCCCGTCCGCCCCTGGCGGCATGGAATGATCGGAACATGTCTCGGCCACGCCCGCTTCCGAACGACCCGATCGAGGAGGCCCACCGCCAGTGGGTCGGCCACGGCTGGGGAGATGTCGCCGACGGCATGGCCGCGGTGACGTCGCTGGTGCGGGCTCAGCAAATCGTGATGGCGCGGGTGGACGAGGCGCTCAAACCCACCGGCTTGACCTTCTCCCGCTACGAGCTGCTCATGCTGCTCAATTTCAGCAAAACCGGTGCGCTGCCGATGGCGAAGGCCAGCGCGCGCTTGCAGGTGCACCCCACCAGCGTCACCAACACCGTGGACCGGCTGGAGGCGGCGAAGCTCGTCGAGCGCGTACCGCATCCCAGCGACCGGCGCGCTACCCTGATCGAAATCACCGACGCGGGACGGGAATTGGTGGCGAAGGCGACCGAGGAACTCAACGCGAAGGTTTTCGCGCTCCCCGGACTCCCCCCGGAACGACTGCACACTCTGCTGCAACTGCTCGCCGAATTCCGACATGCCGCGGGCGACTTCGACACCGCAGAGGGAACGGCGCGCTGGTCGGCCACGGCCACAGACTGATTCGACGTACCGGTCGGTCGCATACCCGGTGCGACCGACCGTCGGGTGACGATCGGGCATCCAACCGGCGAATTGCCGGGCATGCCGTCTTGGCAGCGGAAGCGAAAGGGTCCACCATGTAGATCATGGTGCTGGTCTTGGGGGTATCGGCGGGCGCTGGCGGCGCCCATGCGATGCTGACACACTCCGATCAGCCACACCTACCCCCGATCGATCGCTGCGAAGTGCCGCGCCGGGCAGGCGGCGGTGTCGAGGAATCGGTCTTCGAGGCGATCCGCCGGATGAACGGCGCCGCCGACCGGCGTGACGAGCTGATCTCGGGCACGGCGGTGACCTGCCGCTGTCCGCTGCACGCCGACGCCATCCGCGCGGGCGTGCGCGGTCGCCGCGTGACCATCGTCGACGAACCCCTCGCCCAGCTGCGCTATCTGCGCTTCACCGGGCAACTGCCGGACAGCGGCTCGGTGATCCTCTACGACCTGGGCAGCTCGGGGCTGACCATCACGCATGTCGATTGCCGCACCGACGCGATCCTGTCCAGCAAGCGCAGCACGGTGCTCGGTGGCGACGGCTACGACGCGCTGCTGCGCTGGCGGCTGGCCCGCGACGGCGTGCTCACCGACACGCCGACCATCCGGCGCCACCGCGAGGAACTGAGCGAGGCGCGGGTGGTCACCGCCATCGACGACGGCACCGGCGAACGGGCCGTCGTCACCCGCAGCGATCTGGCCGAATTGTGCGCGGCGGGCATCCATCACTCGGTGTCGTTCGTGCGGCAGATCATCGACGAGACCGGTGTGCGGCCGGAAGCCATGGTGCTGCTCGGCGGCTGCACGCGCAGCCCGAGCATTCGCGCCGAGCTGGCCGAACTGGTCGACCTGCCGATCGTCTACGACCCCGAACCCGAGTTCGTCTCCGCGCGCGGCGCCGTGCTGCTCGCCGCCGAACGAAGGGGCGGTGACGTGCGGATGGCCCGGCTGCGCGCCGGAGCCACCCTCGTCCCGGTCGCCGTCGACCGGCGCAAACTCATCGCGGCCGCCGCGGTCACCGTCGCACTGGGCGCCACGATCGCCGGACTGCTCGCCGCGGAGAAGGACGCGCCCACGCCCGAGGGCACCAAGGTGCCCACGCCCGCGGAGATCGTCGCGCCCACATCGGGACCCTTCGGATAACTCGCGACGAACCCGCCCGGCCGGGGGAATCGGCCGGGCGGGCCGGACGTCAGCGGTTGGTGAACTTCGCCGGACGCTTCTCGACGAAGGCGCTCATGCCTTCCTTCTGATCCTCGATCGCGAACAGCGAGTGGAACACTCGGCGTTCGAAGCGCAGGCCCTCGGCGAGCGTCGTCTCGAACGAGCGGTTCACCGCTTCCTTGGCGATCATGGCGACCGGCAGCGACATGGACGCGATGGTCTCGGCGACCTCGGCCGCGGTGTCGAGCAGCTCCGCCGCGGGCACGATGCGCGAGACCAGCCCCGCCCGCTCGGCCTCCTCGGCGTCCATGTTGCGGCCGGTGAGCACCAGATCCATGGCTTTGGCCTTGCCGATCGCGCGGGTCAGGCGCTGCGAGCCGCCGATGCCGGGGATGACGCCCAGCTTGATCTCCGGCTGCCCGAACTTCGCGGTGTCCGCCGCGAGCAGGACGTCGCAGATCATGGCCAGCTCACAGCCGCCGCCCAGCGCGTAGCCCGCCACCGCGGCGATGGTGGGCTTGCGGAACTGCGCCAGCCGGTCCCAGCGGGCGAAGTAGTCGTCCATGAACATGTCCATGTACGACTTGGGCTGCATCTCCTTGATGTCGGCGCCCGCCGCGAAAGCCCGCTCCGAGCCGGTGATCACGATGGCACCGATCTCGTCGTCGTGCTCGAGTTCGTCGAGCGCGGCGATGACGTCATCGAGGACCTGCGCGTTCAGCGCGTTCAGCGCCTTCGGGCGGTTCAGCGTGATCCAGCCGACCCGGCCCTTGCGTTCCAGCAGAATCGTCTCGAAGTCGGCCCCACCCGTCGCCCGGCCGCCGCCGCCCACGGAATCGCTCTGCGATGCGTTCATCCTTCTGCACCCTCTTGGTCGGATCGGTCACGGATATCGGTGACGATAGCCGAGAAGTCCCGTCCGGCATCCGTCTGGTTGAAGCGGTCGTAGATCGCGGCGGCCAGCAATCCGAGTTGCCCGTCGATGTTGTTCTCGCGCAGGGCGTTCGCGGCCAGACCCAGGTCCTTCGCCATCAGGGCGGTGGCGAAACCCGGTCGGTAGTCGTTGTTGGCCGGGCTGGTCGGCACCGGGCCCGGAACCGGGCAGTAGCTGGTCAGCGCCCAGCTCTGGCCGGAGGCGGTGGAGACCACGTCGAAGAACGACTGATGGCTCAGGCCCAGCTTCTCGCCCAGCACCAGCGACTCCGACAGCGCGATCATCGACACGCCCAGCAGCATGTTGTTGCAGATCTTCGCCGCCTGACCGACGCCGGAGCCGCCGCAGTGCACGACCTTGCCGCCCATCACCTCGAGCACCGGAAGGGCAGCGGCGAAGTCCTCGGCGGCCCCGCCGACCATGAAGGTCAGCGTGCCCGCCGCCGCGCCCGCGACACCGCCGGAAACCGGGGCGTCCAGCGCACGGTGCCCGGCGGCGGTGGCGCGTTCGGCCGCGGTCTTCGCGTCGGCCACGTCGATGGTGGAGCAGTCGATGAACAAGGTGCCCGGTGCGGCGGCCGGGAGCAGTTCGGCGTACACGTCGAGGACGAGTTTGCCGTTGGGCAGCATGGTGATCACGGTGTCGGCCGCGGCGGCCTCGGTGGCCGTGCCGACCGCGATCGCGCCGTCACGCTCGGCCTGTTCGCGCGCCGCGGGCACCGGGTCGAAGGCGAGCACCTCGTAGCCCGCGCGCACCAGGTTGGCCGCCATCGGCGCGCCCATGTGGCCGAGGCCGAGGAAACCGATTCGCTTGCTCATCACGCCACCTCCTGGGTCGCCAGACCCAGCTCTCGATCGCCCAGCTCGGCGAAGTATGCGTCCACCTGCGCGTCCGTGACCGCCTCGAGCGTCGCGGGCGACCACCGGGGGTTGCGGTCCTTGTCGATCACCTGCGCGCGAATGCCCTCGACCAGGTCGTGCGACGACAGCGACGCGATGGACACCCGGTACTCCTCGTTCAGCACCGCCTCCAGGCTCGGCGCGGTGCGGGCCGCGCGCAGCGAACGCAACGTGACCTTCAGCGCCACCGGGGATTTGGCCAGGATCTCGTTGGCCGCCGCCCGCGCGTCGGGTGCCTCGTGTGCCCGCAACCGCGCGACGATCTCCTCCACGGAGTCGGCTCCGTAGCAGTCATCGATCCAGTCCTGCGCGGCGGCCAGCGCGGAATCCGGCGCGTCCGTGGCGAACTTGGCGATCGCGATGTCGGCGCTCTCCGTGCGCAGCGTCTCCAGCAGCGCGGGCAGATGCTCGGAGGCGACGAAATAGTCCGCGAAGTTCGCGGCGATGGCGTCACCAGCGCTCATCCGCGCGGTGGTGAGCCCGACGTGCGTGCCGATCTCGCCCGGGGTGCGCGCGAGCAGATAGGTGCCGCCGACGTCCGGGACGAAGCCGATGCCCACCTCGGGCATGCCGATCTTGGACCGCTCGGTGACGATGCGGTGGCTGCCGTGCCCGGAGAGCCCGACGCCGCCGCCCATCACGATGCCGTCCATGATCACCACGTACGGCTTCGGGTAGCGGCCGATCAGGGCGTTGAGGATGTACTCGTCGCGCCAGAACCGTCCGGTCGCCGAATCGGCGCTGGTGGCACCGCTTTTCGCGTCGGCGTGGATGGCGACGATGTCACCGCCCGCGCACAGGCCGCGCTCGCCCGCGCCGGTGACGACCACGGTGCGCACCGCGTCGTCCTCGGCCCAGGTGCGCAGCGCGTCGGTGATGGCGAGGGCCATCGAGTGATTCAGCGCGTTGATGGCCTTGGGCCGGTTCAGCGTGATCAGGCCCAGCCCGTCGCGCTGTTCGAGAAGAACCTCGGGTTCACTCGTGGTCTGTCCGCTCATGCCGCTCCTACCAGTGCGCGGGCGACGACCACCCGCATGATTTCGTTGGTGCCCTCGAGGATCTGGTGCACCCGCAGATCCCGGACGATCTTCTCCACGCCGTACTCGGTGAGGTAGCCGTAGCCGCCGTGCAGTTGCAGGGCTTTGTTGGCCACCTCGAAGCCGGCGTCGGTGGCGAAACGCTTCGCCATCGCGCACAGCTCCACCTTGTCCGGCGCGTCGGCGTCCAGCGCAGCGGCGGCCCGCCACAGCAGCGTGCGGGCGGCCTCCAATTCGATGCGCATATCGGCGAGGTCGAATTGCAGCGCCTGGTTGCGCAGCAGCGGCTTGCCGAACGCCTCCCGCTCGGCCAGATACGGCACCGTCTTGTCCAGCGCCGCCTGCGCGCCGCCCACCGAGCACGCGGCGATGTTGAGCCTGCCGCCGTTGAGGCCGTTCATCGCGATGCGGAAGCCGTCGCCCTCCGCGCCGAGCCGGTTGGCCACCGGGACCCTGGCATCGGAGAAGATCACCTGGCGGGTCGGTTGGGCGTTCCAGCCCATCTTCTTCTCGTTGGCGCCGACGGAGATGCCGGGGGTGTCGGCGGGCACGATGAACGCCGAGATCCCGCGCGCACCGTCGTCGCCGGTCCGGGCCATGACGACGTAGACATCGGTGGAGCCCGCGCCGGAGATGAACTGCTTGGCGCCGTTGAAGATGTAGTCGTCACCGTCGCGAACGGCCTTGGTGCTCAACGCCGCCGCGTCGGAGCCGACCCCTGGCTCGGTGAGCGCGTAGCTGGCCAGCAGTTCCATCGCGGTCAGCCGGGGCAGCCAGCGATTGCGCTGCTCGTCGTCGCCGTAGCGGTCGACCATCCACGTCGCCATGTTGTGGATGGAGATGTAGGCGGCGATGGCGGGGCAGCCGGTGGCCAGCTGCTCGAAGATGCGCACGGCGTCGAGCCTGCGCAGGCCCGAGCCGCCCACGTCCTCGCGCACGTAGATGCCGCCGAGGCCGAGCGGGCCCGCCTTGCGCAGCACGTCCACCGGGAAATGTTTCTGCTCGTCCCACTCCAGCGCGTTCGGGGCGAGGAATTCGTCGGCGAAGCCGCGCGCGGTGTCGCGGATCGCCTTCTCGTCGTCGTCGAGGATGAACATCCGAGTCAGTCCATCGTCGGGATGACGAACGCGTTGCTCTCCTCGAGCCCGGCGGGCCAGCGCTGCGTCACCGTCTTGGTCTTGGTGTAGAAACGGATCGAATCCGGGCCGTGCTGGTTCAGGTCGCCGAAGCCGGAACGCTTCCATCCGCCGAAGGTGTAGTACGCGATCGGCACCGGGATCGGCACGTTGATGCCGACCATGCCGACCTGCACGCGCGCGGCGAAGTCACGGGCGGTGTCGCCGTCGCGGGTGAAGATCGCCACGCCGTTGCCGTATTCGTGTTCGTTGGCCAGCCGCAGGCCCTCCTCGTAGTCCTTGGCGCGGACCACGCAAAGCACCGGACCGAAGATCTCCTCGCGGTAGATCCGCATCTGCGAGGTCACCTTGTCGAACAGCGTCGCGCCGACGAAGTAGCCGTCCTCGGCGCCTTCCACGACCAGGCCGCGCCCGTCCACCACCAGCTCGGCGCCTTCGTCGACACCGATCTGGACGTAGTTGTTCACGCGGTTCACGCCGTCCTGGCCGACCAGCGGCCCGTAATCGGCGCCCGGGTCGTCGGAACGGCCGACGTTGAGCTTGTGCACCCGCTCGGTCAGCTTGGCCACCAGGCGGTCGGCGGTCTCCTCGCCGACCGGGACGGCCACCGAAATGGCCATGCAACGCTCGCCCGCCGACCCGTAGCCCGCGCCGATCAACTGGTCGGCGACGTCGTCGAGATCGGCGTCGGGCATGACGATCGCGTGGTTCTTCGCGCCGCCGAAGCACTGGGCGCGCTTGCCGTTCGCGGTCGCGGTCTCGTAGATGTACTGCGCGATGGGGGTGGAGCCGACGAAGCCGACGGCCTTGACGCGCGGATCGTGCAGCAGCGTGTCGACGGCTTCCTTGTCACCGTTGACCACGTTGAACACACCGGGGGGCAGACCGGCCTCGAGGAACAGCTCGGCCAGCCGCAGCGGCACCGAGGGGTCGCGCTCGGAGGGCTTGAGCACGAACGCGTTGCCGGTGGCCAGCGCGGGACCGGCCTTCCACAGCGGGATCATGGCCGGGAAGTTGAACGGGGTGATGCCCGCGACGACGCCGAGCGGCTGGCGCATCGAGTACACGTCGATGCCGGTGCCCGCGCCCTCGGTGTATTCGCCCTTGAGCAGGTGCGGGATACCGACGGCGAACTCGATCACCTCGAGGCCGCGCTGGATGTCGCCCTTGGCGTCGGCGATGGTCTTGCCGTGCTCGGAGGACAGCAGCGCCGCCAGCGAATCCATCTCGTCCTGCACCAGGGTGAGGAACTTCATGAGCACGCGAGCCCGCTTCTGCGGGTTGAACGCGGCCCATATCGGCTGCGCGGCCTCGGCGTTCGCGATGACCGCCTCGACCTCGGATTTGCTCGCCAGCGGCACCCGCGCCTGCACCTGGCCGAGGTTGGGGTCGAAGACGTCGCCGAACTTGCCGGAAGCGCCCGGCACATGCTGTCCGCCGATGAAATGGGTGAGTTCGCGAACCATGCCAGTCCTGTTCTCGTAGCGATCGGGACACCGCGGTGCGGTATGCGGTCATCCTATAGTTGGACGTCCAAGTATCAGCAATGCCCGGGGGCCGATGTGATTCATCCCACGCCTTCCCCCGGTGAGGGCTCGGTCAGCCCACCTACGGCTTCGGCAGGGGAACGGCCGGATCGGCTTCCTTCTCCCGCCGCGGGCGCACCAACCGGAACGCGCCCAACCCGAGCGTGACCGCGCCGATCGCTACGACCACCGCCGCCGCGCCGAGCGAATCGCCGGTCCATTCCGAGACCGCCTCCCCCGCCGCCACCGCGATGGCCACACCGCCCCCGACGACGAGCACCGCCGACCGCTGGGTCGCGTACAGCGCGAAGCAGACCACGGCGATCAGGGCCGTGATCCCGTAGGCCCAGATCCGGCCATCGATGTCGAGACTCTGCGCGGCCGCGACGGACGTGACGATCGCGATCAGGTATCCGATCCGGAGGTCCGCGAGGGCGCCGATCCTGGTCAGCGCGAACCACACGCCACCGAGTAGCAGTACCGCCGCGCTGCCCCAGGTGTCGTCGAGACCGATCACTTCGGTGATGATCCCCGCGACGGCCGCGGGCACGAAGCAGGCGCAGACCAGCAGTCCGATCACCGACGGCAGCGCGAGGTAACCGAGTACGGCGATCACCGCTCCCGCCGCACAGGCGAAAACCCACGCGGCATCGGTGCTCGCGTTCTCGAGCGCGGTGGCGACGGACCCGGCGAGCGCGACGGACCCGAGCGCGAAGAGCACGGCCGCCAGCCTCGCGCGGGCACTGTTCGCGCTCGTGCGGCCGGTCGGCACCCCGGCGAGCAGAACACCCCCGAACAGCAGCCCCGCCGACACGACGGCGAGCACGCCGACTCGCACCGGCCGGTCGAGCGTGTCCCAGGACGAGGCCGCCACCAGGGCGATTCCGCCGAACAGCAAACCCGCTCCGACGTAGGAGGCGATCTCGGCGAGCACCTTCCCGCGCGCCACCACCGCCGCCCGCTCGACGGCGAGCGCCGCGAGCACCGCGTCGGCCTGGTCGCGGGTCAGCACACGCTCGGCGACCAGCCGCCCTACCGCGGCTTCCGCCCTGTCGTCGCTCACCATGGGCCCAGTATGTCCGAGTCGGCCGCCCTGACAACACAATCGGCCGGAGCGGGGTATCGCCCACGGTCACCGCCGTCCGATCCATCCGTCCCGCGACGATCCCCGCCGAAATGCCCGCAGTCACGATGTCCAGCGCCGTGGCCTGCCGCGACGGTTGCGCGAAACACCCCGCGATCGAACCCGTCGACCGCCACCGAATCCGCCGGCCGCCGACCCGAAACCGGCACGGCAACAGCGACGCGGACAACCCGTCGGCGACGCTGGCGATGTGATCGCAGTCACCGTACGATTAGTTTGACGTCCTAGTATCGGGCGACAATGGAATCCCGAGAGGAATCCCGTGGCCGACAGCAGCGCGCTCTACGCGCCGACCCACCCCGTTCGCTTCGTCACCTCGGCGGCCCTGTTCGACGGGCACGACGCGGCGATCAACATCATGCGCCGCATCCTGCAGAGCCAGGGCGCGGAGGTGATCCACCTCGGCCACAACCGCTCGGTCAGCGAGGTGGTCGACGCCGTGCTCACCGAGGACGCCCAGGGCGTCGCGGTCAGCTCCTACCAGGGTGGCCACGTCGAGTACTTCGAATACCTCGCCGACGCCCTGAAGAAGGCCGGAGCCGAGCACGTGCGGATCTTCGGCGGCGGCGGTGGCGTGATCGTGGCGGAGGAGATCGCGCGACTGGCCGCGTCCGGCGTGACCATCTTCTCGCCCGAGGACGGACAGCGACTCGGCCTGCCCGGCATGATCAATCAGTTGATCCGCGCCTGCGACGTCGACCTCGCGACCGAGCCGCCGGTGCCGGACGCGGTGCTCTCCGGCGAGCGCGCCGCCTTGGCGCGCGCCATCACCTGCCTGCAAGCGGACGCCCTGCCGGAGGCCGACCGGCGGAAGCTGGCCGAGGCCGCGGCGGCGCGCACCGTGCCGGTGCTCGGCATCACCGGCACGGGCGGCTCCGGAAAGTCCTCGCTCACCGACGAATTGGTGCGCAGGCTGCGTTCGGATCAGCAGGACAAGGTGCGGGTGGCGATTCTCGCGGTGGACCCGACCCGGCGGCGCGGGGGTGGCGCACTGCTCGGCGACCGCATCCGGATGAACGCCCTCGACGGCGAGCACGTCTTCTTCCGCTCGCTGGCCACCCGGGGTGGACGCGAACTGCCGGACAATATCGATCTGATCGTGACCGCCTGCAAGGCAGCGGGTTACGACCTGGTCGTCCTGGAGACCCCCGGCATCGGACAGGGCGACGCCGCGGTGACCGACCACGTCGACGTGTCGATGTACGTGATGACGCCCGAGTTCGGCGCCGCCTCCCAGCTGGAGAAGATCGACATGCTGGACTACGCGGACGTGGTGGCGATCAACAAGTTCGAGCGTCGCGGCGCCGCGGACGCGCTGCGTGACGTGGCCAGGCAGTTGATCCGCAACCGCGAGGAGTTCCATGCCGCGCCGGAGGACATGCCGGTCTTCGGCACCAGCGCGGCGACGTTCAACGACGACGGGGTGACCGCGCTCTACCAGCACCTGACGGGCCTGCTGGCCGGCCACGGCCTGCGGCTGGAGCCCGGCGCGCTGCCCCGGGTGGACACCCGCGCGTCCACGCGCTTCGCCCAGCTCATCCCGTCCGCGCGGGTGCGTTATCTGGCCGAGATCGCGGAGACCGTGCGCGGCTATCACGCCGAGACCGCGGCGCAGGTCGCCGCCGCGCAACGGGTGCAACGCCTCGAGCAGGTGGCGGCCGAACTGCCCGGGGACACGGCCGTCGCCGAACTGGCCGAACGCGCCCGCGCCGACCTGACGCCCGCGAACGCCGCACTGCTGGCCGAGTGGCCCGCCCTCGCCGAGTCCTATCGCGGGGAGGAACAACTGGTCCGGGTGCGCGACCGGGAGATCCGCACCCCGCTGCGCCGGGAGACCCTGTCCGGCAACTCCATTCCGCGCGTGGCCCTACCTCGTTTCACCGATCACGGCGAGCTGCTGCGCTTCCTGCGCGCCGAGCACCTGCCCGGGCGGTTCCCGTTCACCGCAGGGGTTTTCCCGTTCAAACGGGACAACGAGGATCCGGCGCGCATGTTCGCGGGCGAGGGCGACCCGTTCCGCACCAACCGCCGGTTCAAAGTGCTCAGCGAGCATTCCGACGCGAAAAGGCTGTCCACGGCCTTCGATTCGGTGACGCTCTACGGCCACGATCCCGCCGAGCGCCCCGACATCTACGGCAAGGTCGGCACGTCCGGCGTGTCGATCGCCTCGCTCGACGACATGAAGGTGCTCTACGACGGTTTCGATCTGACCGCGCCGACCACCTCGGTCTCGATGACGATCAACGGCCCCGCCCCGACCATCCTGGCCTACTTCCTGAACACCGCGATCGATCAGGCGCTGGACCGCTTCGCGGCGGAGCAGGGCCGCCCGCCGACCGGCACCGAGGCCGCCCACCTGCGCGCCCGCACCCTGGCCACGGTGCGCGGCACGGTGCAGGCCGACATCCTCAAGGAGGACCAGGGCCAGAACACCTGCATCTTCTCCACCGAGTTCAGCCTGCGCATGATGGCCGACATCCAGGAATGGTTCGTGCGCAACGGCGTGCGCAATTTCTACTCGGTGTCGATCTCCGGCTACCACATCGCCGAGGCGGGCGCGAACCCGATCAGCCAGCTGGCTTTCACCCTGGCCAACGGTTTCACCTATGTGGAGGCGTATCTCGCGCGCGGCATGCACATAGACGACTTCGCGCCGAACCTGTCCTTCTTCTTCTCCAACGGGATGGACCCGGAGTATTCGGTGATCGGCCGGGTGGCCCGCCGCATCTGGGCCGTCGCCATGCGGGACCGCTACGGCGCCGACGAGCGGTCGCAGAAGCTCAAGTACCACATCCAGACCTCCGGCCGGTCGCTGCACGCGCAGGAGATGAACTTCAACGACATCCGCACCACGCTGCAGGCGCTGATCGCGATCTACGACAACTGCAACAGCCTGCACACCAACGCCTACGACGAGGCGGTCACCACCCCGACCGAGGAATCGGTGCGCCGCGCCCTGGCCATCCAGCTCATCATCAACCGGGAGTGGGGGGTCGCGATGAACGAGAACCCGCTGCAGGGCAGCTTCCTGGTCGAGGAGCTCACCGATCTGGTCGAGGAGGCCGTGCTGGCCGAGTTCGAGCGGATCAGCGAACGCGGCGGCGTGCTCGGCGCGATGGAGACCGGCTACCAGCGCGGCAAGATCCAGGACGAATCGATGCGTTACGAACAGCGCAAGCACGACGGTTCGCTGCCGATCATCGGGGTGAACACCTTCCGCAACTCCCATGACGAGCCGCACCGGGAGCTCGAGCTGGCGCGCGGCACCGAAGCGGAGAAGCAGTCGCAGCTGCGGCGGGTGCGCGAGTTCCAGCAGCGCAACCGGGACGGCGCCCATGCCGCACTCGCCCGGCTCGAAGCGGTCGCCCGCACCGACGACAATATTTTCGAGGTGCTGATGGAGGCCGCCCGGGTGTGCACGTTGCAGCAGATCACCGACACGTTCTTCACCGTCGGCGGGCAGTACCGCCGCAACGTGTGAGCCGGTCGCCGCGCGCACCTCGAGCAGCCGGTGCGCTCCCATCGGCCGGTGGGCCCGGCTCGCACGAGGGAGCCGGGCCGGCACCGTGAATCCGGCCGGTACCGCCGCGCGGGGCGGCTCCCGCGGATTACGGGCCCGCCGTGTGCGGGGCATGTGACAATCGCCGAGCAAACCTTCGGCGCGGTTGGGATGGCAGACATGGAGCTCTCGGGTATTCGGATCATCGACGCACACATCCACCAGTGGGATCCGTTCACCACACCGCGAGATTTCAGCGCCTTGGCGAAACTGTTCCGGCTGCTGCCGGTCCCGGTGGACGCGGCAAAGCGCCTCGCACCGCGGCGCGACCGTGAGTTCGTCGGAGATCCGGTCGCCTACCTGCGGCCCTACCTCCCGTTCGACTACCGCGCCGACGCGGGCAACGCGCCCATCGAGGTGGTCGCGCACATCGAAGTCGAATGGTCGCAGCGGGGACCGCTGGGGAAGGCCGGGGAAACCGCCTGGGTGGCCGGGCTGCCACTGGAGGCGGCCCCGCGGCTCGGCGCGATCCTCGCGGGCGGCGACCCGGCCGACCCGGCGTTCGCGGAGCTGCTCGACGCGCACGCCGCCGCGTCACCGCTGCTGCGCGGTGTCCGCACCATGGTCGCCCACCATCCCGATCCCGGCGTGCGATCGTTCACCGACGCGCCCGGCAAGCTCACCACCAAGGAATTCCTGGACGGCTTCGCGCGGCTGGCCGAGCGCGGCCTCTCGTTCGAAGCGTGGGTGTACTCGCACGCCATTCCCGACGTCACGGCGCTGGCCGAACGCTATCCCGAGGTGCCGATCGTGCTGAACCACCTCGGCACCCCCGCGGGGATCTTCGGCGCGGTCGGCAAACACACCGGTACCAATCCCGGCCTGCGCAGGCAGCTGCTGGTGCGGTGGCGCGACGATCTCGCCGCACTGGCCGCGCGCCCGAACGTGGTCGCGAAGGTGAGCGGGCTGATGATGCCGATCCTGGGCCACCCGATCCCGCCGCGGGGCACGCCGACGCCCGTGGGGGATCTGCTCGACCGGATCGGCCCGCTGGTCGAGCACGCGCTGGACGTCTTCGGCGCGGACCGTCTCATCTGGGGCTCGAACTTCCCCGTGGACAAGCCGGTCACCAGCATCGGCAACAGCATCGAGGCGATCGCGACCGCCGTCACCGGCCACGGCGGCGGAAGGACGGAATTGGAGCAGGTCTTCCGGACCACCGCGCAGCGCGTCTACCGGATCGCGGACTGAACCAGGACCGGCGGCAGGGACGGTGGGCGGACTCGAGGTGGACGCCGACGGCACGCACCACATCTGGTTCGACTACGACCTGGGTTGAGCCGCCCCGGCGAGTTGTGCGGTGAGCGTGCCGCGCGCGGTCGCGAGGGACGGCCCGTACCAGGTGAGGGCCCGGCCCTCCACCAGCGCGACCGGGATATCCGGAAACGCCTCGGGCCCATCGTCTTCGGTGAAGACATACGGCTCGTCGGGCAGCACCGCGAGGTCGACGCCCACGGTCAGCTCGGCCTCGGTGAGACGCGGATAGCGATCGGGCCGATCGGCATGCACCAGCCGCAGGCCCAGACGGTGCGCGACGTCTCCGGTGAACGTGTTGCGGCCGACCACCATCCACGGATCGCGCCAGACCGGAATGACGGCGGCTCGGGCCGGTTCGGGCGGCGGTGGCGCCCAGGCGGATTCGGCTTCGGCCAGCCATGCCGGAACACCGGCGCCGAGCACCTCCACGCAGAGCCGGGTGAGCGAGACCATGGCCTCGTCGACCGTCTCCACCTCGGTGACCCACACCGCGACCCCGGCCGCGCGCAGCCGCTCGACATCGATGCGGCGGTTCTCCTCTTTGTTGCACAGCACCAGGTCCGGAGCGAGTTCGATGATGCGCCGCACGTCCGGGTTCTTGGTCCCGCGGACCCGTTCGATCGCCAGATCGGCGGGGTGCGTGCACCATTGCGTGGCCGCGACCAGGACTTCCGGGCAGGTGTGCGCCACCGCCTCGGTCAGCGACGGAACGAGCGACACCACCCGTCGCGGGGGTGTGCGGAGGTCCACGGGGGTACCGAGGTCGTCGCGAGGCAACCCGGACGCTGGGCTCTTCCCTGCCACACGGTCAGCCTATAACAGGAGATCTGCGCTGCTCCGGCGCTCTTTTCCGGCTGGAAGAGGCCGGGTGCGACCGTTGGGCAAGTTCGGCGCAAGGGCAGCGTCCGGGCGTCACTGGGGCAGTTCCGTGCCGGGTTCCGCTGCGCGAGACTGGATAGCGGCACCCGGTGTCGGGAAGTCTCCGGTCCCTTCGCTCCGCCGGTATCGATCCCGCCCCGACAGACCGGCGGTAACCGACAGCCCCGACGCTGGGTGCCCACCAACGTCAGCGGTCGAACAGCCGATAGAGCGCGGTGAGTTCACGCAGGCCGGTCGCGGCGGTCGTCTCCTCGGCCGAGGTCATCCGCAGCGCCTTGCGCAGCAGCATCGGATCCAGATCCTCCGGGGCCGGGCGGAATTCGACGGCGGGCAGGTCCGGCAGCGGAATGCGCTCACCGTAGGGGTCATCGGAAGCAGGCGGTCGCGGTTCGCGTTCGATGCCGCCGATCAGGGTGTCCAGGTCGAGCCCGCGGAGGGTCAGGATCTCGCGCGGGTGTTCGTCGAGCCGCTCGGCCAGCAGGTAGCAGACCGCGGCCACGTGCTTGCACGGCCAGCCGGGGTCCGGGCAGGTGCAGGTGAAATCCAGTTCCGCGGCGGTGCTCGGCAGCAGCACCGGTCCCAGCCCGCTCGGCAACGCGCCCGAGGCGATCTCGGCGAGCATGCCCGGGGCCGAGCGGATGGTCTCGATGAGCTCCGCGAGTTCGTCCTCGCGCAACGGGCGCACGGTGAACACCGCGGTGAAGGGTCGCGGTTGGCTGCCCTGCACTTCCGCCGTCACCGCCCCCGGCTCGATCCGGTAGTTCACCACCTGACCGGACCTGGCGTAATTGCGGCCGCGCGCCAGCCGGCCGGGCTCCGCCATCCGCTCCACCGATTCCACCAGCGCCTTGCCCCACCAGGTGCGCCCGAAGCCGCCGCGCCTGCTGCGAGCTTCCACGCCACCGCGCACCGGCAGCTTCTTGCCGTACTCGGAGTAGTCGACGAAAGGACTCATTCGCCCACCGCCTCCGCGCCGAGGGTGAACAGGTCGCGCAGTTCGTCGGTGCTCAGCTCGGTGATCCAGTTCTCTCCCGCGCCCACGGCCAGGTCGGCGAGTTGCCGCTTGCCGTTGATCATCTCGTCGATCCGCTCCTCGATCGTGTCCACGCAGACCAGCTTGCGCACCTGCACATTGCGCCGCTGGCCGATCCGGAAGGCGCGGTCGGTGGCCTGGTTCTCCACCGCGGGATTCCACCAGCGGTCCAGGTGCACCACGTGATTGGCGGCGGTGAGGTTGAGCCCGGTGCCGCCGGCTTTGAGCGACAGCAGCATCAGCGGCGGGCCGTCCGGCGCCTGGAATCCGGTGACCATCGCGTCGCGCTTCTTCTTCGGCACGCCGCCGTGCAGGAACGGGATCGCGGTGCCGAACCGTTCGGCCAGGTAGGGCGCGACCAGTTCGCCGAATTCCCGGAATTGCGTGAACAGCAGCGCCTTCTCGCCGTCGGCCAGCACCGCGTCCACGACGTCCTCGACGAGGGCGAGTTTGCCGGAACGGTGCGCCCCGCGGTGCAGCACACCCGACCCGTCGCCCAGGAAATGCGCGGGATGGTTGCACACCTGCTTGAGCCGGGTGAGCGCACCGAGCACGGCACCTTTGCGCGCCATGCCCTTGGCATCCTCGAGCTTGGCCAGCATGTCGTCCACGACCGCCTGGTACAGGGCCGCCTGCTCGACAGTGAGGTTGGCCCGCACGGTCATCTCGAGTTTTTCCGGCAGGTCGCTGATCACCGTCGGGTCGGTCTTCACCCGGCGCAGCACGAACGGCTGGGTGAGCCAGCGCAGGCGGCTGATCGCGTTCTGGTCGCGTTCGCGTTCGATGGGCACCGCGAAGCGGGCGCGGAACGACTGGGCGCTGCCGAGCACCTTCGGCATCGCGAAATCCATGATGGAACGCAGTTCTTCCAACCGGTTCTCCACCGGAGTGCCGGTCAGCGCCAGCCGATGCCGCGCCGGCAGCGACCGCGCCGCCCGCGCCTGTCGCGTTCCCGCGTTCTTGATGTGCTGCGCTTCGTCCAGGACGACGCGGTCCCAATCCTGCCTGCCGAGTTCCTCGGCGTCGCGCGCGAGCAGCGCGTAGGTGGTGACAACCAGATCCGCGGCGGCGACCGTCTCGTCGAGGTCGGCGCCTGCCCGCCGTCCCGCACCGTGGTGCACCCACACCCGCAGGTCGGGCGCGAACCGTTCCGCCTCGCGCTGCCAGTTGCCGACCACCGACATCGGGCACACCAGCAAGGTGGGGCCGGGCCGCTCCGGCTCGGACGCGGTCTCGCGCTCGTGCACCAGCAGGGCGAGCACCTGGACCGTCTTGCCCAGGCCCATGTCGTCGGCCAGGATCGCGCCGCAGCCCATCCGGCTCATGGTGGCCAGCCAGGCCAGGCCGCGTTCCTGGTAGGGGCGCAGCTGGGCCTTCAGCCCGACGGGCGGGGCGAGGGCTTCGGGCTCGCGCGTGCGATCGAGCAGGTCCTCCACCCATCCCGAGGCCGTGACCTCGGTGATCGGCACCTGCGGCACCCGGGAGACCGCGATCTCGCCGAGCATGTCCGCGAAGGTGACCGGGGAGTCGTCGGCATGCGCGGCGACATACCGGGCCGCGGCGGCCAGCGCCTTGTGATCGGCTTGCACCCACTGGCCGCGCAGCTGGACCAGATCGGACTTGCCGCGCACCAGGCGTTCCATCTCGGCCCTGGTCAGCACCATGTCGCCCAGCGCCAGCTCCCAGCGGTAGGACACCAGGCCGCGCAGACCGACCGTGCTCTGCGCGGCGGGCACCGCGCTGTCCACCCGCAACCGCATGCTCGGCTCCGCGACACTCCAGGCGCGCGGCAGCAGCAACCGCACCCCCGCGGCGTGCAGGGCGTTCGCACCGTGCGCGACCAGATCGAGCACCACTTCCGTTGGCAGCAGCAGATCCATGCTGCGCGGATCGCTCGGCAGGTCACGCAACCTCGGATACGCGCGCTTGGCCGCCCCGAGCTTGTCCCCCGCGATCCGCACCAGATTCGGATCCTCGTGCAGCGGGATCGTTCTGGGCGCCTCACCGGTCAGGCGCAGGCAGACTTCCAGCCGCCACAGCGCCACCGACTCGTCGGCGAGGCCGAGTTCACCGTCCGGTTCCAGCAGCCGCAGCACCAGTTCCGGCTCGTCGCCGGTCAGGCTGGCTCGCCAGCGCTCCAGCACCTCGGCGACCTGATAGCTGCCGTTGTCCAGCGGAGTGTCGCCGACCAGGGCGGCCACCAGCGGATGCGGCGAGTCCGGCGGTTCGGCCAGTGACCGGGCGATCGGATCGGTGAGTTCGGTGACCATGTCGTCGAGCAGCGCGGCCGGACGCCCGGCCACCCGCAGCGCCTCCGGCATGGCGACCGCCAATTCGGCCAGCCAGGCCCGTTGCCGCTCCCCGCCGACCAGCCGCCAGCGCACCCACCACTGGCCGTCCTCCCTGCGCAGATCCGGCACGACACGCCCGGCGCGCACCCAGCGTTCGATGCCACGGGCGACGTGCGCGAGGTAACGCAGATCACCGGACACCAGCTCGACGGGCAGCCGCTGCCGGAGGGCCTCCGCCGCCGCGACCGGGGCCAGCGCGTGCGCACGGACCCGCTCGGTACCGGCGACGCCGTTCGCGACCACCAGGACCTCGGCACGGTGCCGGAACTTCGACGCCCGCAGCACGCGGCCCAGCGGATCGGGCAGCTCGGCGGACGTCGCGGCGACCGGTGCGTCGTGCCAGAGCAGCAACCCGGATCCCGGCGACCACAATCCGTGCAGCATCACCCCATCAAAGCAGGCGGCTCCGACACGGCCGCGCACACCGCGGCCCGAGCGTTGTGGATTTCTGCGCGATACCGGAACATACTGGGATATCCGCAGGTCATCGCAGAATAATCGCAGCTCGGCGTCAACGAAGCGGAGGAAGCAGCATGACGATTCTGCTCCAGGTTCTCGAGCAGAGCTTCACACCGACGACCGCGTGGGAACGGCGCAAATTCACCTTCGTGCATGCCGACAAGATCGTCGGCATGCGGCTGGACGGGCAGTGCGGGGTGTGGCTGGACCTGTCGCGTCCCGGCGAATCCCAGCGGCTGGCCCGCACCGCCGACCCGCGCGAGGCGATCACGTTCCTGCTCACCACCTTCGCCAAGCTCGCCGAATGCGAGGAGCGCGGCGGCTCGTGGGTGATCGGGCACGACGGGACGCATATCGAGTCGATCGCGGCCACCCGGTTCCCGCCGCGAGCCAGCGAGGTCACCGACGACGACCTCCTGGCGCGCGCCTGGCTGTAGGGCCTTACAGCGGCGGGTCAGCTACCTGTCGCTACCGGCCGTTTCGGATCGTTCGACCACTGCGACCACGACCCGGGATACAACGCAGCCTCCACACCCACGATGGCGAGCGCCGCCACCTGGTGCGCCGCCGTGACGCCGGAACCGCAGTACACGGCCACCGGCCCCGATCCGAACCCGGCGAAACGGTCGCGCAGTTCCGGTACCGCGCGGAAGCGCCCCTCGGCGTCGAGATTGTCGGCGGTCGGGGCGCTGAGCGCACCGGGGATGTGCCCGGCGCGGGGGTCGATCGGCTCCACGTCACCGCGGAAGCGCTCGCTCGCGCGGGCATCCAGCAGGACGCCCTTCCAGCGGGCGGCCGCGTCGGCCTCGATCACGGGCAGGTGGCCTGGGCTCAATTCGACATCTCCGGGCTCCGGGTCGGGCTCGGCGCCGGTCGCGACGGAGCCGCCCGCCTCCACCCAGGCGGGCAGCCCGCCGTCGAGGATGCGCACGTCCGCGATTCCCGCCCAGCGCAGCAGCCACCAGGCGCGTGCGGCGGCCATGCCGCCGGTGGCGTCGTAGACGACCACCGGATCGCCGCGGCGCAGACCCCAGCTGCGCGCGCACTTCTCCAGCTGCGCGAGATCCGGCAGCGGATGCCTGCCGCGCGCCGGCGACGGCGGCGCGGCCAGTTCGGTCTCCAGGTCGACGAACACCGCACCGGGGATGTGACCGTCGAGATAGTGCTGCGGGCCGTCCGGGTCGCCCAGTGCCCATCGGACGTCCAGCAGCCGAAGCCGCTTGTCCGCCAACGCTTCCCGAAGCTCTCCCGGTGAGATCAGTACCGCGCTCAACTCAGCTCCTCGTCCCGAATGACGTCCTCGCGCACCGACTCCCCCACCCTACGCACCGGATGTGCCGATGTCGCCGTACTCTCGCCGCGCGTGCCACCGGCCGGTCCAAGTCAGTCCAGTTTCGCGGCACTGGCAGGCGACACACCCTCGTGACCAGCGGCAATATCCGACCGATGTCGAATGTTTCCACCGAAGCCACCGCGACGCCGGCGCCCGAACGGCCGCCGACGGGACCGGCGCCGGCGATCGGCGCGGGCATGGTGACCGCGCTGGTCGGCTTCACCAGCTCGTTCGCCGTGGTGCTGAGCGGGTTGACCGCGGTGGGCGCGAGCCCCGCGCAAGCCGCGTCGGGCCTGCTCGCGCTGTGCGTCACGCTGGCGATCGGCATGATGGCGCTGAGCTACCGCTACCGGATGCCGATCACGCTGGCCTGGTCCACGCCGGGCGCGGCGCTGCTGGCCGGGGCGGGCGCGGTGGAAGGCGGCTGGCCCGCCGCGATCGGGGCGTTCGTGCTGGCGGGAGCGCTGATCGTGGTCACCGGACGGTGGCAGCGGCTGGGCGGGCTGGTGGCGGCGATCCCCGTGGAGATAGCGCAGGCCATGCTGGCCGGGGTGCTGCTGCCGCTGTGCCTGGCTCCGGTCCGGGCGGTGCAGACGAGTCCGGCGGTGGTGGCGCCGGTGATCCTGGTCTGGCTCGTGTTGCAACGGTATGCCCAGCGGTGGGCCGTGATCGCCGCCTTCATGACCGCCGCGGCCGGAGCCGCGATCAGCATCGTGGCGGGGCACCGGCACCTCGACGTCGGCGCGATGGCGCCGCGGCTGGAACTGACGCTGCCGCACTGGAGCTGGCAGGCGCTGATCGGCGTCGCGATCCCGCTCTACATCGTCACCATGGCGTCGCAGAACATCCCGGGTACCGCGGTGCTGGCCTCGTTCGACTACCGGGTGCCGTGGCGCGCGGCGATGACCGTCACCGGACTCGGCACCGTCATCGGTGCGCCCGCGGGCGGGCACGCGATCAATCTCGCCGCCATCAGCGCCGCGCTCTCGGCGGCCCCCGCCGCGCATCCGGACCCGAAGCGGCGCTGGATCGCCGCGTTCACCGCGGGCGCGTCGTATCTGCTGCTCGCGCTGGGCTCGGCCGCGTTGGTCACGCTGATCGCGACCGCTCCGGCGGGCACGCTGGAAACCGTCGCCGGTCTCGCGCTGCTGGCGACCCTGGCCGCGGCGCTCGGGGCGGCACTGCGCTCCGAGCACCGCGAGGCGGGCGTCGTGACGTTCCTGATCGCCGCCTCCGGGGTCGGCTTCGCCGGCATCGGCGCCGCCTTCTGGGCGTTGCTCGCGGGGTTGATCGTGCGAAAGGTGCTGCGCTAGGGCGCGCTACTCGGTCAGGGCGGCCTGGAAGCGGCGCATTCCGTCGAGCCAGCGATCGTAGTCGGAACCCTTGTGGCGGTACATCTTCAGTACCTCGGGATGCGGGAGGATCAGGAAGCGCTCGTCGGCCACCCCGGCGAGCACGATCTCGGCGACCTCCTCCGGGGGCAGCACCGCGCCCGCGCTGGTGACGGCCTTCACCGCGAGTTCCGCCTCGGCGGCGTGCTCCGGCGGAACGAGGCCGCCGTGCAGCAGCCGCGTATCCACGCCCATCGGGCACACGCAGCTCACCCGGACCCCTCGGTCGCCGTAGGTCACCGAAAGCCATTCCGCGAAACCGACGGCCGCGTGCTTGGACACCGCGTAGGGCGCCGAACCGAGCTGGGTGAGCAAGCCCGCCGCCGACGCCGTGGCGACGAAGTAGCCGCCGTTCCGCGCCAGCCATCCGGGCACCAGCAGTCGCGCGGCGCGCACGTGGGCCATGACGTTGACCTCCAGCGCCGCCGCCCACTGCCCATCGGTGCTGTCCAGCCCCGCACCTCCGCCGATTCCCGCGTTCGCGAAATACATGTCGACCGGGCCGAACTCCGCTTCGGCGCGATCGATCAGAGTGCGGATCACCGCCTCATCCGCCACATCCCCGCCGACCGCGACCGCGCCGGGCCCGAGAGACTCCGCGACCCGCACCGCACTCGCCTCGTCGAGGTCGGCGAGCACCACGCGCGCACCGGCGGCGACGAGCCGGGCGGCCAACGCCGCCCCGATCCCCGCGCCCGCCCCCGTGACAATGGCAACTTTGCCCGAAATCTCCATTCCCGCACCCTAGCGGGGCGCCATCGGCCCCCCGCCGGGAATCCGGCGACCAACCCCGGTACAGCTGCGGATGCGCGGTGGCGAAGGACGACTCGGCGGCAAGACACTGCCGACGCCGGACCCTCGACAGACCTCGATCATTCGAGGGTGAGCGCCTCAGCTGGAATTCGCCAGGCGGTCCAGCAGCGGAGCGGTGCGCGGGCCCACCAGTTCGCGCATCACCAGCGCCATGTTGGTCCGCTCGACGCCGGGGATCTTGAGGATCTGCCCGGCGATGCGATACAAGTCGTCGGCGTCCCTGGCGACCACCCGCACCGTGAGATCGGTGAGCCCGGTCATGCCGCACACCTCGGTCACCTCGGGCACCTCCGCGAGTTCGTCCACCACGGAGTCCAGGCGGTGCTGGTCGACGACGACTGCGACGAACGCCGCCAGCGGATAGCCGAGCGCGCGCGGCTCGACGCGCCGCTCGAAGCTGCCCAGCACGCCCCCGGCCTCCCAGCGGGACAACCGGGCCTGCACGGTGTTGCGGGACAGGCCGAGCCGCGCGGCCAGCTCCACGCCCGTCGCCCGGGGGTTGGCGACCAGTTCCAGTAACAGCCTGGCGTCGGTGGCGTCCAGGCTCACGCCGGCGTTTTCTCTGGTCATACCACGCAGTATGACATCCGGCCGCCGGTCGCAATTGAGCATTCTGCTCATCGACCGGTCAGCCACTTGCGCAGTTCGCATTCGCGGGGATGCTGTGAGGTAGGACACATCATCGAGGTGTCGACCACCTGGTGAGGAGGCGAACGCCATGCCGGGCAAGCCCGAGTTTCCGGTGCAGTTGGTGCAGCCGGACGGCCGCCGCGTCCTCGATCGCGAGCACGCGGCGCTCGTCGCCGACGTCGGGCCCGAGGAGTTGCGGGCGCTGTACGAGGACATGGTGGTCGCCCGCCGGATCGACGTCGAGGCCACCACGCTGCAACGCCAAGGCCAGCTCGGCCTGTGGGCCCCCATGCTCGGACAGGAGGCCGCCCAGGTCGGCTCCGCGCACGCGCTGCGGCCAGACGACTACGTCTTCTCCAGCTATCGGGAGACGGCGGTGGCCTACTGCCGAGGGGTGCCACCCACCGATCTCACCCGCCTGTGGCGCGGCGTAGCCCACCACTGCTGGGATCCGCACGCGGTGAACATGACCAACCCCAATATCGTGGTCGGCTCCCAGGGCCTGCACGCGACCGGTTACGCGTTCGCGGCGCACCTGGACGGCGCCGAGATAGCCACCATCGCCTACTTCGGCGACGGCGCCAGCAGCCAGGGCGATCTGGCCGAAGCGCTCGGGTTCGCCGCGACCTGGAGCGCGCCCGTCGTGTTCTTCTGCCAGAACAACCAGTGGGCGATCAGTGCCCCGGTGCGGGTGCAGAGCGCGACGCCGATCGCCCGCCGCGCCTACGGCTACGGCATGCCGGGCAGGCAGGTCGACGGCAACGACGTGCTCGCGGTGCTCGCCGTCACCAGGCAGGCGGTGGCCAGGGCGCGCTCCGGCGGCGGCCCGTCGTTCATCGAGGCGCTCACCTACCGGATGGGCCCGCACACCACGGCGGACGATCCCACCCGTTACCGCTCGGCCGCCGAGACCGAGCAGTGGGCGCGGCGCGATCCGATCGACCGGATGCGCAGGCTGCTCGAGCGCGAGGGCCAGTGGGACGACGCGTTCGCGAGCCGAGTCGCCGAGCGGTCGGACGCGGTGGCCCGAGCGGTGCGCGCCGCGACCATCGCCACACCCGATCCCGCGCCGAGCGAGCTGTTCGAGCACGTCTACACCACCCCGCATCCGCTGATCACCGAACAGCGGAGGGCGTACACGGAGTACCTGGCCGGTGATCCCGGCGGGGCCTCCGCACGAGGAGAAGGAGTCCCGCGATGATCACCACCTTCGCCGCCGCGCTCAACACCGGCTTGCGCCGCGCGCTGGAGGACGATCCGAAGGTCCTGCTGATGGGCGAGGACATCGGCCGCCTCGGCGGGGTGTTCCGGGTGACCGACACGTTGCAGAAGGACTTCGGCGACAACCGCGTCATCGATACGCCGTTGGCCGAATCCGGCATCATCGGAACGGCTTTCGGCATGGCGCTGCGCGGATACCGGCCGGTGTGCGAGATCCAGTTCGACGGTTTCGTCTATCCCGCCTTCGACCAGATCGTCTCGCACGTCGCCAAGATCAACTATCGAACTCAGGGAAAAGTGCATGCTCCCTTGACGATTCGCATCCCATTCGGCGGCGGCATCGGCTCGGTGGAGCACCACTCCGAATCACCCGAGGCCTATTTCGCGCATACCGCCGGGCTGCGCGTGGTGACCCCGAGCAACCCGGCCGACGCGTACGCGATGATCCGCCGGGCGATCGCACTGGACGATCCGGTCATCTTCTTCGAGCCCAAGCGCAGGTACTGGGACAAGGCCGACGTCGATTTCGCCGCGCTCGACCGCGACGGCGGCCTGCCGCTGGATCGCGCGCGCGTGTGTGCCACGGGATCGGACGCGACCGTCGTCGCCTACGGCGGGACCGTGGCCACCGCGCTGTCGGCCGCGGGAATCGCCGCGCGGGAGGGCCACTCGCTCGAGGTGATCGACCTGCGCAGCCTGTCGCCGATCGACTTCGACACCATCGAGGAGTCGGTCGCGAAGACCGGACGGCTGATCGTCACGCACGAGGCGCCGGTATTCGCGGGGCTGGGCGCCGAGATCGCCGCGCGGATCACCGAGCGCTGCTTCTACCACCTGGAAGCGCCCGTACTGCGCGTGGGCGGATTCGATATCCCCTACCCCCCCGCTAAGCTCGAGAAGCACCATCTGCCCGATCCCGACCGCATTCTCGACGCGGTCGACCGCTCCCTCGCCGCGTGAGGCGGGGTTCGCCGTAGTGAGAGGTGCCGCGTGGAAAACCCTGCCCGCCAAGACCTTCCGTCATCCGTGCTGGAGTTCCGGCTGCCGGACCTCGGGGAAGGCCTGGCCGACGCCGAACTGGTGGCGTGGGCGGTGGCCGTGGGCGACGTCGTCGAGTTGAACCAGACCATCGCCGACGTGGAGACGGCCAAGGCGGTCGTCTCGTTGCCGTCGCCGTTCGCGGGCCGGGTGGTCGAATTGCTGGCCCGGCCGGGCGACACCGTCGCGGTCGGCGCGCCGCTCATTCGCGTGCGGGCAGCCGGAGCGGAGGACGCGGCGAGCGACACGGGCCGCACTTCCGTCCTGGTCGGCTACGGCCCCGAGGCGGAGGCGACGTCACGGCGGCGTCCCGTCGGGCCGCCCTCGCACAGCGTCGTTTCACCGCCCGGCGAGGCGGACACCGAGCCGCGCCGACCTGGTAACGCGGCAGCGACACCCGCCGCGCGAAAGCTGGCGCGCGAACTCGGCTTGGATCTGTGGTTCATCGCGGGCTCCGGGCCGGCCGGCGCGGTCACCGTCGAGGACGTGCGCGGCGCGGTACCCGTCTCACAGCCGCATCCGGCCGCACCGGCCACCGTGCCCGGCGCGGACAGCGAGGCGGTCCGCCCGTCCGTGCGCGAGGAACGCACTCCGATCAGCGGCATTCGCAAGCGCACCGCGGCGGCGATGTCGAACAGCGCGCGCACCATTCCGCAGGCCGCCGCGTTCGTCACCGTCGACTGCACCGCCTCGATGGAACTCCTCGATCATCTGCGCAGCACGAAATCCTTCGCGGGCCTGACCTTGACGCCGCTGGCGCTGGTCGCCAAGGCGGCACTGGCCACGCTCGCCGACTTTCCCGGCATGAACGTCTGTTGGGACGAGGCCGCTCAGGAGATCGTCACCAAGCACTACGTCAACCTGGGCATCGCGGTGGCCACCGAACGCGGCCTGCTGGTCCCGAACATCAAAGAGGCGCAAACGCTGAGCCTGCGCGACCTGGCCCGCGAGATCGCCTGGCTGGCCGAGACGGCACGCGCGGGCGGCGCGACGACCGCCGAACTGCGCGGCGGCACGTTCACCATCACCAACATCGGCGTCTTCGGCGTGGACACCGGCGTCCCGCTGGTCAACCCGGGCGAGTCCGCGATCCTGTGTCTCGGTTCGATCCGCAAGCAGCCGTGGGTCGTACGCGATGAGATCGCGGTCCGGTGGGTGACCACCCTCGGCGTCGGCTTCGACCATCGCATGATCGACGGCGAGCAGGCGGCCCGCTTCCTGGCGACCACGGCGGGATTCCTGGAGGACCCGCTCACCCTGCTCGGCCGGGTGTGACCTGGCGTTCAGTCGGTGACGAGCGCCGTCGCGGCGGTGCGGATGACCTCAGGGATCTCGACCGGTTTGCGGGTCTCGGCGTCCACATAGACGTGCACGAAGACACCGGTGGCGGACAGTTCCAGCCCGCCGTCGACCTCCCGGAAGATGGCCAGATCGTAGGTGATGCTGGAGCGGCCGAGCCGGGAGATGCGCAAGCCGACCTGTAGCTGGTCCGGGAAGCTGATCGAGCCTTCATACCGGCAGGAGGTCTGCGCCACCACGCCGAGCGCGGGCAGTTCGCGGATGTCGGTTCCGGTGGCGTGCATCAACCACGCGTTGACCGCGGTGTCGAAGTACGAGTAGTAGGTCACGTTGTTCACGTGCCCGTAGTGGTCGTTGTCGGCCCACCGGGTCGGCACCGGCCAGAGCACCGGATACTGCTGTGTCACCCGGCCGACGATAGCCCAGTGGGGACGATGCGGTATCCATCGCGCCGGGTGCGGGGCCCTACGTGGCTACGCGCGCTCCCTCTTCCGGGCCCGACCGCACGCGGCTGTGCCGGTGGTCACGCGGAGAGACGCCGAAGTGCCTTTTGAACGCCGTGCTCAGCGCGAAGGCGCTGCCGTACCCGACCTGACGGGCGATGGCCTCGATGGTGGCGTCCGACGCCTGGAGCAGGTCGGCGGCCAGTGCCAGCCGCCATTCGGTGAGGAACGCCATCGGCGGCTCGCCCACCAGATCGGTGAACCGGCGCGCCAGCGCGGCCCGCGACACACCCACCGCCTCGGCCAGGCCCGCGACCGTCCAGCCGTGCGCCGGATTGTGCTGGAGCAGGCGCAGGGCCTTGCCGACCAGCGGGTCGCCGTAGGCGTGGTACCAGGCGGGCGCGTCGTTGCGGGCGAACCAGGCGCGCAGCGCGGCGATCAGCACCAGGTCCAGCAGGCGGTCCAGCACCGCGCTCTGCGCGGGCTCGTCCTTGGTCACCTCGTCGACCAGGATGTCCAGCACCCGGCTGTCGAACTCGCCGCGCCGCAACACCAGCACCGACGGGAGCGCGCGCAGCAGGCGCTGGCCTGCCGCGCCCGCGGACTCGTAGGTTCCGGTGACCATCAGGGTCGCCCCGTCCGGGTCGGTCCCCCACTGCCGGACACCCAGGCTGAGTGTCTCGCAGAGGATCTCACCCTGCGGCGTCTTCGTCACCTGACCGGGATGGATGACGATCTGCGGTTCGGTGGCCGGGTCGTCGGCCACCGTGTACGGGGCGGGCCCGCGGAAGATCGCGACGTCGCCCGCGCCCAGCCGCCGCGGCTCGCCCTCGTCGGTGACGATCCACGCGTCGCCGCGGATCATCGACAACACGGTCAGCGGGGCCTCGTCCTGGATGCGTAGCGACCACGGCGGATTCAGCAGCGAACACATCAGGAACGCGCCGCGGGCGCGGGGGCCTTCGAGCAGACTTGCGAGCGCATCCACTCGTCCAGAGTAGACGATGGCGCATGATTATGAGCCGCCGAGCCAAGATCCGTCTCTGCCGCGACGACGTGCCCGAGCGGTGGCGGGACAGAGCCGTCCGCGGAAGCCCGGAATGCCCCGGCCCCTCGAGACGTTGACAATGTAAACAGACCCGCTCGCGGACGTGGCGCGCAGAGCCGAGCGTCACGCACGGTCGCACGACCAGGTCAACGGCGCCCTGGACCGCCGCCGCGGGCGGGGCTGGCCAGATCGGACGATCCGTCGGTACCGTCGAAACGGTGTTGAGCCCGACGGTCGATCGTCCGATCCGCGTCGCGCGCGCCGCGGTGTTCACGGTCTTCGCGTTGAACGGCTTCCTGCTCGCCATGTGGGTGGTGCACATTCCGGTCATCACCGACCGCACGGGCGTCTCCAAATCCATGCTGGGCATGTTCATCCTGCTGATGTCCGGTGCGGGCATCGCCGGAATGCGGCTGGCGGGGCCGCTCGCCGATCGGTTCGGCAGCAGGAGGCTGGTCGGCACGGCAGCGTGCATCGCGTCGGTGGCGGTGGTCGGCCCCGGCCTCGCCACCGGCCCGTTCACCTTGGCACTCGCCCTGGCCTGTTTCGGTTTCGGCAACGGCGCGCTGGACGTGTCGATGAATACCCAAGCGGTGCTGGTGGAACGGGCCTACCGGCGTCCGATCATGGCCGCTTTCCACGCGCTGTTCTCCGGCGGCGGCCTGCTCGGTTCACTGCTCGGAGCCGCCACGCTGCGGGCGGGCTGGGATATCCGGGTGACGCTGGTCCTCGCCGCGGTGAGCTGCGTCGCGCTGACCCTCACCCTGGTGCCGCGGTTGCTGCGGGAAACCAAGTCGGGTGCGCAAGCGGCGACGCTCCACGGCGTCGCGTCCGTGCACGCGACCGACCTCGACGAGACGTCGCAGGACCACGGCGCGACCTCGTATGAAACCGCGTCGTCCCAGCACGACGTCATACCGATCGGCTCCGACGCCGCGCGGTCGCCGGATCGGCCCGGCCACGACCGGATGACCCGCGATCACGTGACGACGCCCCTCGATGCCCGCGATCGAGGCCGAAAGGTGTTCGCGCTGGCCGCGATCGCTTTCGCACTGCTGCTGGCCGAAGGGGTGGCCGCCGACTGGAGCGCTTTGCAGCTGCGCGAGCATCTGAACGCGGACGCGGCGACCGCGGCGCTCGCCTTCGGAGCCTTCTCCACCACGATGACGATCGGGCGTTTCGGCGCCGACCGGGTCAGCCACGCCTTCGGCCGGGTCGCGGTGGTGCGCTACGGCTCGCTCATCGCGGCCGCCGGCCTGGCGGTGATCGTCGTCTCGCCGTGGATTCCGCTGACACTGCTGGGCTGGACCATGGCCGGGCTCGGACTCGCGGGCGGGATTCCGCAGATCTTCACCGCGGCGGGGAATCTCGGCTCCACAAGGGCCGCTACCGACATGTCGCGGGTGTTCAGCATCGGTTATCTCGGACTGCTCGCCGGTCCCACGGTCATCGGCTGGCTCACCGCCGTGATGTCACTGACCACGGCGATGGTCGTGCCGATGATCGCGATCCTGCTCTGCTGCCGGTACGCGAGCGTCGTCGCCACACCGCGGGCCGACTGACCGGATCAACGATCCATCGTCAGCTCGACCATCGGCACCTCGTCGATCCCCGCACCCGTGGCTTTCCTCGACTATCCGGCCGAGACTCCGGTATGCCCGCGGATGGTCGCGCCGATAGCCCTCGAGGACGGCGACGGATTCGTCCGGGCGCAGCACCCGGGCCAGAGCCGGAGCACTGAAGCGCGCGCCAATACTCACGTGACAGCGCGGATCGGCGGCGAGATTGCGGAACCACTGCGCCTGTGTGCCGAAGCCGGACGCGATCACCACGCGGTCCCGGCTCGGCCGCGCCACCGTCTCCAGCACCACATAGCGTGGACGGCCCGAGCTGCGGCCGATGTGCTCCAGCAGCAGGAGCCGCCCGCCGAACAGGAAGCCGAGCCGGGCGCGGAACATCGAGATCGGCGCACGCACGAACCATCCGGTCCGCAGCGACCGCGCGCCGACGCTCGTCATCGTTCCAGGCCGCGCACTACTTGGGCGGCACCAGGCACAGGGTGATCGGCTCGGGCTTGGGGTAGACGATCGTGTCGTTCTCGGTCGCCTTCGCCCCGCACGCGGATTTGTCCGCGGTGCCGCGCACGATCCGGCCGATCTTGAAGTCCGCCGTCGACCCACAGGCCACCTTGGTGCTGGCGCCGAGGAAACCGCCGTCGATGCAGTCGCCCTCCTTGACGTTCAGCCGCAGGCACAGCGTGTATTCGTTGCTGCCGGTCTGGTAGTAGCTGGCGTAGTCCTTGGTGGCGCAGTCCGCGTTCGCGCCGTCGAGCCGTTGCGCCACCACGTAATTGGCTTCGGCATCGGAGCATTCCTTGGTTTCGAACTCCGCTTTGACGGTGGTGCCCGACAGCTTCGCGCACTGACCGATATCGATCTTCTCGCCGTCCGAACGGAACACGGTGCGACCGCCGATGACCAGCAGGCCGATCACCACGACGACACCCAGCACGGCGAGGATCTTGCCCACTCCGCCGCTCCGATTCTGCCGGGGTGGCGGTCCCGGCGGCGGGAAACCCCCACCCGGGTAGCCCGGCTGCTGCGGGAAGCCTCCCTGTGGCGGGTAGCCCGGCTGGCCTGGGTAGCCGGGCTGCGGCTGCGGCTGACCGGGATAGCCCTGCTGCCCCGGAAAGCCCTGCGGCGCACCGGCAGGCGGTTGCTGCGGATAGCCGGGCTGGCCTGGCGGTGGATAGCCGGGCTGCCCTGGCTGCGGATGGTTCGGTGGTGTTGTCATGGATCCCCTCCCCGGGTCTCGCGTGGTTCCGTGCGCACAGGCGACGGGCGAACCCATGGAATCTAGCCGATCACCGCGAACCCCGCCGGACCGGTGAACCGCCGCAACGGCTTCGGCGCACGCCGGTTCTCACAGATACAGTCCCGGATTGACCGCATCCCGCGCGACGGCATCGATCCCGGCCTCTCCGTCGCGCACCGCCACGAGCTCGGCCAAGGTCGCGCCGTCCGGATAAGCGCCTGCCTCGCACCGCTGCTCCCGGTCCAGCCAGGCCGCCGCCTCCACGCCGGACAGCCGTCCGATCTCGATCCGCGCCAGGCACCGGCCCGGCCGCGTCACCGCCGGGTGCAGGCGCGACAGGTCCTCGTTGGTGGTGATGGCGACGAGCACGTCCCGGCCCTGGCCGAGCATGCCGTCGGTCAGGTTCAACAGCCGCGAGAGTCCCTGCCCGGCCGCCTCCTTGGCTTCGCCACGGATCAGCTCGTCGCAGTCCTCCAGGACCAGCATCCGCCAGCGGGGCGCGCCCTCGTCGGCATTGTCGACGCCCGCGGCCACGTCCATCAGGTAGCCGGGCTTGCCGAACATCACCTCGGGATCGAGCACGCAATCGAATTGGCACCAGGCGCCCCAGGCACGCGCCAGCGCGCGCAGCGCCGTGGTTTTCCCCGTACCGGGAGGTCCGTGCAGCAGCACCAGGCGGCCGCGGACGTCGGCGGCGGTGAGCGACATCAGGCGATCCATCGCGGTGGCGACCTCGCCCGTGTAGTTACCCCGGATCGACGACCACTCGGGCGCCGAGATCGAGCGCGCGCGACGCTGCGGGCCGTGGGTGTGCATGTGCCAGAAGCCCATCTCCACGGTGTCGCCCACCTCCGGTGGCGCCGCCGCGTCCCGGATGGCCTCGGCGAGCAACTCGTCCGCGAGCGTCTCGCTGACGGCGGTGACCTCGACCATCGCCGAACCGCCCGACCAGCGCACCGACCGCAGCGACCAGCCGGGACCCACCACCAGCGTCGCCCCGCTGTCGTTGTCGCGCACCGTGCGCACCACGCGGCCGCGGCCGGGACGCAGCGGCGCTTCCGGCCGCACCCGCTCCAGATGCGCGGTGCGCGCGCACGGCTGATCGCCGCGCAGGAACGGACCGAGCGCGAGGGCATCGATCGCGTCGCGGATCGAGTACGTGGAATCGACTACGACGGTCCACGGCAGCCGCTCGGCGGGATCGGCCGAGGGCTCCCCGGGACCGATCAACCGAAGAGGCTCATGACGTGCGGACACCCGGAGAATGATCCGGGGCGGCCTGCCGCGATGTCCATCGAATTACGAAAGCGCCCCTCCACCGAAGGTGAAGGGGCGCTTCGCGAGAACCTCCGGCCTACAGCGCCTTCAGTTCCTCGGTGACCGCTCCGACGGACTTCTTGGCGTCGCCGAACAGCATGGAGGTGTGGTCGGCGTAGAACAGCGGGTTGTCGATACCGGCGAAACCACTGTTCATCGACCGCTTGAGCACGATGACGCTCTTGGCCTGGTCGACGTTGAGCACGGGCATGCCGTAGATCGGGCTGGAGGCGTCCTCGCGGGCCGCGGGGTTGGTGACGTCGTTGGCGCCGATCACCAAGGCGACATCGGTGCGATTGAATTCGCCGTTGATGTCGTCCATTTCCTTGAGCGCGTCATAGGACACCTCGGCCTCGGCCAGCAGCACGTTCATGTGACCGGGCATCCGACCGGCGACCGGGTGGATGGCGTATTTGACCTCCACACCCTTGGCCTCCAGCAGCGAAGCCATCTCTTTGACCGCGTGCTGCGCCTGCGCCACCGCCATGCCGTAACCCGGCACCACGATCACCTGGTTCGCGTACGCCATCTGGATCGCGGCGTCCGCGGCGGAAGTGGCCTTGGCCTGCTTCTGCTCACCATCCGCGGCGCCGGGCGCGGTCCCGCCGCCGCCGAAGCCGCCCGCGACGATCGCCGGGATGGACCGGTTCATCGCCTTGGCCATGAGGTTGGTCAGGATGGTGCCGGACGCGCCGACGATCATGCCCGCGACGATCATCGCGGTGTTGTTCAACGCCAGACCCGCCGCGGCGGCCGACAATCCGGTCAGCGCGTTGAGCAGCGAGATGACCACCGGCATGTCCGCGCCGCCGATCGGCAGCACCACCATCAACCCGAGCACACCGGCTGCCACCAGCACCGCGATCATCCACAGCTGCGACACCCCCTCACTGGTGGCGCCGACGCCGATCACCACCGCCGCGGCGACCGCGCCGAGCAGCAGCAGCAGGTTCAACGGTTGCTGCAATCTGCCGATCCCGATCGGGCGGCCGGGCAGGATCTCCTGCAACTTCCCGAACGCGATCAGCGAACCCCAGAACGACACCGAACCGATGATCGCCGCGAACAGCGACCCGATCACGATGTGCACGGTCGGTTCCTCGTCGAAGTGCGAGAAACCCTGCGAGTTGATGAATTCCGACCACGCGATCAACGCGACCGTGCCACCGCCGACACCGTTGAACGCGGCCACCAGCTGCGGCATCGCGGTCATCTTGGTGTACTTCGCGGGCGGCACACCCAGCACGACACCGACCACCAGACCGGCGACGATGAGAATCCAGTTGTCGGTGTGCCGGATCGAGATCAGCGTCGCGACCACCGCCAGCGCCATGCCCACCGCGGCGATCAAGTTGCCGCGCACCGCGGTCTTCGGGCCGGTCAAGCCCATCAAACCGTAGATGAACATGCCGAAGGCAATGATGTAGAGACCGTTCACCAGATAGGTGACGTTGTCGAAGGTGTGCATCACTCACCCGCCTTCTGCGCGACAGCGGGCTTCTTGCCCTTGAACATCCCCAACATCCGGTCGGTCACCACGAAACCACCGATCACGTTCAGTGTTCCGAACACCACGGCGACGAACAGGATGATCTGCGTCAGGATCGACGGGTCCTGCACGTTACCCAGCGTGACCAGCGCGCCCAGCACCACGATGCCGTGAATGGCATTGGTGCCCGACATCAACGGCGTGTGCAGCGTGTTCGGGACCTTGGAGATCACCGCGAAACCGACGAACCCGGACAGCACCAGGATCGCGATATTCGCCAGCAATTCGGTATACATCAGTTCTCCACCTTCGCCTCGGTCGCGTCCTTCACCTGCGCAGGCTCCGCCGATCCGGTCGCGTCCGCCGATTCGGTCGCAGCACGGGTGACGCAGGAATCCGCCAGCACCTGGTCGCTGAAGTCGGGCGCGAGCTTGCCGTCGACCAACATCAGCTCCAGCAGCGCCGCGATGTTCTTCGAGTACAGCTCCGAGGCGTGCTCGGGCATGGTGGCGGGCAGGTTCAACGGCGAGGCGATGGTCACCTCGTGCTTGACGACCGTCTGTCCCGGCTCGGTCAACTCGCAGTTGCCGCCCGTCTCCCCGGCCAGATCGACGATCACGCTGCCGGGCTTCATGCCCTCGACCGCGGCGGCCGTCACCAAGCGCGGCGCGGGACGCCCCGGCACCAGCGCGGTGGTGATCACCACGTCGAAGCCCTTGATCGCGTCCTCCAAAGCCCGCTGCTGCGCGGCCTTCTCCTCGTCGGTGAGCTCGCGGGCGTATCCGCCCTCACCAGCGGCGTCGATCCCCAGATCCAGCCACTGCGCACCCACCGACCGCACCTGATCGGCGACCTCGGGACGCACGTCGTACCCGGTGGTCCGACCACCGAGGCGCTTCGCGGTCGCCAGCGCCTGCAAACCCGCCACGCCCACACCCAGCACCAGCACGGTCGCGGGCTTCACCGTGCCTGCGGCGGTGGTCAACATGGGGAAGAACCGCGTCGACTCCGACGCCGCCAGCAACACCGCCTTGTATCCCGCCACATTCGCCTGCGAGGACAACGCGTCCATCACCTGCGCGCGCGAGATCCGCGGAATCGCCTCCACCGCAAATGCTTGCACCCCCGCCGACTTCAGCGCACCGATTTGATTGTCGGCGTTGCGCGGCGCGAGGAAACCGATCAGCGTCTGCCCCGACGACAGCTTGCCCACTTCGGCGTCACTGGGCGGGGCGACCTTCACCACCACATCCGCCGACCAGGGATCACCGATCGTCGCGCCCGCCTCCACATACGCTTCGTCGGGAATGAGCGCGCCCTGTCCGGCACCGGACTCGACGACGACCTCCACGCCCTGCTTCACCAGGCTGGGGATGATCTTCGGCACCAATGCGACACGTCGCTCGCCCGCGTTCGATTCGCGAACGACACCGACACGCGCGCCGCGCGGCGATGGATCGCCTACGCTCTGCGTTGTCTCCACTTGTCAGACTTCCTTCTCTTACCGAGCTTCAGGCAACGGGTAGACGACCGGACGATGTTACCGTCGGGTAAGTTCGCCCAAATCCTCGCAACTGTACCTGGCCCGCCGTGAGCCTAGCTGAGATGCCCGTCACACACGCCGGGCGATTCGCGCCGGTGCGCCGGGGTTTCCCGGTCCACCTTTTTTCCTTCTCGCTCTGTGATCGTGGTCGCCGCAAGTGAACACGGCAAGACCGTACGTAAAAGTCTGTTACCAACCTCGAGGTGGGGGGGCCTGATCGGAGGCCCGGCGTCCCGGTGAGCGGACGCGCGCGTCCTGCCGAACGACGCTCCGGGGTGTTCCGCTCGGCTCGTACGCCGTATGGTCCAGCGTGTGAACGACTGCGTCTTCTGTCGCATCGTGGCAGGCGAGGCGCCGGCGGCGAAGGTGTACGAGGACGACGCGCTCTGCGCGTTCCTCGACATCCGGCCGGTCGCCCGTGGGCACACGCTGGTCATACCGAAGCGGCACGCCGCCGAGTTGGAGGACCTCGACGCCGAACTCGGCGCGCGGATCTTCCGGGCCGGGCACCGGCTCGCACTGGCCGTCCGGCGCAGCAGCCTCGCCGCCGACGGCGCCAACCTGGTACTCAACGACGGAGCCGCCGCGTTCCAGACCGTGCCGCACGTCCACCTGCACGTGATCCCCCGCAGGCACGGCGACAAGCTACGGTTCGCCACGGGATTCCTGCTGCGGCGCCCGCACGATCCGGTGACCACCGCCGCGGCCATCCGGGACGGCATTGCCGCATTGGACAACGAGGGCGAACGCCCGGACAAGGAAATCGACGGATGACCGAGACGTTCGATCGGACCACGCTGATCGACCTGCTGGCACGGCAATGGGACGCGATCGACGCGCTGGTCGCTCCGCTGGACGAGGAGCGCTGGCGCACCCCGTCGTCGCTGCCGGGCTGGACCGTGTTCGACGTCCTCGCCCACATGGTCGGCACCGAGTCCTGGCTACTGGGTGACCGCCCGCCCGCCCACGACCCCACCACCGCGAAGACCGATGTGCGCACGCTTCCCTACGTGCGCAACGAGACCGCGGTGCTCAACGAGATCTGGGTGGATCGGTTGCGCCCGCTGTCCGGCGCCCGGTTGCTCGAGTTCTATCGCGACGTCATCGCGCGCAGACGCGCCGCGCTCGCGGCCATGGGCGACGCCGAATGGGAGAAGGAAACCGTCTCGCCGGTCGGGCAGGTGACCTACGGCAGGTTCATGCGGGTGCGGTTGTTCGACTGCTGGATGCACGAACTCGACATCGCCGACGCGCTCGGCGTGCCGGTGGAAGAGGGCGGGCTACGCGGCGAGCTGGCGTTCGCGGAGTTCGCGGGCAGCATCCCGCGCGTGGTGGCGAAGAAGGGCGAGGCGCCGGACGGCGCGCGGATCACCTTCGCGCTGACCGGCCCCTTGGCCAGGACCCTGCACATCGAGGTGGCGGGCCGGGCGCGCTACGTGGACGCGTTCGACGAACCCGCCACGGTCGAGATCGGCCTGGACTCGAGGCTTTTCGTGCGGCTCGGCGGCGGTCGGACGACCGCCGAGGAGTACTTGGACGAGATCACCATCCAGGGCGATGCCGAACTCGGGCAACGCATCGTGCGCCACCTGGCCTTCACCATCTGATCCGCGATGCGGCTGTTCCTGTCCAGCTATCGCTTCGGCGCGCACTACGACCGGCTCGCCGCGCTCGCGGGCCCGCCCGGCCGGGTGGCGCTGATTCCGAACGCCTGCGACGCCTGGCCGCAGGCGTGGGCGGGCGCGGTGACCAGTGACATGGCACCGCTGCGCAAGCTCGGCTACCGGCCCGAGGTGCTCGACCTGCGCGAGTACGCCGGTCGGGAAGCCGACCTGGAACGGAAGTTGGCCGAATTCCCGCTGGTGTGGGTGCGCGGCGGCAACACCTTCGTGCTGCGCGCCCAGTTCGCCCGCAGCGGCGCGGACCGAGCGCTTCTCCGGCTGCTCGCCTCCGACGCGCTCGTCTACGCCGGTTACAGCGCCGGGGCCTGCGTGATGACACCGGACCTGCACGGCTTGGAGTCGGTGGACGATCCCGGCGAGGTCGCCCCGGCGTGCGGCATCGAACCGCGATGGGACGGATTGGGATCGGTCGACCGCCGGATCGTGCCGCACATCGATTCGGCCACCGATCCCGACGGGGAGTGCACTCGGCTCGCCGCCCGCTACCGCGCCGAAGGCGTCCAGCACTGGGCCATGACCGACGAGGACGCGATCGTCGTCGACGGCGCGCGCACCGAGGTGCTCATCGCTCCGGCGGTGTCGTGAACGTCGTCTTCTTCACCTTCGCGTCCGGCGCGAGTTCGGGTTCCGGCTCGGCGGCCCGGCGGAAGACCACCCAGCGCATCGCGCTGTACATGTAGACGGCCTCGCACGCGCCCGCCAGCAACCGGGACAGGTGGTACTCCAGCCCTAGCGCGGCGAGGCCGCTGCCGACACCGAGGATGAACGCGAGGTAGTTGACCACGACCACCCCCACGTACACCGTGGCCTGCCTGCCGACCGGCGCGTGGGAATGGAAGTTGAACCTGCGGTTCAGCACGAAGGCGAGTCCGAACGCGCACACGTACGCCACGGTCACCGACAACCACACCGGCAGATCGAACGAGCCGTGCAAGACGGTGAGCAGCGCCAAGTCGACGGCGAAGGTGCCGCTGTTGATCAGCGCGAAGCCCAGGAAGGTCGGCGGGACGAGACGGTCCAGCCCCGACGGCAGCCGCTGCACGACCGTCTCGCACCAGCGGGTGAACCGGTCGGCGATCGTATCGGCGGTCTCGGACAGCTCGTGCACGCGACCAGGCTGCCAGCGGCAGATGTCCGGCAGATGAGCAGGCGGCGACCGCCCGGTGGATCAGCTGATCTGCGCCCGGCCGGGACCGTCCTGGGCCTGGTCCAAGCCGGCCCAGGCCGCCAGGCACCGCCGCCGCGCGACATCGTCCGCGTCCGCCAGCAGCGCCTCCAGCAACTCGCGGGGCTCGCGGCGCCAGAGATCGGCCAGCTCGGCGAGGGCCTCCTTGCCGAAGACACCGGAGCGGTCCAGCGCGCTCAGCCACTCCTCGTGCTCGCCCGCGTGTACACGGCGCAGCACGTCCGGGTCGATGCCGTCCTCGACGAACTCGCTGGAGAACATCGCGGCGACCAGTTCCCGGCGACTGGGTTGTTCGCCCTGCATCCGTTCCATCCCTCCAAGTGGTACGCGGCGAACCGCATGGTCGGCCTGCGCCACGACACGGCGGCGCCGGGAGAACTCGATGCCCCGAACACTAAGCCCCTGTGGGCATTCTGGTCTCCCGGCAGCGGTAATACCACTATGGCGGGTGACATCACATTCCGGGGCTTTCGCGCGCCACACGCGCACGGGTCGGCCGATCAGCAAATCACGGGCACGGAGAGCTAGCGTGAAGTTGTGGACCTGCATGACTTGATCGCCGCCCTTCCCGACGGCACGGTGCTCACCGACGCCGACCTGCTGGCGAGCTACCGCCAGGACTGGGCGCGGGATCCGGACGCCGGGACCGCCCTCGCCGTGGTGCGGGCCACCAGCACCGACGACGTGGCCGCCACGCTGCGATGGGCCACCGCGCATCGCGTGCCGGTGATCCCGCGCGGAGCCGGATCCGGGCTCTCCGGGGGCGCCACGGCGGTCGACGGAGCGATCGTGCTCACCACCGAGCGGATGCGGGATATCGCCGTCGACCCGGTCACCCGGACCGCCGTGGTGCAGCCGGGCCTGCTCAACGCCGAGGTCAAGCGCGCGGTCGCGGAGCACGGCCTGTGGTATCCGCCCGACCCGTCGTCGTTCGAGATCTGCTCGATCGGCGGTAACGCGGCGACGAACGCGGGCGGACTGTGCTGTGTGAAATACGGCGTGACAACCGATTACGTGCTCGGGATGCAGGTCGCGCTCGCCGACGGCACCGTCGTGCGGCTGGGTGGTCCGCGATTGAAGGACTCGGCCGGACTGTCGCTGACCAAGTTGTTCGTCGGCAGCGAGGGCACGCTCGGAGTGATCACGGAACTGACCCTGCGACTGCTGCCCGCGCAACCTCCGCAGAGCACGGTCGTCGCGAGCTTCCCCACGCTCACCGCCGCCACCGAGGCGATCCTGACCATCACCGGCGAACTGCGGCCCTCGATGCTCGAGTTCATGGACTCGGTGTCGATCAACGCCGTGGAGGACCAGCTGCGGATGGGATTGGACCGGCAGGCGGCCGCGCTGCTGGTCGCGCGCTCCGACGCACCCGGCGAATTCGCCCGGCGCGAGGCCGAGATCATGGCGGCGGCCTGCGAGAAAGCAGGCGCCACCGAGGTTTTCCACACCGAGGACCCGGCCGAGGGCGAGGCGTTCGCGGCCGCCCGGCGGCTGGCGATTCCCGCCGTGGAGAAGCTCGGCCCGCTGCTGCTCGAGGACGTCGGTGTGCCGCTGCCCCGGCTCGGCGACCTGGTGAGCGGCGTCGCCGAGATCGCCGAGCGCAATGCGGTGACGGTGTCGGTGATCGCGCACGCCGGCGACGGCAACACCCACCCGCTGATCGTGCACGACCCCTCCGACGCGGATCTCACCGAGCGGGCGCATCGCGCCTTCGGCGAGATCATGGACCTGGCCATCGCCCTCGGCGGCACCATCACCGGTGAACACGGCGTCGGCCGCTTGAAGAAGGCATGGCTGCCCGATCAGCTCGGCCCCGACGTGATGGCCCTGACCCGGCGCATCAAGGACGCCCTCGACCCGGAAGGCATCCTCAATCCCGGCGCGATCCTGTGACCGCCGCGGCGGAACATTCCCAGCCGACAAGGAGTTCTATCCCAACATGACGACCAGGCTCGAACACAACGTCGCCGATACCCGTTTCGAGATCTACATCGACGACACCCTCGCCGGGTACGCCGACTACGCCGAACGCGAAAACCCCAAGACCCGCGACTTCCACCACACCATGACATTCCCCGAGTTCCGTGGCCGCGGAGTAGCCGCCCAGGTCGTCGAATACGCCCTCGACGACTCCCGCAAGTCCGGCTATTCCGTCATCCCCACCTGCTGGTATGTGGAGAAGTACATCGCCGAACACCGCGAATACGCCGACTTGGTCTCCTGAGCAGCACCGAGGCGCTCAACCGCCGCTTGCCTCGAGCAAGCCGGATATCGCCGTTCGGCTTCGCCGCCCTACTCGGCCATGCGTCCGCGAGCGGCACATGAGCGAGAGGTCCACTCGCGTTTTGCCGCAGCCATGTGCCACTCGTGGAGGTCATACCGTTGGTTAGAGCGGTTGGAGTCACCGCAAGGCCGCGGTGAAGGCATCCCACTCCTCCGGCGCGAACACCAGCGCTGAGCCGGTCGGATTCTTCGAGTCCCGCACGCCGATGTGACCTCCCGCGAGGAAAGCGACCTCGACGCAGGCTTTGTCAGCCCCGCTGTAGCTGCTCTTGAACCACTTGGCCTCGGAGAGGTCGGTCTTCACGGTGCATACTCCCTTGCCATCTGCCGGAGCAGGTTCTTGCTCTGATCCGGGTCCAGCGCCGCGCTTCTGATCGTTTCAGGGGCGGTTGAACTCCCCATCCGCCACGCCAGCGGTGAAGGCGTCCCACTCGCCGGGTGTGAACACCAGTGCCGGGCCGGACGGGTTCTTCGAGTCCCGCACGCCGACCATGCCACAGCCGAGAAACGCAACCTCAACACACTCTTTACCGGCCTGGCTACGACTGCTCTTGAACCACTGTGCCCCCGATACGTCAACGTCCACGCTGCTCATGCTCCCTTGCCACCTGCCTCAGCAGGGTTCTACTCGAGTTGACATCCAAGGCGGATTCCCTGATGCTGTCGTGCCTTTGAGTGTAGGCACCCACGTCGGCGGCATCTTCGAGATACATATCTCCGACCGCGCCTTCCAGATAGACCACTGGCGGCTCAACCTGGTCCGCAGGAACACTCTTCCCGAAAACCAAAATCACGAACGGCGGCATGGACACGCCTCCGGGGAAGCCCGCGTGGAACGGCAGTACGCGAATCGTCACGTTGTCCCTTGTAGACATATCCGCAAGGTGCCGGTTTTGGGCGGCCATGATCGCGCTGCTACCAGCCACGCGCCATAAAGCGCCTTCGCCGATAACCACGTCGAGCACGACCGGCTGCGTCTTGCGGGTCAGAATGTTCTGTCGCTGCGCCTTTATTTCGAGCCGTTGCTCCCACTGCTGTATTGATTCATCCGGCCACGCGAGTCGAACAAGCGCCTGCGCGTAGTCGGCGGTTTGAAGCAGACCCGGTATCAGATCCGGCTGGTACGACACCAATTTCACTGCCGCGGCTTCGAGTCCGACGTACACATCGAACGACTTGGGGATGAGATCGCCGTACTGGTGCCACCAACTTTTGACGTTGGCCTGCTTGGCCAGTCCGACCAGCGCGACCGACAACTCCTCCGGGACACCGTACAGATCGCACGCAGCCTGGATATCGCGAGACCTGATCCGCGAGTTCTGCCCCTTCTCCAGCCGTTGAAGACTGCTCGCTCCGATCTCCAACAGGTCGGCGGCCTTCGCCTGGGTCATTCCGGCGCGCGTGCGCCACTCGGTCAGATACCTCCCGAGCTGACGACGCGGCAGAGTCGAACCGGTATCTGACAAGTCGCCCTCCCCTTCCCCGTCACGGGCGCATCGAATCACCCGTCTCGCGTACATCCTCACACCGTTTGCGGTGCGCGTGCTGGGCTTTCGCGGATCTTTTTTCGGTGTACCCGATTCGGAGTACCCGCACCTGTGTGCCGTTGTCTGATGACCGTGCGCACCGGACGGGGTGGAGATTGCTGGGCTCGCAAAGCAATTCACTCCCATCCGTCGACGGGTTGACGGGCCGGGCGCACCTCCTACCCGTCGATGCGACCCGAGGTCTACTGATGGATGAACCGATAACTTTCGGAGACACCCCACTGTCTCGATGCCACTACTACCGACGCGTATGCGACCTGCCCGCGATCGTGGACCCTCCCCTAATCGGCCGGATCATCGTCCGCACCGGAATGGTCTGGGCAATAACCATGCCCGCCGTCCTGGGACAGCGCGTGAAGGTGTGGATGCGCAACCACGGTCACGAGCTGGGGCCGGTCCTGTCGCATCCACGATCGAAACGCTGGACGTTCATCATCCGGCCGGACCTGCCGGACGACGTGCCGCTGTTCGCCGAGATGTTCCGCTTGAACGTGTCCATCATCCGCTACGGCGGGACGATCGCGTTGCCGAGCCCCGCCGATCGAGGCACTCAGTTCCGCGCGTGGATAACGCGGCCCGACACGGCATTTCGTCCGTCCGGCCGGGTGGTCGTCGCGGCGATCCGTGGCTGCGTGGCCGACAAGCTCGCGCGCCGCCGGCGATGGGCGGCATATGCCTGATCGCGCGGCATCCCCCATCCCTTCCGAGCCGGATGTTCACCTGTCGGTGTTCTGGCACGGCGCCCGCCTGGACTTCGTCGCCTGCGTCACGGCCGCATGCCTTTTCGTCCAGGAGTGGCGAGCCCGCCACTGGCACGACGCAGTCGAAGTATCCACAGACGACACCGACGGCTACCCGAGACTGCCGTGCGAACGGCTGTATCTACACCCCTGACATCGACTTCATCACCGTCCGTGGGACGTCGTGTTTCCAGATTTGAAACGGAATGATCCGTTCTGTATAGTCAAACAGAACGAAGCATTCCATTCCAAAGGAGATCGCCATGAGCACCATCAAGCCATTCCGGGTCGACATCCCGCAGACCCAGCTCGACGATCTGGCCGAGCGTCTGCGCCGCTCCCTGTGGCCGAGCGAACTGCCCGGCGTGGGGGACTCCTATGGCGTCCCCGGGGGTCGGGTGCGCGGCCTGGCTCAGTACTGGCTGGAGACCTTCGACTGGCGGGCGCTCGAGGCGAAGCTGAACGCGTACCCGCAGTTCACCACTGAGATCGATGGCGAGAACATCTACTTTCTGCACATCCGGTCATCGCGCGCGGACGCGCTGCCAGTGGTCCTGACCCACGGCTGGCCCGGCTCGGTGCTCGAGTTCCTCGACGTCATCGAGTCGCTGACCGCGCCGGAGTCCGCTGAGCATCCCGCGTTCCACCTCGTGATTCCGGCGCTGCCCGGCATGGGCTTCTCCGGCCCGACGCGCAGCACCGGCTGGACCATGCGGCGCGTCGCCAAGGCCTGGATCGAGCTGATGGATCGGCTCGGCTACCAGCGCTTCGGCGCGATCGGTAACGACGGCGGCTCGATGGTCTCCCCCGAGATCGGTCGCCTGGCGCCGGATCGGGTAGTGGGTGTCCATGTGACACAGCTGTTTTCGTTCCCGTCCGGCGATCCGGACGAGTTCGTCGGTCTCTCGCCGGAGGATCTGGCGGCACTCGAACACCTGAAGTGGTTCCAGGACAACAAGATGGCCTTCAACATCCTGTGCAGCCAGCAGCCGCAGACGCTGGCCTACGCGCTCTGCGATTCGCCGATCGGCCTGCTGGGTTGGAACGCACAGCTTTTCGGGGAGAGTCTGGACGCCGATTTCGTCATCGGCAACGTCGCCCTCTACTGGCTGACCGGCACCGCGGGCTCCTCGGTCCGGTACTACTACGAGGAGGCGCACAGCACCGACCGCCCGACCGGCTCGACCACGACCCCCACCGCACTCGCCATGTTCAAGGGCGATTTCCAGTCGATCCGCCGGTTCGCCGAGCGTGACCACAGCAATATCGTCAGCTGGAACTCCTACGACGCGGGCTCGGTGATCGGCGGCCCGAACGATGCCGCAGGCCATTTCGCCGCGCACGAGGCACCCGAACTGCTCGTCGGCGACATCCGGCGGTTCTTCGCCGAAGTCGGCTGAAGTCCCGCAACGCGAGACAGTCCCTCGGCAGCATCACTGTCAGCGCACACCCATCTCGTGCCGTCGAGCTACGAGCGGGCGCGGAATGCGATCGACAGAATATTCGGGCGGCCTGCGCTCTCGACGGCCTGAGATGCGTTGCCAGGCGCGCCCGAACATCCGGCGATCTACAAAAACATCACTTGAGCAGGGCGCGGCTCATTACCAGGCGCTGGATCTGGTTGGTGCCCTCGTAGATCTGGGTGATCTTCGCGTCACGCATCATGCGCTCCACCGGGAAGTCGGTGGTGTAGCCCGCGCCGCCGAACAGCTGGACGGCGTTGGTGGTGACCTCCATGGCGACGTCGGAGGCGAAGCACTTGGCGGCGGCGGAGATGAAGCCGAGGTTCTGCTCGCCGCGCTCGGCGCGGGCGGCCGAGGTGTAGACCATGAGGCGGGCGGCCTCGATCTTCATCGCCATGTCGGCGAGCATGAACTGGGTGTTCTGGAAGTCGGCGATCGACTTGCCGAACTGCTTGCGGTCCTTGGTGTAGGCGATGGCCGCGTCCAGCGCGCCCTGGGCCAGGCCGACGGCCTGCGCGCCGATGGTGGGGCGGGTGTGGTCGAGGGTCTGCAGCGCGGTCTTGAAGCCGGTGCCCGGCTCACCGACGATGCGGTCACCCGGCACCCGGCAGTTCTCGAAGTACAGTTCGGCGGTGGGCGAGCCCTTGATGCCCAGCTTGTGCTCCAGCGGGCCGACCACGAAGCCCTCGTCGTCCTTGTGCACCAGGAAGGCCGAGATGCCGTTGGCGCCCTTCTCCGCGTCGGTCACCGCCATCACGGTGTACCAGGAGGACTTGCCGCCGTTGGTGATCCAGCACTTGGAGCCGTTGATGATCCAGTCGTCACCCTCCTGCTTGGCCCGGGTGCGCATGCCTGCCGCGTCGGAGCCCGCCTCGCGCTCGGACAGCGCGTAGGAGGCCATCTCGCCGTTGACGATGTCCGGCAGCACCTTGTGCTTCAGCTCCTCGGAGCCGTTCAGGATCAGGCCCATGGTGCCGAGCTTGTTGACCGCGGGGATCAGCGAGGACGAACCGCAGACGCGCGCGACCTCCTCGATCACGATGCAGGTGGCCACCGAGTCGGCCCCCTGGCCGCCGTAGGCCTCCGGCACGTGCACGGCGTTGAAGCCGGAGGCGTTCAGCGCGGTCAGCGCCTCCTCCGGGAAGCGGGAGTTGCCGTCGACGTCCTTGGCGTGCGGAGCGATCTCCTTCTCGGCGAGAGCGCGGATCGCGGCGCGCAGCTCATCGTGGAAGTCCTCGAGCTTGAACAGATCGAAATCGGGGTTTCCCGCCATCGGGCTTCACTCCTGGTCGTCGGTGGTGATCGCCGCTTTCCGCCGAGAAAGCAACGCGTCGGCACTCAGTGCCATATATGAGTCGAGTATACCCTCATGGACGCGTATCACATGGGAAGATTACGTGGCACTCAGTGTCAGATTGGTCGCACTCAAGGCCACGTCACACGGTGCCGAGCTTGCGGACCAGCAGGTCCGCTATCTGCCTGGGCGCGGCATCGCGCGGGAACACGGCGACGACCAGCTCGTCGGGGTTCACGGCACGCCCGGCGCCGCGCGGGATCGCGGCCAGCTCCAACCGCAGGTCGGCGGCGCCCGCGTCCGACTCGCCGCGCACCATCCGGCGCAGCAGGTAGTTGTGCGTCGCCGTCACGACGGCGGCGAACTGCACGCGCGCCAGATCGGGGACGTCGGGCAGCCGCTCGCGCAGGTAGTCGGTGAACAACCGTTCGTAACGGAACACCGTGACGATCTCGCGCTCCCGCAACGCGGGCACCCGGCGCACCACCTGATACCGCCGCGCCGCGATCTCCCGCCACTGCGTGAAGCGCTCGAACACCTGCACCACCGCCGCGCACACCGCCTCCCACGGATCCTCGCGCGACGCGGACAGGAATTGCTCGGCCTGCGCCAGCTGAGACTCGTGATCGGCGAAGATCACGTCCTCCTTGGACCGGAACTGCCGGAAGAACGTGCGCCGCGAGATCCCCGCCGCCTCGGCGATCTCATCGACCGTCGTCGCCTCGTACCCCTTCTCGGCGAACAACCGCAGCGCCTGATCCACCACCGTGAGCCGAAAATGCGCGGTGTCGTCGCCTCCCCGCATCCGAGCGATATCCCCAGTAGTCACGACCTCACACCGTAGTCAGCGACCGAAACCCCCAGTTCTCCGCGCCGGAGATTCCGCTGTCGCGCCATCTCGAGCCGAGGTCTGCGGACCGATTCGGCTGCGGGCCGGGACCCCCCGCGAAGCCTTCCTGCTCTCGGTCCGCACCGGCGACGTGCAGGACCGGGCCGGCCATGCTCGCGCCGATCTGGGGCCTTAGCCCCTGCTGGACATCGCCGACGAGACCGCCCGCGAGCATCTCACCCGCGCCTCGGTCATGGCGCTGTCCTACGGCGCGCAGTTCCGCCCGCGGCATTTCCGCGGGTCGCCGGCGCGAACCACGTCATTCACGAAGTCCCCTGGGGACCGCTCAGCCCAAGAGCTTCGTGCGCAGTGCGTCGTCCTTCTCCAGCACCATCTGCTCGAGTCCGGCCTGGAACTGTTCCATGCGGGTGCGCAGGGCCGGGTCGTGGGCGGCGAGGATGCGGGTGGCGAGCAGGCCGGCGTTGCGGGCGCCGCCGATGGAGACGGTGGCGACGGGCACGCCCGCGGGCATCTGCACGATGGACAGCAGCGAGTCCATGCCGTCGAGGTACTTCAGCGGGACCGGGACGCCGATCACCGGCAGCGGCGTGGCGGAGGCCACCATGCCGGGCAGGTGGGCCGCGCCGCCCGCGCCCGCGATGATGACCTTCAACCCTCGACCGGCGGCGTCACGCGCGTAGTCGAGCATGCGCTGCGGGGTACGGTGCGCCGAGACGACGCCCACCTCGAAGCGGATCCCGAATTCCGCCAGCGCCTCCGCGGCGGCCTCCATCGTCGGCCAGTCGGAGTCGCTGCCCATGATCAGGCCGACAGCCGGGCCGATGGCCACTTCTTCACTCATGCGGATCCCATCCGTCGGTCCAGATCGCGTGCGACATCCAGTGCGCCGCCCGCTCGGCCTTCTCCCGAACCTCGGCCACGTCGTCGCCGAGGATGTTGACGTGCCCGATCTTGCGGTCGGGACGCTCGCCCTTCCCGTACAGGTGCACCTTCGCCTCCGGGAGCCGCGCGAACAGGTGGTGCAGCCGCTCGTCCATCGACATCTCCGGGGCCTGCGGCGCGCCGAGGATGTTGGCCATCACGGTCACCGGCGCCAGCGGCGCGGTGTCGCCGAGCGGGTAGTCGAGCACGGCGCGCAGATGCTGTTCGAACTGCCCGGTGCGGGCGCCGTCCATCCCCCAGTGCCCGGAGTTGTGCGGGCGCATGGCCAGCTCGTTCACCAGCAGGTCGCCGTCGGTGGTCTCGAACAGCTCCACCGCCATGACGCCGACGACGCCGAGTTCCTTCGCGAGGTTCAACGCCATCGTCTCCGCCGCGGCGGCCGTGTCCTCCGGCAGGTCGGGCGCGGGCGCGATGACGACCGCGCACTGACCCTTGCGCTGCACGGTCTCCACCACCGGCCAGGTCGCGGCCTGCCCGAACGGCGAACGGGCCACCATCGCCGACAGCTCGCGCTTCAGCTCGATCCTCGCCTCCGCCAGCAGCTGGGCGCCGTACGCGAGCTGGTCGGTGACGATCGCCGCGGCCTCGTCGGCGGACTCGGGCATCCACACGCCGCGTCCGTCGTAACCGCCGCGCACCGCCTTCAGCACGATCCGCCAGCCGTGCTCGTCGCCGAAGCGCACCGCGTCGGCGACCGAGGTCACCGGCGTGAACGCGGGCACTGGCAGCCCGAGCCCGCTCAGCTTGCTGCGCATCGCCAGCTTGTCCTGCGCGTAGACCAGCGCCTGCGGCGGCGGCTGCACGTTGACGCCCTCGGCGACCAGCGCCTCCAGGTGCTCGGTCGGCACGTGCTCGTGGTCGAAGGTCAGCGCGTGCGACCCGACCGCCGCCTTGCGCAGCGCGCCCAGGTCGGTGTGGCTGCCGAGCACCACCTCCGGGCTCACCTGGGCCGCCGGGTCCTCGGGGTTCTCGGCGAGTACGCGCAGCCGCTGGCCCAGCGCGATCGCCGCCTGATGCGTCATACGCGCCAGCTGTCCGCCACCGATCATGGTGACGGTGGGCATTGCCGATGGATCGAAGGAACGTGCGCTCACGTCGGACAATATTGTCATGGCCGGCTCGAATGGTCGGTACCGGTACACTCCGGTCTTGTGTCATTCGTCGAAGACGTGGTCAGCGTCCTTCCCAAGCCGCTGCAAGATATCGCGTACCGGCATCGGGAGTTGATCAAATTCGCGATCGTCGGCGCGACCACCTTCGTGATCGACAGCGGCATCTTCTACGGACTCAAGTGGACGGTACTCGCCGAGAAACCGGTTACGGCCAAGATCATTTCCGGCGTCATCGCCGTGATCGCGTCCTACATCCTGAACCGGGAATGGTCGTTCAAGAATCGCGGCGGGCGCGAACGTCATCACGAGGCGCTGCTGTTCTTCGCCGTCAGCGGCGTCGGCGTGGTCCTCGCCTTCACCCCGCTGTGGATCTCCAGCTACGTCTTCGACCTGCGCCAGCCCAACGTGAGCTTCACGGTCGAGAACATCGCCGACTTCATCAGCGCCTTCATCATCGGCAATCTGCTGCAGATGGCCTTCCGTTTCTGGTCGATGCGCCGCTGGGTCTTCCCGGACGAGATGAAAGAGCTCGAAGCGGAGTTCGTCGACCTCGTGGAAGAGGAACTCGGCCGCGGCTGAGTCAGCGCGGCTCGGCCACCACCGCGTTCGCCGGACGGGCCTTCGAGGCCCCGAGGAACACCGCGAACAGCGCGGGCCTGCGCCGTTGCAATTCCAGGCGTCCGCCGTCCGCCTCGACCAACGCCCGCGCCAGCGCGAGGCCGACTCCGGTGGAACCGCCCGCGGAGAAGCCCCGGTCGAAGATGTGCGGCGCCAGCTCGTCACGAACGCCGTGCCCCTCGTCGGCGACCTCGACGCACACCAGCGGCTCACGGCCGACCCCCGGCCGCACCGAGCGCACCGACACCGTGCAGGGCCCACCGCCGTGCATGAGGGCGTTGTCCACCAGCACCGCGACCGCCTCGCGCAGTCGCGAACCCGTGATCGGGGCGCGCAGCGACTCGTCGCCGGTGAGCGTCAGCGTCCGGCCCGCCTCGGTGAACGGGTGGGTCCATTCGGCCACCACACCGCGCAACTCGTCCATCACCGGCACCGGATCGCGATCGGCCGCGTCCTCGTCCCTGGAGGCGCGGACCAGATCGTCGATCGCATCGGTGAGGCGGTCGACCTGGGCCATCGCCTCCTCGGCCTCGTGCACCACTTCCGGATCGGGATGGGCGGACAGTTCGTCGAGGCGCAGCCGCACCGCGGTGAGCCTGCTGCGCAGCTGATGTGAGACATCCGCCACCAGGGCGTGTTCGCGCTGGAGCCGTCCGGCGATCTCCACGGTCGCCGAGTCGAGCACATCGGACACCCGATCCAGTTCCGCGATGCCGTGCCTGCGCGGATCGGGGCGGAAATCGCCCATCGCCAGCCGCGCCGCGCGCGCCGCGACGTCCCGCAGCGGATCGGCCACCCGCCGCGCGGTGACCACCGCGACCGAGACCGCCGCGCCCAGCGAGGCGAGCACCGCCAGCGCGACCACCGCGACCGCCTGGCGCTGCATGGCATGCATCGGCGCCGAGGGCACCTCCAGGCGCAGCGACGCGGACTTGCCCATGGACAGCGACTCGACCAGCGGGTCGGGCACCTGGGTCACCCCGATGTCGCGCCGCGAGGCGTTGTCCTGCTGCGACGGGTAGACGATGGTGAGCTTCCCGTTCTCCGGCACCAGCGGCGCCACCGACCGGATGTCCAGCTCGCCGGGCACCGTGCCGTCGCGCTCCTGCGCGATGATCTCCGCGGCGATCCGGTCCAGCCGGTTCTGCAGGTCGTTGCGCGTGATGTCCTCCACCCACAACCACGCCGTGTAGATCAGCGGCACGCCGAGCACCACCGTGGTGAGGGTCAGCACGGTGAGCATGGAACGCAGGATCCGGCGGCGCACGTCAGTCGGTGTTCAGCCGGAAGCCGACCCCGCGCACGGTGACGATGCGCCGTTCGGCCATGGGGCCCTCGTCGCCGATCTTGCGCCGCAACCAGGACATGTGCATGTCCAACGTCTTGGAACCGCGCAGCTCCGCGTCGCCCCACACCTCGCGCAGGATGGTCTCGCGCGCCACCACCTGACCCGCCCGGTCGATCAGCACCTTGAGCAACTCGTATTCCTTGTTGGCCAAACCGATTTCGACTCCGTTGACCAGCACGCGCCGCGCCGCGGGCTCCAGGCGGATCCCACCGACCTCGACCGTGTCGTCGCCGATTCCGCTGCGCCGCAACAACGCTCGCACCCGGGCCAGCAGCTCGGCCAGGCGGAACGGCTTGCCGACGTAGTCGTCGGCACCCGCGTCCAGCCCCACCACGAAATCCACCTCGTCGGTGCGCGCGGTGAGCATCAGCACGGCCAGATCCGCGCCGCGAGCGCGCACCTGACGGCATACCTCCAGCCCGTCCATGCCGGGCAGGCCGAGGTCGAGGATGAGCAGGTCATGGCCGCCTTCCAGGGCTCGTTGCAGCACGGCCGGGCCGAAACTCTCGACGGTCACCGAGTAGCCCTCGCGGCCGAGCGCGCGTGACAGCGGGGCCGCGATGGCGTCGTCGTCCTCGGCCAGCAGTACAGCGGTCATACGCCCAGGTTACGGGCTCACCGGTAGCTGCGACGGTCGTCGCGGCGCTCGTCGCGGCCGTCGCGACGGCGGTCGACCTCGAACACCTGGTGGTACAGCAGCGCGTGTACCTGCTGGACCGACGGGATGTCGTCGTATTCCAGCGGCTCCGAGGAGGACGACTCGATGATCAGCGTCCCGGTGCCGAGCAGCCGATCGAAGAGTCCGTGCCGGAACTGCACGCTGGAGATCCGGCTCATCGGGATGTCGATGCCGCTGTGGGTGAGCACGCCCTGCCGTACCAGTACCCGCCGGTCGGTGATGATGAAATGCGTCGACTTCCATCGGACAACCGGTGCGGCACAGCGCCATAGCAGGATGGCCAGATACACCACGAGCACGGTGACGAGCAGCGCCGAGGCGGTGGTGCCCGTGGCCTTCTGCGAGACGAGTCCCCCTGCGAAACCGGCGAGCGCGGTGGCCACGATGAGCGTCACGATCGGCCAGAAGAGCATTTTCCAATGCGGGTGGCGATGCAGCAGCAGCTGTTCCTCGGGCGCCAGCACATCCTCCGGATAACCCATGTCAGGAACACTACCGCCTGAAGATGGCGGAACGGCTGACACCGCAGCGCGTCATGCTGCACAATCGGCACCCTGCGTGTGACTATTCCGCGCAGTGGCTCTCTGTATCGCGCAACGCCCGGCTCACCATCATCGTCGATTCCGACCGTGGAGGAACGCGTGACCAAAGACCTGACCCCGCTGCAAATCCTGGCCGAACTCGAGCCCGTCGCCGAAGAGAATGTCGATCGGCACCTGTCCATGGCGAAAGACTGGAACCCGCACGACTACGTGCCGTGGAGCCAGGGCCGCAATTTCGCCGCACTGGGCGGCGTCGACTGGGAGCCGGAGCAATCGCACCTCAGTGAGGTCGCCCGGGTCGCCATGATCACCAATCTGCTCACCGAGGACAATTTGCCCTCCTATCACCGGGAGATCGCACAGAACTTCTCCGAGGACGGCCCGTGGGGCACCTGGGTCGACCGTTGGACCGCCGAGGAGAATCGCCACGGCATCGCCATGCGGGACTACTTGGTCGTCACCCGCGCCGTCGATCCGGTCGCCCTGGAAGCGGCCCGGATGATCCACATGAGCAACGGCGTCCAGTCACCGGAAGGGTGGGGCGGATTCCTGGCGAGCGTCGCGTACGTCACCTTCCAGGAGCTGGCCACCCGTGTGTCCCACCGCAATACGGGCAAGGCGTGCAACGACGCCGTCGCCGACCGCCTGCTCCAGCGCATCTCCGCCGACGAGAACCTGCACATGATCTTCTATCGCTCGATATGCGGCGCCGCGCTCGACCTGGTCCCCGACCAAGCGCTGCCCGCGATCACCAGGATCGTGCGGAATTTCCTGATGCCCGGCGCCGGGATGCCGAATTTCCGCCGCTACGGCGTGCTGATGGCCAAGCACGGCATCTACGATCTGCGCCAGCATCTGGAGGAGGTGCTCCAACCGGTGCTCAAGCAATGGAATGTCTTCGAGCGGTCCGATTACGGACCCCGCGGCGAGCAGGCGCGCGACGAACTGGGCGCGTTCCTGGAGAAGCTGGGCAAGGACGTGATCAAGTTCGAGGAGCAGCGCGATCGCGCCCTCGCCCGGGATGCCTCGCGCGGCGTCGCCCAACGCGTCTGAGGCACGCCGCCGCGCGTTGCCGGCGGCGCGGCGCCCGCCGCGCCGCCGGGCGTCGGCGCTCAGTACTGGGCGCGCAGATGCGTGACGTCGCCGGCGGATACCGCTTGCCCGCCGATGAGCAGGCGGCCGTATTCGTCGACGCCCTCGGCGACGCCGGTCAGCGTCCGGTCCCCGGGCAGCTCGGCACGGACCTCGGCGCCGATCGTGGCGCACCGCTCGCGATAGGCGGCGGCCAACTCGTCGATCGCCCAGTCCGCGTCGCGCCACGCGGTGAAGCGGTGGGCGAACTCGGTCAGCAGGGATCGCACGAGCACCGTGCGATCGGTCTGCCGCGCGCCGGCGATGGTGAGCGAGGTGGCGTGCGGCACCGGCAGTTCCTCTTCGGTCAGGCTCACGTTGAGTCCGAGCCCGATCACGACGGCGGGCGCGCCGCCCTCCGCACTCGCCGCGACCTCGGCCAGGATGCCCGCCACCTTGCGGCCCCCGATCAGCACGTCGTTGGGCCATTTGAGTTCCGCGGGCACGCCCGCCGTGGCCCGCAGCGCGTCGACCACGGCCACGCCGGTCAGCAGTGCCAGCCAGGCGAGCGAGGCCGGGCCGATCCCGGGCAACCGCACCAGCAGCGACATCGCCAGCTGCGCCCGCGGCGGGCTGACCCAGGTGCGCGCGTGCCTGCCGCGCCCCTGCACCTGGGTCTCCGCCAGCAGAACCACGCGGTCGGCGGCCGGATCGGCCGCCAGCGCGATCAGATCCGCGTTCGTGGACCCGGTCGACTCGACCACATCGATCCGCGTGAAGAACGACAGCTCGGGCGACTCGACGGCACTGCGCCGCAACTGCTCTGCATCCAACGGTGGCCTCTGCACACCGGCAGGCTACTCGTCCTACCGGGCGCTACCCGACAAGGTCATACGAGGAGACGATCGGGTCGCGCGCCGCCGCGCCCATCCCGTCGCCGTCCTCCCGCTCGCCTTCGGCCGCCTCGGCCCACACCTCGGGCTCGCCGTACTTCGGCGCCTCCTCGGTGGTCCGCGTCCACGCCGTCTCGGCCGCGTACTCCGCGCGAGCTCTACCCCATTCCCACATGACGCGCTCCTCCCCCGCTCGGAAATCCGTCGCCCTCAGGCTAGGTGGGCGGGACCGGTCGGCGATACTCATTTTCCGCCTTCCGGACTCTGCTACCGACCAGGAAGTTTGCCTGGGAAAATTGATCTAGCTGCGGTTTTCTACTCGCCGGTAGCCCGGTCTTGGTTAGAAAGTAAACGCTGGTACTGGTTACACTCCGATGCCATGACGAGTGTCCAGCAGCAGCCCGCATCAGGTCCGGCGGGCTCCCCCGATATCCACACCACCGCCGGGAAGCTGGCTGACCTGCGGAATCGGCTGGAAGAGGCCAAGCACCCGATGGGTGAGGCCGCGGTCGACAAGGTGCACGCGAAGGGCAAGATGACCGCCCGCGAGCGCATCCTCGCGCTGCTGGACGAAGGCTCTTTCGTCGAACTCGACGCCCTGGCCCGCCACCGCAGTGTGAACTTCGGCCTGGAGAACAACCGCCCGCTCGGCGACGGCGTGGTGACCGGTTACGGCACCATCGACGGCCGCGACGTCTGCATCTTCAGCCAGGACGTGACGGTGTTCGGCGGCAGCCTCGGTGAGGTCTACGGCGAGAAGATCGTCAAGGTGATGGATCTGGCGCTGAAGACCGGCCGCCCGCTGATCGGCATCAACGAGGGCGCGGGCGCCCGCATCCAGGAGGGCGTGGTCTCCCTCGGCCTCTACGGCGAGATCTTCCACCGCAACATCCAGGCCTCCGGCGTGATCCCGCAGATCTCGCTGATCATGGGCCCGGCCGCCGGTGGCCACGTGTACTCCCCGGCGCTGACCGACTTCGTCGTCATGGTCGACGGCACCAGCCAGATGTTCGTCACCGGCCCGGACGTCATCAAGACGGTCACCGGTGAGGACGTCACCATGGAGGACCTGGGCGGCGCGCACACGCACATGACCAAGTCCGGCGTCGCGCACTACGTCGCCTCCGGCGAACAGGACGCCCTGGACTACGTCAAGGACCTGCTGTCCTACCTGCCGAGCAACAACCGCGCCGAGGCGCCCCGCTTCCCGGCCACCGACCCGATCGACGGCGCGATCGAGGACTCGCTCACCGACGAGGACCTCGAGCTGGACACGATCATCCCGGACTCGCCGAACCAGCCCTACGACATGCACGAGGTGATCCGGCGTCTGCTCGACGACGACGAGTTCCTCGAGGTGCAGGCCGAGCGCGCGATGAACATCATCGTCGGCTTCGGCCGGATCGACGGCCGCAGCGTCGGCATCGTGGCCAACCAGCCCACCCAGTTCGCGGGCTGCCTGGACATCGACGCCTCGGAAAAGGCCGCGCGCTTCGTGCGTACCTGCGACGCGTTCAACATCCCGATCATCACCCTGGTCGACGTGCCCGGCTTCCTGCCCGGTACCGGACAGGAATACAACGGCATCATCCGGCGCGGCGCGAAGCTGCTCTACGCCTACGGTGAGGCCACTGTGGGCAAAATCACGATCATCACCCGCAAGGCCTACGGCGGCGCCTACGACGTCATGGGTTCCAAGCACATGGGCGCCGATGTGAACCTCGCCTGGCCGACCGCCCAGATCGCCGTCATGGGCGCTTCCGGCGCCGTCGGGTTCGTCTATCGCAAGCAGCTGCAGCAGGCCGCCAAAGAGGGCGGAGACGTCGATGCGCTGCGGCTCGAGCTCCAGAACGAGTACGAGGACACCCTCGTGAACCCGTACGTCGCCGCCGAGCGCGGATACGTGGACGCGGTGATCCCGCCGTCGCACACGCGCGGCCAGATCGTGTCCGCGCTGCGACTGCTCGAACGCAAGATGGTGACCCTTCCGCCGAAGAAACACGGCAACATCCCGCTGTGATCGAGCGATACGCTCGATAGGCCGCGCACAAAGGGTGGCATCGGCCTCGGTAACACTTACTCTGGCGGGTACCGGCTTGTTGCAGAGAAGCAATGAGTGCATCCGAGGACGAATGCTTCATCCGTAGCTAGTCGGAAAACGGGAATAGCCTGATCAGTCCGCTGATAGAGGCGAAGAGAGGACCTGGCACTGTGACGACCGTGGCAGAAGAAGATGTGTTGAGCGCCGTCGAACTGGATCTCACAGTCGACCCGATCGCAGACGAGACCGGTGCCTCCACCGGCTCCGACGCGGCAGCGCTATCCGCAGAGGCCACCGCTGAGCCGTTCTTCCGTGTCGTGAAGGGCTCGCCGAGCGACGAAGAACTCGCCGCGCTGGTGTGCGTGCTGTCCGCCGTGGCGAACAGCGCCGCGCCCACCGGCCCCGCCGGGCCGCCCGATATGTGGGGCCACCCGACGATGATGCATCGCGGCTCTTCGCCGTTCTCCCCGTACGCCTTCCCGCAGCTGTCCCACTTGCGCGGGTGACGCGGCTGATCCTGGCTTCCGCGTCCCCGGCCCGCCGGGAGGTTCTCCGCTCGGCGGGCATCGACCCGATCGTCCGGGTCTCCGCCGTGGACGAGGACGCGGTCGCCGCCGCCCTCCCCGATGACACGCCACCACGCGCGGTCGTGGTGGAACTGGCGCGCGCCAAAGCGGCCGCCGTGGCCGCGGACATTCCGGAGCTGGCCGCCGACTGCGTTGTGGTGGCCTGCGATTCGATGCTGCTCGTCGACGGCGAGTTGCAGGGCAAGCCGCACACCGCCGAGGTCGCTCGCGCGCGGTGGGGCGACATGGCCGGGCGCAGCGCGGATCTGGTCACCGGTCACTGCGTGGTGCGGATGCGGGATGGCCGGATCACCGCCGAGGCGGTCGATTGCAGCAGCACCACCGTGCACTTCGCCAAGCCGGAGCCGGACGAGCTGGACGCCTACATCGCGACCGGTGAGCCGCTCGAGGTGGCGGGCGCGTTCACCCTCGACGGGCTGGGCGGCTGGTTCGTCGATCGCATCGACGGTGACCCGTCCAGCGTCATCGGCATCGGGCTACCACTGCTGCGCCGACTGCTTGGCGATGTTGGGATCAGCGTTACGCAGCTGTGGGGCCACACGGCCTGACGGCGCGGTGAACGCCTCGGCGTCCCCGCCCGGGGACACCGGCGCCGCCTCTTGGGCCTCGGCGCGCTGTGCCGCGATGAGTTCGAGCCGGGCCACGCACAGCTCCGGTTCCACGAACGGGTGCATCCGCACGTCGATCGTCCCGTGCGCGCCGCCCCGGTCGATCACCTCTTCGAGCAGGCCGAGGTGTACGCCGCACACCACCTCGGAGTGCGTCCGCGCCAGTTCGCGCAGCGGGCACGCGGTCAGACGGATCAGCACCTTGCCCTCGGTCTCCGAGGACGGGTCGCGCTCGGGCGCGAAGCCCAGTTCCGACATCAACGTCATCGTGAGGTCCTTGGCGTCCTCCAGCGACTCCACCCGATGGTCACCCACGTCGAGTCTGCTGCCCCACGCGCGGCCCGCCGCGATCGCGGCCTCGGATCTGCGCCGCGCGTCCGGGCCGAGCTGATCGGCGAGCACCTGCGCCAGGTCCTGATAACCCACCGATCGCTGCACCGCGCTGTATCCGATACGCGGCCGCCCACGGCCGCGCGGCGGCTGCTGGAACTGCCGGACGAGGGATTCCCTGGTGAGCACATCGAGATGGAAACGAACCGTGGTGACGTGCTGTCCGGTGATTCTGGCCAGTTCCTGAGCGTCGAGAGGCTCGCTGGCGCCACGTAGGATCGCGAGCAGTCGCCGCCGCGGCCAAGAATCGGACATAGCTCACCCCTCCTCCCGGGAGACTTTATCGGATGTAGGTGCCCTTTATTCGGCCCTCATCCGATTTGTGATCTGAAACGAGAGTCACTGTCGCCTCACACCTACCATCGCTGTGAGGCCTCGAACCGCTGCCACCGCCGTCCACCCATGCGTGAAGGACCCAAACACCGTGCCCGTCGCTCCGGACCCTCATCCCTCACTCGGTTCCTACGCACACCCTCACCGACTAGTAACCACGGAGTGGCTGTCGGCAAACATAGGCGCACGGGGACTCGAGATCATCGAGGCCAACGAGGACACGCTGCTGTACGACATCGGGCACGTTCCGGGCGCCACCAAACTGGATTGGCGAAGCGATCTGAACGATCCGGTCACGCGCGACTATATCGACGGAACCCGCTTCACCGAACTGATGCGCGCCAAAGGGATAGATCGTGACGACACAGTCGTGATCTACGGGGATCGCGGAAACATCCAAGCGGCGCACACGGCGTGGGTATTCACCCTGTTCGGGCACGAGGACGTGCGCCTGCTCGACGGCGGACGCGCGGCCTGGATCTCCGAGGGGCGCGACACGACGTTCGAACCCGGCCGTCCGGTGCGCAGCGCCTACCCGGCCGTGCGCCGGGACGACAGCACCTTCCGCGCCTTCCGCGAGGACGTGCTCGCCCACCTCGGCAAACCGGTGATCGACGTACGCTCGGCCGAGGAATACTCCGGCACGCGCGCTCTCGACCCGGCCACGGCCCAGGACGCGGCGTTGCGCGCCGGCCACATTCCCAGCGCGTCGAACATCCCGTGGACCGAGGCGTTCGCCGCCGACGGGAGATTCCGCTCGCGCACCGAACTCGACGACGTCTACCGCGCGTCGGCCGACCAGGACGAGGTGATCGTCTACAGTCGAGTCGGCGCGCGATCCAGCCACAGCTGGTTCGTCCTGACCCACCTGCTCGGGCGCGACGGGGTACGCAACTACGACGGCTCCTGGACCGAGTGGGGAAACTCGGTGCGGATGCCGATCGCCAAGGGGGACGAACCGGGCGAAGTGCCGGCACGCGGCGGTTCTCGGCGCACCAGGAGCAGGTGAGCCGGGTGCGGTCCCAAACACCGGCCGCGTACGTTGTGATCCGCGACCTACTGTTGAGTAGGGCTAGCCGAGTTCGGCGTCTGTTGGCAGACTGCCTACACTCGCCCGAGACGTAAACAAGTCGATTATGGGAGCGGAGGCTGCACAGCGACCCCACCCCCGGCGAAGCGACCAGAAGAATGCACACAGGAGGCTCAGTGCCCAGCCATGCCAGCGCGCGGATCACAAAGGTACTCGTAGCTAACCGAGGCGAGATCGCCGTGCGCGTGATCCGGGCGGCCAAGGACGCCGGCATCGGCAGCGTCGCGGTGTACGCAGAGCCGGACGCGGATGCCCCGTTCGTCAAGCTCGCCGACGAGGCCTTCGCCCTGGGTGGGCAGACCTCGGCCGAGTCGTACCTCGTGTTCGACAAGATCCTCGACGCCGCCGCCAAGTCCGGCGCCGACGCCATCCACCCCGGTTACGGCTTCCTCTCCGAGAACGCCGACTTCGCCCAGGCCGTCATCGACGCCGGGCTGATCTGGATCGGGCCGTCCCCGCAGTCCATTCGGGACCTGGGCGACAAGGTCACCGCGCGGCACATCGCCGAGCGCGCGAAGGCGCCGATGGCCGCGGGCACCAAGGACCCGGTCAAGGACGCGACCGAGGTCGTCGAGTTCGCCGAGAAGTACGGTGTGCCGGTCGCGATCAAGGCGGCCTTCGGTGGTGGCGGGCGCGGTATGAAGGTCGCGCACTCCATCGAGGAGATCCCGGAGCTGTACGACTCGGCCGTGCGTGAGGCCACCGCCGCCTTCGGCCGTGGTGAGTGCTTCGTCGAGCAGTACCTGGACAAGGCCCGCCACGTCGAGGCGCAGGTCATCGCCGACAAGCATGGCAACGTCATCGTCGCGGGCACCCGTGACTGCTCGTTGCAGCGGCGCTTCCAGAAGCTCGTCGAGGAGGCCCCCGCGCCGTTCCTGTCCGACGAGGTGCGCGCGAAGATCCACGCCTCCGCCAAGGCCATCTGCAAGGAAGCCGGCTACTACGGCGCGGGCACCGTCGAGTACCTGGTGCAGGGCGAGACCGTCTCCTTCCTCGAGGTGAACACCCGGCTGCAGGTCGAGCACCCGGTCACCGAGGAGACCGCGGGCATCGACCTGGTGCGCCAGCAGTTCCGCATCGCCAACGGCGAGAAGCTGGAGATCACCGAGGACCCGACGCCGCGCGGCCACGCCTTCGAGTTCCGCATCAACGGCGAGGACGCGGGCCGCGGCTTCCTGCCCGCTCCCGGCCCGGTGACCGTGTACAAGGAGCCGTCCGGCCCCGGTGTGCGCGTGGACTCCGGCGTGGTGGAGGGCAGCGTGATCGGCGGGCAGTTCGACTCGATGCTGGCCAAGCTGATCGTCACCGGCGAGAACCGCACGCAGGCACTGGAGCGCGCGCGGCGCGCGCTGGCCGAGTTCGAGGTCGACGGCCTGGCCACGGTCATCCCGTTCCACCGGGCGATCGTGGAGGACCCGGCGTTCATCGGTGATGGCGAGAAGTTCGACGTCTACACCAAGTGGATCGAAAACGAGTGGGTCAACACCGTCGAGCCGTTCACCGGTGCGGGTACCCCGGCCGACGAGGATGAGGACCAGCCGCGTCAGAAGGTCGTCGTCGAGGTCGGCGGCCGCCGGGTCGAGGTGTCGCTGCCGGGCAACTTCACCGTCGGCGCCGGTGCGGCCGGTGCGGCGGGCAACGGCGCCGGTGTGATCCGCAAGAAGCCCAAGCCGCGCAAGCGTGGCGGCGCGGGCGGCGGCGCGGCCTCCGGTGACGCGGTCACCGCTCCGATGCAGGGCACCGTCGTCAAGGTCGCGGTCGAAGAGGGCCAGTCGGTCGAGGCGGGCGATCTGATCGTGGTGCTCGAGGCCATGAAGATGGAGAACCCGGTCAACGCCCACAAGGCGGGTGTGGTCACCGGTCTGTCCGTCGAGACGGGCGCGGCGATCACGCAGGGCACGGTTCTCGCAGAGATCAAGTAGCAACATCACGGAGCGGGCGGGGGACCACGAGGTTCCGCGCCCGCTTCGCTGTTCACGCGGCGGTCCCTCCGCCCTCACGCGAGCTGCCTCCGCTGGACCCGAAACGCACACCGAGGTGTCGTATCGTGTTGCGGTGACCAGCTCGACAAGCCTCTCCCCCGTCGCGGAGGTGATCCGCGTGCGGCGCGCCACGGCCGGCCGCGCCGACGGTCACCGCTTGGTGCTGGTGGTAGAGGGCGGCGGCAGCCGGGGCGTGTACTCCAGCGGCATGGTGTCGGCGCTCGAGGAACTCGGGCTCGCCGGAGTATTCGACGCCGTGTACGGCACGTCGGCGGGCGCGATCAACGGTGCCTGGCTGCTGTGCGGGCGCGCGATTCCCGGCATGCGCTCCTGGACCGATCCGGAGATCATGCGCCGCGCCGTCGATCCGGCCCGGCTCCTGCGCGGACGTCCGGCGTTCGATCTGCGGTATCTCGTGCACCAGGTGTATGACGGCGTCGAACCGATGGATTTCGACGCGATCCTGGCCAACTCCACGACCTTCCATCCGATCGCCACCGATATCCGGACCGGGCAGGCGGTCGATCTGCATCCGCACATCACCGACAAGCGGACGCTCATGCGTGCGCTGCGCGCGTCGGCGGGCCTGCCCATTCTGGCCGGGCCCCCGGTTGCCCTGGGCAGTTCGGCCTACTTCGACGGCGGCCTCTCCGAGACCGTTCCGATCCGCACGGCGGTCCGCGCGGGCGCCACCCATGCCTTGGTCCTGCGCACCCGGAGGGTGGACGAACGGCGCCCGCCCGCCTCGCGCCTGCACCAGATCATCGGTGGCGGCTATCTGCGCGCCGTGGCCCCCGGCGCGTACCGGGCCTGGCTCGAACGCCCCCGGCAACAGGACCTCGAGGACCGCGCCCTCGCCGAACTCGGCGACTCCGTGCTCCAGATCCACCCGCCCCTCGGCTCTCCGGACGTGGACAGCGCCGCCCGCGACACCACACTGCTCGCCAGGGCCTTGCAAATCGGCCGCGCAGCCGTGCTCGGCGCGCTCTCCGCCGTCATCCCAGCCGCCTGACCGACTTCGCCCGCTTCCGCTCCGGCGGGCGCTCGGTGACCGTCCGGGATCGGTGATTCAACGCGGATCAGCTCAACGGCGCGGCGCGGTGGAGACGCGCTGAGGCCGGGCGGGTCGTCGATGTTTCTCGACGCCGCTGCGCGGAGGCGTTCAGGCGATGTGGACTCGCGCGCCGCCGGAGAGGACGAAGTCGTGCAACTCCAAGTGGTCGGGGCTCGCCGTCCGGGGCAGGTCGAATACGAGCTGGGTGGTGGCGGACTGCCCTGGGCGCAGCTCGAAGGAGTAGCCGAGGCGCTGCTGGGTGTTCTGCCAGATGGTGGCGGTGGCGTTGTGGTCGAAGGGCGTGTTCTGCGCGTCCAGGAGGCGTTGGCCCATCGGCAGGAACCACTTCGTCTCGTCGGAGATATTCCGGACGGCCAGCGTGACGATCAGGAACGAGCCCGTGGCCCGCTGCAATCCGACTCGTGCCACACCCGTGTCGACGTTCGTCACGACGAACTCGAATTTGCCGTCGCGCACGGGACTGCCCGCCGGTGCCACGGCGGCCGGATCGGACCCGCCGTCGTCCCCGGGTGGCCCGGGGTTCTCCACCGCCACCGCCGAGGGCGGCAAGGTGGGCGAGGGCGCGCCGGAATCACCGGCCCTGGTTCCCGCGGCGATCAACGCGACGCAGCCCGCCGCGAACGCGAACGGCGCGAGGAATATCACGATCAGCGCGCCGATCATCTTCGATAGAAGACTCCCGCGACGTCGCGGCCGACGACGCGGGACCGGGACGCCCGGGCGGCGCTGCGCGACCGGCGGGGCCGGACGCTGCACCGCTGGGAAGACCTTTCGCGCAGGCGCACGATACGGCGATGCGACCGGGCCGGGCTTCGGGGGCAGCACGCGAGCGAGCAACCGTTCCTGCCAACCGGGCTGTGCGCCCCGGGCAGGTCCAGCGGGATACGATCCGCGTCCGGGAGCTGGATACGGCTGTCCTGCAACGAGATAACCGGCGGACGCGGGCGGACGCTGCGCCCCTGCGTATCCGCGCAGTGACGAGCCCGGACTCGGAACATGCTGAGCCGGTCCAGGATCGGGCGTGACTGTCGACCAGTCGAGCTTGGTGGCCACAAGGGTCGGTGCAGGGCCCGGGTTCGGCAGGACTTCGGTCGGGTCAGGCGTTCGCCGGGGCCGCTCGGGATCCACGGATTCCGATGCGGCTGCGGCGGCTTTCGAGTCCGTTCGCGGCGAAAGCGCAGCTGGACCAGCGACTCCGGAGCGGTGTGAAGATCCCGAGGCCGGCACGGAATCCCTACGGGTCAGCGGCTTCGTCGCCGGGCGATCCGATGCGGACGGTGGCACGGCTACCGGCTCCGGAGCGGACGCGCCGATCGCGGCGCGCGCGGCGGCGGCGAATTCTCCTGCGGTCGGGAATCTTTCGCTCGGCTCCTTGGCCAGACCGCGAGCGATGACGGCGTCCAGCGCGGCGGGAACGGCGGCGCACACCGAACCGGCGCGTGGGGGCGGCGCCATCAGGTGGGCATGCATCTGCTGCGCGGGATCGGTATCGCCGTAGAGCCGCGCACCGGTGAGGCATTCGTAGAGCACGCAGGCCAGCGAGTAGACGTCGGCGCGTCCGTCCGCCTTTCCGCTGAACCGTTCCGGGGCCATGTACGCGAGGGTGCCGATCGCCATGCCGGTCGTGGTCACGGCCGTCTGTCCGAGCCCGTGCGCGATGCCGAAGTCGATCAGATAGGTGAAGCCACTGGAATGCACCACGATGTTCGACGGTTTGACGTCGCGGTGCACCAGCCCGGCCCGGTGCGCCACATCGAGCGCGGCGGCGACGTGGCCGATGACGCCGATCGCGACGGCCGGTGGCATCGCGCCCTCGGCCACCAGCTTGCCCGCCAGGTCGGCGCCCTCGACGAATTGCATGTCGATGTAGAGGCGGCCGTCGATCTCGCCGAATCGGTGGATCCGCGGCACGTGCGGGTCGCGCAACTGCGCCACGGCTTCGGCTTCCCGCTCGAACCGCTTGCGGTATCCGGGCGCGGCCGCGAGGTCGGCGGGCAGGAGTTTCAACGCCACCCGCCGCGCCGCCACCATGTCGTACGCCAGCCAGACCTGACCCATACCGCCCTTGCCGAGCGGTCGCTCCAGCCGGTAACCCCCGAATCGCACCTCCCCCATCGCGAACCTCCAGTCACCGTTGACAGCTGGTCGACCCGGCCTCCACCTGCGGCGCGCACAACGGAAATCACCAGCTCACCGCGCCGATACCGAAGAAGTGGCCTCTCTCGGAGCGTAACCGCACCCCGCGTCACGCACCACTGTGTGCTCGACGACAGTCCGGCAACGACCCGCCTACTTACCCGGCTTGGCCTTGGGCTTGCCGTTGCCGTGGCCCGGATTCGCGTGATCGGGCTTGCCCCGGCCGGGCTTGTCGTCCGAGGCGGGCTGTCCGGACTGGTTCGAGTCGCCGACGTTCTCCGCGGCGACACCACCCGCGGCCGGCGCCGCCGGAAGCCAGCTCGACCGGCCCCCCGTCAATGGAGTGCAGGTCAGCACGAGGCCGTCCACGGTGACGCTGTGCACGTCCACCACCGCGTCGCATGGCTGACCCGCGCCGGGCAGGACCACGATGGGCGCCGAAATGGGCACCGGCGCCCGCGTGGCCGGTACATGTGACGGCGGCGCGGACGGTTCCTGCTTCGGAGACGGAGCGGGAGCGGAGGCCGGTCCCGCGTCGGTCGCGTCCGGGCGCCCGAGCCACAGCGACCCGGCGACCAGCGCGACGAGCGCCGCGAAAGCCACCAGAGCCAGACGCGATCCGGAAGACGTTCGCGCTCCGGGCGCGGCGCCGGTCCGGACATGCTGCGGCGGGAACACGAAGGTCGGGACCGACGACGCGAGTTCGACCGTGGTGGCGTCCTGGCCCGTCAGGGCCGCGTACCCGGCCGAGGCCAGTTCCCCCGCGCTGGACCAGCGCAGGGCGGGGTCTTTCGCCATGCCGCGTGCGATCACCGCGTCCAGTGCGGGCGGCAAGGCCGGATTCAGCGTGGAGGCGAGCGGAGGGGTTTGCATCAAGTGGGCGCGCAACATGCGCGGCGGGTCGCCGTCGTCGAACGGCCTTCGGCCGGTGAGGCACTCGTACAGCACGCAGGCCAGCGAATACTGATCGGACTGGGGTACCGCCGACCCGTCGAACCGCTCCGGCGCCATGTAGGCCAGCGTGCCCACCACATTGCCGGTGGCGGTGATCGCGGGCTGGTCGCTGCGCTGCGCGGTGCCGAAGTCGATCAGGTAGGCGGTGCCGTCGGGCGTCACCATGATGTTGGACGGCTTCACGTCGCGGTGCACCAGGCCCGCACGATGGGCGATGTCGAGCGCGCGGGCCGTCTGCACGACGATCTCGATCGCGCGCTCGGGTTCCAGCCGCCCTGCCCGCCGCAGCAGCGCGGCCACGTCGGAGCCTTCGATGAACTCCATATCGATGTACAGGCGGCCGTCGAGTTCGCCGAACGAATGGATCGGCACCAGGTGCGGCCCGCGCACCTGGGCGGCGAGCCGAGCCTCCCTGGTGAATCGCTGCCGGAATTTGGGGTCCGCCGCGTACGCGGCGGTCAGTACCTTCAACGCGACGGCACGGTCGGCGGTGGTGTCGTGCGCGAGCCAGACCTCGCCCATGCCGCCGCTGCCTAGCAGCCGATCGAGGCGGTAGTGGCCGAACCACAGCTCGCCCATGTCGTTGCACCTCCCGCTAGCCTCTTCCTCATGACCGAGCTACCCGAAATCCGCCTGGATACCGCGAAACGCGCAAAAACGGCGGCGCGGTCATCCGATCATGTCGCAGCGAGGCGGGTCGGTGTCGCGGAATTCGGCGGAGTGGTGACGGACGCGCTGGTCGCCGCGGCGGGCTACGGGCGCGGCGCGAGGGGCGAACGCTGATGGAGCCGATCGAGATCAACGCGGGCGCCTGGTATCTGCGCGCTTTGCGCGCCGACGACCGCATCGATGACCGCCCCGCCCTGGCCGAGGGCGGCATCACCGAACCGGACTACGTGGCCCGGCGCAGTGCGGGCTGGGCGGAAGAGACGCATTTCTCCTGGGCGGTTTGCGAACCGACCACGGCCGAGCTGGTGGCCGAGATCGGCGCGACGCCGACGGGTGACGGCACCGCGGCGGTGACGGGGTGGGCACGCCCTGGCTACGAAGCGGCCCTGGATGCCGGGCTGACGTCCGTCCGCCGTTTCGTCGAGGGGGGTTTGGGCCTGCGTCCGGTCACCCCCTGACCACACGACGACCGGCGTGCTCGGGCCGGATCAGCGCATCGCGCCGGTGCGCCCGTCGGGTAACAGCCGGATGGTGAGCTCGTGCGGACCTTACGCGCCAGAGGATTCCGGGTGAGCCGACAGCACCGGACGGAGACGACACCACCGGTACTCCGCTGCCGGTTCGAGTGCCGCACCTTCTCGGAGAGTGGTGACGACATGGATGCCGAGCCCGAGAGGTGGATCCGGGATTCCGGCGCGCCCTGCACCGGAATACCCGGAGCCTCCCGTTCGCGGGCTATTCCAGACCGGCCAGGACCCGGTCCAGGGCGTCGACGGCCTCGTCCAACTCGGCGCCGGTGACCGTCAGCGGAGGACGGAACCGGATGCCCCGCTCGCCGGTGCCGAGGATCAGCACCCGCTCCCGCTCGCGCAGCGCGGTGAGCACCTCGTCGCGCAGCCGGGACGACGAGAGCGTGATCGCGCACATCAGGCCGCGCCCGCGCGGCTCGCTGACATCGGCGTGCCGGGCGGCGAGCGCGCCCAGCCGTTCGAGCAGGTGCGCCCCCAGCGGCCGGGACCGTTCGATCAGTTCGTCCCGCTCGAGCACCTCCAGGACGCGCCTGCTGCGCACCATGTCGGCGAGGTTGCCGCCCCAGGTCGAGTTGAGCCGGGAGCTGACCGCGAACACGTTGTCGGGCACCTCGTCCACGCGGCCACCCGCCATGACGCCGCACACCTGGGTCCGCTTGCCGAAAGCGACCACGTCCGGCGCCAGGCCGAGTTGCTGGTAGGCCCACGCTGTTCCGGTCATGCCGACGCCGGTCTGCACCTCGTCCAGCACGAACAGCGCGTCGTGCTCGTGACACAGCTGCTGCGCGGCTTGCAGGAACTGCGGGCGCAGATGCCGGTCGCCGCCCTCGCCCTGGATCGGCTCGGCGATGAAACACGCTATGTCGTGCGGATTTTCCTCGAATGCCCGCCGCGCCTGCGCGAGCGCGCACGCCTCGGCCTCCTCGATGTCGAAGGCGTCGGTGACGTAGGGGGACTTGATGCGCGGCCAGTCGAACTTCGGAAAGCGCGCGGTCTTCACCGGATCGGTGTTGGTGAGCGACATGGTGTACCCGCTGCGGCCGTGGAACGCGCCGGTCAGGTGCAGCACCTTGGTGCCGAGTTCCGCTGCGCGGCCATGGGATTCGTTGTGCCTGCTCTTCCAGTCGAACGCGATCTTGAGGGCGTTCTCCACCGCGAGGGCGCCGCCGTCGATGAAGAACAGGTGCGGTAGCCGCGGATCGCCGAGCACCCGCACGAACGTCTCGACGAAGCGGGCCATCTCGACGGTGTAGATGTCGGAGTTGCTCGGCTTGTTCACCGCCGCGGCGGTGAGTTCGGCCAGGAAACGCGGGTCCTCGGCGAGGGCGGGGTGGTTCATGCCCAGCGCGTTGGAGGCGAAGAAACCGAACATGTCGAGGTAGGGGCTGCCGTCGCGTTCGTCGACGAGGCGGCAGCCACGGGAACGGTTGAGGTCGAGCACCAGGTCGAAGCCGTCGGCCAGGATGCTCGCCGACAAGATCTCATGGACCCGGGCGGCGGGGGTGACCGCCGGGCGGGTGCGTTCCAGTTCGATGGTCACGCCCTGAGGGTACGTAAAAATTTACGGAACCTCTATGACTATCCGTATTAATTACACAGAATCGCTACCTGTCATAGAATGTCTGCAAGATGATGGTGCTCCGGGTGCGCACGTTGGCGGTGGCTCTGATCTCTTGGAGCAATTGCTCGAGGTGCCGCGGAGACGCCACACGCACCAGCAGGATGTAGCTTTCCTCCCCGGCCACCGAGTGGCACGCCTCGATGCCGGGGATGTGCTGCAACACCGCGGGCGCGTCATCGGGTTGCGACGGGTCGAGAGGAGTGATCGCGACGAATGCCGACAGCAGTTGACCGAGCGCCTCGGGATCGACGTGTGCGGTATACCCGCGGATCACACCGCGCGCCTCTAATCGGCGGACCCGGGACTGCACCGCGGACACCGACAGACTCGCCTTCTCGGCCAGGTTCGACAGAGTGGCCCGTCCATCGGCCATCAGTTCACGAATCAGCAGGCGATCGATGTCATCGAGTACGGGTCTTGCCGGTGTATCCGCCATCAGCGAAGGCTAACTCAGGCGGCCCGCCTCGTGTCCGAAACCTGACCTCCATCCTCCCACTCCATGGGACGAACACGCCGCGACGCGGCCGAAAGGTACGGCGGTACAACAGATGACCGAGGTACTCGACGCTCAGACCACCCGGCAACTCACCGTCCGCGCGGAGGCGGTGCTGCGCCGATTCGGTGCGCTGCCAGCGGAACCCGGCGATCTCCCCGCGCGCACTCCGATCACCGGAGGACAGCTGACCACCCTGCGGTCCAGTTCGCCGGACGAGGTCGATGCCGCCATCGGCCGGGCCGCTACCGCCTTCCGGGGCTGGCGCGGCGTTCCCGCTCCCGTCCGGGCCGGCGTCGTGCGCAGGCTGGGGCAGCTGCTCACCACGCACAAGAGCGACCTGGCCGAGCTGGTGACGCTGGAGGCGGGCAAGATCCCCGCCGAGGCCGCGGGCGAAGTGCAGGAGATGATCGACATCTGCGAATTCGCCGTCGGCCTGTCCCGGCAGCTGTACGGCCACACCATGCCCTCGGAACGTCCCGGCCACCGGTTGATGGAGACCTGGCATCCGCTCGGCGTGGTCGGGGTGATCTCGGCGTTCAACTTCCCGGTCGCGGTCTGGGCGTGGAATACGGCGATCGCGCTGGTCTGCGGCGATACCGTGGTCTGGAAACCGTCGGAGACGACGCCGCTGACGGCGCTGGCCTGCCACGCCCTGCTCCGGCGCGCGACCGGCGAGGTCGGCGCGGATCCCGAGATCCATCAACTGATCCAGGGCGGGAGCGAGGCGGGCTCCCGGCTCGTCGACGACAGCCGGGTCGCGCTGGTGAGCGCCACCGGGTCGGTACGGATGGGCCGTTTGGTGGCCCCGCGGGTGGCCGAGCGGCTCGGGCGCTGCCTGCTGGAGCTGGGCGGCAACAACGGCGCGATCGTCACCGCGTCCGCCGATCTCGACCTCGCGGCGCGGGCCATCGTGTTCGCGGCGGCGGGCACGGCCGGGCAGCGGTGCACCACGCTGCGGCGGCTGATCGTGCACCGGGACGTGGCGGGTCCGCTGCTGGACCGGCTGGAGCGGGCCTACCGGCAACTGCCCGTCGGCAACCCCTTCGACGACGGGGTGCTGGTCGGGCCGCTGATCGACGGCAAGGCCCACACCGGAATGCGCGCGGCGCTGGACAAGGCGGTGACCGACGGCGGCGAGCTGGTGTGCGGCGGCGAACGCGTCGATGGATTCGGCGAGGACGCCTACTACGTGCGGCCCGCCATCGTGCGCATGCCCGCCCAGACCGCGGTGGTGCGGGAGGAGACCTTCGCACCGATCCTCTACGTGCTCACCTACGACGACTTCGATCGCGCGATCGCCCTGCACAACGAAGTGCCGCAGGGTCTTTCGTCCGCGATCTTCACCACCGACCAGCGCGAGGCCGAACGTTTCCTCGCCGCCGACGGATCCGATTGCGGCATCGCGAATGTCAACATCGGCACCTCCGGCGCAGAGATCGGCGGCGCCTTCGGCGGTGAGAAGCAGACCGGCGGCGGACGCGAATCCGGTTCGGACTCCTGGAAGGCCTACATGCGCCGCGCCACCAACACCGTCAACTACTCCACCGAACTGCCCCTCGCACAGGGCATCGAGTTCGGCTGAACCGCTCGCCGCACCCGCTCCCACCAGGCGATTGGGTTGTTCGCACCACCCTGTGTAGTGTTGTCCTTACCCGACGCGGGGTGGAGCAGCTCGGTAGCTCGCTGGGCTCATAACCCAGAGGTCGCAGGTTCAAATCCTGTCCCCGCTACTACAGGCCCGGTTCGGACGGTCACACCGTCTGAGCCGGGTTTTTCTTGTGGTAGCTGCTCGATGGCGAAAACTGTTCCCAGCGCTGTGCGCAGCGGCATGTGGCGACGACGTGGACTCCGCGATGTACTGGGACGCGGGGCACGGCAGCAACGAAGACGCCGCGGAGTTCATCGAGTGGATCAGCGAGGTGACCGGCTACGCCGGGTGAACGCACCGACCGGCGAGCACCGCCGGAGGACACCCGTCACCATCGCGGCGGCTCGATACCGAGTTCCCGCAAGCCCTCGGCGTAGCGCGCGACGCTGGCGAGCTTGATGTCCTCGTAGCCGCGCACCACATCGGCGAGCGCCGCCGCCCGCACGGCGCGGTCGTAACTCGATCCGTCCAGCATGCCGGCCAGGTCCGTCACCATCGCGGTGTAGTGCGTGCGCAGCTCGCGTTCCATGCGGCGCACGTGCGCGTAACCGAACGGGTCGAACGCCGTGCCGCGCAGCCGCTTTCCCTTGGCCAGCAATCGGAGGGCGAAGTGACTGCCCGGCCGCATGCCGATCTTCTTCTTCCGTCCCAGCGCGCGCAGCACCGGTGGGTGCAGCCGGTAGGTGAGGTTCGCCCCCTCGGGCACCTGCGTGGCGACCTCCGCCAGGAAGGCCGGGTCGGTGAGCCGCCGTGCCACCTCGTACTCGTCTTTGTACGCGGTGAACTTGTACAGTCCGCGCGCCACCTGCTCGCTGAACTCGGTACGGTCGGTCACCCGGCGCTCGGCCGCCCAGATGCGTTGCACCGTGCGGACGTAGGCGCGCGCCACCGCCACGCTCTGGAAACCGATCAGTTCCACAGCCCGCAGCTCGGCCAGGCGCCGTGTCTCTCCCGTCGCGGTCAATCCCTCGAACAGGTCCGCCGGTACCGCCACCGGGGCCGGGGCCGGTTCGGCCGCGCGACGAGTGGTCGCGGCGGCGAAGTCCGCCGGCCGCGCGATCGCCACCCGCCCCCAGCGGAACGCCGCGAGATTCGCCGCCACGGCCACTCCGTTGATCTCGATGGCCTCCTCGATCGCGGTACGCGGCAGCCGCAGGGCGCCGAGCTGGTAGGCGGCGCCGATCAGGAGGAAGTTCGCGGCGGCGGTGTCGCCGAAGAGGACCTCCGCGGCGGCCAGCGCGTCGAAGGACCGCACCGACCGCGAGACCTGCTCCAGCCGCCGCAACAGCGCCGCCTCGTCGGGATAGGCGACCGACTTGTCGTAGACCATGTCGCCGGTCGGCGTCTTGCTGGTGGAGGCGACCGACACGGTCGTCGTGGCGCACCCGTAGGCCAGATTCTTGGTGTCGGTGGCGGCCAGCAGGTCGAAGGCCACGATGCAATCGGCCGAAGCTGGGGCGAGCCGGTTGGCGGGCTCCAGCGCGTCCACGGCGAAGCGCAGGTGCGACACCACGGGTCCGGCCTTCTGGCTCATGCCGATCTGGTCCAGGCTCGCCACCTCGTACCCGGCCCGCATCGCGGCGGTCGCCAGCACCTGGTTCACGGTGACGATGCCGGTGCCGCCGATGCCGGCGAGAAAGACGTTCTGCGTGGTCGTCGGCGGTTCGTGCGGCAGATCCGGCAGCCGCGGCGGCTGTGGCCGCCTGCTCGTGCCGCGCTCCTTCCGTTTCGCCGGATCGGGCGGCTCGACCGTGACGAACGAAGGGCAATCGCCGTTCAGGCAGCTGTAGTCGGTGTTGCAGGAGGTCTGGTCGATTCGGGTCTTGCGCCCGAACTCGGTGTCCACCGGCTGCACCGACAGGCAGTTGCTCTGGACGCCGCAATCACCGCAGCCTTCGCACACCGCTTCGTTGATCACCACCCGGGTGCGGCGCACCGGCAGGGCGCCGCGCTTGCGCTGCCTGCGCGCGTCGGCAGCGCAGTGCTGGTCGTAGATCAGCACCGTGACGCCGGGGATCTCGCGCAGGGCTCGCTGCGCCTCGTCGAGGCGGTCCCGGTGCCACAACAGGGTGCCGGGAGCCAGGTCGCGCTTGCGGTAACGCCCGGGTTCGTCGGCGCAGACGATGATCCTTCGGACGCCTTCGACGGCGAGCTTGTGGGTGAGCATCGGCACGGTGAGCGCGCCCTCGGCGTGCTGCGCGCCGGTCATCGCGACCACCTCGTTGTGCAGCAGCTTGAAGGTGATGTTCACCCCCGCGGCGACGCACGCCTGCACGGCGAGCTGGCCGGAGTGGAAATACGTGCCGTCACCGACGTTCTGGAACAGATGCGGCACGTCGGTGAACGGGGCTTGGCCGATCCATTGCGCGCCCTCGCCGCCCATCTGGGTCAGCCCGGTGACCTTGCTGTCGGTCCGGCCGGACATGGTCACCAAGGTGTGACACCCGATGCCACCGCCCGCCAGCGAGCCTTCCGGGACGGCCGTCGAACGGTTGTGCGGGCAACCGCTACAGAAGTAGGCGGCGCGCTTGGCGGGCAGCACCGACAGCGACAGCGGCTGCGGCAGCGGGCGTTTCAGGGCGAGGTGTCCGTCGAGTACGCGGCGCAGCGGTGCGGCGATGCGCCCGGAAGTGAGTTCGCCGTCGGCGCCGAACAGCGGGCGACCCACGTGGTCGCGCTTGCCGACGATCTCGGGCGCGCCCGCGGTGCCGTACAGGATGTCGCGGATCTGGGTCTCGACGAAGGACGTCTTGTCCTCGACGACGATCAGCCGGGTGAGCCCGGTGGCGAACTCCCGGACGCGATCGGGCGCGATCGGATACGGCATCCCGATGCGCAGCAGCCGGATTCCCGCCGCGTGCAGCGCGTCGTCGTCCGCGCCGAGGTCGAGCAACGCTTGACGGACCGCGTCGAAGGTGGGCCCGGTGGCGGCGATGCCGATCGTGGCGTGGGACGGGTTGACCTCGATCGCATCCAGTCCGTTGCGTGTGCTGTAGGCGCGCACCAGCTCCCAGCGGGGACCGTAGAGATCCGCCTCGGCGAGCAGACTGTCGGCCGGAGCGGCCATCGGACGCTGCCGGTAGTGGAAGGGCTTACCCTCCCAGTCGATCTCGGGCACCACGAGGTCGATGTCGCCCACCGAACCGTCGACGGTCCAGGCGCCGTCGGCGACATCGGCGACGATCTTCAGCGCCACCAGGCAGCCCGAGGCGCGCGACAGCGCCACCCCGTGCAGGCCCATGGTGATGATCTCGCGGGCGTTGCGCGGGAACAGCACGGGGATGTTCATCGCCGCCAGCGAGCGCTCGCTCACCGCGGGCACGGTGGACGACTTGGCCGCCGGGTCGTCGCCGACCAGCAGCAAGACGCCGCCGCGCGGATTCGCGCCGTACATGTTGGCGTGCCGCAGAGCGTCGGTCGCGCGGTCCAGACCGGGACCTTTGCCGTACCAGACACCGACAACGCCGTCATGGGTCGCGGCGCCCGCTGGCAGATCGGCCTGGCTGCCCCACACGGAGGTGGCGGCCAGTTCCTCGTTCAATCCCGGGACGAACGAGATGTCGTGCTCGGCGAGGACGTCCGGCATGCCGGCCAGCATCTTGTCGACGCCGCCGAGCGGGCTGCCCTGATACCCGGAGACGAACGTCCCCACCCGCCGCCCGGCGCGCAGATCACGCACGTGCTGCTCGACCAGCTGCCGCGCGATGGCCTGGACGCCGGTGAGGACAACGGTCCCGGAGCCGACGCGGTAACGGTCGGCAAGGTCGTAGGGAGCTGGGATCAGATCGCGGTCGGCGAGCTCGGTCATACAGATCCACCCGTCCGCTCGGCGCCGGTCCGGCGGCCTCGCATCGTTGAGCACTTGTTGCCGATATCGTGTCCCTGAAGATCTGAACGCACAACCTCAACCACAGTGACTGAGCATTCTGCTCAATCATTCGACACCCAGATGGGCACATCCTCAGCACAGTGCCAGCTTCATGTGACGGTGAACACATCCAGGCCTCCAGGCATTCGATCGCCTTCGGCGAGCCGGGCCGGTGCCGCCCCGCGTTTCCTCCGCCACCCCCAGGCCCACCTGTGTGAAGGTGGAAAGATGGCAATACTGAGGAGGGGCGCGGCGATCGTCGCCGCCTCGATGTTCGGGATGCTGACCGCGTGCGGGCAGCACGTGGACCCGGCCGCCCCCTCCACGCCGGAGCGAACCGCGCAAGAGGCGGCGGGAACGCGCGCCGATCCGGGCCCCCGGAGAATCGCGGGCGGCACGATGATCGTCGTCCCGCATGCCGCGGACCTGGAACCCACGTCGGCGATGCCCTTCTCGGAATACGACATCGAAGACGGGACGAACAAGCTCGCGATCCACATCCCGGGCCCGGTCGGCTGTCCGAGCATCGGATTCACCGCGCGCGTGGAAGAATCGGCCGATCGGGTGAACGTGCGGCTGCTGCGCGGCCTGCATCGCGGCATGCCGCCGTGCCAGGGCGCGAACCCGGAGCAGAAGCGCGAATACGGCGTGGTCGTTGTCGACCTGCAACGCCCGCTGGGCGAACGGACGGTAGTCAGCTTCGCATGAGCCGCGCGAGAGGCCGATTCGATGTGCGGCCGGGCAGGCCGCCTCCTCTAGTGATCTTGTCGAACGGCGGCCCACGGGCTTTGTGACATGTCCGATTCACGCCTTCCGTTGCGACGCCTCGATCGGTGGGGCGCTATCTTTCGCACGGATGGTGCCGCCTCCGCGGCTACCGGCGGTCCCGAAGTCGAAGGAGGTGCGGCAGTCCGTCATGATCGACTCAGGGTCGCTCCGGCGGCGGTTCCTTCTGCTCTGTCCCGCAGCGAACGTTCGCTGCGGTTTTTCGCGTAGTGCCGGTCCGTCCGAAGCACCGCCGCCGCGGCGTCCCCGCGGGGCGGTGGGTCGGTGACGGCTGACTTTCGAAGGAAACCCGTGTTCAGAGTTCCGTCCAGGATTGCGGTCTTGCTGGTGAGCCTCGTCTCGCTCGGCCTGCTCGGCCTGCCCGCAACGGCTCAGCCTCTCTATCCCACCCCAGATCCCGATCCCTTCTACACCGCGCCGCCCGACCTGGAGGCACTCGCCCCCGGTGACGTCGTGCGCAGCCGCAGGATCGACACCGGTCTCTACGTCGGGACCGAGGGCTGGCAGGTGGCTTTCCGCTCCACCACTTCACAAGGCAAGCCCGTCATGGGCATCACTACGGTGCTGCTGCCCGCCGGGGTCAGGAATCCGCCGCTGGTCTCCTATCAGGCGCTGATCAATTCGCTCGGCACCCAGTGCAATCCGTCGCGCTCGCTGTTCAACGGCGAACTGCAGGATGCGGTCGGCGCGATGCTGCCCATCGGACGCGGATGGGCGATCTCGCTGCCGGACTACCTGGGCCCCACCTCCGCCTACGGCGCCGCGCGCCTGGCGGGCATGATGACCCTCGACAGTGTGAAGGCCGTCCAGAAGGTCGCCGAACTCGGTCTCTCGAACTCCCCGGTTGCCATCGCCGGCTACTCCGGCGGCGGCATGGCCACCTCGTGGGCCGCCGCGCTGCAACCCACCTACGCGCCGGAACTGAAGCTCACCGCCGCTGTCGCCGGCGGCATCCCCGCCGACCTGGAGGAAATGGCAATGGCGCTCGGCTTCGCGCCGCATCCCGGCTTCGGACTGGCCTTCGCCGCCGCCATGGGACTGGAGCGGGAGTACCCGGACCGATTGCCGATCTCGGATCAGCTCAACGAGAACGGTTTGTGGTTCCGCGAATTCACGCATGACGCCTGCCGCCGGTTCCTGCTCTTCCACGGCGCTTTCCGCAGCGCGGAGCAGATGGCGGCGTCCAAGAGCCTGATGGACAGCCCCGAGGCGCACGCCGTCCTGCGGGAGAACAGCCTGCGGTACTTCGATGGTGTGCCGACCATACCTACCTACATCTGGCAGGGCCGCTTCGACGAGATGACCTTCTACAAACCCGTCGCCGAGGTCGTCGACCGGTACTGCAAGGCGGGTGCGCCGGTGAGTTTCCACACCGTCGACATCTCCGAGCACCTGACCGCGGCCGCCGCCGGATTCGCCGACGCGTGGAACTACGTAGAGGCCAGGTTCCGCGGCGAACCCGCACCCACCACCTGCTGAACCCAGACGATAGTGGCCCGGGAGATGTTCTCCCGGGCCACTTTCGTTCGGTTCCGAGTGCCACGCGCAGGCACCGCCGGGCCTCAGGCGGTGAAGTGCAGCGTCCATTCCCCGCGGTAGTGCAGGCGGGTGACGCTGCCGGGCGGTATATCGATGCGCCAGAACGATTTCGGCGGGGCGTCCAGCGTCACCAGCAGCGCGGCCCGGACCACGGCGGGGTGGGTGACCGCGATCGTGGACACCGACTGCGCGGCCACCTCGGCCATCCACAACCTGGTCCGTTCGATCACGTCCAGCACGGATTCGCCGCCGTGCCCGCGGAACGCCGGGTCGGTGAGCCAGGCGTACAGCTCGTCCTGGGGTACCGACATCAGTTCGCCGCCGCGCCAGGCGCCTGCGTCCAGGTCGCGCAGCCGGTTGTCCTCCTCGCCCGGCAAACCCAGCAGCGCGGCGGTCTCCACCGTCCGGCGCTCCGGGCCGGTGAACACCCGCGCGGCCGTCAGCGGTCCGCACTCGGCCATCGCCCGCCTGCCCGCCTCGGTGAGCGATTCGTCCACCGGGAAGCGTGCCTTGCGCATCGCCTCGGTCATTCCGTGGCTGACCAGGTCGAGTCTGAGCACTTTCTGCACCTGTGGAAGCGTACGGCCCGGCGTCGGCGGCCGTTGTTCGATTGCTCGCGCTTCGCTCGCGAAACGGTACGGGCGTGCTTGTCGGTGTCCGGGTGCACACTGAAGCCATGGCCCAGTTCTCCCGCGCGACCCAGGAGTGGTTCGACGGCGCGTTCCCCGCGCCGACCTCCGCGCAACTCGGGGCGTGGAAGGCGATCGCGGCGGGCGAGCACACGTTGGTCGTCGCGCCGACCGGGTCGGGGAAGACGCTCTCGGCGTTCCTCTGGGCGATAGACCAGCTGGCCGCCCGGGAGCAGCGGCCCGAGCGGGCCGGCACCTCGGTGCTGTACGTGTCCCCGCTCAAGGCGCTCGCGGTGGACGTGGAACGCAATCTGCGGGCGCCGCTGGTCGGGGTCACACAAACCGCCAAGCGCCTGGGACTGGAGCCGCCGGAGATCACCGTCGGCGTCCGTTCCGGCGACACCAGCGCCTCCGATCGGCGGTCCATGCTGCGCACCCCGCCGGACATCCTGATCACCACGCCGGAGTCGCTGTTCCTCATGCTGACCTCGGCGGCCCGCGACACGCTGCGCGATGTCGGCACGGTGATCGTGGACGAGGTGCACGCGATCGCCGGTTCCAAGCGCGGCTCGCACCTGGCGCTGTCCCTGGCCCGGCTCGACCTGCTGACCGAGCGGCCCGCCCAGCGCATCGGGCTTTCGGCGACGGTGCGGCCACCGGAGGAAGTGGGGCGGTTCCTGGTCGGCAACGCGCCGATCACCCTGGTCGCGCCCCCGGCGCCGAAGACGTTCGACCTGTCGGTGCGGGTGCCGGTAGCGGACATGACCGAACCCGGCGACTCCGACCAGCCGGGCTCGATCTGGCCGCACGTGGACGAGGCGATCGTCGAACTGGTGCTCGAGCACCGGTCCTCGATCGTCTTCGCGAACTCTCGCAGGCTCGCCGAGCGGCTCACCGCCCGGTTGAACGAGGCCTACGCGGCACGGCTCGGCGAACCGGTGGAGACCGAGCACGAGCCGCCCGCCCAGCTCGGCCCGTCCACCGAGGTGATCCACGGCGCCGGGCCCCTGCTGGCGCGAGCGCACCACGGGTCGGTCAGCAAGGAGCAGCGGGCGCTGATCGAAGACGATCTCAAGAGCGGGCGGCTGCGCTGCGTGGTCGCGACCAGCAGCCTGGAACTCGGCATCGACATGGGCGCGGTCGACCTGGTGGTCCAAGTGGAGGCCCCGCCCTCGGTGGCCAGCGGGTTGCAGCGGATCGGACGGGCCGGGCATCAGGTCGGCGAGATCTCGCGCGGGGTGATCTTCCCGAAGCACCGCACCGACGTCATCCACTGCGCGGTGGCGTCGCAGCGGATGACATCCGGGCAGATCGAGGCGATCCAGATCCCGGCGCACCCGCTGGACATCCTGGCGCAGCAGACCGTGGCCGCGTGCGCGCTGGATTCGATCGACGTCGACGGATGGTTCGACGTCGTGCGCAGCACCGGGAGCTACGCGGCGCTGCCGCGCTCGGCCTACGAGTCGGTGCTGGACCTGCTCTCCGGGCGGTATCCGTCCGACGAGTTCGCCGAGTTGCGGCCCCGGCTGGTCTGGGATCGCGACGCGGGCACGCTGACCGGGCGGCCCGGCGCGCAACGGCTGGCCGTGACCTCCGGCGGAGCGATCCCCGATCGCGGCATGTTCGCGGTGTACATGGTGGGTGAGAAGGCGTCGCGGGTCGGGGAACTCGACGAGGAGATGGTCTACGAGTCCCGGGTCGGTGACGTGTTCGCGCTCGGAGCGACGAGCTGGCGGATCGAGGAGATCACCTTCGATCGGGTACTGGTGACGCCCGCGTTCGGGCAGCCGGGGCGGTTGCCGTTCTGGCACGGTGACGGACTCGGGCGGCCCGCCGAACTCGGCGCGGCGCTCGGCGAGTTCGTCCGCACGGTGGCGCGCGAGCGCGTCGCCGAACCGGCTGGGCAGGCGAGCACGAGGAAAAGCTCGCGACGCGACGGTGCGACGAAAACGCCCCGTGCGCAGGAACAGCCGCGACACGACGGGGCCGGGCCCGCCGTCGGACGCAGGCGGGGCGAGTTCGCCGATCCGATGCCGGAGAGCGTCGCACGGCTCATGGGCACCGCCGGTCTGGACGGCAACGCGACCACGAATCTGCTCACCCTGCTGGACGAGCAACGCACCGCGACCGGGCACCTGCCCACCGACCGCACCCTGGTGGTGGAGCGGTTCCGCGACGAACTCGGCGACTGGCGGCTGGTGCTGCACTCGCCCTACGGCCTTCCGGTGCACGCGCCGTGGGCGCTGGCCATCGGAGCGCGGCTGCGCGAACGGTTCGGCGTGGACGCCGCGCCGAACGCTTCCGACGACGGCATCGTCGTGCGGCTGCCCGACACCACCGACGATCCGCCCGGCGCCGAACTGTTCGTCTTCGAGTCCGACGAGATCGACGACATCGTCACCGAGCAGGTAGGCGGATCGGCGCTGTTCGCCTCCCGGTTCCGCGAATGCGCCGCACGCGCGTTGCTGCTACCGCGCCGGGATCCGGGCAAGCGAGCCCCGCTGTGGCAGCAGCGGCAGCGCTCGGCCCAGTTGCTCGACGTGGCGCGCAAGTTCCCCGAGTTCCCGATCCTGTTGGAGACGGTGCGCGAATGCCTGCGTGACGTTTACGATCTGCCGTCGCTGCGCGACCTGCTCGGCCGGGTGGGGCGGCGCCAGATCCGGCTGGTCGAGGTGGAGACGGCGACGCCGTCCCCGTTCGCCAACGCCCTGCTGTTCGACTACATCGGGCAGTTCATGTACGACGGTGACAGCCCGCTGGCCGAACGGCGCGCCGCCGCGCTCTCGCTCGATTCCGGGCTGCTCGCCGAACTGCTCGGCCGGGTCGAGCTGCGCGAACTGCTCGACGCCGCGGTCATCGAGCAGACCGAGCGGGAACTGCAGCGGCTCACCCCGGAGCGGCACGCACGAGACGCCGAGGGCCTGGCGGATCTGCTGCGCCTGCTCGGACCGCTGACCGCCGCCGAGGCCGCCGAACGCTCCGACGAGGACCCCACCGCCTGGTTCGAGAGCCTGGTAGCCGCGCGCCGGGCCCTCGCTGTTTCCTTCGCGGGTCGCAGCTGGTGGGTCGCGGTGGAGGACGCGGCCCGGCTGCGGGACGCGCTCGGGGTGCCGCTGCCGATCGGCACGCCCGCGGCGTTCATCGAGCCGGTGGCCGATCCGCTCGGCGATCTGGTGGGCCGCTACGCCCGCACGCACGGCCCGTTCCCCGCGGAGGCGGTGGCGGCCCGGTTCGGGCTGGGCACCGCGGTCGCCGCGGGCGCGCTGCAACGCCTGGCCGCCGAAAAACGGGTGGTGGAGGGTGAATTCACCCCCGGAGCAGCCGGGGCCGAATGGTGCGACGCGCAAGTGCTGCGCCGGCTGCGCCGCCGGTCGCTGGCCGCGGCGCGGCACGAGGTCGAGCCGGTCTCGACCGCCGCGTTCGGGCGCTTCCTCCCGTCCTGGCAGCACATCGGCAGCGGCGAGCTGCGCGGCGTCGACGGCGTGGCCGCCGTGGTGGAACAGCTCGCCGGTGTGCCGATTCCGGCCTCCGCCTGGGAATCGCTCATCCTGCCCGCGCGGGTGCCCGGCTACACCCCCGCCATGCTCGACGAACTCATGGCGACCGGCGAGGTGATCTGGTCCGGGCACGGCGCCATCACCGCCAAGGATGGCTGGATCGCCCTGCATCTGGCCGAGCAGGCGCCGTTCACCCTCGCGCCGCCGGACGAACTCGATCCGACGGATGCCCAAGCACGCCTGCTCAACGCCCTGGGCGCGACGTTCGTGCCGTGGACGCCGCCCGGCCCGGCGCAGGACGTCCCGGATCGAGCGCCGGTGTCGTTGGACGAGCCGGATCCGCCGTCCGGCAGCGCGGGCGACGGTCGCGGCGCGCACGGGCGATCCGGCGACACGGACGGTCACACCGGCGGCGGCACCGCACCGATCGGATACGGGACTGGCAACGGTCGGCCCACGCCGGGCGACCCGGCATACGTGTCCGGTGCGGGGCATCCGACCTCCGGCGCCCCCGCGGAACGACTGATCCCGGTGCCGCAGGGCGGCGGCGCGTACTTCTTCCGGCAGCTCTCGGACGCCACCGGTCTGCTCGATGACGCCGCGGTGGCCGCCGCACTGTGGGAATTGGTCTGGGCGGGCGTGGTTTCCGGCGACACTTTCGCTCCGGTGCGGGCGCTGCTGTCCGGCACGACGCGGACCACGACGGCCCACCGCACGCCCCGGCGCGCGCCGCGGGGCCGGGCCTACCTGCCCCGCCCGAGCATGCCGACCCGTTCCGGTCCGCCCTCGGTCGCCGGACGATGGTCGCTGCTGCCGGAGCGGGTGTCGGACAGCACCGTGCGCGCGCACGCCACGGCGGATCTTCTTCTGGAGCGATACGGCGTGCTGACCAGGGGCTCGGTGCAGAACGAGGGCGTACCGGGTGGGTTCGCGCTGATGTACCGCGTGCTCACCGAATTCGAGGATCGCGGCCGTTGCCGCCGTGGCTATTTCGTCGACTCGCTCGGCGGCGCCCAGTTCTCCACCACCGACGTGGTCGACCGGCTACGTTCCTTCGACGCCGAACGCGCCCGTCCCGAATCCAGGCAACCGACCGGCACGGTGCTGGCGCTGGCCGCGTGCGATCCCGCGAATCCGTACGGCGCCGCGCTGGCCTGGCCGAAGAGCGACGTCGATGGCGGGCATCGGCCCGGACGCAAGGCCGGGGCGCTGGTCGTGCTCGTCGACGGCGAACTGGTCCTGTATCTGGAGCGGGGCGGCAAGACCCTGCTCACCTTCACCGAGGATCCCGACGCGCGCCGTGGCGCCGCCGGAGCGCTCGCCGACCTGGTCCGGCGCCGCCGGGTGGACGCGCTGGTCATCGACCGCGTCAACGGGGACAGCGTGCACGGCAACACGTTCGCCGAATTCCTCACCGAAGCGGGTTTCTCCGCCACCCCGCGCGGTCTACGTCTGCGCAGCCGCCCGTGAACGCGCTCTCCGGCACCGGCTCGAGGTTGCGGGAAGGCGCGCCCATGCGAGTTCGCGGAGGCAAGCGAAGAGGGTTCCGACCGTCCCGCGGTGGGCGCGGCCCCGCGCTGGAGCCGCCCAATGCCTGAGGGTGACACCGTCTTCCTCGCCGCCAAACGGCTCCGCGCCGCATTGGCGGGAAAGGAATTGACCCGCAGCGATTTCCGGGTGCCGCGATACGCCACGGTCGATCTGCGCGGACAAGTGGTCGAGAGCGTCGGCAGTTACGGAAAGCACCTGTTCATCCGCACGCCTACCGTGAGCATTCACACGCACCTGAAGATGGAGGGCAGCTGGCGCGTGTTCCACTGCGGACAGCGCTGGACCAGACCCAGGGTCGCCGCGCGGGTCGTGTTGAGCACCACGGATATCGAGGCCGTCGGCTTCTCGCTGGGCAAGGTCGAGGTGGTGCGCGTGCGCGACGAGCACCGCATCGTCGACCACCTGGGGCCCGACCTGCTCGGTCCCGAGTGGGATGCGGCCGAAGCCGTCCGGCGATTGGAGCGATATCCCGATCAACCCATCGGCGTCGCCCTGCTGGACCAGCGCAATCTGGCCGGTATCGGCAACATCTTCCGCAGTGAGGTCTGCTTCCTGCGCCGCGTCCATCCCGCGACCAGGGTCGGGGATGTCCCGGACCTGCTGGCCGTGGTCAACGAGGCACACCGCATCCTGACCGAAGCGGTCCGAAAGCCGCCGCG
>NZ_BAFZ01000027.1 GCF_000308575.1 Nocardia exalbida NBRC 100660 | reverse complement strand
CACTCCGAACATTTTCGGAACTTCAGTGAGGCAACTTTTCAAGCTTAGCTCAGTGGTGAACCCAGTTGCAAACTGGGGTCACGGTCAAGCCATGTGAGCGTCAGGCGCTCCTCGTCCTACCTCGTTTCCCTGGCCTCCGGCTCAGCGTTTCCGCTCAGCTCCTGGGCCCCGGGTCGGTGTCCGTGTCGCTCTGACTTGGAATAAGTTACGTGTCTGCGTGCACGATGTCAAATCCCCTGGTCATCCGGCGTTTTCCGGGAAACGATCGATAACTCGCGCCCATCGGGATGGGCGCGAGCGCTCAATCCGCGGCGCCGACCCGCGTGACATCGCCGCCCAGCTCCTGCAGCTGCTCGACGAAATTCGGGTACCCGCGATCGATATGGAAGACGTCGTGCACTTCGGTGGTGCCGTCGGCGACCAAGCCCGCGAGGACCAGACCCGCGCCGGCCCGGATGTCCGAGGACCACACCGGAGCACTCGACAGCCGAGGAATCCCGCGCACCACCGCGTGGTGCCCATCGGTGCGCGCGTCGGCGCCGAGCCGGATCATCTCTTCCACGAACCGGAAGCGCGCCTCGAAGATGTTCTCGGTGATCATCGAGGTTCCGTCGGCGATGGACGCCAGCCCGATGGCCATCGGCTGCAAGTCGGTCGGGAAACCGGGGAACGGCAGGGTCGAGAAGTTCACCGCGCGCGGCCGCTCGGCCTGGACCACCCGGAAGCCGTCCTGCTCGAATGAGATGCGCGCCCCCGCGGACCGCAGCTTGTCGAGCACCAGCGACAGATGCTTGGGGTTCACGCCCGTGACGCGGATGTCGCCGAGGGTCATCGCGGCGGCGATGCCCCACGTGGCGGCCACGATGCGGTCACCGATGACGCGGTGGGTGGTCGGCGCGAGACGCTCGACGCCCTGGATGGTGAGCACCGAGGTGCCCGCGCCGCTGATCCGCGCCCCCATCCGGACGAGCATGTTGCACAGGTCGACGATGTCCGGTTCGCGCGCGGCGTTGTCGATCACCGTCTCGCCCTCGGCCAGCACCGCCGCCATCAGGATGTTCTCGGTCGCGCCGACCGAGGGGAAGTCGAGCCGGATCCGGGCGCCTTGCAGCTCGTCGGCCTTGGCCACCACGCAACCGTGCTCGATCTCGCTGGTCGCGCCGAGCAGGCGCAGGCCGGCCTGATGCATGTCGAGCGGGCGGGAGCCGATGGCGTCACCGCCGGGCAGTGCGACGACGGCGCGCTTGCACCGCGCCATCAGCGGACCCAGCACACACACCGACGCGCGGAACTGCGTCACCGCGGGGAAGTCCGCGTGGTACTTCGGTTCGGCGGGCGTGGTGATGGACACCGTGCCGCCGTCGATGGCCACGTCGCAGCCGAGGCCGCGCAGCACATCGCCCATCAGCGGCACATCGAGGATGTCCGGGCAGTTCGTGATCGTGGTGGTGCCCTCGGCGAGCAGCGCAGCGGCCATCAGTTTGAGGACGCTGTTCTTGGCGCCCCCCACCGTGACCTCACCGACGAGTCGATTTCCGCCGGTAACCAAAAACCGTTCCATGCCGCCTCTCCGCGTATTCGGCGCACTGTTGGTGCAAGGATAGTTGGGGCGGCGCACTACGGTGCCGCCTCTCCACGACTCCCCTCGCCTCCGGACGTTTTCGCCGTTGGAGCGAGTGCCGCGAGATGGGCGCGTTCTGTGGTCGACGGGGTGGTCCCGACGCCTTGCCGGCAATACCCCGTGATCGCCCGGGTACTCGCCTGCGGTCCTACGCGATCAGGCGCTCGACGGTTCCCCGCCGGGCTTCCACAGGATATCGCCGCCGGGATTGGCCACCCGGCTCAGGATGAACAGCAGGTCCGAGAGGCGATTGAGGTACTTGGCCGGCAGCACCTCGGTGTCCTCCGGATGCGCCTCGATCGCCGCCCACGCCGAGCGCTCCGCTCGGCGCGCGACCGTCCGGGCGGTGTGCAACAGGGCAGCCAGCGGCGTACCGCCGGGCAGGATGAACGAATCGAGCGCGGGCAGCGCGGTGTTGAACTCGTCGCACCATGCTTCGAGCCGATCGATGTAGGGCTGCGTGACCCGCAGCGGCGGGTACTTCGGCTCCGCCACGACGGGTGTGGAGAGGTCCGCGCCTGCGTCGAACAAATCGTTCTGTATCTGCCGCAGTACCGCGAGCATCGTCTCGTCGGGCCCACCGAGGGCGATCGCCACGCCGATGGCGGCGTTCGTCTCATCGCAGTCGGCGTAGGCCACCAAGCGTGGGTCGGTCTTCGCGACCCGGGAGAAGTCGCTCAATCCCGTGGTCCCGTCATCGCCGGTCCGGGTGTAGATCCGGGTCAAATGCACGCTCACAGCACAACCCTAGCGGGCGCGGCCGGACCGGGTCCGCCGAGAGCCGTTGGCTACAGACCCGGCATCCGCCGCGTGCGGTCGGACGGGCGGGATTCCACCCAGGACAGGAAGGCGGTCAGGGAATCGCGATCCAAGGCGAGTTCGAAGTCGCCCGAGCGGTCCGACACCGCGATCACGGCGATGTCCTCGGTCATGATGTCGTACTCGTCGCCGCGCGGACCCCGGCGATCACCGATCTCGATGCCCTGCCGCCGAATGGCGGAGTCCGGGCCGAGCTTGAGGCTGGTGAGTTTGAAGAAGACCAGACGGTCCTCGTCGTAGCGGATCAATCCGTGGCGCCATCCTTGACCGCCGCGAGCGGGCAGGACACGCAGGATTGCGGCTGTTCCGCCACGCCGCAACATGATGAGGCGGTAAGTCGAGGCAAGCGCGAGGAACACGAGCGTGAGCACCAGAATGATCAGGAGAACCATCCCGGTTTGCAATGCTGTTCGTCCCTTCGCTACGCCGCCGTGTGGTCCACACGGCATTCGATTGGCGGGTGTTCGCAGGCCCTTCGTGGTTACGTGGACTGCCGCTCGGGGAGCCTGATGTTCACACCGCGTGCGGTCATTCAACCACGACACCGAGTTTACAAATGGCCCGGCCGTGTCCGACTCGCCTGAAAGACGCTGTCGGCGGTGAAGGGACTCTTCACCGCCGACAGCAGTCGTGCTCGAAAACAGGTTGTAACTACGCGTTCGCCGTCTGTTCGACCGCGCGCACCCGGGCCTGAGCCGCCTTCTGCTGCTCTTCGCTGGCGTCGGAGTCGGCCAGCACCCGGCGGGCCTCCTCGACGTCCACCTCGTCGGCGAATTCCGCCGACTCGGCCAGCACCCGAACCGAGTTCGCGGTCACCGAGAAGAAGCCGCCGTGCACCGCGGCGACGACCCGCTGACCGTCGGTGTCCACGATCGTCACGATGCCGCCCTCGACCAGCTGGCCGAGCAACGGTTCGTGGCCGGCCATGATGCCGATCTGGCCCTCGGTGGTCTGCGCGCTGACGAACGACGCCTGGCCGGACCAGAGCAATCGTTCGACCGCGACGAGATCGACTGACATTTCCGCCATCGGTGACTACTTTCCGAGGATCTTCTTGGCGGCCTTCTCGACATCGTCGAGACCACCGCAGCTGTTGAAGGCCTGCTCGGGGTAGCTGTCGAACTCACCCTTGCAGACGCGGTCGAAGTCGTCGATGGTCTGCTCCAGCGGCACGACCGAACCCGGCTGACCGGTGAACTTCTCGGCCACGATGAAGTTCTGGCCGAGGAACTTCTCCAGACGACGGGCGCGGCCGACGAGGACCTTGTCCTCCTCGGACAGCTCGTCCATACCGAGGATGGCGATGATGTCCTGCAGTTCCTTGTACTTCTGCAGGATCCGCTTCACCTCGTTGGCAACCCGGAAGTGCCGGTCGCCGACGATCGAGGCCTCCAGGATGCGGGAGGTCGAGGTCAGCGGGTCGACGGCCGGGTAGATACCCTTCTGCGAGATCGGGCGGGAGAGCTCGGTCGTCGCGTCGAGGTGGGCGAAGGTGGTCGCCGGAGCCGGGTCGGTGTAGTCGTCGGCGGGCACGTAGATGGCCTGCAGCGAGGTGATGGACCGGCCACGGGTCGAGGTGATGCGCTCCTGCAGCTCACCCATCTCGTCGGCCAGCGTCGGCTGGTAACCGACGGCGGAGGGCATGCGGCCGAGCAGGGTCGACACCTCGGAACCGGCCTGGGTGAACCGGAAGATGTTGTCGATGAACAGCAGCACGTCCTGGTGCTGCACGTCGCGGAAGTACTCGGCCATGGTCAGCGCCGAGAGGGCGACGCGCATACGGGTGCCCGGCGGCTCGTCCATCTGACCGAAGACGAGGGCGGTGTCCTGGAGGACGCCCATCTCCTCCATCTCCAGGTGCAGGTCGGTGCCCTCACGGGTGCGCTCGCCGACACCGGCGAACACGGAGGTGCCGGAGAACTCCCGCGCGATACGGGTGATCATCTCCTGGATCAGAACGGTCTTGCCGACGCCGGCGCCACCGAACAGACCGATCTTGCCACCCTTCACGTACGGGGTGAGCAGGTCGATGACCTTGATGCCCGTCTCGAGCAGCTCGGTCTTGCCCTCGAGCTGGTCGAACGACGGCGGCTTGCGGTGGATGCCCCACTGCTCGCCGTCGCGGCCGAGGCCGGGGGTGTCCAGGCAGTCGCCCAGCGCGTTGAAGACGTGGCCCTTGACCACGTCGCCGACGGGCACCGAGATCGGCTTGCCGGTGTCGGTGACGGTGGCGCCGCGGACCAGGCCGTCGGTCGGCTGCATCGAGATGGTGCGCACGATGCTGTCGCCGAGGTGCTGGGCGACCTCGAGGGTCAGGGTCTTGGCCACCGAGGTCAGGGTGATCTCGGCGTGCAGAGCGTTGAACAGCTCGGGAATGGCTCCGCGCGGGAACTCGACGTCCACGACGGGGCCGATGACCCGGACGACGCGACCTGCGGCGCCGCCGGTCCGGCTCGTGTTGTCTTGGGTGACAGCTGCGGTCATTGGTGTTGGTTCTCTCCGTGTCGATGTGCGGCCTTCGGGGGCCTTACTACGTGCCCGTCGCTCAGGCCGCGTGTGGCGCTCAGTCGCGGTCCGAGCTCGACGCCAGCGCGTTGACGCCGCCGACGATTTCGCTGATTTCCTGCGTGATCTGGGCCTGACGCACCGAGTTGGCCTCGCGTTGGAGCACGCTCGCGAGTTCGTTGGCGTTGTCGGTGGCGGCCTTCATTGCGGTGCGCCGAGCCGCTGACTCGGATGCCGCTGCCTCGAGCAACGACGCGTAGATACGCGTGTTGACGTACTTCGGCAGCAGCGCCGCCAGCAGCACATCGGCGTCGGGCTCGAATTCGTACTGCGCGTGCACCTCCGCCGTCGGCGAATCCGACACGATGTCCTCACCCAGGTCGAAGTTCTCGTCGACGTAGCTCACCTGGATCGGCGCCAGCCGGCGCACCTCAGGGCTCTGCGTCAGCATCGAGACGAAGCGGGTGTACACGACGTGCAGCTCATCGACGCCGGCGATGTCACCCGTCCCGTTCGGAGCGGGCACCGCTCCGTCGGAGCCGGCCATGAAGGCGTCGACCAGGTGGCGGCAAGCCGACGAAGCATCGGAATACTTCGGCTGCTGCGAGAACCCGGTCCACGCCGACACGTACGAGCGGTTGCGGAAGGCGTAGTAGGTCAGGCCCTTGTTGCCCATCACGTAGAGCACCGGCTCTTTGCCCTCGTCACGCAGGGTGGTCATCAGCTCTTCGGCGCGCTTGAGCACGTTCGAGTTGTAGCCACCGCACATGCCGCTGTCACTGGTGATCACCAGCACGGCCGCCCGGCGCGGGTTGGCGCGCTCGGTCAGCAGCGGATGCGAGAGATTCTTCGACGCGCTCGCCAGCTCGCTGAGGACCTTGGTGATCTCCTCCGCGTACGGCTTCGCGGCCGCGACCCTGGCCTGAGCCTTGGAGATTCGCGAGGTCGCGATCAGCTCTTGGGCCTTGGTGATCTTCTTGATCGAATTCACACCACGAATGCGGGAGCGCAATTCACGCAAGCTTGCCATCAGCGGTTCACACTCCCTTCATTCGCTGCGTGGGATTGACGGCATACGCCGAGCACGAGGAGGTCGCGCACGCTTCCTCCTCCGTGCCCGTCGCGTATGCCGCGGATCGAATAGCGCATTTGCCGGCTCGCGTTACTTCTCGACGTGCTTGCGGGTCACCGACAGCGACTCGACCTCTTCGTGGTCGAGCTGGCCCGCATCGGCCTCGTTCACCACGGGAGTGCCGTCGGAGGTGAGGAAGGTTCCCAGGAACTTCTTGGTGGCCGCCTCGACCTGCTCGGCCGCCTCGCCGTCGAGCACCTTGCCGCCCTCGATGGCCTTGAACGCGTCGGCGGCGCTGCGGTGCAGCTCCTCCAGCAACTCGGCGCTGAAGCGGCGGATGTCACCGACCGGAATCGAGTCGTAGTAGCCGCGGTCGACCAGGTAGATCGAGATGATCTGGTCCTCGACCGGCACCGGCGAGTACTGGTCCTGCTTGAGCAGCTCGACCCAGCGGGCGCCGCGCTCGAGCTGCGCCAGCGAGGCCGCATCGAGGTCGGAGGCGAACGCGGAGAACGCCTCCAGCTCGCGGTACTGCGCGAGTTCCAGACGCAGCGAGCCCGCCACCTTCTTCATGCCCTTGGTCTGGGCAGCGCCACCGACGCGGGACACCGAGGTACCGACGTTGATCGCCGGGCGGACGCCCTTGTTGAACAGGTCGGACTCGAGGAACACCTGGCCGTCGGTGATCGAGATGACGTTGGTGGGGATGAACGCCGAGATGTCGTTGGCCTTGGTCTCGATGATCGGCAGACCGGTCATCGAGCCCGCGCCCAGCTCGTCGGACAGCTTCGCGCAACGCTCCAGCAGCCGGGAGTGCAGGTAGAAGACGTCACCCGGGTAGGCCTCGCGGCCCGGCGGGCGACGCAGCAGCAGCGAGATGGCGCGGTAGGCCTCGGCCTGCTTGGTCAGGTCGTCGAACACGATGAGCACGTGCTTGCCCTGGTACATCCAGTGCTGGCCGATGGCCGAACCGGTGTAGGGGGCCAGCCACTTGAAGCCGGCGGAGTCGGAGGCCGGGGCGGCGACGATGGTGGTGTACTCCAGCGCGCCGTGCTGCTCCAGCGCGGCCTTCACGCCCGCGATGGTGGAGCCCTTCTGGCCGATGGCGACGTAGATGCAGCGCACCTGCTTGGTCGGGTCGCCGGTCTCCCAGTTTGCCTTCTGGTTCAGGATCGCGTCGATGCAGACCGCGGTCTTGCCGGTCTTGCGGTCGCCGATGATCAGCTGACGCTGGCCGCGGCCGATGGCGGTCAGCGCGTCGATCGCGGTGATGCCGGTGGCCAGCGGCTCCTCGACCGGCTGGCGCTCCAGCACGGTCGCGGCCTGCAGCTCGAGCACGCGCTGTTCCTCGGACTCGATGTCGCCGAGGCCGTCGATCGGCTGGCCCAGCGGGTTCACCACGCGGCCGAGGAACTTGTCGCCGACCGGGACCGAGAGCACGTCACCGGTCCGGCGGACCTCCTGGCCCTCCTCGATCTCGGCGAACTCGCCGAGGATGACCGCACCGATCTCACGGTCCTCGAGGTTCAGCGCGACGCCGAGCACACCGCCCGGGAACTCGAGCAGCTCGTTGGCCATTGCCGAGGGCAGGCCGCTGACGTGCGCGATGCCGTCGCTGGTGTCGGTGACCACACCGACTTCTTCGATGGAGGTCTCGGGGGTGTAGCTCTGGGTGTAGCTCTCGATCGCGCTACGGATCTCGTCGGAGGAGATCGTCAGCTCCGCCATGTTCTTCCTGCTCTCGCTGTCTGGGTCTGGAATGTCGGGGGTGGTGGAAGCGCGCTAGGTCAGGGCCCTGCGCATCTTCTCCAGTCGGCCGATGGCGCTGCCGTCGATCACGTCGTCACCGACGCGCACCACGACTCCGCTCAGCAAACTCGGGTCGACCTGGATGTGCACCGTGGTCGCCTTGCCGTAGATGCGCCGCAGCGAGGCGGCCAGCCGGTCGCGCTGCTGCTCGCTGAGCCCGATCGCGGCGCGCACGTGCGCGACGATCTGATCGCGGCGCCCCGCCGCGAGGTCGGACAGCTCGTCGAAGGCGGCGCTGATGCCCGACCGCTGCCTGGTCACCACCTGCTCCGCCAGGGTCAGGGTGATGGGCTCCGTCTTGCCGGCGAGCAGCCGTTGGATCAGCTCGCGCTTGGCCGAAGCCGGCTGCGACCGATCCGACAGCGCTTGGTCCAACTCGGGGTTGTCGCTGATGATCCGGCCGAGCCGGAACAGCTCGTCCTCGACCGCTTCGATCCGGCCCCGCTGGGCCGCCGACTCCAGCAACGCCTCCTGGCCGAGCAGCACCAAGGTGTCCACCAGATCAGAAGTGCGCGACCAGTTCTCGGCCACCGCGGTGGTCAGCACTGCCAGCGTGGCAGCGCTGACCTTGCCGCCGAAGACCCGCTCGCAGAGTTCCGCACGCGCGGAACCCGGCACCGACACGTCCGCGAGCGCCACACGCAGCGAACGCTGGTCGTCCAGCACGGCGACAACGGCGAACAGTTCCGACCCCGTCGTGGCCGCGGCACTGTCGCTTCCGGTCAGAGCGGCCCGAAGCGCCTCCCGAGACCGGGCACTGGCCTCGCGGCTCGCTGCGTACATGCTTCTCACTTTCGCGTCGTTACCTTCCGACCCCGATGCCTGCGTCCGTCTGGTCGAGCTCGTCGAGGAAACGGTCGATCGAGGCCGCTTGCTTGGCCTCGTCCGAAACCGACTGCCCGATGATCTTCTCGGCCAGGTCGACGGCCGTGCGGCCGACTTCGTGGCGCAGTTCGGTCAGGATCTGCTGGCGCTGGGCTTCCAGCTGGGTGTGGCCCGCCGCGATGATGCGGTCGGCCTCGGCCTGGGCCTCCGAGCGCATCTGGGCCAGGATCTCCTGGCCCTGGGTACGCGCGTCCTCACGGATGCGCGCGGCCTCGAGCCGGGCGTCGGCCAGCTGCTGCTGGTACTGCTGCAGGGTGAGCTGAGCTTCTTCCTGCGCGGCTTCCGCGCGAGCGATGCCGCCTTCGATCTTCTCGGAACGCTCGTCGAGCGTCTTCATCAGGCGCGGGGTCACGTACTTGTAGAACAGGAACCCGATGATGATGACGCAGACGATCGACCAGACGATGTCGTACGTTTCGGGGAGGAGAGGATTCACTTCCTCTCCCTCCGCCGCCGCGAGCAAAACTGACTCGTACATCGGAATCAGAAAATGAAGCCGGCGACGAGACCGATGAGGGCCAGGGCTTCGGTGAACGCGATACCGAGGAACATGTTGGTACGGATGGTGCCCTGCAGCTCGGGCTGCCGGGCGATGCCCTCGATCGCCTTACCGACGACGATGCCCACGCCGATGCCGGGGCCGATCGCGGCGAGACCGTAGCCGACGGCGCCCAGGCCCTTGAAGGTGCTCTCGTTCGTGGCGGCTTCCTGGGCCAGGTAAGCGAGGCTCATGAGTCTTCCATTCCCTTTCTGTTGCTCACCCGCCGGTCGGCGTGGTGTAGCAGGTTTCCGGTAGTTGTGTCGGTCAGGTCAGTGGTCGGCCGCATGCTGTGCGAGTGAGATGTATACGGCGGTCAGCAGCGCAAACACATAGGCCTGCAGGAAGATGACCAACAGCTCGAAGAGGGTGAATCCGAGTCCCGCGAGCAGCGAGAACGGCGAGAACACCTTCATCCACGAGGTGGCGTCGAACAGGAAGAACCAGGTCGCGCTGAAGAACAGGACCAGCATGATGTGGCCGGCCAGCATGTTCGCCATGAGTCGGACGGTCAGCGTGAACGGACGCAGGATGAAGGTCGAGACGAACTCGATCGGAATCAGCAGCACGTGCAGTGCGACGGGAACGTTCGGAACGACGATGCTGCTGCGCATGTAGTTGAGGAATCCGTACTTCTTGATACCGACGTAGTTGAACGTCAGGTACGCGATGACGGCCAGCACCAGCGGCATGCCGATTCGGGCATTCGACGAGATGTTCAACCCCGGCACGACACCCGAGAAGTTCAGAAAGAGGACCGTGAAGAAGATCGTCGCGATCAGGGGCAAGAACTTCCGTCCCGACTCCTTGCCGAGGACCTCGTCACAGATCTGCTCCTTGACGAAGACCAGGCCGATTTCGGCCACATTCTGCAGGCCGCGCGGAACGATCCGGGGCGAGCGGAATGCCAGCACCATCACGACGACGAGAACGGCCGTCATCAGAATGCGGATCAGCATCAATCGATCGAGTTCGAACGGCGTTCCCTCGAACAGCACAGCTGGAGGGAAGAAGTCGGTAAGCGACGGCGCGTGGAACTCGGCCGCCAGAGTGGTGACGCTCAGCGTTCTCTCCCGTGTTCGGGCCGCGGGTACGGTCATTCCCGCGGTTCGATCGGACATTGACGATCAATTTGGGTCGACTCAGGTCGGCTCGAAGTTCGTCAGCAGCTGGGCGGTGGTTTGATTTCCACCAGGCGTCTGTACGTGTGTCGGCGACATTCGTCGACATGCAGAACCGGAACACCCCTCGGAGCCCGGCACGGCAGTAAGCATAGCGGCCCATGCAGGGGATCTCGGTGGTGACCCCTCGCAGATCCCCGACTTGGTCGCTTGCTTACCAACACTTTACCAAGTCATCTACGACAGCGTGTAGGGGGTGGGGTGTTTTCGTTACTCCCGGGTACCGGACGCGGTGTCCGGGTCGGTCGTCGTCACGTACGGAACCTTCTGCCGGACAACGCCGTACGTCTCCGCGCCGAGCACGATGACCAGGGCTCCGACCACCGTGAGGAACAGCACGACGCGATCGTAGAAGTGGAACCGCTGGAGGATCGCGACGACGATCAGCGCCACCAGGACCTTGCCCGCCCAGCTGACCAGCATGATCAGGCCTGCGGTGCTCGGCGGCAGCTTCGCGCCGAACAGCACGACGGCCGCGGTGGTGAGGATGAAGCCGCCACCGATCGCGGCGCCGAGCACGGCGCCCCACACTCCGGAGCCACCCGCGACGGCGGCGCCCAGCGCGACGGCCAGGACGACCAGCACGCCCAAGCCGATCAGTCCGTAGCGCAGCGCGGATCGCAGCGGCGCGTCGGGGCCTGGCACGGGTCGGGGTGTGAAGCTCACAACCGCCGACTTTACCCGGACGCCGATCCGTCACCCGCCGGGTCCCCACGCCGCAGCCCCGGAATGGCGGTGATCACCAAGGCGAATACCAGCCCGCCCGCCATCAGCAACACCACCAGCGTGCGGTCCATCAGCGAGGTGCCGACCGCACCGAAGGCGAGCACGCCGACCCACAAATAGATCAACAGAACCACGCGGCGGTGCGAATGGCCGATCTGCAGCAAGCGATGATGCAAGTGCATTTTGTCCGGCGTCGAGAAACTCACGCCCGCGCGGACCCGGCGCACAATGGCGAGCAACAGGTCGAGCACCGGAATGAACATCACCGCGCCGACCAGCAACAGCGGGGAAAGCAGACCGACGATGTCGCGCGGGCCGTACCCCTGCAACGGGATTCGCCCCGACGCGCCGGTCGACACCGCGGCCAGCATCAATCCGATCAGCATCGAGCCGGAGTCGCCCATGAATATGCGCGCGGGCTGGAAATTGTGCGGCAGGAATCCGAGGCATCCACCCGCGAGCGCGGCGGCCAGCAATGCCGGCGGGTAGGTGTCCACCGAGCCGCCCTGCTCGTTCATCAGTCCCAGGCAGAACACGAAGACGGCCAGCGCCGCGATCAGACCCAGACCGGCCGCGAGGCCGTCCAGGCCGTCGACGAAATTCATGGCGTTGACCAGGGTGACGGTGACCGCCACCGTGACCAGCCCGCCCTGCAAGCCGTCCAGTACCACCGTGGTGTTGCTGAACGGGTTGTAGATGACGTACCAGCCCAATCCCATGACGGCCATCACACCCGCCGCCGTCACCTGGCCGGCGAACTTCGTCAGCGCGTCCAGCCCCCAGCGATCGTCGACGATGCCGACCAGCACGATGACCGTGGCGGCCACCAGCACGGCGATCGGGATGTCGGGTTTGTAGTCGAAGCCGCTGCGCAGCGCGGGCAGCTGGTGGGCGAACAGCACCGCGGCGACCACACCGATGTACATGCCGACCCCGCCCATCCGCGGAATCGGCTTGACGTGCACGTCCCGGTCCCTCGGCACGGCGACCGCGCCGAAGCCGATCGCCAGCACCCGCACCCCACCGGTGGCCAGGAACGTCACCACCGCGGAGATGAGCAGCACGACGAGCAGCTCCCGAAGCGGGACGACGGCACTCGAACCCATCATCCGCGCTGCTGTGCGGCGCCGCTGAGCGCTTCCGGCGACATGCCGAGCACCTCGGCGATGTCGGCGACCGGCACCGCGCCCACGCGCAGGATGCGCGGCTGATCGGCGGTCAGATCGACGATGGTGGAGGCCACGGCGTGCTCGGCAGGGCCGCCGTCGAGGTAGACGCCGACCAGGTCACCGAGCTGGTCACGGGCTTCGGGCGCGGTCTTCGCCGGGGGCTGCCCGGACACATTGGCACTCGACACCGCCAGCGGGCCGACCTCACGCAACAGCTCCAGCGCGACCGGGTGCAGCGGCATCCGCAGCATCACCGTCCCACGGGTGTCACCGAGATCCCAGGCGAGCGAAGGCGCCTGCTGCACAACGAGACTCAGGCCGCCGGGCCAGAACGCCCGGATCAGCTCGCGCGCCTGCGGGCGCACCGAGAAGACCAGGCCGTCGATGGTGTGCCAGGAACCGACGAGCACCGGCACGGGCATGTCCCTGCCGCGACGCTTGGCCGCCAGCAGCGAACTCACCGCGGTGGCATCGAACGCGTCGGCAGCCAGCCCGTACAGGGTGTCGGTGGGCAGCACGACCAACCGTCCGGATTTCAGGGCGCTGGTGGCTGCGGACAGTCCGGCGGCGCGCGAGTCGGGATCCGCGCAGTCGTAGACGGTACTCACGGCACCCATCCTGGCATGCTGGGCCGCCGGCCCGCCTCCCCGGGTCTTCAGGCCGTACCAGCTGCGGGCGGGTAGTAGGTGCGCCGAAGGAGCACACCGGTTCCGGTGTGCTCGTGCGACAGACGCGCGAAGCGCGGGTCAGGTGTGGGTGGCGGCGACGAAGCGAGGTTTGCCCGCCAGGTCCGGGTGTTCGACGACGTCGGTGAAGACGCCGGTGGCGGTGAGGAGGGCGGCCACGCCGGAGCCGTTGGTGTCGTCGTGCTCGATGGCGGTGGCGCCGCCGGGGCGCAGCAGCCTGGTGATGTTCGGGACCATCCCGCGGATGACCGACAGCCCGTCCGGGCCGCCGAACAGGGCGACGGACGGATCGTGCTCGGCCACCTCGGGGTCGAGGCGAGCGCCCTCCGGGATGTAGGGCGGGTTGGACAGCACGATGTCCACCCGGCCGTTCAGATCGGTGAGCAGTTCGGGATCGGTGGCGTCGTCGGCGTAGAGGGTGATGGGGGTATCGCCCGCGGCGATGCGGTCGTCGGCGTTGCGCCGCGCCCAGACCAGTGCGGCGGGATCGAGTTCGACGGCGTGCACCTCGGCGTCGGGGCGCGCGTGCGCGACAGCCAGCGCGAGCGCTCCGGATCCGGTGCACAGATCGATGACGATCGGCGCGTGATCGTGCGGCAGCGCTTCCAATTGCGCCAGCGCCCACGCGTACAGCAGCTCGGTCTCCGGGCGCGGCACGAAGACGCCGGGGCCGACCGCGAGGTCGAGCGCGCCCATCACGGCCGTCCCGGTCAAGTGCTGCAACGGAATTCGCTCCGCACGACGGGCGACCAGCTCGCGGAACGCGTCCAGCTCGTCCGGCGCCACCAGCGGGCTCAGCGCCAGCCGGGTTCGCTCCACACCGAGAACGTGCGCGGCCAAGTGCTCGGCGTCGGCGCGGGGGCTGTGCACCCCCGCGGTCCGTAACGTCTCGGTGGCGTCGTTGAGGACGGGGCGCAGCGCGACTCGGGTCGTAGACATGGCACCGACTCTGCCCGAACGACAGTTATTCCGCGGCCATACGTGCTTCGCGATCCGCCTTCCCGAGAGCGTCCAGCAGTGCGTCGAGATCCCCGTCGAGCACGGCGTCGAGGTTGTGCGCCTTGAAACCGATCCGATGGTCGGTGATCCGGTTCTCCGGGAAGTTGTAGGTGCGGATCCGCTCGGAGCGGTCCACCGTGCGGATCTGGCTGGCGCGGCCCGCCGCCGCCTCCTGATCTGCCTGTTCTTCCGCCAGCGCCTGCAACCGCGCCGCGAGCACCTGCATGGCGCGCGCCTTGTTCTGCAACTGGGAGCGCTCGTTCTGGCAGGTGACGACGATGCCGGAGGGCAGATGGGTGATGCGCACCGCGGAGTCGGTGGTGTTGACGCCCTGACCGCCCTTCCCGGAGGAGCGGTAGACGTCGATGCGCAGATCCGACTCGTCGATCTGCACCTCTTCGATCTCGTCGGGCTCCGGATAGATCAGCACGCCCGCCGCCGACGTGTGGATGCGGCCCTGCGATTCGGTCACCGGGACGCGCTGCACCCGGTGCACCCCGCCCTCGAACTTGAAGCGCGACCAGACACCCTCGCGCGTCGCGTCACGGCTCTTGATCGACAGCGTCGCCTCTTTGTAACCGCCCAGGTCGGACAGGGTGACGTCGAGGATCTCGACCTTCCAGCCGTGGCGCTCGGCATACCGCACGTACATGCGGGCCAGGTCGGAGGCGAACAGCGCGGACTCCTCGCCGCCTTCCCCGGACTTCACCTCGAGCACGACGTCGTCGCCGTCGTGCGGGTCGCGGGGGGCCAGCAGGTCGGCGAGCGCCTGTTCCAGTTCCTCGACCTGTTGTTCCAGCTCCGGGACCTCCGCGGCGAACGCGGAGTCGTCGGCGGCGAGTTCCCGGGCGGCGGACAGATCGTCGCGCGCCGTCTCGAGCTTGCGATAGGTGGCCATGACCGGAGCCAGCTCGGCGAACCGCTTGCCGACCCGGCGCGCGGCGCCCGCATCGTTGTGCAGCGACGGATCGGCCAGCTGCGTCTCCAGGCCCGCGTACTCGGCCAGGATGTCGTCGATGGCGGACGGTTGCGTCACAGTGCTTCCTTCTCCTGATGCCGGTCCATACAAAACACCGACGCCCGGCCTGCGCAGCAGGACCGGGCGTCGGCGAGGAAGCTACTTGGCGTCGGCCTTCTTGCCGGCACGCTTGCCGTAGCGGGCCTCGAAGCGGGCCACGCGGCCACCGGTGTCGAGGATCTTCTGCTTGCCGGTGTAGAACGGGTGGCACTGCGAGCAGACCTCGACGGTGATGTGTCCCGACTCCTTGGTGCTGCGAGTCTGGAAGGTGTTGCCGCAACCACAGACGACCGTGGTGTCGACATACGTCGGGTGAATTCCTGCCTTCATGGATGTCCTCTCGATTGTGGTCGCCGGGTCGCCCGCGCGTGCAAGCGCTGAGCGTGAACCGGAACCGACTAGGCGGGAGCTCTGCTCACCTGAGCAGACGCAACGACGGTTCAGTATGCCAGAACTGCCGTTACGCTCCCAAAACGCCCCCGGCGGGTGGTTTGTTCCCGCCCAGGTAATCCCCTGCCGTTCCCGCCCCTGGAAGTCCGGGCACGCGAATCGGCGCCGCCTCCGGGACCCTGAAGTCGGGTAGTCCGCTACTCGGGAACGTGAACAAATTCGTTCATAGAGTTGCATACCTGGTGCACATCGGCGTGCCGAGACAGGAAGGAGACCTCGTGAACATCCGAATCGCGTCCGCGATCCTCGTTCTGCTGACTCTCGCGGTCGCCGTCGGTTTGTTCGCGCTCCCGGCAGGCACGCCCTATCCGGCTCCGGAGAACGCCGTGTACATCGGGGCTTCCGGGTCCGCCGCGCCGAACTCCGGGGTGGGGACGTGTGCGCTCGTCATGAGCTTCCTGATCTGCGGCGCCGCCACGATCGGTGTGGCGTTCTTCGGCCCCGGAGCGCCGAAAGGGTCCCGCATCAGCGGGACCCTTTCGGCCGAACAGCTGGTCAGCTCACTCGTCGAGCGCGCCGGGTGCGGTCTTGCTCACCTGCATCAGGAACTCGAGGTTGTTCTTGGACTTCTTCAGACGGTCGATCAGCAGATCGATCGCCTGGTGCGAGTCCAGGCCGGACAGTACGCGGCGCAGCTTGTGCAACACCGCCGCCTCGTCGGGGCTGAGCAGTAGTTCGTCCTTGCGGGTACCGGACGGGTTGACGTCCACCGCGGGGAACACTCGCCGCTCCGCGATCTTGCGGTCCAGCTTGAGCTCGGCGTTACCGGTGCCCTTGAACTCCTCGAAGATCACCGTGTCACCGGTCGACCCGGTCTCCACCATCGCGGTGGCGATGATCGTGAGCGAGCCGCCGTTCTCGATGTTGCGCGCCGCGCCGAGGAACCGCTTGGGCGGGTACAGCGCGGTGGAATCCACACCACCGGAGAGGATTCGGCCCGAGGCGGGCGAGGAGTTGTTGTACGCGCGCCCGAGCCGGGTGATCGAGTCGAGCAGCACGACGACGTCCTTGCCCATCTCCACCAGGCGCTTGGCGCGCTCGATGGCGAGTTCGGCGACCGAGGTGTGGTCTGACGGCGGACGGTCGAAGGTCGAGGAGATGACCTCGCCCCGTACCGAACGCTGCATGTCGGTGACCTCTTCGGGACGCTCGTCGACCAGCACCACCATGAGGTAGACCTCGGGGTTGTTGGTCGCGATCGCGTTCGCGATGTCCTGCAGGATCGTGGTCTTACCCGCCTTCGGCGGCGACACGATCAGGGCGCGCTGGCCCTTGCCGATCGGCATGATCAGGTCGATCACGCGGGTGGTCAGCTTGTTCGGCTGAGTTTCCAGCCGGAGGCGCTGGTTCGGGTACAGCGGGGTGAGCTTGCCGAACTCGGGACGGCGCTTGGCCGCCTCGACGTCACCGCCGTTGACCGTGTCCAGCCGCACCAGCGGATCGAACTTCTGGCGCTGGTTGGACTGTTCGCCGTCGCGCGGAGCGCGCACCGCGCCGGTGATCGCGTCACCACGGCGCAGGCCGTTCTTGCGGACCAGGTTCATCGACACGTAGACGTCGTTCGGCCCGGCCAGGTAACCCGACGTGCGGACGAAGGCGTAGTTGTCGAGTACGTCGAGGATGCCCGCGACCGGCTGGAGGACGTCGTCCTCGCGGATCTCGAGCTCACGGGCCTCGCCGCCACCGGTCTCGCGGTCGCGCCCACGACGACGCTCACGGAAGCGGCGTCCCCGCCGTCCGCGACCGCCTTCCTCGTCGTCACCGCCGCGGCCGCCCGCGCTACCGTTCTGGCTCTGGCCGCGCTCGCCCTGGCCACGGTCGCTCTGACGGTCGCCTTGGCCGCGCTCGCTCTGACGCTCACCCTGGCCACGGTCACTCTGACGGTCGCTCTGGCCACGGTCACTCTGACCACGGTCGCGGCGACGCTCGCCGCCCTGGTCGGCGTCCTGCTTCGATTCGTCGGAACGCGTCTCGGCGGGTGCGGTCTCGGTCGCCGATCGCGCCTGGTCACGACCACGGCGCTGCCGGCCACGGCCGCGCTGGCCGCTCTCCCTGCCGGACTCCTCTGTGGTCTCGGTCGCCGTGGACGATGCCGACTCGGCCGCGTTCGTGGCGGCGGGCGCGGAATCGGCGGGGGCCGTCTTCGCCGGGGCGGGAGCCTCGGTGGGCGCGGCCGAAGCCGCGGACGTCACGTCGAGGGTCGCCTGCTCGGCCTTGGCCGGCGCCGCGGAAGCGGCGGTCTTGGCGGGGGCATCGGCTTTGGCGGGGGTGTCGGCCTTGGCGGTTACCGCGGACTTGGCCTCGCTCTTGGCGGGCTTTTCCGCCTTGGCTGCCGCCGCCCTTCCGGCGGCCTGATTCTCCTTGATGGCGGCGATGAGATCGCCCTTGCGCATCCCGGAGGTGCCTCGGATACCGAGCTCCCCCGCAAGCGCGCGCAACTGCGGCAACAACATTCCAGTCAGCCCCGATCGTGCGACGTCGGTGTGTTCGCTCATCTTCGAAATCTGTCCGGATTCACTTTCGCGCTCGCCCGTCGGGTTCGATTCCACGCCGGGTGTCGCGAGCAGGTCCGTATCTGTCACGGAAATCCTTTCCTTCCCTCGATCGCCGTGTGCTGTTTCGAGGGTTCGTCCCGCAGCCCGGGCATTCTGCCGGACTGGGATGCGTCCGTCCGGGCGCTGTGTGCCGTATCACCTGCTCCGCCGGACCGGCGGCTTCTCCACCATTGGTGAAAGGTGGGGAGAGATCATTCCAGTTGCGCAGCTACGCAGCACCCCCATGGCCTGGAGGCTCGAGCCTGGAGCCTGCTGGAGCGATTGCCCTGATGAAGCACCGGCGTCTGATGCGCACGATGTACGGACTTGCCCAGGATAGCTGTCCATTGCGAATCTCGGCAAGACAGACTCGCCGTCAGTCGACCAGGACACCTTCGGCGATTCCCGGCTCCACCACGCGCAGGCCGTCGGCCGCCGCCAGTTCGCGTAGTTCCGCTGGAAATTCGCTGGTACCCAGGGCCAGGATGGTCGGGCCCGCCCCGGAGACGGTGGCCGCGATCCCCGCGGTGCGCAGGCGGGTGATCCAGGCCGTGGTCAGCGGTAGCGCGGGGGCACGCTGGGCCTGGTGCAGACGGTCCGCGGTGGCCGGCATCAGCAGGTCGGGACGCTGCGTCAGCGCCACCACGGCCAGCGCGGCGCGGCTGACGTTGAACGCGGCGTCGCCGTGCGGCACGACGTCGGGCAGCAGGCCGCGGGTGTGCGCGGTGGACGAGCGCTCCTCGGGGATCAGCACGATCGGACGCACCGCGGGATGGGCCTCGAGCCGCACCGCGCGGTAGGTGCGGCCGTGATATTCGGTGCCCGGAGCCTCGTCCGCCGGACGCTCGCTCTCGGTCCACGAGACCACGATCCCGCCGAGCACACTGGCCGCCGCGTTGTCCGGATGACCCTCGAATTCCGCGGCCAGCTGGACCATTCGGTCGGCCGGCGTGGCCAGCGCCGGATCCAGCTTCGCGGCAAGGGCGCACCCCGCGGCGAGTCCGCCGACCACCGCCGAGGCCGAGGAGCCCAGACCGCGCGAATGCGGAATCACGTTGCGGCACACCACATCGAGACCGTCGGCCCACACACCGGCCGACTCCAGGCCGCGCTCGATCGCGCGGACCACGAGATGTGAAGGGCCCCATGGCACATCGTCGGCACCCTCGCCCTCGACCCGGACGGTGAGCCCGGAATCGGTGGTGCGCACCTGGATCTCGTCGTAGATCCCCAATGCCATGCCGAGCGAGTCGAACCCGGGACCGAGGTTCGCGGTGGACGCGGGTACCCGGGCGGTCACGGTCAGACCGGCGGGCAGCGTCGCGCTCATGAGCTGGCTCTCGCGCGAATTCAACTCAGGCCAGCTCTAGTTCGGCGGCGACCGCGACCGGGTCGACCGCGACCGGCTGCACCTGCGGCAGGCCCAGCAGGGCGGTGTCGGGATCCTTCAGACCGTTGCCGGTCACGGTGCACACCACGGTGAGCCCGGAGTCCAGCCAGCCCTCCTTGCGGGCGGCGAGCACACCGGCCACACCGGCCGCCGACGCGGGCTCGACGAACACGCCCTCGGTGGCCGCGACGAGGCGGTACGCGTCGAGGATCTCCTCGTCGGTGGCGGCGCGGAACGCGCCACCCGACTGCTCCTTGGCCTCGACGGCGCCGTTCCAGGAGGCGGGCGCGCCGATCCGGATCGCGGTCGCGATGGTCTCGGGGTCCTTCACCGGTGCGCCGTTGACCAGCGGGGCAGCGCCCGCGGCCTGCACGCCGAGCATGCGCGGCAGCGCGCCGGTGACGCCGTCGGCGTAGTACTCCCGGTAGCCACGCCAGTACGCGGTGATGTTGCCCGCGTTGCCGACGGGAAGGGCGTGCACGTCGGGCGCCTTGCCGAGCACGTCGCAGATCTCGAAGGCCGCGGTCTTCTGGCCCTCGATGCGCGCCGGGTTCACCGAGTTCACCAGGCCGACGCTGGGGAAATCGGCGGTGACCTTGCGGGCGAGTTCGAGGCAGTCGTCGAAGTTGCCCTGCACCTGGATGATCTTCGCGCCGAGCATGACCGCCTGGGCCAGCTTGCCCATCGCGATCTTGCCCTGCGGGATCAGCACGGCGCAGCTCATGCCCGCGCGGGTGGCGTACGCCGCGGCGGATGCCGAGGTGTTGCCCGTGGACGCGCACAGCACCGCTTGCTGGCCGCGGTACTTGGCGTCGGTCATCGCCATCGTCATGCCGCGGTCCTTGAACGAACCGGTCGGGTTCAGGCCCTCGACCTTGAGGTACACGTCGCACCCGGTGATTTCGGACAGGTGCGGCGCGGGCACCAAGGGCGTGCCGCCCTCGAACAAGGTGACCGGCTCCCAGTCGGCCGCGCCCGCGAGCCGGTCGCGGTAAGCCGCGATCAGGCCCGGCCAGCGGGAATGCACTCCTGCCTGGGGCGCGACGCCCGTCGTACGGCCCCCCGGCTCCCGGCCGCCACCCCTCATGGAGTCGCTGCGCGACGCTGTGGTCATTCTTCGGTGCCTTCCAATCTCAGAACGCTGGTCACAGATGTGACGGATGCCATTTCCGCCAGGGCGGCCACGGTGTCCGCGAGCGCCGACTCCACTGCGTGGTGGGTCACCACGACGAGGCGCGCACCCGAGCCGTGCCCTTCTTGACGGACGGTCGAGATGCTCACCCCGTGATTGGCGAATTCGCCCGCCACCGCCGCCAGAACCCCGGGACGGTCCTCGACCTGGAGGTTGACGTGATAGCGGGTGGGCGTATCGCCGATCGGCGCGATCGGTAGCTCAGCATAAACCGATTCGCCGGGAGCGCGACCCCCGTAGAACTTGTTCCGGGCCGCCATCACCAGATCGCCGAGGACGGCGGAGGCGGTCGGAGCGCCGCCCGCGCCCTGCCCGTAGAACATCAGCCGCCCGGCGTTCTCCGCCTCGACGACGACCGCGTTGAAGGCTCCGGTCACCGCGGCCAGCGGGTGCTTGCGCGGAATGAGCGCGGGGTAGACGCGCACCGAGACGCGCTCTTTGCCGCCGTCCTCCGGTCCCGGCTCGCCGGGACCCGCGTCCACCCGCTCGCAGATGGCCAGCAGTTTGACCGTGCAGTCGAGCGCCGAGGCGGTCTCCAGGTCCTCGGCGGAGATCCGCGAGATGCCCTCGCGGTACACGTCGGCGGCGGTGACCCGGGTGTGGAAGGCCAGCGAGGCGAGGATCGCGGCCTTGGCCGCGGCGTCGTAGCCCTCCACGTCGGCGGTCGGATCGGCCTCCGCGTAGCCCAGCCGGGTGGCCTCGGCCAGCGTCGCCGAGTAGTCGGCGCCGGTCTCGTCCATCGCGGAGAGGATGAAGTTGGTGGTGCCGTTGACGATGCCGACGACCCGGTTCACCCGGTCGCCCGCCAGCGACTGGATCAACGGGCGCACCACGGGGATGGCGCCCGCGACGGCGGCCTCGAAGTACAGGTCGGCGCGGCTGCGCTCGGCGGCGGCGGCGAGTTCACCGGTGTAGTCGGCCAGCAGGGCCTTGTTCGCGGTCACCACGGATTTGCCCGCGTTCAGCGCGGCCAGGATCAACCGGCGCGGCGGATCGATGCCGCCGATCACCTCCACCACCAAGTCGACGTCGTCGCGGGCGACCAGTGCGTCGGCGTCGGTGGTCAGCAGGCCCGCGGGAAGACCGCGGTCGGTGTCGAGGTTGCGGACCGCCACACCGCGTAGCACCACGGGGGCGCCGACGCGGGAACGCAGGTCCTCGGCGTGCTCGCGCAGGATGCGCACGACCTCGGTGCCGACATTGCCCATGCCAAGGACCGCGACACCGATCGGGCGATCGGTCCCCCACGCACCCTTGTTCGCGTTCGCCGTCACGCTTCCACCTCCAAGCTGAGCAGGTCCGCCACCGTCTCCCGGCGAAGGATCAGGCGTGGCTGTCCGTCCCGCACCGCGACGACCGCGGGACGGGTCAACTGGTTGTACCGGCTGGACATCGAGTAGCAGTACGCGCCGGTGGCGGCGACGGCGACCAGGTCGCCGGGGCCGACATCGGCGGGCATCCAGGTGTCCCGGATGACGATGTCGCCGCTCTCGCAATGCTTTCCGACGACGCGCGCGACCACCGGCCCGGCCTGCGACGACCGCGAGACCAGGCGGCAGTCGTAGTCGGCCTGATACAGCGCGGGCCGGATGTTGTCGCTCATCCCGCCGTCGACGCTCACGTAGCGGCGGCGCAGGCCACCGTCCAGCGAGACGTCCTTGATGGTGCCGACCTCGTAGAGCGTCACCGTGCCGGGCCCCGCGATGGCACGGCCGGGCTCCACCGCGATCACCGGCGTGGGCAGGCCCGCGCGTTCGGCTTCGGCCGCGACCAGCTCGCGCAGGTTCGCGGCGAACCGGTCCAGCGGCGGCGGGTCGTCCGACGGCAGATACGAGATCCCCAGTCCGCCACCGAGATCCAGCGTCGCGATCTGCGCGGTGCGATCGACGCCGAACTTGTCGATGGCCTCCCGCAGCAGGCCGAGCATGCGCCGCGCGGCGATCTCGAAGCCGTCGATCTCGAAGATCTGCGAGCCGATGTGGCTGTGCAGGCCGACCAGGCGCAGGTTGTCGGCGTCGAAGACGCGCGCGAGCGCCTCCATCGCGTCGCCGCCCGCGATCGAGAAGCCGAATTTCTGGTCCTCGTGCGCGGTCGAGATGTATTCGTGGGTATGGGCTTCCACCCCGACGGTGACCCGGACCAGCACGTCCTGCACCACGCCGGCGCGGATCGCGACGGCTTCCAGGCGCTCGATCTCGATGAGCGAGTCGACCACCACGTGGCCGACACCGGCGGACACCGCCGCTTCCAGTTCCTCGACGGATTTATTGTTGCCGTGCAACGCGATTCGCTCCGCGGGGAAGCCCGCGTGCAACGCGATGGCCAGTTCGCCGCCGGAGCAGACGTCCAGCGCCAGGCCCTCGTCCCGGATCCAGCGGGCGACCTCGCCGCACAGGAACGCCTTGGACGCGTAGTGGACTCGCGCGTTCGCCCCGAAGGCGCGGACCATGTCACGGCAGCGGGAACGGAAGTCGTCCTCGTCGACCACGAACAGCGGAGTGCCGAACCGCTCGGCCAGCTCGTATACCGGCACGCCCGCCAAGTGCACGATGCCGGCCTCGTCGCGAGTGGCGTTGCGCGGCCACACGTTGGCGGGCAGGTCGATCATCTGCTTCGGATCGCTCGGACGCTCCGGCAGGTTCGGCGCGTGCGGAATCTCGGCATGCCGTGGACCGGCGGGATGCGCGCTCATTCTCCGACCTCGCTGTGCTCGCTCACTGAGCCTTCCTTCCTCGCTGTGGTCGACCGGCCGGTCACATGCGCTCCGGCGCGCCGACGCCGAGCAGGGCCAAGCCGTTGGCCAGGACCTGGCGGGTCGCGTTGACCAGAGCGAGCCGAGCCGCGTTCGTCGGGGAGACGGGGTCGTCGCCCAGCGGCAGGACGCGCAGGTTCTTGTTGGTCTGGAAACGGTGGTACGCGCCGGCCAGCTCCTCCAGGTAGCGGGCCACCCGGTGCGGTTCACGCAGGCTCGCCGCACCGGCCACCACGCGCGGGTACTCGCCGAGGGTGCGGATCAGCTCGCCCTCCTCCTCCGCCGACAGCAGCGCGAGGTCGGCGGTGACGGAGTCGTAATCGAACTCGGCGGCGTTGCGGGCGATGGACGCGGTCCGCGCGTGCGCGTACTGCACGTAGTAGACCGGGTTCTCGTTGCTCTGGCTGGCCCACAGGTTCAGGTCGATGTCGATGCTCGAGTTCACCGACGAGCGCACCAGCGAGTAGCGCGCCGCGTCCACGCCGATCGCCTCGACCAGGTCGTCGAGCGTCACCACGGTGCCCGCCCGCTTGCTCATCTTCACCGCGACGCCGTCGCGCAGCAGGTTCACCATCTGCCCGATCAGCACCTCGACGGTCGCCGGATCGTCGCCGAACGCGGCCGCGGCGGCCTTCAGCCTGCCGATGTAACCGTGGTGGTCGGCGCCGAGCATGTAGATGCACAAGTCGAAGCCGCGGGAGCGCTTGTCCTGGAAGTAGGCGATGTCGCCTGCGATGTAGGCGGCTTTGCCATCGCTCTTGAGGACCACCCGGTCCTGGTCGTCACCGTATTCCGAGCTGGCGATCCACCAGGCGCCGTCCTTCTCGTACAGGTCGCCGGAGTTCTTCAGCCGCTCCACGGCCTGCTCGACCGCGCCGGAGGCGAACAGCGAGCTCTCGTTGAAGTAGACGTCGAAGTCGGTGCCGAACTCGTGCAGCGACTCCCTGATGTGCGCGAACATCAGCTCGACGCCCTCGGCCCTGAACACCTCGAGGCGCTCGGCCTCCGGCTTGCTCAGCGCGTCCGGGTGCGCGGCCAGGATCTTGTCGGCGATCTCGCCGATGTAGGCGCCCGCGTATCCGTTCTCCGGGGTCGGCGCGCCGGTGGCGGCCGCGACCAGCGAGGCGGCGAACCGATCGATCTGCGCCCCGTGGTCGTTGAAGTAGTACTCGCGCACCACGTCGGCGCCCTGCGCGGCCAGAATGCGGCCCAGCGCGTCGCCGACCGAAGCCCACCGAGTGCCGCCCAGATGCACGGGACCGGTCGGGTTGGCCGAGACGAACTCGAGGTTGATCCGGGTGCCCTTCAGCGACTCCGCGGTGCCGTACGCGGCGCCCGCGGCGAGTATCCGCTCGATGATCGCGCCCTGCGCGGAGGCCGCGAGGCGGATGTTCAGGAACCCGGGCCCGGCGACCTCGGCGGCGGCGACGCCGTCGGCCTCGGCCAGCGCGTCGGCCAGCCAGGTGGCCAGGTCACGCGGCTTGGTTCCGGCGCGCTTGGCCACCTGCATCGCGACATTCGTGGCATAGTCGCCGTGTTCGGGGTTGCGGGGGCGTTCCACGGTGACCTCGTCGGGCAGGACCGCAGGGTCCAGTCCACGTTCGACAAGCACCTTCGCCGCTGTCGAGCGAAGGAGATCTGCAAGGTCAGCTGGAGTCACGAGTCTCTATCCTATGGTCTTGGCGGGTGTACACCTCGGGGTGGGCACTGCGCAGCCAGCGGATCCATCAACGTCGAAAGAGCACACTGAGCGATGCCTAGCAGTCCCAGCGCCAAATCGGCCAAGGCCGCCAAGGCCGCGGCGAAGTTGTCAGATCCCCGCAAGCGAGGCAGACAAGGACAGCTTCCGAAGAAAACCCGGCAGATCCCCTGGCCGGCCATCGGCGCGGCCGTAGTAATCATCGCATTGATCGGCGCACTGGCTTACAACCTGGTCCCCAAGTACCGGGAAAAGGCCGACCTGGACAAGTACACGCCGAGCGCGCAGAAGAAGGACCCGTCCGACGGGATCGCGGGTGTGGTGAAGAAGGAATACCCCGCCGGTCTGCACATCGCGGCCAACCAGCGCGTGGCCTACGACCAGGCGCCGCCGTTCGGCGGTCCGCACGACCAGTCCTGGGCGACCTGCACCGGCATCGTCTACAGCAAGCCGATCCGGGTGGAGAACGCGGTGCACTCCCTCGAACACGGCGCGGTGTGGATCGCCTACAACCCGGACAAGGTGAACGCCGACGGCATCGCCACGCTGAAGGCGAAGGTCGAGGGCAAGCCGTACACGATGATGTCGCCTTACCCCGGCCTGGATTCGGCCGTCTCGCTGCAGTCCTGGGGTCATCAGCTGAAGCTGGACAGCCCGGACGACAAGCGCGTCGGCCAGTTCATCACCGCGCTGCGGCTGAACAACTACGCCTACCCCGAAGTGGGCGCCGACTGCTCGACCATCGTCTTCGACACCGACAACCCGCCGCCGTTCGACCCGACGCCGCCCGGACCGGACGCGGTGCCGATGGACGGCAAGGGCCTGCAGCAGGACCAGGCCGAACTCGGTGGTGCGCCCGGCGGCCTGCCCGGTGTGCCCGGCGTTCCCGGTCTTCCCGGCCTGCCGGGTATGCCCGGCGCGCCGGTGCCCGCGCCGCCCGCCCCTGCCCAGCCCGCCCCCGGCGCGGGGCAGTAGTGGCCGCCGATCGGAATCGCGGAGCCTCCGCTGCGCCAGGTGATCCCGAAGCCACCGGCTCGGGCCGAGGCAAAGCCGCGAGGTCCGGTGGTGACGAAGCGACCGGATCCGGCGACCGCGCGGCGTCGACCGAACCCGGCACTCGTGCGGTGACCGGGACCGGTGGTGGCGACGTCATCGGATCCGGCGCTTCCGAAACCGTCGGGTCCGGCAGTTCGGAAAGCACCGGCTCCGGCACTCGTGAGGTCACCGGGTCGGACGGTCGCGAAGCCACCGGATCCAACGAACGCGCAGCATCGGGCGGTCGCGACGCGTCGCGCGAAAGCACCGGAGTCGCCGAGGAGGCTCACATTTCGGTCGACAAAGCACCTGTCGGGTCCGGCACGGGCGAAGCACCAGCCGGATCCCACGATCGCGAAGCGACCGGACCAGATGCCCGCGAAGCACCGGCCGGGTCCGGCATCGGGGGACAGTTCCGCCGACAGCGCACCGCGCTGCTGACCCTCGGCATCATCGGGGCCATTCTCATCGGCTTCGCGATCGGCGTGCTGGCCCGGATTCCGCTGGACAGGTCCCCGGAACCGGATCCGGACCCTGTCGACGTCGGTTTCAGCCAGGACATGTCGGCGCATCACGCGCAAGCGGTCGAAATGGCGGGCGTGGTGCTGGTTCGTTCCACCGACACCGAGGTGCGCCGTCTGGCCTACGACATCCTCACCACCCAGCAGAGCCAGATCGGGCGCATGCAGGGGTGGTTGCAGCTGTGGGGCGAACCCGCGCAGGGCCTGGACGGGTTCATGGGCTGGATGACCGAACCGATGGGCGGCCACGACCACGCCGGCGCGAACATGCCGCATCACTCCGGCCCGGTGTCCGCCATGCCCGGCATGGCCACGCCCGCCGAACTCGCGGCGCTGCGCCAGGCCACCGGCCCCGCCCTGGACACCAAGTTCCTCCAGCTCATGCTGCGCCACCATCAGGGTGGGCTGTCGATGATCGACTACGCCGCCCAGCACGCAGCCACCACAGCGGTGCGCACCCTCGCCGAAACCATGGCCACAACCCAGCGCGGCGAATCCGATCTGATGACCACCATGCTCACCGCCCGAGGCGCCGCCCCCCTGCCCTGACCCGAAACCACCGCCGCCCGCGCTTTTTGGCGGACGGCCACCGATACGATAGGCTGACCCAGCCCGATCGGACCGCCTCCCCGGCCCCGACCGAGTTCTATCCCGCCCTCGTAGCTCAGGGGATAGAGCGTCTGCCTCCGGAGCAGAAGGCCGCAGGTTCGAATCCTGCCGAGGGCACGCACGACAAAGGCCCCATGACCAGCACACTTGCTGGCAGGGGCCTTTTTCGTCTGCAATCTCAGCCTGCCTCGATGACACGAGTTGGCACAACCTCGCCCGAAGTCTTCGCCGCCTCCCTCTGCGCCCCGGCGCACTTCGCACCGCCGTCGCGCTGAGACGCGCAGCGCGTACTGATGAGGCGTCGCCCGCACCGATGTTCCCGTCCGGTCGCATCAGCATGAACCGAAGGAGTGCCGGGCACGGCCTCTGGGGGCGACCCTCGGTCGCGCCGACCTGCGGTGGTCGCACCCGCTTTGATTACTCGTAGTGGAAGCGACAGGCGATGATCACGACCGTGTCGTCCTCGATGACGTACACGATCCGGTGATCAGTCGTGATCCGTCGCGACCAGTAGCCAGCCAGATTGTGTTTCAGCGCTTCTGGCTTTCCGATGCCTTCGTAGCCGTTGCGCTTGATATCCGCGATCAGCGTGTTGATGCGCCGCAAGATCTTCTTGTCGTTGGCCAGCCACCATTGGTAGTCGTCCCAGGCAGATTCGGTGAATGTAAGTTTCACTTACCCGCCTTGCGACGAGTCACCTTGCGCTCGGACTCGGGAAGACCCACTCGCGATAACCACGCACTGACCATGCGCAGGGCGGCTGAGAATTCCTCCGGATCGACGTTTTCGGGGGCCGCAAGAACCGGGGAAACCAGATCATCGAGGTAGCGAGCGGCCCGAGGGAACTCGGCGTCGAAGTGGGGGGGCCGCGCGGAATAGACCCGCACCCACGGACGCTTCGTCTCCCCATCATCCTCGTCTTCGGCAACGTCGACCAGTTCGCGAGGCGTTGCGCCGCCGCCACGATGCTCTGCGATAGAACGTTCGAGATGTCGCGCATTAGCCGGATTGCCCAGCAAGTACGCGGTCTCCTGGAGTGCCTGATACTCGCTGAGCGCGACAACAACGGCAGGCTCGTGACCCGCGCGAGTGATCACCACCTCTTCCAGGTCTTCGGTGGCAGTGTCGAGAACCGATGCGAAGTTAGCTCGCGCCTCGGTATAGCTCATCGGCTTCATGACCTTACTGTACAGGATTCTGTACAGATCGTCGCGATGTCACCACGTTTCACAGCTGCAAGCCCACGCCGCCGGACACCGGCGGACCGAACCGCCGGTGACGGATCCACGATGACCGAGCAGATACTGCAGCATCCGCCCCCGGGCGACTGCGGGGCGGGAGTCAGTCCAGTAGGCGGTGACAGACGCTTGCGTCCGCGCCACGACCGTAGGCCCGTTCGAAGTCCTCGTAGCCCGGATCTATCTTGTCGTTCAGGTAGTACGGGACAAGCGCAGCCTCGACGCTGTTGCACACCCATGTCTCGCCCGATCCGCTGTTTCGCAGCTGGAAGGTGATCCAGTGGTGGCCGGTCAGAGGAGCGCCCGCCGAGGCCGTGCATTCGCGGCCTTTGACGGAGCCGAAGTGCGGTAAGTCGATCGTGTAGCCGCAGGTGTAGGTCGGCAGAACTTGCGCACCGGCGGCGGGGGCGGTCAGCAGACCGGCGGTAACGGCCAGCAGGAGTATCGGCAGCCCGAGGCGTGCCAGGCGGATTGTGCTCATCGCGGTTCCTGTCGAAATCGGAATCAATACTTCTAGGCACTCGTGAACAGCTGTCTCGCGCGGACCGCGCGGTCAGATCGGGCGGCAGTTGCTCGCGTCCACCCCGGCGTTGAGCACCGCCTCCGCCTCGTAAGCTCCCATTCCCGGATGGATCGGCTTGCCGAGGTGCGGGAATGCGCCACCGCACTCCCATTTCTCACCGGTGAAGCTGTTCTCCATCCGGACCGGATAGAAATAGTTGCCGTCCAGCGGAGCGCCCGGTGACGCGGCGCACTTGCGCGCTCGCATCGAGCTGAATATCACGACGTAGTCGGTGATGGGCGTGTACTTGCAGGTGTAGGTCGGCAGCGGGGGCTGCGCCACGGCAGTGGGAGCCGTCGCCAGACCAGCGGAAGCGGCCAGCACGAGCACGGGAAGCCCTAGGAGGGTCAGACGGGTGGTGATCATCAAGGCTCCTACGTGAGAACTGATCACTGTCGCGCAACCCTCACCGACCGGCCTGAAGAAATCCTTAACGACTGGTAAGCACGGTCGACCGGGCGCGGCTTCCGTGTGGAACCTTTCCGGCCGGAGTGTCCGGACTTGCCGACTTCGGGATTCGCTACCTCAATCGACGGCAGAATGCCGTCGTACCGATCGCCGACGTCGCCGCGCTGCGGGAGCTGCCGCTGGTCGAGGTACGCCTCAGCAAGGTTGCGGTAGCTTATGCCCGGTCGAACCCGCCACGGACCACGCCGGTGGTGAAGGCGTCCCACTCGCCGGGCGTGAAGATCAGCGCCGGACCGGTCGGGTTCTTCGAGTCACGGACGCCGACCGTGCCTCCGGCCAGGTGGGCGACCTCGACACAGTCGGCCCCACCTTGACTATGGCTCGATTTGAACCAGCACGCTCCGGACAAGTCAGCGTTCACGGTCGAACTCCCTCGCTATCTCTCGCAACAGGTCACGGCTCGGGCGGACGTCCGGTCCTGCCTGCTGAAGCATCGCGAATGCCTCACGGAATCTGAGCACATCCGCTGGCCCTTCAAGGTACGCGGCGCCGGTGTAGTTCTCGCAATAGATGACCGGGGGCTCCGTCAACTTGCCACGCCCGTCGCGGGCGAAGTCCAAGATGGTGAACGGTGGTAGGGCTGCGCCGAGCGGGATCCCGGCGTGGAACGGCAGTATCCGGATATCGACGTTGGCCAGAGTGCTCATATCTGCGAGGTGCCTCGACTGGGCGGTCATGACACGGCGGTTACCGACCACAGTTCGCAGCACGGACTCATGGAGCACGAACGACGCTCTTGTCGGGTTACGCGATCGGGTGAGAATGTGTTGCCGCTGAGCACGAACCTGAATACGGCGTTCCAACTCCTCTTCTGTGTCTTCTGTGAAGTAATGCCGATCGATAGCCCGCGTGTAGTCCGGTGTCTGTAGCAGTCCCGGTATGAGCAATGGCTGATAACTCGCCAATTCTGCCGCGCTGGCTTCCAACCCGACATACAGGTTGAACCACGCCGGGATCAAATCTCCATAGGTATGCCACCACGACTTCGCCGGTGTCTGTTCAGCGAGCACCCTGGCGACAGCCGCGTTCTCGTCAGTCAATCCATAGATCTCACACAACCCTGAAACGTCACGGACCCTGACCTTTTCGGTCAATCCGCGCTCCAGGCGGCTCAGGGTAGATTTGTTCCACTCCATGAGGGACGCGGCCCGTTCCAGGGTGAAACCCGATCCCTCCCGAGCCTCTTTCAGATACCTGCCGAGCTGTCGGCGCGGCAGCGTGCTGCCCGTTTCCTCCGCGTGGTCGTCTGCCATGCACGTCTCCCCTGCCGTTGCATTCCGAGATCTCTGTTTGTTGCGGTCCGCGCCGATCGTAGGCGGCGTCGCACAACCCGAGCTGGTGATTTGCGCGAGTTTGCCCACGGAATGTGTTGCGCTGCCGCGTGACCGACGACCCGCCCATCCTTTGCCGCATGCCACCGGACATCCCACTCAGCAGAATTCAGGCCGACGTGCTGGCAGCGCTCGAGCCGGGCGGAATCCTGTCCGTCGACGCGCTGGCGAAGACGGTGGACCTCACCGGATGGCGGGTGCGCCGCGCGTTACCGCCGCTCGAGTCGGCGGGGCTGATCGTGCATGCCGGGCTGGTCCGCCGTCGCGGATACCAGATCACAGCCGACGGCAGGCGGGCGCTCTCCGCCCACGGCGGGATCGACACCACGCGAGCGAGGCTGGATGTTGCGCCGCACGACGTTTGGTGACCACACCGTCCTCTGGCAGATCGCACGAGGGGCGCGGATCGCGATCGAATCACTGATCGACCATGCGGCGGCTACCTCGGCCTACCGGATGAGAATGGACGGCTCGATCGTCGATATTCCGAACGGCGACCCCGGCGTGATCTTCTTCGGGGAGTGCGACCACCGCCCCGACCTCGCCCAGGTCCGCGAGTGGTTCCCCGAACGCTTCCACCTCTGGGACGCGGTCAGATCCGACTACTGGAACGCCGTAGCACCACGTCGATAACGCGAGTGGCCTACCACGGACAGGCCTATTCGACGTATGCCCCAGCCATGTGCCGTTCACCGACTCGCCCGCTGGGAAGCGGTGGTGAATACGATGGCATCGGGTGATGGTCTTTCGGCCGGACGCGCACGGGCACCATGCGAGATGTCGGGCATCGGCTACGCGGAGGAGCGTGAATAGTATTGGCTGACGCTGGGACCCGGCGCGGGCGGGTACCGCGCTGGACCGTGACAGGGGTTTTGGTGGCGGTCGCGGTGGTCGGGATCGTATCGGTGACCGGACTCAGCGGAAGGAGGCCGCCGTTCGATCCGGACGCGGTGCCGGGCAGTCAAGTCATCTGGGTGACGGCGCCCGCCGGGGCCGATCGGGGGACGCTGGAATTGTGGCAGCGGAAGCGGTTTCGGCGGTGGGAGCGGACGTTGGCGGTGCCCGCCTGGGTGGGCAAGGCGGGTATTTCGCGGGAGGCGAGGGAAGGGGCGGCGTTCACGCCGGAGGGCACGTTCGCGTTGACCGAGGGCTTCGGCCGGTTACCTCACGCGGGCGCGAAGCTTCCCTACCTGTCGGTGGACCCGTCGAATACCTGGTGGTGGGTGTCCGACACGGCGAGCCCGCTGTACAACCAGAAGTACCAATGCGCCGAGGGCGAGTGCCCGTTCGACACCACGCTCAGCGAGAATCTCGGCCGGACCGATCCGCAGTACAACTACGCGCTGGTCATCGACTACAACCGCTTTCCGGTCGTGCCGAATCGGGGCTCGGCTTTTTTCGTCCATGTGGAGGTCGGCAGGCCGACGGCAGGTTGCGTCGCGGTCGGCGACGACGTCATGCGTACGTTGCTGACCACCCTCGAGCCGTCGCGGAAGCCTGTTATCGGCATCTACGCGATCTGAATCCGTTGCCGCGACCGGCTCGATGGCGATGCTCGGTTACTCGGCCGAACGGAGCGACATCCGCTCGCGCCGCACGGTCACCAGACCGGCCACCGGCGGCAACCAGCCCGCCGACAGCTGCGAACGTCGAATCCGGCGATCGACCGACCGACGGCGTCGGATACGTAGACGAGGGATCTCTCGAACGCCGCCGTCATACGGAAGAAGGGCCCCGGAAGCCGGAGCCCTTCTCGAATGGTGGTTGTCGCCTGTGATCAGAGGGTCACGCCAGAGGTTCGGTGGGCTTGGCGGCGGACGTGAGGACGCCTGCGTTGGTGAGGTAGGTGAAAGCGGGGGCCGTCAGACCAGGCTCGAGGAAGTAGAAATGAGCCTTGGTGACGGTGCCGTTCTCGGTGGCGTCGCAGAGGGCGTGCAGGGCGGTGGGGTCGACGGTGAGGGCGGTGAGCTTGCCCGCCTCGTAGTCCATCTCCACCCACTTCGCGTGGATGGCGGCGCTCATGACGCTGCCGGTGAAGCTCTCCCGGTCGGAAGCGGCGCTCAGGCCCATTTCGAGACCGTCGTCGAGGTCGGTCGGCGTGTGCTGCCAGCGGCCGAACTCCCACCAGCGCACGAAGCTGACCGGGCCGTCGACGCCGCCGGGCAGCTTTGCCGCCGGTTCCACCGAGCGCACCCAGGCGGGCGCCGCGGCGAGCGGATCGTAGGAGGTCCCGGCGACTTCGTTGTCCTCGTCCCGCCCGAATAGCAGCGCGCGGTCGCCGGGATATCTGACCAGCGAGTACCAGTTGCCCTCGCCGTCGTCGCTGATCAGCCGGCCACCTTCCACTCCGGCCGTCTGCCCGATCTCCTGTCCGCTCGCGACCCGATCCGTGCGAGTGGCGGCGGTGATCACGTCCAAGACGGTCACGCGCGCCCACAGCACCTCGGGATGCGGCAACTGAAATCCCATGCCGGGCAACGTATCACCGGCCCCCTACGGCGACAACCGATCGGCAACCGGCCGGACAACCCGTATGGTCGCGCGCCCCCGCCCTGGCAAACAGAGGCGAACCGGGCACTCACAGGGGTCTCGCAAACCCGGAGACGAAGGGCAAATCAATAGCTATGAGGGACTACCCGATCAGGCAGACTCCGGTTCGGATCGCTCGGTGCGCCGGGGGCGCAGCGCGTAGGCCGGGACCAGCTGGTCGCGCACGTGCAGGTCCGGGCGACCGTCGGCGAACTGGATGCTGTAGGTCACCCGTCCCATCCAGTCCCCGTCGACGGTGGGGAACCAGTGCGTCAAGGTGCCGGGGCGCTCACCGCGCATGACGACTCCCGCGCCGTTGACGTGCCGCGGGGTGCCGGGGTCGCGGACCAGGATCGCGTCCAGCCGCACCCACACCGGGCGCGGCGGGTAGGTCAGTGTCCGGTAGTAGTGGCCGGTCCTGTTCGGGTAGACCAGCTCCGGTCCCGTGCCTTCGGTTCGCGGCGTTTCATCGCTTATCGAACCCATGTTCGAATGTTAGCCGGACATATGCGGCAAGCACCAGGCAACCCGGTCTCGAATCGGACGACATGACTCCGGCCACACGACTATGGCAGTCGCGCCCGCGACGTTCTAATATGATCGTTCTAGAACAATCACTTCAGAAGGAGTCGGACATGTCCGTGAAAAGCGAGGTCGTCAAGGGTTTCTACACCGCTACGCAGGCGGGTGACGGACCGGCGATCCTGGCCCTACTGCATCCGGAATTCGAAGTGCGCACCGCCCCGGGCATGCCGTGCGGCGCGGGCGGCGCCTTCCACGGCCCGCTGGCGGCCATGGCGCGGATCTGGGGCGCGGTTGCCAGGGACTTCGACACCGCGCCGTTCGACGAGACCTGGCAGGAGACCACGGACGGCACCGTCGTGGTGACAGGTCACTATCGCGGCGCGGCCCGCGCGACCGGCCGCGAGTACGAGGCCGAGTTCGTGCACCTGTGGCAGGTCGACGACGAAGGCCGCATCACGCGACTGCACCAGTACACCGACACCGCGCGCTGGCACGCCGCATTGGCCGCCTGACGCCGCCGAAACCGTTCGCCGCGCGTCCGGCCACCGCACCTCGGCGACATCGCCCGTCGCCCCGCCCGAACGATCCCACCCGTTTGGTTTCCGCTACCCCGGGCACGCCTTGGCGTAAAGATCCAGGCACCGGGGGCAGACCGGAGGACGAGATGACTTATCCGCCGGGCGGGCAACCGCCGGATGATCGACCGCCCCACCCGCAACAACCCGAGCCTGGCTATCCTCCGCTCGGACAAGGGCAGCCTCCTTCGGGCCCGGGTAACCCGCCCCCCGAACCCGGTCAGCCACCCTGGGACTCTGGTTATCCACCACCCGGACCCGGGCAGCCACCATCGGCCCCTGGTTATCCACCACCCGGCTACCCGCCCTGGGGATATCCGCCGCAGCCCAAGAAGGGCCACACCGGCTTGATCGTCGGCTTGGTGGCGATAGTCGCTCTGGTGATCGCGGGCGCGATGATCGCGGGGGTGTTCCTTACCTCGCAGGGCAGAGGTCCGCTCGCCTCGGACGAGAAGCGAATCGAACTCGCGATTCGCGACTTCTACGAGACCCTCGACACCCGCGGCTTCCGCGCGGCGGCCGAGCAGGCGTGCGCGCACGAACGCGCCGCGTTCGAGGCGATGACCGAGAGCGAGAAGAGCGAATTCGACAGCACCTCGATCTCGGTCACCATCGATAGGATCGAGGACATCGTCGTCACCGGAGACACCGCGACCGCGAAGGTCACCGGCAAGCTCACCGTCGCGGTGCCCGGCCGGCAGCCAGACACCGAATCCAGCACCACCGAGCATCTGACGAAAGAAGACGGCAAGTGGAAGGTCTGCTCCGCGGAGGGCACGCGCTGATCGCATGCACCCACGCATGAGTTGTTGCGGACCGAACCGCAGAACCGTTCTCGGGGCACTCGGCCTCGCCGCACTCCTCCCCTTCGCCGGTCGAACGAGAGCTCGAGCACTGCCGGACGCGGCCGTCGCCACCGATCTGGAAGTCGTGACGATCACCGACACCTCGGTGATCCTCACCTGGACCACGCTCGCCCCCGACTCGGCCGGCCGGCTGATCCCCGTCGACGCCGACACCCACGTACGGATCGGCCCCGCCGACTCGGCGCGCGCGCCGGTGCCGGTCTTCGCCGACGACCACCCGACGCCGTTCCACTATGCCGAGATCGGCGGGCTCGAACCGGGCCGCGCCTACCGCTTCGAAGCCTGGTCGGCGGGTCTGCGCGCCACGCCCGCACTCTCGCTCACCACGTCCGATCCCGCCGCGCCGGAAGCACGCGGCGAGTTCACCACCCTGGTTCCGCCGCCGGGCCGCAGGCTGCGCACCCTGGCGCTGGCCAACGATGTGCACTTCGGCGAACAGGTCAGCGGGCTGATCGCCGGTGACCTGCCGCCCGGCGTCCGGCAGGGCCCCGGCCTCGCGCCCTATCCCGAGGTGATGCTGGCCGGTGTGCTGGACGACCTGCGCCGTCCCGACCGGGGAGCCGAACTGCTACTGCTCGCGGGCGACCTGACCGCCGAAGCCTCCGAGCTCGACACCCGCACGGTGCGGGCCCGGCTCGACGGGTGGGGTGCGCTCGGCCGCGACTACCTCGCCGTGCGCGGCAATCACGACCGGCCGCACACGGGCGGCGAGTACGCCGGTTGCGCCCCCGCGCCCGCCGATCACCGTGACTGCTGGGCCGATGCCTTCTCCGCGCGCCAGCAACTCGTCGAGCACGAGGTGGGCGGTCTGCGCGTGCTCGGCTTGGATACCAGCAGCCTGGACGGCGCGGGCGGGTCCATCGAGCGCGCGCAATTCGATCATCTCGCCGAACGTCTGCGCGCCGATCCGGATCGGCCGACCCTGCTGTTCGGCCACCACCCGGTCACGACCGAGTCCGGGCTGACCAACCTCGCCGGACCGGGTTTCGTGCTCGACGGACGCGACAGCGGCGAACTGCAAGCGCTCTACACCCGCTCCCCCGGCGTCTTCCTACAGCACAGCGGCCACACCCACCGCAACCGTCGCACCAGGCCGGACGTGCCGTGCGCGGTGGAGTTCCTCGAGGTCGCCGCGGTCAAGGAGTATCCGGGCGGCTACAGCCTGCTGCGCCTCTACGAGGGCGGCTACATGGTCAACTTCTACAAGACCCGCACCGAGGACGCGCGGCGCTGGAGCGCGCTCACCCGCGGCGAATACTTCGGACTGCTTCCGGACTACACGCTGGGCACCTGCGCCGATCGCAATCACGTTGTGCCGCGCGATTTCTCGGGTCTGCGGTAGCTGGCGCGCGGGTTCGCCGCATCCGGGAAACGTTTGCGCACGTCGGACGCTGTATCTTCCTTAGGTAAGCCTCAACATATGCAACGGGGAACGCGGTCGGAAGGACGAGGATGAAGCCGGTCAGATGGAAGACGATTGCCGCTGGATTGGTCCTCGCGATGACGGCGCTCGGCAGCACGGCTTGCTCGAATTCCTCCGACGACGCGAACGAGATCACCGTCTACAACGCGCAGCACGAGTCGCTCACCAAAGAATGGGCCGACGCGTTCACCAAGGAAACCGGCATCAAGGTGACGTTGCGCCAAGGCGGTGACACGGCGCTGGGCAACCAGCTGGTCGCCGAGGGCGCTGCCTCGCCCGCCGACGTCTTCCTCACCGAGAACTCCCCCGCCATGGCGTTGGTGGAGAACGCGGGCCTGTTCGCCGACGTGAACGCCGAGACGCTGGCACAGGTGCCCGCGCAGTTCCGCCCGTCCACCGGCAAGTGGACCGGCGTGGCCGCGCGCTCGACGGTTTTCGTCTACAACAAGAACAAGGTCCAGCCCGGCCAATTGCCCGCCTCGCTGCTCGACCTGGCGCAACCGCAGTGGAAGGGGCGCTGGGGCGCTGGCGTTTCCGGCGCCGACTTCCAGGCCATCGTCGCCGCCCTGCTCGCGCTGAAGGGCGAGGACGCCACCCGCGCCTGGCTGAAGGGCATGAAGGAGAACGCGACGCCGTTCCCGAACAACGTCGCCACCATGAAGGCGGTCAACTCCGGTAGCCCGGACGGCGGCGTCATCTACCACTACTACTGGTACCGCGACCAGGCGAATACGAAGGAGAGCAGCGGCGACACCGCCCTGCACTACTTCAGGAACCAGGACCCGGGCGCCTTCGTCAGCATCTCCGGCGGCGGCGTGCTGAAGGCGAGCAAGAAGCAGGAGGCGGCGCAGAAGTTCCTGGCGTTCATCGTCGGCAAGGCGGGGCAAGAGGTGTTGCGTGACGGCACGTCGCTGGAATACCCGGTCGCCAGCGGCGTGGCCGCGAACCCGGCGCTGCCGCCGCTGGCCGACTTGCAGGCTCCGGCGATCGACCCGTCGAAGCTCGATTCGAAGAAGGTCACGCAGCTGATGACCGAAGCCGGTCTGCTGTAGCCGTGGCACTGCGGAACGTCGTCGCGCCGCCCCGGGTCGGCAGACCGGGGCCGGTGGTCACGGGCGTCGCGCTGCTGCTGGTGGCGGCTACGTTCGTGCCGCTCGGGTACATCGTTTCGACCGTTTTCTCCACCGGTGTCGATCAGGCGGCGGAACTGGTGTTCCGGCCCAGAGTCGGTGAGCTGCTGGGCAATACGGCCGCGCTGGTGGCGTGCACCGTGCCGATCTGCGTGGCGCTCGGCGTCGGGCTGGCCTGGGTGGTCGAACGCACCGACGTGCCGGGGAAGTCGTGGTGGGGACCGGTTTTCGCGGCTCCGCTGGCGGTGCCCGCCTTCGTCAACAGCTACGCCTGGGTCAGCGTCTTCCCGACCATGCACGGTCTTCGGGCGGGGGTGGTGATCTCC
>NZ_BAFZ01000029.1 GCF_000308575.1 Nocardia exalbida NBRC 100660 | reverse complement strand
CGAAAGGCCCTCGACGGTGTCGAGGGCCTTTCGTGAAGGATGTTCCGGCGGTGTCCTACTCTCCCACACCCTGTCGAGTGCAGTACCATCGGCGCTGGCAGGCTTAGCTTCCGGGTTCGGAATGGGACCGGGCGTTTCCCTACCGCTATGGCCGCCGTAACTCTATGAAACTATCCACACCCCCCGTTCGACACCACCTCTCCTCCCGTGGACTCCCACCGGCCCGGAAGCCGATATGGAGAGGGGGAGACGATGTGTC
>NZ_BAFZ01000030.1 GCF_000308575.1 Nocardia exalbida NBRC 100660 | reverse complement strand
ATGTGGCGGCCCCGGCTGCTTGCTCCTTCATCGCCTACGCGGCCACCCGAAGGCGAGCCGGGGCACGAAGGGCACATGCTTGTCGCTTCGCTCGAACTGGCGGGGCGCAACACGTACGAGGACTCCCGCCGTTTCGGCGCGGACAGCCCCTATCCGATCTCCCGGCTGCACGTCCCGGGGTTGGGTGAGCCAAGCGCGTCAATTCGCGAATGCCGAGCACAGGGAACGCGAATTGGTGGCACTCGGTGGCGCCCTCGTGTGCCCGAGGGCGCCGCCGATTCGAGATGCGGGGTGGTCACCCCACGAACATCAGACGCGGACGATCAGTGCGTCGCCTTGCCCGCCGCCACCGCAGAGTGCGGCCGCGCCGACACCACCGCCGCGGCGCTTCAGCTCGAGCACCAGGTGCAGCAGGATGCGGGCGCCGGACATGCCCAGCGGGTGGCCGATGGCGATCGCGCCACCGTTGACGTTCACCTTCTCCGGGTCGATGCCCAACTTGCGGGTGGACGCGACACCGACCGCGGCGAACGCCTCGTTGATCTCCACCAGGTCCAGGTCGGCGGGCGAGATGCCCTCGCGAGCGCAGGCTTTGGCGATCGCGTTGGCGGGCTGGTCCTGCAGGGTCGAGTCCGGACCGGCGACCACGCCGGCGGCGCCGATCTCGGCGATCCAGCTCAGCCCCAGCGACTGCGCCTTCTCCTTGCTCATCACCACGACCGCGGCGGCGCCGTCGGAGATCTGCGAGGCGGTGCCCGCGGTAATGGTGCCGTCCTTGCGGAACGCCGGACGCAGCTTGGCCAGCGACTCCACGGTGGTGTCGGCGCGAACGCCCTCGTCCGTGGTCACCAGCACCGGATCGCCCTTGCGCTGCGGCACCGCGACCGGGACCACCTCGTCGTCGAAGACGCCGTTCTTCCACGCCGCCGCCGCCCGCTGGTGCGAAGCCGCCGCGAACGCGTCCTGGTCCTCCCGGCTGATCCGGTCGGTCTCGTTGCGCTGCTCGGTGAGCGCGCCCATGGCCTGACCGGTGAAGATGTCGTGCAGGCCGTCGTAGGCCATGTGGTCGCGCAGGGTCACATCGCCGTACTTGAAGCCTTCCCTGCTCTTCTCCAGCAGGTGCGGCGCCTGGCTCATGGACTCCTGGCCGCCCGCGACGACGATCTCGTACTCGCCCGCGCGGATCAGCTGGTCGGCGAGGGCGATCGCGTTGATGCCGGACAGGCAGACCTTGTTCAGCGTCAGGGCGGGCACGTCCATCGGGATGCCCGCGGCCACCGCCGCCTGCCGGGCCGGGATCTGCCCCGCGCCCGCGGTGAGCACCTGGCCCATGATCACGTAGTCGACCTGGTCGGGCGCGACACCGCCCTTCTCCAGCGCCGCCCTGATCGCGAACCCGCCCAGATCGGAACCGCTGAAGTCCTTCAGACCTCCGAGCAGCTTGCCGACCGGGGTACGCGCACCGGAGACGATCACGGAAGTGGTCACGACGAGCCTCGCATTCGTAGATCGGACCTGCTCGCGCCCGCACCGGGGCGCCACGAGAGCAGGTGTTCTACTCAACGGTAGCGGGTGCGCCCCGCGCGCCCCGTGCCAGGTCGCGCTACTTTCGAATGGTGAGCAACGTTATCGAACAGTCGTCTTTCATCCCAGCCGACTACGTCACCGCGGTCGACCACGTCGGCATCGCGGTGCCGGACCTGGACACCGCGGTCGCCTGGTACGCCGAGAACCTCGGCATGATCGAGACCCACCGCGAGGTCAACGAGGCCCAGGGCGTGCACGAGGCGATGCTGTCGCTGCCGGGCGCACCGGACCGGGCCACTGCCCTGCAGTTGCTGGCTCCGCTCAACGAGGAGTCGACCATCGCGAAGTTCATCGACCGTAACGGCCCCGGCTTGCAGCAACTGGCCTACCGGGTGACCGACATCGAGGCCGTCTCCGCGCACCTGCGCGCCAAGGGTCTGCGTTTGCTGTACGAGGCCCCACGGCACGGAACGGCCGATTCCCGCATCAATTTCATCCACCCGAAGGATGCTGGAGGTGTGCTGATCGAGTTGGTCGAACCGAACGCGAATGTTACGCACTAGTATCGCCGTCAGGTCGGGAAAACTCGTTGGAATGACATTCGCAGTCGAGTCACCATCGGCTGTCTTCACGCTGTAGTTTGTGTGCCATGTCGTCACCCGAGTCCGATCGCAATCGCTTCGTTGCACTGCCCTTCACCGTTGTGCGCAAGGGTTATGCGCAAGACGAGGTGCGTAATTACTTCGACCGCTTCGACGCGGAACTGAGAGTCACCGCCACCGACCGCGATGCGGCTGCGGCACAAGCACGTAACCTCGCCAGCCAGCTGGAAGACGCGCGCGACGAGATCGACGAACTCCGTAAGGAGGTCGACCGACTCTCGGTGCCGCCGACCACCGCGGAAGGTATGTCCGACCGCATTTCCCGAATGCTGCGGCTCGCCTCCGACGAGGCGTCCGAGGTCCGTGCGCTGGCCCAGGCCGAGGCCGCGGAGATGGTGTCGATCGCCGAGCAGCAGGCCACCGAGATGCGTGGCAAGTACGAGTCGCTGCTCGCGGAGACCAAGGAGAAGCGCGAGGCGCTCGAAATCGAATTCGAGCAGACCCTCGCGAACGCACGCACCGAGTCCGCCAAGATCATCGAGGCCGCCCAGGCCGAGGCCGACCGCATCGCGAAGGAAGCCGACGCGAAGCGCAAGGCCACCCAGCAGGACTTCGAGGCCACCATGGCCGAGCGTCGCACCAAGCTCACTCGCGCCATGGAGGAGCTGGAAGCCACCAGCCGCGCCGAGGCCGCCCAGCGGATCAAGGACGCGACCGACGAGGCCAACCGCCTCATCACCTCCGCCACTCAGACCTCCGAGCGCAAGATCGCGCACGCGAAGGAACTGGCCGAGGAGATGCGCGTGCTGCGCGGCCGCGTGCTCGCCCAGCTGCTCGGTATCCGCGGTCAGCTCGACTCGGTGCCCGCGATGCTCGCCGCGGTCAACCGGGAAAGCGAACTGCTGGACGGTGTTCCGGATCAGCGCAAGTCGATCGGCGGCAACACCAAGTCGGTCACCGGCTCCCGCCAGAAGGCGATCCCCGAGGTCGCGAGCGATGACGAGGACATCGACTCGGACGAGCGCGAGAGCGCCGACATCAGCAACTGACGTCGGAGCAACCGGCGACAGCAGCAAATCTCAACCGAAATCACCGAAGGCCGCTCCTCCCGGGGCGGCCTTCCCTAATTCCGTATCCGGCGGGTCCACGCCGCAAGAACATCGACGAACACGCGCGCCATACTGTCGGATCGAGGAAACGAGATTCGATCTCGCGCGGAAACGTCCGCTCGCTCCCCGACGACCGGGGCGAAGCGCGAGGCGCTCGAAGCCGACGAGTCGCGGCGAGATCGCCCCCTGCCGTCGCAATCGTCACCAGCTGTTCGTCGTCCAGCTTTCCGGACACTACTGCTGGTCGGACCACGCGCAGGTCCTTCCGCCATTGGCCGGCCTCGTCCATTCGGTGCCGACCTACTCGACCGCACGTCGCCCGCGACGATGCCTCCGCGGCGGCGTCAGGACCACCGCCGAGTGATCCGGCGCGTCTGTCGCCCGTTCCAGCACCCGCTGTGCCAATGCCTGCGGTCGTCTTCGCCGCCGTACGCGGGCCATGCGACGATGTGGGCGACCCCTGGTGGGATCTCGTGGTCACAGCCGGGGCAGCGGTAGGTCTTGATCGCGCGGGCGCCAGGAATGGTGCGCACCACATACGTCTCCGCACCGTCCGGACCGGCCTCGGTCCGTCCGACAACGTCTCCCAGTGGTGCGCCACCGGCCCGCGAGCGCTCGGCGTAGCGATCCGAACGCGGTTTCCGGCGAGGCATGCGACAAGGGTATTACTCGCCCCTGCGCACCCCGCACTGCCCTGAGTTCAGAACAAACGGAATTCGCTGCTCTCCGTGCCACGCAGGGCGTCGTAATCGAGTGTGAGGCAGCGGATGCCACGATCCTCGGCGAGCGTGCGCGCCTGCGGCTTGATCTGCTGTGCGGCGAAGACGCCCGCGACCGGAGCCAGCAACGGATCCCGGTTCAGCAGCTCCAGGTAACGGGTGAGCTGCTCGACGCCGTCGATCTCTCCGCGCCGTTTGATCTCCACCGCCACCGTGCCGCCGTCGGCATCCCGGCACAGCAGGTCCACCGGGCCGATCGCGGTCATGTACTCGCGGCGGATGAGCGTGAACCCGGCGCCGAGCGTGTGCACGTGCTCGGCCAGCAGCTCTTGGAGGTGGGCTTCCACCCCGTCCTTCACCAGGCCCGGGTCGACGCCGAGCTCGTGGGAGGAGTCGTGCTCGATGTCCTCGATGGTGATGCGAAGTTCCTCGCCGGCCTTGTTGGTGACGACCCACAGCGCCTTCGCACCGTCCGGTAGCTGCGCGTCACCGTTGCGTTCGTCCAGCCGGCAGGGCGGGCTCATCCAGTTCAGCGGCTTGTACGAGCCGCCGTCGGAGTGCACGAGCACCGAGCCGTCCGCTTTCATCAGCAGTAGCCTTCGGGCCATCGGAAGATGGGCGGTGAGTCGCCCTACGTAGTCGACCTGACAGCGAGCAATCACTAGGCGCACCCAAGCACTGTAGGCGAGCGCCCTACCGCGGCTGCCGTCAGCCCATGAGCAGAATCGCCGCCAGGACCGCGCTCGCGGCGAGCAAGGCGCCCTCTATCCGGGTCAGCCGCCGCCGGGTGGTCGTCCTGGACCAGATCATGAAGAATCCGACCGCGGTGCCGATCGTGAGCGCCACCAGGTGCCCGGCCTGGGTGAAGGTCTGTCCGATCAGCACACCCTCGACCGCGACGATGAACCACACCGTCGACCAGGCGATGCGCCATCGGTACGGCATCGCCGCGACGAGCGCGCCGATCAGCGCCATGGCCCCGTAGCTGACACCGACGTCCTCGGCCCAGCGGATGCTCGCGGGGACCCACCCGGCTCGCATGCCCACCCACAGACCCGCAGCGACGAGCAAGGTGGCGCCGACGTGACCGACCAGGAACACCCGCACCAGTCTCAGCGCGCCGAAGCGCAGCTCGGCGAGGGCGAGCAGACAGGCGAGCAAGGGGATGATCACCCAGGACCCGACGGCGTCACCGATCACGAACGCGCTCGCCAGCAGCGTTCCCAACCGGCCGCTCAACAGGTTGTGCAGATTCGTGCTCGCGTGCAGCACCATCCTGGTCTGCGCGGAGTCGCTCAAGGCCGAGAAGATCGCCGAGACGATGATCAGCCCCGCCAAGTACGCCGCCGTCGCGGGCAGCCTCGGCCGCCACCAACGTGCTTGCGCCGACGTGGCTGGCTCGACCGGCGCCGGGCGATCCGGCGTCGTCGCGACGACCATACATACCTCCGTTGCTCGCGTGGGACGGCCTCCTCGCCATCCATGATCCCGACCGCACGCTGCGTACGCTTGTATTTCCCTGCGATCGTGCTGCGAAACACACGGTTCGCTCGACAAACGA
>NZ_BAFZ01000031.1 GCF_000308575.1 Nocardia exalbida NBRC 100660 | reverse complement strand
AGGGTTGCACGCCCGAGCGTCACCGCGAAGCCGACCTCGGGCTGCGCCGCCAGCGCGGCGTCGATCTCACCGAGTTCGATGCGGAAGCCGCGCACTTTCACTTGGAAGTCGTTGCGGCCCACGTATTCCACCACCGGCGCGGTCCCGGCGCGACGCCAGCGCACCAAGTCGCCGGTGCGGTAGAGGCGCTCACCGGGTGCGCCGTACGGGTC
>NZ_BAFZ01000032.1 GCF_000308575.1 Nocardia exalbida NBRC 100660 | reverse complement strand
GTGCCGTGGAGTTCTCGTAGGTCGCCGCCGCCAGCGGCCTGCCATCAGGGAAGGTGGTTGCTTCGAGCTGTTGCTTGTTGGCTCGAATCTCCGGCAGCGGCGTGAACGACCAGTCGCTGCCGTAATGAATGCGCGCGGGGTCGGCGACGTTCAGCAGTGCGGGTAGCTGATCGGGTAACGGCATTCCTGCCAGATCGAAATGCAGCAGCCGCAGCGCGCGGTGCATGAGTTCCGGTTTTCCGGTCGCCTTCGATGCGAGGACGTCGATGCGCGACGCCAGCGCCGGCAGTACGGCGCCCGCGTGCGGCACGATGATCCGCATGCTCGGATACCGCTCGAGAGTCCCCGACAACACCAGGTCCGTGACGGCCCGCGTGGTATCGAAGAAGGACTCGAACGGCGGCCTCGGGTTCACCCGGATGCGGTTGCCCGAGAACCGAGGTCGGCAGCCACTCGCCGTAGTCGCCCACTGACTGCCAGCGCTCCGACCAGGACGAAGAAGAGCTCTCCCCGGGAAGGAGCAGACCGGTCGGAAACCAGAACAAGAGCATGGTCCAGAAGAACAGGACGATATAGAGAACAGGGCCGTGCACTGCGTCGAGCACGGCGGTGAAGTCGCTCATGAGTCGAGTGTGGAGATCAGCCGCGTATACGGCAAATAGATCCTCGGTCTCTCAATATAAGTGCCGCTGATAGTATGGGGCGTGCCCGCGCATCCGGATCTGAACCTGACCGCCGCCCTGCATGTGCTCCTCGAAGAGCGGCATGTGAGTCGTGCGGCGCAGCGGCTCGGCGTGAGCCAGCCTGCCGCGAGCGCAATGTTGGCCAGACTGCGCCGGCATTTCGGTGACGAGTTGCTCGAGCGAGTCGGCAACCGATACGAACTGACACCGCTGGGCCGCCAGTTGCGCGAGCAAGCAGGCGGTGTGATGCGGCTGTCGGAGCGCCTGTTCGCCACGAAGTCGCGTTTCGAGCCGGCCACGTCTGAGCGGGAATTCGTGCTGACCGTCTCGGACTACGTGGTTGCGGTGCTGGGCCCAGCGCTCGCGGCGGCGTTCGAAGCGCAAGCTCCGCGGGCGCTGCTGCGTTTGCGGCAGTTCGGCAAGGCGCCCGACCCACTTGTGGAACCCACTGCCCGCTCCGAGGACGGCCTGATCGCTCCACACAGCGCGTTTCCGCTCGGCATGGCTCATACGGAGTTGTTCTCCGACGAATGGATCGCCATCGTCGACCAGGACAACCCGATCATCACGCACCGACCCGGCCTCGACGAATTGAGTGAACTGCGCTGGGTGCTCGCGCAGCACGAACCGGGGGAATCGCCTTTCTTGATGCGCAGGCTGTCCGAGCAGGGTGTCGCTCTGCGACCACAGGTGATCACCGACAGCTTCGTGGCCCTCCCCCTCTATATCGCCGGAACGCAGCGCGTGGGGATCGTCCAGCGCAGGCTCACCAGCGCGATGGCGCTGCCGCCCGCTTTGCGCGTGGTTCCCTGCCCGTTCGAGGTGGGGCCGATTAACGAAGCGCTGTGGTGGCATCCGGCACAGACCCACGATCCCGGACATCAGTGGATGCGCGGAGTCGTCGCCCAGGTGGCCAGCACGCTCGCCTAACTTTCGAAAGTCGAAAGTAGATGCGTATTCTTATTTCTTATGCGCATCGACTTCCACGGGCACTACCTTCCACCTCGGTTCTTCGACCGGATGCAAGCACTGGACGCTCGCCACCGCGTCGAGTCCTTCGCGGTCTTCGGCGAGCATCTGGCGGCGGCGTCGAACAGACAGTTCGCGGCGGGCGAGCCTGCCTTCATCGACCAGTGGATTCGCGATATGGACGCGGCCGCCGTGGACTTGACGCTGGCCAGCGTCGGTGCGGTCCAACCATATTTCGACTCGTCATCCGACGCCGCCGACGCCGCTCGCTTCGCCAACGAACTGCTGCACGAGGCGGTCGCCGCAGGCCGCGGCCGCATCGGCGCATTCGGCAGCCTGCCACTGCCCCACACCGCCGCTGCGATCGATGAAGTGGCGTTCTGCGTCGAGGAATGCGGTTTCGCCGGTGTGAACCTCGGATGCTCCGCGGCGGGCAAGCCGCTGGACGCGCCGGAATTCGACGACCTGTGGGCTGCCCTGGACAGCTGTGGCGCCATGGTGTTCCTGCACCCAGGGGCGACACCGGAGATGGCAGTCGGATCCTCGCAATACCTTCTGGCTCCGGCTTATTGCAGCCCGACCGAGATGGCAACGGCCCTGTGCCGACTGGTGGCGGCCAAGATCCCCTTGCGCTTCCCGAACGTGCGAGTGGTTGCCGGGATCACCGGTGGCGCTGTCCCGCTACTGGCGTACCGCTGGGATCGCGGGATGCGCGCGGCACACACCGATCTCTACGAAGAACTCGGCGGCGTCCTGCCGCATCTGCGGCGCTTCTGGTACGACACCAGCCTCATCGAAGACCCCCACCTCTACCATGCCGTCCGCGCCACCGTCGGTGTCGACCGGTTGGTACTGGGCAGTGACACTCCCCGCGCGCCGGTCGGCGAAGTGGTGGAAGCGATACTGACCTCGGACCGGCTCTCCGACGAGGAGAAGATCAGCATCCTCGATACCAACGGCGCAGCAGCGTACGGCTGCTCCGAGGTGCGATGATCGCGGCCCATACGAAAATCGTCGTCGATCGGGCTCTACAGCCGGATGAACCACATGTCGGGCTGTGCCCGCGAATGCCTGCAGGTCGCCGGTTAACACCGCGCCACGGACCTCAGCGGATCGGATTCCCGCCGTCGAGCAAGAGCGGTTGCGCAGCAGCCACAACGGGCACATATGCGACGAAGCCGCCCCAGCAGCAAATCGAAGACGGCGTGCATCAATCATCGAAACTTGCTACGAAACAACCCAGTTGACAACTCATACAGATGCATCGACTTGACGGCTATCCGGCAGCGATCTAGATTTACTACCACTCCAGCACGGATCTCCGTCACAGATGACTAAGATCTGAGTTCAAGTCCCCTCTCGCGCATTACTCGAGCACGTATTTGCGTCAAATCTGACGCAAATACCTGCTCGATCACCCACTCTTCCCCTCCGACTCGCTCGCAGCGGCCCCGGTCGTGACGCGCATGCGCCGAAGGCGGCACTCGCAGCACGCAGTTACGTCAGAAATGACGCTCCCGGGTGTTCGAGTGAACCTCGCCCAGTTCTCTACCACGGACAATCGGCGCAACTGAGCCATCGGCGTGCACGAGGGCTTCCTCTGACACGCAGGCATTGCCCAGTTGCGCCACACGGGATGTTTGCTGAACAACGTCGAGGACCCCGCGCTCCCGATCGAGCCCCGTAGCAGCAGTCGGTCGGATTCCGGACCAGCCGCCGAATTTTGTCGATCGTGACCAAAACCCCCAACTGATGGCAGGGTTGGCGGCGACGCGGGTAGCCGTCGTGACGGGGATGCGTGGGGCCGGGAAAACCCAAGTAGCCGCAGCACATGCACGCCATGTACTCCATGACGGCCAGGGTTTGGTGGGGTGGGTGAACGCTGAATCCGCCGACACCCTGTACGCCGGATTGACAGAGGTCGCGTTGCGTCTGCCAGCAATCAATCCCGAGGGCGACCCTCGCAGCTCGGCGCAGTTGGAGCTTGCCCACGCCCACATCGAGGCTGGCGATGCTGCCCACGGCTGCTCGCTGCTTACGGCGAACTTCAACAGCATCAACGCGGTTGGGTCCGCTCGATTACAACGCAAGTTGGATGCAATCGCGACTGCGGTACGACCGCATGTCGCAATTGCAGAGGTGAAGCATTTCCCAGGGATGCGCGCAACACTCGCGTAACCCTTATACGCACTGAGATCATTCCGACTTCGTCGGAGCGCCGACAGCTGCTACTTGCTTGCCCTCTTGGACCTGAAGCAATGACATGCCCAACCTTTCATTGATCAGCCAGCGCGGCCGCTACCGCGGCAGCATCCGGGACACCATGCCGGCAACGGCGGAGACGTCAGGCGCGTCGAGGAAGCCCGAGCGCTGGTACGCCGGGTCGGGGTACTCGTAGTAGCCCTTACCCGTCTGCACGCCGAGCAGCCCTTTGTCGAGGAAGCGCTCCTTGATGTAGTCGGCGTTGGCGATCATCTGCGCATCGCCGTTCCGCTCCCCCAGTAGGAGAGGACGTCGTACGCGGTCTTCATGCCGACCATGTCGACCAGGCCCAGCGGCCCGACTGTGCCGCCGCCGAACATGAAGGTGCGATCGATGTCCTCCGGGGTGGCGATGCCGTTCGTCCCCAGGGTCTGCGCGGCATTGAGCAGAGTGGACGCGGCCAGGACGCGGCAACCGAAGCTGAAATCGCTGCCACCGCAGCGGAACTCCTCGAGCGCGCCGAACGCGGCCACGCCTCCGCCACGACCCGATCACGCCGCGATCGCAAAGTCGCCGGACGCACCAAAGCCACCCGCGGCGCGTCGTCGCAGACCCCGCACCGCGACAGCGATACCGGCGATCAGGCCGGACCCGACCAACCCGAAACCGGGTGTGGTAGTCGATGCGGGTCTCGTCATAGCTGGGAAGCGAGCAAACGCTGGTGAGGACCACCGACAAAGAGCCGATCACCGAACCGAGCCGACAGCTGACCACCCTGACGGACTGGCGGCAGTTCACTCTCGATCACCCGACGATCCCGGATCTATTGGCGCACAACGACCGGACAGCACTCGACCCCGAGTCTCGCGGTCCGGCGCCCCGGCCCCCTCTGCCGGTCACCGGCGAAGCGGCACGCAAGGTCTGGGCGCCGTCGCTATCTCACAATCCCAGATTGGGCTCAGGGGGCGAACTGATGTGATGTCAATGCACCTGGAGCAATGGCGGGTACGGCGGGATGTTCCGGCCGAATCGGTGCGAGCTGTTTGTAAGGCTGTCCTTGGGCTGGCCGCACGTCTTCCTGCCCCTTGTTGGGCCATAGCGACGCCGCTCGCTCGGCCTGCGCCGCGATCGAAAGCGCCGGATTCACACCGAGATTCGCGGAAACGGCGGCACCGTCGGTGACGTAGAGGGTCGGGTAGTCGTACACGCGGTGGTACGGATCGATGACGCCGGTCTCGGCACTGTCGCCGATCGCCGCACCGCCGAGGAAGTGTGCGGTCAGCGGGACGTTGAACAGCTCGCCCCAGCTGCCAACGGCGATGCCGCCGACTTTCTCGGCCATCCGCCGGGTCGCCTCGTTGCCGACCGGAATCCAGGTCGGGTTGGGTTCGCCGTGGCCCTGCTTCGAGGACATGATCCGGATGCCGCCTGGCCCGCGCTTGGTAAACGTGGTGATCGAGTTGTCCAGGTGCTGCATCACCAGGGCGATCACCGTGCGCTCGCTCCACCGTTTCGGGATGAGCGTATTCAGCAGCAGAGCCGGCCGGGCGCGGCTCTGGCCCAGAAATTGGCGCCACCGCGGTACGTCGGTGCCCTGCGGGCCTGCGCCATCGGTCATCAGCGTCTGCAGCATGCCCATCGCGTTGGAGCCCCTGCCATACCGGACTGGTTCAATGTGGGTATCCGGCGTCGGGTGGATCGACGAGGTGATGGACACCCCGCGAGTGAGATCCAGATTTGGTGACACCGTGAGGGTTTGAGCGCCTACGATCGACTCCGAGTTGGTGCGGGTCAACATGCCCAGCCGCGCGGACACGTCACGGAGCCTCCCGGTGTCACGCATCTTGAACAGCAGCCGCTGGGTGTTGTACGTGCCCGCCGCGAGGATCAGGTACTTGGCGGTGAAGGTACGCTTGCCGCGCCGCATCCGACCGTTGGTGCGACGGGTGGCCACCTCCCACAGACCGTCGCCGCGCTGCTGGAAGCTGGTCACCGTGGTCAATGGAAGTACTTGGGCCCCAGCGCGTTCGGCCAGAACCAGGTAGTTCTTCACCAGGGTGTTCTTGGCGCCGTACCGGCAGCCGGTCATGCACTCGCCGCATTCGATGCAGCCGGTACGCGCCGGGCCTGCACCACCGAAGTAGGGGTCCGGCACGGTCTTGCCCGGAGTCTTCTCGCCGTCGGGCCCGAAGAACACGCCGACCGGCGTCGCGACGAAGGTGTCGCCGCAGCCCATGTCGTCCGCGACCTCCTTGATGATCCGGTCGGCGTCGGTGAACGTCGGGTTCTTGACCACACCGAGCATGCGCTGTGCCTGCTCATAGTGCGGCATCAGTTCGGCTCGCCAGTCGGTGATGTTCTTCCACTGCGGGTCGTTGAAGAAGGGGTCCGGCGGAATGTACAGCGTGTTGGCGTAGTTCAGGGAACCGCCGCCGACGCCGGCGCCGGCCAGGATCATCACGTTGCGCAGCAGGTGGATCCGCTGGATGCCGTACATGCCGAATGTGGGCGCCCACAAGAACCGTCGCAAGTCCCACGAGGACTTGGCGAAGTCGGCGTCGGAATACCGCGGGCCGGCCTCCAAAACTCCGACCCGGTAACCTTTCTCGGTGAGCCGGAGGGCGCTGACGCTACCTCCGAATCCCGAACCGATAATGAGCACGTCATAGTCAGGCGTCATGGCGGCTTTCCTAACAATCAGTCGACGGTAGTGAGAATGGCGTGCGGCACGGCAGCAGCACGCAAGACACGAGATCCTCTGCACCGGCGAGATGCCCGGGAGGCTCGAGTCAGAAGCCGCGGGTGAAGCACGGTGAACAGGACGGAGATTGCTGCGGAGCTCGCCGCGATGGTGGCGATCGCAGACAAAGAGTCGGTAGCGGCTGCCCAGCTTGATGCACCGAAGAGCGTCAGTGTGAACACGAAGATGCGACTATCGGCGAGGATAGTGTGGCAACCTGCTCGCCCGGATCAGGCAAGGCGTGCGAGGCCGCTGCTGGGGGCGGGAGTGTTGAGTCGTGGTCAACGTCGGACTCCTCGGTAGCGCTTCGGGATGAGATGCCAACCTACAAACGGCCGGTGTCAATCAACAAGGCCTTCCCAGCCCTGCGCGGTGTGCTGCGAGCACATCCAGCGCTCTTGGGATCCTGTCAGTGAGGCGATGAATCTGGCAACACCGAGGCCCCCAGCACGTCGCACACAAGTAGAGCGGCGTGCAGTTCGGCGACCTTGATCGTTGCGGGCCGACCCCGGCATGATGCACCCTTTGCGGGACCGTGCTTTCGTGGATCCCAAGGTGCGTGCTGCGGTCGTGAGACTCCTTTGCGCATCGAGAACAGCAGCAGCGCAGCCCGCTTCGGCACCGAGGTCTCAGCGGCCTGGGATCCATTGCAGGGCTTTGACGAAGGGCGGCAGGATCTTCGCCCACAGCTTCTGCGGCACGCCGCGTGGGCCGCCGAGGTTCAGGACGCGGGTGGTGGCGATGGTCTGCGGTTCGGTGTATTTGGTCAGGCCTTCAGGGCCGTGGCGGCGCCCGACGCCAGAGGTTCCCATGCCGCCCATCGGCGCGCCGGTGCTACCCCAGGCGGGGCCGTAGCCTTCGTCGACATTGACGGTGCCGGCGTGGATCCGGGCCGCGATCGCCTCACCCTCGTTCTTGGTGGCCGCCCACACGCTGGCATTCAGGCCGTACTCGGTGTCGTTGGCCCGCTCGACGGCCTCGTCGACGCCTGCGACCGGGTAGACCGAGACGAGCGGGCCGAAGGTCTCGTCGCGGTAGCATTCGGCGTCGGCGGGAACGTCGGTGAGCACGGTCGGCTCGTAGAACAACGGGCCGAGGTCGGGGCGGACCTTGCCGCCGGCGATCACGGTGGCACCCTTGGCCACGGCGTCGTCGACGTGACGAGCCACGGCTTTGACCTGCTCCTCCGATATGAGGCTACCCATCTCGATGCCGAATTCGTAGCCAGCACCCAGCGTCATCGCGGCGACCCGCTTCCCGAAGATGCGGGTGAACTCGGGCGCGATGGACTGTTCGACGTAGATACGTTCGATGGAGACGCACAGCTGGCCGGAGTTGGAGTAGCAGGCGCGCACGGCGGCGTCGGTCACCTCGCGCAGATCGGCCCCGGCCATCACGATCATCGGGTTCTTGCCACCCAGTTCGGCGGAGAAGCCGATGAGACGGGCGCCGGCCTGTTCGGCAAGCAGCCGACCGGTGGCGGTGGACCCGGTGAACATCACAAAGTCGGAGTTCTCGACCAGTGCAGCGCCCACCACCGAACCGGGCCCAGGGACCACCGCGAACAGATCCTGCGGGAGGCCTGCCTGGTAGAGCAGCTCGACGCACGCCAGCGCGCAGTACGGGGTCTGGCTGTCAGGTTTGAGGACCACGGCGTTGCCGGCGAGAAGCGCCGCGATGGCGTCCGATACCGCGAGCGTCATCGGGTAGTTCCACGGCGAGATCACCCCGACGACGCCCTTGGGCTGGTACCGCACCACCGTCTTGGTCAGGCCGGGCAGCATTCCGGCTACGCGCTTCGGCCGCAACAGCTTTGGCGCGACGCGCGCGTAGTGCCGGGCAGTCAAGGCAATGTCGAGGACCTCTTCCTGGGCGGCGTCGCGCGACTTCCCGGTCTCGGCCTGCGCCATGTCCATCAGGTCATCGCGATTTTGCAGCACCAGGTCGCGGTAGCGGTGGAATATGGCGGACCGCTCCACAACCGGACGGTCGGCCCAGTTCTTCTGTGCGACCCGGGCGCGGGTGATTGCGTCCTTGGCGTCCTGCGCGGTTCCGACCGGCACGGTGGCCAATTGCTTTCCGGTGAATGCTTCGATCACCGGCCGGGTCGGACGAGTGACTGCGTCCGGGATGGCGATCAGGTCGGCGAGCCGCATGAACGTGGCGGTGGACGGAGCAGGCATATGTACCCCCTACAAGCTGGTGGGTTGGCTGTATGCCAAGCGGCTAGGGAATGCGGTGAGGGCGCCGGCCGGGACCAATTGGTTCGCACGGTTCCGGTCATTCCTCGGACGTCTGCCATAACCTTCGGCTGGATGCGCGGCGCCGCGAGACGCGTGCTCAGCCATGGTGGGGTCCTTGGTTCATCTCGTAGGCGCCGGACAGCGCGGCGACACGCTGCCAGATGCGGTCGAACCGCTCCACGTCAGCGACGGGTCTGCCGATTGCTGCCAGAATGCGCTGCTGCTGAGCCTCGGTGGTGGCGGGTTTGTCGTGCAATCCGACTGCCGCAGCGTTGAAGTCGCGGACCAGTACGTCGAAAATCTGGTCCACCAGGTCGGCGTCGACGCCGACGATCTCGGCTTGTTCCAGGATCAGCTGCCCGTACACGACCAGCGTGAACAGTTCGGTCAGGGCGAGCCCGAAGTCGAGATCGCCCTGCTGGGCGGCATTCGGGGCGGCCTCGCTGAGAAAAGTGACCAGGGCTTCGGCCTGTGCGGTGAAGCGGGCCACGTTCGGGATGGCGGCCGATGCGGCGTATACCACGCGCCAGTCGTGGAACCGGACCGTCGCCAGTCCGCGGGCTGGTCCCTGGCGAAACAGGAACTCGTCGTCGGCGGCATCGAGCCGGGTCGGCACTGGCGGATAGGGCTGGGGGTCGAACAGGTAGGCAGGCATGAATTTCGCGATCAGCGCCAGGTTCACCGCGACCGTGCCCTCGAGTTTAGGCAGCCCGTCGATGTCCATCTTCGCGAGCAGCAGATACTGGTCCTTCTCGAACCCCTTGGCGGCCACGACATCCGACAACAGCCCGATCACCTTCTGCGCCTCGGTCGTCACTTTCATCTTGGTGATCGGGTTGAACAGCAGATACCGGCGATCGTCGGGGTTCGCGGAGCGGAAGTAGTCCACCGCGCGGTCGGCGAACAGCCGCATCCCGATGAGTCGGGCGTAGGCGTCGACGAACTCGCGGCGCACGTGCGGGAAGTCGGTGACGGGGTGCCCGTACAGAATCCGGTTGTGCGCGTGGGTGATCGTTTCGTACAGGGCGTGGGTCGCCGCGCCGATCCCACCGAAGCACAGGTTGAACTTGCCGATGTTGACCGTGTTCAGCGCTGCGTCGAACGCGTCCTGGCCGGTGTGCAGGATGTCCTGCGCGGTGACCGGGTAGTCCTGCAGGGTGAACTCGGCGACGAATATCTGCGACGGAACGATGTTCTTGACCACGTGGAAGTTCGGGTGCCCGGAGTCGGCGTAGAAGAACACGTACTGATCGGGGCCCTCGATTCCGGCCACGCGCCCGAACACCGACACGGTGCTGGCGCAGTTGCCGTTGCCGATGTAGTACTTCGACCCGCTCGCGCGAAACCCCTCGGTATCGTCGGGGGTCAAGACCATATCGGTGGAGTAGATGTCGGCGCCGTGTTCCTTCTCCGAGAGGCCGAACGCGGCGACACCGCCATCGGCAAGGGAGCGCGCCGCCCGGGCGCGAGCGGCGTCGTTGTCGCTCTGCCACACCGGGCCCAGCCCGAGCACGGTGACCTGCCACGGATACCAGTAGTTGAAACCGTAGAAGCCCAGAATCTCGGAAAGCGCCGCCACCCGCGCGGTGTCCCACCGCTTGTCCGGATCGCCGGCGCCGTCCCGCGCCGGGGTCAGGAACTTCGCGAACAGGCCCTCCTTCGCGACGAACGTCAGAAAATCCGCGTGGAAGACCTTGCCGTGATAGTCCTGGATCAGCCGCTGCTTGCCGCGGTGTTCGAACCAGTCGATCGTCGCGCGCAGCAGCCGCCGCGTCTGCGGATCGAAATGCTCCGGGTCATACTTCACCGGATTGAGCAACAACTCGTCGCATGCTGACATCATCAGTGTGTCCTTTCTGTCGAGTCCTGGATTGTCCGCACACCGCGTGCGGCCACGGTGGGTCGGCGATCAACTCGCCAGACTCCAGCAGAGCCGTGCGGGAGAGGATGGGTTCGTGCGATGCGGACCGCACTGACGAACGCCTCGACGATCTGCTCGGTGGGGGGGCTGGGCGCTGGCCATGGACTCCGCGACACGCGCGATAATGCGGCGGCCTTCGCGCGTCATCTTCGCGGTCACTAGAGCGTGGCGGTCCCAGAAGCGGCGGTAGCCCGTGACCCGGCTGAGTTTCGTCCGGCGGGCTACCCGCTCAGTGGTCAACGTCGGACTCCTCGGTAGCGCTTCGGGATGAGATGCCAACCTACAAACGGCCGGTGTCAATCAACAAGGCCTTCCCAGCCCTGCGCGGTGTGCTGCGAGCACATCCAGCGCTCTTGGGATCCTGTCAGTGAGGCGATGAATCTGGCAACACCGAGGCCCCCAGCACGTCGCACACAAGTAGAGCGGCGTGCAGTCCGGCGAATTTGATCGTTGCGGGCCGACCGGCACACCGTAGCCGGGAACGGCGAGCAGGCTCGGCGCCAGAGCCCGAACCCGGTCACGCAGTTGACGCTCCAGATCGTTGACCTGCTGGGTCAGATCCGGGCAGTGGGCGGTCATCGCCCGCGCGAGCTCGGCGACCAGACCGTCGAATCCGGTCAGTCGCTGGGCGAGATCGTCGATCACGCAGTAGCGGCGCAGTCCGTGCCGCAGCCATCAGATGCGTCGACATTCGGACTACTTCGAGTCCCGTGCCGAGGAGATCACGTTCGAACCCGCGCGTGACGTGGCGGCAGTCCTCCAGCGCGAACAAGGACGCGACTGGCGCCGCGGATGGGGCGGCCAGGTAGTGGCCCACGAGGCAGAGGGGACAGTAGAGGGACGCTGCCCGATCTGTGGCCGGGCAGCGGGCCTTCTCAAACGGACTCATTCGCTTCCTCGAGTTCCGGCACGATGAGTCCGAGCATGACCTCGATTTCATCCAACGCCTCGCCGGTGTAGACCGCGAGTCTTTGCATGTGCGGCAGCCGTTCTCGGCAGCCGACGAACCCGATGTTGAACCGCCCGGCGCTGGAGAGCACGGTGACGTTGAGCGCCTGTCCGTGCGCCAGGAGAGAAATCGGATAGGTCTCCTGCACGCGTGCGCCGCACAGATACAACGGCTCGAGCGGACCTGGGACATTGGACATCACCAGATTGAAGGGTGGCCGGGAGCGGCCCGCAGTTCCGATGATGTTCTGCAGGATGAAGGGACCGTTCGTCAACAGTCCGTAGTAATCGCCGACCATCTGGGGCAGATCGTAGAACTTCTGCTTGGCGAGAGTGGTCGACCGGCTGACCAGTTTGATCCGTTCGATCGGGTTGGCAATATCGGTGAACAGTTTCGCAATGACCAGGGCGACCGCGTTTCCGCGATCGTCCCCCGCGCGACGAACCGAGACCGGCGTTCCGGCCACGAGGCTCTGCTGCGGCAGCTCATGGAATTCGGTGAGATAACGGCGCAGAGCGCCGGCGCAGATTCCGATGAACACATCGTTGACCGTTACCCCAAGGGCTGTCGCCACCCGCTTGACCCGCTCGAGCGGGTAGGACTGGGTGGCAAATCGTCGCTCTCGGCAGATGCGTCCGTTGAGGACCTCCAATGTCGGTACGCAAAACGGCACCGCGACGGCCGGATCGCTGGGGCGGACAGCATCCTCGACGATCCTGCCGACCGCGACTGCGAGTCCACCAGCCAGATGGAACCACCCCCGAACGCGCGACCGCAGCCCTGTCGTCGCTCGGATCCGCTCAGTCGTCTTCGGTTCGGTCTGCCACACCGCGTGCAGCCGAGTACTCTCCGGGTCGGCATCGAATATCTTGGCGATGCGTCGAGTTCCGTTGACGCCGTCCGTCAGTGCGTGGTGGACCTTGACGTAGAGGGCGAACCGGCCCTCGGACAGGCCTTCGATGAGGTGGCATTCCCAGAGTGGTCTGCTGCGGTCCAGTGGCAGGGAATGCAATCGGGATACAAGCACACCAAGTTCGCGTTGGCCACCGGGGCTTGGCAGGGCCGAATGCTGGAAGTGGTATTCGAGGTCGACCTCGTCGTCGGGTAGAACGTCCCATGCGGGACGGATCTTTCGCAGCGGTGAACGCGCGAGTCGGTAATTGAAGGGTGCCGTGAACGTTGTGGCCTCCCTGAGCTGGGCAACCAAGTCGCGGATGAATTCAGGGCCCGCGTTCTCCGGTCGGGACAACGTGACCAATACGCCTACGTGGGCAGAGACCTCGCGTGAGTCCAGGGTCAGGAAGGCCGCGTCCAGGACGCCGAGTGGCTCGCGTTTGGGCATCGCGCTCACCGATTCCGTTCGTGGACAGACGCTTCGGCGCGACGGACTGCCGCGATCAGGTGGATGAGCACCGCGTCGAGCGACGCCAGCAGGCTACGCACACGCGCTGCGGGCAGCACCCAGCCGGGAGCACCGATCCGGCTGGAGCGTGCGGCGATGCCGTTGACGACCGCGCACTCGAATTCCGCCGGGTCGATTGTCAAGATGGAATCCGAGGGCGGCGCGATCCCGGCGGCCGTGCCGGATTCGGCAGCGTGCCGGGGCTGAGTTGAAGTCAAGTCGGTCACTCCGTGTCTTTCGGTACCGGCGGCATGACAGCCGCCGGGACAGGGGAGATCGCGTTTCTCGGCGTGTGGCGGAAACGTCCGTGGCTGCGCCTTCAGCGCCGGAGGTGCAGAAAGTGTCGAGTGGCTGGATCAGACCTGCGGCCGTGCAGAGACTCTCGTCGAGGCTACGGACACTGACCGGGTGTCGTTGCGATCATCCTTTCAGAGGGTGATTTCGCGCTTGAGGATTTTCCCGGTCGGGCCCTTCGGTAGTGCGTCTACGATGTGGACCTGGCGCGGGTATTTGTATGCGGCAACGCGCTCCTTGACGAAGTCGCGCAATTCTTCAGCGGTAGCAGTGGCACCGCGTTTGAGGGCGACGGCGGCACCGACTTCCTCGCCGAGTTCGCCATGAGCCACACCGAGAACCGCCGCCTCGGCGATATCGGGATGCTCGTAGAGCACCTCTTCGATTTCACGTGGATAAACGTTGTAGCCACCGCGAATGATCATGTCCTTCTTGCGGTCGACGATGAAGTAGTTGCCGTTCTCGTCTACCCGACCGAGATCGCCCGTGTGGAACCAGCCGTCGATGATGGCCTCGGCTGTCTCCTCGGGCTTGTTCCAATACCCCTTCATGACGTTGTGGCCACGGATCACGATCTCACCGACCTCACCGTCTGCTACTGGACGGCCATAGTTGTCGACCACCTTCATCTCGACTCCTCGGACCGGAGTTCCGATGGAGCCGGGGACACGGGGCCTATCGGGGTGAGCGAAACAAGCGGCGGGCGAAGTCTCCGACAGCCCGTATCCTTCGAGCAGAACACAATCGAACTGCTTCTCGAATGAGTGCAAAACCTCAACCGGCAGTGCGGCTCCGCCGCTGACGCAGACGCGCAGCGCCCCGAGATCGACCTCGGCCGCACCCGGTTGAGTCAGCAGCGCCGAGTACATCGTCGGCACTCCCCCGAGGATCGTCACCCTGTCCCGGACGAGAATCTCCAGCACCTTTGTCGGGTCAAACCTGGGCAGCAGCGTCAGCGTCGCGCCCACCCGCACAGCGACATTCAGCCCACATGTCTGCCCGAACACGTGGAACAGCGGTAGCCCACCGAAGATCACGTCCTCGGACCGCGCGTGCAGTAGCGTCTCGGCGCACACGTCTACATTGCCCGCGAGGTTGGCGTGAGTGAGCTCCGCCCCCTTCGGCTGACCGGTGGTGCCCGAGGTGTACAGGATTACCGCGGTGTCATCGGGTTCCCGATCGACCATGATGTCGCGCGGCTCGGTCCCCATCACCCGACTGAGGAACGCATTCGGATCGACCGTGATCACGGTATCCCCGGTCTGCGCGGCACCCGCGACGGCTTCGGCGGCGAAGTCCTGCCATACGAAAATGATCTTCGCACCGGAATCGCGCAGGTAGTAGGCGACTTCCCGTTCTTTGAGCAAGGGGTTCATCGGCACGAAGACCGTCCCGGCACGCAGGACGCCGTAGTAGAGAGCGGCGAAGTGCGGGACGTTCGGGAGCATGATCGCGACCCGATCCCCACTGCGACAACGTATTCGGACAGTATCGCGGATACTCGCTGACTGAGCGCGTCCAGTTGCGCGTACGAGATGGCTACTTCGTCGAGCGTGATCGCGATCTGAGCCGAGTGCTCGCGCGCGGTGATCACGAGATTTTCAGCGAGGTTCATCAGGTTGTTCCTTCTTTGGATATCAGACGGGCGTGATGTCGGAGATCAGCCATTGGCCGTCGACCTTGGTCATTTCCACACGAATTCGGCTGCCGTCCAGACGAGGTCCCTGGTACTTGGCGCTCGAGGTCTCTTGGTTGAGGAATAGCAGCACCGTTACTTTGTCGACGTCCGCGGTGACGATCGACGATTCGACCACCTTCGCCGTGGTGATAATCGAATCACGGTGGGCGATGGGAATGATCACCTTCGAACTGATTTCGGCGAAATCGCTCCGAAACTTTCCGGTCAGATCGTCTGTGACCCTCGGCAATTCGGTGTCGATCGTATTGAAGTTGTACGACAGCACGGTGGAGATCCTCGATCGCGCCGCTTCCTGAGCGGACTGCGCGGCGGCCGTTGTCGCGTTGTGCTGCGTAACGCTGCGTCCGAGAACAACCGTCGTGGTGGTCACCGCGCCCAGCAGGAGCGCCAGTACGACAAAGGTGGTGATGGTCGTCCGCTTGTTCATTGTGGACAGGCGCCGGAACCACCGTCGTGGGAGACGCTGTCGCGACCGGACCGCTTCTGCCCAGGACTCGGCACTGTCGAGTTCTTCCACGTCGACATCGACCGCGGTGTCGTTGTCGCTGGCGGTCATGCGACGAACTCCACGTTCGAGACAAGCCATCGGCCGTCGACGTGATCGAGAGTCATCTTCATGCGATAGACCCGCTGTTGCCCCTCTGGTGCTTCGGTGTTCTTGACCATCGAGGTAACCGCGGTCAGCACTGTCGCATGGTTGTCGTCGATCGTGACGATTCCGGCTTCCTTGACCTCGCCGGTAGACGCGACGTTGCCGTTGCGCAGCACCGTGACGAAATTGCCGGAGATCTTGTCCCACTGATCCCGGAATGATCCGGTCGAATCTGCGCCGATCGCATCGAGGCTCTTCTGGGCCGAAGCGTGATCGAGAGTGACCAACTGGACGGCAATGCGGCGTGCTGTGTCAAGTGCGGCACGATCGCGGCTCTCATCCTGTTGGTTGTGCCGGACATCGAGCCACAGCTGCAAGCTGACACCGGCCAACGCCACCACGGCCGCGGCGAGAACGGCGATTGCCCATACCCGCCATGGCGGAGCCGGACGTGACTGCCATTCCCCCGCTTCGGGGTCGGACGCGCCCTCGGCCACGTCTACTTGATCAAGAGTGATTGCCATCCCTGGTACTCCTTTGTTTGGGTGACCGATTGGGCCGATTGCCCAAGGACATAGGTGATCCCGTCCGGTCCACGGAAAGTGCCGTCGTGTTCCGCATAGGGGGCGGTGATCGCCGCAGGGGTCGAAGGGGGCGGCATCGGGGCGGGAACAGGCGACTCGTGCGTGTCGTACGCCGCGTCCACGCCCGCAGCTCGATCGCCGGGTCGGGCAAGCATTTCCGGCCAGGTCGAGGGCAATCCGCCGGGGCAGTTCGCCACATCGGCGGTGCGGACGGCGGAGTCAGTTGCGCAGGGGATGTTGCGGGCACCGCGGACCACCTTCGGGTTGTCCGGGGAGATCCGGCAGTAGTTGCCCGCGGGCACCTCGGCGAAGCCCGTATCCGAGGGGTCGCGGCGGACAGTCGCCTGATAGCCCTCTGTACACGGTGGCGAGTTCTCGGTATTTCCGAGTTTGACATCCAGTGGCATCTGCGCGCTCATGGTGTCGTCGTTGGTCTGGAATCCACCGCCGACGAAGCTGTAGTTCAAAGCGGTTGCCAGCGCCGGGTATACGACCAGGATCTGGCGCAGACCCGCAACGTTGACACGCAACACCTGCCCGACGGTCTGTAGATCGGCCAGCAGCAGCGGAAGAGAGGTGGTGAGGTCGGCGAGCGTGCCGGAAACAACATCGGCCGTAGCGGGCCCTTGATCGAGCACGTCCCGCAATTGCCCGTCATTCATCGCCAACTGTGTGGTGAACGAGGACAGATCGTGTGCGGCGGAACGAATTTCGGTTTGTACCGAGTTCCCGGTACGCAGCAGCGGCTCGGCGTCGTTCAGTAGGGCGAGGGTGGGACCGATATCTGCTTGTGCGAGGTCGAGCAGCGTGGCGGACGATTCGATCAGCGAGGCCAGGGCCGGCCCCGCGCCATTGACGGCCTGGAAGGTCTCATCGATGGCGGTGCGCAGCGAATCGGTCGACACGCTCTTCAGCAGCGCCTGCGACCTGTCCAGCACATCGCCGGTCGGTATCGGTACGGTGGTTTTCGACAGCGGAATGGTGCTGCCGTCAATGAGATAGGGCGCACCCTCGGCAGCGGGGATCAGGTCCACGTACTGCTCACCGATGGCGGACATGCTCTTCACGACAGCCGCGGTGGAGGCAGGGATCTTCTGCCCGTCGCGCAGTTGCATCCGCACCCGGACGGTGTCGATATCGAGGTCGACACCGGTGACGCGGCCGACTTCCACCCCACGGTAGGTGACGGACGCGGATTCGTAGAGGCCACCAGCATCGGTGAAATCAGCTGTCACCGTATAGGTTCCGATTCCGGTCAGGCGCTGGATACCGACGTAGTTGACCAGGCCGTAGACGAGGCTCACTGTGGCGAGTATGGCGAAAACGATGAGCTGTACCTTGACGAGGCGGGTCTTCATCGTGGCCCCCCGTTCGGGTCGGTGGTGGCGGGCGCGGGGATATCCGCGGGCACGGGGTCGGTCGGCGCGGTGAGCGGGTTCACCGCTCGGTTGGACATCGGCACTATGCGGTTGAGCGGGATACTGCCGATGACCTTGTTCTGTACGCCTTCGACGGTGAGGTCGAGGGTGAGGAACAGGTTCAAGTAGTCGCCGCGCACCACCCGATCGGCGACCGTGACCGGGAACGGAACGCTGAGGGCGAGCAGAAGTGAGCCCGCGAGGTCGGAACCGGCTGCGGCGAGCTGGGTCAGTGTGGGTTGCAGATTCTGTAGGTCGGCGCTGAGATTGTCCTGGCTGCTACGCAGCACCTGCGCGGCCTGTGCACCGAATCTTCCTACGCTGTCGAACATGGCGGTCAGCTGCGTTTTCTGTTCGTCGAGTACCGCCAGGGCCGGCTGAATCTGTTCGATACCCGTTCCCAGGGTGTCCCGCTGTGCGGCAATCTCTTTAGACAGCGAGTCGAGACTGTCGATGGCACGCACGATGTTTCCGCGCTGAGAGTCGAGGCCATTGACGAAGGTGACCAGTCGCGCGAATGACCGGTTGACCGCATCCTCGTGACCGCCGAACGCCTCGTTCATCTCGGCCATGATGGTTCGGATCTGTTCGAGTCCACTGCCGTTGAGAACGAGCGACAGTGCGGCGAGCACGTCCTCCGTCGCGGGATATTCCGATGTCGCCGATAACGGGATCAGGTCGCCCTCGCGCAGCGGCCGCTCGGTATTGCCCTCGGCGGGGGGCACCAATTCGAGGTATTGGGCACCGAGCACACTGGTTTGCGCGAGTCGGGCAGTGCTGTTCGCGGGCAGCTGTACGTCTTTGTCGATCTCGAGCGTGACCTGCGCGATGTAATCGCGGACGACGATCGAGGTGATCGTGCCGATGGTGACGTTGCTGGACTTGACGAAGGAGTTGGCGATCAGGTTCTGGGTATCACGCAACTGCACCCGCACCGAATACGATCCGGCGTGAATAGTATTGCCCGGCAGCGGGATCGAATTGGCGCCGTCGAATCGGCAACCAGCGGTCAACAGCGCTGACACCAGCAGCACCCCACCGGCCTGTAGTCGTGTCGAGGTTTTCATCGGCCCGCTCCCGGCGTGAGGAGGTCGGTCAGCCCGGGTATCGCGGGCAGACTCGGTAGTCCTGGCATACCTTCGGTGGCCAACGGCGAAGGTGCGGAGCTGCCACCCATGGCGGCGCGAACGGCGGCACCGAAGAGGTCGCCGAATTGTGCGCTGGCGCGTGAGCATTCGGCCTGTGGAGCGTCCACGGTGGTGAGCAACGCACAGATCAGCGACATCGGATCCGGGAAGTCCGGGAGATTCAGATTCGCGGTCGCCGATTTCGAGGCCGGATCATAGATGTTGTACAGGTCGCTGATGACAGTCGGCGCGAAATGCAAAACCTGGGCGAGGTCGTCCTGCCGATCCACGAGCAGCGAGGTGATCCGGGTCAGCGAGGAGACGTCGTGGTTGAGCGCGTCGCGGTTCTCGGCGACGATGTCGCGGATCTCGGGCAGCATCGCCCGGATTGCGTGCAGCGCCGCATCCAGCTGAGTTCGATTGCTGTTCAACCGATTCGATACTCCGGCCAACTGGCCGGCGAAGATGCGGACCTGCTCGTCATTGGCCGCGAGCGCGGAAACCACGAGCTGGAGGTTACGCACGGTAGCAAACAGGTCCGGTCCACCTTCCGACAGCGTTCGCATCGCCTTCGACAAGTTGACCAGCGTGTCTTTCAACGTTGCGCCATTGCCGCCCAACGTATGCGCGGTGACGTCGACGAAACGGGCGAGCGAGCCGCTCGGGTCATCGGCCATCGGGCCGAGTTGAGTGGCGAGTTCGGTGACCTGCCGTTTGATTTCGTCGTATTCCACGGGAACGGCGGTGCGTTCCAGCGGAATCACAGCACCGTCGCGGAGTTCCGGCTCGTCATCGCGTTTGGGGATGAGCTGGACGTAGCGACCGGAAACCAAGGTCGGGGCCACGATCACGGCGCGGGTGTCAGCACTCACCGGATGCGAGGAGTCGAAATGCATTGCTACGCGTACACGGTCGCCGACCGGCGTTACTTCGTCGACCCCGCCGATCGGAACTCCGCGTAGTACGACGCGGTCACCGGAATACAGCCCTACGGAGTTGGTGAAGTAAGCCGTGACTCGAACGGTCGCGTCTCGGGTCGTCCACAGCGTCGCGCCGGTAACTGTCAACGCGGCGGCTACCAGGACGAGCAGTAGCCGTCCGGGTACGGGAATCCGGGATACGCCCGCGCGCAGTGCAACCATTATCGTCCTCCTCCGGGGCTGCCGGGCTGCTGACCATTGAGGTTGGCCGGAGCGATGTTCTGCAGCAGTACACCGAAGAACGGCCCACTGCCCACGGCCTCGCCCAGTTGGGTCACAAACGGTCGCATACCGGTGATCGCGGCATTGATGTTGTCGTAATTGGCGTTGAGCAGGCTGAGGACTTGGTCCAGCTCGGCCAGCATGGGCGCCAGTGTCTGCCGGTTCTCCTGGGCCAGCCCGTGTAGTTCGGTGCTGAAGGCGCGAATATCGACCAGCAGAGTGCGGATCATCGCTGCCCGGTCATTGAGTGCGGCGAACAGCGACCCGCCGTCCGTGACGAGTTGAGTCAGGTTCTGATTGCGCTGGGCGAGGACGCCGGTGACCGATTCGGCACGGTCGAGCAGGTCGAGCAGCGCGGCGTCGCGGGAGGCGATCGTATTCGACAGCCGAGACACTCCGTCCAACGATGGCCGCAGGTTGTCCGGCAATGCGTCGAGCACCTTGGAAACGCTGTCGACGGCATCGGCCAGCTGTGCCTTGTCGGTGCCCGCCAAACGGCTGGTGAGCTGATTCAAGGATTCGGTGATGTCGAAGCCGGATGCGGTGTGCTCCAGCGGGATCCGGTTGCCGATGGAGCCCTCGCCGTCGGGCCGCAGTTCGACATAGCGGCGTCCGAGCGCCGTTTCGACCTTGATCGTCGCGGTGGTGCGGGTGCCGAGACGTTGCCCGTCGGTGTCGACCCGCAGGGCGATATCGACGTGGTCGCCGCTGAGTTCGATGCGGTCGACCTTGCCTACCTCGATCCCCGAAATCTGCACCGCGTCGCCGGCATTGAGGCCACTCGCGTCAGTGAACTCGGCGACGATCGTCGTATGCCCCGGCCAGCCGGGGATGCATTCGTAGTTGAACAGCCCGACCAGCAGGGCGGCGATGATGCCGATGCCAACCAGTCCCATACGGAGCGGGTCGCGTTCGGAGAATGATTTCATCGGGTGTCCCTGCACCTTTCAGCGGGAACGGTGAACATCGGGGTGTCCTGGTAGCCCGTGCCGCCGATCGGGGTGTAACGGATCGCGAGGCCGCAGAGGAAGAAGTTGACGAAGCTGCCATAGCCGCTGGCCCGCCCGACCAGGTTGTAGGTCATCGGCAACTTCGCAAGCAGAAGCGACAGTGTTTCCGAGTCGACATTGAGATTGCTTGCCAGCCGCTGTAGTTGGGCGATATCAGCGGTGATGGCCGGGCGATTGTCCTGTAAGAGTTGTGCGACCTCGGCGGTGCCCGCGTCGATGCTTTCCAGGCCCGCGATGAGAGTGGCCCTGTCGCTGTCCAGACCGCTGACGACCTCCTGGAGGTCGACAACCAGATCGTCGAATTGTTCACCGTGCTGGTTGATCACGGTGAGTGCGGCACCGAGATTGTCGATGGTCGAACCGATGGCTTGATCACGGTCGGCCAGCGCATTGCCGAGCGTGCCGATCTGCTCGACCAACCCCGCGATGTTCTGCTCTTGGCCGTTGAGCACGGCGATCAGCGACGCCGACAGAGAGTTCGTCTGGTCCGGATCCAGGCCCTGCAGTAGCGGCTTGAATCCATTGACCAGACTGTCGATATCGAGCGCGGGCGTGGTCTGATCGACCGGAATCACGTCGTCTTCGTCGCGCACGGCGGACCCATCCGGCACGACGGTGATCTCGAGATACCGGTCACCGACCAGATTCTTGTACCGAATCGCAGCGGTGGAACTGGTGAGTACGGCGACATTACGGTCGACGGTGAAGGCCACCACGACCAGGTGATCCGGCGCGAAGTCCACCGACTCCACCTTGCCTACCGGCACGCCGGCCACCTTCACGTCGTCACCGGGCTTCATCCCCGAAGCAGAGGTGAACAGCGCGCGGTAGGTACGGGCAGGCACGAAACGCAATTCGCCGACGACCACGACGAGCATGGCCGAGATGAGCGAGGTGATGGCCAGGAAGATCACCAGCTTGAGTCCGGCGTGACGGGCGATCATCGTGTCAGTCCGTAGATCAGTGCGGCGAAGGGGTTGCCCAGCAGATCCTCCGGACCGCGAATCGGCCCGTACACGGTTGTGCCGGTGTCGAAGTCGGTATGGCCGACGGGCGGGCTGTCTTGCGTATAGGGGTATCCATAGCAGGTGGGAGCACCATGAGCACCGTTCACGGGCAGGTCCTTCGGGTAGCTATAGGGCGCGTCGCCCAACAGGAGGGTGCTCAGGACGTTCAAGCCCGGCCTGCCGCCGCCGAGTGCGCGTTCGAGGAACTTGCGGTCCTGGTTGAGAGCAGACAGGAAGCATGGGAACGACGGCGACTGCTCGGCGAGCACCCGCAGGGTCGGTTCCAATGCCTCGACAGCCCCGATCAGCGGCGTCGACGACGCCTCTACGAATACTTCGCCGGTATTTCCGAAATTGGTGAACGACAGCAGAAATGCGCTCAGACTCACCTGTTTCTCGACGATGGTGTTGCCGGTGGTCGACAGGTTCCGAATCGTGGTCATGAAATCGGGTGTGGCGGCGGCAAAGGTGTCGAGGTTGTCGGCCAGGAGCGGGATATCGCGCTGCAATGTCGGAATGGCGTCATTGAACTGCGCAAGGTAGCGATCCGTTGTCACCATCAGGTCTCCGAAACGGCTGCCGTGGCCGTCGAGTGCCGTCCCGAACGCGGTGAGCGTCGCGTTCACCTTCTGTGGCGCAATGGTTTCCAGAAGGGTGAGCAGCGCGTCGAATGTGTCGTTCACTTCGACGGGTACCTTCGACCCGTCGATCACCGAACCGGCGCTCAGCATCGTCGATGCCGGTACGTCCGGCCAGAGCAGGGTGACGAACTTGCGACCGAAGAGGGTGGTCGGCGCGATCTCGGCACCGACATTCGCCGGAATCCGCTGTACCTGACCGGGTTTCAAGTCCAATGTCAGCTTCGCCCGATCATTGTCGAAGTCGACCGCGCTGACCCGACCGACCACCACACCGCGGACCTTGACGTCCGCCCCCGGCTCCATCAGCAAACCGGCACGATCCGAATACAGGTAAACCCGTGTGCTCGCGATGAATTCCCCACTGCACGAGGCGATAGCACCCATCCACACGAGGACGAATGCGACCACAGCGCTGATGCCGAGCAGCACGGCGCGACGCTGGGAGGTTCCCTGCTTCATCCGGACACCCGCACAGTCGAGTGGACACCACCGTAAACGGCGATACCGACGATCAGGTCGATGATCATGATCGCGATGAGTGACGTACGCACGGCACGGCCGACCGCGACGCCCACTCCCGCAGGGCCGCCTGCCGCATGGTAGCCGTGATAGCAATGCACAGACATGATGACCACGGAGAAAATGACCACTTTCAACAGCGACCACAGCACGTCGGTGGGCACGAGGAATAGGTTGAAGTAATGGTCATAGGTGCCAGGCGATTGGCCGGACAGCACAATGCTGACGAATTGGGTCGAGGCGTAGCCCATGAACAGCGCGATGCCGTAGAGCGGGATGATCGCGAGCAGCCCGGCCAGAATGCGGGTTGTCACCAGGTACGGGACCGACGGGATCGACATCACCTCGAGGGCGTCGATCTCCTCGCTCACCCGCATCGCACCCAACTGCGCGGTGAACCCAGCGCCCACGGTCGCGGTCAGCGCGACGCCGGCCACCACCGGAATGGCCTCGCGCGTATTGAAGAATGCGGAAATAAATCCGGACATCGCTTCGACCCCGACGCGGCCGAGTGAGGTAGCTCCCTGCTGGCCTACCTCGTAACCGGCTGCGGCGGTGAGGAATCCGACGACAACGACGGTGCCGCCGATTACCGCGAGCGCACCGGACCCCAGACTGACCTCGGCGATCAAGCGGACTACCTCACCGCGATAGCGGCGCAGCGTGCGTGGAATCCAGCCGATCCCGTGCAAGTGAAACGACAATTGGTGACCGAGGCCGCCGACGGCCTCGCCGGGGCGCGCGGCGGCGACGGCTAGCCTGCGCCCCCACGACTTCCGTCGTAGCAGCTCGGCCGCGGACGGCCGTTGGCTGGTGATGGTCATATCGGTCCGTTCAGTGAAGCCACAGTGTGGTGATGATGGAGTTGGCCAGGAACAACAGGACGAAGCTGAAAACGACGGTCTGATTGACGGCGTCCCCGACCCCCTTCGGGCCGCCCTTCGCATGCAGACCCAGATGACATGCGACCAGTGCGGCCAGCAGCCCGAATATCCCGGCCTTGAGCTCGCTGACCAGCAGATCCGGTATTCCGGTCAACAGCGGAATCGCGGTGACGAACTGGCCGGGCGTCGCGCCCTGGAGATAGACCGCGTAGAGGTAGCCGCCGGTCAGGCCGACAGCGGTGACCAGTCCGTTCAAGAACAGCGCGACAACCATGGAGGCGAGCACCCTGGGCACGACGAGCCGATGTATCGGGTCGATGCCCAGCACCCGCATCGCGTCGATCTCCTCGCGGATGGTCCGTGCACCCAGGTCCGCGCAGATCGCCGTCGCTCCCGCACCAGCGACCACCAAAACTGTTGCCACCGGTCCGATCTCGCGAATCACGGCGATTCCAGCGCCGGCGCCGGACAAGTCGATGGCTCCGATCTCGTTGAGCAGCACATTGATCTGGAAGATCACCATGACGCAGAACGGGATCGCGATCAGCAACGTCGGCACAATCGACACACTGGCGATGAACCACGCCTGATGAACGAACTCCCGAAATTGGAAGGGCCGCCGCGGCAACATCCGCGCGGTATCCAGCGTGGTGCCGAAAAACTCTCCCACCGCACGCGGGACAACCTCCGCGGCGGACCGCGTTCTGCCCCAGCGGGCAGGCGAGGAGATCTCGCCGGAATCCACCATCTTTGAGCCTTTCAGGTATCCGAAACCGATTGACCGGACCGCGATCACGCCGTGCTGAAGTTGCCGGCCATATCCACCGCCGCGAACCGCACCGGCCGGGTTGCCGCACCGCACAACTCACCGAACCGATGCCCCCAGAAGACCGCTGATTCAGCGGCCTCCTAGAAGATCTTGCGCAGGATCTTCAGCGCCCGCTCGCTGTACGGGGGATAGATCAGCTGCAGGTCCGGGTGGAAAGTCTTGCGCAACACCGATTTCCGATGACTGAGTGCTTCGAACCCCCAGCGCCCGTGGTAGGCGCCCATGCCACTGGCGCCGACACCGCCGAACGGCAGCTGCGGCACGAGGCAGTGCATGGCGACATGGTTGATCACCGCACCGCCGGACGGGATTTCGTCCGCCAGGCGCTTGCCCACCGCCGCCGATTTCGTGAAGTAGTACGCGGCAAGCGGTTTCGGCCGGGAGTTCACGAACGAGACCGCATCGTCGAGGCTTTCGTATGACAGCACGGGCAGGATGGGTCCGAAGATCTCCTCCTGCATGACCGCATCATCGGGATCCGGGTCGACGATCACGGTCGGCTCGATCGACAGCGAAGCCTCGGTGACCCGTCCGCCCAGCGCGATCGTGCCGCGCGTCTGCGCGAGATACATTGTCAGTCGCGCGAATTGGCGCTCGTTGACGATCCGGCGGCCGTCGGCGCCACCCTCCCGCTCGAACTGCTCGATCGCCGCGACGATTTTGTCCACCAGCCGATCCCGGATGCGGTGATCGGCCAGCACGTAGTCCGGCGCGATGCAGGTCTGCCCCGAGTTCGCGCACTTGACCCAGGCGATCCGGCGGGCCGCGATATCCAGGTCGGCGTCGGCGGTCACGATCACCGGGCTTTTACCGCCGAGCTCCAGGGTCACCGGAGTCAGCGTCGACGCGGCCGCGGCCATGATCTTCTTTCCGATTTCGGTGCCGCCGGTGAACAGCACGTGGTCGAAACCCTGCGCCAGCAGCTCCTGGGTGACCGGGGCGTCGCCCTCGACCACGACGACCGCCTCGGAGTCCAGGTATTCCGGAACGAGCCGAGCCAACAGGGCCGACGTGGCCGGCGCCAGCTCGGACGGCTTGAGCACCGCGCAGTTCCCCGCGGCCAGCGCGGCCACCAGCGGCGAAAGAGTCAGGTAGACCGGGTAATTCCACGGGCCGATGACCAGAACGACGCCGAGCGGCTCGTACTGCACCCAGGCCGAACCCGGATACTGCACCAGCGACAGCGGCTGCCGCCGCCGGCGCATCCACCGGCGCAGGTGTTTCAGGGCGAACACGGCCTCACCCCTGGTGGACGATATATCGCCGAGCCAGGTTTCGGCCCGGCTGCGTCCAAGATCACCGGCCAGCGCGGCTGCGATCTGATTCTCCTGCTCGTCCAGCAGCCGGATCACGTTCCGCAGCTGCTCCGCACGCCAAGCGCGGTCTCGGGTCCGGCCCGAGGCGAACGCGCGGCGAACCCGTGCCATCGCATCGGGGATGTCGGGCACATTGGAGACCACTGGTGCGGTAGTCGGTATAGACATCTCGTTACCTCTGAGAAGTTCCGTCACGTCTCCGGCGACGGAATCAGCCGTGTTCAAGTAGGAGTTCCGTGCCTGCGGCACTGGCACGAAAGTGCCTGTCCTGCAGAATGCGTCGTTGACCGGAATCAGTGAGGTCGCTCAGCTGTCGTAGTCGACTGCGACCGTTGGGGTGGTGGGATGGGATTGACAGGTCAGAATGAAGCCGGCCTCGACCTCGGCTGTGTTGAGCGCGAAACTCTGCTCCATCGATACCGTTCCTGTTGTGATTCTGGCTTTGCACGTGCCACACGCGCCGCCGAGACAGGCATACGGTGCGTCGATGTTGTTTTTCAGCGCGGATTCGAGGACGGTCTCACCCGCGGCGAGTTCCACGGTGTGATCCGCGCCGGACAGGGTGATGGTCACTTCGGAGTCGCGGAAGTCATCGACGTGTGTGGGCCGGTTCGTGGCGCGGAACAGTTCGAGGTGTATCCGCTCGGTCGGCACCCCTACGGATGCGAGGTCGTCGCGCATTGTCGTGACGAGATCATTTGGGCCGCAGAGGAACCACCGGTCGATCGAAGGGAGGTCGCCGGTGAGCAGCCGTTGCACCATCGCCAGGTCGATACGGCCGCGAAGAGAGATGGGGTGGTGCGCCTCGGCGGAGCGGATGTGGACGATGCGTAACCGGTCCGCGTATCGAGATTCGAGCTCATCGAGTTCGGTGGCGAACATGGTCGACCCTGCGGTTCGGTTGCCGTAGAAGAGGGTGAAGCGGCTCTCGGTCTCGATCTCCATCGTGGTGCGGATGATCGACAAGATGGGCGTGATGCCGCTCCCGGCCGCTACCGCGGCATAGTCGCGGCGAGCGAGTGGATCGAGGGGTGCGCCGAAGCTACCCGTTGGCGTCATCAGCTCCAGGACGTCACCGGCACGCAGTGTTCGGACCGCGAAGGTCGAGAACATCCCGCCGGCGATGTGCCGTACTCCGATCGCCAGTTCTCCCGACGCGGCCGAGGTGCAGATCGAGTAGTTTCGTCGCACCTCCTTCCCGCCGATCCGGTGTCGAACGGTCAGGTGTTGACCCGCCTGGAATTGGAACTGGTCGCGCAGGTGATCGGGAACGTCGAAAGTGACTTTGACGCTGTCCGGAGTCAGGGGCTCAACGCTTCTGACAGGGATCGGGTGGGTGCCGGCCTGGCGAGCGGCGGAGGAACGCGGCATTCGGACCGGGAACAGTGCGGCCAGTTTGCCGTTGAGGCGTTTCCACTCGCGGTACTGCGTGGCGTCCAGCTGCTGCCCGAAGACGGTGCTTATCGCCGAGTCGCGCTCCAGGTAGGCGGCCTCGTTGCGTCGCCAGACCGCGACATAGCGGTAGAACGGAATGGAGGGGTGCAAGTGGTGGACCAGATGATAGTTCTGCGACAAGAGCAGGGGAGTCAGGATCCACTCCGAGCCGACCCGGTTGCGGGTCGCGCGATAGCGGTTCTCGCGTTGCGTGTCTTCCAGGTCGTGATGGGGTAGCCAGTCGAACCACCACGCGAGCACGAACATCGCCACCCGCCCGGGAATCAGAAAGATCACCGCGAGCGTCCACAGCTGTCCGGCGAAGGCGGCCGCCACGATCACCGTCACCGAGAATGCCATCAAGCCCGCCGTTTCGAGAATCTCGGCGCGTGGGCGGCGGCGCAGGTTACGCACCAGGAAACCGATATATGGCAGGTCCATTGCCGGGAAGCGGATGGGCAGCTGCCACCAAGGCGCGGCGCTGACGAAGTGATCAGGATCGAAATCACCGTCATTGGTGTTGCGGTGGTGCTCGATATGGATGAACGCGAACGACTTGAACGAGATCAGCGGCGAGACGAAGAACATCGCCACGCGACCGAAGGCGACGTTGACCCAGCGATGTGAGCTGATCGAGTAATGCGAGGCGTCGTGCAACACAGTGAACAGGACGAAGATTGCCGCCGAGCTCGCGGCTATGGTGGCGATCGCAGGAACAGTGCCGCTGAGGGCGGCCCAGGTCGACGCGCCGAAAACCGCGAGCGCACCTGTGAAGATGCCGACGATCGGCCAGGACAGCGGAGGAACCTGCTCGCCCGGATCAGGCAAGGCGTGCCGCGAGGCCGCTGCTGGGGGGTGGGAGTGTTGAGTCGTAGTCAACTCGGACTCCTCCTTCGCGCTTCGGGATGAGATGCCTCACAACCTACGAACCGTCGGTATAGGTCACAAGGCCATCCCAGCCCTCCCCGGTGTGCTGTGAGCACATCCCGCCGCGCTTGGGGCTCTGTCAGTGCGGCTAAGATTCGCGCAGCACCGAGGCCCCCAGCACGTCGCAGACGAGCAGGGCGGCGTGCAGTTCGGCGATCTTGATCGTTGCGGGCCGACCCCTGCGCTCTTCGGCACGGCGTACCCTTTGCAGGACCGTGTTTCGGTGGATTCCCAAGGTGCGTGCCGCGGTCGCCAGACTCCCTTGCGCGTCGAGAACAGCCAGGAGTGCGGCCCGCTCACCGCGCGCTTTCACGTCGTCCCGTGCGAGATCGCCGAGCTGAGCGGCAACGAAGGCCCTCGCCGCATCCAGGTCGCGCGAGATGGCATCCACCAACGCGACATCGCTGAACTCGGTGATCGATGGCGCCGCGCGCCCGGACAGTTCGATGACCCGGCGTGTGCGGAGCGCCTCGAGGTGGGAGGTGCGGAAGCCGGCGGCTCCCGGATGGGGCGAGCCCACCGCGATGTGGACGTTTTCGCGTTCGCCGGGCGACCACGTCGCCATGCCTGTGAGCGAAGTCCTCACGTCGCCCGTGATCGATGCCCATCCCCACACCGCGAGTGGGCCGTCCGCCACGACGAGCGAGTGACCAGCCCCGAGAAACCTGCCAACCTTCCTGGCGAATCCCTCGAGGTCGACGCCGCGGTCGTCGACCCAGCACACGAAACCGACCTGCCGACCGGTGAGCCGGTGGCCGAGCACACGTTCGGCCCGAGCAAGGTCGACACGTTCCCCAGCAAGCAGTGCCCGCACGACATCGGCGCGCTCGGCTCGTGCCTGGTTCTGGCGTCGGTCGAGTTCAGCGACGTACTCGGCAGCCACCAGACTGGAGATGCGGTCGATGTATCGAAACCCGTACCGCTCGAGATCGACGAACGTCCTCAGCGCGACAGCGGGGTCGTCGATCCATTCGGTGAGCGATTCGGAAAGCTTTTCGGTGAAATACTCATGACCCAGCCGATAGAACCGCAGCATCACATCGACGCTGTGCCCTCGTGCAGCCATTGCTCGCGCGTGTTCGAGCGCCGTTACCGGCGCTTCCGCAGCCGCTACATCGATCCCATGCCGAACCATCGAAAGTACCGCTTCGAGATTCGACGAGCACGATCCCAACGTCAGGCCGCGAAGCTCAGCATCCCCAACGACCTCCGGTATCCGCTCGACTATGTACCTCAGCATGTCGTCGGCCAGACTGGACACATTCGCCAGCAAAGACGCAGCAATACTCCTTCCAGCCTCCGCACCGTGAGCCGGCTCCAACGCCTCCATATCTGCACACTAGCCTCGACCGAACTGCTACGGCCGACCGTTCACGATCGACGCAGCAACGGAGTTGTTCCGTGGCTGGGGCGAGCGGCCTGTCGGCCGGTCCGGCCGAACCTCATCGAGAAACCGCGCACCAATCGGATATGCGCACTGCCGCGACACATCTGTCGACAATTATGTCGCAGGGGTTGTAGATATCCAGATGGACGTCGTATTCCTCGACCTTTTGCGCCAGCGAGTCGAGCCAGTTGCCGACGAGTTCAACTCACCGCACCGACGACAGCGACAACCACCGACATTCCCTGTCACCGTTCGTCATCCAGCATTGATACGTCTACGACAGGTTGTAGTTGTCACCTCGTGCCGTAACTGTCACCGTAGCGAGCACCCGCCTAGCGGCTATGAGCGCGCGTTGGCGGAACCGCCGGATGCCCGCAGGCCGCCGCGCAGCGCGCTGCGCGCACCGCCATCACCCCGCACACAACACCGACGCCGCGACCATGGGCTGCTAGATTCCCTTGTGTGATGTACCCTCGGCGGGGCACATCACACATGGCAACGGCGATGACCTGCGATCATCGGTTGGCCAGTTGGCGTGTGCAACACAGCGACTGCCGAAGCTCCTACGTCGGCGCGACCACTGTAAGACCGTGCGCCTCAGCCGCAGCGGTGGTTTCAACGCCACCCGATCACCTGCTCCGACTATGCGGTAGGAGTCGGTAGAGGCCCAGCGACCGATTCCGGCCACCTGTCGCGCGGCAACTTGGACGGCGTCGATCGCTTCGTCCACTGGTACTTCGAAGAACTCACGGCCCGACAATCGGCTCGCGGGACGATGCGCGGCCGTCTCGACCTCTTCTGTACCCGTTTCCACGCAGAAATATTTCTCAGCTATTTCATCAAGGTGGCGAAACTTGTGCCACCCCTGCCACTTTCACATAGAGGCCGAAGATCCAAGTTGACGGTTACCAGTCAGCGATCTATCTTAGAGGTGTCTTCCGCACGGATCCACCCCATCGGTGGCCCGAATCGGTAACCAAGTCCCCTCTCGCGCACAGATTCCCGTCATCCGTGACGCTTCCCCAGCCGCGGGTTGGAGTGCACTCGCACACACCGAGGACGACCAAGGGAAACACCCTCTGACCTGCGCCGGTTCCTGGCACATCTGCCACGTTGCGACAGTTGTGACCCCCTGAAAAGTCTGCTGGCGCCACTACCAGGAGGGGTGGTCGGCGGTGACAGCGCCGGTCATGCCGCCGCAGTCGCCGTTGCAGGAACTTGTTCACGGACCACTGGTCACGAACCGCGCGGTCCGTCCCGCCGCGGCGCTGTTGTCTACGGACTCTGCTGTCTCGGTGACGGAGGCCGGATCCTCGGCAAGATCACCTTCACCGCGCTGGGCTGGCGTCCGGGCATTCGTCTCGAGCTGACCTGTCTGGATGCCGGAGTTCTGCTGGCCCGCCCGGTTCCGGAGGGTGGCATCGCCATGAACGAGGGCGACTGCCGAAAGCGGGGGCGTGATGACCACGCGGATCGCGCCAGCGACGTAATAGGCTTCGTTCAGCCTCCAGTAGACGGATGCGCGCCACCGTCGGGGGACCATGTCTGCGATCGTTCTGTTACGTCCTGTAGCCGAAAGCTCGGAGGAACGTCGCGATCGCGTTCTGGGTGACTTCGCGCAACTCGGATTCGGATACTCTTCGTGCCCCCATGCGGGTACGGGCTTCGAGTGGTGCGGTGATCAGGGCGGCGAGGTGTTCGGCGGCGATGGCGGGATCTGCGCCGAGATCGAGCTTGCCGGCCAGAGCGAGTTTGGCCAGTCGCGCGGACAATGCGTCGTCGACTCGGTCGGAGGCGTTGTTTCTGACGATATCGAGCAGGTCCGGCATGTTCGGCATGTTCGCGTGTAGCAGTCGTCGCAGCGCCACGGAGCGTTCGTCGCAGTAGCACTCGGCGAGCCTGAGCCCGGTCTCGGTCAGCAGCGTGGTGAGGTCACCATCCTGGTCCAGGACTTCGACCGCGGAGAGATTGCGGGTCAGCGCCTGCGAGGACAGGTTGGCGATCACCTCGCGGAAAAGGGTCTCCTTATCGCCGAAGTGGTTGTAGATCGTGTGCTTGGCGACCCGGGCCTGCACGGCGATGGTATCGACGCCCGCCTGGTGGTAGCCGTCCCTGGAGAAGATGGTGAATGCGGCGTCCAGGATCGCCTGCCGCTTGTCGATCCGCCCGGTCGGGCGCTGCGGCTTCGGTGAGGGCACGAGGCAACTCTAGCGAATACACTGATGAGTGTTCTAATATGCACTAACCAGTGCAATTTTGGAGGGCCGATGATCATCAATCTGCTGCGGTTCAGCTTCAAGCCCGGCGTCACCGAGCAAGAGCAGGAACAGGTGCTCGCCGCCATGCGACGCACCGCATCGGTCGAGTCGGCGGTGTTCTCGACCATCGGGCCGGACCTCGGAGACCCGGCGGAGGGCTTCACCCATGCGTATCTGACGGCGATTCCCGATTTGGACGCGCTGGAACGTTATATGCACGATCCGGTGCATATAGAGGGCGACAAGTACATCCTGCCGCGTTTGGCCAAGCAGTACGCGGTGCGATTCTCCGACGAATCGAATCCTGAACTGCCCGAGAAGATCTATGCGATCTACAAGCGCAAGGTCGAGATGTACCCGGAGTGGGGCAGCGAGGTGGAGGCCTTGTTCGCCGCCGCAGGGACCGCGCCCGCTCCGTCGAGCGCACCCCTGAGCGAGAACGACTGACGAAATTCTCCAGTCAATCCGTGGTGGGTTGATCCCGGTATCGGCTAGCGAGGTGCTGAGAAAAGCTGTTCTCGGGCGACTCCAGCGAGATGGCCCGCAGGCCGACGGTGACCTTCCGGCCGACTACCACCGAGTATCTGTCCTCGTCGATGCCGAGACCCTCGACGATCGCTGGCACCAGTTCGTCCAGCTCGTCATTGGTTACATAGACGGCGAGACGGCATTCAAGTGGGACGCGCGCCGGATCGTACGCCTCGCCCCACGCGCGCTGAGCGAACTCATCGACCGCGGTGACCGGTCCGAAGCTGGTAAAGCATGGGATACGGTTCACCCCGCGAATCCGATGGGTGCTCTCCTCGAGCGCCAGCGCGACCGGGTGGATTCCCTCGCCGTCGAGGGCGCCGGGCCCGGTCGCGTCCGGCAGCCCGATTACTACCGCGAACTCCCACACTTGGCGTTCGTCGTCGTCCACGTACAACCTTCCTGCTATTGCGGATGTCGCGGTGTTCCTGTCGTCGGACAAGACGGCCTGGATGACCGGGGCCGCAATCGATCTCAACGGGGGTGCGCATCTGCGGCGGTATGCCGATGCGCTGGGGCGGGTTCGGGCGATGGCGGAGGGCGGATGAAAAAAGTCGTTGAACGATGGAACCGATCGGGGTGCTTCCACGTCCAACCGACCAGGCCCGACAGGGACCTACTACCTCGGGCGAGTGTTCGACGACTGGATTCGTCGCCGTCCGGTCGACTCCAAGTTGCGCCGGGCCCTGGAGAAGGGCGAAAGCAGTCTGCGCAAGCGCGGAACCATGGCGGCGCTGTTCGCCTGCTGGATTCCACTGCTGCGCACGACCATTCCCATCCTGATCTGCGCGTCGAAATACTCCTTCCCGCGGTTCCTGGCCTTCAGTGCCACCGGAACCACGATCTGGAGCGCGATCTTCGTTTCCGGTGGATTTTTCGCCGAACGTTCGAGGTGGGGCCGATCAACGAAGCGCTGTGGTGGCATACGGCGCAGACCCACGACCCCGGGCATCAGTGGATGCGCGAACTCATCGCCCAGGTGGCCGGCATGCTCGCCTAGCTTTCGAAAATTGGCGATAAATGCGTAAGGCGATACCGGCCTCGAACCGACTCTCCGAAGAGGAGAGCATCAGCATCCTAGATACCAACGGGCGCAGCAGTGTACGGCTGCTCCCAGGTGCGATGATCGTGGCCCATAGGAAAGTCGTCGTCGATCGGGCTCTACGGCCGGATGACCCCGTACATGTCGGCTGCGCCCGCGATGACTGCGGATCGCCGGTGAACACCGCGCCAAGGGCCTCACCTCCACCGCGCTGGAATGGCGTCCGGGCATACCCATGGAGTTGACGCGGCGGCTACGTTCTCCGGACTTACCTCGTCGAGGGTCGGGGCGGTGCCGTGACGAAGCACCGCATCTACCGACCGAGCATTCGTTCCGAACGATTGACGAGCGCGCGGTATGCGGCAGATCAGTGTGTTCCCCCGTTGAGCATTGGACGGGTGGGAACTAGCGTGCACGGATCTGTCCAGTAGGGTCGCGCCGGTGGGTAGCGATAGCCGTTACGCGGCATACGAAGCCGACCTCTGGGAACGATTGGCTGCGTTGCTGCCCTCGACCGAGGATGCCGAAAACTTCCGCGCCTGCCGTGAGTCCGCCCATCAGGAAGCAGGGTTGTGGATGCTGACGCAACGGCTGCTCGAGCGGCAGGTGCCCATCAGCGACCGAACACGCGCCGAGATCGAAGTACTTGCCGAGCAATGGGGTGAGCGGCTGGCCCGTCACGACGAAATCATCGCGTGCGTAAGAGATTCCGATGATGAAGCTTCCATCCGGCTGCTCCCGGATGATCGGTCGACGCCGGTCCAACCAGCCCGGATCGGCCTTACGGACTCTGCCCTGACGGGCCTGCTCGTCGTCCCGTGGCTCGAATGCCTGCGCTGCGGAACAGTGCAGGCGCGAGTCCACGCGCAGGAGCCCTGGGGAGATCTTCGATATCTGGCTGCTCATTACGTCGTCTGGCGTCACACCGCATCGGACAATGCACTCCAGATCTTCGACGAGTCCGACCTGCACAGCGCCTTCGAATCGCTGCTTTCCTGTAGCTGATCTCCTGAACCCGGCATCGCCGGAGATACAAGAATGGGGCGGCAACTGGACGCCGACCGCTTCCGGCGGCAGGGCCGGCGAATGCGAGTAGCAGTACGAGACCGAGTCGGCAGGCGGTTGCGGGCGATCTTCGCCCCACGACCGCAGCCGATGTCCGGGCTCTCAAGCCGATACGGGAGACCACTGCTCGGCTCGGGCCGTCCGGGCAGCGGCTGTCCGATGAGGGCGATCGGGACGAAGAAGTCCACCTGGCCGATGGCCATCGCGAGAGTGGCCAGCGCTTTGTCGTCGTAGTGCCCGGCGGCGAGGGCGCCGGTCGTAGCCGAGGTCGTGGCGCGTCTCGTTCCCCAGCAGCTGAGCCACCCGTTGGCGCTGTTTCGACTCCGCAATTGCGTCGCAAATTGCTCCGGCGAGGACATCTAGCGACCATCTCCCCGTTTTTGCACCCATTTGTCAACGCGCGACTTCTGGAGTGCTACGAAACAGCGTACGATTCAACTAGGTCGGGACTGTATCTGGAGCCCTATCATGTTCGAGAGAAAGAATTCACACACGAAGTTCGCACGGTTGGCAGCCGCCACCGGTATAGCCGCTGTTGCCGCGATTCCGGTCGTCGCAGCCGCGGCGCAAGCGCCCAGCGCGCGCGCAGAGACGCCTTCCTCCGCAACCCAGCTCGTCGACAGCCCCGGTTGGGGTAACGGTGGAGGCTGGGGTCACGGCGGTGGTTGGGGTAACGGCGGTGGCTGGGGTAACGGCGGTGGCTGGGGCCACGGCGGCGGCTGGGGTAACGGCGGCGGCTGGGGTAACGGCCCAGGCTGGTGGAATTGGTTCAACCCACCCGGCTGGGGTGGCTGGGGTGGCTGGGGTGGCTGGGGCAGCTTCTAGCGCCGGTGACCGAGCCCGGACACGCACAGCGTGCCGGGCTCGGTCGCATCGAGTACCGATCATGTGCAGCCAGGTTCGACCAATCGGGCTGGAACCGGTGACGAGATGAAGATTGTGTGTGTCGGTGGCGGGCCGGCCGGGTTGTACTTCGCCATTTCGATGAAGCGGCGCGACCCGGCGCATGACATCACGGTGATCGACCGCGATCCCCTCGGGTCCACCTATGGCTGGGGCGTCGTGTATTGGGACGACCTGCTCGACGTTCTGTATCGGAACGACCCCGACAGCGCCCAGGCGGTGCGCGCCGACTCAGTTATATGGCGTGAACAGGCAATCCATGTGTGCGACGACCAGACCGCGCACTTCGGGGGCTACGGGTTCAGCATGGGGCGCGCGGCATTGCTCGACGTACTTTCCCGCCGGGCGAGTGACTTGGGCGTCGACGTCCAGCACGGGCAAGAGGTCCACGATCTGTCCGGCTTCGTCGACACCGATCTCATCGTCGCCGCCGACGGCGCGAACAGCCGGGTACGGCAGCTGGGCGATCCTCGTTTCGGCACGTCGGTCACACTCGGCGAAAATCGATATATCTGGCTCGGTACGGACAAGGTCTTCACCCGCTTCACCTTCGCGTTCGAGCACACCTCGGCCGGTTGGATCTGGTTCCATGCCTACCCGTCGGTTGCCGAAAAAATCAGCACTTGCATCGTCGAGTGCCAACCACAGACTTGGCACGGACTGGGATTCGATTCCCTGGACAACTCGGAGAACATGCGTGTTCTGGAGAACATATTCACGCGCATTCTCGACGGTCACTCGTTGATCAGCAAGACGCGAGGAGAGTTCGCCAGGTGGGGTCGCTTTCCCGAGATAACCAACAAGACCTGGTATCACGACAACGTGGTGTTACTCGGCGATGCAGCGCACACGACGCATTTCACCATCGGCTCGGGCACCCGCTTGGCAATCGTCGATGCCGTCGTGCTCGCGCAGAGCCTGTACGAACATGCCGAGGTCGCCGATGCGCTGGAGAACTACGATGCGCAGCGGCGCGCTGCGCTGCGCCCGATCCAGGCCGCCGCCCGTACCAGCATGATCTGGTTCGAACACGCCGACCGGTATCTCGACCGCAGCGCCGTGCAGTTCGCCTATGCGATGGCGGCTCGGCACGGGCCACAAATGCCGTGGCGCTACCAGCGACACCTACTCACCCAGATACCCACTGTGCGCAAGATCCGGCGTGGTATCGACTCCGGACAGCGGTGGTGGCGGGCTGCCCGACGGGGAGAACTCGCGATGTATCAGGCGCGCCGGTAATCACCGCCGAGCGGCAAGACGTAGGATCCGCGCCATCACGTCCCGGCCGGAGGAGCCCGACAGAGTTCACCCGCAAGAGTGAGCCGATGATTGCTGGGCGGTTCGGAGTGTGGTCTGGGGATTCCATTCCTCGCCCAGGCGCAAGTCGAGGACATCGGCACCGCGGAGGCGGCGCTACCTGCCGGATCCAGCGGTTTCGGTCACCACCGGCACCGGCGAGTTGGACACAGGTGGTGCTCGGGCCGATCCGTAGTCCCGGCGGTGCACTCCGGTGAACTGGCGACCTTTCGCTGACAAGGCCGAACTTCTACCAGCCGTACGGCATTCTGAACACCATGACGATCTCGCTCGAGCGGGCCGATTCCGTGGTTGCCGCCGCGCGCCGCGCTGCGGCCGAGCACGGGGAAACCGTCACGATCGCAGTGGTCGATGCCGTCGGCAAGCTGATCGCATTCGCACGGATGCCCGGTGTCTCGCCGCCGACCATCGACTCCGCCCAACACAAAGCTGCCGCCGCGATCGCGCTCGGCTTCGACACTATTCAGATGGCTCCGCTCAACGACCCGGGTCATCTGTTGCCCGGGGCCGTATCCTCTGGCGATCCGTTCGTGCCGCACGGTGGCGGGGTGCTCATACGCGCGGGCGGAGCGGCGATCGGTGCCGTCGGGGTATCCGGGGCGACAACCCCGATCGCCGATCACAAGATCGCGTCGGAGGCCGCTCTTTCGAGCTGATGAGTGCGGAATGCCGGCGGGACTCGGTGAGCGCGGAGCCACGTTGCGGGAAGGTGGGCCAGGTGATGAATCTTCTCCGGGAGGTCCGTATCTCGGTTCTGGACACAGCTCCCATCCCCCAGGGATCGAACGCCACCACGGCGCTGCGCAACAGCGTCGAACTGGCACAGCTGGCCGATGGCCTCGGCTACCACCGGTACTGGGTGCCCGAGCATCATGGCATGTCAGGGGTAGCCAGTGCGGCGCCAGCCGTGATTGCCGGACACGTCGCCTCGGTGACCCGGCGGATACGGGTCGGTGCCGGCCGCCGCGCGGCGGCGGTACCTGCCGTAGGCAACAGACCTGAGATCTGGATGCTCGGCAGCGGCGGCTACACCGCCCGGATCGCTGGGAGCCTCGGGCTCCCGTTCGCCGCCGCCCACCACTTGAAGCCGATGAACACCGTTGAAGCGGTTCGAACCTACTCCCAAACGTTCCAGCCGTCATCGATATGCCCGACTCCGCGGATCTCGATCAGTGCGGCGGTTATCGTCGCCGACAGCGACGAGCAAGCTCAGTGGCTGGCCGGTTCCCTGAGGATGAAGATCGCCCGGCGGCGACAGGGCAAACCGATACAGCTACCCAGTCCTCGAACAGCTGAGGCACACGGGTACGCGGAGAATCGGAAGACAGACGATGAGCTGACCGGCGTATTCGTCGGGGGTATTTCGACTGTGCTGCCGCAGCTACAGGCGCTGGTCGAGGCCACTGGCGCCGACGAGCTATTGGTCAAGACCGATCTGTACAGCCCGAGCGACCGATGCAGGTCATACGAGCTGCTGATGAACAACGAGACATAACCGCTTACAGCAGTCGGATCATCACCAGCGTCTCCTTGACACATCCGGATCCGTTCGAGTCCGAGGCCGGGTGTAGATCGCTGTCCAGCACTGTGATCGAAGCTGGAGCCATGGTGGAGGAAGCGAGCGGAATTGTGCCATCGGCAGCCGGTTTCCGCCGCGGCGGCGACTGGTCTCAGGTCACCGGCCGCGTTTCCTCGGCCCAGCTCGCGAGTAGCCGCAAGGCGGTTTGCGAGGGTGAGCCCTCTTCGACCGTGTGGGCGATCAGTGCTTGGTCCGGATCGTCCGGGAGGCGCAGGGTTTCGAAGCCGAGGTCCAGTTCGCCGACCACCGGGTGCCGGTAGACGTACCGGCCGTGGGTCTTGTCCTCGAGACGGTGCTCGGCCCACGCTTGCCGGAACTCGGGGCTGGCCGCCGAGAGTTCGTCGAGCAGCGCCGCCGTTTCCGGGTCTTCCGGGTGACGCCCGGCGTCGAGCCGGAGGTAGGCGGCCACGTCGCGGGTCTTTTCCAGCCAGTCGGCGTAGAGGCTGCGCATGCCCTCGTCCAGGAAAACCAGGCGGGCCAGGTTCCGCTGGGCGGGTGGTAGTGCGCCGAAATCCGTGATCAGGGCGGCGGCGAGGCGGTTCCAGGCCAGGACGTCGGTGTTGCGGCCGACGATGTAGGCGGGCACGTCGGCGGCGGAGTCCAGCAGCCGCCGCAACCCGGGCCGGACCTGCTGCGGCGCATCGGCGCGGTCTCCTTCCGACCAAGGTCGCGCGAGCCGGTAGAGGTGTTGGCGCTCGACATCGTTCAACCGCAGCGCCCGGGCGACCGCGTCCAGCACCGCTTCGGAGAAGTGCAGGGTGCGCCCCTGTTCCAGCCGCACGTAGTGGTCGACGCTCACTCCGGCGAGCTGCGCGAGTTCTTCCCTGCGCAGCCCGGGAACGCGGCGCCGACCGCCGTAGTCCGGCAGGCCGAGTTCCTCGGGCCGCAAGCGGGCCCGCCGGGATCGCAGGAATTCGCCGAGTTCTGCCCGTCTGTCCAGTGGCATGTGGTCAGTATCCACGCACCCGCTGGACGCGAACCTGGTCACGCGGTGCCCAGGCTCCGGCTGGCACTGGGTAGCCCTCGCTGCGGCGGTCAAGGTTGGAAACACGGAAACAACACCGAGAAGAAATGAGCACTGCGCAATGACCAACCCGACCCCGATCCCCCTCGGCACCACCGGCATGGACATCACCCGACTCGGCTTCGGTTCGTGGGCCGTTTCCGGCTCGGGCTGGACCTTCAGCTGGGGCGCCACGGACGACGCCGAGTCGGTCGCCGCGATCCGCCACGCGCTGGATGCGGGCGTCAACTGGATCGACACCGCCGCGGTGTACGGCCTGGGCCATTCTGAGGAACTGGTGGGCAAGGCAATCTCCGGCCTGCCGCAGGCCGACCGCCCGTACATCTTCACCAAGGCCGGCCTGGTCTGGGACCCGGAGAATCCGTCGGCCGCGCCTCGGCGGATCATGAAGCCCGCCAGCGTGCGCCGCGAGGCCGAAGACTCCCTGCGGCGGCTGGGCGTCGACCACATCGACCTCTACCAGGTGCACTATCCCGACACCGGCGAATCGCTGGAGTACGCGGGCGGCGGGTTCGGCGCGGTGTCGCCGAACGCCACCCCGCTGGAGGAGTACTGGCAGGTCATGGCCGACCTGAAGGCCGAGGGCAAGGTCCGGGCCATCGGATTGTCCAATCACACGCCGGGTCTGCTCGAGGCCGCCGAGCAGATCGCTCACGTCGACGTCATCCAGCCGCCGTTCTCGGCGATCAACCGGTCGTCCGCCGCCGAGATCGCCTGGGCACGCGCGCACGAGACCGGTGTAATCGTCTACTCGCCGCTGCAATCCGGCCTGCTCACCGGGGCCTTTTCCGCAGAGCGGGTGGCCGGGCTGCCCGCCGAGGACTGGCGGAGGGCCCACCACGACTTCACCACCGGCCTGTCCGCCAACCTCCAGTTGGCGGACGCGCTGCGCCCCATCGCCGCACGGCACGGCGCCACCGTCGCCGAGGTGGCCATCGCCTGGGTGCTGGCCTGGCCCGGTATCACCGGAGCCATCGTCGGCGCACGCACGTCCGACCAGGTCGACGGCTGGATCGGCGCGGAGTCGGTTGCGTTGACGCCGTCGGACCTGGCCGAGATCGCCGCCGCGATCACCTCCTCCGGCGCGGGCACCGGTCCCGCTCGGCCGTGAAACCTCTACCGCACAGGAGATCACCATGTCGCTGACCGTCATCGCCGAGTGCCTGGCCGCGCCCGGGCAAGAGGATCGCCTCCGCACCGCGCTGGAGGCGATGATCGAGCCTTCGCTGGAGGAGCCCGGCTGCCTGGATTACCGGCCCTACCTCGACCCGAACCACTCCGGCCGAATGGTGATCGTCGAGGAGTGGACCAGCACGCAGGCCCTCGACGAACACTTCACGACCGCGCACTTCCGGCACGTGGAGCAGGTGCTCGAATTCGTGCTCGCCGAGCCGATGATCATCCGCAAACTCGTCGCCGCCTCCACTGGGTGAACGTCGAGAGCCCCGCGCCGGAACTCCGACCGACAATTGCTATGTCACGAGTCGGGGTTCCGGACCGGGGCGAGACAACGGATTCGAAGTGGTCCACAGGCCGGGAGCGATTCGCCGTTGCAGGGCGGAGCCGAGGTTGCGGATATCTGGCCTGGGGCGCGACCGTGCTCGAATCACGTTGTGAGACAGAGGAGTTGGTGTCCTATTTACAGCCGTGGAGTTCGGAGGCCCTAGTGTGCTTGCTTGTGATCGAACCCTCCTCGCACCTTCGCGCGACGGCAGATGCCTACGATGCCGTCGCCGTCCGCTATGCCGAACTCCCCCGCGACGATCTCGAGGCCATCGCACTGGATCGCGCGGTGCTCGCCGCGTTCGCCGAAGTCACGCGGAGCGCTGATCCCGGACTCGTCGCCGAACTCGGGTGCGGCCCCGGGCCTGTGACCGCGCACCTGCGAGACCTGGGACTGGACGTCTTCGGGGTCGACGTGTCACCGGTGATGATCGAGCTCGCCCGCGAGACATACCCGCAGTTGCGGTTCGAGGTCGGTTCCATGGACGCCTTGGACCTGGGTGACGGCGAGCTGCGCGGCATCGTGTCGTGGTACTCGGTCATCCACGCCCCGCCGCAGGTCATCCCCTCGTACTTCGCCGAGTTCCATCGGGTGCTCGCCGCTGGTGGACACCTATTGCTCGCGTTCTTCGAATCGGAGAACGAGCCGGTGACGGTGTTCGACCACAAAGTGACGGCGGCCTACCGGTGGCCGATCGACGACCTCGCGAGGCTGGCCCGCGCCGCCGGATTCATCGAAATCGGCCGGATGCTGCGTGAACCGTGCGAGAACGAGCGGTTCCGCCGGGGCCATCTGCTGATGCGCCGAGGCGGATGACCCGCCTGGAACACCGGCGCGAGACGGCCACCGGTGCAGCGGTTGCGATCGCGGCCGCCGTCATGCGCACCTGACCCGTGGACCGATCAGCCGAGCCTGCCGACCGGCGACCGCGTCGCACTCACGCCGCGACCTCGAACAATGTCAGTTCTGCCGGATTCCGCGCGGACTCGGCGCGCTCCCGGGCGGCGCAAGTCGGTCCGATTCCCTGGGCGACCGATTGCGGCGACAGGAGCCACCCGTGACAGCGACGGCAATGGGCGACCAGTCGCACCGTGGGGCGGTCATCAATGGTGGCCACTGCGTTCTCCTCTGGCCAGGTGACTACGCCGTCAGTGTGGCACGAGGCACCGACACGAACTCCGAATTCTCGTCGGCTACTGGAGGTTCAGTCGCGGGACGCCCTCGCCCGTGAGGTGTTCCTGCCCGGCGCGGCGCCCGGTGACCAGCAGGAGCAGTGCGGCGGCCGGGCCTTCGACGAGAGGTCCCGAGCCGACGGCCCAACCGGTGTCGGTGGCGACGAGGTGATACCGGGACAGCTCGCGGGATCGGAATCCATTCGTGGCCCAGATTCTTTCGAGAGCCGATCGCGCGGCATCGACGGGCATCTGCCGGGTGATGCCGAGGGGCACCGCGATGTCCTGGCCGTGTACCAGCAGGTCCATCAGTCGATCGGCGGCGGTGGTGCCGATCGGCGTCGAGCGCAGCGCGATTCCCTCGCGCAGGGCGACGAGCAACTGGGTCGGCGTGGTGCGGTCGGCGAGACGGATCGCGGTCTCCCGGATGGCGCGGTCGAAGTTGCCGCGGGCGCGGAGCACGTTGACCAGAATCCAGCCGATGCCGGGGTTCGCGGAGAGCACGATGTGGGCGACGACATCACGGACCCGCCAGCCCTCGCACAGGGAACCGTGGTTCCAGTCGGGCTCCGGCAGAGTCTCCAGCAGTTCGATCAAACTCGCCCGTTCAGCGGCGACCGCTCGCCACATCTGGTCGGTGGTCATCGTCGCGCTACCGGTCATCAGCGTGCTCCTTCTCAGCGGGGGTGTTCCAGTACGGTAGGAACTCCACCCGGGTGGAGGTTCCAGCAATCGTGACCGACGACACACGACATACCGGCTCGGTGAGCATCGGGGAGTTGTCACGGCTGACCGCCGTGCCGGTCCGGACGATCCGCTTCTATTGCGATCACGGGATCTTGGATTCGCACCGCACCACCGGCGGGCACCGGATCTTCGATCGCGGCACCGCGGTCGATCGTCTGCTGTTGGTGCGCAGGCTGCGCGCGCTCGGCGTCTCTTTGACCGCGATAGCGGACGTACTCGCGGGCACCGTCTCCCTCGCCGACACGGTCGCCGCCGAACGTCGTGCGCTGGATACCGAACTGGCCGCGTTGACCTGGCGGCGTGCCTCGTTGCGGGCTGTCGAAGATGCCCCGTCAACCCAGCGGGCCGCTCGCTTGGAAGCACTGGCCGCGGTCCAGGACCGCCACCGCACACACGACGCGATCGTGGCGTTCTGGCGACGCGTACTCACTCCCATTCCACCGGGTCTGCTCGACGAGTTCGTCGCGATGAACGTGCCCGGCCTACCGGACGACCCCCCTGCCCACCACATCGCCGCCTACGCCGAACTGGTCTCTCTCACCGCCGATCCCGCGCTCCACGTCGCTATGTCACGCCAGTTCTGGCGATCGAACCGGACCGTCATCCGCCACCGGCGTGAACTCCTCACCGGGGTCGCTCAGGCATGCCAGGCCGCCGGTCACCGGCTGCTCACCCACCAGCCGCCTCGGCCCGGCCCCGAACTCGACCAGTTCGTCGACGCCCACGCCGCCGCTCGCGGCACCCGCGACACACCACAGTTCCGCCACGAACTGCTCAGTGGCGCAACCGACACCGATCACCGCATCCACCGTTACTGGCACCTCACCGACCGGATCACCCACACCCCTACCGTCGGCGCCGCGCATCATTGGCTCTACGTCGCACTCACCCGATCCGCCGACGCACCCGGCTGACCGCGCGGCGCCGGAGCACCTCCTCCGTGCCTCGTCTCCACGCAGCCTGCCGACGCGTTCATCCCGGTGGAACTTCGCTGACCTGGACAGCCGAGGCGCGGCAAGCAGCGATGGCGACCGGACGTGGACGACACCCGGCAGGCCGCGCGACGATGTCGTTGTCCTCCGTCCGCGCAGGTCCGGCCGCACAGTTGCCGATTAATCGCAGCCGCATGAGATCTCGCACACGTCCTGAGGAAAGATGATGGCCATGACCGCATCTCGACTGTTTCGTTCATTGGTGGGTGCCGTGCCCGCGGTGCTCGCCGTCGTCAGCTTCACCGCGGCCGGAGGGGCCGCGACCGCCCAGGCCGCGCCCGGCATTCCTTCGGTCCCCGGTGTCGTGCAGCGCCTGCAGATCGCCCCGGGCCAAAACCGCGTCGATGCCAGTGGCAACGTCGCCCAGGGCAAGGCCGACAGCTATTCCATCGCCACGGCGCCGGGGCAGCGCCTGAGCTTCGACGTCACCGGCAATGCCCGCGTCTCGGTGGCCCCGCTGATCGGGCCGCAGGTCGCCAACGAGGTCCCGCATGCCGATCTCGTCGCCGACGGCAACGACTACCAGGTCGTCGTCTCCTCCGCCGACGGCGGGCCGGCCGGTTACACCCTGACGGTCACCGCCGTCTGACGCCCAACCTTGTCGCCTGCCGACCTGAGGTGTTCGCACCACAAACCTTCAGGTCGGCGGGAAGCATGCCCGCCGGCTCCGACAGACACCTGCCGCCGTGGCGCAGTGCCGTTGGGCACACGTAGGCAAACCCCGGCCTGCGAGCCCGTGCGGCGAACTATGGTGAGGCGGTGCTGCTAGAACCAGGTGACCAGTTCGCGGGATTCATCGTGCGGGGCCCGCTCGGACACGGGGGCAGCAGCGCGGTCTACCTGGCCGAGGATCCGGAATGGTCGCGGCCGGTGTCGTTGAAGATCCTGGGGCCAGAAGACAGCCGATCGCCCGAGGCCCGCGCTCGATTCGTGCACGAGTTCGACATCTTGTCGGCGCTGCGGCACCCCGACATCGTGCGGATGTACACGCACGGTGAAACCGACGGCAGGCTGTGGTCGGCGCACGAGTACGTGGCAGGTGCGACGGGCTCGACGCTGGTGCCGCGTCGGCACCCCGATCTGCGGCAGGTGCTCCACGTGCTGAGGCATGTCGCGGCCGGACTGGACTTCGCCCACGCCAACGGGGTGGTCCATCTCGACGTGAAGCCGGCGAACGTGCTGGTCGGGACGGACGAGCCCGCGACGGTCAAGATCTCGGACTTCGATTCGGCCCGGTGGCTGCACCGGCCCGAACCGCCTTTGTCCTCCAATGGTTTCGTCGTCGTTTCGGTGCCATACGCCGCGCCGGAGCTGCTGCGAGCGGACAACGTGTCGCCTGCGACGGACCAGTACGCACTGGCCTGTTCGGCCATCGAACTGCTCACCGGTCACACACCGTTCGCTCGCGCGAACCTCATGGCCACCGCCGAGGCCCAGTTGCACGAGCCGCCTCCCACGATCTCCGCGCGCCACCGCTGGATCCCGCCCGAAGTCGACGCGATCCTGCACCGGTCGCTCGCCAAGGACCCCGGTGACCGCTACGACTCGTGCGGCGAGCCCATGCGCCTGCTCACCGAGGCCCTCCGCGACATCGATCCCCGGCCCCTCGCCCCCATACTGAACCGCTTGAAAGTGACGTTCACTCGAGCACAGCTGAGGAATCTCACGGTCGGACGGATCGGTGGCAAAGCGTTCAGCGATCGCCTCATGCGCTGAGGAAGGTAGTGCCGTTCTCAACCATCCGCTCGCCCCGAACCCTCGCCCGCACGTGGTGCGGTGGTTTTGCCGGTTTCCTTGCGAGCGGGCGGTGCGGCGGTCACGCTGAAAGTATGCGGACCCGCGATATCGAGGTCGGGTGCACCTATATGGTGCTGGTCCCGCAGCGCCTGCCGCGCAGTCGATACCCCGATTGCGACCAGCCGGGCTCGCTCACTTGGGCGTGGTCGTGGCTGCGCGGCGGCCGGTTCCGGCTCACCGTCACCAGGGTCGATCACACCAGCGATCCGATCACCGTCGAGGGCCTGCGGATCACCGCGAACTCGCGCATCGCGGTGATGCTGACTCCCGAGCAAGCCGATGCCCTCGGATTGCCGGACGGGGTGTTCCGGGTGCGCGGGACCTTGTTCGACGGCGAGGACCGGCCCGTGCGCCTGCCCGAGGTCGAACCGCTGCGGGTCCCCGCCCGCTGGCTGCGACCGGTCGAGCAGCCCTGCTTCACCCACCGCGACATCGACTGCTTCCCCTACTTGTGAGCTGAGCCGCGATCGGCGGGTCACCCCGCACTGGGACTGCTTGCTTCACAGTCGGCCAGCGGTTCCACCGGCTGAGTCCCCGGCGAGTCGGACTTGTTCTCGGCTCAGGCGGCGTAGGGCGCGATGAAACGCTCCAGGACGTCCCAGAGTTCGGCTTCGCGCCGTGGGTCGTACGACTCCTCCGACGAGCGGGCCACCCGGTCGCGGTCGACATAGGCGCCGGTCGGCGCGGCGGTGGCGCCGAGGACGACGTCCGCGAGACAGCGCCCGGCGGCGGCACGGCTGGTCGCGAACCGCGTGCGGGTCAGCAGCGGCAGGATACGGCGCATCGCGAACCGGGACGCCGGACCCGCATTGCGAGCGAGGTCGGTGCCGGGGACGAACCCCGGGTTGAAGCCGACGGCATCGATCCCGGCCCGCAGGCGGCGCGCGTACTCGTGCACGAGGTAGATGTCGGCGAGTTTGCTCGTCGAATACGCGGTGCGTCCGGCGGCGGTGCCGCTCGGCTCGGGAAACGCGCCGGGACGGGCGAGGACATCGGGCGAACGCCAGACCGGGCCGGGCACCATGCCCAAGTTGTGCGCGAAGTCGCCGAAATGGGTGTCGCTCACCGTGATCACGATCCGGGCCGGGGTATGGAAGCGGTCCTCCAGCAGGCGGACGAACAGATGGTTGGCGAGCACGTTGACGGCGAAGGTGGACTCGAATCCGCCGGGCCCCTCGGTGAGCGCGTTCGTGTATTGGATCCCCGCGTTGCCCACGAAACCGTGCAGCGGCGGCAGCTCGCCCCGGTCGAGCCTGCCGCGGATCTCGCCCGCGGCCGAACGCACACTGTCCGGCACACCCAGGTCGACGGCGACGTGCGACACCCGGCGCCCGGTCCCGCCGAGTTCGGCGGCCAGTCGTGCACCGGTGGACCCGCGGGCGGCGACGACGAGATGCGCCTGCGGCGCCTCCCGGAGAATGCGCTCCGCGGCGACACGGCCGATCCCGCGACTCGCCCCGGTCATCACGATGGTCGACGGCATGGAACCTCCCGCATTGGTTTCCGACGGCCCGGTCGGGCGTCTCCATAGTCACCGCCGCGGCCCTCGGCAACCAGTGCCACGCCCGTCACCTGGACTGGCAGTACCCAGGCTGGTCCGGCGCGCGGCGGCGAGAATGAAGGCGTGACTTCCGCTCGCTCCGATTTCGGCGAACTCCTGCACACCTGGCGGGATCGCCTGTCGCCCGCCGACGCCGGCTTCGCGGTGACGCGCGGCCGCCGCGCTCCGGGACTGCGCCGGGAGGAACTCGCTCAGCTGGCCGGGCTCTCGGTGGACTACATCCTGCGCTTGGAGCAAGGCCGGGCGCGTAACCCTTCGGCGCAGGTGGTCGGCGCACTCGCGCGAGCCCTCCAGCTCTCCCGGCCCGAGCGCGACGAGCTGTACCGCGGCGCCGGGCTCCTGCCGCCCCGGGACGGGACGATCGGCACGCACGTGCCTCCGGGCATCCAACGGCTCACCGCGCGTCTCGGCGACGTCCCGATCGGGGTCTTCGCCGCCGACTGGACGCTCGTGTGGTGGAACGGCATGTGGAGCGCCCTGCACGGTGACCCCTCGATGGTCCCGGCCGGGGAGCGCAACCTGGCGCGGGCCGTTTTCGGCGCGGGCGCGGCGCGCGCCTCGGTCCGTCCCTTCCGGTCCGACCGCGCGGAAGGCGCGTTCGCGGCCTCGATCGTCGCCGATCTGAAGGACGCGGTGGGCCGCTACCCCGCCGATGCCCGGCTCGATCGCCTCGTCCACGATCTGCGGGCCACGTCCGAGGCCTTCGCCCAGCTCTGGACGACGGCGACCGCGTCCCAGCACACGAGTGACCGGAAGACGATCCGGCACCCCGAGATCGGCGACATCTCCCTCGACTGCGACGTCCTCGTCGTTCCGGGCGCGGACCTCCGCATGGTCACGTACACGGCCGCGGCCGGAAGCGACGACGCGGGGAAGCTCGATCTGCTCCGCGTCACGAACGGCCGGGCGGCGGGCACGCTTCCCTGAAGAAGAGCGCGCCGGACGACGCGGTGAGGTCGTACGGCGCTCGCTGCGCGGCAGGTCGAGGCGCGTCCGAACGGCCGGAGAATCCAGCGCGGCGGCGTCCTGCGCTTCGGCGGGTCGCAACAAGCCGACGCTCGCGGGGCGCACAGCTGCACTCGCGCGGAGACAGAGGGCGGCCGATGTCCTCGACCCGGGTCAGGGCACGAGCTGGTCGGCCCAGGCCGGTGGCAGGGCCGCACTCGATACATCGGCGATCTCGTGCAGCCGCTGCGCGGGAAATCCCAAGCGGCTCAATTGGATCAGCCCTTGGGCGACCACCACGACATTGGCGCTGACCGCCGAGAGGGTGGCTTCGTCGTCGTCTCCGGCCTCGCGCATCGCGGGTCGCAGCCGGTCGGCGACGCCCTGTTCCATCTCCGTGGTGGTCCGGCTGCCGATGGTGGCGACTTCGGGTATCCGGCCTGCGAGCTGGGCGATGCTGTTGATCATCAGGCAACCACGCCGATTCGGCTGCGCGGCGCAGTCTTCGATGATCGCCTGGTACAGCCCGCGCACCGCGGAGCGGGCCGAACCGCGCGCCGAACCGATGGCCTCGCGGACCAGACGTGTGCGGCGCCGGCAATAGCGTTCGAACGCGGCCAGGAACAGACCCTGCTTGCTGCCGTAGGCGGCGTAGATGCTTCCGTTCCCGACGCCGGTCGCCAGCGAGACGTCCTCCACCGAGGTGCTGTCGAAACCCTTCGACCAGAACAGCTCGGTCGCGGCGTCGAGCAGGTTCGATTCGTCGAACTGGCGCGGCCGTCCCATGGGCTCACCGTACCAATCGGTGTGCGAGGTCCGGCACATCACTTGTTCTGGAGCCGTGACTCCATAATAATGTTGACATGTCCTACAACTTCGCCGCTCCGCCCAGCAAACGTGTGGGCATCCTGGTGTTCGACGGCGTGAAGATGCTCGACTTCGTCGGGCCCGCGGAGGTGTTCGTCGAGGCGAATCAGTCGGTGGCGGGGTACGAGGTGGTCCTGGTCTCGGCCGATGGCAAGGACGCGCAGACCTCGATCGGCGCGCGGGTCGAGGTGAGCTGCGCGGCCGAGGACTCGGGCCGCTTCGACACCGTGGTGATCCCGGGAAGCGAGCTGCCACCCGGCAAGTTCGTGACTCCCGAGGTTCTGGCCGCCGCGCGGCATCTCTCCTGCAACACGCGGCGACTGGCGTCCATCTGCAGCGGCGCGTTCGTGCTGGCCGATCTGGGCCTGTTCGACGGCAGGCGGGCGACCACCCACTGGAAGTTCGCGACCGAACTGGCGCGGCGCTACCCGTCGATCGAGGTGGATCCGGACGCGATCTTCGTGCGGGACGGCAATCTGTACAGCTCGGCGGGGGTCGCGGCGGGCGTCGATCTGGCGCTGGCGCTGGTCGAAGAGGATCACGGCGCCGACGTCACCCGGCATGTGGCCCAGTCGCTGGTGGTGCACGTGCAGCGCGCGGGCGGTCAATCCCAGTTCTCCGCGTCGCTGAGCGGACCGGCGCCGCGCAGCCCGCTGGTTCGCGGAGTCGTGGACCTCATCTGCGCCGACCCGGCGTATCCGCACACCGTCCAGACGCTGGCCGCCCACGCGCGCGTCAGCGTCCGGCATCTGACCCGGCTGTTCCGCGCGGAACTCGAACGCTCGCCCGCGGAGTACGTCGCGTTCATCCGTTTCGGGACGGCCCGGGACATGCTGCACGCCGGATACAGCGTGACGGAGGCCGCCATGGCCGCGGGCTACGGCACCAGCGAGGCGTTGCGCCGCGCGTTCGTCACCCGTCTGGGCATCTCCCCGCGCAAATACCAGCAGCGCTTCCGGTCGACCGCCCGTACGGATCTGGTGATGGAGCGGGCCGTGTCCTGATCGGAGGCTTTTGTGGCCCGTGGGGAGGGGCGCGAAGCGGGGCGTGCGGCCGAGACTGAGTCGGCCGCAGCGCCACTTGCGAGCGCTGGAGAAAGGAACACCATGTCAGCCCCGGCAAGTCCGACCATCGTCCTGGTGCACGGCGCCTTCGCCGACGCCGCGAGCTGGGCCCCCGTCACCGAACGGCTGCTCGACCGAGGCCATCGCGTCCTGGTTCCCCCGGTGTTCAATCGCAGCCTGTCGGCCGACGCGGCCTACATCAAGTCGTTCGTGGAGCAGATCGACGGGCCCGTGCTGCTGGCCGGGCATTCCTATGGCGGGGCGGTCATCACCGTCGCGGGCGTCGCCGACAACGTCGTGGGCTTGATCTACGTGTCCGGCTATGCCCTGGAGGAAGGCGAGAGCCTCGGGCAGTTGCAGGGCGGGTTCCCGGATTCCGACCTGGCGGCCCACCTCGTCTACGCGCCGTACCCGATCGAGGGCGCCGAGCCCGGCACGGACGTCTCGGTCGACATCGCCGCCTTCCCCGCGATCTTCGCCGCAGGCCTCGATCCGGCGAAGGCCGCGGTGCTCGCGGTCTCGCAACGGCCGTTGTCGGCCATCGCGTTCGGCGAGCCCGCCTCGGCGGCCGCGTGGAAGACGAAACCGGCGTGGGGCATCGTGTCCAGCGCCGACCACACGATCAATCCCGACGTCGAGCGATTCGGCTACAAGCGCGCCGGATTCCGCGCCGTGGTCGAGATCGACGGACCACACCTGGTGATGCAGACCCACCCCGACGACGTGGTGGCCGTCATCACCGACGCGATCGCCCACTCGGCCTGAGCCACAACAGTTCCCACCACCTTTACGAGAGAGGCACGATCATGTCAGGAAACCCGCTGGGCATCTCGCTCGAACCGGCGGCGCAGGAGTTCGTCGACGCGACCTCGCAGCCGCCGTTCCTCTACCAGCTCGCTCCCGAGGAGGGCCGCAAAGCGGTGGACTCCGTGCAGGACGCGCCGATCTTCAAGCCCGAGATCGACGAGGAGTGGATCACCGTCGATGGCGGGCCGACCGGCTCGGTGCGCGTCCGGATCGTCAAGCCGCAGGGCGTCACCGAGACGCTGCCGGTGATCGTCTACACCCACGGCGCGGGATGGGTGTTCGGCGACGCGCACACTCATGACCGCCTGGTGCGCGATCTGGCCGTCGGCGCGGGCGCCGCCGTGGTGTTCCCCGAATACGATCGGTCGCCGGATGTGCGCTACCCGGTGGCCAATGAGCAGTCCTACCGGGTTGCCCAGTGGGTCACCGCCAACGGCGCGGAGAAGGGCCTCGACTCGTCCCGGATCGCGATCGCGGGTGACTCGGTCGGCGGCAACATGGCCATCGCGCTGACCCTGATGGCCAAGGAGCGCGGCGACGTCTCCTTCGTGCAGCAGGTGCTGTTCTACCCGGTCACCGACGCCAACTTCGACACCGGCTCCTACCAGCAGTTCGCCGAGGGGTACTTCCTCACGCGCGAGGGCATGAAGTGGTTCTGGGATCAGTACACCACCAGCGCGGACGAGCGCGCGCAGATCACCGCCTCGCCGCTGCGGGCGACCACCGAGCAGCTGACCGGGCTGCCGCCCGCGCTGGTCATCACCGCCGAAGCCGACGTGCTGCGCGACGAGGGCGAGGCCTTCGCGGGCAAGTTGCGTGCCGCGGGCGTGCCGGTCACGCAGGTGCGCTACGGCGGCATCGTCCACGACTTCGTGATGGTCAACTCGCTGCACGACACCCATGCCGCCAAGGGCGCGGTAGCGCAGGCCGTCGCGACGCTGCGGTCCGCCCTGCACCCCGCCTGACCCCGAAGGAACCACACTCGTGAGCACCGATACTTCCGCACCGACCATCGTGCTGGTCCACGGTGCGTTCGCCGACTCCTCCAGCTGGAACGGGGTTGTCGAACGACTGCGCGCACAAGGGCATTCCGTGATCGCGGCCGCCAACCCGCTGCGCGGCCTCGACAGCGACGCCGCCTATGTGGCCTCGGTTCTCGACTCCGTGGAAGGGCCGTGCGTTCTGGTCGGCCATTCCTACGGCGGGAGCGTCATCACGGTCGCTGCCGCTGGGAAGTCGAATGTCGAAGCGCTCGTCTACATCGCCGCATTCATCCCCGACGAGGGCGAGAGCGCGTTGCAATTGACGGACAAGTTCCCCGGATCGACGCTCGGCCCGACCACCCGGCCCGCCTCCTACCCGCTTCCAGACGGGGGCACCGGCACCGAGCTCTACATCCGGCAAGAGGAATTCCACCGCCAGTTCGCCGCCGACGTGCCCGCCGCCACCGCCGAACTGATGGCCGCGACCCAGCGGCCGGTGGCCTTGGACGCCCTGCAACAGCCCGCGGCCGCCACCGCCTGGCGAGGCATCCGGTCGTTCGCGCTGATCACCGGCGAGGACAAGAACATTCCGGTCGAAGCGCAGCGATTCATGGCACAACGCGCGGGAGCAGAAGCCGTGGAGGTCTCGGCCTCGCACGCGGTCTCGGTGTCCGCGCCGGACGTGGTCGCCGAGCTGATCGCACGAGCAGCGGCAGGCGAGTAGTACGGTCTCGGCAGCCCGCGCGGCAGGGATTTCACTCCGCGCGGGGCTGCTGAGCCCGTCGTCGGTCCGGGTATTCGTCGCGGGAGACGACGGCGATCGGCCGGACGGTCGTTCGGGCAGACCCTCAGTCGCAGACGGCCCCGATCGAGGCCGAGCCCACCAGCTTCGTGTATTTGGCCAGGACACCGCGGGTGTAGCGGGGTGGCAGGGGTTTCCAGCCTTCGCGACGGCGGGCGAGTTCTTCGGCGTCGACCAGCAGGTCGAGGGTGCCCGCGGCGACGTCGAGGCGGATCCGGTCGCCGTGGCGCACGAAGGCGATCGGGCCGCCGTCCACGGCTTCCGGTGCGACGTGCCCGACACACAGGCCTGTGGTGCCGCCGGAGAAGCGTCCGTCGGTGAGCAGCAGGACATCCTTGCCCAGTCCCGCGCCTTTGATGGCGGCGGTGATGGCCAGCATCTCACGCATCCCGGGGCCGCCTTTCGGGCCCTCGTACCGGATGACGACCACATCACCCGCCGCGATCGTGCCGTCCTCGAGCGCGTCCATCGCCGCTCGTTCCCGGTCGAAAACCCGGGCCGTGCCGGTGAATACGTCGGAGTCGAAGCCCGCCGACTTGACGACGGCGCCATCCGGCGCGAGCGAACCGGACAGGATGGTGATGCCACCGGTCGGATGAATCGGCGACGCCATCGCCCGGATCACCTTGCCGTCGGGATCGGGCGGAGTGATGTCGGCCAGGTTCTGCGCCACCGTCTTTCCCGTCACGGTCAGGCAGTCGCCGTGCAGCAAACCGGCATCGAGCAAAGCCTTCATCATGACCGGCACGCCGCCGATCCGGTCCACGTCGGTCATCACGTGCTTACCGAAGGGCTTGACGTCGGCGAGGTGCGGCACCCGGCGGCCGACGCGCGCGAAATCGTCCAGCGACAGATCGACGTTCGCCTCGTGCGCGATGGCCAGCAGGTGCAGCACCGCGTTGGTGGAGCCGCCGAACGCCATGACGACCGCGATCGCGTTCTCGAAGGCTGGTTTGGTGAGGATGTCGGAGGGAGTGATGCCCTGCCGGATCAACTCGACCACGGCCTCGCCGCTGCGCCGGGCGTAACCGTCGCGACGACGATCGGTCGCGGGCGGCGCCGCGCTGCCGGGCAGCGACATGCCCAGCGCTTCGGCCGCGCTGGCCATGGTGTTGGCGGTGTACATGCCGCCGCAGGCGCCCTCGCCGGGACAGATCGCCCGTTCGATGGCGGCCACGTCCTCGCGGCTCATCAGCCCGCGGGCGCAGGCGCCGACCGCTTCGAACGCGTCGATGATCGTCACCTCGCGCTCGCTGCCGTCGGAGAGCTTGGCGATGCCGGGCAGAATCGACCCCGCGTACAGGAACACGCTCGACAGGTTCAGCCGGGCCGCGGCCATCAGCATCCCGGGCAGTGATTTGTCGCAACCGGCCAGCAGCACCGAACCGTCGAGCCGCTCGGCCTGCATCACCGTCTCGACGCTGTCGGCGATCACCTCACGCGAAACCAAGGAGAAATGCATTCCCTCGTGACCCATGGAGATGCCGTCGGAGACCGAGATGGTGCCGAACTGCATCGGGAAGCCGCCGCCGGAGAAGACGCCGTCCTTACAGCCTCGGGCGAGCCGGTCCAGGGACAGATTGCAGGGAGTGATCTCGTTCCACGAGGAGGCCACGCCGATCTGCGGCTTCTCCCAGTCCTCGTCGCCCATGCCGACCGCGCGCAACATCCCTCGGGCGGCGGTCTTCTCCAGGCCATCGGTGACGTCGCGGCTGCGCGGCTTGAGATCGGAGACCTTCGAATTCGGGGGCATGGTTTCCCATCATGCTCGCCTCCGCTCGGATTACGGCGGCGACCACGCCGAATCCGCCCATATCGCCGCACTCGTCCGCCCAGAGCGTAATGCCGGGCAGACCCACGCTCCGGGACCGTACGCTCTGCTCATGAGCGAGCACCCGAGACTTCACTCGATTCCCGGTGGACGCGACGACCGGCCGCAGGCCCCGCCGACGCCGCCGGAACCCCTGTGGCGCGAGGTGCTCGGCGAGCAGTTGCGCACCCTGCGGCAGGACCGCAGCGAGACACTGACCGAAACCGCTCGGCGGGCAGGCATTTCCCCGCAGTACCTGTCCGAGGTGGAGCGAGGCCGCAAGGAGCCGTCGAGCGAGATGATCGCCGCCCTGGCCGGATCTCTCGGCACCACGCTGGGTGAGCTCACCGGCCAGGTGGCGGACGAACTCCGCGCCCGTCGCCGGTTCGCCTTCTTGCAGCGGTCGGCGCCGCGTTCCGGCGCCGGGCCCACGCTCATGGCCCTGGCGGCCTAGTCCCGCCGCCCCAGGACCTGATCGACGAGGCCGTATTCGACCGCGGCCGAGGCGGTGAAGACCCGGTCGCGGTCGGTGTCGCGCCGCAGCCGCTCCACCGTCTGCCCGGTGTGCCGCGACAGGATCGACTCGATCTCCGCCCGCATCCGCACCAGCTCGTCGGCCTGCAGGATCAGATCGGGGATCGTTCCCTGCCCGCGCGCGGCGGGTTGGTGCAGTACCGCCCTGGCGTGCGGAAGCATGGCGCGGCGGCCGGGCTCGCCGCCCGCCAGCAACACCGCACCGACCGCGATCGCCTGACCGACGCAGGTGGTCTGCACAGGTGACTGGATGTGCTGCATGGTGTCGTACACCGCGAGCATAGAGGGCAGATCCCCGCCCTCGCAGTTGATGTAGAGGTTGATCTCCTGCTCGGGGCTCTCCGATTCCAGGTGCAGCAGCTGCGCGATGAGCGCGTTGGCCACGCCCGAGTCGATGGGCGTGCCGAGGTAGACGATGCGCTCGGCGAGCAGGTGGGAGTAGATGTCGGTGATCCGCTCGCCGCCGCGCGGATGCTGCGCGATCACATTGGGAATGGTGTAGGTGCTCACAATGTGTCCCTTCCGGCACGAGCGGGGCCCTCCGTGGTCACGCTGCGCTGCCGCATCATGCCGAGATCCCGATTCGCTGGCGTTGCGGGACGATCTGCCCGAACGAGTCGACGATGTGGTCGATGAAGCCGTATTCCTTGGCTTGCGTGGCGGTGAACCAGCGGTCGTGCAGCGAATCCTCGTAGATCCGGTCGAACGGCTGGCCGGTGTCCTCGGCGATGATGCCGAGCACCGTGTCGACGGTGTAGCGCAGATCGTCGGCCTGGACCTCGACGTCGACGGCGGTGCCGCCGATGCCCGCCGATCCCTGGTGCATCAGCACCCGGGCGTGCGGCAGGGCGAAACGCCTGCCCTTGCTCCCCGACGACAGCAGGAACTGTCCCGCGCTGCAAGCCAATCCGAGCGCGAGCGTGGAGACCTCACACGGCACCAGCCGCATCACGTCGCGGATGGCGAGCATCGAGGGAACCGATCCGCCCGGCGAATGGATCCACAGCGAGATGCCCGCGTCCGGGTCTTCGGCGGCGAGTGTGAGCAGCTGGGTCATCAGCAGCGTCCCGTTGTCGTCGTCGAGCGCGCCGTCGAGTACGACTATGCGGCGGCTGAGCAGTTGTTCTCGCGCCCGCCAGCTGAACATCGGGGTCTTGTCATCGTGAGCCATGGCTCCACGGTGCCGCACACGCGGCGCCGAACCGCTCCCTCGCTGCCCTCGGCAGATCCGCTCTCAGCAGTCGGTCCGCCGACGCCGTGAGCGGCCTCCTGACCACAGCGGCGACCCGATCCCGAGCGGTGCCCGAAGACGCCGATGCCCGCCCGCGCCTAGTGCGCGGGCGGGCATCGTCGAAGACGGGGCTCGCTAGGACTCGCGGCCCGCTGTCGAGGCGGAACGCTGCCTGCTCGCCGCGCGAGCGCGGCGGCGTTCGGCCTGCAACTCGGCGAGTTCCTGCTCCAGGATGTCGGCGACGCGGAAAGAACCGGTGTCGTAGATATCCGGGGTGCGGGCCGTCGGCGGCTGCGCGACGTCGGGCTTGGGAGTGTCCTTGCCGTTCTTCGGCTCCGGCGCCGGACCGTCGCTCTTCACCTCGGCCGACGGACGCCGGGTGACTGCCGGGAGTTCGGCCGTCGGCCCCTCCGCCTCGGAGACCGTGGTGTTCGGCTTGGCCGCGGACGGCTGCCGGACGACCACCTTCGCCGCGGCGGGCTCTTCGACGGGCACCCGCGCGGCCGGCCGGTCCTCGGACTTGGCCGCCGGAACCGGTGCGGGCGCGACAGGCTCGCTCGCGACGAGTTTCTTGCCGTTGGTCGAGGGCGCGCCGTTGGCGGCGATCGCGACGTCGGTGTCCTCGACCTTCACCGGCGTCGTCGGACGCGTCTGGAAGACATCCATCGCGTCGAGGTCTTCGATGGACTCGGGCAGCACCGGCTTGCGCGGCGCCTCGACCGGCGGCCGCTTCTTCTCGACCTGCACCACGACCTCGGGCTGCTCTTCGAATTCCACCTGAGCGCCGTTGGTTTCGACGGCCTCCACCGCCTCCGGGTCGACGACCTCCACCGGGGGCGCCACCACGACGGGCTGCGGGTCGGGGATCACGTGCTCGTGCGGGATGCCCGGAGCCTCCGGCGCCACCGGCATCCGGTATCGGGGCAGCGTGAGCCGGATCTGCTCGGCCGGGTCGGGCAGGTCGCGGACCTGCTCGGTGGCCCTGGCGATGGCGAGGCCGTAGCGGGCGCTGGCCGCGTCGTGGATAAGCAGCGCGACACCGATCATTACCGGCGCGATGGCGTGCACGGCCGCGTCGTACCAGGCGCCCGCGCGCAGGTACGGGTAGGTGTTGAGGCTAACGGTCAAGGCCAGCAGGGCCATTTCGGCGGTCGCGACCTGGCGGCGGTTGTCCACCACGCCCCATTCGGCGACCTTGTTGGTGCCGATCATGATGATGATCAGGCAGACGCTGATCATGCCTTCGAGCAGGTAGCTGAACCAGTACAGCGGATCGGTCGCGCCACCGGGAGCGATGTTGTGCTGGACGTTGACCGCCGACCACAGCATGCCCGCCGCGACGACACCGGCCAGCGCGCGCAGCGACCAGGACCGATGCCGGTAGAGCGAGGCCAGCTTCGCGTGCGGGCTGGATTCGCGTCGTTGCGCGGCAATCGCCTTGCGGGCGAGCAGGAGGTCTCGCATGTCGGCCTTCTCGATCGCTTCGGTGGTCTGCCTGGCGCGGTCGGATGCCGCGGCGGCAGCCTGCGCCTCTTTCCAGCGCTGTCCGCGCTCCTGGGTGCGAATCCGTTCGGCGAGCTCACGTTCGGCATACAGTTCGTCCTCCGACAGCGCCTCGGTCAGCGCCGGATCGAACTGGTAGGCGAGCCGTCCACGGGCCTTCTCGACCCGCCTCGCCAGCTGTGTAACCTCGTCCTCGATGGGATGTTCGATGACCATCAGCGCTCTCCGCACGAGAGAGTCGATGGCAGACAAGTGATCACGTATGGCAACGGCACGTCTCATTCATAGTCGATCCACCGCTACTGGCGAAACTGTTCATTTGCCATCTCACCCAACTATTCGGCGTGCCGCGGCCGACACACGCGGCACGAGATGATTTCCCGCGGGTCGCAGGCACTTCTTCGCCGCCGCGCACCAGACCATTGATCGCTCTATGCTGGAGTGGCGCGCTTTCCCTTCGCGGCGGCGCGTGCGCTCCCGCAGCGCGTTCGGATACGCCGGTGCCGCCGAGATTCGCCCCTCGGCGGCACCGGGCCGGCCACTCTCCGCACCGGCCATCGCGCCATGGGTATTTCGGTGCACGCCCCGAATCGCGCAGGAGTTTCGCCAGGGCGATTCCCGGGGCGGGCGAACCGCTCAGCTTTCGGCGTCCACCGAGTCGAGCACCCGGGTCAACGTGTCGAACAGCAGCCGGTCCAGCCGGTCCTGGTCTACTTCGTCGCGCGACAACCACTGCACCGTGAGGTCCTCGGCCATGGCCCACCACGATCGCACCACCAGGCGCTCGGCGGTCGACCGCGCGGGCCTGCCGAGCGCGGCGAATACCCGATCGGTCAGCTCGTCATGCATCCGCTCCATGATCGACTCGAGCACCGGATCCTGCCCGGCGGCGCGGAGCAGGCTCACCAGCGGTCCCCTGCGCCTGCGCATGTAGCCGACGAAATTGGCGATCATCGACGCGAGCGGGTCGGCGGCGTCCGGGTCGGGGCCGGTACCGCGCAGGAATCGCTGCGAGGCGGCGTGCACCAGCTGTGCGTAGTAGTCCTGCTTGGTCGGGAAATAGTGGAAGAGCAGCCCGCGTGAGATGCCCGCCTGCTGCGCGACCGCGTCGATGGTGATCTGGTGCCAGGGGCGATCGATCAGCATGCCCAAACCGATGCCGATCAGTTGTCTGCGCCGGTCGTCCGCCGAGCGGCGGCCGCTCGCCTGCACGGCAACCTCGGTCATCCACCCTCCTCTATTGAGCAATGCTCAACAATATGCTACCAATGGACTCGACCGGAAGTTGAGCAATGCTCAGCGAGCCACGAGGATGGGTATGGATTTCACGCATTCCGACCGAGCCGTCCGCCTCACCGAGCAGGTGCGGCAGTTCGTGCGCGACGAGATCGAGCCGCGCGACGAGGAGCACGCGGCCGCCCTGCGCGAATCGCCCTGGGCGGTGCCGCCGGTGGTCGAAGAGCTCAAGGAGAAGGCGCGGGCGGCGGGTCTGTGGAACCTCTTCCTTCCCGATCCGGAACTCGGGGCGGGCCTGAGCAACGTCGAGTACGCGCCGATGGCCGAGGTGATGGGGGCCTCCGGCTGGGCGCCGGAGGTGTTCAACTGCAACGCGCCCGATACCGGCAATGCCGAGGTCCTGCTGCACTACGGCAGCCCCGAGCAGCGGGAGCAGTGGTTGCGGCCGCTGCTGGACGGCACGATCCGCTCGGCGTTCTGCATGACCGAACCAGAGGTCGCCTCCTCGGACGCGACCAATATGGCCGCGACCGCCGTGGTGGACGGCGAGGAGATCGTGCTCAACGGCCGCAAGTGGTGGAGCACCGGCATCGGCCATCCGAACTGCGCGTTCGTCATCTTCATGGGGCTCACCGACCCGGAGGCGCACCCGTATCAGCGGCACTCCATGGTGCTGGTCCCGCTGGACACGCCCGGCGTGCGGGTCGAACGGATGCTCACCACCTTCGGCTACCTGGACGAGCCCTTCGGCCACGGCGAGGTCACCTTCACCGACGTGCGCCTTCCGCTGGACGCCGTGATCGCCGGGCCGGGACGCGGATTCGAGATCGCCCAGGGCCGCCTCGGCCCCGGCCGCATCCACCACTGCATGCGCGCCATCGGCCTGGCCGAGCGCGCGCTCGAACTGGGCTGCCGCCGCGCCCTGTCGCGCACGGCGTTCGGCAAGCCGCTGGCCAACCTCGGCGGGAACCGGGAGCGGATCGCCAACGCGCGCGTCGCGATCGACCAGGCGCGATTGCTCGTCCTGCACACCGCCTGGCTGCTGGACACCAAGGGACTGGCCGGCGCGCGCAGCGAGGTCTCCCAGATCAAGGCGGTCGTGCCGCGGATGACCCAAGAGGTGCTCGACATGGCGATCCAGTTGCACGGCGGCGCAGGACTTTCCGACGATTTCCCGCTGGCACGCGCATTCGCGGGCATTCGTTCGCTGCGCTTCGCCGATGGTCCCGACGAGGTGCACCTCGGCGTGATCGCCCGGCAGGAGCTGCGCAAATACGGAACCGACCGGTGAACGCTGCGGACGCCGCCGCCGTCCGCGCGGAGGACGCCTTCGACGTCGCCGCGATGCACGCCTGGCTCGCCGAGCAGGTGCCCGGTCTGAACGAGCCGCCCGAGGTGCGCCAATTCTCCGGAGGCGCGTCCAATCTGACGTATCTGCTGCGGTACCCGGATCGCGACTTGATCCTGCGCCGCCCACCCGGCGGCACCAAGGCGGCTTCGGCGCACGATATGGGCCGCGAATTCCTGGTGCAGCAGCGGTTGCGCCCGCACTACCGCTACGTGCCGCGGATGGTGGCTCGCTGCGCCGATCCGGAGGTGATCGGCAGCGAGTTCTACGTGATGGAGCGCGTGGCGGGCACCATCCTGCGCGGCGATCTTCCCGCAGGCACCAGCCTGTCCCCGGAGCAGGCACGACGGTTGTCCACTACGGCTTTCGACTGCCTGATCGAGCTGCACGAAGTGGACCCGGTCGCGGCCGGTCTCACCGGAATCGGCAAAGGCGCCGGTTACGTCGCCCGCCAGGTCGCGGGCTGGTCGCGGCGTTTCGTGGACGCCCGCACCGACAATGTCAGCGATTTCGCCGCGGTGATGGCCTGGCTCGACGCCAATCAGCCCGCGGACGTCGCCACCACCGTCATCCACAACGACTTCCGGCTCGACAATCTGGTGCTGGACCCCGCGGGCTCGGGCGCGATCGTCGGCGTGCTGGACTGGGAGATGGCGACCCTGGGCGATCCCCTGATGGATCTCGGCGGGGCGCTGGCCTATTGGGTGCAGGCGGACGACGACGAGGTGATGCGCGCTTCCCGCCGCCAGCCGAGTCACCTGCCGGGCATGCTGACCCGCGCGCAGATCGTCGAACACTATTGCGCGCGCACCGGCCGCTCGGCCGAGAACTGGCCGTTCTACGAGGTCTTCGGATTGTTCCGCCTGGCCGTCATCGCCCAGCAGATCTACTACCGCTACCACCACGGCCAGACCACGAACCCGGCGTTCAAGGACTTCTGGACGCTGATCAACTACCTGGACTGGCGCTGCCGGAAGGTCGCCGGGCTCGAGTAGGGCGGTTCGGAGACCTTCATCGCCCGAGCGCGATGGAGGCCATATCGGTGACGGTGCAGTTGTCCTGCACCGGCACTCCCGTGAACCGGTCGCGCAGCCACGCGATCACGCGGTTCTCGGCGAGTGTGTTGAGGGTCAGGTGTTCGCTCGCATGGTCGCGGATGTAGGTGACTCGCGCGGCGGGATCGCGGCAGTAGGTGGAGGCGAGCGCGTCGGCGGGGCCGATGGGGACGAGCCAGTCGGCGGTCGCGTGGTAGAGGAAGACCGGGGCGTCGGGGACCGCCTTGCCCATCCTCGTGCGGTCGAAGACCGCGCGCAGCACCGGTGTGTGCAGTATGCCGCCTTGCACCAGGCTGTCGATGTCGAGGAATGGTTCCAGCGCGGCTTGGTGCAGCACGCAACCTCGGTCCTTCGCGGTCAGTAGCTGCCGTCCGCGTGGTGTGGCGTTCGCCCACAGGTAGGCGTCCAGTTCGGGTTCCTCGCGCGCGAGACCGATGATGGCGGCCGCGACCAGACCGGCGCCGGGCCCCTTGTTCGCCTCGCGGGACAGAACTTCGAGATCGACGTCGGTACCGCCGGAGACGACGCCGACGAGATTCACCTCCGGCGCGTACGCGCTGCGCAGTTCCGCGCCGTGCAGCGTGGGGATCGACCCTCCCGAGTATCCCCACATCGCCACCTCGGTGGCCGCTCCCGGCAGGTGCAGCGGACCGAAACGCTCCGCGGCGCGGATGCCGTCCAAGGCGATCCGCGCGGCCAGCGGGCCGTGGGCGAACGCCGAATTCGGGCCTTGATGGTCCGGCACCACGACCGTCCATCCCTGCGCCAGCAACGCCGGGGCGCTGCGCAACGGGTCGATCTGCCCGTCCAGCAGACCGGCCTGCGCCGACCGGCGCACCGTGTAGGACGGCGCGCAGAACAGTCCGGTGGAATCCTCGGCGGCGTGCAGGGACACCAATTTGCCGTTCCCCGCAGAGGGTTTCAGCAATGTCGCGACGGCGGCGATGGGCTGGTCGGCGCTGTTGCCGGACCGATAGGAGACCTGCCAGGCCTCGGCGTCCAGCGCCCCGTCGAGCTGATTGGCGATGGCGACCGGCCGCGCGGCGAGTATCTCGCCGGGCCGCTTCGACGCGACCAGCTCGGCGGAAGGCCGATAGAAAGGGTCCTGCTCGGGCGGCGCCACCGCAAATTCCGGCTCCGCCGCCGACGGTGCGACCGGCAGCGCCAGCAGCATCGAAAAAGCAGTACCGGCAAGCACACACCACCGGGCGAACACCATCGACGACCTCCCCTGGAATCGACCGCAGATGCCATGCGTTTCGCCGACCGACCGCCCCGGCAGTGGCATCGTAGCGAAAGTCCACCTGCGCGAATGGCACAACGGAAGATCGGCCGAATTCAGTTCGGCGCGGCGATCTTGATGATGGTCGCCTTACCGTCGGTGGTGGCCACGGTGACGAATTGGCGATAGGTGCGATTGGTGGAGTCGGGGCGCAGCTCGGTGATGACCACGTCGTAGCGTCCGTCGAGCATGGGGGTGATCATGACGCAGTGCTGCGTTCCGGTGGGCACGGAGGCGATGCCCGCATCGATCACGGTGACCGGCGGCACCGCGGCGTCCGGGACCGTCAGCGATCGCGCGACCGCTCCCGAGCGAGTCACGTAGTAGGCGTGCTGAAACGCCAGGATCACCTCCGGCCCCGACGCGGTCGAGCCGGTGCCGTTGCCGCGCACCAACTGTCCGCCCCGGGTCGGCTCGCAGCCTGGGCCGCCGCCGAGCACCGGGTCCGCCACCGTGGCCGATTGCCGGGGCGCGGAGGCCGCGTCCGTGTACACCAGGACCAGCGCGGCGGCGGCGAGCGATGCGGCCAGCCCGACGCCGCCGACCAGCCAAGCGCGGCGTGGGCCGCGACGAGCGCGGCGCCGACCGCGGGACGCCCGATGCCGGTCGCTGCGGTGCGGTGGCTCCTGTCCGGAGATCATTCCCGGCCACGTGGGCACGCGTCCGGTCCGGACCTGGCCTCGGCGGGCGCCGGGCTCGGACGTGTTCGACGACATGATCTCGCCGCACCCCCTTTTACCGGTGCCTACTCGGCCACCGTGGGTTCCCTCTCAATGCCGTTGCGCAATAACAACATTGCATATCTCTTCGGCTTCTGCCGGTCGAATGCCCAACAGAAAAGGCCGAATCGCGGCGCGGCGGTCCCCGGAACACGCGATACCGGCCGATCAGGACCGGGCGGTCGGTGCGGTTCCGGACCGGCGGGCATCCCTCGGCCGCAACGGAATCGCCGCCGCCCGTAGCATCCCGCACATGAGCCAGCCACCGCAGCCGTACCAGCAATATCCCGCGCACCAGCAGCCACCCCAGCCGTATCCCCCGCCCCCGCCACCCGGACCGCAGTTCCCGATCCTGGTCTCCACCATGAACGATGTGCCCGGCCAGGAGATCGTCCGGGTGTTCGGCGAGGTCGCCGGACTCACCGTGCGCAGCCGCAGCTTCGGGTCGAACTTCAGCGCCGGTTTCCGTTCGCTGGGCGGCGGGGAGATCCCCGAGTACACCCAGTTGCTCTACCAGTCCCGGCACGAGGCGATCATGCGAATGTGCCAGCACGCGATGTCGTTCGGTGCGAACGCGGTCATCGCCATGCGCTTCGACTGCAACGAGATCGCGGGCACCATGAGCGAGGTGGCGGCCTACGGCACCGCGGTACTGCTTCAGCCCGCGACGTGACTCGGGCTATCCCCAGGTGAGCGGATCCAGATGGAGGAAGAACCGCTGCCGCTCGGCATCCAGATCGATGCCGTAGCGATCGGCGAAGGCGCGGTCGGCCTTTCCGGCGCGCCGCTCGTCCTGCCATGACTCCCGAGCATCGGCCAGCAGCAGGGCGATATCGGCGTACGGATCGGCGACGCCGAGGCGGCCGAGGTCGACGAATCCGGCGACGGTGCGCGTTTCCGGATCGAGGACGATGTTCGGCAGGCACAGATCGCCGTGGCAGACCACCGCTTCGGCGGACTCCTGCGTCATCCTGGGCTCCAACCGGGTGGCCAGCCTGGTGAGCAGGACCGTGGGCGGAGTGTCCTGCTGCTCCTCGGGAAGGAACTCGGTGTGCACCGCACCCCGGACCACCACGTCCTGGGCGATCGCGAACATCCGCGCCAGGCCACGGTCGAACGGGCACTCCGCGGTGGGTAGATCGTGCAGGCGCCGCACCGTGTCCGCGACGGAATCCCATGCGAGGGCGAGATCTTGCGCGGAGACAGCGTTCGCGGGCACACCGGGCACGGCGCTGGTGACCAAGCAGGCGCCGTCGCCATCGGGCCGCCAGTCCAGTACCCGAGGGCCGGGTATATCGTGGCCGCCGAGCCAGGTGATCTTGTCCCGCTCCAGCGCGAGGTCGGCGACCTCGCCGGGAGCGACACACTTGGCGTAGCGGGACCCGTCGGCGGACCGGAAAACCCGGGCGCCGGACTCCCCGCCGCCGACCGGCTCCCATCGGCAATCGGACGGCAGGGCTGCGCGGAAGCGAACAAGCGGCTCGGACACGCCATCGACGGTAGCAACGCGACCCGCGAGTGGCCCACCGCGCAGACCTCTGGCAACCCGGATGTATAGTTGCTCAAAGCAACTAGTTGTGGTTGCTAATCAAATCTGCTGGTGGGGAACATCGAGGTGGTGTCATGTCCGCAACCGCTCGCGAGCGCCGGGTCACGGCGGCCGAACTCGCGGCCGCCGACGAACTCGGTCAGCGACTGGTCCGGTTCATGCGCGCGGTCAACCGGGCGAAGTGGCTGCCCGCTCGGCCCGGTCCGGACGGCCTGGAACGACTCGCCTACTCCGTGCTCTTCTGCCTGGTGCACGAGGGACCACAGCGCGCGGGCAGGCTCGCCGAATTGCTGCACACCGAGGCATCGACCATCAGCAGACAGAGCAGATCACTCGTGGCGCACGGCCTGGTGGAGCGCCGGGCCGACCCGGTCGACGGCCGCGCGTGCGTGCTGGCGGCCACCGCGGAAGGCGTTCGCGTCTTCGAGGAGAACCGCGCGCTGCGCAACCGGTGGCTGGCCGACATCCTGGCCGACTGGCCCGCGACCGACCGCGACACCTTGACCGCACTGCTCGACCGGCTCACCGCAGGAATAGAGACCACCACTCCCCGACACCACGCCGATCCGAAATAGGGCTCATTCATGACGAATTCCACCATCCGGGCTCCGCGGAACCCGGACGCGGGCGCGGACACGTCACTGTCGCACCGGCAGATCCTGACCATCCTGTCCGGGCTGTTGCTCGGCATGTTCCTGGCCGCGCTCGACCAGAACATCGTCAGCGTCGCGATCGTCAAGATCGCCAACGACCTGCACGGTTTCGACGAGCAGGCGTGGGCGACCACCGCTTACCTGATCACCGCGACGATCACCACGCCGCTATACGGCAAGCTGGCCGACATCTACGGCCGTAAACCGTTCTATCTCACGGCGATCGGACTGTTCGTCATCGGCTCGGTGGCGTGCACCTTCGCCGACTCGATGTACCAGCTCGCCGCGTTCCGCGCGTTCCAGGGCTTGGGCGCCGGCGGACTGATGTCGCTGGCGTTCACCATCATCGGCGATATCGTCCCGGTGCGGGAACGGGTGCGCTATCAGGGCTATTTCATGATGGTCTTCGGCACCGCGACGGTGCTCGGCCCGGTGCTCGGCGGCTTCTTCTCCGACTACGAAGAACTCGGCGGCGTCGACGGCTGGCGGTGGGTGTTCCTGGTGAACGTCCCGGTCGGCCTGCTCGCCCTGCTCGTGGTGGCCAAGGTGCTCAACGTGCCGCACCAGCGCCAGCACCACCGGATCGACTGGTTCGGCGCGCTGACGCTGACGGTCGGCGTGGTGCCGCTGCTGATCGTCGCCGAACAGGGACGCCACTGGGGATGGTCGTCGGAGAAGTCGCTGCTCTGCTACGGCATCGGGGCGGCGGGGCTGGCGCTGTTCGTCCTGGTGGAGTTCCTGATGAAGGACTCGGCGCTGATCCCCTTGCGGCTGTTCCGGAACTCGACCTTCAGCGTCACCATCGCCGGTGGATTCATCGTCGGTGTGGCGATGTTCGGCGCGATCACCATGGTTCCGCAGTACTTCCAGGTCGTGCGCGGCTACTCGCCGACGAAGGCGGGCCTGCTCATGTTGCCGCTGGTGCTCGGCATCACCGTCGGCTCGCAGGCGGCGGGACGGATCACCAAGCAGACGGGGCGCTACAAGATCCTGCCGGTGGCGGGCACTTTCATAGTCGCGGTCGGTGCGGCCTTGTACGCGCAGGTGCGGTACGACAGCCCGCTGTGGCAGCCGCTGGCGATCGGCGCGGTGATCGGGCTCGGGCTCGGCTGTTGCATGCAGACGCTGATCATCGCGGCGCAGAACGCCGGACCGCGTAAGGACATGGGTGTCTCCACCGCCTCGGCCACCTTCTTCCGGCAGATGGGCGGCACGCTCGGCGTAGCGGTGTTCCTGACCATCCTGTTCAACCTGCTGCCGAACCGGATCATCGACGCGTTCGGCGGCGCGCTGCCGCCCGGGTTCGGCGCCGACCAGCTCAGCGGCATGCAGTCCAACACCAGCGGCATCGCGGCGCTGCCCGACGCGCTGAAGGCGCCGATCCTCACCGGCTTCACCGACTCCATGCACGGCGTGTTCTACACGGCGGCCGGGGTCGCCCTGCTGGCCTGCGTGGTGCTGATGTTCATGAAGGAGATTCCGCTGCAGGACGCTCCGGCGCCCGTCGCGCAGACGCCGATCGAGGAGCCGGAGGCCGCCGAGTCGCACTGGGACGCGGATCAGGTCTGGGAAGGCGCCGCGCAGGCGCTGTCGGAGCCGGAACCGGTGCTCGCCGCGGCCGGAGGCGGCTACGGCGCGGGCGACCCCGCGAGCAACGGCGCACACCGGCGCGAACCTCGCGCGAGCTTCGACGGCGCGGAGCACGAAGGGCGTTCACTCAGCGGCTATGTCCATCGCGAGGACGGCCGCCCGGTGCCCGCGGCCGCGCTCACCCTGATCGACCAGCACGGGCGGCAGGCAGCGCGCACGGGCGGCGGCGCCGACGGCCGTTACCTCCTCGGCGCGCCCGACGCGGGCGGTTACGTGCTGATCGTCTCGGCCGCCGGGCATCAGCCCGCCGCGGTGAACGTCGCCGTCGGTGACCGTCCGCAGCAACTCGACATCACCCTGCTCGGCTCCGGCGAGCTGTCCGGTGTGGTCCGGTCCGGCAGGCAAGGCGAGCCGCTGCCCGGCGCGACCATCACGCTGACCGACCTCGACGGCGAGGTGGTCGGCTCGGCCACCGCGGCGGCCGACGGCGCTTACCTGTGCCACGGCGTGGTGCCGGGCACGTACACCCTGGTCGCGGTCGCCGAACACATGCGACCCAGCGCGACCGCGCTGACCGTGCCGGAAAGCGGGCTGCTACACCACGACATCGAACTCACGCCGATGGCGGTGCTGGCCGGGTCGGCGTGGTCGGACGGCGGCCGGGCGGTCCCGGACGTGCAGATCAGCGTGCTCGACGCCGCGGGCGTGCCGACCGCGACGACGCGCACCGACGAGAACGGGCGCTATGTCGTCACGGATCTCGCCGAAGGCGACTACACGATCGTCGCGCGCGGCTATCCGCCGGTGACCAGCCAGGTCACGGTGAGCGGCGGCGAAGTCGCGCACGATGTGCGGCTCGGCTACAGCGGCATCGAGGAAGAGACGACGGGAAACGTCCCGCCCGCCCGCTGACGATCCGTCAGCAGGGGTTCATTCCTGCGCCCGATGCCGTTTGTGATCGCCGAACGGTTCGTCGCGTTCCCGGACCGCCTCGCGGAAACCGGTTGTGGCGGCCCGCGTCTGGAAGGCGTATCCCTCGCTGGTGTGCCGGGAGATGCCGTCGAAGACGGTGCTGATCATGCCGGAGTTCGCCACCCCCTGCGCGTACAGCGCCGAGTTGAGCGCCAGCTTGGCCATCATCAGCTGGTTGACGGGCATGCGCGCAATCCGGGCGACGAATTCCTCGGTGCGCGCGTCGAGTTCGGCGGCGGGCCAGGATTCGATGGCCAGGCCCCATTCCACCGCCTGCTTCCCGGTAAGGCAGTCGCCGGTGAACAGCAGGCGCTTGGCGCGCTGGTCACCGAGGCGATGCGCCCACATGCCCGCTGCCGGGACACCCCAGACCCGGGTGGGCGGGTAGCCGATCTTCGTGTCGTCGGCGCAGATGATCTGGTCGGCGAACAGCGCGATGTCGCTGCCGCCCGCGACGGCGAAGCCGTGCAGCTTGGCCACGGTCGGCTTGTTCGCCTGCATCAGGCTGGCGAAACCGCGGTTGAACCGGCTCATCATCGCGTAGTCGATCATCGGGTCCCAGGTCCGCGCCGGATCGTGATTGCGGCCCTGCACCACCGGATCGACGACGGTTCCCGCCACCTCATCGGGCCCGCCCGCCACCGCGAAACTCTGCTCGGCGAACATGCTCAGGTCGTAGCCGCCACAGAATCCCTTGCCGCGCCCGGACACCAGGATCACGTGCACCCGCGGGTCCAGATCCGCGCGTTCGACCGCGTGCGCCAGATCGTGCGGCGTATCGGGCGTGATCGCGTTGCCCTTCTCCGGCCGGTCGAAGGTGATGCGGGCGATGCGACCGTCCCGCTCGTAGGTCAGCGTCCGGTACTCGCGGGCGTCGTCCGGGTCGGGGCGTCCGGCCCACGGGGTGTCCGGTGTCTCGGTCCAATTGCGATACCACGCGCCCGCCCCGCTGTCGGCCTGGCTGTCACTGTCGGTCATCGCTTTCCCTTCGACGCTGGTGCGAACCGGTCTCCGCAGTCTGGCGTACCCACCATTTGACAGTCAACATTGACTGTGAAAATGTCGCGGCGACGGGAGGAGCTGGTATGGCCGGACGACGCGAGGAACAGAAGCGGGCGACCCGCGTTCGCATCCTCGACGCCGCCGCCGACCTGCTGGCCGAGCAGGGCTACCGGGCGCTGTCCACGTTGTCCGTGCAGCGGGCCGCGAGCGTGAGCCGCGGGGCGCTGCTGCATCACTTCCCGACCCTCGGCGCGTTGATCGGTGAACTGGTCGGACATCTGGTCGCACGCAACGAGGCGGCGGTGCGAGAGGTCGCGGCCGGGCTCGGCACGGGGACCGATCCGCTACGCCGCGCCTTGACCGCCCTGTACGAGTCGATGGCGCGCCCGGCGGCGCAAGCCGAGTTCGAACTGTGGGCGGCCGCGCGGACCGATCCGGCGCTTGCCGAGGCGTTGCGCGCGGCCGAACGAAAAGCCGGGCGCGACTTGCGGCGCGTGGTGGACGCACTGTTCGGTCCGGACCTGGTCGCCCATCCGCGGTACCCGGCCGTCCGCGACCTCACCATCGCGATACTGCGCGGCACCGCGATGTCCCGGCCGCTGCGCACCTCCGAGCGCGCCGCGGCGGCAACCATCGATCGATGGGCGGAGGCCATGACAGTTCTTCTCGCCCAAGGCCACTAGCAATCGGCGAGCGCCGATGGCTCCGAATCGACTGTGATACGCGTCACTTCAGACTCCGATTGTGCACTCTCCCACACTGTCGCTATCCTGGCTGCACTTTGAGACCACCGAGTCTCAATGCAGCCTTCGACGGGGCCGGGTCCGACCACCGCACGGCGCCCGCGGAGGCCGATTCCTGCCGGGGAGCGCCTGCGGCGCCTGTACTACCAGGAGCAAACGCCATGCGATCGAAGTTGATCTCGGCGGCCATCGGTTTCGCGGTGATGGCGCTGTCGTGTGTGGGGCCGGGCAGCGGGCCCGCCGTCGCCGCACCGGATTGCCCGAGTCTGTATGTGGTGGCGATCCCGGGAACATGGGAGACCACCGCGGACGGTGAACGCCCCGGGCCCGGGATGCTGGCCGGAGTCACCCGCGGCCTGCCGTCCTCGGCGTCGGTGGACTACGTGAGTTACGCGGCGACCGCCTTCCCTTGGGAGAGCGAGGTATACGGCGCCTCCAAACGCGAGGCCGTCGACAACGCGCGCGGCATGATCGCGGCGATGGGCCGGGAGTGCGGCGCGACCAGGATCGCGCTGCTGGGCTACAGCCAGGGCGCGGACGCCGCCGGTGATCTCGCCGCCGAGATCGGCACCGGACTCGGCGTCGTGCCGCCGCATCGGATCGCCGCGGTGGGGCTCATCTCCGATCCCCGCCGCTCCCCCACCGACGCACTGGTCGGTCCCCCGGTCGGCGGCGCGGGCGCGGGTGGTCCGCGCATCGGCGGGTTCGGTCTCCTCACCCCGCAGACCCGCACCATCTGCGCGATCGGCGATCTTTACTGCACCACGGCGTCGGACGATTTCGTGACCCGCTTCGCGGGCTTCCTGGCCCAGACCTCGCACCCCGACCCGGCCTACCTGTGGCGCTACCAGATGGAAATGGGCGCCATCGTCGGCGACCTGATGTCCAACGGCGGAATCCCCCTTTTGCAGAGCCAGCTCTCGGAGTCGGCCAACCAGGAACGGGCTCGGCTGCTGGACGAGTTCTACCGCTCCGAAGCGCACACCGCCTACGGCAGCTACCCCGTCGGAGGCGGAGCGACCGCGCTGTCGTGGATGCACGACTGGCTGGCGTCGCTGGCCTGAGTCAGGGAGCGAGTCGCCGCGCGACCTCGCCCAGACTGTCCGCGACAGCGCCCTGCTGCGCGTCGGTGAGCACGTCGACGAGGACGCGGCGGACGGTCGCGACATGGCCAGGCGCGACCTGGGCCAGCCTTTCCCGGCCCGCGGCGGTGAGTACGGCGATGACGCCGCGCACGTCGGTCGGACAGGCCTCGCGGACCAGCAACCCGGTCTTCTCCAACTGCGTCACCTGATAGGTCAGACCGCTTTTGGAGGTGTAGAGCGCCTCGGCGAGTTCGGTCATCCGCAGGCGGCCCTCCGGCGCGTCCGCGAGCCGCACGAGCACCTCGTACTGGGTGTGCGACAGCCCTTCCCGCTTGAGCTGCCGTTCCACCTCGCGACCCACCAGCGCGCCGGCCGCCAGGAAGTTCTGCCACACCGCCATCTCGCGGACGTTCAGCCACGTGGTCTCCACAGCTCCACCCTAGCCCCTTGTTCAAATTTGAACAACCAGCTACAGTTGAGTTCGAATTTGAACTACCTGGGCGACCGAGCCGGGAGGAGCACTATGACCGTGGCCACCGAAAGAATGCCGGTGCTGTATCTCTCGCATGGCGCTCCGCCACTCGCCGACCACGAGAGGTGGCCCGCCGAACTGGCGGCGTGGTCGCGCGCGTTGCCCCGGCCCCGCGCCGTCCTGATCGTTTCCGCGCACTGGGAGGCCGCGCCGATCGCGCTCGGCGCCACCAGGACGGTGCCGCTGGTCTACGACTTCTGGGGCTTTCCGGAGCGGTACTACCAGGTGCGTTATCCCGCGCCGGGCGCGCCCGAGCTGGCCGGCAAGGTGCGGAATCTGTTGCGCGGACCGGGCGCCGCGGTGGCGGACGTGCCGGATCGCGGGCTCGATCACGGCGCCTACGTGCCGTTGAAGGAGATGTATCCGGACGCCGGCATCCCGGTGTTGCAGCTGTCCATGCCGACGCTGGACCCGCAGGTCCTGTTGGGCATCGGCCGGAAGCTGGCGCCGCTGCGCGACGAAGGCGTACTGATCGTCGGCAGCGGATTCTTCACGCACAATTTGCGCGCGCTGACCGCCGACGACGAGCACGTACCCTCCTTCACGGCCGAATTCGACGCGTGGGGCCGCGAGACGCTGGCCGCCCGCGACCTGGACGCACTGCTCGACTTCGAGCGCACCGCGCCCGCAGCTCGCCTGGCCCATCCACGCGCCGACCACTTCGCGCCACTGTTCGTCGCGCTCGGCGCGGGCGAGGAGGATTTCGGCACGCTGCGTACCGTCATCGACGGCTACTGGTTCGGCATGGCACGCCGATCCATTCAGCTCGGCTGAGCGCAGGTGCCGACGGTCCGCGAGGCGGCGCCACCGCGACCGAGGTCGCGAGCCCTGTACGGCCGACCACGTCATCGGATGCGCAGCGCCGTCAGCCGCCAGCCCGCCGAGCGGGTCCGCGCGATGCGCGCCGCCAAGGCGAAATGACGCCTGCCCCGGCCGTAGGTGGCGAAGACCTCGGCGGTCTTGGCGTCCACCAGGACCACGTTCACCCGCATCGGCACCGCGACGCCGAGGTCGCGGCCGGGCACGAGACCGGCGCCGATCAACGTGCGCACCGCGGCGACAACCGTGGCGTCGGCGACCACGGCCAGTTGCGGCACGGGCCTCCTGCGGTCGAGCACCTCGAGGACGACTCGCACCGCCGACTCGGCGAATCGGCGTGCCGCCGACCGCGACTCGTCCTCGCCCCGCGCGGTGGAGGCATGGCTTCGCCGCACCACGCTGCGTATCCCGGCACTGGACCGACCGGAGGTCGCGTGTGGCCGCGACCGGCACGGTAGCGCCCGAGCTGGTGCCGGATCGCAGGCCATCGGCTCCGCCTCGGCGCGGCGGCGACTGTCCAAGGGCGGCTCCGGATTCGGAGCAGGCGCCAACCAATCCTGATAACCAGCCATGCACATCCCTTCGAGAACCCGGTGGTCGAACCCTGTGGGGACCGATTCTGCGGACCAGCCACCGGAAGTCGCGCGTAGTCGGCTACCCGAATCCGTCCCGGCACGCCACCACCGGAAACCGGCGGCTACGAAGACCGACCTATGTTGGAGCCGGCGAACCCGACCCGGAACCGGAGACCTTGATGACCGACGAGCGAGGAGCGGACGTGACCGTGCCCGGAAAGTCCGCGACCCCGCGTCGCCTGGTCCGCATCGGCCTGCTCACGCTCGCCGGAGCGCTCGCCGCGTATCTCGCACTCGCGCAACTGATCGCGATCCTGCCGGTTTCCTGGGTGATGCCGTTGCTCGGCAACGCGGTCGCGCAGTCGGCCGTGCTCTTGCTCGGCGCCGTCCGCGACGCGCTCGGCTCGTGGAACATGGTGCTGGCGGTGGTCGCGACCGCGCTCGCGCTGACGGCGTTTCGCGGGGGCGAGCGCGGACGGCGCCTCGCGGGCACGGTGACCGGCGTCGCCGCCCTCGGCCTGGTGCTGTCCGTCGTGACCAGCGCGACGCTGGTGTTCGCGGCGCGTGACGCCGCGGGCGTCTGGATTCCGTTCGCCCCGGCCGTGCCGTTCAGCACCATCGGCGACCCGCCCGACGAGACCGTCACCTACGCGACCGTGGACGGACAACCGATCCAGGCGGACCTGTACCTGCCCGCTCCGGGGCCGCGACCGGCGCCGCTGGTGGTGAGCATTCACGGCGGCGCTTTCGTCACGGGCAGCCGTGGCACCGACGCCTACACGACCTGGCTGGCCGACAACGGATACGCCGTCCTCGATGTGGACTACCGCCTCTCCGACGAAGACAACCACCGCTGGAACACCGCGGACGCCGACGTCGCCTGCGCGCTGAGCTGGGCCGCCGCGAACGCGCAGCGGTACGACTGGGATATGCGGCGGGTCGCCACGTTCGGCGAGTCGGCGGGCGGCAATCTGGCCGTCAACGTCGCGAACAAGATCAACGCGGGTGCCCTGCGGCCCAGCTGCGGTAGCGCCGCCGAGCTGCCGAAGGTACGCGCGGCGGTGGCGCTGTATCCGGCGGTCGACCTCGCCGCGTCAGGCAGCGAGACCGCGCTCGGTGTCGACGCGGCCCGGCAGTACCTCGGCGGAACGCCCGACCAGTACCCCGACCGCTATTCCGCGACCGGCGCCGCCGCGCAGGTCACCGGCGACTCCCCGCCCACCCTGCTGATCCAGGGCGCCAACGATCACCTGGTGCTCGCCGAGCACACCGCCGCCTACGCCGCGACTCTGGAGACCGCGCGCGTGCCGCACCGCTGCGTCGAGCTCCCCTTCCTCGATCACGCCTTCGGCACCACCGAACTCGACACCGGTGCGCTGGTCACCCGCGAACTCACCCGCACCTGGCTGACGGAATACCTGCCGTAACCGACGCCACATCGCCGGAGCGGGAATACCCACGTACCCCGCTCCGTTCCTTTGGTTGCCATATCCACCAAATTGAGACAGACTGAGAACGAAGGAGGCGTCGTGCAGTTCGGAATTTTCACGGTCGGTGATGTGACGACCGACCCCACGACCGGCCGGACGCCCAGTGAGCACGAGCGCATCACGGCCATGGTGACGATCGCCCGCAAGGCCGAAGAGGTCGGGCTGGACGTGTTCGCCACCGGCGAGCACCACAACCGGCCGTTCGTGCCGTCGTCGCCGACCACCATGCTCGGCTACATCGCGGCGCGGACCGAGCGGCTCCAGCTCTCCACCGCCACGACGCTGATCACCACGAACGACCCGGTGAAGATCGCCGAGGACTTCGCCATGCTGCAACACCTCGCCGAGGGGCGGGTGGACCTGATGCTCGGCCGCGGCAACACCGGGCCGGTCTACCCCTGGTTCGGCAAGGACATCCGCGACGGCATCCCGCTGGCGATCGAGAACTATCACCTGCTGCACCGGCTCTGGCGCGAAGACGTGGTCGACTGGGAGGGCAAGTTCCGCACGCCGCTGCAATCGTTCACCTCGACGCCGCGCCCGCTGGACGACGTACCGCCGTTCGTCTGGCACGGCTCGATCCGCAGCCCCGAGATCGCCGAGCAGGCGGCCTACTACGGCGACGGATTCTTCGCCAACAACATCTTCTGGCCGAAGGAGCACTTCCAGCGGCTGATCGCGCTGTACCGGCAGCGCTACGAGCACTACGGCCACGGCTCCGCCGACCAGGCGATCGTCGGCCTGGGCGGACAGGTGTTCATGCGCAAGAACTCCCAGGACGCGGTGCGCGAGTTCCGGCCCTACTTCGACAACGCGCCGGTGTACGGGCACGGCCCGTCGCTGGAAGAGTTCACCGAGCAGACCCCGCTCACGGTGGGCAGCCCGCAGGAGGTCATCGACAAGACGCTCACCTTCCGTGCGGCGTTCGGCGACTACCAGCGCCAGCTGTTCTTGATGGATCACGCGGGCCTTCCGCTGAAAACCGTCCTGGAGCAACTGGACCTGCTCGGCGAGGAAGTGGTTCCGGTGCTGCGCAAGGAATTCGCGGCTCTGCGCCCGGCGCACGTGCCCGACGCGCCGACGCACGCGAGCCTGGTCGCCGCCCGTGACGCCGCACTGGAGGCAACCCGATGACCCGCATCGCCGTCGTCGCCGCGGGCTTGTCACAGCCGTCCTCGACCCGGCTGCTCGCCGATCGGCTCGCTGCCGCCACCGGCGCGGCGCTGTCCGCGCCGGGCGCGGACGTGACATTCGACGTGGTCGAAGTACGCGGACACGCCCGCGATCTGGCCGACAACCTGCTGACCGGGTTCGCGCCCGGCGGGCTGCGCGCGACGATCGATACGGTGACCGGCGCCGACGGCTTGATCGCCGTCACGCCGATCTTCAACGCGTCCTACAGCGGCCTGTTCAAGACGTTCTTCGACGTCCTGGAACCGGACGCGCTGGCCGGGATGCCGGTACTGCTCGGGGCGACCGGCGGCTCGGCGCGCCATTCGCTGGCGCTGGAGCACGCACTGCGGCCGATGTTCAGCTACCTGCGCGCGGTGGTCGCGCCCACCGCCGTCTACGCGGCGTCCGAGGACTGGGCATCCGCGGCGGCGGGCGGATTGAGCACCCGGATCGACCGTGCCGCAGCGGAATTCGCCGCCCTGCTGACCGGCACACCGCGCGAGCGCGCCGCCGATCCGTACGACCACCCGGTACCGTTCGCGCAGCTACTGGGCACCCACTGACCCTTTCCCCACCGACCGAGCCCGACCCACATCCAACTAGTTCAATTCTCAATCATCAAGGAGAACACCATGTCGACCGGAACCACCAACGCTCTCACCGCGGGCACTTGGGCGATCGACCCCGCCCACTCCACCCTGGGCTTCTCGGTACGCCACCTGATGGTCAGCAAGGTACGCGGCCGCTTCACCGACTTCTCCGGCAAGCTGGTCATCGGCGAGGACGGCAGCGCCTCGGCCACCGCAGAGATCCGGGTCGACTCGGTCACCACCGACAACGAACAGCGCGACGCGCACCTGCGCACCGCGGACTTCTTCCAGGCCGAGGAGTTTCCGGTGGCCACCTTCGAGTCCACCGGTTTCCGGGTGAACGGCGACGACTTCATCGTGGACGGCGAGTTCACCATCCGCGGCGTCACCAAGCCGGTCACGCTGGACGTGGAGTTCCTCGGCGTCAACCCCGGCATGGGCCACGGGCCGGTCGCCGGCTTCGAGGCCAAGACCGTGATCAACCGCCGCGACTTCGGCATCACCATCGACATGCCCCTGCCCGACGGCGGCGCGGTGATCGGCGACAAGATCACGCTCACCCTCGAGATCGAGGTCGGTTTGCAGTCCTGAGTGATCCGGACGGTCCCGCGGCAGTTGCCCGCGGGACCGTTCTTTTCGTCAGAAGAGGGTCATCGGCTCGGCAGGCGTCGGCTCCGGCAACGGGTCGAGCTGTGGCAGCCGGGCGCGGACCTCGTCGTGGAAGCGGCGGGCCAGCTCCAGCGAGCCCGCGTTGTCGGGGGTGTGCACGAACACCGTCGGCGACCGGCCTTCGCGCAGCCACTCGGCGACCGTGCCGACCCACGGCTGCCAGCCGTCGACGGTGCGCTCGACATCGTCGCGGCCGTGGTACCGCACGATCGGGTACTCGGTCAGGGCGCGCATCCTGCGCCGCACCCGCGGCTTCTTCGACGCCGCCTCCTGTTCCGCCGCACTGGTGGGCGGACCGTCGAACAGCACGGTGGTGTCGAACGGAACCCATTCGGCGCCCACCCTGGACAAGACGTATTCCAGCCTGCGCGCCGCCTGCTCGTCGGCGAAGAACGCGGGATGGCGAACCTCGACGGCTGCCCGGTAGGTGCGCGGCAATTGCCGCAGGAATCCGGCCAGCGCACCGAGATCGGTGGGGCCGAACGAGCCGGGCAGCTGCACCCACAGGGCGTGGATGCGTTCCCCGAGCGGCTCCATCGCGGCGAGGAACGAGCGCAGATCCTCCTCGACGCCGGTCAGCCTGCGTTCATGGGTGATGGGCTTGGGCAGCTTGAGGACGAACCGGAACGCGGGATCGCATTGACTCGCCCACGATTCCACTGTGCGCCGTGACGGCGTCGCGTAGAAGGTCGTATTGCCTTCGACCGCATTGCACCACGTGGCGTACCAGCGCAGCCGCTCCCCCGGCGCGAGCTGCCTTTCCTGCCGAGCCGCGTGCGTCCACATCGCACATCCCACGTGAAGCCGCATGCTTCCGACGCTAACCCACCATCCCGACACGCTCGTCCCGGTGGCACGCGACCACGACCGGGACTCACCGCCGCGCCCGCTTCGCCGACCGGACCCAGCCGAAGGTCAGCTCCACGGCGCGCTTCCAGTTGTCGTACTCCTCCGCTCGCAACTCGGCGTCCATCGATGGAACCCATTGCGCGGCAAGGCGCCGGTTGTTCCGCAGTCCTTCCAGATCGGGCCAGTAACCGACGGCCAGGCCCGCGGCGTACGCGGCGCCGAGCGAGACCGTCTCGGCGACGAACGGACGCGACACCGGAACGTCGAGGACGTCGGCCACGATTTGCATGAGCAGGTTGTTGGAGGTCATGCCACCGTCCACGCGCAGCGCCTCGGCGCGCAGGCCCGAATCGGCGTTCATCGCCTCCACCACGTCGCGGGTCTGCCAGGCGGTGGCCTCCAGCACGGCGCGGGCGATGTGGCCCTTGGTGATGTAGGAGGTCAGTCCGGCGATGAGACCGCGGGCGTCGCTGCGCCAATGCGGTGCGTAGAGCCCGGAGAACGCGGGCACGACGTAGCAGCCGCCGTTGTCTTCGACGGTGCGGGCGAGGGTTTCGATCTCCGGCGCACTCGTGACGAGCCCGATGTTGTCGCGCACCCACTGCACGAGCGAACCGGTGACCGCAATCGGGCCCTCCAGCGCGTAGACCGGCTCCGGGCCGATCTGGTAGCCGATCGTGGTGAGCAGGCCGTGTCCGGAGCGCACCAGCTCACGCCCGGTGTTCATCATGAGGAATCCACCCGTTCCGTAGGTGCACTTGGTTTCCCCACGCGCGAAACAGGTCTGGCCGAACAAGGCGGCGTGCTGGTCGCCGAGCGCGGCGGCGATCGGGATGCCGGGCACCACCCGGCGCGTACTGCCGTATGACGCGGTCGATGGCTGGATGCGCGGCAGCATCCCCGCCGGGATGCCGAAGAACTCCAGCAGTTCGTCGTCCCAGGCGAGGGTGCCGATGTTCATCAGGAGGGTACGGCCCGCGTTGGTGACGTCGGTGCGGTGCAGGCCACCGTCCGGACCGCCGGTGAGGTTCCAGATCAGCCAGGTCTCCATGGTGCCGAACAGCACCTCGCCCCGCTCGGCGCGCTCGCGCAGACCCGGCATCGTGTCCAGCATCCAGCGCAGTCGCGGCGCGGCGAAATAGCTCGCCGGTGGCAGACCGCACAGTTCGCGGATCCGGTCGGCGCCCGGCTTGCCCTCCAATTCCCGGACCAGTTCTTCGGTCCGCACGTCCTGCCAGACGATGGCGCGCCCGACCGGCGTGCCGGTGCGGCGGTCCCACACCACGGTGGTCTCGCGCTGGTTGGCGATGCCGAGCGCGACGATCTGATCGGCGGCCACACCGGAATCGCGCAGCGCCTGCGGCACGATCCGCTCGACGTTGCGCCAGATCTCCACGGCGTCCTGCTCGGCCCACCCCGGCCGCGGGTAGTGCTGCCGGTGCGAGCGCTGGGCTACCCCGACGAGCCGGGCACGCTGATCGAACAGGATGCACCGCGTGGAGGTGGTGCCCTGATCGATGGCGAGCACATAACGCTGCTTCATACTGCTCCTGGAGGAAATCCGCTGGTCACCGGCGTGACGGCGGTCGGTCGCCCGCGCCGAGATCGCGCGACACCGCCCGTGCGGCGTCCAGCACCCGGCCGACGAGCGCGGGCCGGTGCCGCGACTTCGCGTCACAGAGCCGGTCCACCGCGCCGGTGATGCCGATGGCGCCGACCACGAGCCCACCCGGCGCCCGGATCGGCGCCGCGATACCCGCCTCGCCGGTCCGGAACTCCTCGATGTCGCCCGCCCATCCGGCCCGCCGCACGCCGGCCAGTTCCCTGGTGAGCGCGGCGCGGTCGACGAGAGTGCGGTGCGTGAGCGCGGCAGGCTCGGCCCGGCGCACCGTCGCGGCCAGGTCGGCGTCATAGGCGAGCAGCACCTTGCCCAGCGCGGTGGCGTGCGGCGGCAGGAGTTCGCCGAGTTCGAGCGCCTGTTCGGTGTTGTCCGGCCGGAACACGTGGTGGACCACAACCACCGCGCCGTCCAGCGGCGCGCCGATCCGCACCGCCTCGCCCGTGCGCGCCGCCAGCGCGTCGGCCCAGTTGATCGCGCGGGAGCGCAACTCGTTCGCGTCGAGGTAGCCGCCGCCCAGGTGCGGCAATGCCGCGCCGAGCCGGTACTTGCCGCTCGCCGGGTCCTGGTCGACGAAGCCGACGCCCTGGAGCGTGCGCAGGATGCCGTGCGCGGTCGGCTTGGGCAGGTCGAGCGCGCCCGCGATGTCGCCGACGCCGAGACGACCGGAGCCGCGGGCCAGCAGTCGCAGCACGGCCGCCGCCCGCTCGATCGACTGGATCGGACCCGGCATGTCCGGAAACCTATCCCCCGCGTCGTGATTCGACAATCGTGTGGGACGCCCGGCGCACCCGGTATGAGCTGCGCCATACCTTCGCCTCGCCGGAGTCGGTCAGCCATTGCGTTCTCCGCGACCGGCCCGCGCGTTCGACATTGTCGAATGGCAGCGCTATCCGGGTCCGGCATTCCGCCGTAGTTTCCGTTTCGAGCACGGTCGCGTCCGCGACCTGCGCGGCGAACGGAGGCTCAGCGATGACTCGGGGCGGTAGCCGGTACGTCGGCGCCATCGACCAGGGCACCACGAGCACCCGCTTCATGGTGTTCGACCACGGGGGCAACGAGGTCGCCCGCCACCAGCTCGAGCACGAGCAGATCCTGCCGCGCCCCGGGTGGGTGGAGCACAATCCGACCGAGATCTGGGAGCGCACCCGCGCGGTCGTGCAGACCACGCTGACCAAGGCCGATCTCGTCGCGAGCGACCTCGCCGCGGTCGGCGTCACCAACCAGCGGGAGACCACGGTGGTGTGGAACCGCAGGACCGGGCGGCCGTACTGCAACGCGATCGTCTGGCAGGACACCCGCACCGATCGCATCGCCGCCGAATTGGAGCGGGCCGGGCACGGCGACACCATCCGGCGCAAGGCGGGCCTGCCGCCCGCGACCTATTTCTCCGGCGGCAAACTGCGCTGGATCCTCGACAACGTCCCCGGGGTGGCCCGGGACGCCGAACGCGGCGACGCGCTGTTCGGCACCACCGACAGCTGGCTGCTGTGGCAGCTGACCGGCGGGGTGGACGGCGGCGTGCACGTCACCGACCCGACCAACGCCAGCCGCACCATGCTGATGGACCTGGAGACATTAAACTGGGACGACGAGCTGCTGGGCTTGTTCGGGGTGCCGCGCGCGATGCTGCCCAGGATCGCGCCGTCGGCGAATCCGGACCTGTTCGGCCGCACCCGGCCCGACGGGCCGTTCGGCGGCGCGGTCCCGCTCGCCGGTGTGCTCGGCGACCAGCAGGCCGCCACCGTCGGACAGGTCTGCTTCCGTCCCGGCGAGGCGAAGAACACCTACGGCACCGGCAACTTCCTGTTGCTCAACACCGGGACCGAGATCGTGCGATCGCAACACGGACTGCTCACCACCGTGGCCTACCGATTCGGCTCGCAGAAGCCGGTGTACGCGCTGGAAGGCTCGATCGCGGTCACGGGCTCGGCGGTGCAGTGGCTGCGCGACCAGCTCGGCATCATCTCCGGTGCGGCGCAGAGCGAGTCGCTGGCCCGGCAGGCCGAGGACAACGGCGGGGTGTACTTCGTACCCGCGTTCTCCGGCTTGTTCGCGCCCTACTGGCGATCGGACGCGCGCGGCGCGATCGTCGGCCTGTCCCGCTACAGCACCAACGCCCATCTCGCGCGGGCGACGCTGGAATCGATCTGCTACCAGACCCGCGACGTGGTCGAGGCGATGCAGGCCGACTCCGGCGTCCGGCTGGACGTGCTGCGGGTGGACGGCGGCGTCACCGCCAACGAGCTGTGCATGCAGTTGCAGGCCGACTTCCTCGGCGTGCCGGTGTCGCGCCCGGTGGTCGCCGAGACCACCGCCCTGGGCGCCGCCTACGCGGCCGGGCTGGCGGTCGGCTTCTGGAACGACACCGACGAACTCGCCCGGAACTGGAACGAAGCGAAGCGCTGGCACCCGGCCTGGTCGCCACCGCAGCGTGAGCGCGGCTACGCGCGCTGGAAGAAAGCGGTCGCCCGCACCCTCGATTGGATCGACGACGAGGACTGAGCCGGCGACCCCGTCGTACCCGAATATCCCCGAAACAAGGAGAGACAGCGCTGTGTCCGCCCGATTGGATGCCCGATACCGCGACCGCGCGGTGAACTCGCTCGGTGACACCGAGATCGACGTGCTCGTCATCGGCGGTGGCGTGGTCGGCGCGGGCGCCGCGCTCGACGCCGCCTCCCGCGGCCTGACCGTGACCCTGGTGGAGGCAAGGGACTTCGCCGCGGGCACCTCGAGCCGCTCCAGCAAGCTCATCCACGGCGGGCTGCGCTACCTGGAACAGCTGGACTTCTGGCTGGTGCGAGAGGCATTGAAGGAACGCGGCCTGCTACTGCACCGGCTGGCTCCGCACCTGGTACGGCCGGTGTCGTTCCTGCTGCCGTTGCGGCATCGTGTGTGGGAGCGCGCCTACATCGGCGCGGGCGTCGCCCTGTACGACACCATCGGCGGCGCCCGCGCCCTGCCGATGCACCGGCACCTGTCCCGCACGCGCGCGCTGGAACTCGCGCCCGCCCTGCGCGAGGACGCGCTGACCGGGGCCATCCGGTACTTCGACGCGCAGGTCGACGACGCCCGGCACACGATGATGATCGCGCGCACGGCGGCCGGGCACGGCGCGACCGTGCTCACCCGCACCAAGGTGACGGCGCTGCTGCGCGACGGCGAGCGCGTCGTCGGCGCGGAGGTCACCGACCTGGAGACCGGGCGGGTGCACGCGGTCCGCGCGCGCCGGGTGATCAGCGCCACCGGAGTGTGGACCGACGAGATGAACCGGATGACCGGCGTCGAGTTCCCCTTCCACGTCCGGATGTCCAAGGGCGTGCACATCCTGGTGCCGCGCCATCGCCTGCACTTGGACACCGGCCTGATCATGCGCACCGAGAAGAGCGTGCTGTTCGTCATCCCGTGGCACGGGCACTGGATCATCGGCACCACCGACACGGACTGGTCGCTGGACAAGGACCACCCGGCCGCCAGCGATGCCGACGTGCGCTACCTGCTCGATCAGGTCAACCGGGTGTTGCGGGAGCCGCTCACCCGCGACGACATCGTCGGCACCTACGCGGGTCTGCGCCCGCTGCTGTCCGGCGCGTCGTCCGACACCGCGACGCTGTCGCGGGAGCACGCGGTCGCCGAACCGGCCCCCGGCCTGTTCGTCATCGCGGGTGGCAAGTACACCACCTACCGGGTGATGGCCGCCGACGTCGTGGACGCGGCGGTGGCGGGGCTCGGCCGGGCGGTCGCGCCGTCGGTGACCGAGCACCTGCCGATCCTCGGCGCGGTGGGCTACCAGGAACTCGCCGCCGACCTCGACAGCCTGGCGCAGCGCGCGGGCCTGCCGCGCGCGACGGTGCAGCGACTGCTCGGCCGTTACGGCTCGACGATCACCGACCTGTTCGACCTGATCGCCCGCGAGCCCGAGTTGGGTGAGCCGCTCACCGGAGCACCCGAATACTCGGGCGCGGAGGTGGTGTACGCGGTGACGCACGAGGGCGCACTGCACTTGGACGACGTGCTCACCCGCCGCACCCGGGTATCCATCGAAACGGCCGACCGAGGCCTGGCCGCCGCGCCCGGGGTGGCTCGGCTGATCGGCGCGTACCTCGGCTGGGACGCCGCGGCCACCGAGCGGGAGATCACCCGCTACCGCGATCGGGTGCACGCCGAATTGGCCGCCAACCAGGCGGCCGACGACGAATCCGCGAACGCGGCCCGGCTGATCGCCGTGGCCTGAGCCCCTGGCACGGTTCCCACACGGAACCGCGCCGGGCTCACTGATCCATGCCGCTGTGCCCGCTCGGCGTCGACTCGTCGGTCTCGAGTTCGGCGCCGGCCGGGTGCTCGTCGGCGTGCGTCGGCTTGGTGTGCTCGTCGGCGAAATCCGCGTCCTGCTGCATCGACTCCGCCGTCGTCGGATCGACATTCGGTGTGCTCATAACCCGCGCGTACCCAGCGGTGCGGCCCTGACGCACGCACCTCGCCTCGGCGGAAAGCAGGATCGGCACTCTCGGCGGGAGTGGCGGGTTGACCTCGAGCACGGTTGAGGATGGAGCATGGTGAGCATGACTCGTCCAGCTGATTTCTGGAACACCGTCTATGACAACGACACCGCCCCCTGGGTGATCGGCGAGCCGCAACCGGCCATCGTCGCGCTCGAGCGGGACGGCGGCATCACCGGACGCGTGCTCGACCCGGGCTGTGGCGCCGGTGAGCACACGATCCTGCTGACCAGGCTCGGGTACGACGTACGCGGAATCGACATGTCGCCGAGCGCGGTGGCGTACGCGCGCGCCAACGCCGCCGAGCAGGGTGTGCCGTCGGCCGCCTTCGAGGTGGCCGACGCCCTCGCGCTCGGCGACCGGCCGGAGTTCGCCGGTGATCCGCCCGGCTCCGCGCCCGCGTTCGACACCATCGTCGACAGCGCGCTGTTCCACGTCTTCGGGACCGAGGACGAGCCGCGCGCCGCCTATGTCCGCAGCCTGCACGCGATCTGCAAGCCGGGCGGCACCGTCCATGTTCTCGCGCTCTCCGATGCCGAGCCGGGGTTCGGCCCGCGGATCAGCGACACCTTGATCCGGGAGTCGTTCCGCGACGGCTGGACGGTGGAAGACGTGCGGCAGGCGCGCTACCGGGGGCGGGTGACCGACCCGGCGGCCCAGGACGTGGCGAACCTGGAGGTCTCCGCGTCCGGCCACGTCGACCTCGCCGCGTGGCTGGCCCGGATCCGCCGCCTCTGAGTCACACGCCCTTCGGCGCTTTGCTTCCCATGAAGCCGAACAGGTAGCCCGCCACCCGCCGCATCTGGATCTCCTCGGCTCCCTCGGTGATCCGGTAGCGCCGGTGGTGGCGGTAGATGTGCTCGAACGGCTTGTGCCGGGAGTAGCCGAGGCCGCCGTGCACCTGCATGGCGCGGTCGGCGGCCTCGCAGCACAACCGGTTGGCCCAGTAGTTGCACATCGAGACCTGCTCGGAGACGGCGAACGTGCCGTAGGTGTCCATCGACCAGGCGGTCTTGTGGATGAGGGCGCGCAACATCTCGCACTGGGTGTGCAGCTCCACCAAAGGGAACTGGATCGCCTGGTTGGCGGCCAGCGGCTTGCCGAAGGGCTTGCGCTGTTTGGCGTAGGCCACCGACTGGTCGACGCAGTACTGCGCCGCACCCAGACTGGACGCGGCCTGGCGGATCCGGTTCTCGTTGAAGAAGTGCTGCACCACCGCCAGGCCGCGCCCCTCGCCGCCGAAGACGGCGCTGTCGGGGACCCGGACGCCGTTCAGGGAGACACGGGCGTGGTCGGTGGGCATGTTGAAAGTCCAGAGGTATTCCTCGACGACGAAACCCGGGGCGTCGGTGGGCACCAGGAAGGCGGTGATGCCCGCCGCGTCGCCGGGCCCGCCCGAGGTGCGCGCGAAGATCAGGTCGGCGTCGGCGATGTGCACGCCGGTGTTCCAGGTCTTCTGCCCGGTGATCACCCAGTCGTCACCCTCGCGGACCGCCGCGGTCTCCATGTGGGTGGCGTCGGAGCCGTGCTCGGGCTCGGTGATGCCGAAGGCGAAGAACTTCGTCCCCGAGGCCAAGCCGTCCACCCACTCCGCGCGCTGCGCGGGTGTGCCGTGTTCGAGCATGAGCAGCAGGCCGACGTTGTTGGCGACGATGGCGTGCTCGTTCTGTAGATCGCAGTGCAGGCCGAGGCCGCGCCGGGCCAGGTGCTCGCGGATCACGGCCATGCCCAGGTTGGTGCCGTCCCGGCCGCCGTACCGCGCGGGGAACGCGTACCGCAGATGCCCGGCGGCGTCGGCGCGCCTGCGTACCTCCGCCAGCAGGTCCTCCCATCGCGCGTTCGGCAGGCCGCCGCGCTCCCAGTCGGTGCGGGCGTCCTCGCGGCGGTGGTCGAAGAAGCGGATGTTGTCGTCGGCCTGCTCGAGCGGCGTGATCTCGCGTTCGATGAACGCGTCGAGTTCGGCCAGGTATTCGACCAGTTCCGCGGGTAGCTCGAAATCCATCGGGCATCAGCCTTTCGCAGTGGGTCGGATCTGCATCAGCAGGTCCCATTCGATTTCCGGCACGCGGCGCCCGCTGGCCGCCATCACGATGTCTCGCACGCTGCCGTCCGAGTGGGCCGCGGCCTGCCCGGCCAGCCCGATGCCCCAGGCGAGCGTGCACATCACCTTCCACCAGCGGAACCGGTCCTCATCGAAATCGCCGCCCGCGCGCCGGTAGCCGCGCACGAACGCGGCGCGGCCCGCGAGCCCGCCGAATTCCCGGTCGTCCGCGCGGAAGCGCCACATGCGCAGCGCGGGCCAGGCCACGTCGCGCATCGGATCGCCGTGGCGCTGCGCGCCTTCCCAGTCCAGCACCGCTCGCAGGCCGTCGGGCCCGACGACGATGTTGCCGTTGCGCATGTCGGTGTGCAGCAGCGCGGTACGGGGCGGCGCGGGCGGACAGTGGCGTTCCAGCCAGCGCAGCGCGAGGGCGAACACCGGCCGGTCCGGCAAGAGCGCGCGCACCTGCTCGCCCGCCTCGGCCAGCTGGCGTTCCGGATCGGCGGCCGCTTCGGGCAGGCGAGCGGGCGCGGACGCGGGGTCGATGGCATGCAGACGGCCCATGGCCGCACCGAGCTGTTCGGCCACTCGTTCGCCGAGACGCGCCGCCTCCGTCAGCCGTAATACCTTGCGGGGCACGGTCTCCCCGTCCACCCGTTCGGAGACCACGAACGGCCCGCCGACGTAGGCGCTGTCGGTACAGATCGCCACCACGGGAGGCACCGGCACACCGTGCGTCCTTGCCAGTTCGCGGACGGCGGCCTCCACGTCGACCGGAACCAGCTCGATCGCGCTCGGCACGATGGTCGCGACCAAGCGTCGCGTTCCGCCCTCCAGGTCGGTTTCGAAGGCGACGTTTCGGCGACGGGCGCCCGCGGAGAGGTATTCGACGTTCGACACCGTCACCGCGCGGCCGCTCCCCGCCTCGAGGAACCGGGCCAGACCGCGTGCCAGGTCGGCGCTCACTCGCCCGTCCAGGCGTCGTACCCGGGTTTGGCGATCGCCAGATCGGCCCGCACGATCGAAACCAGCGCTTCCCAGAGTCGCTCGTCATCCCCGTCGGCCACCGCGTCGAGCAGCTCGTGCTCGGCCGCGGCGGGGCCCGATTCGATCTCCCTGCGCACGATCCTGGCGAGATTGGCGCCCACCCGCGCTTTGTGCTGCAACCCCGCTGGCAGGGCGGGCAGCAGCGTCTGCTCGAGCAATTCGGCGATCGATTCCAGCAGCTCCGCTGCCGATGGGCGATTCTGCACGCGTTCCCCTCGGTCGGTTCCGGCCCCCAGCATGGCACGCACCGGTACCGTCCCGATCGGCACTTTCGGCCGTCACCCCTGGCCGCGCAGCCGTGACGATCCCGCCGCCGAGTCCCTTCCTGTGCGCCGGCTGGGAATCTGCCGTGGGTCCTCCTTCGCGTGGGGTTGCGCATGGAGCGGTCGGTAAAATGCGAAGGGGCAGTGGGCGCGGGTGCGCCATTCGTTTGCGCTGGGCTGAAACAGGAGAAATGCATTGGCGACCAGTCGCGTCCGATCCGGAGTCGTCGCGGGGATCGCCCTGGTCATGGCGGTGATCGTGGCGGCGTGCTCGTCGTCGTCCGAGCCGGGCGGTACGCCGGGAGCGGCAGGCCCGGCGCCCTCGCCCCTCACCATCACGCCCGCGTCGGGGGCCCGCAACGTCGATCCGCTCGCACCGATCCAGGTCAGCGCCACCGAGGGGCAGCTGACCTCGGTCACCATGACCAACGAGCAGGGCAACGCCGTCGAGGGGATCATGACGCCGGACAAGACGGCCTGGAAGCCCACCGAGCCGCTCGGCTACGGCCGCACCTACACGGTGACCGCGGAAGGGCTCACCGTCACCGGCAGGACCGGGCCGACCACCGCGACCTTCTCCACGCTGACCCCGAACAATCAGACGAAGGTGTCGCTGACCACCACGGGCGGCACTCCGCTGTCCGACGGCGGCACGTTCGGGGTGGGCACCGTGGTGGTGGCCCACTTCGACGAGGACGTCCCCGACCGCGCCGTCGCCGAGAAGCACTTGTCGGTCACCACCGACCCGCCGGTGGAGGGATCCTGGTACTGGCTCGACGATCGCAACGTGCATTGGCGTCCGCGGGAGTACTACACCCCGGGCACCAAGGTCAGTGTGGCGGCGAACATCTACGGCCAGGAACTCGGCCGCGGGCTCTACGGCCAAGAGGACACCAAGACCACGTTCACCATCGGCGCGTCGCACGTCTCGATCGCCGACGACAACACCAAGCAGATCCAAGTCTTCGAGAACGGCAAGCTGATCCGCACCATGCCGACCTCCATGGGTATGGGCGGCAGCGAGGTCATCGGCGGCAAGACGCTCACGTTCTGGACCCAGCCCGGGATCTACACCGTGATGGACAAGGCCAATCCGGTGATCATGGATTCCTCCACCTACGGCCTGCCGATCAACTCGCGCCTCGGCTACAAGGAGGCCATCGGCTGGGCGACCCGGATCAGCACCGACGGCATCTACCTGCACCAGCTCGACTCGACCATCTGGGCCCAGGGCAACACCGACGTCTCGCACGGCTGCCTCAATCTCAGCGGCGAGAACGCCCGGTGGTTCTTCGATTTCGCCGTCCCCGGCGACGTCGTGGAGATCCGCAACACCGGAGGCGCCCCGCTGGAAGTCTGGCAGAACGGCGACTGGGGGCTGCCGTGGGATCAGTGGGTGCAGGGCAGCGCGCTTCGATAGGGTCCGTCCGGCCGACACGCTGGCCGCCCTTGCCGATGCCGGGAAGCTGCACTACATTCCTGCACTCGCGAGACCAATCGGTCTCCAATCCCTGCGCGGCACACCCGCGACGGCACCGCGCGGGACCCCGCGTTGACGATCGGAGCCGGCTCGATGGCGATGCTGCTGTACTACCTACTCCTACCGCTCTATCTCGCCGAGGCATTCGTCAACCAGCTGTCCTGAGCGCGGCTCGGCCGCAACACACTTCAGGGGGCCGCTCCCGCCATCGACGCGCCGCGCTCGGCCTACCCCCTCTCGTACCGCTCGGAACAGGTGACGCCCACCGCGAGTTCGATGCGTCGTCAGCGCCGATGCCCGGATGCTCGGCCCGAGCGATCTTCTCAACCGGCCTGTTCGGCGCCCGGTGGCTGATGGAAGCCGGGGCCCGCCTTCGGTTCGACCTCGCGCGGGTCGATCGGCTCGCGGCAGTGGTCGCAGACCAGCATGGGTGAGGTCTCCTGCCCGCAGGTGCGATGTTCCAGGACGACCGGCCTGCCCTCCGGCCCGACCAAATGGTGATCACCCCAGACCATCATCGCCGTGACGATCGGATACAACTCGCGGCCCGCGGCGGTGAGGTGGTAGTCGACGCGCCCGCCGCCGTGGTCGGTGCGGGTGAAGATGCCCGCCTCGATCAGCATGCGCAGGCGGCTGGTGAGCAGGTTGCGGTTCGTGATGCCGATATTGCGGGCGAAATCGCTGAAACGATGCACCCCGAAGAACGCCTCGGCGATGAGCAGGATGGTCCACCGGTCGCCGAGCAGTTCGACGACGCGGGTGACCGAATCGTCGACCGGGCGCCGCAATGTCATGGCGCTATTTTCGCATCCCGTCACGGTATTGCTTTCCTACTGATGGTATCGGAATAATACTGACATACCGGTGCCCGTTCCGGGCCGGACAGCTGGGAGTGTCGATGACGACCACGAACCACCCGACCGACGATTACGTGCGCCTGCTCGACCCCGCGGTACGGCCGGATCCGTACCCGCTGTTCGCGCGGCTACGCGACTGCGGCGCGTTCCGGATCGGCACGGCGCCGGTGGTCGTGCTGACCCGCTACGCCGACTGCGCCGCGGTATTGCGCGATCCGCGCGCGAGCGTCGACCGGTCGCTGGCCCGGTTGCAGCTCGGTTCGATGCCGATCTACGACGGGACCCGCGAAGACGGTGCGGCACAGGCGAAACCGTCGTTCCTGTTCCTCGACCCGCCCGATCACACTCGCCTGCGCCGCCTGGTGTCCAAGGCGTTCACCCCGCGCGTCGTGCGGCAGCTCGAGCCCCGGATCACCGAGATCGTCGACGACTTGCTCGACCAGCGCGCTCGTGCGGGACGTTTCGACGCCGTCGACCACTTGGCCTATCCGCTGCCGGTGACCGTCATCTGCGAATTGCTCGGCGTCCCGCTGGCGGACGAGGCGCGGTTGAGCGCCTGGTCGGCGCTGCTGTCCCGCACGCTCGACCCGACCTCCCGCGCGGCCGCCCAATTCCGCGCCGACCCCGCCGAGATCCGGCGCGCCGGGACCGAATTGCATGCCTACTTCGAAGAACTCATCGACCGCCGCAGGCGCACCCCGGGCCCGGATCTGCTGTCCGAACTCATCGCCGCCGAAGACGCCGGGGACGTGCTCACCCACGCGGAACTGATCTCGACCTGCGCGCTGCTGCTGGTCGCCGGGCACGAGACCACCGTCAACCTGATCGCCAACGCGATCCTCGCGCTGCTGCGCAGGCCGGAGGAACTCGCCGCCCTCCGCGCGGATCCGGACCGGGCGGCGGGCGTCGTCGAGGAGACGCTGCGCTTCGACCCGCCGGTCCAGCTGATCCCGCGCGTCGCCGCCGACGAGCTCAGCATCGGCGGCATGGACATCGAGCGCGGCGATCTGGTGGTGCTGCTGATCGCCGCCGCGCACCGCGATCCGTCGGTGTTCGGCGACCCCGACCGATTCGATCCGGCGCGCGAGAATCGCCACCTGGCCTTCGGCCTCGGGGCGCATTTCTGCCTCGGCGCTCCCCTGGCTCGCTTGGAGGCGCGAGTGGCGTTGACCCGGTTCGCGCAACGAATGAAAGACCCCTCGCTGCCGGTGGACCCGCCGCCGTACCGGGAACACGTGAATCTGCGCGGGCCCGCGCACCTGCCCATCGAGTTCGCGGCGATCCGGCCCAGGTAGTCAGCCGTCGTAGGAGACGTGCGGCGTCCACCCCTCGACGGGGCGAGTGGCCGCCACGTGCAGCGCCGCGGCGACCCGGTCCCGCGTGAACGCTCCCTCGCCGAGCACTCCGTTGACCTGCACCGCGACGGCCCGTACGCCGACGGGCGCGAGGGTGGCGTCCAAGCTGGTGACCAGGTTGCGCACCGCCGCCTTCTGGACGCCGAGCGAGGCGGCCCGGTGCCACGGCCTGTCCGCGGCCGCACTGCCGGTGACCAGCACGCGCGCGCCATCGGCCAGGAATGGACGCGCTGCCTGGACCGCGGGCAGTAGAGCCGCGGCGCCCACGGTGAAGTCCTCGATCAACGCGGCGACCGAGAGCTGCAACGGATCGGCCTCACGCCGCCAGCGGTTCGGCCTCCTCGGGTAACCGGCAGGCCAGCACGGTGGTGAAGCCGTCGGCGGCGAACAGGCCTGCGACCGACAGCCCGACACCGGGACCGGCGCCGAGCACGAGCAGCACGGGAGCAGTCGAGGTTTCCGGGGCCGGGCGGCTGTCGGTCATTCGACGACGGCCTTGATCCGGTTCAGCGTCTCGCGCATGCCCTCGACGTTGGTCTTGCCGCGCGTCCACCCGGCGAGCAACCAGTACAGCCGCAGCACAGGGTTGCTGTGCAGTTGAAACGACTCGGTGACATCGGTGCCGCCGTCGACCGGTTCGAAGACGTAGCGCCATGTGTTGACCGGCATGCCCTTCGGTCCCAGCACGGTGAACGCGAACTCGCGACCGGGCTCGCAGGCGACGATGCGGCACACCGTCGCGTACTTCAGCCCCCAGCCGTTGCGGTTGACGTGACCGCGGAACTTCACGCCGACCGCGGGCCCGGTGGCGCCGCCGAGCCACTCCGCCGCGAACGTCTCCGGACTGAACCGCCCGGTGTTCTCGATGTCACTGACCAATTCCCAGATCTCGTCGGCGGGGGCGGCCATCCGGACGGTCACGCTGTCATGCATGCGCCGAACGCTAGCAGGCGGTCCCGCCGTCGCCTCCGGGTCGAACCGGGCTGCTGTCAGGCGGGCCGCCCAGCCGTCCACGTCGGACAGCCGCTGTCCGGGTTGCAGCACCCAGCAAGCGGCGAGCAGATCGTGGCCGAAGTGCGCGAGGGCCGCGTGCTCCGGCCAGTACTCGCTGGTCCACTCGGGGTCGTCGGTCGCCGAGTCGATGCCGCTGCGGACCACGCCGACCAGTTCGAATTGCAGATGCTGGACCAGCACCCACGCTTCGGCGTCCATCGGCTTGCGGCGCAGGTGGTCGAGCAGAGCGCGGGCGGCGGCGCGCACCCGCTGTTCCATCCGGTGGAAGGTGCGCCGGTGCCCGTGGGGCGCGACGCCGTGCAGCGCCAGCACGGCGACGGCGACGCCGATCATCGTCTCCCACAGCCGATCGCGGATCACCGGCCCGATCGGGCCGCCCGTGGTGGCGACCCCACCCGCGATCAGCGCGACCGGCGTGATGAAGACGACGGCCAGCGCGTAATTCCGCGGCACGAACAGCTCGATGCAGAACTGCAACGCGGCGACCAGTGCGATCAGCGCGTACCCGGTCGGCCCGAGCTGGTAGATGAGCGCGAACAGCCCGAGGCCCGCGATCGTTCCGACGAACCGGTGAATGGCCCGCACTTGCCCGCGCACGCGATCGGGCCCGGCTTGCAGGACGATGAGGGCGCTGAGCACCGCCCAGTGCGGCCGGTCCAGACCGAGCAGCGCGCTCAGCGCACCCGCGCCCACACAGCCCGCGGCGACGCGCATCGCGCTGATCGCCGCGTGCGAGGAGAACGACAGGGAGCGCCGCAGCCGGAAACCGACGCCGGGCCGGGCGAACGAGACCAGCGGATCGACCAGCAGATCGTCGGTGTCGTCGTCGGGAACGTGCCCGGCGAGGCCGCGCCGCGCACCCTGCAGGGTGGTCAGCAGTTCGGCTTCCCCGGGATCCGAGGGCACGCCCGCGTCGTACACCGCCGCCCACGCGTCCGCCATCGCCGCGCCCGCCCGGTGGCGCAGGTCGATGGCGGGCGTCCCCGCCTCCCGGGCCGCGACGTAGGCGTCGACCGCCCGGACCGCCGCGTCGACCGCGATCCGTTCGGGTTTGCGGCGATCGCGCAGCGCCCCGGCCATCGAGACGACGATCGACGCGACCACACCGCAGGCCGTACAGAGCAACAGCGTCACCACATCAGCCCCGGCCTCAACGGCTTTCATCGCGCCCGCGCAGACCAGCGCGAAGAACAGCGCACCCGGCGGACCGAGCCGCAGCGCGTCGATGACGAACACCGCCACGACCGCGATCGCCGACAGCACGAGCACCATGAGCAGCGACGAACCGAACCCCGCGTCCAGCACTCCGCCGATCAGCGCGCCCGCGCCACAGGCGGCGAGCAGCGCCGATCCGGCCGTCAGCACGACCCTGCCGCGCACCCGGAACGGCCGCCCTTCGCCGTAGAGCACCGCGAAGGCGCCGAACATGACGAACACGGCCGCGTCCGCGTGTCCCAGACCGGTGACGATCGCGGCGGGGACGGCGAACGCCAGCGCGGCGCGCAGCGCCACGCTCCACCGCCTGCCCGCGGGCGGCAGGGCGAACAACAGCGAGCCGACCCGGCCCTTCGGCGGCACCGGATCCGGATATGTCGCCGCCACCTGCTGTCCTTTCCGCTCTGGACGAGCTGCCTGCTGCACACATTAGATTCGGGGGATGACCGCCGACGCTCATATTCCACTACCCACGCGCGTCCACGCCTTCGGTGACGACGCGCTCGGTGACCACGACGCCGTCGCCCTGGCCACCCTGGTGCGCGACGGCGAACTCTCGCCAGGTGAACTCGCCGCCGCCGCGGCGGCGCGCGCCGGGCAGGTCGAAGAGCTGGCGGCCGTCGCCTACCCGAGCTATGCGCAACCGCTGCTGCCCGCCGAGCGGACCGGCGCCTTGTATGGCGTGCCCAGTTTCGTGAAGGACAACACCGACGTGGCCGGGATGCCGACGAATCAGGGCACGGCCGCGTTCCGCGCGCGCCCCGCCGGTGCGCACAGCGGCTATACCCGGCAGTTCCTCAGCACCGGCCTCACCGTTCTCGGCAAGAGCGCCATGCCCGAGTTCGGTTTCAATGCCAGCAGTGAGACGCCGCACCTCGCGCCCACCCGCAACCCGTGGCACACCGGCTATTCGGTGGGCGGCTCGTCGGGCGGGGCCGCCGCGCTGGTGGCGGCGGGTGTCGTCCCGATCGCGCACGGGAACGACGGTGGCGGATCGATCCGGATCCCCGCGGCGTGCGCCGGACTGGTCGGCTTGAAGCCGACGCGGGGACGGCATGTGGTGTCCGGGCTGGCGCGCACGTTGCCGGTCGACATCGTCAGTGAAGGAGTGCTGACCAGGACGGTGCGCGACACGGCGGTGTACACCGCGGCGGCCGAACAGTACTGGCGCAATCCGGCGCTGCCACCGATCGGCCGGGTCGACGGCCCGCCGACCCGGCGCATGCGGATAGCGGTCGTGCTCGACAACCTCGCAGGGCCGCTGGCCGCAGGTCCGACCCGGGAGGCAGTCGAGAATGTGGCGCGTGTCCTCGAGGCAGGCGGCCATTCGGTCGAGCCGGTCCCGCTGCCGTTCGACGCGACGATCGAACGCGCCTTCCTGCACTACTGGGGCCTGCTCGCGGCCGCGATCACCATGACGGGACGGTTCCTCGACCGCCGATTCGACGCGCGCCGCGTGGACGACCTCACCGTCGGCCTCCGCGCCCTCTTCCTCCGCCGGGCCTTGCACACTCCGCTCACGCTCTACCGACTACGCGCGGCGGCGGCCACCTACGAACAGGCACTCGGACCCTACGACGCGGTGCTGCTTCCCACGCTCGGCCACACCACGCCGGAACTCGGCTACCTCAGCCCGACCGTGCCGTTCGACGAACTCATCGACCGATTGCGCGCCTACGTCTGCTTCACTCCGATCAACAACATCACCGGGACGCCGGCCCTCACCGTTCCCGCGGGCCTGACCGACGCGGGGCTGCCCGTCGGTGTGCAGTTCGCCGCCACCCGCGGCAACGAACGCACCCTGCTGGAGCTGGCCTATCTGGTGGAGGCCGAGCGGCCGTTCCCCCGCCTGGATCACTGACCGCGCCAAGACACCGCACTACACGGTGCCGCCGATTCCGTGGGGCGTCGAACGTAGCTGCGGGACATCCCGCCCGCCATCGTCCATGCGCGTGGTGCCCGGTAGGTCAGGGCGCGGCGTTCGCCGCGGATGACGGGCGGTCGCGGTGCACCGGGCCGTGGGCGTCGTCGCAGTGGTCCTCCAGCACCGGCAGCAGGCGCTGCGCCTCCGCGCCCGCCGAGGAGGTGACGGCGTGGGTGTGATCGACCTGCAACGTGGTGTGGGTGATGCCGTAGTCGTGATCGAGCAGATGCTCGATCCGCTGACGCAGTCCGTGGCAGTCCGCACCCGCGCGGACCAGCACATGCGCCGACAGGGCGATGTCACCGGAGGTGATCTGCCAGACGTGCAGGTCGTGCACCTCGTCGACGCCCTCGATGTCCACCAGTCCGCGCCCGAGCGCGTCCGGATCGACGCCCGCGGGCGCCGCCTCCAGGAAGATCCGGCCGGATTCGCGCACCAGCCCGAGCCCCGCCTTGACCATCAGCGCGACCACGATCAGCGTGGCGATCGCGTCCGCCCTGGCGAAGCCGGTGGTCAGCACGACCAGGCCGGCAACGGCGGTGGCGATGAACCCGTAGAGGTCGTTGAGCACATGCTGGAAGGCGCCCTCCACGTTGAGACTGGAGCGGTTGGCCTTGCTGATCGCCCAGGTGGCCGCGATATTGACCACCACACCGGCCAGCGCGGTCGCCAGCACGAGGCCACCGGTCACCTCGGGCGGCTCCAGCAGACGGCGCACGGCCTCGTAGGTGAGCCAGCCCGCCAGCACGAGCAACGTGACTCCGTTGGCCTGCGCCGAAAGGATCTCGGCGCGCTTGTAGCCGTAGGTGTACTTGCCGTTCGCCGGGCGGGCCGCGAGCCGGATCGCGATGAGCGCGAGGACAATGGACGCGGCGTCGGTGAGCATGTGCGCCGCGTCCGACAGCAGCGCCAGCGAGTTGGCCAGCACGCCGATCACGACCTCGACCGACATGAAACCGGCGATGAGGGCCAGCGCGATGGTCAGCCACCTGCGATCGGCCGCACCCGACAGCCCGTGCCCGTGCGCGTGACCATGTTCGTGTCCCATCGACCCAGACCCCTTCCAGCACCGAATGTATGCGCATATCTGCATCTGTCACGTCAGCTTAGCCGACCCCGAGCGGCGCGCGACAGTGCGGCGAAGTGAGCTGGATCACGTCGCACACGCGCTCGTCGGCGCGGGTCAGCCGAACAGGGCGTGCACTGCCGCATAGGTCGACACCGTCGCGATCAGCCCTGCGGCGACACTGACCACCACGTTCATCGCCGCGAAGAAATAGGCACCGCGCTCGGCCAGCCGCAGGGTTTCGTAAGCGAAGGTGCTGTAGGTGGTCAGCGCTCCACAGAGTCCGGTGCCGAGCAGGACGAACAGCGGCGAGGCCAGCGCCGTCCCCGCTCCGCTGAGCGCGCCGAGCACGAGACAGCCGATCAGATTGACCGAGAACGTGCCCCAGGGGAACAGGCTGTCGCGGCGATCCTGCACCGCGCGGTCGATGAGATATCGCAACGGCGCGCCGATCGCACCCCCTACGAGAACCAGAAGCACGGTCATGACGCCCTCCTCCACCCGTGCCGCAGGCGCTCGTATCCGGCCCTGGTGAGCCACATGGCGATGAGGGTGGCCAGCAGGGCGCAGATCAGGGTGCCCGCCAGATAACCGGCGGCGACGAGGATCGTGCCCGGTCGCAGCAGACCGCGGACCTCGTTGGCGTAGGTCGAGAAGGTCGTGAACCCGCCCAGCACGCCCACCCCGAGGAAGGGGCGCAGCAACCGGTGGACAGTCCAGATCTCGGTCACCGCGACCATGAGCACGCCGATCGCGAAGCAGCCCGCGACATTGGTGACGAAGGTGGCCAGCGGGAAGTGCCCGGGGCGGCCGGGCAACCCCTGGGCGAGACCGTAGCGCGCGAGCGCACCGAGCGCCCCGCCGAGGGCGACGACCACCGAGGCCGAGCCATGGGTTCGCCAGAAATCCCGCCGTCGCGCGGGGCCCCGCGCGCGATCGGCGATGCCTGCCGGTTCCTCGGTCAGTTCATCGGTCACGCAGAACTCTTACCCGAAGCCTTCGCGGCGGCGCCACCGCGGGCAACGACGCCGCACTCACTCCTGCCCGGCCTTCTCGACGCCGTCGTGCGCGACGAGAACCGAACACCCGACGTGCCGTGCGGCCTTCTCCGCGGTGCTGCCCATGAAACGCCCCCAGATGCCCGAGTGCCCGCTGCGCCCCAGCACCAGCAGGTCGGCATCGTGATCGGCGGCGGCCGTGGCCAGTTCCCGCGCCGCCTGACCCGCGCGGAGTTCGGCCCGCACCGCGATGCCGCGCTGTTCGGCGGTCTCGGCGGCGGTGGCGAGCCATCGGCGGCAGGTCTGTTCCCCGATCGAGCGTTCGTCCTCGATCTCACCGACCACCGGGCCGTAGTGCGGCAGATACTCTTCGACCGCGACGACCGTGAGCGCGGCGTGGTGCACCGACGCCAAGTCGAGCGCCATCGTCAAGGCGGCCCTGGCGCCGGGCGAGTCGTCGTAACCCACCACGATCCGCTGGAACACCTCTCCATTGTGATCCCTCCCCCAGGCCGGAGCCAGCCTTCTGGCAACCTTGCGGCAATCAGGCTGTCGCGACGGCACGATCGGCCGCCAGCACTTCGGCGGCCGCGCGCTCGCCCGAGCGGATCGCCCCCTCGATGTAGCCCGACCACTCCGTGGCTGTTTCGCTTCCGGCCCAGTGGATCGCGCCGACCGGGTGGCGCAGCGCCGAGCCGAGGGTGGTCAAGACGCCCGGCGGGAAGAAGGAGTTGTAGCCGCCGCGGGTGAATGGATCGTCGGCCCAGACCTTTTCGTGCCACTCGATCGGCTCGCGGGCGACGTGCCCGAAGGCGCGCACGAGCGAACCGATGATCATGGCGCGTCGCTCGCCGGGGGGTAGGGCGGCCAGCCGTTGCGCGGCCCGGCCCGGCACCAGCGCGCCGAGCACGCCCGGACCGCCGGGGCGGGTCGCGTCGAAGGTGACCGGCACCGGATCGTGCAGGTTCAGCGACTGGCCGGTGAACGAGTCGTCGCGCCAGAACGGCCTCTCGTAGACCGCGAACGATTTCAGGACCGAGCCCATCGGCATGCGCTGGGTCAGTTGGTCCCGCGCGGCGGGCAGCGGTGGGTCGTAGGCGATGCGTCCGGCCAGGGTGGGCGGCACCGCCACGATCACGTGCCCGGCGTCCACGTCACCGGAGTCGGCGCTCACCCGCACACCGTCCGCCCTCTGACGGATACTCGTGACCGCCGCGCCGAGACGCACCGCGTCGCCCAGTTCGGCGGCGATGGCCAGCGCGGGCCCATCGGCGCCGTCGACGAACAGGCGGGTCACCGTCTCGGCGGTGATCCCCGCCTCGACGCCGCCCGCCGAGCGAATCGTGGTGAGCAGACCGAGCATCGAGATGCTGCCCACGTCGACGCACAGCTCCTCGCCGATCATCACCTCCGCCAGGTTCCGCGCGCGCCGCTCCGGCACGTTCCGGCGCAACCACGTCGCCGCGGTCATCGCGTCCAGCCGGTCCGCGCCCGGTGTGGTCCACGGGCGGGCGAGGTCGATGCGGGCGGCCATCCGTTCCATCCGCCACATGGCCTGGGCGAGCACGAGCAGGACGAACGTCGGAAGCGGCGGGCGGGCGCCGGCGAACGGCCGCCGGACCACTCCCTCCACCAGCAGGTCGACCCCTTCGGGCGGCGCGAAGGTCGCGGCGCCGTACTCCTCGGCCAGCGCGGCGAATCGCGTGTGCGCGCCCGAGATCCACTGTCCGCCCAGATCGACGGCCCATCCGTCCCCGACCCGCGCGGTCAGCGTGCGACCGCCCGCACGGTCACTCGCCTCCAGGACGACGACATCCCGACCGGCCGCTCGCAACGTCCGCGCCGCACACAGCCCGGCATATCCCGCCCCGACGACTACCACGTCCGCACGGTCCATGGTGGCCTCCCGTCGCCGCACCGAAACTCGACAACCACTGTCGATCACCCGTGGCCGATCCGCAACCGGCGCGGAGATCCGCGTGCGAGCGCCGACGGCCATCGATGCCGCGCGACCCGGGCCGCACTGCGGTGAACAGCAGGCGACGGTGTGCCGGTTCGTGCATCGGCGGCGAGTCACCGCGCCACGCTCGGCGCGGACCCGCGTCCGGTGGGCTGCGCTACTCGATCGTTCGTTCACGTCCCCGTCTTGTGGTGAGCAGCGATCGACCGCGGTCGTCGAGCGGCTAACGCCTCAGCGTGGCGAGGGCGGCGACGGCGGCATCCTGGAAGGTCGTGGTCAGCGAGCGCGGCGGCGACGATACCCGCCCGCGCACCCACTGCCTGCAATACTCCTGCGCCGGTCCGACGCAGATCGCGTGGGCCACCGGATAGCCGTCGCCGCCCCCGTCCGCGCTTGCGAGCAGCTCTCGGTACCTGCGCCGCAGCGCGGCGAAGAAGGCCCGATTGTGCTGGGCCAGTTCGGGCTCGGCGGCGCGCGCCACCTCGTCCGGCAAGGTGGCGAACAGGAAGCGGGCGAGGTCGCGATGATCCTGCACCCAGCCGAGATGGGCCGCGAGCATCGCGCGGATCGCCCGCTCGGGACCGATATCCGGCGCGTCGAGGTGGTCCAGTACCGTCCGCTGATAGTCGAGCATCCCGCAGACGTAGACCGCGGCGGCCAATTCGGCTTTCGATCCGAACGCGTGGAACATGCTGCCGCTGGACAAGCCCAGCCGATCGCGCACGCCGGCCATCGTGAACGACGGATACCCCTTGGCCAGAAGCTGTTCGGTCGCCTCGGCCAGGATCCGCTCCCGGGTGCGCACGGCCCGCTACGCGCCGAACTCGGCGTCGATGCCGGACCGGACCGCGGCGAGCACCTGCGCACGCACCCGCAGTTTCGTCCCGGCGTGCGCCGCGAAGTCGATTCCGGTCAATCGGTGCGCTTCGGCCGTCGCGCGCGTGCGCAGGTCGTCCGCGTCGGCGGCGAGCACGTCGAGAAAGCCCAAATCCCTGGCCTCCTCGGGCCCCACCAGGATTCCGGTGTTCGCCGCCCGGTCGAAGCCGGGCGCGGTGAGCCGGTGCCGCGCCGCTTCCACGCCGTAGTGCGGGATGGTCAGCCCGATGGCGACCTCGTTGAGGCCCAGCTTGAAATCCCCCGTGACACCGAATCGCACGTCCGTGGCCAGCAGCGTGAACGCCCCCTGGGCGATCGCGTGCCCCGGACAGGCCGCCACGACGGGATACGGGAAACCGAGTAGCCGATGGACCAGGTTGCCGCCGGCTCGCAGAGTACGGCGGATGTCGTCGACGGAACGGGAGAACGTCGCCAGGTCGTAGCCGGCCGAGAACATCCGGGGGCGCCCGGTCAACAGGACGACCGCCCGGTCGGCCTCGGCCCGGTCCAGGGCGGCGGCGATGGCGCCGATCATGTGCTCGGACATGACATTCGCCTTGCCGTCGTCGAGCGTGATCGTGGCGACCCCGCCGTCGAGCCGGTAGGTGACGAGTTCGGTCATGGCAGCCTCCTCTAGAGCAGAACTCTAGAGTATCACTCTAGAAGCTGGCGCAGCTAACCCTGGGCTCCGAGCCGGAGGGTGGGTCTCGGACGAGGTGTCGTTACGGCAACGAGACGAAACGGCGGCCGCAGATCAGCCGATACAGGAAACACATGATGCTGCCGAAAAATCCTGGCGCGTCCAGGCTTCGGACTAGCCTCGGGACAGGCTCAGGTGAAGGAAGCGACATGACCGCAGCAACCGTCATCCGCCCGCTGGCGCCGAGCGAGGAGATCTTCGCCAACAGCGAAGTGCTCGTCGGCTATTCGCTTCGGGTCGCGGGGCGGTTGGATCTCGCCGCGCTGTCGGCGGCGTTCGAAACCGTGGTTCGCTCCCGCCCGATCCTCGGCGCCCGCCTGGAGCCGGACGGGCGCGGCGGGCACCTTCTGCTCGAATCACCGGGAGCCGCACCGGAGCTGACGGTCGCCGAAGCCGCTCCCGAGCGGTTGCTCACCGGCGCTCGGCTGGACCAGCGCACCGCGGTCACCGCGCTGAGCGTCGTCCGCGACGGCGCCGGCGCGGGGGTCACCTTGGTGACCCACCACAGCGTCGCGGATGCCTATCATTCGCTGGCCGTGTTCGCCGAGCTGTGGTCCTGCTACACCGACCTCGTCCGAAGCGGGCAGGCCGACCTGCCCCCGCACGGCTTCCCGCGTCCGGTGGAAGACCTGCTGCACGAGCGCGGAGTGCGGAAGATCGACGCCCCGGCCGTGCCACACCGCCCCATGGAGGTCGCCCGGAGTGGCTCGGGCCCGGAGGATCCGGGCTACCTCGTCCCCCGCACCGCACGCTGCAGGCTGACCCGGAAGCAGACCGCGGCGCTGGTCGAGCTCGGGCACCGGGAGCACACCACGATCAACGGCCTCGCCTCCGCCGCGATCCTGCTCACCGAGGCCGAGTTGCGCGGGCTGCCGCTCACCGACCTGTCCTACACCTACTCGGTCGACCTGCGCAGCCGGGTGACGCCACCGATCGGGATGACCGAAGGCACCAACGTGCTCGGCTTCGCGAACTTCGCCCCGGCGCGGCGGACCGGCGCGACGCTCGTCGATCTGGCCCGCGACATCAGCGATACGCTGCGCGCCGGACTCGACACGGGCATGGTGCAGCAGACCCCGCTGCACATCCCCGAGATCACCGCGGGCCCTCCACCGCGCGCACCGGGAATCGTGCTGGCCACCAACTGGGGACGCGTGCGCAGACCACGGGTGCCGGACGAACTGCGGATCACCGACTTCCGCTCGATCATGCTCGGCAAGCCGGACAAGACCGGGCACCGGCTCCAGCAGCCGAGCGGCACCATCATCATCAGCACCTTCGACGACCGCCTGAGCATCGAGATCCACCACCCCGAGGAAACCACCGAGGAACAGCGGGTGCGCGTACGACTGCTCGCCGGCCACCTGTCGGAGTTCAGCGCGGCAGGGGCCGCGTGAATCCGGCCGGAATCCTCAGGCGCGCGCGGCGGACGGTCGGGCCGGCGTCTGCAACGGATCGGTGAGCACGTCGGTGAAGGCCAGTTCCGCGGCGCCGATCAGGGTCGCGTCACCGCCGAGCGCGCTGGTGCGCAAACGGACCCGTTCGCGGACGGCTTGCAGGCCGTTCACCGCCAACCGGCTGCGCACCTGCGCCGCCGAGGCCAGATAGATCTCCCGCAGCACGCCGCCGAACACCACCACCGACGGATTGAAGACGTTCACCAGATTGGCGACGCCGTACCCGAGCCATTCGCCGACCTGGCGCAGCGCGTCCCGTGCCGTCGTGTCGCCGCGGGCGGCGGCCTCGACGATCGCGTCCACCGCCGCTTGCCCGGGCGGATCGCTGCGACCCGCCGCCGCGATCAACCCGAGTTCGCCCGCTTCGGCCTCCAGACAGCCCCGGGATCCGCAGGCGCAGGGCCGCCCACCCGGATTCACGATCATGTGGCCGACTTCCCCGCCGTAACCGCCGTCCCCACCGAGCAATTCGCCGTTGACGATGATGCCGCCGCCGATGCCGACGTCGCCGTGCAGGTAGATCGAGTTCGCCAGGCCGACGCAGACACCGCGTTCGCGTTCGGCCAGCGCGCCGAGGTTGGCGTTGTTGCCGACCGCGACGCGAAGGCCGAGATCGAGTTCCCTGGTCAGCTCGGCGCCGAACGCGACGTCCACCCAGCCGAGGTTCGGCCCGTACCGCACCACGCCGTCCTCCTCGCGCACCATGCCGCAGAACGCGACCCCGACGCCTACGCACCGAGCGTCGGGCGCGGCCGTGGCGATCATCGCCCTGGCCATCGCCGCGAGCGCGGCGATCACCTCGCCCGGGTCGAACGCGCCGCCGGGACGGGCGGTCTCGGTGCGCTCGAGCACCGAACCGCCCAGCCCGACCCGCGCGGCGGCGAGGCGGTCGGCGCCGACGTCCAGCGCGACGACGTAGACCCGGTCGGCCCGCGGCCGCACCACCAGCGACGGCCTGCCCGCCCGTCCGGTCTGCCCTGGCAATTCCTCGCTCACCAGACCCGCCGCCGCCAGATCGGTGGTGAGCGCGAGAATGGTGCTGCGGTTCAACCCCATTCGCTCGGCGAGCGCGGCGCGCGACACCGCGCCGTCACGGTGCACATGCCGCAGCAACGCGGCGAGATTGCGCGTGCGGATCTCCTCGGGCGAAGGTGCTGCTCGCATTCACCGGGCTTTCGTCACGGGGCTGGGGGGTTCATCGCTGGAGGAGCGCACGCCTACGGGACAGGGCGTCCACTCCGGCCGCCAAGAGCAGCACGAATCCTGTCACAACGAATTTCGTGCCCGCGCTATAGCCCATCAGCCCCATGCCGTTGTTGATCACCGCGACCACCGCGGCGCCCAGCACGGCGTCCAGCATCCGCCCGCGGCCGCCGAACAGGCTGGTGCCGCCGATCACCGCCGCGCCGACCGCAGTGAGCAGCACGTCGCTGCCGCCGGTGTTCGGATCGACGGAGTTCGCGCGCGACGCCGCGATGAGTCCGCCGACCGCCGCCATGGTCGAACACAGCACGAAGGCGGTGATCTTCACGCGATCCACGGCGATGCCCGCGCGTCGGGCGGCCTCGGCATTGCCGCCGACGGCGTAGATGTGCCTGCCGAACGCGGTGCGGTCCAGCACGAACGTCCACAGCAGCAACAGCGCCACGATCAGCGGCACGACGACGGGCATTCCCGCCAGCGAGTGCAACGCGGGGTTGCGGCTGCGCTCGCCGTTGAGCACCAGCACCGCCGCGCCCGCCACGATCGCCAGCAGCGCTACGCGCACCACGACCGCCCGCGCCGTCGTGCCGGTGAGCCCGAGTTTCGTGCGCGCCCGCAACTTCCGGTACTGCACGAGCGCGAATCCGGCGACCAGCACCGCGTACAACGCCCAGCCGATCGCCGGCGGCACGTTCTTGTTCGCGATCGCGACGATCGTCTCGTCGCGGATGGAGATGTTGCGGCCGTTGTCCATGATCTTCAGCGCCACGCCCTGCAGCGCGAGGAACGCCGCCAGCGTCACCACGAACGACGGGATCCCGATCTTCACCACGACCGTGCCGATCACGAGCCCGATCACCACGCCGGTGAGCAGCGACACCAGCACCGCCGCGTACCACGGCCATCCTTTGTCGGTGAGCAGCACGGCGAGCACGGCGGCGCACACACCGCTGGTGAACCCGGCCGACAAGTCGATCTCGCCGAGCAGCAGCACGAAGATCAGCCCCATCGCGATCACCGCGATCGCCGCACCCTGCGTGAACAGATTGGCGAAGTTGGCCTCGGACATGAAGACCGGGCGCGCCGCCCAGAAGACGGCCGAGAGCACGACGAGTGCGATCACCGAGGGCAACGCACCCATGTCGCCGCCGCGCACCCGGCCGACGTAGCCGCTCATCAGGTCGGTCACCGGCGCCGCCGCCGGTCGCCGCTCGGTGGTCACCGCGGTCATCGGGTCGCTCCGCTCGCCTCGAGGCCGAGCGCACCGCTGCGTCCCGCCGTGATCAATTCGACGACCTGCGCGTGCGTCACGTCGGAGGTCCGTACCTGCGCGGCCATCCGGCCGAGGTAGAGCGCGGCGATCCGGTCGGACACCGCGAAGACGTCGTTCATGTTGTGCGAGATGAGCACCACCGCCAGCCCCTGGTCGGCAAGCCTGCGCACCAGCTCGAGCACCTGCTGGGTCTGCGCGACGCCCAGCGCGGCCGTCGGCTCGTCGAGGATCACCACCTTGCTGTTCCACAGCACGGCTTTCGCGATGGCCACCGTCTGGCGCTGTCCGCCGGACAGGCTGGCGACCTGCTGCCGGACCGATTTGACGGTGCGCACCGACAGGCTCGCCAGCGTCTTCCCGGCGAGTTCCTCCATCGTGTATTCGTCGAGCACGAGACCGCGCTTGCGTTCCCGGCCGAGAAACATGTTCTGGACGATGTCCAGGTTGTCGCAGAGCGCGAGATCCTGGTAGACGATCTCGATGCCGAGCGCCGCCGCGTCGCGCGGGCTGTGCACCTGCACCGGCGTGCCCTCGAAGAGGAATTCGCCCGCGTCGATCGGATGGGTGCCGCCGATGCATTTGACCAGCGTGGACTTGCCCGCGCCGTTGTCGCCGACGAGAGCGGTCACCTCGCCGGGATAGGCGCTGAAGGCGACTTCGTGCAGGACGTGGACGGGACCGAAGCTTTTCTCTACTCCGCGTAATTCGATGACCGGCAGTTCGGACATTCGGGTAGCTCCTCCGAAGGATGGAGCCCCTTCCGCAATCCCCTCATCGAACCGCGGAAGGGGCGTGCGATATCAGATTCCGTTGTCCGCGCAGAGTTTCGCGAACTCGCCGGTGCACAGCTCGGCCTTGGTGACGTAACCGTCGGCCACCACGTCCTTGACGTCGCGCGGGTAGATCGGCTTGGGCTCCAGCAGCACCGACGGCACGTCGGCGTTCGACTCCGGGTCGCGCACCGCGCCGTTGGTGCTGCCCTGCTCCCCCTTCACCAGGGCCACCGCGAGTTTCGCGGTCGCCTCGGCCTCCTTCCGGATCGCCTTGTAGACGGTCATGCACTGGTCGCCCGCCAGAACGTTCTGCAGGCCCTGGACCGTGGCGTCCTGCCCGCTGACCGGCACCTGCCCGTTCAGCTTCTGCTTCTTCAGCACCGCTATCGCGGCGTTGGCCAAACCGTCGTTTGCCGCGACAACACCCCCGATGTCCGGCCGACCGGTGAGCATCTGTTCGAAGATGGTGCCCGCCTTCGTATTGTCCCACTCCGGGACGGCCTGATCGGGCCCCTTGACGTACTGGCCCGCGTCGAACCGGGCCTTCAGTACTCCGTCGTAGCCGGTCTTCAACAGCGTGGCGTTGTTGTCGGTCGGTCCGCCGTTGAGATACGCGACCACCGGACGCGCCGCGTTGCGATCGGTCAGGCACTGCGCGACGCCCTCGCCGAGCAGGCTGCCGACCTTCACGTTGTCGAAGGAGACGTAGTACTGGGCGCCGCCGCCGAGAGTGAGCCGGTCGTAGTCGATCACGGTGACGCCCTGCGACTTCGCCTTCTGGATCACCGCTTTGCCGGTGCCGCTGTCCAGGTTGGTCATCACCAGGACCGAGGCGCCGTTGGTGATCATCTGGTCGGCGATGGTCTGGAAGGCGTTCTTGTCGCCCTGGGCGTTCTGGATATCGGCCCGGACGCCCGCGGCCTCGAACGCCTGCTGTAAGTACTTGCGGTCCGCCGTCTCCCAACGGGCGGAGGTCTTGCTGTCCGGGAGGATCACGCCGATCTGCGTTCTGCCGCCGGAATTCGCGGAATCGTCGCCGCACGCGGTGAGCGTGGCGGCCAGGAGCGCGAACGACAACGCGGCAGCGCTGAACATGCCCTTGCGCATGAGTGGGCCTTTCATCACCGGCCGGGACGAGCTCCCGGCCGGTCGGAGTGGAGCGAATGTTGTTCACAGCAACATATTGGACTGTGACGGAGCGCACAACAGCTAATTTGTTGTTTCGAATAACAATCTCGACACGCGCGCGTTTGCTCAGGTGGACGGCCGATGCGGCCGGTGCGGCGAAGGGCGTGAACAGGGACGTCGGCCGACACCAGGGACCATGCCCGCGGACGCGGCGGGATCACGCTCGCGCCGCGCCGCGCGCCGGACACGCGGAAGGGTGGCGGCTATACAAAACGGACCACCGAGGATCGGGCGCATGACAGCGCTCCGGCACAGTACCCTTGGCGGTGAATCATGGCGCGGTAGCGACAGACTGGGATCCGGGAGGGGAACAGTGGACACGCTCAAGCTCGACCCGGCGGCGATGGCCGCCTACACCGCGATTGCGGACGCGGTGTCGAAACAATTGGCGTCGGCGGCCACGGTCGCCTCCGGCGCGGTGGATCCCGACCGGCTGGCCGCCGATCTCGGTCTCGTGGGCGCGGAATTCGCGGCGCGCTTCTCGGCGGCCGTATCCGAACACGCGGAAGCGCTGTCGACCGCCGGACAATTGGTCGGCGCCTACGGCCGGGTCCTGCGCGGTTACAGCGAGAACGCGCAGGAGGTCGACGCCGAAACGGCGGGCGCGATCACCCGTTCGGGGGAGGCACTGGCATGAGAAGCCTTATGGGACTGCGGAAACGCTCGCACACCACCCAGCCCGCCGCCGAGACCACCCGGCCGTCGAGCACCGAACCGGGGGCCGACCCGCCGATCGTGGCCGCGCTGGTCCGCCCGCTGCTGACGCTGCGCTCCTCGCTCGGCACCGGCGTCGGGGTGCCGAGCGCGGCCGCGACCGGGGCGCTCTCGGCCGCCTCCACCCAGGTGGCGGACACCGAGGGCCCGCACCGCGAAGGCCTGCACGCGCTGGAGTCCACCTGGACCTCCCGCGCCGCCGACAGCGCGGTGCCCGCGATGCGCACCACGCAGACCCAGATCGGGGACATCTCCGATCGGGGCCCCGCCTACCTGTCCGTCCTCGCCGACGCGCACGCCACCTCGGGGCGGGCGGCGCGGCAGGTCGACCAGATCATCGCCGACTTCCGGCGCGACGCACGGGAGATCCTGGACAACTCGACCTCCGCGCCGGAGACCGACGCGGTCATCGCCCGCGCCACCCAGGCGCTGCGCGACGCGCTCACCACCGTGACGGCCGCGCGCACCGAAATGGACGACCACACCAGGAGACTCGACGAGATGGGACCGCTCACGGTCACCGCACCGTCCGGCGTCTCCCACGGACAGGGGCAGGCCGTCTACCCCGGCAACTCCGGGCAGGTCGTACCCGGCGCCACCACGCCCGGCGCCACGACGCCCGCCACCACGACACCCATGGATCCGGCCATGGCCGCGCAACTCCAATTGCAGCAGCAGCTGATCTCCGCGGGGGTGGACCTCGGCACCACGGCCATCAACGCGGGCGTCGACATCGGCACGCACATCATCGACAAGATCGCCGAAGTCGGCATCCACGGCATCGACACCGTCGCGGCCGCCGCGGACAAGGCGATCCCGGAACTGATCAACCCGGGCTCGACCACCAACTCCGGTACCTCCGGCACGAATGGCGACGACTCGAAGAATTCCTCGAAGCTGTTCGACTTCGGCGGGTCGCAGGAGCACAAGCCGTCGACCGGGCCCGGTTCGGTGATCCCGCCCGGCAACTCCGCGCCCGCCGCGCGGGCGGACGTGCCGAAGCCGGAAAGCAAGCCGGCGCCAGCGGTCGCACCGCCGGGCGACGCCACGCCGCCGACGCCTGCGGGCAGCCCGGACCGCCCCGTTCATCCCGGCCCGACCGGCGGCATGGTGCTGCCACCTGCTCCGCCGCCGGGCGGCGAGGACCACGAGCACAAGCCGCGCGACGGACAGCTCGGCGTGACCATCCCGTCCGCTGTGACAGCGGTCGTACCGGTGCTGGGCGAATTCGACGATGACACCCCCTGACCGGGAACATCCCAGTCAGGACGCGGGCCAGGCCAATCCGTTCGACACGGGTCTGCCGATGCTGCGCATTCCCGCGAGCAAGCCATCGAAGCGACGGCGTTCACCCGGACGCCGCAAGCAGATTCGTCGACGGGAGCCGGAGTACGAGGCCGCGGAACCGCCGCGCCCGCCGGAACGGCAGAGTGTCCGCCCGCGCCTCGGCGAGTGGGAGCAATGGCTCGAACCCGCGCCACCGGCCGCGCGAGTGCCGCAACCGGTGGCCGCGCAGCAGCGCCCCGCGCCCGTGGAGCCGGAGCCGGTCGAGTCCGCGGACGGCCCTGTCACGACGCCCGGGATCGTCAATCGCTCCGGCATCCATCCCGGCACCCCGGTGCGCCATCCGCGGCGCACCGATCAACAGCGCGGCAACCGCTCACTGACGGTCTTGATCGTGCTCGGCATCGTGGTCGCCACAGTTTCCATCGGCCTGGCCATGATCTACGGGTCCGACGCGAATTCGCGCAAAGTGGCGGCGACGTCGCCACCGGGCACGGCCGGGCCCGCGCCGACCACCTCGGCATCCACCTCACGCGTCAAGCCCCCGTGGGCGATCGCCACGCTGGGATGTGAGCAGAAGCGCACCGCCGACGTCGTTTCCGGCACCGATCCGGGTGGCACCGGCAACGGCCCCGACGCGATCTTCGCCTTCGAGTACGCCTATTACGCCGAACGGTCCGGGTACCGGGCCCGCGCGGTGGTGGCCCCCGACGCGGCGGTCTCGCCCGCCGATCAGATCCAGCGCGGCATCAACCAGGTGCCCGCGGGCACCCGCTACTGTGTCGAGATCTCCCGGGCCGGGGACGGCCCCGACGGCCAAGCGCGGTGGCAAGTCCGGTTGACACAGCAGTTCCCGGAAGAAGAACCGAACACCTTCACCCAGTTCATCACCACGCGTACCGGAACCGATCAAACGCTGATCACCGGGATCACGGCAGGCTGACGCCCGCCGCGATCGATCGAACCGCGCACCGGCTCCGCTCAGCGCGGCGTCAGCTTGACGACCGGAATCACCCGGTCGGTCTTCTCCTGGTACTCGGCGAAACCGGGCATCACCTCGACCATCGCGGCGTAGAGGCGATCGCGCTCCGGCCCTTCGGTGATCGGAGTCGCCGTCGCCTCGAGGGTTTCGATGCCGATCTCGAGGGTGACCGTCGGATTGACGCGCACGTTGTGAAACCAGTCCGGATTGGTCGGAGCGCCCGCTTTGGAGGCGATGACCACGATGTCGTCGCCGTCGCGGACGAACGCGAGCGGATTGGTGCGCGGAAGACCGGATTTGGCGCCGATGCTGGTGAGCAGCAGCAGCTCGCGGCCCTCGAAGGGGCCGCCCACCTTGCCCTGGTTGGCGCGGAATTCTTCGATGATCTGGGTGTTCCAGTCGCCTGCCATGACTTGTCTCTCCTGCGGAGTCGGGTGCGCCGGGTCGTCGCGAGCCTACCCAGGACGGCGGCCCCGGGCCGAACTAACGGCCGACCAACAGCGGCAGGGGGCACGATGACGGGGTGCGGGTGCTTGTTGTAGAGGACGAGACATTGCTGGCCGACGCGATCGCCGACGGGCTGCGCCGACATGCCATGGCGGTCGACGTGGTGTACGACGGCGCGGCGGCGCTGGAGCGTACCGGCGTCAACGACTACGACGTGGTGGTACTCGATCGGGATCTACCCGGCGTCTCCGGTGACGCGGTGTGCGGCACGCTCACCGCGTCCGGCGGCTCGGCCCGGATCCTGATGCTCACAGCGGCGAGCGCCGTGGCCGAACGGGTAGCGGGTCTGGGGCTGGGCGCCGATGACTACCTGACGAAACCGTTCGCGTTCGCCGAGCTGGTCGCCCGTATTCAGGCGCTCGGGCGCCGGGCGCGCAGCGCCGCTCCCCCGGTGCTGGAACGCTCCGGCATCCGGCTCGACCCGCACCGGTTCTCCGTCACCAGGAACGGCGAACCGGTGACGCTGTCGCGCAAGGAGTTCGCGGTGCTGGCCGAGCTGCTGCGCGCGGACGGCGGCGTGGTCTCGGCCGAGCAACTGCTGGAGAAGGCCTGGGACGAGCACATCGACCCGTTCACCGGCGTCGTGCGGTACACGATCATGAACGTGCGGCGGAAGCTGGGCGAGCCGCGGGTGATCGAGACCGAGCCCGGCGTGGGGTACCGGATCCGATGAGCGGGCGCACGATCCGGCTGCGGCTCACCCTGCTGTACGCGACGGCGTTCTTCCTGGCCGGTGCGGTACTCATCGCGTTGATGTACTTCTACCTGAACCAGTCGCTGGAGCGACGGCCCGGCGGCGGCGCGCAGCAAGTGGTACGGGAGTATCTGCTCGAGCGCGCCGAGCGGAACCGGGCGCCGGTCTCCACGGAGTTGTTCGAAGCGCTGACCGAGCAGGCCCAGCGGAATCGGCGGGACACCTTGCGCGCCATGCTGGTCTGGTCGCTGGTATCGCTCGGCGCGGTGGGGATCGCCGCGGGCGGATTCGGCTGGTTGCTGGCCGGACGCGCCCTGCATCCCTTGCAGCGGATCACCGCGACCGCGCGGCGCGTCGCCGACACCAGCCTGCACGAGCGCATCGCCCTCGACGGTCCGCGGGACGAGATCAAGGATCTGGCCGACACGTTCGACGCGATGCTCGAGCGCCTGGACCGGGCCTTCGACGGACAGCGCCGGTTCGTGGCGAACGCCTCCCACGAGCTGCGCACACCGCTGACCATCAACCGGACGCTGATCGAGGTGGCGCTGGAAGACCCCGGCGTTCCCGAGTCCACCCGCCGGCTCGGGGCGACGCTGCTGGAGGTCAACCGCAGGCACGAACGGCTCATCGACGGCCTTCTGGTGCTGGCGACCAGCGAACAGCGGCTGACCGAACACCGTCGCATCGACGTCGCCGACATCGCCGCCGACGCGGTCGCAACATGCGCCGCGCGGCCGGGGGCCGAGATCTCCGCCGATCTCGAATCCGCGACCGTGCTCGGAGATCCGCTGCTGCTGGAACGCCTCGTGCTCAATCTGCTGGACAACGCACTGCGCTACAACCTTCCCGAGCACGGCTGGGTGGCGATCCGGTCCCGAGCGATCGGCGACCGCGCCGTGCTCACCGTGGAGAACAGCGGTGCGCCGGTCCCCGCTTTCGAGGTCGAGAGCCTCTTCGAACCGTTCCGCCGACTCTCCACCACCGAACGCTTGGCCGATTCCGGTGCACGCGGCGCCGGGCTCGGCCTGTCGATCGTGCGCTCCGTCGCGCAGGCCCACGGGGGCACGGTCCGTGCGGCGGCGCGTCCAGACGGCGGTCTCGCGGTCACCGTCGAATTCCCGCGCGCCCAGGGATGACGCACCGCGACGCGACCCCGGCGCGGCTACCCGAGGGGTACGGGCGAGTCCGACACCTCGCCCGTCCGGGCTCAGTAGTTGTGGCAGGTCTCGGCGAGGACGCGCATCTTGTCGCGGTGCTCCTGCGCCTGCGGCGAGTCGCGGCGCTCCTCGAGCCTGCCCTTGGCCTCCGGGTGCTGGTCCAGAAACTCCTGGGCACGCTGCTTGCGCTGCTCGACCGGGAGACTCAGGAACTCCTGCAACTTCGCCTTGCGGTCGGGATGCGCGTCGAGCCGGGCGGCGAGATCGGGGAACTGGGCATGGACGGCGGCGTCGAGCTGGGCGAAGCTGCATGTCGTTTCGAGCAGTCCGCCGGGCCGCGGCTGCGCGGAGGCGGTCGCCGGAACCAGCAGCGCACCCGCGGCGAGCAGACCGCCGAGAGCGAGGGTGGCTCGAACGATTCTCGTCATGTCGGATATCCCTTTCGGTTGGACGTTCGGGTCGCTGCGACGCGGCCCGGCGTTCAGTCCATCAGGAAGGGTGTTTGGACGGCGCTAGGCGATGACGCTCCCTGCGCGCCCGCCGCCGGGCTACGGTGGGGGTCGCTGTTGTGTCCCGATCGGCTGATCACCGCTGCTGGAGGCGTCTTGCGCACCATCGCTCGTGTACTGCTCGTTCTCGCGGCCCTCGTCTGCGCCGCGGTGTCGACACCACCCGCGCTCGCCGCCCCGGACGCCGCGCGGCTCGACGATTTCACCGCGCGCAAGCTCGACGAAGTGCTGTCGTCGCGCGCTCAGGCACCCGCTTCGGCGAGCAAGGCGGAGTTGATCGAACTGCTGTCGCGTCCGTTCCTCGGCACGCCCTACGGCGCGAACATGCTGGTCGGGTCGGCGACCCAGCCCGAACAGCTGGTCATCGACTTCCGCAGGGTGGACTGCTTCACCTACCTCGATTACGTCGAGGCGCTCAGCAGATCCGCCGACCGCGACCAGTTCACCAGGAACCTGATCGAGACGCGTTACGCCGATGGCCGAGTCGATTTCCGGCAGCGCAAACACTTCTTCACCGACTGGGCGCACACCAGCGGAGTCGCGGCCACCGACGTCACGGCGGCGGTGAGCCCCGCGGCGGTGACCGTCACCAAGCACCTCAACGCGAAAGCCGACGGCGGCAACTACCTTCCCGGGCTGCCCGTGGTCGATCGCGCGATCACCTATATTCCCAGCGCGGCCATCGACCAGGGCGTCGTGAACGGGCTGCGCACCGGCGACTACATCGGCGCCTACACCGACCAGCCGGGCCTGGACGTCACCCACGTCGGCATCTTCGTCATGACCGACGCGGGGCCGGTCTTCCGCAACGCGTCCTCGCTCGCGGGCAACGACAAAGTGGTGGACTCGCCCTTCACCGAGTACGTGCGGTCCACCCCGGGCATCGTCGTCCTCCGCGCGGAATAGGTCACCTCCGCGCGGAATAGGTCGCCTCGGCGCGGAATAGGTCTCGCCTCCGCCGAGCTAGGAAACGGGCACCGGCGGCCGGACCGCCGATTTCGGCGTGCCGGTGAGCGTCTTGTCCAAGTCCGTGCGCAGGGTGGTCGCCGAGTCGAGCAGGTAGTTCTGCCGCACCTTCCACGGATGACGGTCACCTTGGCGGGGGAAGTCGCCGATGGAGCGCTGGATGTAGCCGGAGGCCAGATCCAGCAGCGGGTGTTCGCCGAGTTCGCCCCGCGGCTCGGGCACCACGGCGGCGTAGCCCTTGCGGTCCATGTGATTGAGCACTTTGCAGATCAACCGGGAGGTGAGATCTGCGCGCAGCGTCCACGAGGCGTTGGTGTATCCGATGCACACGGCGAAGTTGGGGACGCCGGTGAGCATGGTCCCCTGCCAGACGAACTGGTCGGACAACTCGACCCGCGCGCCGTCGACGCTGGGCGTGATGCCGCCGAAGGCGAGCAGTTGCAGCCCGGTAGCGGTGATCACGACGTCCGCCTCGAGCACCCGGCCGGACTTCAGCCGGATACCCTCCGGCACGAACGTGTCGATGTGGTCGGTGACGACCTCGGCCTTGCCCTTCTTCATCGCCTTGAAGAAGTCCGCGTCCGGGACGGCGCACAGCCGCTGGTCCCAGGGGTTGTAGCTGGGTGTGAAGTGCTCGGCGACGGCCCGGTCGTCCTTCAGGATGCGGGTGGTGAGACCGGTGAGCAGCTTGCGCGCCGCTTCCGGACGGCGCCGGCAGTACTGGTAGAAGCCGATGCCGAACAGGATGTTCTTGGTTCGGATCAGGCGGTGCGCAGGCCGCGGCGGCAGCAGCTCGCGGATCTTGTCGGCCACTTTGTCCCGGCCCGGAACGGCGCTGATCCAGGTCGGCGACCGTTGCAGCATCGTCACCAGTTGCGCTTGCTCCGCCATGGCCGGGACCAGCGTGACCGCGGTGGCGCCGCTGCCGATCACCACGACGCGCTTGCCGCGATAGTCGTAGTCCTCGGGCCAGAACTGCGGGTGCACCACTTCGCCCGCGAACGACGAGATGCCGGGGAACTCCGGCGCGTAGGGCCGGTCGTAGTCGTAGTACCCGGCGCAGGCGTAGAGGAAGCCGCAGGTGAGCGTGCGCGTCTCGGTGGCGCCCGACTCGTCGCGCTGCTCGAGGGTCAGCGTCCAGCGCGCGGCGCCGCTGTCCCAGTCGGCGGCGATCACCTTGGTGCCGTAGCGGATGTGCCGGTCGATGCCGTGCTCGGTCGCGGTCTCGGTGATGTAGCGCAGGATCGACGGGCCGTCGGCGATCGACTTGGCGTCACGCCACGGCTTGAACGGGTAGCCGAGAGTGAACATGTCCGAGTCCGAGCGGATGCCCGGGTATTTGAACAGGTCCCAGGTGCCGCCCAGGGTGTCGCGAGCCTCCAGGATGGCGTAGGTCTTGCCCCGGCATTCGGTCTGCAGCCGGTAGGCCGCGCCGATGCCGGATAGCCCGGCGCCGACGATCACGACATCGAGGTGGTCCGGTGCTGCGGCGGCTTCGGTCATGTCTCCAGTGTGCGAGCCGAGCGCGGCCACTTTCTTGACTTCGCGCGACAAGTATTTGATCCTCGACGACATGTCGGTAATTCGCTCCGCGGGGTTGCGCGGATTTCGCGCCACTGTCGCCGAGCTGGGTGGTGACGCCGAGGCACTGGCCACGGCATGCGGCCTGCCGGTGGCCGCCCTGGACACCGACGACCTGCTCGTGCCCGACGAGTCCGTCGCGGCGGTGCTGGAACTGGCCGCGCACCAGCTGCGCTGTCCCGACCTCGGCCTACGGATCTCCCATCGGCAGGACCTGGACATGCTCGGCCCGCTGGCGCTGGCCATCCGCAATTCGGCGTCGCTGGCCGACGTACTCGAATGTTCGTCGCGATACCTGTTCCTGCACGCGCGGTCGCTCAGCTTGACGCTGGAGCCCGACCCCTATGGCGATCGCGGCGTGATCGCGCTGCGCTACGGCGTGCGGCCCGGACTTCCCACACCCGTCCAGGGCACCGACCTCGGGCTGGCATTCGTGCATCGCACCATTCAGCGCTTGGTGGACGACCGCTACGGGCTGCGCTCGGTCGAGCTGCCCTATCGGCCGGAAGCGGCGGTCGCCGGTTACGAGGAGTTCTTCGGCGCGCCGGTGCGGGTCGAGCGGCCGTTCGCGGCGCTGCGGGTGCCGAGAAGCCTGGCGAGCAGGCCGCTCACCGGCGGTGACGAGAACCTGCACCGGCTGGCCATGGCGTTCCTGGCCGCGCAGTCCGGCGACGCGGCGGCGGCGGTCGCCCCGCAGGTACGCGCCGCCGTGCAGCAATTGCTCGGCACCGCCGCACCCGAGATCGGCGCGGTGGCACGGCTTCTCACGGTGCACCCGCGCACCCTGCAACGACGTCTCGCCGCCGAGCACACCTCGTTCGCCGCGATCCTGGACGAGGTCCGCCGGGACGCGGCGCGACGATATCTGACCACGACGGACATGCCGATGAGTCAGGTGGCCTCGCTGATCGGGTTGTCCGAGCAGGCGACGTTCACCCGATGCGCCCGAAGATGGTGGGGCACAACGCCCAGCGCCGTGCGCCGCACCGGCGCGCAGGCAAGCACCTAGCCGCACAACACATTCGGGTGACGGGGCGACAACATTCCGGCGTCCGATCCGTCCGTTTCGATAACGGTTGCCCCCGAAAACTCTCGACCCATTCCCTCCTCGACGCCGTGTCTTTACCGTCGAAGACGGGGTAGGTGTGCACCGGAAGGGGGACTCCATGAACACCTGGCTTTCGCTTGTCACGGATGCGCTGACCCGCATCCCCGGCTACACATCGCGCCAGCGGACGTTCTTCGCCGAGGCGCTGGCCGAGCCGGGACGGTACCTTCTCGTCCACCGGGATCCGGTGCCCGCCGACCATCCCCACGCCCTGCTGATCTGCGGCACAGGGCTTTTCGCGTTTCGCTTCGCCGAGGACGTCCCCGCCGAACTCGACGGCATCCGCCGCCATGTCGAAGCGACGTTCGGCAAATTGCAGTTCGGGCGCGAGAAGATCGTCGCCCATGACGCGCAGATCGTTCTGCTCGTACCCGGCGAGATCCGGCGGCGCGGGGACGGCCGGTTCGCCGTCGCCGGGCCGGGTGAGCTCGATCGAGTGATCCGCGCACGCCACCGGCAGTTGCGGCCCACCCGGGTACAGGCCATCGCGAACACCGTCGCCCACCAGTCGGCCCGGGAGTACGACCTGCTCGAGATCGAGGACGTGTCGCCGGACCCACCGGATCCAGCCCTGCTCGATCGGTCGGAAGTGTTGTCGCCGCAGCGCGACGCGGCCCTGGAGAAGCCGTTCCAGCACTGGATGACCTTCCTGGATCCCGAACAGGAGGTGCTGGTCTCGCGCACCTACACCGGCCCCGCCCGGATCGCCGGTCCGGCGGGCACCGGCAAGACGGTGGTGGCGCTGCACCGCATGGCCAGGCAGGCGAAGCGGTCCACCGGCCGTCAGCTGTACACGACGTTCGTCAAGACGCTCGCGAACTGCCAGGAGACCTATTTCCGGCGACTCGCGCCGGGGACCGAGGGGCGCGTCCAGTTCGCCGGCCTGCATTCCTGGGCCATGGATTTCCTCGGGGAGCGGATCGCGGTGCCGAAGCTCGACCCGCGGGGAGCCGACCGGGTGTTCGGCCGGGTCTGGGAGCAGGCGAGAGCCGTCTTCGAGGACATCGAGCCGCACGAAAGCTATTGGCGCGAGGAGATCGACCGGGTCATCAAGGGCCGTGAAATCGACGATCTCGACGTCTATCAGCGCGCGGAGCGCCATGGACGCAACGGCATTCGTCTCGACGACGACCGGCGCGCCGAGGTGTGGCACGAGCTCTACGTCCCGTATACAGCGACGTCATCGCCATCGCCCTGGCCGAGATCCGCAACGAACCGCTGCCCGAACCCTACGACGCGGTCGTCGTCGACGAAGCGCAGGACATGACGCTGGCCGGGCTGCGGCTGGCCCACGCCATCGCGGGCGGCAACGGATCGAGCCCGCTGCTGCTGCTCGGCGACGGCCAGCAGCAGGTGTACGCCGGGGGCTGGCGCATGGCCGACGCGGGCATCGACCTGCGCGGCCGCGGCGAGGTCCTGCGGGTCAACTACCGCAACCGCCGTCGTGTCTGGGAGAACGCCGCCGGGATCGATGCGGTGAACGAGCTCGGCGATTTCGACGACGCGACCGGCGTGCTGCTGCGCGACGCCGACGTCACCCTGCCCGACGGCGTGGTGCGGATCTGGCGCGGACCGGATCACTACCTGGAGCCGGCGCTGGTCGACGGCATCCGCGAATGCGGGAAACCGTTGTCCGACATCGCGGTGCTCACCCGGACGCGGCAGGAGGCCGCCCGGCTCGCCGGGGCGCTCGACGCCGTCGGCATCGCGACGCTGCCCTTGGAGGACTACGACGGGACGCCGCACCCCGCGGTCAAGGTCGGCACGGTGCACCGCGCCAAGGGGCTCGACTTCGCGGCGGTCTTCCATCCGAGTTGGTCCGGTGGCGCTGGGCCCCGGACGGGCGCGAGCCGCGAACGAGCCCAGCTGGCCGAGCGTCAGAAGCTGGTCGCGATCACCAGGGCACGGGACTTCGCGTGGCTCGGCATCCGTGACGACCGTTCGGAGATCGAGCGGCCCTCGTAGCCGCCCCTGGGTGCGACAGCGTCGCCCGCTCGAATCGCCACTGGGAAGGCGCGATTCGGCCGCTAGACTCTGCGATCGACTGGGAAGGGGGCCGCATGGACGCGGTTATCAAGGAGGTCGCCGAGGAGGGCAAGCGGCTGATCGACCGGGCCTGGCTCGGCGAACTCAGCCGCGACCAGGCGGTGCACATGTTCGTCCAGGTCGGCGACGGCATGGTGCGCTACGAGACGGCGCTGACCATTATCGACGACGGTGTGCAGCGGCTGAGCGCCAACGCCAGGCGGCTGCGGATCCTGCGCTGGTGCGCGGTGCTGGAGTTCCCCGTATTCGGCGCGTTCGCCGTACTCGCGGTGCTGGCGGGGGATTTCGCCACCGCGGGGCTTTCGGTCCTGTTCCTGCTGATCCTCCAGGTCATCCACCGCACGATGCTTCCGCATCCGCTCGCGGTTCCCCGCCCGCCCCGCACATAGCCGCGCCAGGGTCGTGGTTCCCGCCCGCGCGTCGCGGGGTGATTAAGGTGCGTCTTCATGGACCGCACGACCGGCGCCTCCGGCGCACATCCGCACGAACCGCATGGCAACGGCTTCGCATCCAAGCTCAACTGGCTGCGCGCGGGGGTGCTCGGCGCGAACGACGGCATCGTGTCCACGGCGGGACTGGTCGTCGGCGTCGCGGCGGCGACCACCGACACCCAGGCCCTGTTCACCGCGGGCATCGCGGGTCTTTCGGCGGGGGCGATCTCGATGGCGGTGGGCGAATACGTCTCGGTCAGCACCCAGCGCGATTCGGAGCGGGCTCTGCTGGCGAAAGAACGCAGGGAATTGCGCGACGAACCGGACTACGAGCTGGCCGAACTCACCGGGATCTACCGGGCCAAGGGCCTGACGCCCGAAACGGCGCGCAAGGTCGCCGAAGAACTCACCGCGCACGACGCGTTCACCGCGCACGCGGAGGCCGAACTGGGGTTGAATCCGGCCGAACTGACCAATCCGTGGCAGGCGGCGTTCTCCTCGGCGGTGGCCTTCACGCTCGGCGCGCTGCTGCCGTTGCTGGCCATCTTGCTACCGCCGGTCACCGCCCGCATCCCGGTGACGTTCGGGGCCGTGCTCGCCGCGCTCGCGCTCACCGGGTCGGTCAGCGCCCGGCTGGGTGGTAGCTCCCGTGGCCGGGCGATGATCCGGGTGGTACTCGGCGGCGCGCTGGCCATGGCCGTCACCTACGGCATCGGCCAGCTCACCGACGTCGCCGGCATCTGACTCGAACGCAGGGCACCGCTCGGAACACGCCGATGCCGGGCGAAGGCCGATGGCCTTCGCCCGGCACGGGCGGGCGGTGCGCGGTCAGCGCTTGAAAGCGTCCCGCAGTTTGTCCGCGGCGCGCTTGACGTTGCCGCGGCCCTGCTCACGCCGTCCCTCGGCCTCCAGCCGGGGGTTGCCGGTCGCTCGGCCGAGGAATTTCTTCACGCTGCCCCTGGTCGCTTGCACTTGGTGCGCGAGGCGATCTTCGAACTTCATGAGCAATCCCTAGTAATACCAGCGGCGGCCACCCACCGGACGGCCTACCGAGCCGGCCACCAGCAGCACGAGCCCGATGATCAGCACGATGATGCCCGCGGTGGTGAGCAGCGAAATTCCGAGCAGCCAGCCCAGGACCAAGAGGATGAGGCCGAGAATGATCATTGTCGTATTCCTTTTCTTCTCAATTACTTCGCGGTCACAGGTTTCGAAGTCGAGACCGTCGCGCCGCGATCGGTCCGGGCAGTACCCGAACGGGGGGTGTGCAGCCACCGCCGCCAGGCCGGCTCCTGCTGAGGAGCCCGCGCCGCCGGTGCGGAAGTGTCCGCCGGCAGATCACGCCGCACCGCCGCCATCTCGCGGCGAGACTTCGCGAGTTCACGACGCGCGACCATGCCGCGACGGGTCACCCGCCAAGCGCCGGATAGCACGAGGGCGAGTCCGAACATCCCGATCGCACCGAGGGTCACTCCGTAACCGAACAGTGCTCCGGTGGAACCGTGGAAGTGATAGTCGAATACCGCGAAATCGCTCGTCAGTTGCTGAGCGGAGCCGGTGTTGCCCACTACGGCGGCAACTCCGACGATCACGGCCGCGATCAAGGCGATGAGCCCGATAATGATGATCATGGCAATCCCTGTGGCGTCGAGTCGTTTGACAACTCCGCTATTCCCGGGCCCCCGGCAGTCAAACGCGACAAAAAGGAAAGTTTGAGGGGATGGAATCGGTCAATGCGATCTGCATGACGTACACAGTTACCCTGCACAACGTTACGCGCGAGTCCGCGTCGGCGATCGAATCGGCGCTGCGCGGCGTCAACGGCATCGACTCCGTCGACATCGACGTGTCGTCGGAGCGCGCGCTCGTGAACTCCACGACGATGACCTACGGCGAGGTTCTCGACGCGATCCGGCAGACCGGAGCCTCCGCCTCCTGATCGACGTCCGCCCGCCGCGTGGCTGCCCGACACCTCCGGCCCGCGCGAAGCCCTGGTAGGCACCCAGCGGGCTCGTCGCCGCGGACCGCACATCCTCCGGTTGCCTCACCGGCACCGAGCGGGTGACCGACGTGGTCGAACGCCGAGTTTCCACCGAATCGGTGGCCGACACCCAGCGCATGCGTGCGCAGGCCGTGCCACGCATCGCCACGCCCCGAAAGGCCGTCGACACCGAGCGAGCCTCGACGAGCCGGCACCGGAATGTCCTCGCGGGCCGGGTGATTCGACAGTGCCGCCGTCGGTGGAGCGATCACGCCCGCGTCACCGCGTGACGATCACCGGCGCGACCATCTCGAAATCTCCGGTCCGCCAAAGGCGTCGAATCTCAGAGCCCTCGTCTATGGCGCATGCACCCGCTCGGCAGCACGCCGGTCCGCCCCATCCTTCGCGCCGCTTTCGAACCCGTCCTCATCCAAGACGATCGGGCGTGCGCGGCGACTGCGCGAAAAATCTTCTGGCGCTGCGGTTCCGGTATCGCGCACAGGCTGCCCGTGCAACGCCGAGGAGATGGGGCGAGCGACGATGATCGCCCCACCTGCTACCGCTCTCGGACGCCGGACCCCTCGCGGTCACTCACCCTCGGGGGCGACCACAACGGCATGCGCAGGCGGAGCACGCACGAGTATGATCTACGCCACATACCCTGTCAACCACAGGAGACAACGCTGCCATGGGGGAGGACTTACACCCGTTCACGCGGGCGCTCAACACACTCATCGACGGAATGCACCCGCCCACCGGGAACGACGGGCGGCCGCACCAGATCACCCACCGCGCGCTGGCCGCGGACATCCACCGCGCCACCGGCGCGCGCCTGTCCGCCAATTACCTCTGGAAGCTGCGCACCGGGCAGGCGGTGAACCCCTCCTACGAGACACTGGAGGTGTTCCGCGGTTACTTCGGGCTCGCCAGCCTGGACCCGTTCACCGAACCCCGGCTGGCGGCGACGCGCGGCAGCGAACTGGCATTGATCAACGCGCTCAAGGGAAACGCCGCGCACGAGGCACTCGAACCGGTGCTGCGCGACGGGCTGCGACAGGGTACGGTCCGCGCCGAGTCGGTGCTGGCGATGCTGAATGTCCTGCGGCGCATCGAGAACGAGCAGCGCTGAACAAACCGGATGGCGCCGAGACCCGAAGACGACGGCGGCCGAGTTCAATACGGGCGGCTCGGCAGCCGTACCCGCCGGATCGGCGCCACCGTCCACCAGGTGACACACCGCCCCACCCATTCCAGCGGACCGTATTCGAACAACCGCAACCACACCGCACTGAACACCGCCTGTACCAGGATGATCGCCACCGCCAACCCCAGCACCGGCGCGTAGTCGCCGGAGCCGTAGAGACCCAGACGCGGTGCGGCGAGCAGGATCAGCGCGGTGGCGCCCACGTAGTTGGTCAACGCCATGCGGCCCAGCGGCCGCAACACCTCCGCCAGGACCTGACCGGGCTCGACGCGCAGCAACAGCAGCAAGCCGGTGAGGTAGGCCAGCGCACCCAGCAGGCCCGCCACGGCCGTGGCGGGCGTGGACCACAGCTCCAGATACGGTGTGCGGTACTCCCACATTCCCGCCACTATCGCGGCGGGCAAGGCGAGGGCGAACACGGCGCCGATCTGCCAGACCCGCTCATCCAGGGTGTCCACGATTCCAGCGCGCGCGGCGGCCAGGCCCAGCAGGAACAACCCGGGCGCCAGGGCCAGTCCGCCGCCCAGGGCCAGCGCCACGCCCAACGTGCCCGCCAGGCCGGCCACCAGCACCACCCAGTTCGGCAGCGCCGAGGCGGGCAGCAGGATCGCCAGCCCGGCCAGCGCGTACGGAAGCAGCGCCTCACCCGGCTGGAACAGCTGATGGACGGCGCCGATCACCCCGAGCGCCAGCAAGCGGCGGATCAGGACCAACCGGGGGCGCTCGCCGCGCTCCGCGGCTTTGTCCAGCAGTAATGCGAAGCCGATTCCGAACAGGAACGAGAAGATCGGGAAGAACCGTCCCTCGACCACCACCGACAGCACGTGCCGGATCGGTCTCAGCACGCCCGACTCGTCCGTGGCCGCCATGTCGGCGATCCGCCAGATATCCACCACCAGGATGCCGCACAGCGCGAAGCCACGAACCGCGTCGAGCTCCTGGATGCGCGGATCGGCCCCGCGTCCGTAGTGCATGGATCTCACGGTATCCAGCGGCGGCCCCGGAGCCGGGATCTCGCGCCGAGATGTCGGCCACATCGATTAACGCACTAACTATTAATGCGCTAACTTGGAGCGCGGACAAGGAGGACCGATGGAGCCCGAGATCGACGATCCGCTGCGCTTGGACCGCCAGGTGTGCTTCGCGCTGGCGGTGGCCAATCGTGCCGTGCTGGCCGTCTACCGGCCGCTGCTGGAGCCGCTCGGCCTGACCCACCCGCAGTATCTGGTGATGCTCGCGCTGTGGGGTGAGGCGCCGATGTCGGTCAAAGCGATCGCCGAGGCCGTCCAGCTCGACTCTCCGACGCTGTCCCCGTTGCTCAAGCGCCTGGAAGCGGCCGGGCTGATCAGTCGCGAACGGGACAGCCGGGACGAGCGGAACCTGGTGGTGAACCTGACCTCGGACGGAGCCGCGCTGCGCGCGAAGGCCGAGCAGATCCCGCCCGCCGTCGTGCGGCGCCTCGGCGTGACCATGGCCGACCTCGAGCAGTTGCGCGACACTCTCACCCGGGTGAACGAGGCGGCCCGCCGGTCGGTGCTCGCGGAGCCCGATGCCCCGTCCCCCACCCGAGGAGCCCGGTAATGACACGAGAACGACGACGGCCCCACCCGATCCAGTGGATCGGCTACGCCTTCGGACGCCGCCTGCCCGATTCGATGCGTGAGTGGGTGCGCGACGACCTGACCGGCCGGTTCGCCACCACCCGGCACGTCCTGCGCGGGCTGGTGCCGTTCACACCGCTGTTCGCGGCGTTCCTGCTGTTCCCCGGCGAACTGTGGCTGCGCGGCGCGATGGTCCTGCTGGCGCTGCTGCTGGCCCTGTTCTACACCGTCGCCTTCATGCCGATGAACCGCGCGCACCGGCTCGCGAAGCACGGATTGCCCGCCGATCTGAAGAACCCACGACAAGCCCAGCGGGAAGCGCTGGAACGCGCCAGATACGCCGCGCAGCACCCCCACTGACGGCCGCGTCCCCGAGTGCGCAGGCCGCGAGAAATCGACGCTACGGGCTGGCGGCCAGGCCGATGAAAGCCGCGAACACTGCCAAGTGGACGCCCCCTTGGAGGAGAGTCGCGCGTCCGGGGACGATCGTCAGGCCGCCCACGACGACGGTCAGGGCCAGCAGCACCATCTGGGTCGCGCCGAGACCGAGCACCAAGGGGCCGTCCAGCCAGATGCTCGCCACCGCGATAGCCGGGATGGTCAGGCCGATGCTCGCCATGGCCGAACCCAGGGCCAGATTGAGACCGATCTGCACCTGGTCGCGGCGCGCGGCCCGGACCGCGGCGAGCGTCTCGGGCAGCAGCACCAGCAACGCGATCACCACGCCGACCGCCGACTGCGGCAGTCCCGCCGACTCCACCGCCGACTCGACGGCGGGCGAGACCACCTTCGCCAGCCCCACCACGCAGATGAGAGCGACCAGCAGCAGAGCGAGGGCGGCGAGCGCGGTGCGCACGCTGGGCGACTCGATGTGCTCGTCACCGTCGGCAACGGTGCCACCCACCTCGACCGGCAGGAAGTCGCCCGGATGACGCACCGTCTGCACGAGCACGAACAAGCCGTACAACGCGAGCGAGGCCACCGCGGCGAAAGCCAGCTGCGCGGGTGAGAACTCCGGACCGGGCTTGCTCGTGGTGAAGGTCGGCAGCACGAGACTGAGCGTGGCCAGCGTCGCCACGGTGGCCAGCGCCGCACCGGTGCCTTCCGCGTTGAACACCGCCACCCGCCGCCGCAACGCGCCCACCAGCAGGCAGAGACCGAAGATCCCGTTGCAGGTGATCATCGCCGCGGCGAAGACCGTGTCGCGGGCCAGAGTCGCGGTCTTGCCACCGCCTTGGCCCATCAGAGTGAGGATGAGCGCGACTTCGATCACGGTCACCGCGACGGCCAGCACCAGCGAGCCGAACGGTTCACCGACGCGGCGGGCGACCACTTCCGCGTGGTGCACCGCCGCGAGCACCGCCCCGATCAACGCCACCACCACGATCGTCACCGCGACGCCGGGCAGATTGCGGCCCCAGGTGGCCGCGAGGGCGAGGACGGCCAGCAGCGGTACGACTACGGTCCAGCGGGCGAGCAACACACGGATCATGCCCACCATCGTCGCAGCAAACTATTCGCATCCCGGTCGGGTGATCGGTATCCCCGCCCCGGGCGCGGGCTCAGTCGTCCAGATCGATGCGCACGGTGAGCAGATCGGTACCGACAAGCCGCACGGCCGCGCTGTTGGCGCGCGGCAGGGCGGCCAAGCGGGCACGCGGGTCGTCCTCGGGCAGCAGATGAGCGGTGCCGGTGTGCCAGCGCCCATGCAACCGCAACCGAACCCGATTGTCGGCCTTGATGTTCCGGACATACTGCGAACGCTCACCGAACTCGGAGACCAACCAGAACTCCCGCCCGACCCGCCGCCCACCGACCGGCGTGGTCCGCGGCTGCCCGCTGACCCGGCCGGTGGTCTCCAGGAGGGTCTGCCCGGGCAGCGTGCTGAGCAGCGGATTGCCCACGCGCCGCTGGAACGCTGTCACCACTCGATGCTGGATGTCGCGCAAGTTCGGCATGCCGCGACGGTAACACCGGTCACACCCCTCGGCAGGCCGCGCCGCGTCCGCGTTTCGGGCGTCTAACAGGGCACGAGCCCGCATGCGGTGCGCTATGGCACCGCCAGATATCGGGGCGCAAACGGCCGCCCCCTCGCATCGCGCAGTGCCGACCGGTGGTGCCGCCGCATCGGACCGCGTGGGGCGTGCGGGGAGCAATCGAGCGAAGACCTCTGCGCACCAATACCTTTTTGTGATGCGAGCCACAAATCGGCCGTCTCGCAATATCTCTCCCCGAATCCGCTGAGCTCCCGTCGACCAGCAGCCCGTTCGCCGGGCGATCGTCCCCCGGTCCCCCGATCTCACGCGCCGGTTTCGCCGCGGCGCGATGCAGCTCCAAAAAGCCTCTGGACCTGCGGCTTTCAGCCGCGCTCACAGCTTCGCGAGCGGGCGAGCTCCCCCGTCCCCCTCCGCGAGGGTGGCCAGCCGGTCGGCCGCGGCGATGCCGTTACCGAAGAACATTCGGCAAGGAATCGACCCCGCGCACTTCCATGGGTGAGAATTTGGCGGTGCGCACCCAGTTCACTGCCGAGCTCATCGCGTTGACGAATGATCTGACGCTGATGTGCACGCTCGCCCACGACGCCGTCGAGCGTGTCACCGACGCGCTGGTCGACGCCGATCTCACCGCGACCTACGAGGTCTTCGCGCTCGACGAGCAGTTGCAGAAGATGTACGGCGCGTGCGAGGCGCGCACCGTGGTGCTGCTGGCATTACAGGCGCCGGTGGCCCGCGACCTGCGGCACGTGGTGACGGCGATCCAGATCGCCGGTGAACTGTCCCACATCGGCCGGCTCGCCAGCCGGGTCGCCGACAAGGTGTACCAGAGTCATCCCGGACACGCGGCGGAGCAACCGATCCTGGACATCCTCGCCGCGATGGGCAAGCTGGCGGCCGAGCGCACGGCGCTGGCCGGGCAAGCGGTCGCGGGCCGCCACCCGCTGCCGGAGGAGGAGACGCCCGCCGGTCGCCCGATGGAAACGCTGCACCAGCAGCTGCATTCCGCGCTGCGCGACCCAGCGACCCAGCCGTCCACCGAGGTAGCGATCGATATCGCCCTGCTGGGGCATCACCTGGAACGCTGCGTCGACCACACGGCACGCATCGAGCGGCTCATCCGCTTCCTCGACACCGGCGTGCCACCGACCGCCCAGCCCAGCGACGACGAATAAGCCGCGTCCTACAGTGGAACCGTGCTGTTCGACCCCGCGGCGGGAGTACTGATCTCGGACGGTGGATTGGCCACCGAGCTGGAGGCGCGCGGCCACGACCTGTCCGGCGCGTTGTGGTCGGCACGTCTGCTCGTGGACGAACCCGCCGCGATCGAGGCGGTGCACGCCGCCTACTTCCGCGCGGGCGCCGACATCGCGACCACCGTGACCTACCAGGCTTCCCTCGATGGTTTCGCCGCGCGCGGGCTGACCAGGACGGAATCGGTGCGGCTGTGGCAGCGCGGCGTGGCGCTGGCCCGCGCCGCGCGCGATGCCCGCGCCGGCGATGGGCGGCGCCGGTGGGTCGCCGCCTCGGTCGGCCCGTACGGCGCCGCGCGCGCCGACGGATCGGAATATCGCGGCCGCTACGGCCGCACCGTGGCCGAACTGCGAGCATGGCATCGGCCGCGTATGGAGGTGCTCGCCGAGGCGGGCGCGGACCTGCTGGCCGTGGAGACCGTTCCCGATATCGATGAGGCCGAGGCACTGGTGGACTTGGTGAACGAGCTCGGCGTGCCCGCATGGCTCAGCTACACCGTCGACGGCGACCGCACGCGTGCCGGTCAACCGCTCGCCGACGCCTTCGCGGTGGCTGCGGACTCGGCCTCGATCGTCGCGATCGGCGTGAACTGTTGCGCCCCCGCCGATGTCTCGGCCGCGGTGGAACTCGCCGCCAGCACCGGCAAACCCGCGGTCGCCTACCCCAACAGCGGCGAAGGCTGGGATGCGGCGCGCCATCGCTGGACCGGTCCCCCACAGTTCACGCCGGCCCAAGCCCGCGACTGGTACGAGCGGGGGGCGCGGATCATCGGCGGATGCTGCCGTGTCGGCCCCGCCCACATCGCCCATCTCGCAAGGGAATTACGCTCGTCCGGCCCCGAAGCGCCCGGCTGAGCGCTTCGGCCCCGACGCGAGCCGCCGTTCGGGTCACGTCTGCTCGAGCATGGGAAAACGACCGGAACCGAGCAGCCCCGCGATCGCGTCCATCTTCGCTTGCGGCGCGGCGTAGTCCGGATGAGCACGCAGCACCGACGCCGCGTCGTGCAACCGGATCATCTGCCGCTCGGCCTCGGCCGCGGTACGACCGCCCGCGCTGACCGGATGGCGCGCGTACACCGGGCGGCGCGGGTCGACCCGTCCCGAGGCGAGCGCTCGGTCCACCCGGCGCGAGCAGCGGCAGAACGCCGCGGGATCGACCAGGCCGCAGGTCGCGTTCAGGAAGTTCCCGAGCCGCTTCTTGGCTCGCTGCAAGCGCTTTCGATAGGCGGCCGGGGTGACCTCGAGGATCCAGGCGGCCTCGGCGGAACTCAGCTCGAACACCTCACCGAGCACGAGGGCGATCCGTTCGTCGCGGGCCAGGCATTGCAACATGCCCTGGCTACAGGTGAGCCGCACCTCGGCGGTCAGCAGCACCGCTTCCGGCCCGCGGTGATCCGCCTCCGACAATCCGTCGGCCAGCCCGTCCCGGAAAGAGTCCAAGCTCAGTTGCGCTGCCTCCTGCGGGGATTGCCGCCGCAGATTCAGCAGATGATTGACGCCGATGCGATAGGCCCAGGTGAGCAGTTTCGCCTCGGCGCGCCAGCTGTGCAGATGGTCGAGGACGCGCACCATGATCTCCTGCGTCGCGTCCTCGGCCTCCGCGGGCCGCCAGACCATGCGCAGGGCCAGCCGATACAGCGGGTCCTGCAGCAGGCGCACCACTTGGGCGATGGCCTCCCGGTCGCCCGCGACCGCGCGGGCGACCATGGCCTTCTCCTCCGCCGCGACCCGGTCGTGCTCGGTGCTCATCCGGCCATCATTCGGCTTGCGTCGCGGTCGGCGCAAGCACGCCCCGGTCACACCGGGCACGAGGTCACGAGTGAGCGGCAGCACCGACCAGGGCGTGCCGGTCGAGCCACTGCGCGACCGCCCGGCCGATCTCGTCCGGCCGGTCCTCCGGCGCGTGGTGGCCCGCCGGGCCGATCGGCGCGACCTCGGCGCTCGCGAAGGTGCTCGCGGCCCAGTCGATCGCCTCCGCCGCACCCAATCCGACGCCGTTCTCCAGCGCCATCAGCAATTTCGGCACCTCGGGTGTCGCGGCCGCCCACTCGCCGTAGTTCCGCACCAGCGCGACCACGTCGGCGGGCTCGCCGTCCAGCGGGAACTCACGCGGCCACACCAGCAGCGGCTTGCGTGTGGCCGGGGTGGGGTACGGCGCCCGGTACACGTCGTGATCCTCGGCGGCCAGGTCGGCGATGCCCTTCGGCAGGTTGAACTCGATGAAAGTGTTCTCCTCCAGGATCATCCGCTCGCCCTCCGGGGACCGGAACTTGCGGAACAGCTCGGCGCCCAGCGCAGGCAGTTCGTCCCAGCGCATCGGCCGCAAGAAGGTCTCGATCAGCGCGATGCCGCGCACCCGGCCCGGATGCCGCGCGGCCCAGTCCATGCCCAGCGCGCCGCCCCAGTCGTGCCCGACCAGCACCACCCGGTCCAGGCCGAGCGCGTCGAACCAGGCGTCCAGGTAGGCGGCGTGGTCGGTGAAGCGGTAGCCGCTGTCCGGCTTGCCGGATTCCCCCATCCCGATCAGATCCGGCGCCAGCACCCTGGTGCGATCGACGACGTGCGGGATCACGTTGCGCCACAGGTAGGACGAGGTCGGATTGCCGTGCAGGAACACCACCGGGGTGTCCCCCGCTCCGGTGTCGCGGTAGTTGATGAAGGAGTCGAGAACGTCGACGGTCGGCATGATGTGGTCCTTTCAGGTCGGGCTTGCTTGCCCACACCCGTTTCGACACACGATTTGCTCGCCTGTGACGCGAAGTGATCATCGTCACACGCAGGGCAGGCCGGACGGCGACCCCCACCACACTGTCATCTCAAATAGACATCCGTACTCATGCAGTAGATGTACGGCCGAAACTGAAGATCGGCTGAGAAATTTTTCGATCCTGCAGAACGAACTTGCCAAGCGGCACGCGTCCTATCTACTGTCTTGATACGTAGGACCAAGTGAGATCGAGATGGAGCGGATGCGTGCTGGCGCCCTACCCGGTAGGGACTTTCCCTGGTCACCCCCCTGATCCCGGTCACCCCTGATCGTCACGAGTGAGTCCGGAGCAGGCGCGGCTCGACACCTCGGGACCTCCCCCTCATCAGCCCCGTGGTGTCGTACCAGTGCGGTTTTCGGAGTGGACAACCATCCGCACAACCGCGCGGCTCCCCAGGCCTCCTCGTGATAGACCGCCCCCGAATCGGCGCCGGCACGGCGATTCGGGGGCGGGCCCGCTCCTGCCCGATCGCTCTGGCGCACCGCCCGTCAACGGCCGGGCTGTGCCGAATCTCATACGCGCCGTTGGGTTGTGCGAACCCCGCCACTGGATACCTTGTCGCCGGTTACAGTTTCAAGTGGGTTCGGCGTTAGGAAGTTCGATGAAGTCCACAACGCGGCGGCTGGCTCTGATCGGCATCATGGTGGCGACTTCCATCGGACTGATCTCCTGCTCCTCGGTTCACCCCAGCCAGTCGACGGCGGCGGGATGCGGTTCCGGCGGCCGGGCGTGCGCCGATGCCGCCGCCCCTATTCCCGGCCGCGACGCTCTGGCCCTGCTCAACTCCCTGCGCGTGGCGGAGCGGGCGCCCAAAACCGGCTACAGCCGGGACGAATTCGGGCCGCCCTGGTCCGACAACGTCTCGGTGCCCGGCGGCGGCAACGGCTGCGACACCCGCAACGACATCCTCCAGCGCGACATGACCGACGTGACCTTCAAGTCGGGCAAGTGCATCGTCGCCACCGGGACGCTCGCCGACCCGTACACCGGCAAGACCATCGCCTTCAAGCGCGGCACGAAGTCCTCCGACGACGTGCAGATCGATCACGTCGTCGCGCTGTCGGACGCCTGGCAGAAAGGCGCACAGCAGCTTTCCGCCGAACGCCGCCGCGACCTGGCCAACGACCCGCTGAACCTGCAGGCCGTCGACGGCCCGACCAACCAGTCCAAGAGCGACTCCGACGCGGCCGAGTGGCTGCCGCCGAGCAAGGGCTACCACTGCGCCTACCTGACCAGGCAGATCCAGGTGAAGGCGGCCTACCAGCTCTGGGTCACCCCGGCCGAGAAGGACGCCATGGTGCGGATCCTGACCGCCTGCCCCTGAGTCCTAGGGAATCTCGATCACCACCTTCCCGAACGGGTCACCGGTGCGGAGATACCGGTAGGCCGCCTCGGCTTCCTCGAACGCGAACACCCGGTCGATGACGGGACGCATCCGATGGACGGCGATCGCTCGGTTCATCGCCTCGAAATCCGTTCGGCTGCCCACCGCGATGCGGCGGATCGACAGATACGACGCCCCGAATGGATTGCCCGCGGGCGGGTCGGTGGCGGGCATCGCGCCGATCATCGTGATCCGCGCGTTGTACGCGCCCGACCGCACGGATTTCGCCAGTGTCGGCATGCCCACCGCGTCGAGGACGTGGTCGACGCCGTCACCGCCGGTGCGGTCCAGCACGGCGCTTTCCCAATCCGGGGTCCGGCTGCGATCGATCACCTCGTCGGCTCCGAGCGCGCGTAACCGCTCGGCTTTGCGATCGTTCGAGGTGATCGAGATGATCCTGGCGCCGTGCATTTTCGCGTGCTGGACGCCGAAAAGCGCCACCGATCCGCTGCCGACGGTCAATACGGTCTCGCCCGGCCGCACCGGCGACGGCGTGCTCAGCGCGGCCCACGCCACCACCCCGGCGCAGGTCAGCGTCGCGGCTTCCGAGTCGGTGAGGTGACCGGGCACGTGCACCACCGAATCCTCCTCCAGCACGGCATAAGTGGCGAGCATGCCGGGATGGGTGGCGCCGTACTGCTCGACGACGTGCGACTGACGCTGCGGACCGTCGACCCAGCGGACGAAGTAGGTGGCGGTCACCCGGTCGCCCACCGCGGCGCGGGTCACGCCCTCACCCACGGCGATCACCTCGCCGACACCATCGCTGAGCGGGACGACGCCGGGAGTGGCCGGCAGTGGGTACGTACCGTCCACCAGCATCAGATCGCGACGATTCAGCGACGCAGCCCGCACCCGGATCACCACCTGCCGTGGGCCGGGCTCCGGCATCTCCTGCGGTGCGGCGGTCAGCGCGCCCGCGCCGCGCGAGGGGTCGAGATGGTAGGCGACGGCTTGCCTCATGCGACGCCGATGTACTGGTGATCCCACCGGATCCGGCCGTCGTCGTCGAGGGCGATGACGTCGTATCCGCCGCCCGCGACGGCGCCGTCGGCCTTCTCCACCATGTGCCAGGTCAGGCCGATCAGGTTCACCGAGAGGCGCACCGCCTGCCCCCCGGCCACGAACACGTGCTCGCCGGGAGCGACGAACTCGTCGTACGCCCGGTCGACACGGCGGTCAAGCGCTTCATAGCCACGGATCTCCACGGTCGGGATCGGGAAGGACAGCGCGGCCAACGCTTCCCGCATCCCCTGCGGCGGATCCACCAGGACCTGGGCGCCGTCCTCGGACCACAGCTGCCTGATCCGCTTGCGCCTGGCTTCGGCGTCGGGCTCGTTCCACAACGCGACGTACCGTTCGGCGAATCGCGAGAGTTCCTGCTCATCGAATTTGTTGCTCATGCGGCAGAGTTTTGCCGCCGTGCGAAGTCTGTGCGATTCCCCGCAGGGTATGGCGAGCCCGCGGCCCGTCCGCCGATACTGCTGCTATGACAACGGCGATCGAGTCCACCGGTTTCGCCCGGCAGCTCAAACATTGGCGGACGCTGCGCCGGGTCAGCCAGCTCGACCTCGCGATCCGCGCCGACACCACGCAGCGTCATCTGAGCTTCCTGGAGCAGGGCCGCTCGCGCCCCGGCCGCACCATGGTGGTGCGGCTGGCCGAATCACTGGAGCTGTCGCTGCGTGAACGCAACGGACTGCTGCTGGCCGCGGGATACGCGCCGATCTTCCCCGAATCGGAACTCGACACCGCCGAACTGGCGCCGGTGCTGGAGGCGTTACGCGCCATTCTGGACGGCCATCTGCCCTACCCGGCGCTGGTCGTGCGGCCCTACGGCATCCTGCTCGCCGCCAACGCCGCCTTCGATGTGCTCACCGAGGGCGCCGCGCCGTGGCTGCTGGAACCACCGGTCAACGTGCTGCGGCTCGCGCTGCATCCGGACGGCTTGGCCGCCCGCGTGGTCAACCTGCCCGAATGGGGAAGGCACGTCACCGAAGCGCTGCGCAACCGGATGGCCCGCAGCCCCGATCCCGTCCTGGACGAGCTGATCGACGAGCTGGAGACCTATCTGCCGTCCACCGAGCCGGGGCCGGGGCATCTGGGTTTCGCGGTGCCGTTGCGCCTGCGCTGCGCCGAAGGGGAATTGCGTTTGATCACCACGCTCACCTCGTTCGCCACCGCGGTGGACGTCACGCTCGCCGAGCTGCAACTGGAGGCGTTTCTGCCCGGCGACGAGCAGACCACGCGAATTCTGCGTGACCGCGCGGCACGACGCTGATCGGGGCTGTCTCGCCCGCCACGACCAACCGATGCTGGACCGGCTCGACATGCGGGCGCGGCGTGGCCCAGGAACTGCGTCGATCCGGCGCTTGATCGCCGCCACGGAATCGCCGCTCACCCGAGGATCAGTCCCGCAGGTCGGCCCTGCGGGACTTCACCGTCGACTCACACCGCCGCGAGTTCGTGCTCGGCCGGTGCCTCCCAATCGATCCGGTAGCGCTGTTCGGGTCCCATGGTCTTCTCCGGTTTCATCACGGTCTTGGCCATCAGCGGCATGAGCAGCTGCATGAACTTGCGTCCCACCGGCCCCGGCGTCTTGCTGTGATTGATCTTCGCCGCGCGGGCCGCGACGCCTTCCACGCGCTCGCGCCGCAGCCGCTCGTAGACCGCGAACGCCTCCGGAGCGGGCAGATCGCGCAGGCACCTGGCCAGCTGCACACCGCTCTCGATCGCCAGCGACGCGCCCTGGCCGGAACTGTTGGACGGGGCGTGCACGGCATCGCCGACCAGCACCATGCGTCCGCGATGCCAGCGCGGCACCGGCGGCATGATGTGCAGCGCGCCCACCACCTCCAGCTGGTCCTCGGTGGTGCGGCGAGCGAGTTCGCCGCCGGGGCTGTCGTCGCGGTAGGTCTCGCGCAGGATCTTCAACCAGTGCGCGTTCGGTACCGCCCGCGCCGCGGTGAGCGACAGATACTCCTTGTGCGGCAGGTTCGCACCCCAGGCCACCCGCCCGTCACCGAGCGGCCAGTACAGGTAGTAGGCCCGCTTGCCGAACGCGAAGGTCATGGTGTCGGCCGGGATCTCGGCGTCGCACTCGGTGGTCGCGCCGAAGCCGAGCATGCCGGTGTAGCCGGGCCCGGGGGCGTTCGGGTCGATCAGCGTGCGCACCCGCGAGCGGATGCCGTCCGCGCCGATCAGCACGTCGGCGGTGGCCGTGCTGCCGTCGGCGAACCGGGCGGTGCTGCCGGATTCGTCCTCGTGCACGTCGACCAGGCGCTTGTTGTACTCGAACGGCACACCCGCCGCGGTCGCGTGCCGGTGCAGCGCTCGATGCAACTCGCCGCGGTCGACCACTTGCAGCGGCGGCACATCGGAGAGGCCCGGCAGTGCCAGCACCTTGTCTCCGACTGCCATGTTCATCTTCGTGACCGGCAGGGCGATCTCGCGGACCGGATCGCCCGCTCCGATGATGTCGAGGGCGGCGATGCCGTTGGGCGCCAGCGCGAGTCCGCTGCCGATGCCGTAGGAAGGCCCGGGGTAGGCCTCGTAGACGCGGGCTTCGATGCCCGCCTTGCGCAGGGCCGTCGCGACGACGGGGCCGGCGATGCCGCCACCGATCACCAGGGCGGTACGTGTTGTGGACATGGGTGTCTCCAGGATTCGTGCGGTACGGGTTTCGGTTCCCGGACCGACCCACGCGCTACCCACCCGGTTATCCTGTGGTTGCCAGCCTTGTAGCCGGGTGCGCGTTCGCGGGCGCGGTTCGAGACTGTTCGATCGGGCCCGGCGGCGGTGTTGCCGCACCACGCCGGGTCCGGTTTCGGCTAGTTCTCGGTCATCCCCCTCTCCACCAGCTCGGTGACCTCCGACGGCAGCGCGCCGCGTTCGTGCCACTCACGCCATTGCGCCAGTCCCGGGAAGGTGCCCTCGGTCAGCTCGTCGCGCAGCGAACGTGTCCACGCCGCCTCGGCTTCCAGCATCGCCAGCCCGAACTCGGACTCGATGACGAACAGCCGCGGCAGCGCGCCCGCGAGTTCGCCGAGTTCGCGGCGAACCGTCCCGATGGTCTGTTCCAGCGCTTCGAGACGGGTACCGAGCAATTCGACCACCTCGGCGGGCGGAAGCACCGCGAGAATGGACAGACCCGCGACGAACCGGTGATGCTCCGGCTCCGGAGTCGACAGCAGCTCCCTGGTCCAGTCGGCCATCTCGGCGCGGCCCGCGTCGGTGATCCGGTAGATCACCCGCTCCGGTCGCGCGCCCGCCCGCTCGCTGCCGACCACCTCGAGGAAGCCGACCTTGGCCATGTTCTGCACGACCGTGTAGAGCGAACCCCACTTGATCGCCATGTCGTGGTCTTTCCCCCGGTCGCGCAGGGTCTGCGCGATCTCGTACCGGTGCATCGGGCGTTCGATGATCACGGACAGCACCGCGAGCGCCAGCAGGTTGTCGACCTTGCGTTTCTTCATCGCGGCACCTCCTCATTACTCGCGTACGAATATACGTCTACGAGTAATAGACCGCAAGTGGTTCAGGCGGGTACCGTCTGCTGCTCCCGCGCCTGCTCTTCGAGCAACTTCGTGGCGATGTTCGTCAACGCCTGGTCCAGCAGCGCGCGATCGATGGGATCGGCTTCGTTCCAGTCGTCGAGCCTGCCGTCGAGCCAGCGTCGCCAGGCCGCCTTGATCCGGTCCAGCTCGGCGGCGCCGGAGTCGGTGAGCCGCAACCGTTGCCCCTCCCGCATCAGGTACCCCTCCGCGCCCACCTGGTCGTAGATCGGCTCGATCACCTCCTCTGGCAGTCGGTGCTCGCGCGCTATCTCGGCCAGCGTGGCGTGGCCCCGCAGCCGGTCGCGCAGATACACCTGCCCGAGGGCCCATGCCTCCCCGCGGGTGAGGTCGCTGTCCGCGTCGGCGAGGATGCGCGGACCGATCGGATCCCCCTCCCGAACCCTGCGCATGGTGCCCGCGATGGCTCTTTCCAGTTGCACCAGCCGATCGGGTGAGTCGGGTACCGAGAATCCCTCGCCGACATCGCCCGCGCCCGCCCGCGCGCTGTCGCGCAGCGGCACCTCGGGCAGCAACCACGCGATCACGAACCCGGCCAGCGCGACCGGCACGACCCAGAAGAACACATGGTCGATGGAGTCCGCGTACGCATCGATGATGGGCGCCGACTGTTCGGCGGGCAGCGCGCGCAGCGATTGCGGGTCCGCCGCCACAGCCGGTGTCACCACACCTACGCGGACCAGCGCGGCGGTGAGGTTGGGGCCGATCTCGTTGCTGTAGAGGGTGCCGAAGATCGCGGTACCGAAGGCGCTGCCCAGCGTGCGGAAGAAGGTGACGCCGGAGGTCGCCGTGCCCAGCTGCGCGTAGGGCACGGTGTTCTGCACGACGATGGTGAGCACCTGCATGGCCAGTCCGATGCCGAGGCCGAGGATCAGCATGTACAGCGACTCCAGCCACGTGCCGGTGGCCCGGCCCATCGTCGACATCAGGTACAGGCCGAGCGCCATGACCAGCGTGCCCACGATCGGGAAGTACCGATAGCGTCCGGTCTTGCCGACCACCTGCCCGGACAGGATCGAGGTGATGAACAGGCCTGCCACCAGCGGCAGGGTGCGCACGCCCGACATGGTGGCCGAGACCCCGTCCACGTATTGCAGATACGCGGGTAGATAGGTCATCGAGCCGAGCATCGCGAACCCGACGATGAAACTGAGGATCGAGCACACCGTGAACACCCGGCTGCGGAACAGCCCCATCGGCAGCATCGGTTCCGCGGCTCGCGACTCCACCGCGACGAACGCCGCGAGCAGCAGCACCGCCCCGGCGAACAGGCCGATGATCGTCGGCGACCCCCACGCGTATTGCTGCCCGCCCCATTCCAGCCCGAGAATCAGGCAGGAGACGCCCAGCGCCACCAGGCCGATTCCGGCGTAGTCGATGACCGGCTCGGCCGCGGCCCGCACCCGCGGGATCGTCCGCGCCGCCAGCGCGATCATCACCACGGCGACCGGGACGTTCACGTAGAAGCACCAGCGCCAGCTGGCATGGTCGGTGAACAGGCCGCCCAGCGTCGGACCGATCACCGTGGTCACGCCGAACACCGCTCCCAGCGCACCCTGATACTTGCCACGCTGCCGCAGCGGGATGATGTCGGCGATCAGCGCCATCGAGGTGACCATCAGTCCACCCGCGCCGAAGCCCTGGATGCCGCGGGCGAGCACCAGCAGCAGCATGCCGTTCGCCAGGCCCGCCACCATCGAGCCCACGATGAAGATCACGGCACTGACCTGGAACACCAGCTTGCGGCCGAACAGGTCGCCGAGTTTGCCCGCCAGCGCCGTCGCCACCGCCTCGGCGAGCAGGTACGAGGTGACCACCCACGCCATGTGCCCCGCCCCGCCGAGGTCGGCGACGATGGTGGGCAACGCGGTGGCCACGATGGTCTGGTCCAGCGCCGCCATCAGCATGCCGAGCACGATGGTGCCGAACACGATGTTGGTCTTGGCCCTGCCCATCGAGGCACCGGGGTCCGCGGCGACAGCAACCGAACCGGCCATCAGCCCAGTATGGGACTTCGCCGCTTGGATGGATATCCAGCGACACGGCAGCGAATCAGCCGGGCAGGTCCTCGGACGCCGTCTCGTCCGCCCGCTCGATCAGCGACATCGCGATCGGAACCAGCAGATCGACGAGCTCGGTCACCGTCGGACGCGGGTCGGCGAGCACCCACTCGTGCGCGAGCCCGTTGATCGCGCCGATCAAAGCGCTCGCGCCCCACCCCGGCGCGCCACGCACCCGCGAACCCGGAGCGACCACCGGCACCACGTGCGACTCCAGCATGGCCGCCCACCCGTGTCGTCGTTCGCGACGGTGCCGCTCCATCCGGTCGCTCACCCCGACCACTTCGATGAACGCGACCTTCGCGCGGTAGGGATCGGAGCCGATCGAGGCCAGGTAGGCCGTCACGACGGCGGTCATCGCGGCGGGCAGGTCGAAGCGGGGGTCGAGATCAGCCAGCCGCCCCAGCACGGCGGCGGCGGCCTCGTCCTGGATCCGGTCATAGGCTGCGACCAGCACGTCCTCTCTGGCCTGGAACTCCTCGTAGAACTGCCGCTTGGACAAGCCCGCGGCGGCGCACACGTCGGCCAGCGAACAATCGGCGTAGCCGCGCTCGGCGAAGATCCGGGTGGCCGCGTCGAGGAACCGCTGACGCCGCTCGGCTTTCCGCTCCACGACGGCACGCCCGCCGTATTGCCTGCCCACTGTCGCCGTCACATCTCTCACCGTAGCGAAATCGCGGCGACCGCGAACCATGCCTTCCCACCGGGGCCGGAGATATTCGTTCTTGTGATCCGCGCCATGACACCGCATACTCGAGCGCAGTCTGAAACCGATGGGGCTCACATATGTGGCTCGCCGAACGAAGAGGTTCTCGCATGGCCCTTTCCCGCAAGCACGCACCGAAGCTGCTCGCGGCACTCGCCGCGGTGGCCGTGGGGCTGCCCTTCTTACCGGCCGGGCCCGCGGCCGCGGAGCCGCCGCCCGACGACCAGGTGATCCAGCCCGCGCCGCCGTTCCCGGTTCCGCCGCTACCGCCCGGTTTCGACCCGGCCTTCTATCGGCCGCCCGTGCAGACCTACGCCGATCTGGCTCCCGGCCGGATCATCGCCGCGCGCCAGGTCAATCTGGCCAACCTGTCGCTGATCCCGCTGAACGTGGACGCCTGGCAGCTGTCCTACCGCTCCACCAACTCCCGCGGCGAGGCCATCCCCGCCGTGGCCACGGTGATCAAGCCGCGCGGCTACGCCGCAGACCGGCCGCTGTTCTCCTACCAGATCGCCGAGGACTCGACCGGCAATTACTGCATGCCGTCGTATCAGCTCCAGATGGGCAGCATCCCCGCGGCCTTGACCGGATCCACCCTGGTGGCCGCGCAGTTCCTCGAGGTGCAGGCGGCGCTGGCCCAGGGCTGGGCCGCGGTGATCCCGGATCACCAGGGACCGGACTCTGCTTACGCCGCAGGGCCTCTGGCCGGCCGCATCACTCTCGACGGCATCCGCGCCGCGGAGAACTTCGCGCCGATGCAACTGTCCGGGACCGGGACCAGGGTCGGGATGATGGGCTACTCCGGCGGCGCGATCGCCACCGGCTGGGCCACCGAGTTGAAGCGCGACTACGCGCCCGAGCTGAACGTGGTGGGCGCCGCCGAGGGCGGCATCCCCGCCGATCTGTCGGCCGCCCTGCGGATGGCCAACGGCAATCTCTCCGCTGGGCTGATCTTCGCGGGCGCGCTCGGCGTCTCGCGCGAGTATCCGGAGCTGCGGAAATTCCTCGACGACAACGCGAACGGCCTGGGCAGACTCATGATCGCGGGCAAAGAGCAACTCTGTGCGAGCTACCAGGCCGCGCTGTTCCCGTTCGCGGACAACCTGGGGATGCTGGCGAAGAACCCGTTCACCGACCCCGCCGTCGTCGAGGTGCTGAACAAGACGAAGCTGGGCCGAGCCGTGCCGGACATGCCGATGCTGATGTACCAAGCCAACGCCGACTGGCTGATCCCGGTCGGGCCCGTCAACGAGCTGGTCGGAACCTACGCCCAGGACCCGGGCGCACGGGTCGAGTACATCCGCGACCATTTCAGTGAGCACCTCACCCTCGACCCGATCGCGGCGCCGCGCGCGCTGCTGTGGCTGAAGGACCGGTTCGCGGGTGCGCCGGTGGCCGAGGGGGTCACGATCACCGATGTGGGTTCGATGACGCTGGATCCCGCCACCTGGCAGGTGTGGGGCGATACAGTGGGCGCCGTCCTCGCGGCCGCCTTCCAGCAACCCATCGGCAGTGGCCGCTGAAAAAATCTGGTGAGAGCTCGTGTCGCGGGTATGTTCCGCGACACGCGCATCCGCGTCTGAGACGATCGATTCGAAACCCTTCCCCCGGAACTTACTCCAAAGTAAGGTTGACGCATGGCGTGGAAACCAACTGAGATCCCGGACCAGACCGGACGCACCTTTGTCATCACCGGCGCGAACGGCGGTCTCGGCGCCGTCGCCACGAAGGTCTTGGCGGCCAAGGGCGCGACCGTGATCATGGCCTGCCGCAACGCGGTCAAGGCGAAAGAGGTCGCCGGCGGCATCGACGGCGACGTCCGCGTGGCCGAACTCGACCTCGCCGATCTGGCCTCGGTGCGCAAGTTCGCCGACGCCGCCGGCGAGTTCGACGTCCTGGTCAACAACGCGGGCCTGATGAACATCCCGTTCTCGCGGACCAAGGACGGGTTCGAAACCCAGTGGGGCGTCAACCACCTCGGACACTTCGCGCTCACCGGCCTGCTGCTGGACCGGATCAAGGACCGGGTGGTCACCCTCTCCAGCATCGCGCACAAGCAGACCCCGAAGTTGTGGATCGACGACCTCGACTATGAGAACCGTCGCTACCAGCGCAATCTCGCCTACGCGCAATCCAAGTTGTGCAATCTGATGTTCGCCCGCGAATTGCAGCGCAGGCTGCGGGAATCCGGCTCGGACAAGCGCTCCTACGGTGTGCACCCCGGTGTCTCGGCCACCGACCTCTTCGCCCACACCGAGACGCCGCTCGATTACGTCTCGAAGCCGTTCATTCGTCTGATCGGCCACTCCCCCGCCAGGGCCGCGCACTCGACTCTGTTCGCCGCGACCATGCCCGACGCCGATCCCGAGATCTACTGGGGGCCGACCCGGCTCTTCGGTAGCCAGGGACCGGTGCGGCCCTCCTCGTCCACCCGTTTGTCGCAGAACCGGGAGCTGTGGCAGCGGCTGTGGGCCGAGTCCGAACGCAAGACCGGCGTCATCTACCCGTTCTGAACCGGGCACAGTCCGGGTATCGGTGACCCGCGAGGCGGGCGGCTCATCGCGGGAGGCACCGGCGGGCCGCTCGCGGCTCATCCGAGGCGAGCGGTCCTTGCATGCCCAAGAGCCGACCGCTCGGGTCGAGCGGCCCGCACCTGGTCGACAGCCGCCCCAGCGTTGGACCGGAGCACAGTCCCAGCCTGCGCAGGACGGCGTACCTGGCTCTACGGCCCGCGTAGTAGAACGGGTACCGTAGAAGCCGTGTCCGCCTCTCCCCGCCGCTCGGCACACAACCGCCCGGCCCTCATCGCGCTGGTGATCGTCGCCGCGCTGGGCTGCCTGGCGCTGGCCTGGTGGCAGTGGGAGCGGTACGAGTCCGCGAGCGGCACCGCCCAGAACCTCGGATACGCGCTGCAATGGCCCCTGTTCGCGGGGTTCGCCGTCTTCGCGTACTTCCGGTTCGTCCGGCTCGAGCGCGAGGCCGGCGCGGAGGAGAACGAGTCCACCGCGGCGGCGCAGCGCACTTCCACCGCAGCCGGGCGCGCCGCGAAACCGGTCGCGCCCACGGAGCTGCCGGCCGGTCTGCTACCCGAGCGCCCGAAGGCCGTCCGGGACGAGGACCCCGTGCTCGCCGAGTACAACCGGTACCTGGCCGCGCTGCACGCCCACGACATCGATGACCAGGTCCGCGCGGCAGGCCTGCACACCAGCGAGAGGAGCGCCGGTTGACCACCAGCGAGAATTCCACCGAGACCACCACCGCCACCCCGGCCCCGGCCCCGGCGGGCAACGCCGCCAAGATCCGTCCGGCGCTGCTGCGCTACCGGGCGCTGGCCTGGATCACCGGTCTCTGGCTGCTGCTGCTCACCGGCGAGATGATCGCCAAATACGGCTTCGACGTGCACACCCCCAGTTGGATCGCCGTCGTACACGGCTGGGTGTACTTCGTCTACCTGCTGGTCACCGCCGACCTCGCGGTCAAGGTCCGCTGGCCGGTCCTGCGCACCGTCGGCACCCTGCTCGCGGGCACCATCCCGCTGCTGTCGTTCTTCGTCGAGCACGTCAACGCCAAGCAGGTCAAGCAGGACTTCGGCGTCTGAACCGACCGATCGCCGCGCGTCAGCCTTCGGCGAGCGCCGCGAGGGCGGGCGTCAACAGAGCCAGCGCCCGCCCGCGATGCGAGACCGCGTCCTTCTGGGCTGGCGTCAGCTGAGCGGCCGTGACATCGCCGCCCGCCGGGATGAACAGCGGGTCATAGCCGAAACCGCCGTCGCCCACCGGCTTGCGCCCGATCGAGCCGGGCCATTCGCCGCGCACCACGGTCTCCGCGCCGCCGGGCACCACCAGCGCGCAGGTCGACACGAACCGGCCGCCGCGACGCTCGTCCGGCACGTCCGACAGTTGCGCCAGCAACAGCGCGTTGTTGGCCGCGTCGTCACCGTGCCTGCCGGACCAGCGCGCCGACAGCACACCGGGCATCCCGTTCAACGCGTCCACCTCGATGCCGGAATCGTCGGCCACACAGGCCAACCCGGTGGAGGCGGCGCCGTCGCGGGCCTTGGCCAGCGCGTTCTCCTCGAATGTCGCGCCGGTCTCGGGCGCCTCGTCGTACGGGGGAACATCGTCCAACCCGAGGATCTCGATCCCGGCGATACCCGCCTCGTCGAGGATGCGGCGCAGTTCGTTCAGTTTCTTGGCGTTGCGGCTGGCCACCAGCAGACGGCGGGTCATCACTTCTTCTTCGCTTCGGCGGGCTCCGGCAGCACGCCGGGATACGGCAGCGCGAGCGCCTCCTTCTGCACCACGAACAACTGCTCGCAGCCCGCCAGCGCGGCGTCCAGCAGCTTGTCCAGTGTCGAGCGGGGGAACGTGGCGCCCTCGCCGGTGCCTTGGATCTCCACCAGCGTTCCGGTGTCGGTGGCCACGACGTTCATGTCCACCTCGGCGCGCGAATCCTCCTCGTACGGCAGATCCAGACGCACCCGGCCGTCGACCACGCCGACGCTCACCGCCGCGATCGCGCACGAGATCGGCTGCGGGTCGGCCAGCGCGCCCGCCGCGCCGAGATAGGTCACGGCATCCGACAGCCCCACATAGGCGCCGGTGATGGCGGCCGTCCTGGTACCGCCGTCGGCCTGGAGCACATCGCAGTCGATCGCGATGGTGTTCTCGCCGATCGCGGCAAGGTCGATGCAGGCGCGCAGCGACCGGCCGATCAAGCGGCTGATCTCCTGGGTGCGTCCGCCGATGCGGCCCTTCACCGATTCCCGCCCACTGCGGGTGTGCGTCGCGGCGGGCAGCATCGCGTATTCGGCGGTGAGCCAGCCCAATCCGGAGTCGCGTCGCCACGGCGGCACCCCCTCGGTGACGCTCGCGGTGCACATCACCCGCGTCTGCCCGAACTCCACCAGCACCGAACCAGCTGGGTGCGTGGTGAAACCACGGGTGATCCGGACCTCGCGGAGCTCATCGTCCGCCCTGCCATCGGCTCGTCTCGACACGGCCACAGCCTACTGTGTTGGATTTGCCGCGACTTCGTCGCGGCGTGTTCGCGGGCCCCTTCTTGGCGCGAACGGAACATGCTCGGTCTCGCTTCGCTCGAAACCGGGAGTTGAGGTGCGCTGGGCACGTAGGGGCGCGAGGCGTGGACCACGTGCACGCGGTTCGTTGTGGTGGGCGGTTGTCCTTTCGACCGGTGATCGGTCGCGGACGCCGCAAACGCGAGCCGGGCCGCGGACGGCGGATGCTCGGTCTCGCTTCGCTCGGAACGGGGAGTTGAGGTGCGCTGGGCGCGTAGGGGGCGAGGTGTGGATATCGTGCACGCGGCTCGCAGTGGTCGGGGGTTTGTTCTGTCGACTGGTGTGATCAGTCACGGATGTGGCGGCCGACGTAAACGCGAGCCGGGCGGTGTTGGTTTTTCCAGCGGCCTTCGGCATCGGGTGTTCGCATGCCCGGTCTCGCTACAGTCTTCAGCGGCAGTTATGTGCCTCGAGGGGACCTGCTGGTCTGACTCGGGTTCGGTCAGATGTCGAAGGTTTCGCCCGGGGCGACCGCGTGTACGGGGCCGGTGAACTGGGCTTTCGCCTCGGCGATCACGTCCTCGCGGGAGGTCCACGGGGGGATGTGGGTGAGCAGGAGTTCCTTCACGCCTGCCTCGGCGGCGATCTGGCCTGCTTCGGTGCCCGAAAGGTGAATGCCGGGGGGACGATTCGCCGGGTCGTGGGTCCAGGAGGCCTCCGCCATCAGAACGTCGGCGCCCTGCGCGAGTTCGTGGACCTCGGGGCACAGTGCGGTGTCGCCGGTGTAGACGAAGGTGCGTCCGCTCGCGGTGACGATCCGCAGGCCGTAGGACTCCGGAGGGTGGAACATCCGGCGCGCGGTCACGGTGTGGCCGGGGCCGAACGTGATCGGCTCGCCTTCCACCCAGGGCCGCATGTCGATCACGTCGGACCAGTCGTCGCATTCTCCGCCGACCTCGGCGGAGGCGTTGCCGATGCGCACCGAGGTGTCCGACGGACCGCGCACGATCGCCCTCCCCTCCGGCGGAGTGGGATGGTAACGACGCCACACCAGCAAACCGGGCAGGTCCAGGCAGTGATCGGCGTGCAGATGGGTCAGGAAGATGTCGACCTCACCGGGATCGGCGTGACGCTGCAACGCGCCGAGCACGCCCGGGCCGAAATCGATGACCGTCGGCCGCATGTCCGGGCCGGTCAGCAGGTAACCCGACGCAGGAGAGTCCGGGCCGGACACACTGCCCGAGCACCCGAGGACGGTAAGGCGCATTCCCCCATGCTGCCACGCGGATTTCTCACTCAAGAAAGGATCCCCCACATTCTCCGGCGGGCCGCGCGCTCACCGCGGGGCCGCGCCGATTCCGGCTCGGGCTCCGCGGCGGCTTCGTCGTGCATCTCCAGAGAGTACCCAGCCGGCCAGCAATCCACTCAACGCGCCGAATAGATGCCCCTGCCAAGAGATTCCGGGCTGTCCGGGCAGCACACCCCACAGCAGCGACCCGTAGAGGACGAGCACAACGAGACCGAGCACGATCTGCCCCACGTTGCGGGCGAACCAGCCGCGGGAGATGAGGAAGGTCAACCAGCCGAATACCAGCGAGGACGCGCCGAGATGCACACTGCCGGTGGCTCCGGTGAGCCAGACGCCCAGCCCGGCCGGCAGCCAGATGATCGCGGTCGCGGCCAGCCCGCGCCCGAGGCCCGCCAGCAACACGAGGAAGCCGAGCACAAGCACCGGAAGCGTGTTGCCGATCAGGTGCGGCCAGCCATGGTGCAGCAACGGGGCGAACAGGACGCCGGTCAGCCCGTCGGCGCGGCGCGGCTCGATACCCGCGGAGTCGAGCCGCCCACCGAGGGCGGTGTCGACGCCCTCGATCCCGTAGAGGACCCCCACGAATCCGGCGATCAGCACCCCGGCCCGCAGCCACAACTGTTTGATCGCGCCGACGCCGCCGGTCGCCGCGGACGGCCCCGGCGCACCGGCGGGCTCACCCGGTCGCGCGCGGATCGCCGCGATCCGATCCGGGTCGAACGACGCCCCGAGTCCCGCGCCGGCCATGGCCACCTCCTCGATGTGCGGGGACGTGCCCCGCCACATCGAGGGTACCGGGGGCATCAGGCCCAGAGCTGGCCGTCGAGCCGCTCTTCCGCCTCTTCGAGCGTGCCGTCGTACGCCCCGGTCGACAGGTACTTCCACCCGCCGTCGGCGACCACGAACGCGATGTCGGCGCGGGCTCCCGCCTTCGCCGCCTTACGGGCGACGCCGAGCGCGGCGTGCAGGATGGCGCCGGTGGAGATCCCGGCGAAGATGCCTTCTTCGAGCACCAGTTCGCGGGTGCGTTTCACCGCGTCGTACGGGCCGACCGAGAAACGGCTGGTCAGCACGCTCTCGTCGTACAACTCCGGGATGAATCCCTCATCGATGTTGCGCAGGCCGTAGACCAGTTCGCCGTAACGCGGCTCGGCGGCCACGATCTCGATGCCGGGCACCTTTTCGCGCAGGAAGCGGCCGGTCCCCATCAGCGTGCCCGTGGTGCCGAGACCCGCGACGAAGTGGGTGATCTCGGGCAGATCGGCCAGGATCTCCGGGCCGGTCGTCTCGTAGTGCGCCGACGCGTTGGCCGGGTTGCCGTACTGGTAGAGCATCACCCAGTCCGGGTTCTCCGCCGCGATCTGCTTGGCCAGTGCCACGGCCTGATTGGAGCCGCCCGCCGCGGGGGAATCGATGATCCGCGCCCCGAACATGGTGAGCAGCTGACGCCGCTCTACCGAGGTGTTCTCCGGCATCACGCAGATCAGCTGGTAGCCCTTCAGCTTCGCGGCCATGGCCAGCGAAATGCCGGTGTTGCCGCTGGTGGGCTCCAGAATCGTGCACCCGGGCCGCAGCAGGCCGTCGGCCTCGGCCTGCTCGATCATCCGCAGGGCGGGCCGATCCTTGATCGAGCCGGTGGGGTTGCGATCCTCCAGCTTGGCCCACAGCCGCACGTGATCGTCACCGTCCCATCGGGGAGACAGTGTGCGCAGGCCGACCAGCGGGGTGTTGCCGAGGGTCGCGATCAGCGATTCGTAACGCGCCACGGGACGGGTCAGCCTCCGGCCACGGCGGGCAGGATCGTGACGCTGGCGTCCTGCGGCACCTCGGCCGCGAGGCCACCGGCGAAGCGCACGTCCTCGTCGTCGACGTAGATGTTGACGTAGCGGTTGAGCTTGCCGTCCTTGAGCAGGCGCTCGGCGAGCCCGGGGTGGTTGGCCTCGAGATCGTCGATGAGCGCCGACAGCGTGGCGCCCTCGGCCTCCACGCGCTTCTCACCTCCGGTGAGGCCGCGCATGATGGTCGGAATGGACACGGTTACCGGCATGGGTACTCCTCGGTTTCGCGAACAGGCATCGGTCTAGTTCTCGTACGCGTCGACGATCCGCACCGGCTCCTCGGTGACCTCGCCGTCGACGATCCGGTAGCTGCGCAGCTCGTGCCGCTCGGCGTCGCGGGTGGAGATCAGCACGTAGTGCGCGAACGGCTCGGAGGCGTAGGACACGTCGGTCCGGCTCGGATAGGCCTCGGTGGCGGTGTGCGAGTGGTAGATGACCACCGGCGTCTCGTCGGCGTCGTCCATCGCGCGCCACACCTTCAACTGCTCGCCGGAGTCGAAGCGGTAGAACGTGGGCGAACGCTCGGCGTTGACCATGGCGATGAAGCGCTCGGGACGATCCGAACCCTCCGGCCCCGCGATGACACCGCAGGCCTCGTCCGGGTGATCGGCGCGCGCGTGCGCCACCATCGCCTCCACGAGGTCGGCCCTGATCACCAGCACGAGTCGCACACCTTTCCACAACGCCGACCCATCGCAGTCGACAACGAGCCAGGATATTCGGGTATTCCCCCGGCGACGTCGCCCGGTCCCCGGTTCGAGGCATCGCCTGTTCAGACCCCTAACAGGTCACGGTAGGCCGGGATGCCCGCCACCGAACGCGCCGAACGGATCGCGTCGACGACGGCGCGTTCGACGCAGACCGCGGCGGCCGTGCAGATCTCGTCCAGGACGAGCAGATCGGCGGGGAAAGCGGGCGGCAGGGGCATATCCGTGCCCTCCTCCGCGGTCCCGGTGGCGATCGCGAAGAGGGTGTCGCCGTCCAGCGGCGAGTGCGCCGGACGGATCGCCCTGGCCAGCCCGTCGTGCGCGGTGGCCGCGACCCGCTTGCATCCCGCCGGATCGAGCGGGGCGTCCGTGGCCACCACGCCGATCGTGGTGTTGAGCACGGTTCCCTTCACCGGCAGCGCGTTCGCCGCCGCCAATTGCTCCGCGCTCGGTGGCCGCAGCTCGAAGAAGTCGGGCCCGTCGGTGCCGCACCCCCACGGCAACCCGGTACGCGGGTCGAACACCGAGCCGACGGGATTCGCCACGATCAGCGCCGCGACGGTGATTCCCGCGGCGGCGCCTTCGCCCAGCGCGACGCTCGCGGTGCCCACCCCGCCTTTGATCGATCCCGCGCGCGCCCCGACGCCAGCGCCGACCGAACCCCGGGCGAAGTCGACGTCCGCCGCCGCCGCGGCCCGGTAGCCGAATTCTGCGGTCGGGCGAATATCCCACGCGCCGACCGGAAGATCGAAGATCACCGCGCCGGGGACGATCGGCACCACCCGGCTCGGGTCGATCGGGTCCATCACGATGCCCGCGCCGTTCTCCTCCAGCCAGCGCATCACCCCGTCGGCAGCGGCGAGGCCGAAAGCGCTGCCGCCGGTGAGCAGGATCGCGTCGATCTGGCGAACCGTGTTCATCGGATCGAGCAGATCGGTCTCGCGGGTACCCGGCCCGCCGCCGCGCACGTCGACCGCCGCCACCGCGCCGCCCGGCACCCGCACGACCGTGCAGCCCGTCGCGGCGCCGGAGCCGAGCGTCGCGTCCCGGTCGAGGACGTGGTGGTGCCCGACCAGCACTCCGGGCACGTCGGTGATCGAATTACGTTCTCCCGGTGCGGCGTTGCCCATCTCTACTCCTCACGGCGCGGGACTTCCGGTCGCCTCGCGCCGATCTTCGCAGCACAGCCGGTCAGGGAGCCAGCGCTTGCAGCAGCGAGTCCTGCATCCAGGTCAGCCAGTGGTACACGTCCAGGTGCGGAGCGCGCGGATCGTCGGGGTCGAGATGGTCGGGCGTGTCGGGGTCGATGTCCAGCACCGTGCCGAGCGCCAGCCGGACGTCGGTGAGCGCGGTCAACCACGCGTCGGCCTGCTCGGGGGTGAGGACGATCTTGCCGCCCGCGCTCGGCACGGTGTCCAGCACGACCGACCCCGCCGCCAGCTTGGCGTCGATGATGTCGGGCTCGTGCAATCCGCGCAGGGCGCTGTTGAGATCAGCGCGTTCGGCGTCCGGCGAGCCGGGCTCGCTGCGATGGAAGTCGGGAAGGAGTCTGCGCAGCCGCGGATCCTCCGGCGGGATGGTGTTGCCGGATCGCAGTCCGGTGAGGGCGGCCAAGTCGTCGTCGGGCGCGGACTCGGCGCGCTCGTTCAGCAGCCCGGAGACCGCACCGACCAGCGACCGAAGCACATCGGCCTCACGTGCGTCCATCTCGGATCGCAGTTTGAGACCGCTCAGCGAGTTCTTCCTGCTCCACTTGCGCACGGCGTCAGGGTAGTCGTCCAGGTCAGTCGTCCCGTTGCATGGTGGCCCATAGCCCCGCGGCGTGCAGCCGCTGGACATCGTGCTCCATCTTGTCCCGCGAACCGGACGAGACCACCGCCTTGCCTTCGTTGTGGACCTTCAGCATCAGTTCGGTCGCCTTCGCTTTGCTGTAGCCGAACAGCTTCTGGAAGATGTAGGTCACATAGTGCATGAGATTGACCGGGTCGTCCCAGACGACGGTCACCCAGGGGCGGTCCTCCGCCTCCAGGATCTCGGTGTATTCGACCGCTTCGGGTGTCGCCTGTGCCGCCGACAATGTCGCGTTCGCGGCGTCCACAACGACGTCACCCCGGACTGTGTTGCACAAGGCCATACGGTCAAGGGTACGACTCGGCCCCGGATAAACAACACCCACGCAGCCCCGATTCGCGTTTCCACCGGTTCACCGAGCCGATGCCGGACACCGTGAGCCGACCGTTCTGTCTACAGTGACAGCGTGGACCTGCGTGACGGCGTCGCCAGCACGGCACTGCTGACCGACCAGTACGAACTGACCATGCTCGCCGCGGCGCTCGCCGATGGTTCAGCGCATCGGCAGTGCACGTTCGAAGTGTTTGCTAGACGTTTGCCAAACGGTCGCCGCTACGGCGTCGTCGGGGGTACCGGCCGGGTGCTCGACGCGCTGCGGCAGTTCCGCTTCGGCGAGGCGGAGCTGGCCGTCGCCGCCTCGTTCTCCGACCGGCGCACGCTCGACTGGCTGCGCGACTACCGGTTCACCGGCGACATCGACGGCTACGCCGAGGGCGAGCTGTACTTCCCCGGCTCCCCGATCCTGTCGGTGCGCGGCAGCTTCGCCGAATGCGTCGTCCTGGAGACGCTGATCCTGGCGATTCTCAATCACGACAGCGCGATCGCGGCCGCGGGCGCGCGGATGGTCAGCGCCGCCGGCGGCCGCAGGATGATCGAAATGGGTTCGCGGCGCGCCCACGAGCTGGCCGCCCCGGACTGCGCACGCGCCGCGTATCTGGCCGGTTTCGACGCCACCTCCAACCTGGAGGCGGTGCGTCGCTACGGGATTCCGGGCGCAGGCACCAGCGCGCACGCGTTCGTCCTGCTGCACAGCGGCCCCGACGGGGCGCACGAGGCCGAAGCGTTCCGCAGCCAGGTGCGCACGCTCGGGGTCGGGACGACGCTGCTGGTGGACACCTTCGACATCACCCGGGGCGTCGCGACCGCCATCGAGGTCGCGGGCACCGAACTGGGCGGCGTGCGGATCGACTCCGGTGATCTCGGTGTCCTGGCCAGGCAGGTGCGCGACCAACTCGACGCGCTCGGGGCCACCAAGACCCGCATCGTGGTCTCCGGCGACCTCGACGAGTATGCCATCGCCGCGCTGCGCGCCGAGCCGGTCGACGTCTACGGCGTCGGCACCGCGCTGGTCACCGGCTCCGGCGCGCCGACCGCGGGCATGGTCTACAAGCTGGTCGAGGTCGAAGGGGTGCCGGTCGCCAAACGCAGCAGCCACAAGCAATCCCGCGGTGGCACCAAGAACGTGACCCGCCTGGCCCGCGACACCGGAACGATCGTCGAGGAGATCGTCTACCCGGCGGCCGGACCGGTGCCGCCCGCGAACGGCTTCGAAGCCAGGCAGCCGCTCGTCCCGCTGGTGCGCGGCGGTGAGCAGGTCGACGACGTGCCCACCCTCGCCGAGAGCCGGGATCTGGTCGCGCGGGGCCTGATCAGCCTGCCGTGGGAGGGCCTCAAGCTCTCGGCGGGTGAGCCCGCCGTGGTGACCACCTTCGCCTGAGGTCAGCGCCTGCGCGGGTCTACACGGGAGACCAGTAGCAGTCCGGCGGCGAAGAGCAGCGCGAACACCACGCCGGTGATCCCGAACCACACCCAGGCCGACGGTCCGGCGGGACGGGAGCCCAGCAAGAAGAGGACCGCGAGAAACACGGTGGTGCCGGTGATCACGCTGCGGAACAGTTTGGCAGGACTCATGAAAGGGTCTCCGAACGGAAAGGCGGCGAACCGCGCCGCCGACGAAAGGGGCACTCGGTAATCACCCCGGGCGGTGGTCGCGTTTACATCGCGAGGCGCGGAATTCCCGCGAGTCGGGCGAACGAGCGTGCGACCGCGCGGCAGAATCTGAAACAGTCATTCAGCACACCGCGGGAGGTCACCATGACCCGGGCACTGATCATCGTCGACGTCCAGAACGATTTCTGCGAGGGCGGTTCACTCGCGGTCACCGGCGGAGCCGCCGTGGCGGCCAGGATCAGCGAGTACCTCACGGCGGCGAAGTACGGCGCGATCGTCGCGACCCGGGACTATCACGTCGATCCCGGCGCGCACTTCTCCGACGCGCCCGACTACATCGATACCTGGCCACCGCATTGCCGGGTCGGCACGCCGGGCGCCGATTTCCACCCGGCGCTGGCCACCGGGGGCGTCCAGGCGATCTTCTCCAAGGGCGAGTACTCGGCGGCCTACTCCGGGTTCGAGGGCACGACCGAGGACGGCACCGGGCTGGCCGACTGGCTGCGCGAACGCGGCGTCGACGCGGTCGACGTGGTCGGCATCGCGACCGACCATTGCGTGCGCGCCACCGCGCTGGACGCGCGCATCGAGGGTTTCGACACCCGCGTCCTGCTCGACCTCACCGCGGGTGTCGCCCCCGATACGGTCGCCGCCGCGCTGGACCGCATGCGTGGGGCGGGCGTCGATTTGGAGGGGAGCGTCAACCGGTAGACCGCCCGGTCTCGGCGACCGTCCTGCCCTGTCGTAGGCGACGAGTAGGCTGCTCGCGTGCCCGAACTCCCGCCCGTTTCCGACCTTTTGGCCACCGCAGTGCAGGCGCTCGGCGGCAAGGAGCGCGCCGGGCAGACGACGATGGCCGCCGCGGTCGACCACGCGATCGACACCAAGGAACACCTCGCGGTGCAGGCCGGGACGGGCACCGGCAAGTCGCTGGCGTATCTGGTGCCGAGCCTGCGCCACGCCGTGCGCACCGGCCGCACCGTGGTGGTCTCCACCGCGACGATCGCGCTGCAGCGGCAGCTGGTCGACCGCGATCTCCCCCGGCTGGCCGACGCGCTGAGCGCGCCGCTGGGGCGCACGCCGAAGTTCGCGATACTCAAGGGGCGCAACAACTATCTGTGCTTGAACAAGATCAACAGTGCGATCCCCGACGAGCCCGCCGAGGCCGAGCTGTTCGACGCGTTCGCGATCTCCCGCCTCGGCCGCGAAGTGCAACGGCTCAACGAGTGGACCTCCGACACGGAGACCGGCGACCGCGACGAACTTGCCCCGGGGGTGAGCGATCGCGCCTGGCGGCAGGTCAGCGTGTCGTCGCGGGAATGCCTCGGCAAGTCGCGCTGCTCCTTCGGTCAGGATTGCTTCGCCGAGCGGGCCAGGACCGAGTCGGCGCAGGCCGATGTGGTGGTGACCAACCACGCGCTGCTGGCCATCGACGCGATCAGCGGCATCCAGGTGCTGCCCGAGCACGACGTGGTGGTCATCGACGAGGCGCACGAGCTGGTCGACCGGGTCACCGGCGTGGCCACCGCCGAACTTGCCTCCGCCGCGATCAGCGCGGCGGCCCGGCGCTGCGCCAAGCTCATCGATGAGCAGGAGGTGGACCGCCTGGAGGGCGCCGCAGAGGCCTGGCACACCATGCTCGACGAGCTGCCCGCCGCCCGCTGGGACACCCTGCCCGACGGCGTCGCCCCGGTGCTGGCCCTGATCCGCGATGCCGCCTGGAACGCGCGCACCGCGCTCGCGCCACCGGGTAGCACCACCGCGCAGGGCGATCCGGAGACCTCCGCCGCCCGCACCATGGCAGTGGCCGCGCTGGACGAGGTGCACGACAGCGCGGTCCGCGCGCTGACGGCGTTCGACGAGCCCGATCCCGCCGCGCGCCGGGACGTCATCTGGCTGGCCGCCGACGAGATCCGCGGCGTGGTGCGCCGCTCGCTGCGGATGGCGCCGCTGTCGGTGGGCGGGCTGCTGCGCAGCAGGCTCTTCGGCACCGCGACCGTCGTGCTGACCTCCGCCACGTTGCAGATCGGCGGTTCCTTCGACGGACTGGCGGTGACCTGGGGCCTGCCCGCGCAGTCGGGCACTCGCACCGATCCGGCCACCGCGAACGGGGCCCAGCCGCCATCGGACGCCGAGACCGTGCGCTGGAGCTCGCTCGATGTCGGCTCACCGTTCGACCACGCCAAGTCCGGCATCCTCTACGTCGCCAAGCACCTGCCCGCGCCGGGCCGCGACGGGCTCGCACCGGCCTACCTGGACGAGATCGAGCGGCTCATCACCGCGGCGGGCGGTCGCACCCTCGGCTTGTTCTCCTCGATGCGCGCCGCCCGCGCGGCCACCGACGCGCTGCGCCCACGGTTGCAGACCCCGGTGTTGTGCCAGGGCGACGACTCGACGGGCGCGTTGGTCCGCAAATTCGCCGACGACCCGGAGACTTCCCTGTTCGGCACGCTGTCGCTGTGGCAGGGCGTCGACGTGCCCGGACCGTCGCTGAGCCTGGTGATCCTCGACCGCATCCCCTTCCCCCGGCCCGACGATCCGCTGCTGGCGGCCCGGCAGCGGGCCGTGGAGATGCGGGGCGGAAACGGGTTCATGACGGTGGCCGCCAGCCACGCGGCTCTGCTGCTCGCGCAGGGCACCGGACGCCTGCTGCGCAGCGTCGACGATCGCGGCGTGGTCGCCATCCTCGATTCCCGCCTCGCCACCGCCCGCTATGGCGGCTACCTGCGCGCGTCACTGCCGCCGTACTGGGAGACGGCCGACCCGGAGGTCGTGATCAAGGCCTTGCGCCGACTGGCCGCCGCGGCGACGGTGTGACGCGACAGACGACCGCGGCGCGGCGACCGAGGTCACCGCGCCGCTGATCCGGCTGTGCCGGAAAGTCAGAGCGCCCACTTCAGGATCAGCGTGAGCGCGCCCGTCACGACCGCGAGAATCAGCGCGCCGACTCCCCACACGAATCCGTGACGTCCCCACGGACGCCCGGCGTCCAACGAGAACTTGCCGGGCCCGGTGAAGGGCAGCGCGGCACCGACCACCGCGAACAGCAGGCCCATTTCGTAACCGCCCAGCAGACCACCGGCCCAGGTGGCGTTGATCGCGTTGATCATCGTGCCCACCACCATCGCGCCGGCCAGCGGCGTCAGCAGACCGAGCAGCAGGAGCAGGCCACCACCGAGTTCGGTCAGGCCCGCCAAGGTACCGAACACCTTGCCCGGGTTGTATCCCATCTGCTCGAAGCCGTCCGCGTTGGCCTGCAGGCCGGGGCCGCCCCACCAGCCGAAGAGTTTCTGCGCGCCGTGTGCCGCGAGCAAGCCGCCGAAGACGACCCGCACGATCAGCAGGCCGATGTCGGTGGCGACGCCGTCCAGCTCGGTGGCGGTGCCGGTTCTGTCGAGTACGGATCTCATGGTCATGCTGGTCCTCATCCCTGTGCTGCCGTCCGGGGCACGATCGTTAGCTCGGCGAATAAACGGACTACGGTCCGATTCTCGCACGAAGGAGCCAACTGCCCAACCTTTCGGTGTATTCCACGTTCGGGTGGGAAGGACGGTTCAGCGCGCGAGCGAGCGGACGGTTACTCCGCGAGGAAGAAGAAGTAGCCGAGGAACACCAGCATCAACGCCCACATCGCCGGGTGCACGTCCTTGATCCGGCCCTTGGCCGCCATGACCACCGGATACAGCAGCATGCCCATGGCAAGGCCGTTGGCGATGGAGTACGTCAGCGGCATCATCACGACCGTGACGAACGCGGGCACCGAGTATTCGAGACGGTTCCAGTCGATCTGGCCAAGCGCCCGGGCCATCAGGATGCCGACCACTATGAGCGCGGGCGCGGTCACCTCACCCGAGCCCGCGACCACCGCGAAGATCGGATAGCAGAACATCGCGACGAGGAACCAGCCCGCGGTGGTGACGGCGGTCAACCCGGTCCGGCCGCCCGCCGAGACGCCCGCGGTCGATTCCACATAGGCGGTCGTGGTCGAGGTGCCGATGACCGCGCCTGCCATGGTGCCCACCGAGTCCGCCGCCAGCGCGCTCGCGGCACGCGGCAGCTTGCCCTTCTCGTCCAGCAGGCCCGCCTGGTTCGCGACGCCGATCAGAGTGCCCGAGGCGTCGAAGAAGTCGACGAACAGCATGGTCAGCACCACCACGGCCATCTGGCCGGTGAACGCGTCGGGCAGATGGACGATCGCCTGACCGAAGGTGTGCTCGAGCCCCTGTGGCGCGGCGAACACGCCCTTGGGTAGCGCGACCAAGCCGCTCACGATGCCGACGATCGTGGTCAGCACGATGCCGTAGAGCACCGCGCCGTGCCAGCCGCGCACCAGGAACACCACGGTCACCAGCAGTCCGAACAGCGCGAGCAGCGTGGTGCCTTCGGTGAAGTCGCCCAGCGTGACCAGCGTCGCCTCGCTGTTCACCACGATCCCGGCGTTCTTCAAGCCGAGGAAGGCCACGAACAACCCGATACCGGCGCCGACGGCGAGCTTCAGCTGCATCGGGATCGCGTTGAGGATGCGTTCGCGCACCTTGGTCACGGCGAGGACGAAGAAGATGACGCCGGACAGGAACGTGCCCGACAGCGCCACCTGCCACGGAATCCCCATCTCGAGCACCACCGTGTACGCGAAGAACGCGTTGAGTCCCATACCCGGTGCGAGCGCGATCGGATACCGGGCCCACAGCCCCATGACCAGCGTGCCGAACACCGCCGCGACGGCGGTGGCGGTGAACACCGCCTGCATCGGGATGCCCTTGTCGCCCAGAGCGCCCTGGTCGCCGAGCACCGCTGGATTCACCGCGAGGACATAGGACATGGCCAGGAACGTGACCGTGCCCGCCATGAGTTCGCGCTTGACGGTCGAGCCGTTCGAGCGGACGCCGAAGTACCCGTCGAGGCGTCCTCGGGTCCGGTGCAGAACGTCGGTGACCATGGGTGACTCCAGTCGAGGAACGAATCGGGGCATGCCAGGGGCACGGTAACCGACGGTTCACTACCTGGGGCAACCCGCGGTGGCGCCATCGTGACCGGCGCCACCGGGACTAGGCGCTCGGCGCGGAGACCAACCCGAGTTCGGCGTCGGAGGCCAGCAGCTCGTTGTGCGGCAGCACGCGCACGGTGTAGCCGACCGCGCCGGACAGCGGCACAGGAGTGTCGACGGTGAACAGCTCGGCGCCTGCGTCGGACCCCGTGTGCGTCATCGGGACCGTCGTGGTGTCGGAGAGGTCGTCGGTCGCCGAGACCCGGCCGAGCACCGCCTGCACCACCACGTCGTGCACGCTCAATCCGCCGAGCTCGACCCGCGCGGTCAGCGACAGCCGCGCCCCGATGACCGGCGTGTCCGGCAGCCCCGCGCTGTCGACCTGGATCACCTTGACCGATGGCCAGGCCGACTCGACCCGCTGACGGTACTCGGCGACGGCCCGCGCGACCGCGAAATCGTCGGCCGTCGCCCGCTGATGAGCCGCGGCGGCGGGAGCGTAGTACTCCACCGCGTAGTCGCGCACCATCCGGGAAGCCAGGACCTTCGGTCCCAGGGTCTGCAAAGTGTGGCGAACCATCTCGACCCAGCGCACCGGCATCCCGGACGCGTCGCGCTCGTAGAAGCGCGGCGCCACCGCCCGCTCGAACAGGTCGTAGAGCGCGGCGGCCTCCAGATCGTCGCGGCGGTGCTCGTCCCGGACGCCCTCCGCGGTCGGAATGGACCATCCGTTCTCACCGTCGTACATCTCGTCCCACCAGCCGTCCCGGATGGACAGATTGAGCCCGCCGTTCAGCGCGGATTTCATGCCGGAGGTGCCGCACGCCTCCAGCGGGCGCAGCGGATTGTTCAGCCAGACGTCGCAACCCCAGTACAGGTAGCGAGCCATCGACATGTCGTAGTCCGGCAGGAAGACGATCCGGTGCCGCACCTCGGGATCGTCGGCGAAGCGGACCACCTGCTGGATGAGCGCCTTGCCGCCGTCGTCGGCCGGGTGGCTCTTGCCCGCGACGACCAACTGCATCGGCCGCCGCGGGTCCAGCAGCAAGGAACGCAGCCGCTGCGGGTCGCGCAGCATGAGAGTGAGGCGCTTGTAGGTCGGCACCCGGCGGGCGAATCCGACGGTCAGCACATTCGGGTCGAAGACCCCGTTCACCCAGCCGAGTTCGGCCTCCGCGGCGCCGCGTTCCAACCACGACGCGCGCACCCTGCGGCGCACCTCGTCGACGAGGATGCCGCGCAGGGTGTTACGGGTGGACCACAGCTCGGTGAGATCGACGTCGCGCAGCCGTTCCCAGCCGCGCCCCTCCTCGAGCAGTTCCGCGCCGATGTGCTCGCGCGCCTTGTCCACCCATTCGCGCGCGGCCCACGTGGTGGCGTGCACGCCGTTGGTGACCGAACCGATCGGCACCTCCGCCGGGTCGAAACCCGGCCACAGCGAGGCGAACATCGACCGGCTCACCGCGCCGTGCAGCTTCGAGACACCGTTGGCGCGCTGCGCCAGTCGCAGACCCATGTGCGCCATATTGAAGACGGAGGGGTCGGCTTCCCGGCCGAGCGCCACGATGCGGTCCACCGAAAGACCGGGCAGCAGGGCGGATTCGGATTCTCCGTGCGCACCGCCGAAGTAGCGCCGCACCATCGGCATAGGGAAACGATCGATGCCCGCCGGGACCGGTGTATGCGTGGTGAACACCGTGCCCGCCCGCACGGCGACGAGTGCGGAATCGAAATCCTGCCCCGCCGCGACGAATTCGCGGATGCGCTCCACACCGAGGAAACCCGCGTGGCCTTCGTTCATGTGGAACACGTCGGGATCGGGCAGCCCCGCCGACGCGGTGTACGCGCGCACCGCCCGAACACCGCCGATGCCCGCGAGGATCTCCTGGCGGATGCGATGCTCCTGATCGCCGCCGTAGAGCCGGTCGGTGACCGCGCGCAACTCCGGGTCGTTCTCGGCGATGTCGGAGTCCAGCAGCAACAGCGGAACCCGGCCCACCTGGGCGATCCACACCCGCGCACGCAGCACCCTGCGGTCGGGCATCGCCACATGGATGAGCACCGGCGAGCCGTCGGAGGTGAGCGCCCGCAACGGCAAGCCCTGCGGGTCCAGCGCCGGATAGTGCTCGGCCTGCCAGCCGTCGGCCGTCAGCGACTGCCGGAAGTAACCCGAGCGGTACAGCAATCCCACCCCGATCAGCGGCAGGCCGAGGTCGGAGGCGCCCTTCAAATGGTCGCCCGCCAGGATGCCGAGGCCGCCCGAGTAGTTCGGCAGCACCTCGGTGACGCCGAACTCCATCGAGAAGTAGGCGATGCCCCGTACACCCTCCTCCCCGCCCGGCGCTGGAACCAGCCCGGCGCCGCCAGATAGTCGCGCAGCTCCGCCGCCGCGGCGTCGACACGCGCGACATAGCCGGCATCGGCGGCCAGCTCGTCCAGCCGCGCCGCGGGTACCTCGCCCAGCATCCGGACCGGATCGTGCCCCATCTCCTGCCACCGCCGCGGGTCGAGCGCGGCGAACAGGTCCTGCGTCGGCGGATGCCACGACCAGCGCAGATTCGTGGCGAGCTCACCAAGGGCCGCCAGGCGCTCGGGCAGATGGGCACGGACGGTGAAACGACGCAATGCCTTCATTCGGTAGAAACTACACGGCGCCCGGAGCGCCCGCGCCGCGTGACCACGCCCCGGAAAACCTTTCGACCAGCATGTTTCCGGTCGGGTCGCGACGAGATCAGCCCACCCCATCGTGCGTAACGCGCTCTACCGTCACAGAACGGCCACACGACGCGCACCGGCGCGCCCGCCCCCGCTACCCGATCGAGACCCGCACTCGCTTGTGAACCCGAGAACGCCGGGCAAACCCACAAGCTGTGCGGACCAACCGGCCGCACCAACCGAAATCAGTACGGGAGTGATCGAGATGTGGATGACAGCACACCCAAATCGCGCCCGCGATCGGCGCTGGTCGCGCACTGGAGCAGCGCTCACGGGGTTCGGAGCTCTCGCGGCGGCATTCGTTCTCGTCGCGCCCACCGCCGGGGCGGCGGTCACGACGGCGACGGCGAGCCCGGCCCAGGGAATGACTCTCGGTTTCGGGAACTACGGGACCAACTGCCAGTACCGGGTGACGGCCACGGTGGACAACATTCCGTCGTCCGAGTCCGTCCAGTTCACCGACAGCGCCGCGGGCACGTTCTCCCCGAATCCCGCGCCGGTGGTCGGCAATCAGGCGACCACCGTCTGGATGCCCGACGCGACCGGGCAACACACGATCTCCGCGGTGCAGGGCACCGGTCCCGCTTGGACCTCACCGGTGATGACGGTGGGCAACGGGATGAATCTCGGCTTCGCCTGCATGGTCATGCCGTAAGCGCGACTCCCGGCCGTCAGGTGAGCGCCCGGGTGGCCACCAGCGCGGCGCTCACCGGCCGCGGCCATCCGGGCACCTCGCAATCGCCGCGCAGTGCGCGCACGCGCGGAAAATTCGTGGCCCGGGCGACGCCGAGGTGACAGCATCGGCTGATGCCGCACTGGGTCGACGTTCTTCCGCAATTCTTGACGGCCTGCCTGCTTCTCGCCGTGCTGCCGGGCCCGGCGACCGCGTTGTTCCTCCAGCGCGCGGTGCGTGACGGTCGCGCCGCGGGCCTGGCGGCGGTGGCCGGAAACGAGATCGGCGTGCTCGGCTGGACGCTGGCGGGTGGGGCGGGGCTGTCGGTCCTGCTCGTCGCCAACCGCGCCGTGAACACGGCGGTGCACGTGGTCGGCGCGCTCGTGCTGATCTGGCTCGGCGTGCAGGCGTGGCGGGGTGCGCGCCGTGGCGACGAGTTCGGCAGTGCGATGACGAAGATGCTGCCCGCGGGTCGCACGCCCGCCGCCGCCTTCCGCGCTTCGCTGGTGTCGATCGCGGCCAATCCCAAGGCGGCCGTCTTCGGATTGACGATCCTTCCGCAATTCCTTCCCTCCGACGGTCCGGTGCTGCCGACCGTGGTGATCTTGGCGCTGATCCAGTTGGTGCTCGACACCGCGTGGTGCGTCGGCGTGGTCCTGGCCGCCGACCGCGCGGGCGCGTGGTTGCGCCGCACCGGGATCCGGCAGCGGGTCGAACGCGCGCTCGGCGCGGTCCTGGTCGCGCTCGGCCTCGGCCTCGCCGCCGACGCGCGCTGAGGGCGACAGCCCGGATCAGCCGCCGCCGCGGCGGCCGGGACGGGGCACGAAAAGATCGCCGATCCCGTCCGGAGGGCCGGCTACCGGTAGGTTGGGTCCCGTGACCGGCCGCATCGCTATCGATGACACTGCACCGTCCATCCCAGGCGGCCGGCCCGCCAAGGCGGTGGTCGGCGAAGTATTCCCGGTGCGCACCGTGGTGTGGCGAGAAGGGCACGACGCCGTCGCCGCCACCCTCGTCGTCCGCGGCCCCGGCGCCTCGCGGCCCTCCCGCATCCGCATGACGCCGGACTACGAGCCCGACGTCTTCAACGCGACCTTCACCCCCAACACTCCTGGAGTGTGGGCCTACCGGATCGAAGGCTGGAGCGATCCGATCGCGACCTGGCGCTCGGCGATCGAGGCGAAGCTGGCGGTCGGGCAGAGCGCCGCCGATCTGGCCAACGACCTCGAATTGGGCGCCCGCCTGTTCGATCGCGCTGCCCAGGCCGTACCCAAGAAGCAATTCCAGCGCTTACGGGCGGTCGCGGCGGCGCTGCGCGGCGACGACCAACTGCCCGCGCGGGTGGCACCGGCCTTCACCGAGGAGGTCGCCGAGATCCTGCGCGCAACGCCGCTGCGCGATCTGGTCACCCGGGGGCCGCAGCACATCGTCCAGGTCGAGCGGCACCGCGCGCTCTACGGCTCCTGGTACGAGTTCTTCCCACGCTCGACCGGCGGCCGCGACGCCACCGGCAAACCCGTGCACGGCACCTTCGCCACGGCGGCGAAGGAGCTTCCGCGCATCGCGGCCATGGGTTTCGACGTGGTGTACCTGCCACCCATCCACCCCATCGGCGAAATCAACCGCAAGGGCCGCAACAACGCGCTCACCGCCGAGCCGGGCGACGTCGGCTCGCCGTGGGCCATCGGCTCGAAGCACGGCGGTCACGATGCCGTGCATCCGGATCTGGGCACCGAAGACGATTTCGCCGAATTCGTCGCGGCGGCCCGCGAACTCGGCCTCGAGGTGGCGCTCGACCTCGCCTTGCAGTGCGCGCCCGATCATCCCTGGGTGCAGGCGCACCCGGAGTGGTTCACCACGCTGCCCGACGGGACCATCGCCTACGCGGAGAACCCGCCGAAGAAGTACCAGGACATCTACCCGGTCAATTTCGACAACGATCCCGACGGCCTCTACGCCGAAGTGCTGCGGGTGGTCCGGCACTGGATCGACCTGGGCGTCAGGATCTTCCGTGTCGACAACCCGCACACCAAGCCCGCCGATTTCTGGGAGTGGCTGATCGGCAACGTGTGGCGCACCGACCCGGACGTCATCTTCCTGTCCGAGGCGTTCACCCGCCCTGCCCGGCTCTACGGACTCGCCCGGCGCGGGTTCAGCCAGTCCTACACGTATTTCACCTGGCGGGTGGCCAAGTGGGAACTCACCGAGTTCGGCAACGAATTGGCCGCGAAGGCCGACGAGGCCCGTCCGAACCTCTTCGTCAACACCCCGGACATCCTGCACGAGAGCCTCCAGCACGGCGGACCGGGGATGTTCGCCATCCGTGCCGTCCTGGCCGCCACCCTCGCCCCCACCTGGGGCGTCTACTCCGGCTTCGAACTGTTCGAGCATCAGGCGGTGCGCCCCGACAGCGAGGAGTACCTCGATTCGGAGAAGTACGAACTGCGCCCGCGCCCCTTCGCCGAGGCGCTCGCGCGCGGAGAATCGCTGGAGCCGTGGCTCACCCGGCTCAACGAGATCCGCCGGGCGCACCCCGCCTTGCAACAGCTCCGGTGCCTGCGTTTCCATCACGTGGACAACGACGCGCTGCTCGCCTACTCCAAAATCGACCCCGTCGGCGGCGACGCGGTGCTGGTCGTGGTGAATCTCAACCCCTACGGCGCCGAGTGGGGCATGCTCTCGCTCGATCTGCCCGCGATCGGCCGCGAGTGGCACGACCATCCGGTGGTGTACGACGAGGTCAGCGGCGAGGAATACCACTGGGCCCAAACCAATTACGTGCGGTTGGACCCCGCGCATACCGTCGCGCACATCATCGCGCTGCCCCCGGTGTCCCAGCAGGCTCGCACCGAGCTGGCCTACCGCAGGACCCTGCGATGAAACGCCGCGATCTCATGCTGCTCGCGGCGGGCACCCATCCCGACCCGCACACCGTGCTCGGCGCGCACACCCATCCCGACGGCACGGCGGTGCGGGTGCTGCGCCCGCACGCGCAGACCGTGTCGGTACGGGTCGGCGGCGTCGATCACGAGCTGAAGTCCCTGGATCACGGCGTATTCGCCGCGGTGCTGCCGTACCCGGAGATCATGGACTATCGCGTCGTGACGACCTACCCCGGCGGCCAGACGATCATCAGCGCCGACGGCTACCGCTTCCTGCCCACGCTCGGCGAACTCGACCTGCACCTGATCGGCGAAGGACGTCACGAGCGCCTCTGGGAGGTGCTCGGCGCGCACCCGCGCCGCTACACCACCCTCGACGGTGAGGTCACGGGCACGTCGTTCGCGGTGTGGGCGCCGAACGCGCGCGGCGTCACCGTGTTCGGCGACTTCGACGGCTGGAGCGGAAACACCGCGCCGATGCGCGCGCTGGGCTCGTCCGGGATCTGGGAAGTCTTCGTCCCGGGTGTCGAGCCGGGCACCAAGTACAAGTACCGCGTGCACGGCGCCGACGGGCGGACCATCGATCACGCCGACCCGCTCGCCTTCGCCACCGAACACCCTCCGGCGACCGCGTCGGTGGTCACCGAAAGCCACCACGCGTGGCACGACCGCGCGTGGGTCGAGCGGCGCGCCGCCACCGACCCCACCCGCGCCCCGATGAGCGTCTACGAGGTGCATCTCGGTTCGTGGCACCCTGGCCTCGGTTACCGCGAACTGGCCGAGCAGCTCGCCGAGTACGTGCGAGCGACCGGATACACCCATATCGAGTTGCTCCCCATCGCCGAGCATCCGTTCGGCGGCTCCTGGGGATATCAGGTCACCTCCTACTACGCGCCGACGGCGCGTTTCGGCTCCCCGGACGACTTCCGCGCGTTCGTCGACCGCATGCACGCGGCGGATATCGGCGTCCTGCTGGACTGGGTCCCGGCGCACTTCCCGCGCGACGAATGGGCGCTGGCCCGCTTCGACGGCACACCGCTCTACGAGCACGCCGACCCGCGCCGGGGTGAGCAACTCGACTGGGGCACCTATGTGTTCGATTTCGGCAGGAACGAGGTGCGCAACTTCCTCATAGCCAACGCGCGCTACTGGATCGAGGAATTCCACATCGACGGCCTGCGCGTCGACGCGGTCGCCTCCATGCTCTACCTCGACTACTCCCGCGCCGAAGGTCAGTGGGAGCCCAACGTGCACGGCGGCCGCGAGAACTTGGAGGCCGTCGACTTCCTGCAGGACCTCAACGAAACCCTGCATCGGCACCACCCCGGCGTCGTGACGATCGCCGAGGAGTCCACCACCTGGCCCGGCGTCACCAGGGGGACCGACGTCGGCGGTCTCGGTTTCACCATGAAGTGGAACATGGGCTGGATGCACGACACCCTCGGGTTCCTCGGCCGCGACCCGGTGCACCGCTCCTGGCACCACAACGAGATCACCTTCTCGCTGGTCTACGCCTGGAGCGAGAACTACGTGCTGCCGATCAGCCACGACGAGGTGGTGCACGGCAAAGGCACACTCTGGACCAGGATGCCCGGCGACGATTTCGCCAAGGCCGCGGGCGTGCGATCGCTGCTGGCCTACATGTGGGCCCACCCGGGTAAACAACTGCTGTTCATGGGCCAGGACTTCGGCCAGGTCCAGGAATGGTCGCACGATCGCGGCCTGGACTGGCACGAACGGGACAACCCGCTGCACCAGGGCATCACCGCGCTGGTGTGCGACATGAACGCGGTCTACCGTGCCCACCCCGCCCTGTGGAGTCAGGACGCCGCCCCGGGCGGCTACGCCTGGATCGAGGCGAACGACGCGGCGAACAACGTGCTGGCGTTCCTGCGCTACGGCTCCGACGGCTCCGTGCTGGCCTGCGTCTACAACTTCTCCGGGGCGACGCACGACGCGTACCGGGTCGGCCTGCCGCACCGGGGCCGCTGGCTGGAGATCCTCAACACCGACGCGGCCAGCTACGGCGGCTCCGGCCTCGGCAACCTCGGCGAGGTGCTGGCGACCGACGAGCCGTGGCACGACCGTCCCGCCTCGGCCACCGTGACGCTCGCGCCGCACAGCGCGGTCTGGCTGCGTCCCGTCTAGGAACTCGAAGAACGCTCCCGTCTCCCGCACGCGGTGCCCGGACTGCCCAGCATCACGTCCAGGCGATACGGCCGATCTCCTGTGCGATGCACAAGCCAGGCACGCGGCAGTCGCGCGGTTGACGAGCGGCGAATCGTCCGACAGCCAGGCCGGACCGCAGGCTGCGCGGCGATCCGGTTCGCGACCACGTCGCGCGGCGAGCTAGTACAGCGCTGCGGCCAGCTTGCGGCGCGCGGCCACGACGAACGGCTCGGCCTGGTCGAACAGCTCGAACAGCTCGAGCAGGCGGGTCCGCGCCTTGGTGCGATCGTCACCGGAGGTGCGCTTGACGACGGCGATCAACCGATCGAAAGCCGCCTCGGGCCGCTGCTGGAACAACTCGAGATCGGCGGCCTGGATCGCGGCGTCGACGTTCGACGGGTCGGCGTCGGCATCCGCGATGGCCGACTCCGGCAGTTCCTGTGCCCGGGCGAGGAAGCGGAGCTGGCGCAGCGCGCCCTTGGCCTCCTCGTTCGCGGGTTCGGCGTCGATGATCGCTTGGTAGGCGGCCTCCGCGCCGGCCAGGTCACCCTGCTCCAGCGCCGCCTCGGCCGCCGCGAAACGCGGGTCCTCGGCAGGCTCCTGTGGCTGCTCGCCACCTTCCAGCTTGCCCGCGACCGCGTCGACCACCGCGTTCAGCCACTGCCGTACCTGCGGCTCCGGTTGCGCGCCCTCGAAGTCGGCCAGCGGCTGCCCGGCCGCGATCGCGATGACCGTCGGGATGCCCTGCACCCGCAGCGCCTGCGCGATCCGCATATTGGCCTCGGCTTCGACCGTGGCCAGGTCCCAGGTACCGCCGTCGGCGGCCACCAGACGCTCCAGCGTCCGCACCAGTTCGACGCTGCCCGGACTGCGCTGCGAATACAGCACGACCACCACGGGCACCTGCATGGAACGGCGCAGGACCTTGGTCTCGAAATCGGCCTCCGACACCGCGTGGTCGCCGCCTGCCGCACCGCCCGCGCTTGCCACGGGCTGCTTCAGGCTGGACAGATCGACCGCGCCGGACATGGCGGCGGCGACAGCGGGCGAAGGACGGCGTGCGGCTGGTCGATTCACGACTTCCAGTTTGTCACGACGTGGCGGATGCGGGTGCCCCGGACTCGGCCGAATCGGCGTTGCTCAGCTCACCCAACTGCCCCGAACGCACCGCCCACACCTCGAACAGCACCGTGCAGAACGGCGGGATGCTCGACAGCAGCGCGAGAACGGTCGTCTTGGCACTCCAGCCCAGCTCGCGCGCGGCGACGATCGCGGTGATCACGAACAGCACGAACACGATGCCGTGCGTCATGCCGAACACCTTGACCGGCCACAGCACCGGCTCGGGAATCCGCTTGAACACCATCCCGATGATCAGCAGAAACCAGGAGATCGCCTCCAGCACCGCGACGAATCGAAACCGCTTGGCCACCGTGCTCAGGTCGAAGACATTGCCCATGCGCCCATTGTGCCGGATGCACTACACACTGTCGTAGTGAGCTGTATCTAATTTCCAGCGCCTGCGGCGCTGGGTGTTCGCGGCCCCCTTGTGGCTCGCGTCCGAGCGACCGCCGCTGGCGACTGCGTCGCGGACGCGGCGGCCACTCGGACGCGAGCCGGGCCGCGAACGGAACATGCTCGGTCTCGCTTCGCTCGAAACCCGGGGTTGAGGTGAGCCGGGCACGTCGACATGCGAACACACGACAGAGAGCCCGCGAACCGGTAGCTCTCGGTGGCACCCTCGCGTATTCACGGGTGATCGCCGACTTCATGTGGCGGCCCCGGCTGCTTGCTCCTTCATCGCCTACGCGGCCACCCGAAGGCGAGCCGGGCCGCGAACGGAACATGCTCGGTCTCGCTTCGCTCGAAACCCGGGGTTGAGGTGAGCCCGGCACGTCGGAACGCGAACGCACGACAAAGAGCACGTACCGGTGGCTCTCGGTCGCCCTCGCGTATTCACGGCGATCGCCGACTTC
>NZ_BAFZ01000033.1 GCF_000308575.1 Nocardia exalbida NBRC 100660 | reverse complement strand
TATATCCGCGCGCTGGACGCCGCCGACAGCCTTACCGACGATCGCGCGCGGAACTACGACGGATCGCTACAGGTGGCCGCGTTCTACCCCTCGCTGCACCTCAACCTCGCCGACGACTACCGCAGGCTCGGCTCGTTCGACGCCGCGCAGCGCGAAATCGACGCCGCCCGCGCGTATCTGCACACGCTCGCCGACGACGGCTAC
>NZ_BAFZ01000034.1 GCF_000308575.1 Nocardia exalbida NBRC 100660 | reverse complement strand
CGCTGCGCGACCGCAGCAGGCACGGGAAGTTGTTCCTGCGTCCGGCGCCGCCCGCTGGCGCGAACGTGCCCGCGGGCGGCTACGCGAGCTCCTACGGTCAGCTACCGGCGAGCCCGCCGAAGTCCGTGCTGTGACGATGCGCGGGTGCCGCACGCCGGCACCCGCGCACGGTGCTCAGTCGAACGACGGATCTTCCGTCCGCGTGCGCTTCAGCTCGAAGAAGTGCGGGTAGGACGCCAGTGCCACGGCGCCGTCCCAGACTTTGCCCGCCTCCTCGCCGCGCGGGATCCGGGACAGGACCGGGCCGAAGAACGCGGTCCCGTTGATGTGGATGGTCGGGGTGCCGACATCCGGCCCCACCTTGTCCATGCCCGCGTGGTGGCTCTTGCGCAGCGCCTCGTCGTAGTCGGTGCTCTCGGCGGCCGCGGCCAGCTCGGCGGGCAGGCCCACCTCGGCGAGCGAGTCGGCGATCACCGCGGTGAGGGACTCCTCGCGGCTCTCGCGTTCGTACTCGGCACGCCGGTTGTGGATGCGCGTGCCCATGGCGGTGTACAGCGGCAACAGGACCTTGTCGCCGTGCTCCTGCGCCGCGGCGATCGCGACGCGGACCGGACCCCAGCCCGTGGCGAGCAATTCCTGGTACTGCGGGGGCACGTCCTTGCCCTCGTTCAGTACCGACAGGCTCATCACGTGGAAGCGGGCTTCGATGTCACGTACCTGCTCGACCTCGAGAATCCAGCGGGACGTGATCCAACACCACGGGCACAGCGGGTCGAACCAGAAATCGACGACGTCCTTGGTGGCTTTGTCGGTCACGGGCGGCTTCCTCTCGATCACATCTGGACGGACGGCGGACACACTCGGCCGCCCTACCGAGCAACCACGGCGGCTCGCGATTCGTTCCCATCCGCGGGGCCGTTTTCCCGAGCGCCGCGCACGGCTGCCAGTAGGGTTGGTCGGCAGGAGCTTGGTTCCCTTCGGAGAAGGAGTCCGCGATGAGTTCTGACCGGCGTTTCGTCATCGTCGGCGGCGGGCTGGGCGCGGCCAAGCTCGCGGAAACGTTGCGCGCCAAGGACTTCGACGGAACCGTGACGCTGATCGGGGCCGAGGAGCACTTGCCCTACGAACGGCCGCCGCTGTCGAAGGAGCACCTCGCGGGGAAGAAGTCGCTGCCCGAGTTCACCGTCGTTCCCGCGCAGTGGTACCGCGACCACCACGTCGAGGTCCGCCTCGGCACCACCGTCACCGGCCTCGACCCCGCGGCGAAGACGATCACCCTGCCCGACGATTCCACCCTGCCCTACGACAAGCTCGCCCTCGCCACCGGTTCGACGCCGCGGACGCTGCCGGTTCCCGGCGCCGACGCGCCCAACGTGTACACGTTGCGGACCATCGAGGATTCCGACACCTTGATCGAACTGTTCGGCAGCGCGCGCCGGATCGTCATCATCGGAGCGGGCTGGATCGGCCTGGAGGTCGCGGCGGCAGCGCGCTCGGCCGGGGTCGAGGTGACCATCGTCGAACGCGCCGACCTACCGCTGCTGGCGGTACTCGGCCCGGAGATGGCCCAGGTCTTCGCCGACCTGCACCGCGCCAACGGTGTCGATTTCCGGTTCGGCGCTCAGGTCGACGCGATCACCACCGAGGAGGCCATCGCCACCGACGTCGCCAACGGCGTCCGGCTCGCGGACGGCAGCACGATCGAAGCCGACGCGATACTGGTCGCCGTCGGCGCGCGCCCGAACGTCGATCTGGCCGCCGATGGCGGGCTCGCGGTGGACGACGGCGTGCTCGTCGACGAACGCCTGGCCGCCAGCGATCCGGATATCGTCGCGGTCGGTGACATCGCGGCGCAGCAGCACCCGGTCCTCGGCAGGCGGATCCGGGTGGAGCACTGGGCGAACGCACTCAACCAACCCGCGGTCGCCGCCGCGACCATGCTCGGCGAGCAGGCGGCCTACGACCGGCTGCCCTACTTCTTCACCGACCAGTACGACCTGGGCATGGAGTACACCGGGTTCGCCGCACCGGGTGAATACGCCAGGGTCGTCGTGCGCGGCGATACGACGGCGCGCGAGTTCGTGGCGTTCTGGCTGGACTCCGGCAACCGGGTGCTCGCCGGGATGAACGTGAACATCTGGGACGTGACCGACCGGATCAAGGAACTGATTCTCGCGGGCGATCCGGTCGACCCGGAGCGGCTGGCCGACACCACCACCGAGCTGTGACGTGGATCACCGACGAGTTGTGTCGAATCCGCGCGCGTGCCTCCGACCTGCTTGCGAGCGCCACCGGGGCGCTCCACGCGGCCGGAGGCCGGAAAAGAGGACACGAATCGTGAAGTACATGCTGCTGAAGACCTACGGACCTACCGCGTACTGCGACACACCGATCAACGAATGGTCCCCGGAAGAAATCCGAGCGCACATAGACTTCCAGCGCGCGCTGGGTGCGCAGCTGGCCGAGGCGGGCGAGCTGGTGGACGCGCAGGGGTTGGCCGGGCCGGACGAGGCACGGATCGTCAATTCCGACGGCCGGTCGGCGCCGGTGGTCACCGACGGGCCTTTCCCGGAGACCAAGGAGTTCCTGGCCGGGTACTGGATCGTCGACGTGGACAGCCCCGAACGGGCCTACGAGATCGCCGCGCAGGCCTCCGCCGCACCCGGTCCGGGCGGTAAACCGATCGGCGAGTACATCGAAGTTCGCGCGGTGATGGGCGCCCCCGCCACCGAGCAATGAGCGACCGGCGTGCGGTGCCCGACGACACACCGCTCCCGGCGAGCACCGAGGACCTGCTGCGCGCACTGGCGCCGCAGGTCCTCGGAACGCTCCTCCGCCGCTTCGGCGACTTCGACACCGCCGAGGACGCGTTACAGGAAGCGCTGCTGGCGGCCGCGACCCAGTGGCCGAAGGAGGGCTTGCCGGACAATCCACGGGCCTGGCTGATCCAGGTCGCGCAGCGCCGCATGGCCGACGCCGTGCGCGCGGAGGTGGCCCGGCGGCGCAGGGAGACCACCGCCTTCGACCGCGAGGTGACCGACGCCGTTCCGGTGGACCACGACGACACGCTCACCATGCTGTTCCTGTGCTGCCATCCGGCGCTGTCGCCCGCCGCCGCCATCGCGTTGACGCTGCGCGCGGTGGGTGGCCTGGGCACCGACCAGATCGCCCGCGCCTTCCTGCTGCCGGAAGCGACCATGGCGCAGCGGATCACCCGGGCGAAGAAGAAGCTGGCCACGGTCGAGCGGCCCTTCGCGCAGCCGGGTGACCGGCGGTGGCGGGAGCGGCTCGGCGCTGTCCTGCACGTGCTGTACCTGATCTTCAACGAAGGCCACACCAGCAGCTCGGGGCACACGTTGCAGCGGACGGACCTGTCCGACGAGGCGATCCGGCTCACCAGGGCGGTGCACCGGCTGCTGCCCGAAGACCCCGAGGTCACCGGCCTGCTCGCAGTGATGCTGCTGACCGACGCCCGGCGCGCGGCACGCACCGGCCCGCACGGCGAGCTCATCCCGCTGGCCGAGCAGGATCGCGCGCTGTGGAACCGGGCGCTGATCACCGAAGGAACGACTCTCGTCACCGGCACGCTCGCCGGCGGCCTGCGTGGCCCCTATCAGATCCAGGCGGCCATCGCGGTCCTGCACGCACAGGCCGCGCGTGCCGAGGACACCGAGTGGGCCAAGATCCTGGCGCTCTACGACCGGCTCGAACAGCTCTCGGACAATCCCATGGTCACGCTCAACCGGGCGGTGGCGACGGCGATGGTGGCGGGACCGCAAGCCGGTCTCACGCTGGCCGAGACCCTCGACGACCGGCTGCCGGGGACCCACCGGCTCGACGCCGTACGCGGCCACCTGCACGAGATGGCCGGTGCGGTGGACGCGGCCATCGCTTGCTACACCAAAGCCGCCGCCCGCACGACGAGCGTCCCCGAGCGCGACTACCTCACGATCCGCGCGGCACGGCTGCGCCAGGGAACGCGGGCGAATCTCGGCGGGTGAGGCGGATGTCGAGGCTTCGCACATCCACGGTCTGCGTCGTGCGATCCGGGCGGCTCGACATGCGAGCGATCCGAAGCCCACGAGCGGCGGCGACGGGGCGTTCCCCGCGTAACGGCTGCTCCGGCGACGCGCCCGGCATGACGGCCGAGCACGCTCGGCCGAGCACGACCGGGCAGACTACGCGTGTGGCAGGCAGACACAGTGCGGGAGTCCTTCTCTTCCGCCGGAACTCCGACGGCGCCGTCGAGGTGTTGCTCGGGCACATGGGTGGTCCGTTCTGGGCGCGAAAAGACCTGGGCGCATGGTCGATTCCGAAGGGCGAGTACGAACCGGAGACGGAGGACGCGCGAGCCGCCGCGAGCCGCGAGTTCACCGAGGAACTCGGACTTCCGGTCCCGGACGGCACGTGGCGGCCGCTGGGCGAGATGCGCTACAGCAACGGTAAGAAGGTTCTCACCGCTTGGGCCGTCGAAGGCGATCTCGACCCCGCCGCCGTGGCGCCGGGAACCTTCGAACTGGAATGGCCGCCGCGCTCCGGCCGGTTCGCGCAATTCCCGGAGATCGATCGCGCGGAATGGTTCGACACGGCCACCGCGCGCGACAAACTGGTGGCCGGCCAGCGGCCCTGTCTGGACCGGCTGGCCGAGTTGCTCACCGACTGAGCGTTACCGCGGCACGCCCGCCCAGGTCCGGCCGGTGATGAGTTCGTAGGCCTCGACATACTTCTCGCGCGTCGCCGCGACGACATCGGCCGGGATCTCCGGGCCGGGCGCCTCCTTGTTCCAGCCCGTGGAGGTGGACCAGTCACGAACGAACTGCTTGTCGAACGAACGTTGCGCGCGGCCCGGCTCCCACTCGTCGGCGGGCCAGAAACGCGAGGAATCGGACGTGAGCACTTCATCGCCGAGGGTGAGCACGTCACCGTCCCAGCCGAATTCGACCTTGGTGTCGGCGACGATGACACCCCGTTCGGCGGCGTGCGCGGCCCCGCGGGTGTAGAGGTGCAGGGTCAGCTCGCGCAGCCGCTCGGCGACCTCGCGCCCCTCCTGGTTCACCACGTCCGCGAAGGTGATCGGCTCGTCGTGCCCCTCGGACGCTTTGGTGGTCGGGGTGAAGATCGGCTCCGGCAGCTGGTCGCCCTCGCGCAGTCCGGGCGGCAGCGCGACCCCGGACACCGAGCCCGTCCGCCGGTATTCCACCAGGCCCGACCCGGTCAGGTAACCGCGCGCGATGCACTCCACCTGCACCATCTTCAACGGCTTGACCCGGATGCCGCGACCGGCGAACTCCGCGGGCACGTCGGTCGCGGAGACCACGTGATCGGGCACGTCGGTGAAGTACTCGAACCACCAGTTCGACAGCTGCGTCAGCAGTGCGCCCTTGTCCGGGATCGGGGTGGGCAGCACCACGTCGTACACCGACACCCGGTCGGAGGCGACCAGCAGCAGCGTGTCGCCGTCCTCGTACAGGTCACGCACCTTCCCGGCGTGCACATGCTTCAACGTCGAGCCTCCGAATCCGTGGTGGTGAACCTGTGCTGTACCAGGCACAATACCGCCGTCCCCGAGCACGGCCGCCGCGCCGCCCGGGTCGCACCGCCGTCCCGGCGCGCAGGAGGGCCCGATCATCGAGATTTGTCGGGAAAGTCCCGCGCGGCCCGCTACGCCGAGGTGGCATTGTGGGTGTCGCCCGTGCCAGTTCTTCGACCCCGAAGGAGCCTTATGTCCGCACCCAATCTCACTCGCGACCAAGCGATCGAACGCGCCGCGACAGTGTCGGTCGAGAACTACCGCGTCGAGCTGGACCTCACCGATGGCGCGGGCGAACCGGGCGAGCACACCTTCTTCTCCCGCAGCACCGTGACCTTCACCGCGACGCCGGGCGCGAGCACGTTCATCGACATCGTGGCGCGCGGCGTGCGCTCGGCGGTGCTCAACGGCACCGCGCTGGACGTCTCCGACTACGACGAGTCGACCGGGATCACGCTGACCGGCCTCGCCGAGCGCAACGAGCTGGTGGTGGAGGCCGACTGCGAGTACTCGCACACCGGCGAGGGCCTGCACCGGTTCGTCGATCCCGCCGACGAGGCCGTGTACCTGTACTCGCAGTTCGAAACCGCCGATGCCAAGCGCATGTTCGCCTGCTTCGACCAGCCGGACCTGAAAGCCACCTTCGACCTCGCCGTCACCGCACCGGAGGACTGGCAGGTCATCTCCAACGCCGCCGTCGTGCAGACGCTCGCGCCGGAGCCGGGCAAACACGTCTTCCGCACCACCCCGAAGATGAGCACCTACCTGGTCGCGCTCATCGCGGGCCCGTACGCGCAGTGGACCGACGTCTACACCGACGAGCACGGCAACATCCCGCTGGGCATCTACTGCCGCGCCTCGCTGGCCGAGTACATGGACGCCGAGCGGCTGTTCACCGAGACCAAGCAGGGTTTCGGCTTCTACCACCGCAACTTCGGCGTGCCGTACGCGTTCGGCAAGTACGACCAGCTGTTCGTCCCCGAGTTCAACGCGGGCGCGATGGAGAACGCGGGCGCGGTGACCTTCCTGGAGGACTACGTCTTCCGGTCCAAGGTCACCCGGGCGTCCTACGAGCGCCGCGCCGAGACCGTGCTGCACGAGATGGCGCACATGTGGTTCGGCGACCTGGTCACCATGAAGTGGTGGGACGATCTGTGGCTGAACGAGTCGTTCGCCACCTTCGCGTCGGTGCTGTGCCAGTCCGAGGCCACCGAATACGCCAGCGCGTGGACCACGTTCGCGAACGTGGAGAAGTCCTGGGCCTACCGGCAGGACCAGCTGCCCTCCACCCACCCGATCGCCGCGGACATCCCCGATCTCGCCGCGGTCGAGGTGAACTTCGACGGCATCACCTACGCCAAGGGCGCCAGCGTCCTCAAGCAGCTCGTCGCCTATGTCGGCCTGGAGCCGTTCCTGGCCGGTCTGCGCGCGTACTTCGCCGATCACGCCTACGGCAACGCCACCTTCGACGACCTGCTGTCGGCGTTGGAGAAGTCGTCCGGTCGCGATCTGTCCACGTGGGGCGCGCAGTGGCTCAAGACCACCGGGTTGAACATCCTGCGCCCGGACTTCGAGGCGGACGCCGAGGGGAAGTTCGGCTCCTTCGCGGTGGTGCAGGAAGGCGCGCAGCCCGGCGCCGGTGAGCGGCGCGTGCACCGCCTGGCCATCGGCGTGTACGACGACCAGGACGGAAAGCTGGTGCGCACGAAGCGCGTCGAGCTCGACCTCGACGCCGCCGAACGGACCGAGGTGCCCGAGCTGGTCGGCGTGCCGCGCGGCAAGTTCGTGCTGGTCAACGACGACGATCTCACCTACTGCTCGATCCGCCTCGATGCCGATTCGCTCGACGTGCTGGTCAACCGCATCGCCGACATCGCGGAGCCGCTGCCGCGCACGCTGGCCTGGTCGGCGGCCTGGGAGATGACCCGCCAGGCGGAGTTCCGCGCCCGCGATTTCGTGGCGCTGGTCGAGCGTGGCGTTGGCGCCGAGACCGAGATCGGCGTGGTGCAGCGGCTGCTGATGCAAGCCAACACCGCGCTGAGCAGTTACGCCGATCCCGAATGGGCCGCGGCCACGGGCTGGCCGGAATACGCCAACCGGCTGCTGGAGCTGGCCCGCGAAGCCGAGCCGGGCTCCGACCACCAGCTGGCCTTCGTCAACGCGCTGACCGGCGCGAAGCTGTCGGCCTGGCACACCGAGGTGCTGCGCGAACTGCTCGACGGTGATCCGGCGAAGGTCGGGCTGCCCGGCCTGGTCGTCGACACCGATCTGCGCTGGCGGCTTCTCGCCGCGCTCGCGGCGGCGGGCGAGGTCGACGCCGACGGGCTGGACACGCCGGTCATCGACCAAGAGCTGTCCAACGACCCGACCGCGGCGGGCAAGCGGCAGGCGGCCGCCGCGGCGACGGCGCGTCCGATCGCCGAGGTGAAGGAGCAGGCGTGGGCGACGGTGATGGGCGACGACTCGGTGCCCAACGTCACCGCCCGCTCGATCGTCGGCGGCTTCGCGCCCGCCGGACAGGGTGAGCTGCTCACGTCCTACGTGGAGCGATATTTCGCCGAGGTCCCCGGCGTCTGGGAGCGCCGCTCCAGTGAAGTCGCCCAGACCGTGGTGGTAGGCCTCTACCCGCACTGGGCGATCAGCGAGGACGCGGTGGCCGTCGCGGACAAGTTCCTCGCGGGCGACCACCCGCCGGCGCTGCGCCGCCTGGTCAGCGAAGGCAAGGCGGGCATCGAACGCTCGCTGCGCGCCCGCGCCTTCGACGCGCAGCCGTAGCCGGAACCGGCGCTCCACCCGATCGGGTGGAGCGCCGGACTACGACAGCGAAACTACCTGCCGATCGCGGCGGCCATCACGCGCACCGCGGAGACCACGCCATCGATCAGCTGGCCCTGCCGGAACGAGCTCAGCGCGGCGGTGACGCCGAGCTGGCAGACGCGATCGTTCGCACGGTCGGCGACCGCCTTGCCCGAGCGCACCTCGATCGCCTTCTCGTTGGGCGAGACGGCGATCAGCACCGAGTGCGCCGCCTCGGGCGTGCCGGGGAAGATCGCGTCCGCGGCCGCGGCCGGGTCCTCGCCCAGATCGCCGATGTAGACGTTGAAGCGCACCTTGGTCGCGCGAGTCGCCTCGGTCAGCACGTTGTCCATGGTGAGCCGCTCTTCATCGTTGAACGGCGCTTCCTTGAACACGTCGCCCGCCTCGTGCACGCCGGAGACGCGCCCGCTGGTGGTGATGGCGTATCCGTGCGGCAAATCGGCTTCGACCACCGCGGGCCACTTAGAACCTGCCACTTGCCCGTCCTCCGATCAGCTCCACCGCGGTGGACTCGATGGCCGCATGCTGTCCATGCGGCGTTTCCGGAAAGTGGTGACCCGAGCCGATCACCTCTTCAGTGGCACTCCACAGCACCGGCGGCTGGGTCCACTTCTGGCCGAGGGCGAAGTGGACCGGCTTCTCGCCAGGCAGCGGCTTACCGAGGAACGACAATCCGGCGATCACGCCGTAGATCACCAGCGGGATGCCGGCGAAGATCAGCACTGTCTCGAGAATGCTCACGGGTCAAAGGTAGACGATCCTCTGTAGTAGTTCTCCGTCCGGTCGCGCCGGAATGCCGTCCGAGTCGACGGCACCGCCGCCGAGCTGGGAGTTTCGCCGTGTCTCAGACCAACCAGGCCGCCGCGTTGGGCGGCAGCTGGCCGCCCTCGGCCTGCGCGCTGGCCAGCAGGACGTCTCCCGGCGGTAGCTGGATGGGCGCGTCCGAGGCGTTGAGCACGCAGACCAGTCCGCCCGGTCGGCGGAACGCGAGACAGCCCGGCGGGCTGCCGTACCACTCGACCCGGTCCCCGGCGAACTCCGGACGCAGCGAGCGCAGCTCGATACCGAGGCGGTACAGCGACAGGGTGGACCCCAGCTCCTCGAGCTGAGCCTCCACGGTCAGCGGCGCCCAGTCCGGCGGCATGGGCAGCCACGGCGTTCCGGTGGTGAACCCGTACGGCGGCGAGGCGCCCTCCCACGGCAGCGGCACCCGGCAGCCGTCCCGGCCGCGCTGGGTGTGCCCGGAGCGCTCCCACACCGGATCCTGCAACACATCGTCCGGCAGGTCGTCGACGTTGGGCAGCCCCAGCTCGGAGCCGTTGTAGATGAACACCGCACCGGGCAGCGCCAGTTCCAGCAGGATCATCGCCCGAGCGCGCGCGACGCCGAGCGCGCCGCCGCCGTACCGGGTGACCTCGCGCTCGATGTCGTGGTTGGACAGCGTCCAGGTGGGGACGGCGAAGACCGGGGCGACGGCGGCGAGCGAGTTGTCGATCGCGTCGCGCACCGCCTCGGCGTCGAACGACGATTCCGCGAGGCGGAAGTTGAACGCCAGGTGCAGTTCGTCGGGGCGTACGTACTCGCCGAAGCGGGTGTTGTCGTTCACCCACACTTCACCGATGGTCACCGCGTCGGGGTATTCCTCGACCACCTTGCGGATCCGGCGGTGGATGTCGTGGACGGCGGGGTTGTTGAACCGCGGGTCGCTGTCGTCGTGCGCCAGCAGGGCCGAGACGGACAACTGGGGCATGTCGGGCAGACCGTCCGGCTTGGCCATGCCGTGCGCGACGTCGATCCGGAACCCGTCCACCCCCCGGTCGAGCCAGAACCGCAGCGTCTGCTCGAAATCGGCGGCGACCTCGGCATTCGACCAGTTCAGGTCCGGCTGTTCCCGGGCGAAGATGTGCAGGTACCACTGGCCGGGCGTGCCGTCGGGCTCGGTGATCCTCGTCCAGGCCGGGCCACCGAAGATGCTCGGCCAGTTGTTGGGCGGCTCGGCGCCGCCGGGTCCACGGCCGTCGCGGAAGATGTACCGGTCGCGTTCCGGGCTGCCGGGAGCCGCGGCCAGTGCCGCGCGGAACCACGGATGCCGGTCGCTGGTGTGGTTGGGCACCAGGTCCATGGTCACCCTGATCCGGCGGGCGTGCGCCTCGGCGATCAGCGCGTCCATCGCGGCGAGTCCGCCGAAGAGCTGATCGATGTCACGCGGGTCGGCAACGTCATAGCCACCGTCGGCCATCGGCGAACGCATCACGGGGCAGATCCACAGCGCGTCGACCCCGAGCAGTTCGAGATAGCCCAGTTTGTCCCGGACTCCCCCGAGATCGCCGACCCCGTCTCCGCTCGAGTCCGCGAAAGATCTCGGATAAACCTGGTAGAACACGGCCGACCGCCACCACGACTGAGTGGTGGGATCCACCGGCGCCGTTACGGCTGGTGCATCACTCACATCCGCAATAGTGCCAAAGTTTCGACGCGAAAGCCTTCAGGCGAAATGAGCTTTCGAATCGCGGGCAAATGTTCAGCAGCGACCTGCGCCGAGGCGAAAAACCCTGCTCTACACCGTCTCTCAGGCGCAATGCCTCCGTCACCCTGCGTTCACCAGCGAATCCGTCGTCACCACAACGCGGTAGAAAACACACTGCCGCCCCAGGGCGAACGCATTGTCAGAACGGGGCGTTCACCAAGGAGTTGGCGGCCATCTCCAAGTAGTCCAGCAGCGCCTTGCGATGCTCGTCATCCAGGGTTTCGGGCTCGATCTCGGCGACCGCGATGCGCATACACCGCAGCCATGCGTCCCGCTCGATGGGTCCGATGGTGAACGGCATGTGCCGCATGCGCAGGCGAGGGTGGCCGCGCTCGTCGGAGTAGGTGCGCGGACCGCCCCAGTACTGCTCGAGGAACATTCGCAAGCGTCGCTCCGCCGGGCCGAGATCCTCCTCCGGATACAGCGGGCGCAGCACCTCGTCGGCGGCCACCTCGCGGTAGAACGTCGCGACGAGCCGCTGGAACGTCCCCGCCCCACCGACCGCCTCGTAGAACGACGTCGCCGTCTGCTCGCCCGAAGTCATAGACCCTCTCGATTCACCGGATGCGCCGCTGTCCATTGTGCCCGCGCGCGGGGACTGCCGCCGCACTGCCCTCGCGCTGCCGCTCGGCAACCGGAACATCGCGCTGAAATGGCACTTCAGCCACAGTTAACCGGACATTGTTGAAAATCACCGTGCAATGCCCGACATTCCATGGTCAACTGGGTGACAGTCTCTGCTTTGCAGATACCACATGATCCTGCCAATCATGAAATCGAGGTCGAGATGAAGCAGCGGCACAGCGCCCGATCACACGAGGCGCGAGCGCACCGACAACTCCAGCCCGCCGACGTCCACAATCGTGGGTCGGGGGCTACTCCGCTGCACATCGTGTCCGACCATCATCCGGGTGGACATCGTGGCCATCACGACCACGGACCCCGCCCCACCGCCCCGCCCACCGAGGGCACGAACTGGCTCAAGACCAGGGTGTTGCTGTTGAACGCCACCTACGAGCCGCTCACCGCTCTGTCCGCGCGCCGCGCGATCGTCCTGCTCATCTGCGACAAGGCCGACGCCATTCATCACAGTGACGAAGGGCCGGTAGTCCACTCCGCCGAGACGGCGGTGGCCATCCCCTCCGTGATCCGCCTGCGCAGCTACGTCCACGTCCCGTACCGCGCCCGGGTGCCGATGACCCGCGCCGCCCTCATGCACCGCGATCGCTACCGCTGCGGTTACTGCGGCGGCAAGGCCGAGACCATCGATCACGTCATCCCGCGCAGCCGCGGCGGGGAGCATTCCTGGGAGAACTGCGTCGCCAGCTGCGCGCCGTGCAACCACCGCAAAGCCGACAAGCTGCTCAGCGAGCTGGGCTGGACGCTGCGAGCCCCGCTGGTCTCGCCGAAGGGCCCGCACTGGCGCCTGCTGTCCACCACCGCCGAACTCGACCCCGTGTGGTTGCAGTATCTCGGCGAAGGCGCCGCCTGACCGATCAGGTGTATTCCACCACCAGCGTCGCCCAGGTCGGCGAGGCCAGCGCCTCGAAAACGTGCGGCCGGTCACCCGGGTACGCGATGTAGTCGCCCGGGTGTAGTTCGACGGGCGCGTCGACCGGTCCGACGAGCGCGCGCCCCTCGGCGAGCAGTACATGTTCGACCACACCGGCGATGTGCGGATCCGATCGGCGCGCATGCCCCGGCTCCGCGGTGATGCGAAACAGATCGCGGCGGGAATTGGCCGGCCCCGCCGCCAGCAGGGTCGCCCGGTATTCGGATTGCTCGGCCGCGACGACCGGGCCCTCACCGGCACGAATCACGTGCACGCTCGGGCGCGGCGGGTCGAGCAGTCGGGAGAACGGCATATCCAGGGTGACGCACAGCGCCCACAGGGTTTCCAGGCTCGGATTCCCGGTGCCCGATTCCAACTGTGACAACGTGGATTTCGCGATACCCGCCCGGCCGGCGACCTCGCTCAGCGACAACCCGGCCCGAGTGCGCTCGCGGCGCAGCGCGGCGGCGATCACCGCCTGGGGTGTGGTCGTCGCGTCCCGCTCGGTCATACCCGCTCCGTTGTCCTGCGTCGCCTGTGGCGCTACGTCTTCGGTCTCACTTCGCTCCGTGGTCGTGCGAATAGCGACAGAAAACCATATTGACGGAACCGGGCGCCATGTTCACTATAAACAACATGCGTTCGATATGGCGAACACTCGATCGAGATGTGATGACGGGCATCGGGGCGGTGTGTCTCGCCGTCGGCGTGATGGGGGTCTCCTATGGGGCGACCGCGGTCGCGGCGGGCCTGCCGATCTGGCTTCCGATCCTGCTCGGGTGCGTGGTGCTCGCCGGAAGCTCGGAATTCCTCTTCATCGGCATCGTCGCCGCCGGGGGCAGTCCGATCGCGGCGGTGCTAGCGGGTTTGCTGGTGAACGCCAGGCATGTGCCGTACGGACTGTCGGTCCCCGACGCGGTGGGCACGGGCTGGCGCAGGTCACTGGGCGTCCATCTGCTGAACGACGAGTCGGTCGCCATGACCATCGCGCAGCCCGACGCGCGGCGCAGGCGGGCGGCCTACTGGCTCACCGGCGCGGGGGTACTGCTCGCCTGGCCCGGCGGCGCGGCCATCGGGGCGTTGATCGGATCGGTGGTCCCGGACACATCGGCGTTCGGGCTCGACGCGGTGTTTCCCGCAGTCCTGCTCGCGCTGGTGCTGCCGGCTCTGCGGGATCGCACCACCCTCGCCGCGGTGGGTGCGGGCACGGCGATCGCACTGGCCTGCGCTCCGTTCCTGCCCACCGGACTGCCGGTCCTCCTCGCCCTCTGTGGGGTGCTGGTCGTGGTGCGGGGGAAACCTGAGCCGTCGGCCGCGCGGGGAGCCGCGTGATGCTGGCCACCGGAATCATCGCCCTCGCCGCGGGCACCTACGCGTTTCGCTGGGCCGGGCCCGCGCTGCGCGAGCGGGTGCGCATTCCGGCGCGCGCGGTGCGCATGCTGGAAATCGGCGCCGTCGTACTGCTGGCCGCGGTGGTGGCCGTGACCACCCTGCCGATCGGCACCGCGAGCCTCGGATTCGCCGTGCCCGCAGGCGTTCTCGTCGGCGGAGTGTTGGCCTGGTACCAACGCCCCATCCTGCTGGTCATGCTCGCCGCCGCCGCGACGGCGGCGCTCCTTCGCTCGTTCGGCGTCCCCTGACGGGCCCGAACACGCTTCCTGCCACCTTTTTTCGCGAGGGGCGGCGCCGTCCCCTCCTGCCGACGGCGCCGCCCATACCATCGATCGTTCCCGAGCGTCCACGTGCTACCGGGTCCGCCTCGCGCACAGGAATAGCACCGCGTACGGCACAACCGAGCTCGATGATGACCGTCCGGAACGAATTCGATTCTCGCGAAAGGCCGGTCCGGCGCACGACGATCCGTCGTCAGCGGATCGTGCGCGCGACCGACGGCAGCACGACCGCCCAGCGGCACCAGCGGGCGACCCACCCTCGAAGCGGGCCAACGGCGCCGCGACACCCCGCGCGGGCAACCGTCGATACGCGCGACCGCGGGCAGCACACCGCCCACCGGCACCAGCGGGCGATCCACGCCCCCGAGGCGGGCCGACGGCGCCGCGAAACCGCCACATTGTAGAGCGAAAGTACTGCAAGGCAGCACACTCGGGGGTCCGGGAAGCGTTTTCGGTCCCCGAGAACCCTCGCGCGTCGGTAGCCACTCTCGCACCACTCTCCCGCTGCCCCGGGCCGCGCGCATCGACGGGACGCGGCCTCTACGCGGAAGCAGCGAGCTGGAAGCGCGCTCGACGACACGGACGTGGACATTCGAGCAGCGCAACGGTGTCCGGCCCACAGCGGTTTCCGCGCGCGGCACGCTCAATGCGGCAGCAGGGGAATCCCTCCGCCGAGCCGCCGAGCCACGGAGCCGTAGCGGGCGTCGAGCCGCAGCCAAGTCCTGGTCGCCCGGACGCGCACGATCTCGGTGGGCGGGATACGACGGGCGTCGGCCTTCTCCCCCGAATGCGGGATGAAGTCCATGGCCGTGAGGGCGAAGACGACCCGCATCGGCACCTCCACCCGGACGCCCCCGCCGGACACGGTCAGCACCGCCTGATCGAGCAACGAGGCGGGCGGTCCGTGACTGCTGCCGTGTTCCTTCGCCAGCTGCGCACCCTGCTCGGCGAGTTCCACCAAGGTGCGCGCGGGCACGTCGTCGACGTGCGCGAAACCGTCGGTGGGCGGCAGCGCGCCACGCCACGCGGAATCCATCGAGAATCCCAGGTCGATCGGACCGCCGCTCGCCGAACCGGCCAGCACGAGATCGGCGCCGACGGTCACGTCGTCGACACCGAGCTCGGCGACCACCGTGCGCATGGCCAGCGCCTCGAAACCCGTCGCCACCCAGGCCGAGACATACTTCTCCCCGCGGCGGCGCAAGCGCACCACCGCCGCCGGGTCCAGCCGCACGGCCCTGGTCAGAAACGTCGCGAGGTTCTCTCGCTCCGCCGGATCCGGCACACGCAGCACTCGTTGTTCCGCTCTCACGGCAGCTCCGCCGTCAGCACTCGACGATCATCGACGCGCGGCCACTCACTCCATCCATTCGGACAGGTAATCACGCTCGGCGTCGGTGAGCCTGCGCAATCGCTGGGCCCGCATGTCGAACGCCGCGATCTGCGTGGACGCGACCACGGCCGCGGGCGAATCGGGCTGCGCGCCCGCCGCCCGCACCTCGTAACCGATGGTGAAGTCGACCGCGCGCAACTGCTCGATCCACATGGCGATATCCAGCGGCGTGTCCTCGTGCCGCAGCTGGCCGCGGTAGCGGACCCGCAGGTCGGCGAGTACGCATCCCTCGCGCAGCGGCGCGGTCGGACGACCGTCCTCGAACAGCCACGGAATCCGCGCCTCCTCCAGCAACGTCACCATCCGGGCATGGTTGACGTGCTGGAACACGTCCATGTCCGACCACCTGACGTCCACCTTGGCGTGGAAACGCCTGGGCAGCACGAGGCTGCCCGCCGCTTTCCCAATTCCGCTCACCGAACTCGTCAACGTGGTACCTCCGATTGAGCGCCCACCCCGCTCACCATGCTCCGCACTTGCCGCGCTGCAACCGACAACGTGGCGAGATCGTGGGTTCCGGACTCGAACAATTCCGACAGCGCCGCCCTGGCTCGGCCGAGGCGGGACTGATTCTTCGACTCCCAGTATGCAATCTTCTCATCCGCCGTCTCCTCGGGGTCGCCGCCGGAGAGCACGTCGAGGGTGAGCGAGCGCAGCGACCCGTACATGTCGTCGCGCAGCGCGAGCCGCGCCAGCGCGTGCCAGCGGTCGCCGCGTTCGAGGTGGCTGACCGCCTGCAACAGCCAGTCGATCTTGAGGTGATCGTTGAGCGCGTAGTACAGCGAGCCGACCTCGTCGCCGTCCCGGTCGGTGATGTCGGCGATGTCCACGATGTCCAGCAGCGGGAACAGGTGGAGCAGGCCGAAGACCTCGGTGGCCAGATCGGTCGGCGCGCCGCGGGCGATCAGCTCGGCGGACCGGTCGGTGAGGGTCGACACGTGATGTCCGCGCAGCCATCCCGGCACCTTCGGGGCCAGCTCGCGCACGTCGGCGCGGTACCGGCTGATTTCCGAGCCCACCGCGATCGGCTGCGGCCGGTTGCTCAGCAGCCAGCGCGACGCCCGGTCCAGCGTGCGCTTCGTCTCCAGTTCGAGCAGGTCGCGCACCGACGTGGGCGCGTCGCAGGCGCGGATTCGCGTCCACGTCTTGTGCAGGTCGAAGATCCCGCTGGCGGCGGCGAAAGCGCGCACCGCGTCGGTGGTGGTGGCGCCGGCCTCCTCGTTCAACCGGTGCGCGTAGGTGATGCCGCCGTAGTCCACCATCTCGTTGGCGATCATGGTGGTGACGATCTCCCGGCGCAGCCGGTGCCGCTTGATCGCCGCCCCGAAGCGGTCGCGCAGCGGTGTCGGGAAGTAATCCGGCAGCCGCATGGCGAAGTACTGGCTGTCGGGCAGGTCGGAATCGAGCAGATCGGCCTTGAGCGAAAGCTTCACGTGCGCCATCAGATTGGCCAGCTCCGGCGATGCCAGCCCGGAGCCTTCTTCCAGCCTGCGCTTCATCTCCTGATCCGAGGGCAGCGCCTCGAGTTCGCGATCCAGGCCGCGACGCTCTTCGAGATCCTCGATGAGCCGCATCTGCACGCTCAGCATCTGCGACGCCTCGGTGCGCGAGATACCCATGAGGAAGTTCTGCGCCACGTTGTCCCGCAGGACCATCTGCGCGACCTCGTCGGTCATCGAGGCCAGCAGCGGATTGCGGTCGTCCGGCGGCAGCTGACCGCCGGAGACGACGGCATCGAGCAGGATCTTGATGTTGACCTCGTGGTCGGAGCAGTCCACACCCGCCGAGTTGTCCAAGGCGTCGGTGTTCATCTTGCCGCCGCTGCGGCAGAACTCGATGCGGCCCAGCGCCGTCGCACCGAGGTTGCCGCCCTCGCCGATCACCTTGACCCGCAACTTGTTCCCGTTGACGCGCACCGGGTCGTTGGACTTGTCGCCCACTTCGGCGTTGGTCTCGGTGCTCGCCTTGATGTAGGTGCCGATCCCGCCGTTCCACAGCAGATCGACCGGTGCGAGCAGGATGGCGCGGACCAGATCCGGCGGCGACAGCGAGACGACGTCATCGCCGAGGCCCAGCGCCGCCCTGGCCTGCGGGCTGATCGGCACGGCCTTCACGGTGCGGTCCCACACACCTCCGCCGGAACTGATCAGCGACGTGTCGTAATCCGCCCACGACGACCTCGGCAACGCGAACATCCGCTGCCGCTCCCGGTAGGAACGCGCCGCGTCCGGATCGGGATCGAGGAAGATGTGCCGGTGGTCGAACGCCGCCACCAGGCGAATGTGCTCGGACAACAGCATCCCGTTACCGAAGACGTCGCCGCTCATGTCACCGACGCCGACCACGGTGAAGTCCTGGGTCTGCGTATCGATGTCCATCTCGCGGAAGTGCCGCTTCACGCTCTCCCACGCGCCCTTGGCGGTGATGCCCATCGCCTTGTGGTCATAACCCGCGGATCCACCGGAGGCGAACGCGTCGCCCAACCAGAAGCCGTAACTCTGGGCCACATCGTTGGCGATGTCGGAGAACGTCGCGGTGCCCTTGTCGGCCGCCACCACCAGGTACGTGTCGTCACCATCGCGCCGCACGACTCGGGCAGGGGGCAGCACCTCCCCGCTCGCGCGGTCCACATTGTCGGTGACATCCAGCAGGCCGGAGATGAACGTGCGATAGCAGGCCACGCCCTCGGAACCCAGCGCCTGCCGGTCCGCGACCGGATCGCCCGTGGCCGCCGGCGGTTGCTTCACCACGAAGCCGCCCTTCGCACCGACCGGCACGATCACCGCGTTCTTCACCGCCTGCGCCTTCACCAAGCCCAGAATCTCGGTGCGGAAGTCCTCGAGCCGGTCCGACCACCGCAATCCGCCACGCGCCACCGGACCGAACCGCAGGTGCACGCCTTCCACCCGAGGCGAGTACACGAAGATCTCGAACTGCGGCTTCGGCCTGGGCAATTCGGCGATCTCCCGCGGTTCCACCTTCACCGAGACGTATTCGCGCGGCTTGCCCTCCGCGTCGGTCACGTAGTAATTGGTGCGCAGCGTCGCCTTGATCAGGCCGAGGATCGCGCGCAGGATGCGGTCCGCGTCCAGGCTGACCACCTCGTCGATCCGGCCGCGCACCTGCGTCTCCAGTTCCGCGGCGTGCTCGGCGGAGACGGTGTCGGGATCGAAGCGCGCCGCGAACAGGTCGACGAACAGGCGCGCGATATCCGGATAGGTGAGCAGCACACGGCAGATATTGGCCTGGCTGTACGGAAAACCCGCCTGCTGCAAATACTTCGCGTAGGTGCGCAGGATCGAGACGGCCCGCCACGGCAGCCGGGCGCGCAGCACGAGTTCGTTCAGGCCGTCCGCCTCCGCGCGGCCATACCACATCGCCTCGAAGGCTTCCACGAACCGCTCCCGCAGCCCGCGCACCTCCGCCTCCAGCACGTCGGCGCGCTTGGAGGACTCCAGCAGTTCCGCGTCCAGATCCCGATCGAGCGAACTGCGCAGCAGCTCCGCGCGGGCGAGCAGGCCGAAGTCGTAGATCCACCGCTCACCGCCTTCGGCGCCGTCGGCGGCCTCCAGCTCGATCTGGTAGGGCCGCTCGTCGACCACCTCGACCCCGAGGCTCTGCAACAGCGGAAGCACCTGGCTCAACGAGATCCCGCTGCCACCGATGTAGAACGTGAAGCGCCATGAACCCGGTGCCGAACCCGGCTTGCGGTACAGGTATTGGTCGATACCGCCGTCGCGCAGCCGCTCCAGGCGCACGATGTCCCGCAGCGCGCGGGGCGCGGCGAAATCCTGCTTGTAGCCCTCGGGAAAGGCTTCCGCGTACTGCTGCACCACGGCGGGGTCGAGCACCGTCGACGTGCTCACCTCGTCGTTCAGGCGGTCGTCCCAGGTACGAGTCGCCTCGGCGAGCAGGTTCTGCAGACGCAGCCGGTTGGGCTCGGAAGTGTCGGCGACGGGCGGCGTCCGCCGCGGGGCGCCGTGCTCGGCTTCCGGCATGCGCACCGTGAAATACACGCGCGCCAAATCGCTTTCGCCCACTCGCGCGGAGTAGTCGATGGATACCCCACCCAGTTCGCGGACCAGGATCTCCTGCATCTCCAGCCGCGCCCTGGTGGTGTATCGGTCCCGGGGCAGGTAGACCAGGCAGGCGACATAGCGGCCGTAGGTGTCCGCGCGCAGGAAAAGGCGCACCTGGCGGCGCAAGCCCACGCTCAGTACGGCGGTGGCGGTGCGGCGCAGCGTCTCGCCGTCGGCGGAGAACAGCTCGGTGCGGGGGAACGACTGGATCACCTCGAGCATCGCCTGACCGGAGAACGATTCCAGGTCGAATCCGCTCTCCTCGATCGCCGTGCGCACTCGGCGCTCGATCACCGGGATGTCCAGGACGTTCTCGTGCACGGCGGTGACCGTGAAGACGCCGATGAACAAGTGCTCACCGACCACCGCTCCGTTCGCGTCGAAGTCGGCGACGCTGACGAAGTACGGGTACACCGCACGATGCACGGTAGCCGGAACCAGCCCCTGCGTGAGGGTCAGCAGCGGACGGTCGCCGCCGTTGACCGGCACGTGGAAGTCGGTGCCCACGTCCGGACGCAGTACGCCGAGGCAGGTGGCGGGCAGGACAGTGGTCATCTCCCTGCCCTGGTCGGTGCTCAGCCGGTAGCGCGCGTATCCGAGAAGGGTGAAATTCCCCCCGGCCAGCCAGCGCAGCAGGTTGGCGGTGTCGGTCAGTTCGGCCGGTTCGAACGGCGCCGTCCCGGATCGCGCGGCCCGCTCCAGGTCGTCGGCCAGCTTGCTCTGCGCTTCCTTGATGGCCTCGGTGTCACCGATCACCTGCCGCACGTCGTCCACCACATCCGGCATCGCGGATTCGACCTTGGCCAGCAGCGCCGCACTGGTCGACGGGTGCAATTGCACGTGCATCCAGGATTCGCGCAGGCCGGCCGCGCCGGTGCCGTCCACCTCGTGCGCGGCGGCATGCGTCAGCCGGCCCTGCTCGTCCCGCTCCACCTCGAAGATCGGGTGGATGATCTCGCTGACGCTCACACCGATCCGGCTCAGCGACGAGCTGATCGACTCGACCAGCAGCGGCATGTCGTCGGTGACGATCTGCACCGCCGCACCGATTCCGGAAGCGTCATCCGGGTGATAAACCCGGACCAGCGCGCGACCCGGGCGACGAGTCACGGCCAACTCCAAATGCCTGCGAAAGATCTGGGTGATGCCGGTGATCGCACAGTCCACATCGCCCGCGTCGACGTGGCGGAAGTACGCTTCCTCGAGCGTCGCGAGTTCGCCGCGCAGTGACTGCGGCAAACCCGCGGCCCACGCCGCGCTGGACAATTCGGACGAGACGGTCATTTTTCGCCAACTCCCTCGGATATCGGTTCCGTAACAAAGTGACGCCGGTCCGAGAGTAACTGTGCGCCGAGGACGCGTGGGTGAATTCCCTTTCGACATGCAGGAGTTCACCGCGACCGCGCAGTTCGCCGCTCGTGTGCCGAGATCGCACGCGATGACCTCGGGCACAGCACAGAATCGGACCCGCGAACGTCAGGTGAGCGCTACAGGTCGTATCCGCGGCGGCAGCGGCGCCGCACCGGTACCTCGGGTCAGCTCGGCCACCGCGCCGGCGACCGAAGCCGCCGATTGCTCGAACTGCGCCTGCGCATTCACATCTCCACCCTAGCGAGCTACGCGCGGGTAGGTGTCACTCCTGTTTCCGCGTTCGGGGACAAAGCCTTTTCGCGCCGTCCGACCGGGAGCGTTCGACGCCCGCTACCCGGCTCTACTATCCGGCCTCGCCGCCTCCCACGGCGCACCAGCAAACGCTGGGCAGCAGCAGAAACCGCCGCCCGGCCTCCGCGCGTTCTCCCGCGGTGACAGCGGATCACGCACGACGAAATCGACTCGCCGCCATCCGGTCCGAGCGCCGCCCGCATCGAACGGTGGCGGACAGCCGTGGTCGGGCCACCGGATCGCCCGGCAAGAGGGAAAGCGAACCCGCCCGAGGTTGCGCACGAATCTTTCGCCGCTCCGGGCAGGGTGGGTGCGTCCTACGTGGTGCACCCACCCGCCGTGACGAAATCAGCCGCGGGTCAGCTTGCGGTGCGTCACCCGATGCGGGCGGGCCGCGTCCGGGCCGAGCCGCTCGACCTTGTTGGCCTCGTAGGCTTCGAAGTTGCCCTCGAACCAGAACCACTTGGCCTCGTTGTCGGAGTCGCCCTCCCACGCGAGGATGTGGGTGCAGGTGCGGTCGAGGAACCAGCGGTCGTGCGAGATGACCACGGCACAGCCGGGGAACATCTCGAGCGCGTGCTCCAGCGAACCCAGGGTCTCCACGTCGAGGTCGTTGGTCGGCTCGTCCAGCAGGATCAGGTTGCCGCCCTGCTTGAGGGTCATCGCCAGATTCAGCCGGTTGCGCTCACCACCGGACAGGACGCCCGCCGGCTTCTGCTGGTCGGGGCCTTTGAAGCCGAACGCGCTCACATAGGCGCGCGACGGCATCTCCTGCTGGCCGACCTCGATGTAGTCCAGCCCGTCGGAGACCACCTGCCAGACCGTCTTCTTCGGGTCGATGCCCGCGCGGTTCTGGTCGACGTAGCTCAGCTTGACCGTATCGCCGACCTTCACCTCGCCGCTGTCCGGCTGCTCGAGCCCGACGATGGTCTTGAACAGCGTGGTCTTGCCGACGCCGTTCGGCCCGATCACGCCGACGATGCCGTTGCGCGGAAGGGTGAACGACAGGTCCTTGATCAGCTGGCGGTCGCCGAAGCCCTTGTCCAGGTGCTCGACCTCCACCACGACGTTGCCCAGACGGGGGCCCGCGGGGATCTGGATCTCCTCGAAGTCCAGCTTCCGCATCTTCTCGGCCTCGGCCGCCATCTCCTCGTACCGGCCGAGACGGGCCTTGTTCTTGGCCTGCCTGGCCTTCGCGCCGGAACGCACCCAGGCGAGTTCTTCCTTGAGCCGCTTCTGCAGCTTCTGGTCCTTCTTGCCCTGCACCTCGAGCCGCTCGGCCTTCTTCTCCAGGTAGGTGGAGTAGTTGCCCTCGTAGGGGTAGGCGCGGCCGCGGTCCAGCTCGAGGATCCACTGGGCGACGTTGTCCAGGAAGTACCGGTCGTGGGTGACCGCGAGCACGGCGCCCTGGTACTGCGCCAGGTGCTGCTCGAGCCAGTTCACGCTCTCGGCGTCCAAGTGGTTGGTCGGCTCGTCCAGCAGCAGCAGGTCGGGCTTGCTCAGCAGCAGCTTGCACAGCGCCACCCGGCGGCGCTCACCACCGGAGAGGTTGGTGACCGGCTCGTCCGGCGGCGGGCAGCGCAGCGCGTCCATCGCCTGCTCGAGCTGGGAGTCCAGATCCCACGCGTCGGCGTGATCCAGATCCTCCTGGAGCTTGCCCATCTCCTCCATGAGTTCGTCGGAGTAGTCGGTGGCCATCAGCTCGGCGATCTCGTTGAAGCGATCCAGCTTCACCTTGATCTCACCCATGCCCTCCTCGACGTTGCCGCGGACGGTCTTCTCCTCGTTGAGCGGCGGTTCCTGCTGCAGGATGCCGACGGTAGCGCCCGTGGCGAGGAAGGCGTCTCCGTTGTTCGGCTGGTCCAGTCCGGCCATGATCTTCAGCACGCTGGATTTACCTGCGCCGTTCGGGCCGACGACGCCGATCTTGGCGCCCGGAAGGAAGTTCAAGGTGACATCGTCGAGCACGACTTTGTCGCCGTGCGCCTTGCGAACCTTCTTCATCTGGTAAATGAACTCAGCCATAAGTGTGAAGCCTATCGGTGCGTGAGATGAGGGGACGAAGCAGAGCTACCTGCCGCCGGGACGAAACCGGTCGTGCGATCAAGCGTCGACAGGCTCGGGTGCGCTGCTGCGTGGCGGTGCCGAACCGGCGGCTGCGACATTCTCCCCCGGCGCATCGCCGTCCGGTACCCGAGCTTCAGCGCTCGGCACCTCGGAAGTATTCCGCGACGGCAGGTCGGACAACCGCGTCGGCCGCGCCACACAGCGGGACAGGTCCGGTCCGACCACGGTAGCGCGCATCTCCAGGTCCCGTCGTTCCACGCCGTCCTTGCTGCGGTACTCGTGGGAGCGCAGGTGGCCGTAGGCGATGACCGGATCGCCGCGCCGCAGGGACGCGTCGACCCCCGCCACCAGCCTGCGCCAGCAGCTGACCGTGAGGTACAAGGTGCCGTTGTCCACCCATTGCCCCGACGCGTGATCCAGTCGGCGCGAATTGCTCGCCAGCCGGAAGGTGACCACCTGTTCGCCGTTGGCGAGGTCGCGCTTGACCGGATGAGTGGCGATCGTTCCGATCACGGTCGCATGAGCCTCGTACATGATTACGCCCCTTCACATTCGGATCCGGGCCTGCCCGGAATCTCCTCCCCCTCCAGGAGGCTCTTCCAGGGTGCGCCGATCCGCGGGCGTCGAGCGAGCCGATCCGGCAATGTGCACAACTTCCCAAGTTGTGAAGATTGGGCGTTTCACGCAGGCGAGATCAGAACACCGCCACGTCGGTGTTGGCACCGCAGAGCACGATGACCGGACGCTCGTCCGGCTCGGGAACATAGGCTCCGCTGTGCACCGCGGCCAGCGCCGCAGCGCCGGTCAGTTCCACCAGGATGCGGAATTCGCGCCACAGATACTCGCGGGCCGCGCTGATCGCGTCGTCGCTGACCAGCAGCGACCGCACACCGTGCCGGCGCGAGACGTCGAGGGCGATTTCGCCGATCCGCGTCGGGCCCAGCGCGTCGACGGTGAGCCCGGACCCGACGATGTCCACGGGATGGTCCGCCGTCAACGCCGCGCGCAGGATCGCGGTGCCCTCGGGCTCCACCCCGATGACCTGCTGACGGCGCCCGACCGCCGCTGCGATCCCGGCGACGAGTCCGCCGCCGCCCACCGCGGCCAGCACCGGCGGCCGACCGCGCACCTGCTCCTCGAGTTCCAGCCCGACCACACCGATGCCCGCGACCACCGCGGGCAGGTCGTACCCGTGCAGCAGCAGCGCGTCGCGTTCGGCGGCCAGCTCGGCCGCGTGCACCGAGGCCTCCGCATAGGTGGTGCCGTGCCAGAGCACATCGGCGCCGTGCGACCACATCGCGGCGACCTTGGTGTGCGGGGCGGTCTCCGGGACGACGACCGTGCACGACTTGCCCAGTCGCGCGGCGGCGAGCGCGGCCGCGATACCGGCGTTGCCACCGGAGGCGATCACGACCTGATCGGCCCCCTCGCCCGACTCCAGCAGCGCGTTGAGGCTGCCGCGGACCTTGAACGTCCCGCCGTGCTGGAGATGCTCGAGCTTCATCGTCACCGGCACCGGACCGGACGGGCTGGCCACGGACGTGTGGAAGACCGGCGTCTTGCGGATCTGCCCCGCCAGCCGCTTGCGCGCCGATCGCACGTGCGACCGTTCCACCCGCCCGACCGGTCTGTGTGGGGAGACCACGGTGGCGCGTTCACTCACTTACGCACTTCTCCATCTCGCTTGGCCAGTTCGGCGTACATCGCGTTGTATGCGGCGAGTGCGGCGTCGTTGTCGCGTTCGGCGGCTCGATCGGTGCGTTGCGCGAGCCGCTTGTCGCTGCGCGACCATTGGATCAGCAAGGCCAGCATCACCACCACCAGAGGGACCTCACCGCTCGCCCAGGCGAGGCTGCCGCCGGTGCGCTGGTCGCCGAGCAGATCGCCGTTCCAGCCGAGCCCGAGGCCGCGGTAGAACCAGCCGCCGAGCACCGTGGTCGTGCTCATCAGCGCGACGCCGAAGAACGCGTGGAACGGCAGCGAGCCGAACACCATGGCGAGCTTGGTCAGCGGTTCGACCCGCCTCGGCTTGGGATCGATGCCGATCACCACCCAGTAGAACAGGTAACCGCTGAGCAGGAAGTGCGTGTTCATCAGCAGATGCGCGGCGTGCGAGTCGGCGTAGGCGTCGAAGATGCCGCCCAGATACAGCGCGTAGAACCCCGCGACGAAGATCGCCGAGGCCACGATCGGGTGGGTCAGGAAACGCGACACCGGGTTGTGTACGGCGGCCAGCAGCCATTCCCGGGGGCCGGGCGCGCCGCCGCGGCCCGCCGGAGGCAACGCGCGCAACGCCAGCGTCACCGCGCCACCCAGCGCGAACAGGATCGGGGCGAGCATCGACAGCGCCATGTGCGCTCCCATATGCACGCTGAACATCGCGGGCGAGTACCGGCCGACGCCGGAGGAGGTGGCGACGAGCAGCACCACGCACCCGGACAGCCAGGCCAGCGTCCGCCCGGCAGGCCACGCGTCACCCCGCGCTCGCAGCCGCCGCACGCCCAGCAGATACAGCACCGCGAGCACGAGCGACAGCGTTCCGAAGATCAGATCGAACCGCCAGTCGAACATCATGCGGGCGATGCTGGGCGGCCCGGCCAGGTCGTAGCCCAGCTCCACTTCGACGGGGGTCGGAACGGAATCCGGGGGTGGCGGCGGCGTGCGGCCGAGCCCGACCGCGAGGCCGATGGTCGCGGCGAAGATCAGCACCTCGACGCCCGCGTAGCGGACCAGCGCCGAGCGGTCGCGGGGATCGGCGGCGAGGGCGGGCAAGGCGGCGCGGCGCTGGAGATAACCGAACGCGCCGAGCACCGCAAGCGCGGCGGCCTTGGCGAGCACCAGCCTGCCGTAGGTGCTGCTGAACAGCTCGTCCAGCGGCACCCGGACCCAGGAGTTGATCACGCCGCTGACCGCGATGACCGCGAACGCCACCGTGGCGGTCAGCGAGAAGCGCCGCGCCGCCAGGTCGGTGTACGTGCCGCCGCGCAAGGCATGCGCCAGCACCGCGAACAGGCCGCCGACCCAGACGGCGGACCCCACCAGGTGCAGGATCAGGCTGTTGGTCGCCACGTCGTGCGACCCGCCCGAGGACGAATGCCCGGTCAACGCCAGCGGCATCATGGTCGCGATCGCGCCGCCGAGCAGCACCGGAGTCCAGCCCCAGCGCAGCGCGAGCCGGCAGCCGACCGCGACGATCAGCGCGAAGACGACGGTCGTGCGCCAGGCCCCGGCCAGCTCGATCTGACCGATCGCCCGCCACAGACCGTCGGGCCGCAGCACCTCCCCGACCGGCCGGCCCGTGGTGTCCGAGACCGTGAGCGGCACGAGCAGCGCCGCGCAGCATGCCCAGACCACCGCGAAGTTCGATGCCCGGTGCACCGCGCGATATCCGCCGACGTCAAGCAGTCCGTTGTGCTGCGGCGGCACGAGGAAGGCCGCGAAGAGCAGCGAACCGACCGTCAGGGCCGCCGCCAGATCGGCGAGCGCCCGCACCGCGGGCAGGCCGTAGGTGGTCGCCACGCCCGGGTCGGGGATGCCGAGCAGACTCAGCGCCTGCGCCGCCGACAGCCCCACCACCAGTGCCGCGACCACGGCCGCGATGGCGCCGGCCAGCGCGGTGACCGTCGTGAACGTCGCCCCGGACCGGACAGCCTCGGCTTCGGGAGCGGCGGACGAGGTGGGGGCGGACGGCATACGACTGAGCGTAGTTCGGCGAGTAATCCGTGGCCCGGTCGGGTTTGTACCGATATCCTGACCGCGGATCACCACCGGCGCGTCACCTACTGTCTCGGGATGGCTGAAACGTTGCTAACGCTAAGAGTTTGACCACCTGGACGGTCGCTATAATCGACCCGCTGGACAGCACGGCCAATGTCGGCCATCGTGGAACCCGCTGCCTCCGTAGCTCAGTTGGATAGAGCAAGGGCCTTCTAATCCCTAGGTCGCAGGTTCGATTCCTGCCGGGGGCGCAGCACACTGGAGATCCGCAGCTATGCGGGTCTCCAGTGCTATTACCCAGGGAGCGCGAAGCTCAAACACTCGGGGATTCTCCTCCCGTGCATCTCGACCGCGGGCCATGTCCGCGGTCGACCCGAAGTTTTCGCGAGACTTGCGAGCCGGTTGCAGGGCCGGACACCGCACCATTGTCCGCCGCCGACCAGCGCGAGCGCCTGCCAAGCCTCAAATCTTCGCGGCCGAGGACGCGATGTCGTCGGCCGGCGGTGCCACGGCACCCAGGATCTCGGCGACCAGGCCGGGCGGGCACCCCGGCCGCGGTGAGCGAGGCCTCCAGGTCTCCCGCCACCAGACCGAAGGGGTGTCGCAGCACGATTACTCGCCTCACCGCCCCATCGGCACCGGTAAGACCTCCGCAACACGTCAACCGCAGACCGCCTCCATCGCTCCGGTCAACAGGCGAATGCCGTGATCGATCTCGTCGTCGGTGACCGTCAGGGGCGGCATGAGCTTGATCACCTCGTCCGCCGAGCCGGAGGTCTCCACGAGCAGGCCGCGGTCGAACGCGGCCTGGCCGACCTTCTCCGCCAGCGACGCGTCCTCGAAGACGACGCCGTGCACCAGGCCGCGGCCGCGCGCCGAGACCCCCTCGAACGCCTCGGCCAGCCCATCGAGCGCCCGTGCGATCCGCTCCCCCTTGGCGAGGGTCGCGAGTTCCAGCGCGGAATCCGACCAATAGTGCTCGAGCGCCACGCGACCGGTGACGAATGCCGCGTTGTTGCCACGGAAGGTGCCATTGTGCTCGCCGGGCGCCCACTGATCGAGTTCCGGTTTGAACAGCACCAACGCCATCGGCAGGCCGTAGCCGCCGATCGACTTCGACAACGTCACGATGTCGGGCGTGATCCCGGCGACCTCGAAGGAGAAGAACGGCCCGGTGCGGCCGCAGCCCATCTGGACGTCGTCGACGATCAGCAGGATGCCGCGGGCCGAACACAGCTCGGCCAGCCCGCGCAGCCATTCCACGCGGGCCACGTTGATGCCCCCTTCGCCCTGCACCGTCTCCACGATCACCGCGGCCGGTTTGTCCAGACCGGAGGACGGATCGTCCAGCGCCCTGCGCATCCAGAGCAGGTCGTCGGCGATGCCGAGGTATCCGTCGTAGGGCATGGGCATGGCATGCGCGAGCGGCACCCCCGCGCCGGACCGCTTGGCGGCGTTTCCGGTGACCGCGAGGGCGCCGAGCGACATGCCATGGAAGGCGTTGGTGAAACTCAGCACGGTCTGCCGCCCGGTGACCTTGCGGGCGAGCTTCAACGCGGCCTCGACCGCGTTCGCTCCGGTCGGCCCGGGAAACTGGACTTTCCAGTCCAGGCCGCGGGGGCCGAAGACGTTGTCGCGCAGCGCTTCCAGCAGCCGCCGCTTGGCGACGGTGGACATGTCCAGGCCGTGGGTGATGCCGTCGCCCGCGATGTAGTCCAGCAGCGCCCGCTTGAGCACGGGGTTGTTGTGGCCGTAGTTGAGCGATCCCGCCCCGGCGAAGAAATCCAGGTATTCCTTGCCGGTCTCATCGCGCAGCCACGCTCCGCTGGCGGTGTCGAAGACCGCGGGCCAGCAGCGACAGTACCCGCGCACGTTGGATTCGAGTGCCTCGAAAACAGTCATCTCGGTGACGGTCATCGGCGATCCTTACTCGTCGTGCGCGAGCGCTCCACAATCTGAAGTGACAGTGTTTCTAACATTCGCGACGCCTGGATGTGGGCCTTTTCCCCCAAACAGCGCAGGGGCCTTTCCCGGGCCCACCTGGGCCGGTAGGGTTGACTCCTTGTGCGCGGGAGACCGGAGGGGGGCGGACAGCGTGCCGTCGGGGGAACGATTTCGCAGCGCCGTCGCCCTCTACACATCGCTCATGGGCGCCGGATTCCGCAGACAGTGGCAATACAAAGCGGCGATGTTCGCGGGACTGTTCACCAACTGTGTATTCGGGTTCGTCCGCGCGGCCGTCCTGGCCGCGGCGGTGGACGCCGGCGGTGACTTCGGCGGGTACGACCGGGGCAGCATCGGCGCCTACGTATGGCTGTCACAGGGGCTGCTCGGCGCGTTGCAATTCATGGGATCCCTCGGACCACTGGATGATCGGGTGAAGAACGGTGACATCGCCATCGATTTCCTGCGTCCTGTCGATATCCAATGCGGTTATCTCGCGGACGATCTCGGGCGAGCGGCGTGCACCTTCTTGCCGCGCGGCATACCGAGCGTGCTGGTGGGCACGCTCACCTTTGGGCTGGTGATGCCGGTCTCGGCCGGCCCCTACCTGCTCGGCGCGGTGAGTGTCCTGTTGGCCGTGGTGATTTCGTTCCTGTGCCGGTTCATCGTGGTGCTGATCGGATTCTGGGTGGTGGAGACCCGCGGTATCCGGGTGCTGTACTACACCGGCGGGACCTTCCTGGCCGGGCTCTTCGTCCCGGTGCACATGTTCCCCGCGTGGCTGGGCGCGCTCGCGGCCGCCACGCCTTTCCCCTCGATCCTGCAGTCTCCGATCGACGTGCTCTCCGGCCGGACCACCGGTGCGCAAGCGCTTTCCGTCGTCGGCGTTCAGGTGTTCTGGGTGCTGGTGGCCGGGATCGCCGGGCGCGTGCTGCTGATCACCGGCCGGCGCAGACTGGAGGTGCAAGGTGGTTGAGGTCGCTGCCGCGCGCGCCGGGTCGTGGTCGACACCCTACGTCGCGGTGTTGCGCTCCAGGATCCGCGCGCAGCGCAGCTACCGATTGTCCTTCGTCAGTGAACTGCTGAGCGCCCTCCTGGTCGGCCTGGTCGAGTTGGCCGAGGTCTGGCTGATCTTCCGCGCCGCGCGCGTCCTCGGCGGACTGGATCTGGACGGCGCACTGCTGCTGTTCGGATTGAGCAACACGAGTTTCGCACTGTCCCAGGTGCTGTTCGGTCACCTCGACACGCTGCCGGTCCTGATCAGGATGGGCCAGCTCGACGCCTATCATCTGCGACCGCAACCACTGCTGCTGCAACTGATCACCAGCGATGTCTCGCTGCGCAGGTTCGCGCGCGCGTCCGTCTCGATCGTCGCGCTGGCGGCGGGCTTGGTGCGCAACGACATCGCCTGCGACGCGACCACGGTCGCGCTGCTCGCCCTCACGCTCGTCGGAGGTATCGCGCTGTTCGGCGGCGTGTTCGTCTGCGCCGCGGGGTTGCAGTTCTATCTGATCGACGGCTCCGAGCTCACCAACAGCTTCACCTATGGCGGCTCGTTCGCGGCGACGCAACCCGCGTCGGTGTTCCCCACCCCCATGCGATTGCTCTTCGGGTTCGCGATTCCGGTCGCGTTCACGGCCTACCTGCCCACCCTCGCCCTGCTGCGCCTGCCCGGCCCGCCGCTGCTGCCCGCCTGGCTGGCCTGGCTGACTCCGGTGGCGGCGCTGTGGGTCTGGCTGCTGGCGCTCGGTCTGTGGCGCTCGGGCACACGGCACTATCAGGGAGGCGGAGGATGAGAACGAGCCGGTGCCCCGGCCCGGAGGCGATCATCGATATGGAGGACCTCACCAGGCAGTTCACCCTGTATCGCAAGAACGGCCGCCGCTGGCGCAGGCGCCGTGAAACGCTCACCGCGGTCGACGGGATGACCGCCCGGATCGAGCGGGGCGCCGCCGTCGGTTACATCGGCGCCAACGGTGCGGGCAAGTCCACCACGATCAAGATGCTCACCGGCATCCTGGTGCCCACCTCCGGCACCGTGCGCACCTGCGGGCTGGACCCGGTGCGGCAGCGACGCGAACTGGCCGGCCGGATCGGGGTGGTGTTCGGCCAGCGCTCCCAGCTGTGGTGGGATCTGCCGCTGCGCGAATCGTTCTCGATCCTCGCCGCGATTCACCGATTGGCGCCGGGTACCGCGCGCGAGCGCGCACACGAACTGATCGAGCAACTGGAAATGGCCGACACCCTCGACACACCGGTGCGCCAGCTCTCGCTGGGCCAGCGCATGCGCGCGGAAGTCGCCGCGGCCCTGCTGCATTCGCCCGAGCTGGTGATCCTCGACGAGCCCACGATCGGCCTCGACGTGCTGTCGAAACAACGGTTACGCGAGTTCCTCCGGGCCGAGCGCGCCGAGCGCGGCACCACCCTGCTGCTCACCACGCACGACATGGGGGACATCGAAAGGCTCTGCGAACGCGTGCTCGTCGCCGACCACGGCCGCTTGGTGTACGACGGGTCGCTCACCGGCTTGGCGGCCACCGTCGGCGCGCGCCGGGTGCTGGTGGTGGACCTGGCCGAACCGGCGCCGGACTTCGACGATCTGCCCTCGGCCCAATTGCTGGGCACCGAAGCCGACGGCATGCGGCAACGGCTGGCCTTCGATCCGGAACAGATCACGGCCGCACAGCTGCTGGCCACGGTGTCGGAGCGCGCCGAAGTGCGGGACCTGTCGATCGAGGAGCCCGAGATCGAGGACGTGGTGCGGCGGATCTACGAATCCGCCCGCTGACGAACGGGCGGTTCCGGTGGGCCGGGTTCAGTCGGACTCACGAGCGCCCTGGTCGAGCCGGAAGGGCGGGTACTCGTCCCGCATCAAACCCGCGTATGCCTGCACGCGGATGATCCAGCGATTGATGCCCATCACGAAGTCGTAGAGGCCCCGCGGGTAACGCGCCGTGAACAGCAAGGCGACCAGCGCGACGATCAGCAGGATGCCCAGCAGCGAAATCGAGGCGCCGCCCCAGTCGTCCCCCTCGCCGCCCGCGAACGCGACGCCGCCGCTCACCACCGCGCCGACGATCAGGTAGTGCGGGATGGCCAGCAACCACCACTTCACCAATACCAGGCCGCGGTGCAACGTCTCCGGGTAGTCGATCTCCAGGTCGGCCGGGTAGTCCGCGTCAGCCCGCAAGCTGAACGGCGGGTACTTGTCGGTGCCGAGCACCGACAAGGAGTAGAAGGTCACCCGCCATCCCCAGCGCATGACGCCGACATTGAAGTCGAACAGGCCTCGCGGGTACTTGCCGGTGATCAGGATCGCGAAGAAGGCGACGACCGTGAGCACCGCGTAGGCGATGTGGAGGAAGAACAGCACGATGTAGTGCGGTATCGCCAGTAGCCACTTGACCAGCCACAACCACCGCGACAGCGCGGGATCCAGATCGCCACGCACGCGAATCGGGTCGGACGGGACGGCGGGCTTCTCGAGTTCCATGAGCAACGCTCCTTACGGTTGCTGTGATCCAAGCCACAACCAGTAGGTGTGCTGATTGTCCCGTATCCAGCCGTGCGGGAACGGCACCATCTGATACCGACACGCCAACGAATAGGGGCGGTCCGCACACGGCCGGGCCTGAGCCGCAATCGAATCGATCGAACCGCCACCAACACCGGCGGATCGCGCCCTGGCCGGACTTGTACCATCGGGACGTGACGTTCTGCGCGCTGCGACTACCGGTGACCCGGGTATTCGTGGCTCTCGCGTACACCGCCTGGATGGTCGCCATCGCGGTGCCCCAGTGTCACGTCTTCACCCACGCCGCCGCACCGCATGCGCATATCGAAGCGTCAGGCCCGGTCATGGCCTCCTCCGTCACCCAGGCTGTCCTCCTCGACCGCCATCAGCACGCCAACGAGCCGGATCGGCACGTTCCCGGCGACGCAGTGCTCGCCGCCCTGCCGCGCGCCATCTCACTGCTGGTGCTGCTGCTGGTCGCCTCGGTGCCGATGCTCCTGGCGGCGCCCGCGGCCGCCCTCGGCGGCGGCGTGCGCGCCCCGCCGATCGCATCCATCCCGGTGTGTCCGGGCAGAGACAAACTCACTCGATTCGGCATCGATCGGAACTGATCGGTCAGCGTCAGGCCGGAGCCTGCCGGGGCCCGGCCGGTGTTCGTGCGAAGTCCGCACTCACACCGTCGCTACCAGTAGCGACCGCACAGAATCGACGATTCCCCATGACTTCTGCACTGCAGAACCCGGCTGTGCCCGATCCCGCTCCGCGCGAGCCGCAGACGCGTCCCTCGACACCGCTCGCGAGCCCGGCGAGTCTCCTCACCACCGCCCAGCGCTGTCCGCGTCCGGACACCATGGTGGGCAACACGCCGGTCCTGTGGATCACCGAACCGCTGGGCGACACCACGCCACCGGAGGGCCGCGGCTTCTGGGCCAAGCTCGAAGGCGCCAATCCCGGCGGGATGAAGGACCGGCCCGCGCTGCACATGGTCGAGCGCGCCATCGCGCGCGGCGACCTCGCACCGGGCGCGCCGATCATCGAATCGACCAGCGGCACGCTCGGCCTGGGCCTCGCGCTGGCGGGCATGGTGTATCACCACCCGGTCACACTGGTCACCGACCCCGGCCTGGAACCACTCATGCACCGCATGCTCGCGGCCTACGGTGCGCGGATAGAACTGGTCGCCGAGCCGCACCCGACCGGCGGCTGGCAGCAGGCGCGCCGCGACCGCGTCGCCGAACTGCTGGCCCGGAACCCCCGGGCATGGTGCCCCGACCAGTACCGCAACCCCGACAACCGCGACGCCTACGAAACCCTGGCGCTCGAACTGGTCGCCCAGCTGGGCCGGATCGATGTCCTGGTCTGCTCGGTCGGCACGGGCGGCCATTCCGCCGGAATCGCGCGCACGCTGCGCCGATACTTCCCGCACCTGCGTTTGGTCGGCGTCGACGCCGTGGCGTCCACGATCTTCGGCCAGCCCGCGGGACGGCGGCTGATGCGTGGGCTGGGGTCGAGTATTCATCCGGGCAACGTCGACTATCCGGCGTTCGACGAGGTTCACTGGGTCGCGCCCGCGGAAGCGGTGTGGGCCTGCCGCAGGCTCGCCGCGACACACCATGCCAGCGGCGGCTGGAGCGTCGGCGCCGTTACCTTGGTCGCCGGTTGGCTGGCCCGCACCAGCGATCCGGCCACACGGATCGCCGCGATCTTCCCCGACGGCCCGCTGCGCTACTTCGACACCGTCTACAACGACGAGTATTGCCGCGCGCACGGCTTGCTCGGCGTCACGCCGCCCGCCGCACCCCTGTGCATCGCGCACCCGGCCGACGCCGTCGCCGACTCGTGGACGCGCTGCACGACGGTCGTCGATCCCCGCGGTGGCGCCGATGCGGAGCGGACGCGATGACCGAGCTGATCGCCACCTTCCGCGGCTTCAACCGCCCCAGCCGCATGCTGATGGTCAATCAGTTCGCCATCAACACCGGGTTCTACATGCTGATGCCCTACCTGGCCGGTTACCTGGCAGGCCCGCTCGGGCTGGCCGCGTGGGCGGTCGGGCTGGTTCTCGGCATCCGGAACTTCGCCCAGCAGGGCATGTTCCTGCTCGGCGGCACCCTGGCCGACCGACTCGGCTACAAACCGCTGATCGTGACCGGATGTCTGCTGCGCACAGGCGGTTTCGCGCTGCTGGCGGTCGCGGATACGCTCCCGGCGCTGCTGGTCGCGTCGGCCGCGACCGGTTTCGCGGGCGCGCTGTTCAATCCCGCGGTCCGCGCGTATCTGGCGGTGGACGCGGGGTCGCGCCGGGTGGAGGCGTTCGCCGTGTTCAACGTCTTCTATCAGGCGGGCATATTGCTCGGCCCGATCGTCGGGCTCGCGCTGATGGCCGTCGACTTCCGCGCGACCGCCACGGGCGCCGCGGTGGTGTTCGGCGCGCTGACGCTGGCCCAGTTACGCGCGCTCCCGCAGCACACGGCCGCGCCGAAAACCACCTCCGTGCTGGACGATTGGCGCGTCGTACTGGCCAACCGCCCGTTCCTGCTGTTCGCCTCGGCGATGATCAGTTCCTCGGTGCTGGCCTTCCAGGTCTACCTGGCGTTGCCCGTGCACGCCGCACGGATCGCGGGCGACTCGGCGACCGCGCTGATGACCGCGGTGTTCGTGCTGTCCGGGTTGATCGCGATCGCCGGGCAGCTGCGCATCACCCGCTGGTTCGGGCAGCGCTGGGGCCGCGCGCACAGCCTGGCACTGGGTATGGCGATTCTCGCGTCCGCGTTCGTACCGCTGGTGGTGATCCCGGGCACCGGCGCGGGCGTGTGGCCTGCGATCGGCGCGCTGCTGCTGACCGCCGTCGTCCTGGGAATCGGTGCGGCAGCGGTCTTTCCGTTCGAGATGGACACCGTGGTCGCACTGTCGGGCAACCACCTGGTGGCGACGCACTACGGCCTCTACAACACGATCGTCGGCGTCGGCATCCTGCTCGGGAATCTGGGCATCGGAACGCTGCTGGATGCCACGCGCGAGGCCGGTCTGAGCGCACTGGCGTGGGCGGCGCTGGTCGCCGTCGGCACGGTCGCGGCGGCGGCATTGTTCGCGCTCGCCCGTTCCGGACGGCTCGACGCACCGGTCCCGGTCGGCTGATCGAGCGGGCCGTCCCGGGTGCGTGCCGGCCGGGACGGCCTGGTCAGGCAGGTCCGTTCGACTGCGCCGAATAGAGGCTGACCTCGCCGTCCTCGCTGAGGAAGGCGTTGACCAGCATGGTGCGGTTGGCGCGCAGTTCCTCGTGATCCGGGGCGCTGGTGGTGATCGAGATCTGCGGGATGACCGCCCAGTTGACCACGTACCGCTCCGGCGGGCCGTCGTCATCGGACAGCCGGGCCAGACGGAAGACCGAGACGGTCTTGCGGACGATCAGATTGCGCACGACCTCGGCGATTCGCTCAGGGTCTTCCAGTGCGAACATGAAGCCGAATGTCAACTCGGGCGATGACACGTAGGCGGGCACGAAGACCGAGGTTAGCCGATCGGACGCGGATGCGCAGCGCTCGGGTCGAATCGGGTTGCTGCGCATGCGCTCGAACAATTCGCGAGCGCACAACCTCTGTGCAGAGCCGGTTGACCGATCCGTAACGGAACATAACGATTACCCGGCAGCTCCCGGATTCGCACACCAGAGTATTGCGTGGATTCGGCTATCGCGCTTTCCTGAAAGTGTCCCGATTACTCGGACGTCTTCTCTCGCATCGTCGCGGATTTCCCGGTTTCCCTGCCGTGCTGGTGGACCGTGGGACGACATCCGGATGCGGGACTGCGCCGGAGCCGAGGGGCGCCCCTCCCCGAAATCCCCCTCGGCCCTGGCGCATCCAAGATTCGCCGCAGCGCCGGAGGTATGCCATGCCCACCGAATACGCTCAGCGCGGCCTCGGAGCCGAGGAGCTGCCACCGGCCGCCGCACTGCTTCGAGCGATCCGCGAAGCCGGCGAGAACCAGCACCGGCACAGCGTGCTGCACGCCGCGCGCATGCTCGCCGACTGCCACGAGCGACGGCAGCCGGCGCTCGAGCGAGCACACGCGCCGGGGGCGTCCAGCGCGCGCGTCGCGGCATGCAGCAGGCAGCTGGAGGACATCGACGGCTGCCGCGCCGAATGGATCGGACGAATCGACGCCTGGGTCGCCGCCAACGTGCAGCACCGGGAGGGCGCCTCGCTGCATACCGAGACACTCGGGGCGGTGATCGATCGAATCGCGGCGAAATGGGTTGCGGCTCGTCACACTTTGGACGACGAGATCACGACTGGGCCGCATCCGGCGCAGGTAGACGGGGAAGCCCACCTGCGGTGGACGAGGCTGGCCGAACTGATCGACGGCTACCAGGATCTGATCACCGACGTCACCGAGCACCGGCGACGGCTGCCGGTGTGGTGATCAGCGCGGCTCGTCGACTCCCGGTTCGACGACTTCGGCGTCGAGGAACTCTTCCGTCCGGCTGACCGGCGGCTTCTCGACCGGGACCTCGGCCTCGTCGCCGAGATCGGTATCGAGGTCCCGCTGCGCCGCGGCGTCCCGGCGAGCCGCGGCCGCCGCCTCCCGCATCTCGATCGTGTCGGTGATCCACTCACCGATCTCCCGGGTGACCTCGGCGACGGTGCCCGTGATGATGCCGGCGATATTGCCGACATGCTTGGCGCCGGAGGAGGTCATTTCCTGAATGAGATCTTTGTTGCTTTCGAATTTCCCGATCATTCACACGCCCGCTTCGCTCGCCTGCCGCTGTCGCATCACGATAACACCGGGAGACGGCTCGCTCTCGACCCAGCGCGGCGGCAGTGCGAGTTTGAAAATCTTCTTCCACACCGAGCCGATCTGCTTACCGAGCGGGCCGGTGTTGTACGGCAAACCGTACTTTTCACACAATGCGCGCACAGTCGGCGCCATCTCCGGATAACGGCTCGCGGGCAGGTCCGGGAACAGGTGGTGTTCGATCTGGTGCGACAAATTGCCGGACATGAGGTGGAACAGTTTGCTGCCGCTGATGTTGGCCGAGCCGAGCATCTGCCGGATGTACCACTCGCCGCGGGTCTCCTCCGCGGTCTCCTCCTCGGTGAACGTCTGTACGCCGGTCGGGAAGTGACCGCAGAAGATGATGGCGAAGGCCCACACGTTGCGCACCAGGTTGGCGGTGACGTTACCGGCCAGGGTGTGGAAGAACAGCGGCCCGGTCAGGGCGGGGAACACCAGGTAGTCCTTGAGCACCTGCTTGCCCGCCTTGCGCCACTGGCCCAGGAGCAGCTTCTTGACCTCCGGCCACTTCTTCTTGCCCGCCAGGATGTTCTCGACCTCGAGGTCGTGGCCCATCACACCCCACTCGAACAGCATCATGAGCACGAAGGCGTACAGCGGCTGCCCGAGCCGCAGCACGTTCCACTCCTGGGCCTCGTCCATGCGCAGGATGGAGTAGCCGATGTCGCGGTCCTTGTTGTGGATGTTGGTGTAGGTGTGGTGCAGGTAGTTGTGCGAATGCTTCCACTGGTCGGCCGGGCAGACCGTGTCCCACTCGAACACACGGGAATTCAGGCCGGGCTCGCGCATCCAGTCGTACTGGCCGTGCATCACGTTGTGGCCGATCTCCATGTTGTCCAGGATCTTCGACACACTCAGCGCGGCCACCGCGGCCAGCCAGACCGGCGGAAGGAAGCCGAGATACATCAGGCCGCGCCCGGCGATCTCGAAGCCGCGCTGCGCCTTGATGATCGAGTACAGGTATTCCCGGTCGCGCTCGCCGAGGTCGGCGACGATCGCGGCGCGCAACTCGTCGAGTTCGCGGCCGAGTTCCTCGATCTGGTCCGGGCTCAGGACCAACGGTCCGTTGTCGGTTTCGGTCAGGATGGTCATGATCGGTTCCCCTTCTTCGATTAGATGTCGACCTCGACGTCGCCGACCGGCGCGCTGATGCACAGCTGGATCGGCTGGTCGGGGTCACTGTCGGTCTCGCCGGTGCGCAGATTGCGCGTGCAGCCGGAGCGGCGCACCGCGGTGCAGGAGAAACAGATCCCCATGCGGCAGCCGTACTCGGGGCTGAGCCCGGCGGATTCGGCCTGCTCGAGCAGCGAGGCGCCGTTGTTCCGCGCGCTCACGCCGCTGGCCGAGAAGCTCACGGTGCCCTGCGCGTCCGCGGCGTCGGCCGGGGCGAACGAGAGGGTGAACTCCTCGGTGTGCAGCCGGTCTTCCAGCTGCTCGGCCTGATAGATCGTGCGCACCGCGTCCATCAGCGACTGCGGGCCGCAGACATAGGTCTGGGCGTCGGCGAACCACGGCGCCACGCGCTCCAGTTCGTCGTAGTCGAAGTATCCGCTGTTCTTCGGTTGGTTCAGGTCCACCCACGGTGCGTCGGGGTCGACCCGCGCCAGGTCCGGCGCGCGATGCGGATACCGCAGCTCGATGCGGAAGTTCGGGTGCCGCTGCGCGATCGCGTCCAGTTCGGCTCGGTGCGGCAGCACCGCGGGTGACTTCGCGTAGTGCAGGAACACCACCTCGCCCGGATGATCCTCCGCGGCGAGCGTGCGCAGCATGGACAGCACCGGCGTGATGCCGCTGCCGCCGCTGATCAGCAATACGCGCTGTGGTCGCGGTTCGGGCAGCCGGAACACGCCGTCGGCGGGGGTCAGGTCCACCACCATGCCGGGGGCGGCGTGGCGGTAGAGGTACTGCGACACCAAGCCGTCCGGATGCGCCTTGACGGTCAGTTGGATAGTGCGATCCCGACCGCCTTCCGGGTTCACCGGCGAATAGCACCGCGTGTGCCGCACACCGTCGATGACCACGCCGATCTGGACGTACTGTCCGGCGACATGGCCCTTCCACTGCCGGGTCGGGCGCAGCGTGAGCGTGACCGAACCCGGCGCCGAGCGGCGCACGTGAGTGATTTCGGCCCGCATGTCCCGCACCGTGAGGGTGGGGCGGACCAGCTCCAGATACCGATCCAGCGGGTGTGGCGAGGTCAGGGTCTGCACCAGGTTGATGAGATCCACCATGAGTTACTCCGTGCCTTGTCGGGCTGACGACGTGCGACCGATATTCAGTGCACGTCTGTACACTAAACTAGTGTGACGGATGATGGGGGCTAGGTGTCAACCGGCGAAACATGTGACTCGAACTACATCTAGGGATAGGTCGAATGGTGCACGGATGTATGCTCACCGGGATGAATGAGCAGGCAGCTACCCGAGGCGAACGCAAGGAGCGGACCAGGCAGGCACTCCTGGACGGCACCCTCGCGCTGGCTGCCGAGCGCGGATTCGCCGCACTCAGCCTGCGGGAGATCGCCCGCTCGGCGGGGATCGTGCCCACGGCGTTCTACCGGCACTTCGCGTCGCTCGAGGACCTCGGCGCCACCCTGGTCGACGACGGCGTCACCGCGCTGCGCCTGGCGCTGCGTGAAGTTCGCCGCAACGCGGACGCGAGCCTTTCGGACACGGTGCGTTTCGTGTTCACTCAGGTGGGGCCTAAACGTGAGCTGTTCGGCTTCCTGACCAGGGAGCGCCACGGCGGGTCCGCGGCGCTACGCACGGCCATCGCCCGGGAGATCCAGCTGATCGTGCGCGAGCTGGTCGCCGACCTCTCCCGGATCCGCGCCCTCGACTCCTGGACGCCACGCGACCTGGAAATCGCCGCCGACCTCATGGTCACCACGGTGACCGACGGGATCGCCGCCTACGTGTCGGCCGCGCCGCGCGACGAGCAGACCATCATCGACCGCACCGTCCAGCAGATGCGGTTGATCGCGCTCGGCATGGGGAGTTGGCGTCCTCCGAAGCGGCGCTGATCCGGCGACGGACAGCCGTCGCGCTTCTCACTCGCCCGCCACGCTCACTCGGCGAGCCGCGACTCCTCGGCGTCGTCGCGCTCCGCTACGACCGGATCCGGCGGCCGCACCGGCAGCAGCACCGCGAGCCCTGCCGCGAGCACGACGAGCAGGCCCGCGATACCCGCGCGCTCGGTGTCGAACAGCCAGACGAACAAGCCGAACAGGCTCGGCGCGAGGAAGGACACCGCGCGCCCGGTGGTGGTGTACAAGCCGAAGAGCTGGCCTTCGCGGCCGGGCGGTGCGAGGCGGGTCAGGAACGAGCGCGCCGCCGCCTGCGCCGGTCCGACGAAAACGGTCAGCAGCAAGCCGAAGATCCAGAACATCAGCGGCCCGGACACCACGGCCAGGGCCAGTCCGCACACCAGCATGGCGGCCAGGGACACCACGATGACGATCTTCGGCCCGACCCGGTCGTCGAACCGCCCCGCGACGATCGCACCCAGCGCCGCAACGACATTGGCGGCTATGCCGAACAGCAGCACATCCGAGTCGGCGATGCCGTAGACCCGCACGGCGAGCACCGCCCCGAAGGTGAACACTCCGGCGAGGCCGTCCCGGAACACAGCGCTGGCCACCAGGAAGCCGACCGTGCGCCGGTCGGTGCGCCACAGCTCGCGCAGGTCGCGCCACAGCACCCGGTACGAGCCGAGGAATCCGGCGCTCGCCGCACCGGGATCGGCGTCGGTGCGCGGCAGTTCGGGGACCGCGAACAGAACCGGCAGCGCGAAGGCGGCGAACCAAACGGCGGCCAGCACGGCGACCAGGCGGATGTTGAGTCCGTCGTCGGTGGGCATGCCGAGCAGCCCGCGGTTGTCGCCCTCGCCGGAGATGAAGCCGAAGTAGCAGATGAGCAGCAGGAAGATGCCGCCGAAATAGCCCATCGCCCAGCCGAATCCGGAGACCCGGCCGACCGTCGCCGGCGTGGACACCTGGCGCAGCATCGCGTTGTACGGCACGTTCGCCAATTCGAAACAGGCCGACGCGAATGCCAGCAGGGCCAGACCGAGCCACAGATCGCGATAGTCGTCGTGCACGAAGAACATCAGCGTCATCGCGGCGATGGTCAGCGCGGTCAACGCACCGAGGGAGCGTTTGCGTTTCGCGGACGCGTCGAAGCGCTGTCCGCTGACCGGCGCGGTCAACGCCACGATCAGGCCCGCGATGCCAAGCGCCCACCCCAGCCACGCGCTGGCGGAGACACCGCCGGGTAGGTCGTCACCGACCTTGTCGGTGAGATACACGGAGAACACGAAGGTGAGGATCACGGCGTTGAATGCCGAAGACCCCCAGTCCCACAGCCCCCACGCCACCACCTGCCCGCGCCCGGCGGCCTGCCCTACTGTCGCCCGGGCGTTCACCTCGGTCATGCGCGCAGCATAATGCGCGCGGCCCTTCGAGGCCGGTGGAAGCGAGTTCCGGCCCGCGAACCCCCAGTCTGCTATGCACTTAGTTGCATAGTACCGAATGTCACGGCTATTCTCACCGCATGGCACTGGAGCACGCGTTGCTGGTATCGCTGACCGAGCGCGCCGGCTCGGGATACGAGTTGGCGCGGCGCTTCGACAAGTCCATCGGATACTTCTGGAGCGCGACCCACCAGCAGATCTATCGCGTCCTCAAACGGATGGAGGAGTCCGGCTGGATCGACGGCGAGTCGGTGGTCCAGGAGGGCAGGCCGGACAAGAAGGTGTACTCGGTGAGCGAGGCGGGCCGCGCCGAACTCACGCGCTGGATCGCCGAACCGAGCGACTCCGGTACCCCGCGCAACGAACTCGCGGTGAAGATCCGCGCCGCCGCCCACGGTGACATCACCGCGTTGCGGGCCGAAGTGGCCCGCCATCGCGACCAGCACGCCCAGCGACTCGAGCTGTACCGGCAGATCGAGAAACGTGACTTCCCCGCTTCCGACCGGCTCGGCGGGACGGCCCTGCACCAGTACCTCGTCCTGCGCGCGGGCATCCGCGTGGAGTCGGGGTTCGTCGAATGGTGCGACGAAGTACTGCACGCACTGCACCCGCGCGCGACAGCCCCGCACGCGGATTGACGGAGAAAGGCGACCGCACCGATGAGTTCCTTCCCCCATTTGTTCGAGCCGCTCGATCTCGGCTTCACCACCTTGCGCAACCGAGTGGTGATGGGGTCGATGCACACCGGGCTGGAGGATCGCGCCTGGGACACCCACAGGCTGGCCGCCTACTTCGCCGAGCGCGCACGCGGCGGCGCGGGCCTGATCATCACCGGCGGCTACGCGCCCAACCGCGCGGGCTGGCTACTGCCCTTCGGCGCCAAGCTGACCAACAAGACCGAGGCGTACCGGCATCGGACGATCACCGAAGCGGTGCACGCCGAAGGCGGCAAGATCGCCATTCAGATCCTGCACGCGGGTCGCTACTCCTACATGCCGGGCAGCGTGTCGGCATCGTCGATCAAGGCGCCGATCAATCCGTTCCGCCCGCGCGCGCTCTCGGCCAAAGGCATCGAGCGGACCATCGACGACTACGCCCGCTGCGCGAAGCTGGCCCAGTTCGCCGGTTACGACGGCTGCGAGATCATGGGTGGTGAAGGCTATTTCATCAACCAGTTCCTCGCACCGCGCACCAATAAGCGCACCGACGCGTGGGGCGGCTCACCGGAGAACCGGCGCCGGATCGCGGTGGAGATCGTGCGCCGCACCCGCGCCGCGGTCGGCCCGGACTTCATCATCGTGTTCCGGTTGTCCATGGCCGAGCTGGTGGAGAAGGGGCAGACCTTCGACGAGATCGTCGCGCTGGCCCAGGAACTCGAAGCCGCCGGGGCGAACATCCTCAACACCGACATCGGCTGGCACGAGGCGCGGGTGCCCACCATCGTGACCTCGGTGCCGCGTGCCGCCTTCGTGGAGTTCACCGCGAAGATCGCCGCGCGGGTGGGCATCCCGGTGTGCGCGTCCAACCGGATCAACATGCCCGAAGTGGCCGAGGAGATCCTGACCCGGGGTGACGCGCAGCTCGTTTCACTGGCCCGCCCGTTCCTCACCGATCCGGAGTGGGCGAACAAAGCCGCGCAGGATCGCGTCGACGAGATCAACACCTGCATCGCGTGCAACCAGGCCTGCCTGGACCACGCCTTCCAGCGCAAGACCGTGTCGTGTCTGCTCAACCCGCGCGCGGGCCACGAGACCGAACTGAAGTTGCTGCCGACCCGCCGCGGCAAACGCGTCGCCGTGGTCGGCGCGGGCCCGGCCGGGCTTTCGGCGGCGGTGAACCTCGCCGAACGCGGCCATCACGTCGAGCTGTTCGAAGCCGACGACAAGATCGGCGGCCAGTTCGACATCGCCCGCCGCATCCCCGGCAAAGAGGAATTCAGCGAGTCGATCCGCTACTACCACCGGATGCTCGAACTCACCGGCGTCACCGTGCACCTGAACAAGCGGGTCGGCGCCGACGAACTCATCGCCGGAGGCTACGACGAGGTGATACTCGCCACCGGTGTGCGGCCGCGGATCCCCGACATCCCCGGAATCGACCACCCCATGGTGCTGTCCTACGCCGAACTGGTCCGGGAGGAGAAGCCGGTCGGCAAGCGCGTCGCCGTGATCGGCGCGGGCGGCATCGGCTACGACGTCAGCGAATTCCTCACCGTCGAGGGCCATCCCACGCTCAAGCTGGACGAGTGGAAGGAAGAGTGGGGCGTCACCTCCGACGACGAGCAGGTCCGCGGACAGCTCACCGCGCCGAGGCCGGCTCCTGCGGCACGCGAAGTCGTTCTGCTGCAACGGAAGACGTCCGCGTTCGGCAAAGACCTCGGCAAGACCACCGGATGGGTGCACCGCGCCGCGCTGAAGGCCAAGGGCGTCGAACAGATCGGCGGCGTCAACTACGAACGCATCGACGACAACGGCCTGCACATCAGCTTCGGGGAGAAACGGCAACGGCCGCAACTGATCCCGGTCGACAACGTCGTCGTCTGCGCGGGCCAGGAGTCCGTGCGTGATCTGGAAGCCCCGCTGCGCGCCGCAGGCGTCAGCCTGCATCTCATCGGCGGCGCGGAGCTGGCCGCCGAACTGGACGCCAAACGAGCCATCGACCAGGGCACCCGGCTGGCCGCACGGCTCTGACCGGGCGCGGCGGCCGGGCCGCCGGACGCCCGGTCGCCGTTGCCGCGGCGTGGAATACCGCCTCGCCCGGGATCGCGCGGCAGCCTCCGTCGGCGTCCCCCCGCGCGGCATCGCCTAGGCTGCACGGGGTGAGCCTGCCCTCCCCCACCTCCGAGAACCGCGCGGTCGTCACCGGCGCCTCCTCCGGCATCGGCACCGCGCTCGCCGCCGACCTCGCCGCTCGCGGCTACTCGCTGATCCTCGTCGCCCGGCGCGAGGAGCTGCTCACCGAGCTCGCGCAGCGGCTGACCCTGGCCCACGGCATCACCGCCGAGGTGCGCGCCGTCGACTTGGCCGACCGCGACCAGCGCGGCGTGCTGGTGGAGGAACTGGCCGCCCGCGACATCGCCATCCTGTGCAACAACGCGGGCATCGCGACCTTCGGCGCGGTCGCCGAACTCGACCCGGCCTACGAGCGCGCGCAGATGGAACTCAACGCCGTCGCCGTGCACGATCTCACCCTGGCCGTGCTGCCCGGCATGCTGGCCCGGGGCGGTGGCGGCATCCTGATCAGCGGCTCGGCCGCGGGCAACATGCCGATCCCGAACAACACCACCTATGCCGCGAGCAAGGCGTTCGCCAACACCTTCTCCGAATCGCTGCGCGGTGAGCTGAAGGGCTCCGGCGTGCACGTCACGCTGCTGGCGCCCGGCCCGGTGCGCACCGAACTCCCGGACCCCGCCGACGCCTCCATCGTCGACCGGATGGTGCCCGACTTCATGTGGGTCTCCTCGGAGTACACCGCGAAGGTGTCCATCGACGCGCTCGCCCGCAACAAGATGCGCGTGGTCCCCGGCCTGATCAGCAAGGGCATGAGCGTGGCGGGCCAGTACGGCCCGCGCGCGGTCACCGCTCCCATCGCGGGCGCGTTCTACAAGAAGCTCGGCGGCTGACCTCGCTCAGCGGCGCCTGGTGCCGAACAGGCTGCGGGTGATCTGGCGGCCTGCCGCGCTCGCGGCCGAACGCAGGAAGCTGCGCACCGCGGGGTTTCTCATGATCCGCTCGGCGGCGGAGTCCTCCTCCTCGCGGGTCGCGGCACGGCCGGGCACGGGAGCGGGCTCCGCCTCCGGCGCCGCCGCGGCCATCTTCGCGGCGAGCAGTTCGTAGGCCGACTCCCGGTCGATGGTCTGGGCGTACTTCGAGGCCAGCGGGCTGGACAGCGCCCGCGATTTGATCGCGTCCGCACCGATGGTGTCCATCAGCGACCGGGGCGGCCGCAGCCTGGTCCAGGCCACCGGCGTCGGCGCGCCCTGCTCGGAGAGCACGGTCACGATCGCCTCACCGGTGCCGAGGGAGGTCAGCGCCTGCTCCAAGTCGTAGACGCCGGTTCTGGGGTAGGTGCGGACGGTCTTGGCCAACGCTTTCTGGTCGTCGGGGGTGAATGCGCGCAGGGCGTGCTGGATGCGCGCGCCGAGCTGGGAGAGCACCTGGTTCGGGATGTCGGTGGGCAACTGGGTGCAGAAGAACACGCCAACCCCCTTGGACCGGATCAGCTTGACGGTCTGCTCCACCTGCTCCAGGAACGCCTTCGAGGCGTCGGAGAACAGCAGATGCGCCTCGTCGAAGATGAAGACCAATGCGGGCTTGTCCACGTCGCCGACCTCGGGCAGCGTCTGGAACAGGTCGGCGAGCACCCACATCAGGAAGGTGGAGAACATCACCGGCCGCGCCGCCTGTGCGCCGAGCTCGAAGAGCGTGATCACCCCTTTTCCGTCCACCACCCGCACCAGGTCGGCCGGGTCGAGTTCGGGTTCGCCGAAGAACGTATCGCCGCCGTCGGCCTCCAGATTCACCAGTGCGCGCAGGATCACCCCCGCGGTGGCCGCGGAGACACCGCCGATACCCTTTAGATCCTCCTTGCCCTCGGGGCTGGTCAGATGTGTGATCACGGCGCGCAGGTCCTTCAGATCCAGCAGTGCGAGGCCGTTGCGGTCCGCCCAGTGGAAGATCAAGCCGAGGGTGGACTCCTGCGTGTCGTTCAGCTCGAGCACCTTGCTCAGCAGCACCGGGCCGAAGGAACTGATCGTCGCGCGGATCGGCAGCCCGGCTCCGGTGGTGCCCAGTGAGACGAACTCGGTCGGGAAGCCGGTCGGCGCCCAATCCGCGGCGGCAGTCTCCGCGATGCGTGTGGCGAGCCTGTCGCTCGATCGCCCCGGCTCGGCCAGACCCGACAAGTCGCCTTTGATGTCGGCCAGCACCACCGGAACACCGGCACTCGACAGCTGCTCCGCGATGCCCTGCAAGGTTTTCGTCTTCCCCGTACCGGTGGCACCGGCGACCAACCCGTGCCGGTTCACCATCGGCATCGGAATACGGACGCGGGCGGCGGGATCCACCGTTCCGTCGACCACGACGGTGCCCAGTTCCAGCGCGAGTCCTTCGAACGCGTAACCCGCGGCGATCTCTTGCGCGGCGGAGGCGTCTCTCCGCTCGCCGGACGGCTCGTCTCGCGCCACGGGCGAACCCGCTCCCGCCTCGGCGGCGACCGTCTGTTCGGCCAGCTCGCGTTCGGCGGCCTCCGCGGCAGCGGCCGCCTCGGCCGCGACCCGCGCCGCCTCGTCGGCCGCCTTGCGCGCCGCGGCCGCCTTCTCCTGAGGGGTGGTCATCGCACGTCCTCCGTCCTGGCTCGACTCGAACCGCTTCGCGCAGTATTTGCTGTCGCACCGAAAACGCCGGGTGCCGATCTGGAAGAAACTGTATCCCCGCCGGTCAGATTCATTGCCGCATCGGCGGCTGAACGGTTGCCGTGCCGTACCGCCTGCTCGGGACCTCGGCCCGGCTAATGTTGCACGGGTGTCCGACAAATACATCGTGTGGATGGATTGCGAGATGACCGGCCTGCGCTTGGACAGCGACAAGCTGATCGAGGTGGCCGCGCTCGTGACCGACAGCGATCTCAACATCCTCGGCGAGGGCGTGGATATCGTCATCCACGCCGACGACGACGCGCTGGCCGCGATGCCCGCGGTGGTCGCCGACATGCACGCGCGCTCCGGCCTGACCGAAGAGGTCCGCCGCTCCACCGTCACCCTGGAAGAGGCCGAGCAGCGGGTGCTCGACTACATCCGCCAGTACATCCCCACCCCCCGCACCGTGCCGCTGGCCGGTAACTCGATCGCCACCGACCGCGGTTTCATCGCCAGGGACATGCCCCTGCTCGACGCCCACCTGCACTACCGGATGGTGGATGTGAGTTCGATCAAGGAGCTGTGCCGCCGCTGGTATCCGCGCATCTACTTCGGCCAGCCGGAAAAGGGCCTGAGCCACCGTGCGCTGGCCGACATCCAGGAGTCGATCCGGGAACTGGAGTACTACCGGCGGACCGCGTTCGTCGCGCCGCCCGGCCCCTCCACCACCGAAATCGCCGCCATCGCCGCCGAGGTCTCCCAACTCGCTCCGGAGCGGGCCGAATCAGCCCAGGTCAACAGCTCGCCTGACGCCGATTAGGGAGTGGGCGGGTTGACACGCTAATATCTAGCCCGCCGGTTGTTCACCGGCGATGGTGAGCGTAGTTCAGTTGGTAGAGCACCAGGTTGTGATCCTGGCTGTCGCGGGTTCGAGTCCCGTCGCTCACCCCAAGAGCCCGGACGGCCCCGAGAAATCGGAGCCGTCCGGGTTTTTCTTTGCGTCTCATTCCGTTCCCCGGCGCACGCCCGCCACAATGTGAAACGAATATCGTCCAGAATCCTCCACGTCTCCGTAGACTGCGATCCACGTGGGAGGGTGTCGCTGGGGCGCCTCCCGGTTCGACCAGAAAGACACACCTCGTGATGCGTTCCGCGGTTATCGCAGCCTTCGTCGGCGCCACCCTCCTCACCGGATCCAGCGGAACCGCGGCCGCGGGCATCGGGCTTCCGCCGCTGCCCGCCTCCGGCTCGGCGTCGAGCGGATCGGCGGGCGGCCTGGCCACCACCGGCTCCGCGGGCAGCGGTTCGGCGGGCAGCAAACTGCTGTGCGCAGCGACCGGCAGCGCGGTCGCGATCCTGGGCGACGCCCAGCTGGGCTGCAACATGCTGCCGTGAACACAGCCCCGAAATGCCGAACGGGCCACCGGATTACGCTCCGGTGGCCCGTTCGGCGTCCTGCTTCTGCTCAGCGATTGTCGTCCGCGTTGCCCGCCTTCCAGACCGGCCAGGGGATGTTCCAGTCACCCAGGCCGTCCACGCCGGACAGGGTGCCGCCCACGGTGTTCTTCACGATCGTGATATCGCCGCGCTTGGCGTTCTGGAAGACCCATTGCGCGTTCGCCGGGCTGAGGTTCAGGCAGCCGTGACTGGTGTTGCTGTACCCCTGCGCACCCACCGACCACGGCGCCGAGTGGAAGAAGATGCCGCTGTAGGACAGTCGCGTCGCGAAGTCCACCGGCGTCTTGTACCCGTCCGGCGAGCTGACCGACACGCCGTAGGTCGAGGAGTCCATGATGATCTTCTCGTGCCGGTCGGCGACGATGTAGATGCCGTTGTCGGTGGGCGTGCTGTCCTTGCCCATCGAGGTCGGCATGGTGCGGATCACCTGGCCGTTCTGCTCGACGACCACCTGCTTGGTGTTGTCGTCGGCGGTGAAGACCACCGCGTCACCGATGGTGAAGAACGAGTGGATGTTGTCCTGGCCGTACAAGCCGTTACCGAGATCACGCCCATAGACGTTCACGTCGATGGTGACCTTCGTCCCGGGCGCCCAGAAATGCTCCGGCCGCCACCGCACCTCGCGATTGTTCACCCAGTAGAACGCGCCCTCCACCGGCGGCTCAGTAGTGATCTTGATGGCGGACTGCGCCGCCTTTCGGTCCGGAATGTTCTCATCGAACTGGACGGCCACCGGCTGACCGATACCGACCACCTCCCCCTCGCCGGGGACCAGGTACGGCTTGGTCTGGTTACCGGGCGAACTCGTGGTGAAGCTCAGCGTCGCGGTGTTCGCCCCGCCCAGGCCGATCGCGTCGGCCTTCAACCGGTAGGTCTTGCCGTATCCGAGCACCTCGGTGGTCTCCCACGACCGGCCGTCGGCGGCGAGCTTGCCCTCGATCGACTTGCCCTGCGGGCTGACCAAGGTCACACCGGTGAACTTGCCGTCCTCCACCTTGAACGTCATCGGGACGCCCGGCGAGACGCCGACCTCGCCGTCCTTCACCGGCGACAGCAGCTTGGGCTTGATCAATTCGGTGATGGGGTTGCGGTCGATGACCGCCTGCGCCGCATCCGTGGCGTCGGATGCCGAACATCCCGTCAGCGCCAAGGCGGCGACCGCGACAACGATCACCGGTCCCGCGACAGTGCGTAGGGACCACCGAGCGGCCGGCTTGCGCTTCTGCCGACCTCGACCAACACTCATTTCCAACCCCGTTTCAAAGTCTCGGTGCTCCAGGACACACCGATGGCTTCGGATACCGACCGCTACGTCGCGTCACCCCGCCGTGAACGCGGGCGATCGAAACCACAATCGGACATTCTGCCAGTGCGTAACGTCCAGGCCAATGTGAACACCTCGTCCGTCACTGCAGCGTTACCACCTGTAGATCAACCCGGCGATCCGCCGCGTTACCGGCCCGCGAGCGCATCGCATCACGGCCGGTCAGGGCACGATTTCACTTCTGCGGCCCCGGCCTGTTAAGGTTTGTCCCGCACCGGAACACGGAGCACGCGCCATTAGCTCAATTGGCAGAGCAGCTGACTCTTAATCAGCGGGTTCGGGGTTCGAGTCCCTGATGGCGCACATCACATAAACCGTGCCCTTGTCAGTCATCGGCTGGCGAGGGCACGGTTTTCTCGTCTCCGGATTCGCCGCGGAACCCGTGACATCACCGTGACCTGGGCTTCTTCCCAGTTGCACCAGTGGTCTCAATTCGGACAGCAATACGCCCGCGAACCCCCCGAAATCCAGTTGTACAGCCGAAAACTTCTGTGATGTACAGCACAAGAGGTTTAACGGCAAACTCCCAGCTTGGATAACGATTCGGCTACCGCGTCCTGGGCTTTCCAAGATCGTCAACGCCTATCATTCAAGTTTCGTTCACCCTCTGTTAACCAAGCGTGACCATTCTGCAATCAGGTCACAAAGCGACCTGAAGTTTGGTCAGCCCGAGGAGTTGTAGACACCGATTCGGTAACGATCACCGGCAGGCAACTGCCCGCCACGTGATCGGCGGAGCGGAATCCGGCAACGGACCCGCGATCCACACTTCCGCCCCGTCTCTTCGCATCGAGATGCGAAGTCCCGCGCGACACCGCGGCCGAGCCCATCGAGGGCGATCCGGCGCCGCACACACGAACCGTGTCGCGTTCCGGGGACATCATCGTCCCCCACAACAAAACCACACAACAGCACATGGCCGTTTTCGGCGAACGCCCCGAGCGTACGCCGCAGGATCCGTGCTGCCCAACTGCGGCCCGGATCGAGTAAGTCCCCGATAAAGGAACCGATTCGAATGCCTGACAGACGCCTTTCCACCCTTCGTCGCCCCTCGCTCCGCGAAACCGTCACCGTGGCCGTCGCCGCCGCGGGTGTCGTCGCCGTGGCCGCCTGCTCCGCGGCGTCCGTGGCCGATGACAGCGTCCCGTCTCGCATCGCCATGGTGGCCGAGCAGCAGCCCGAGGCCGCCGCCGCGCCCGCCGTGGTCGCCGCCCCGGTCGCCGAGGCGATCCCCGCGCCGATGCCCGCTCCCGCTCCCGCCCCTGCTCCGGCGCCCGCTCCCGAGCCGATTCCGGCCCCGATGCCCGCCCCGGCCGCGCCGGTCTACGCGGACAACCTCGACGGCTGGATCCGTCAGGCGCTCGACATCATGCAGGCCAACGGCATCCCGGGCAGCTACGAGGGCATCCACCGCAACATCATGCGTGAGTCCACCGGCAACCCTCAGGCCATCAACCTGTGGGACTCCAATGCCGCCATGGGCATCCCGTCCAAGGGCCTGCTCCAGGTGATCGACCCCACGTTCGCCACCTACCACGTCGCGGGCACGCCCTTCGACATCTGGGATCCGGTCGCCAACATCGTCGCCGCCTGCAACTACGCCGCGCACCGCTACGGCTCGATGGACAACGTCAGCAGCGCGTACTGAGTCCACCTCGCGCCGCGGCCTCCCCATCCGACGATGGGGAGGCCGCGGCGCTTTCCGGCCGATACGCCCGGTCGGCTAGGGTCGATGCCACCTGCGACCCGTGGACGTGCCCGTGACCGACTACGCACACAACGACGTGGCGGCCAAGAGCCGCGCCGAGAAAGCGCGACGGCTGGCGAGCTACCTCTGGCACCGTGGCATCACCGGCTCCGAGGTGCTCGCGATGACGGCGTCCGTCCGGCGCAAACTGGCCAGGGCCGCCGCGACGAATCCGCCGAGCACGGACGAGACCTGGACTACGGTGGCGCGGTTGCTGACCGAGAAGGACGACTGGGCCGCCCGCCATCCGGAGCATCCCGCGGCTCGGCGGGAGCACACCGACGAGAAGCTGCTCTGGGTGAAGCCGCCGATCACGCCGTGGTCCTGATCATCCCCGAAAAACGTTTCCGCACAGGATTTTCCACGTCTACTACAGGCTTCCGTAGAGTGGTGTCATGTATCCGTCGACACCGCCGACGCGATGACCGAGCGCAAACCGGCGAAGCAGACGTTCGAATCGTGGGTCGACAAGCAGATCCGCGAGGCGGCCGAGCGCGGCGAATTCGACAACCTGCCCGGCACCGGCAAGCCGATTCCCGGGGCGGGCACCGCTTACGACGAAGATTGGTGGCTGCGCGGCTATCTACGTCGCGAAGGAGTCGGCAGTGAGGCGCTGTTGCCACCGTCGCTGCTGTTGCGGCGCGATATCGAGCACCTGGCCGAAGACGTGCGCGATGCGACCAGCGAACGGCAGGTGCGTGCGGCCGTCAGCGAACTCAACAAACGCATCGTGGACTGGCTGCGGATGCCGGAAGGACCGTTCGTGCCGATCGCTCCGGTGAACGCGGACGACATCGTCCGGCAGTGGCGCGAGTCCGCGCGGCCGAAGCGCGAGCGGCCGAGCCGCGCGACGGCGGCCCCTCCCCGAGCGGGGGCCCGCGAGGACACCGCGCGGGCCCCGTGGTGGCGCCGATGGCGACGGCGTGACACCGAAGCCGGATAGCGTCCTCGCAGGAGAACGAACCGCGCCGCTCAGGCGCCGAGTTCGGTCACCTGCTCCACCTCGGTGACCACTTTGTCCGCCAGCCCGCGCAGCACCCGCGCCTCATCCGCCGTCATCGGCTCGATGAAGACGCGACGGACCAGATCGACGTGGTTCGGCGCGGCCCGCTCCAACGCGACGCGCCCTTCCGGCGTGAGCTGGACGATGATGCCGCGGGCATCCTCTTCGGCGGGCCGCCGCTCGACCAGACCGCGCGCGTCCATCCTGGCGAGATGCTTGGACAACCGGCTCTTCTCCCAGCACACCTCGGCGGCCAGCTCCTTGGCGCGCAAGCAACCGTTGGCGGCAGCGGACAACGCCACCATCAACTCGTAGTCCGCCAGGGAAAGACCGTCCTCGGCCAGGCCGGCCGAAATCGCCCCGTCCAAACGCTGGCGCAGCCGCACATATGCCTGCCAAGTCGCCTGCTCGTCGTCACTCAACCACCGGACCATGGGAATGAAGTGTAGTCCCGGTTGGTTGACATGGACACCAACTCTCGAGGAGGTCCCCATGCCCGCCGTCACCGTGCCCGACATCATGGTCCTGCCACGCCTCCCCCGTCTCGACGCGACCCTGCGCGAACGACCGGTCCGGAGCGTGGTCACCGCGCACAAACAACGCGAAGGCGCGGGTTTCGAGGTGCGCAGGCCGTTCCCCAGCATGGATCTGCGCACCGCCGATCCGTTCATCCTGCTCGACCAGATGGGCCCGGTCGCCTACGAACCGCATGAGGCGAAGGGCGCGCCCTGGCATCCGCACCGCGGCTTCGAGACGGTCACCTACATGCTCGACGGCACCATGGTGCATCACGATTCGCAGGGCGGCGGCGGCGTCATCGGCGAGGGTGACACCCAGTGGATGACCGCGGGCTCCGGCATCCTCCACGACGAGGTGCCGCCGGAGGAGATGGTCGCCTCGGGCGGATGGTTCCACGGCATTCAACTCTGGGTGAACCTGCCGCGCGCGCTCAAGTTCGCCGCACCGCGCTATCAAGACCTGCGCGCTCGCGAACTGACGCTGGTGAGTTCGCACGACGGCGGCGCGCTGGTCCGGCTCATCGCCGGGGAGGTCGGCGGGTTCGCCGGTCCCGGTTCGACCTACACCCCGATCGCCTACGCTCACGCGTCGATCACTCCCGGCGGAATCCTGGAAACGCCTTGGCCGCAAGAGTTTACGGCGATGGCGTACGTACTGTCCGGCAGCGGGGCGGTCGGCGCGGAACGCAGGCCGCTGAGCGAAGGACAGCTGGCGGTGTTCGGCCGCGGAGACGCCATCAGCGTGACAGCCGATGCGCGCCAAGACAATCGGACCGGAGCGTTCGAAGTGCTGCTGCTCGGCGGACGGCCGATCCGGGAACCGGTGGTGCAGTACGGGCCGTTCGTGATGAACACCCGCGCGGAGATCATCGAAGCGATGGAGGACTACCAGGCCGGGCGCATGGGGAACATCCCCGCACAGCGCATCAGCGGCGCCGGTGGGCAGGATCCCCTAATGCCCTAGTTCCGTCCCCCCGAGGTTGACAAGAGAGCGGCCCGTCACAACAGTGGATGCGGCGTCCGGTCGGACGCCGCATCCACCGCAGCAACCACATAGAGGAATACATGAACGTTCGCCGGCTCTCCGTCAGCGCGGCCGTCGCGGGACTGACCTTTCTCGCGGCTCCTGCCGCCCTAGCCGCCCCTCCGTCCGGATCCGCCGGAACGGGTTCCTCGGCCGTCGACACCGGCTCCGCCGCGACCGGCTCGGCCGGTCTCTCGCAGACCGGTTCGGCCGGTGGCGCCTTCGCCAACTGCGACGACGCCCGCAACGCGGGCCGTGCGCCGCTGTTCCGTGGCGAACCGGGCTACGGCCCGCACCTGGATCCCGACGGCGACGGCTTCGCCTGCCCGACGGTCTGAACCGACCGCGAAACGACGACACCCGGTGGGCCATGCCACACCGGGTGTCGTCGTTTTTCCGGCTCAGCGGAAGATTTTGAGCAGCACCAGCCCGACGACCAGAGCGGCGGCCCCGATCAGGCTGTATTTCACCTTCGGCTCGTTCAGCTTCCCGACCACGATCTGCTTGGTGTCGTCCGCGATGCGATGCGGGTCCGCGCGTACCGCGAGTTCGTCGAGCGTGCTCGCCAGCCGAGTGCGGGCGGCCTCGATCTCCTGCTCGATCCGCTCGGTATCCCTTGCCACGTTCCACCCTCCTGTTGTCGATTGCCGCACCCGGTGCACGATCACGCCGCATGCTCGGCCTTTCGTGCGGCACCCGGGGCTCGCGGACGAGTGTATCCGCCGCCACCCCGCATTATCCGGCCGCGCGCGGATCACCTGTCCGGACCTTCGGATACCGTGCTGGAGGTGACCACCAACCAACGACTCTCCCCGGGCGACACCGCCCCCGAGTTCACGCTTCCCGACGCCGACGGCAAGAACGTCTCGCTGTCGGACTACCGCGGTCGCAAGGTGATCGTGTACTTCTACCCCGCCGCGAGCACGCCCGGCTGCACCAAGCAAGCCTGCGACTTCCGCGACAACCTGGCCGACCTGGACGGCGCGGGCATCGACGTGGTGGGCATCTCCCCGGACAAGCCGGCCAAGCTGGCCAAGTTCCGCGACGCGGAGCAGTTGACCTTCCCACTGCTGTCGGATCCCGACCGTGCCGTGCTCACCGCCTGGGGCGCCTACGGCGAGAAGACCATGTACGGCAAGACGGTCGTCGGCGTCATCCGCTCGACCTTCCTGGTGGACGAAGCGGGCAAGATCGCCGTCGCGCAGTACAACGTGCGCGCCACCGGCCACGTCGCCAAGTTGCGCCGCGACCTGTCGGTGTAGCCCGCAGGCAGCGAAAAGCCCGGCGCCGCAGGGGCGCCGGGCCGAGATCGGGCCGCGTTCGGGTGGATCAGGCCTGCAACACCTGCTGGGCGGCCCACTGCGCCATCAAACGCAGGTGCTCGTCCCACCAGTCCGCGGCTTCCGGGGTGAATACGGCGGGCGGCGGGGCCTCGCCGGGGAACAACAGCGCGCCGTCGGGCGCGCCCACCACGCGGTCGGCCGGAACCCCGGTACCCGGCACCAGCGGCGCCGAGGCGTTCGTCTCCGGTCCGTTCGTGGCATCGGCGTCGACCAGCGGCAGCGGACGCGGTGCGGCACCCCAGCGAGGCTCCGGAAACTGCACTCCGGTCGCGCCGGCATCGGCGCCGGAGCCGAGCGGCCCGTCGGACGACTCGCGCGCCTCGGTATCAACAGGCCGGACCTGGTCTGCCGGATGCGACGCGCCGGCGCCTTCGATCCGGGCGTCCGACACGACGGTCGGCGCAGGCCGCGAGGAGTCGTTCAGCAGGTAACTTCCACCGACGACCATTCCGCTGGCCAGCACCCCGGCCGCGGCGAACACCGCGACTCCGCCGCGCGCCCGGTGCGGCTCGCTCACCGAGTCGGCGCAGCTGTCCTGCTCCAATCGCACGCTCAACGCCGCGCCCGCAGCGGAGGCGAAAGCCCCTATCGTGCACGGGATCACCGGCGCCCCGAATTTCTCGACCGCCGCCAGCACCACCGACCCGGCGCCCGCCGAGCCGATCAGCGCCACCGCGTCCGGTCGCGCGGCGGCCGCGTCCAACTGCTCCCACGCCGCCGCGACGCCCATGCCGAGCGACCGCGGCGTCGCGCGGCCCGCCTGCCCCACCGCGGCGAGCACCCGGCGGCGGCCGCGGTCGACCAGGGTGAACGCCTGGTACCCGGGCACCACCTCGCAGATCAGCAGGTTGTCGTGGGCCTCGAGCCACGTCATCATGCTCGCCACGCTCAAGTGGGCCGATTTCACCGAGACCATCGAGGCGCTGTGCCACGGACCGGTCGCCAACCGGGTCACGATGGCGCGCCGCTCGGCGGCGTCCCGATAGGCGACCGCGACGCCCCCGATCGCCCACTCCGGGCCCAGCCCCGCGGCCAGGGCGCTCAGCGCGGCCTCGACCGCCGCGGCCACGTCGGCCTTGCCGTCACCGTCCGCTCGCACCACGCGCCGCAGCAGCACCCGGTCGGCGAGCTTCTTGCCGTCGGCGAGCGCTACCGCGTGCACGGCACCGCGTTCGGTGGAAACGCCGAGAGTCACCACAGATTCAGCTACCACTGATCACGCCTTCCCTCTGTGCATTGACCGAGCTCACGCTTGCCGAAAGCCATGAGCCCCATGGATTCCCCTGCTCGGAACACACGTCGCGATGCACGCGCGCTCGGTATGTGTTCGGCACCACATCGGTTACGGATGGGTAGCGGAACTCGAGCCGCCTGGATCCGAACGGCGGATGCGCGTATCGCCCGCTTGCCGCTACCGTTAGCCTGGTTGCGTGGACGTACGCGCGGAGGCCAGGTCGAAGCACCGTGTGGACCCTGCGTTGGAGTTGCAGGACGACCCACAGGAGCTCATGCCGCGACGCAGGCCGACGCAGGAACGCAGCAAACGAAAGTTCGACGCGTTGCTCCAGGCGTCCAGGGAGTTGCTCGTCGAGGTCGGGTTCGAATCGTTCACCTGCGAAGAAGTGGCGGCCAGGGCGGAGGTGCCGATCGGCACGCTGTATCAGTTCTTCGCCAACAAGTACGTCATCGTCTGTGAGCTCAATCGCCAAGACCTGGTTGCGGTTTCCCAGGAACTGGCCGATTTCCACGGCGAGATCCCGTCGCTGGACTGGCTGCGGCACATGAACCAGTTCGTCGACCACCTGGCCAACCTCTGGATGACCGACCCGTCCCGCCGGGAAGTGTGGCTGGCCATGCAGTCCACGCCGTCCACCCGGGCCACGGGCGCGATCCACGAGAAGCAGTTCGCCGAGGTCGTGTCGCAGATGCTGCGGCCGCTCACCCCGCGCACCCCGCGGGTACGGCGCACCATGATGGCCGAAGTGCTGGTGCACGTGGTCTATTCGATGCTCAATTTCTCGGTGCAGGACGAGCAGAGCAGTGCGGAAGCGGTCGCCGAACTCAAGCGGCTGATGGTCGCCTACCTGCTCGTCGCGGAGAAGGAGTCGCGCACCGGCAGCGAGCGATGACGGTGGTCCCGGCGGGAACCGGGACCACCGTGCGGCTCACCCGGCGCTGTCGCGGCCCTCGATGAGGTCGGCCAGCTCACCCGGGTCCTCGAGCACCACCATCGCGGCGGCGGTGTCGCCGTCGTGGGTCAGCGACAGATGCACCCGCACCCTGGGCAGGAATTCCGCGGCCAGGCCGTGCAGTTTGATGCTCGGCCTGCCCCACGCGTCGTTGACCACCTCGATCAGCGGATACGGGTTGTCCCCGATCTGCGGGCGGCGGGCGAACCGGGACGATGCCCAGGCTTTGAGCACCGCCTCTTTCGCCGCCCACCGCGCCGCGTAGCTGCGCGCCGGGTCGGTCCCTTTGCTCTGGCAGTAGCGCCGCTCTCCCGCGGTGAAACTTTCCCTGAGCATGGTCGTTCCGGCGCGTTCGAGCTGTTCGGAGAACTCGGAGATGGTCACCAAGTCCAAGCCGATACCGAGGATCGTCATAGGCGGGCAGCCTACGACGTACTCGGCGAGCCCGCGCGCGGACCCGGCGCGGCGAGTTGCCCCGCCGCGCTTCCGGTTACGCGCATCCGATGCCCTTCGCGCGGTAGGACCCGTCCTCCGCCAGGCGCGCCTCCGGCGAGAGCAGCACGTCGGCCTCCAGCTGACGAGCCCGCTTGGCGGGGGTGCCGTCGCCGCCGAGCCTGCGATCCGCGGGACGCTCGTACAGCGGCGCGCCGCCACACATCGCCTCCACGAACCGCTGCCTGCCCGCCAGCTGACGCTCCTGCGCCCTGCGCTGGTACTCCTCGCGCCGTCCCGGCTCGATGGCCTGGATGAACGCCTCCGGATGCACCACCGCAAGCAGGCCGTTCACGTGGCCGAAGCCGAGGGAGGTGACCAGACCGGCCTTGAGCGGAAGGCGATCGCCCAGCCGCAGCGGCTCGCGCAGCCACACCAGGTGCGGGTAGGCAAGCATCTTCTCGTCGACGCAGTCCAGGCTGCGGTTCGGCGGGATGACGCCCTGCTCCAGCACCTGGCACAGGCCGATGAGCTGGAAGGCGGCCGCGCCGCCCTTCGCGTGCCCGGTGAGGGTCTTCTGCGACACGACGAACAGCGGAGCGCCGTCCGAGCGTCCGATGGCCGTCGCGAGACGCTCGTGCAGCTCCGACTCGTTCGGGTCGTTGGCGGCCGTCGAGGTGTCGTGCTTGGACACCACCGCGATCTCGTCCGGCGTCACGCCGAGCTTGCGGAGCTCGGTCGCCAGCCTGGACTCCGCCCCGCCACGACCGGCGCCCAGCGCGCCCAGACCGGGGGCCGGGATCGAGGTGTGCACACCGTCCGCGAAGGACTGCGCGTAAGCCACCACGCCGAGCACCGGCAGACCCATCTCCAGCGCGACGCTGCCGCGCGCCAGCAGGACCGTTCCGCCGCCCTGCGATTCGATGAATCCGCCGCGGCGGCGGTCGTTGGCGCGGGAGAAGTACCGGTCGCTGATGCCCTTGGCGCTCATGGCCGCCGAATCCGCGGTGGCCGACATGTCACCGAAGCCGACGATGCCCTCGATGCCGAGGTCGTCGTATCCGCCCGCCACGACCAGATCGGCCTTGCCGAGCCGGATCTTGTCGACGCCCTCCTCGACCGACACCGCGGCGGTGGCGCAGGCCGCCACCGGGTGCACCATCGCGCCGTAGCTGCCGACGTAGGACTGCACCACGTGCGCCAGCGCCACGTTCGGCAGCGCCTCCTGCAGGATGTCGTTCGGGCGCGACTCACCGAGCAGGTTGTCGATGTAGAGCGAGCGCATCGAGGACATGCCACCCATGCCGGTGCCCTGGGTGTTGGCGACCAGCGAGGGATGCACCCAGCTCATCAACTCGGCGGGACTGAACCCGGAGCCGATGAACGCGTCCACCGTGCACACGATGTTCCACAGCGCCACCCGGTCCACCGACGCGGCCATATCGGGCGAGATACCCCAGATGGTGGGGTCCCAGCCGGTCGGGATCTGGCCGCCGACGGTGCGCGAGAGCTTGGCCCGGCGCGGCACCCGGATCTCGGTGCCCGCCTTGCGCGTCACGGTCCAGTCACCCGAGTCGGCGACCGGCGTGATCACCGTGTGCTCCGGATCGGCGGCGTAGAAGGCGCGGGCCTCGGCCTCGCCGCCCACCGTGAACGACAGATCCTGGTCGAGGAACACCGAGGTCATCAGCGGCGCCGAGTTGTCGGTCATGGCGCCGTCGTCCTCGTAGCGGCGCACACCGCAGCGGGCGACGACGGCGTCGTGGTAGCGCTCGGCCAGCTCGTGCTCGGGCACGTAGTCGCCGGACTCGGCGTCGTACCAGCCCGGCTTCGGGTCGTTCTCCCAGATGACCATGCCGGTGGTCCACGCCAGCTCCAGCACGCCCGCCGCCGACAGCTCGTCGGAGACCTCCATCTCGAAGCGAGTGCGCGCCGAACCGTACGGGCCGAGTTCGCCCGCACCGACGATGACCACCATGTCGGCCAGGTCCGCGGCCACCTCGCTCCACTCCGGCACCGGCAGCGCGGAGGTCACGGTCGGCGGCGCCGGCAGCGCGGCGATGGTGCGGCCTGTCTCGGCGTCGGTCTCCGCTTCCGCCTGCTCCGCGGCCTGCTTGGCCAGCGCGGGCAGGTCCAGCTTGGCCCGGGCGAGTCCGCCGGTCAGGTCGATCTGCTGCGGGCCGGTCGCGGTCACCTGACGGGCCCGGGAGGTGCACCACTTGAGCAGTTCGTCGGCCATCTCGGTGGTGGACCAGGTCTGCACGCCTGCCTTCTCGACCGCCTCGACCATCGGGTCGTTGTGGCCCATCAGGCCGGTTCCGCGCACCCAGCCGATCAGCGCGTGCACCAGGGTGACCCGGGCCGACCACGACTTCTCGGCCCGCCACTTGGCGACCACCGCGTCCAGCGCCGCCTTCGACTCGCCGTAGGCACCGTCGCCGCCGAACATGCCACGGTTGGGCGAACCCGGCAGCACCACATGCAGTTTCGCGTCCACGTCGTAATCGGCGCCCAGCTTGGACAGCCCGCCGATCAGTCGTTCGACCGACCAGAGCAGCACGCGCATTTCCATTTCGGCGCGCGCGCCCGCGTCGGCGAGATCACCGGCCACCCGCGGCGCCGCGAACGGCAGCAGCAGGGTGGGCGTCATCGCGTCCTTGATCTTGATCTTCGCGCCGCCCGCGCTGTCGACCTGCTCGGTGCCGATCCAGTCGATCAAAGCGTCGACGTCCTGGTAGGACGCCATGTTCGCGGGCACCACCCACAGGGCCGCGCCGTGGCGGGCGTTGTCCCGGTACAGCTTCCGGTAGAAGCCGAGGCGTTCGTCGTTCAGCGCCGAGGTGGTCACCACCACCGTGGCGCCACCGCTGAGCAGCCTGCCGGTCACCGCCGCGGCGATGGATCCCTTGCTGGCACCGGTGATCACCGCGATGTCCGAGGACCACAGTCCGGGCTCTTCGGTGCTCAGCGCCGCCTCGGCGATGCGCTCGTACACACCCGCGAGCACCGAACGCGCCTCGTGCATCGCCCGCTGCCGCCACCAGTTCGCCTGCGCCGCGACGGCTTCGCCCGCGCCGATGAACCCGGTAACCGGTCCGTTCGCGCAGCCCGAGTCGTCGGCCAGCCACAGTCGGGCCAGGTCCTCGCGCGCCGTGGCCCACCGGTCGTCCAGCAGCACCGCCTTGCGGGCGTCGAACGCGGGCGCGACCAGGCGCGGCCAGTCCGCACCGAGCTCGGCCGACACCAGGTCGACCAGCGAGTCATCGGACGCTTCCGGAGCGGAGACCCGCTCGGACAGTCCGAGCTGTTCGAGCACCACGCGCGCGGCCGTGGCCAGCACGCCGTCGCGCCCGGTGATCTGCTCGGTGAACTCGCCCAGCGCCGCGGCGTCGACGGTCGCGCCGCCACCGCCGCCCGCCGAGGGCAGCGACACCGCGACACCGCGGCGGGCCGCGACGGCCTGCACGGCGGCGTCGATGGCCGCGTCCACCGAGGCGGAGTCGCCCAGCGCGCCGGAGACCAGCCCGCCCAGATCACCGCCGCGCACGCTGGTGCCTTCCCTGGTGCCCAGCGACACCTCGGCGGTCACGTGGCTGGCCCACCCGTCACCGAGTTCCCAGACCTTCGTGACCCGATCCGCGATGGCGGCCGGACGCTTGCCGGACGGGCCGAACACCTTGCGCAGATGATCGCCGATGGCGTCGGTGAGCACCGTGCCGAAGGGACGGTAGGTACGGGCGAGCCGCTCCACCGTCGCCGACAGCGCGCCCATGTCGGCGTCGGCGGCGCCGTCGATCGCGCCGAGCGAGAGCTCGGAGCCGAGGTCGACCAGCAGCTGGTTGCGCCGGGAGGAGACACCGTCGCACAGGCCCTCGATGGTGTCCACGGGGCCGATCTGGTCCAGCCGCAGCTTGGTCCACAGCGCGATCAGCACGCGGGTGGCGTCGGCGGCGGTGAACGCGATGTCGTCCGGACGCGGACCGCCCGAGCTCGGGGCGGGCGCCGCCACGGGAGCGGCGGCGACGGCCGCTGCCGGAGCCGCGGTGGCCGCAGGCTCCTCGACGGGCTCGTCGACCGGCGCGGGGTCGGTGTCGGTCGCGTAGACGATCGCGGCCTCGCGCTCGATGTTGAGCACCTCGACCGTGGCGTCGCCGAACGCGGGCAGCTTCAATGTTTGGCTGGCCAGGTTGGCCACCGTCGGCGTGGCGCCGAGACCGATCTCGACGAACCGCTCGACGCCGAGACCGCCCTGCGCGGGATCGGTGAACAGCAGGTCCTGCGTCTCGATCCAGCGCACCGGGCTGGCGAACTGCCAGGCCAGCAACTCGACCAGCACCACGCGGCACAGCTCGGTCGGCCGGGCCGCCCAGCTGTCGAAGTCGGCCAGCACGGCGGTGAGCGGCTCGGACGGCACCAGGTCGGCGATCTCCTGGACGAACGCCCGCTCCAGCGAGAACAACCTGGGTACCAGGTTCGGGATGTAGCGGCCGACCAGGACCTCCGGGCGCAGATCCACCGGAAGCAGCTGCTCGAGCTTCTGCCGGAATTCCGGAACGCCCTTGCGCAGCACCGTCGAGTGGAACGGCACGTCGATGCCGGGGACCAGGATGAACGCCCGCTTGCCGCCGAATTCCGCACGGCGGCGGTCGATCTCCTCCTCCAGCGCGTTCAGCCCGGCCACCGTGCCCGCGATCGCGTACTGCGACCCGCGCAGGTTCAGGTTGACCACCTCGAGGAACTCCCCGACCCGCTCGCCGACTTCGTTGACGAAGCCGACGACCTCCGCGTCGGGCAGCCCGATCTGCGAGGGCCGGATCGCGGCCATCCGGTAATCGCTGCGGCCCTGCGCGTCGCGCGGCACCAGCTCGTGCATCGCGGAACCGCGCTGGAACACCACCTCGAGCACCGCCTCCAAGGGGAGCACCCCGGCGACGGCGGCGAGCGCGTTGTACTCGCCGACGGAGTGACCCGCGAGCAGCGCATCCTCGACGAACGCGCCGGCCTCACGCAGTTCCGCCACCTGGGCGACACCGAGAACCGCCATGGCGACCTGGGTGAACTGGGTCAGGTGCAGCACGCCGTCGGGATGCCGGTGCTCGACGCCCCGCGCCTTGAGGTAGGTCGGGTTGTCGCGCACCACGGCCAGGATCGAGAAGCCGAGCGCGGCACGGGTGTGCTTGTCCGCGCGCTCCCAGATCTCCTTGGCCGCCTTCGACCGGGAGCGGGCGTCGAGCCCCATCCCCTTGCGCTGGATGCCCTGACCGGGGAAGGCGTATACGGTCTTCGGCGCCGCGGTGCGACCGGTCGCGGTCATCACCAGTTCGCCTTCGGTCCGGCAGGAGACCTCGACGATCTCGCTGCCCGCGTCGACCGCGACGCGCTCGACGCGCACATCGATCTGCGCGCCGGGGCGGACCATGCCCAGGAACCGGGTGGTCCACGCGGTCAGCCTCCGCGCCGGAGTCGAAGCGGCCGGATCGACCGCCGACACGACGTGCTGCGCGGCGGCCGACAGCCACATGCCGTGCACGATCGGGCTGCCGAGTCCGGCGAGCTTCGCGGCGGAATCGCTGGTGTGGATCGGGTTGTGATCACCGGAGACGGCGGCGAAGGCGTGCATGGTGCGCGGCGCCACGATCGTGACGTCGCGACGTCGCCTGCGCGGGGTGTCGGTGGCCGCGTCGGACACCGTGCCCGCCGCGCGCGGCGGATCGGTCAGTTCGCCCGCGCCGTTTCGCCCGCGGATCGCGAAACGCTCGGTGAGGGTGGCCAGCACCGGCATCGACATCCCGGTCTCGGGCTTGTCCAGCATGGCGGTGATCCGCACGTGCACTTCGACGACGCGGCCGAGGTCGGTGTCCAAGGTCTCCCCGGCCTCCGCGCGCACCGCCAGCACACTGGTCTCGGCGGGCAGCTCACCGGCGAGGTGCACCTGATGGTCCAAGTGGACCAGGTCCAGCATGCCCTCGATGACGCTCTCGCCGTTCGCGGTTCGCGTCGCGCCCAGCACCGCGAACACGGCGGGCCAGCAGGCGCCGACCAGCACGTCCGGCACGGTACGGCCGAGCGTGCTCAGCGTGGCGGGCAGGCCGGAACCGGTGACGCCGGCGTGGTCGGCGATCAGATCCGGTATCCAGGCCAGGTTCACGTGCGCGACCTTGCCCTTGACCTCCGGAAGATCCTGGCCCGCGGCGACCGCGAGCAGCGCGGCCATGGCCTCGTGGGCGTCGGCCTCGGTGACCACCGGGGCGCCGCCGTTGTAGACCGAGGTCGGCACCGTGATCCGGATGCGCACCGCGTTGCCCGCCAGCAGCGGGACGGTCAGCTCCAGATAGCTGTTCTCCGGCTCGGGGCCGGTGGTCTCGGCGAGTGTCGCGCCGGTGGGCGGATGCACCGCGCCCTTCCCGTCGACGACCCATTCGGACAGGTCGCCGAGCCGGTGTACCGGGCTGATCGTGGTGCGCCCGGCCCACTGGACGTCCGGGGCGGCCAGCACGGCGTCGATCGGGCCGCTGGTGACGCCCGCCGTGCGGCGCGCGTCCACCGCGGCGGGTGTCACGCCCGAACGCACCAGCGAGTACGCGGCGTCCTGTTCGAAGCGGTCGAGCAGCTCGCCGACCGGCTCGTCGACCCGGGTGATGCCCGCGACCGCGACGGTGCCGGGAATGACGCACACCTGATCGGCCGAGTAGCGCGGATCGTGCGCCTGCCACAGCGAATCCGAGCGCCACCAGCGGCGCACGTCGGCGTCGACGACCGGCACGAAGTTCACCGGCTTGCCCGGCGTCTTGCACAACGCGATGAAGAACGGGATGTCGGCCGGGTGCAGCAGGGTCTGCGCCGTCGCGGGGTAGGCGTCCTTCAGGGTGCACAGCGCCGCGACCGGGTCCTCGAAATCCTCGTCGGCGGCGAACAGCGTCGCGATCTCGCCGCGGTCGGCCGGATGCAGCCGGGCCTCGGTGCGGCGCATCATCTCCGCGAACCGTTCGCGCCAGGTGATGTCCAGCCACACCGAGCTGGTGGCCTCCGCGATCGCGTCGCCCAGGTCGCTGCCGCAGTCGAAGTCCTTGCGGCGGTCCAGCCCGACCGCGAGCTCGACGTAGCGCTCCAGCCAGTCCTGGTAGGTCATGGTGGTCAGATCGCCGAAGTACGGCTTGGCGGTGGCGTTCAGCGCCGCGATGATCTCCGCGCGGCGCGCGGCGACCGCGTCGGCGTCGCCCGCGACCTCGTCCAGCAGGCGGCCGGTGCGTGAGGCGGCGTTGTCGATCTCGTGGATGTCGGCGCCCAATTGGCTACGGCCCGATGCCATCCCGCCGGACGCGGTGCCCGCGCCGACCCAGTCGGGGGTGCCGGGGGTGTCCACCAGCAGTTGCTTGACCTCCGGCGCGGTGGTGGCCTCCAGCGTGGCCATCGCCGCCGTGCCGACCAGCACGCCGTCCAGCGGCATCACGGGATAGCCGTGCCGGACCGCCCACTGGCCGGTGAGGTACTCCGTCGCGCGCTCGGGGGTTCCGATGCCACCGCCGACACACACCACCACGTTCGCGCGATTGCGCAGTTCGGCGTAGGTGTCCAGCAGCAGGTCGTCCAGGTCTTCCCAGGAGTGGTGGCCACCGGCCTTACCACCCTCGATGTGCATGATCACCGGGTAGTCCGGCACCTCGTCGGCGATCCGCAGCACGGCCCGAATCTGGGCGACGGTGCCCGGCTTGAACGCGACGTGGGAGATACCGACCTCGGTGAGCTCCTTGATCAGCGCGACGGCTTCCTCCAGCTCGGGGATGCCCGCGGTCACGATCACGCCGTCGAACGGGGCGCCCGCCGAGCGGGCCCGCTGCACCAGCCGCTTGCCGCCCAGCTGCAGCTTCCACAGGTAGGGATCGAGGAACAAGGAATTGAACTGCACCGAGCGACCGGGGTGCAGCAGCTTCTTCAGCTCGGTCACCCGGTCGGCGAAGATCTGCTCGGTCACCTGCCCACCGCCGGCCAGCTCGGCCCAGTGGCCCGCGTTCGCCGCGGCCGCGACGATCTTCGCGTCGACCGTGGTCGGGGTCATGCCCGCCAGCAGGATCGGCGAGCGCCCGGTCAGCTTGGTGAAGGCGGTCTCAACCACGATGCGCCCGTTAGGCAGTCGCACCGGGCGCGGCGCGAACGCCGACCACGGGGTGGCAGGCTCCGGCGCTGCCCCCGGGGTGAGCAGGCTGCGCTGTCCGGCGCGGGTGGCGGCCGCGATCATGCCGAGGCCGGTGCCCTTCAACGTGCCCGATGTGACGCGGGACAGCAGATCACCCGGGCCCAGGTCCAGAATCCATTGCGCGCCCGCGGAGATCACGCTCTCGACGACCTCGACCCAGTCGATCGGATCGACCAAGATCTGCCGCGCCAACCGGCCCGCCAGTTCGGCGTCCAGGCCGCACTGGGTGGCCCAGCTGCTCACCAGTTCGACGGTGTCGGACAGCGCCGGGTGGTGGAACGCCACGTCGACGGCCACGTCCTCGAAGACCGGAGCGAACACCGAGCCGCCGCGCACCTTGGCGTCGCGCTCACGTGCCTGCTCGTCGTGCATCTGCGCGCACCGCTGGCGCACCCGCTCCAGCTGCGCGGGGGGACCGGAGAGCACCGCGCGCCGACGTCCGTTGCGGATCGAGACCACCACGGACGCGGCGGGATCCGCTCCCTCGCACACGTCGGCCACCACCGCGCGCAACTGCTCGGGATCGACATTCGACACCGCCACCATCGGCGAGCGCTCGCCCACCGGCATCAGCCCGCGCCGCCGCGCCACCAGACCCGCCGCGGCGCCGATCATCTGGGCCACCGCGAGCAGCTCCGCGTCACGGGCGCCACCGGCTTCGACCGCCGCGGCGGCGAGCAGGCCCTGCGAGTGCCCGACGATTGCGACCGGCGCGTGCTCCGCCGGATCGAGACCTTGCAATCGCAGCGCGCGCACGGCCGCCACCTGGGTCAGCATCACGCCGGGCATCGACACGGCGGCCGAACGCAGCACATGCTCGGACGGGGCCGCGGAGGTCTCCCCCTCGTCGGTGTCGGCCAGTTCGTTCTCGAGCATCCAGCCGATCGGGTCGAAGCCGACCGGACGCACCACCAGCAACTGCGCGGCCACCGGCTCGAGCAGCGTGGCCGCCTCGTTGACCAGCGCGGTCAGCTCCGGCTCCAGCGCGCTGTCGCGCCCGATCTCTTCCAGCTCGCTCAACCACTGCGCACCCTGCCCACCGAAGGCGAGCGCGTACGGCACGCCGTCGAGGAGACGATCCAACAGCGGCGACCGCGCCCCGCCCGACGCGGCCTTCCCGGCGGCGGCTACCGCCTTCGTGCTCTGTCCGGACTCGGTCTTGGTGCTCTCGTTGATCGTCAAGACGCTTCGACTTCCTTCTCCATGCGACATGCCTCGGCGACACGCCGGTCCCTACCGGTTCACGAGTGATCGCGGGTGATCGGCCTGATACGGGCGAGAATGGCACAAAATCATGAGGAAATCCTCACGTTTGCCCTCGCGTGTGGGCGCTACTTCGGAGTATTCGTGTACTTACGTACCAGAATAGTGGTGAACATGACTCCGCCTCATGTTTGAACTCGCTGGTCCATCGGGTTACCAACGCGTACGAAACATGAGCGCCCCTCATGTTGAGCTTGTCCAAATCGTTATAATCCCAGGTAAGGTTACTGACGAGTACGCCACACCCTCCCAATGCTTCGTAATGGGCGAAACGCCCGGTAGAGTTTGGACGGTCGTACCATCAAGCGCGAGTGGCGAAATTGGCAGACGCGCCAGATTTAGGTTCTGGTGTCCACGGACGTAGGGGTTCAAGTCCCCTCTCGCGCACAGATTCCCGTCAGTCGTGACACTTTTTCGTGCCGCGTGTTGGAGTGCACTCTCACACACGGAGGACGACCAGTGGAAACACGCTCTGACCTGCATCGATTCTTGGCAAATCTGCCACTTTGCGACAGTGGTGACCCTTTCGGAAAGTTTGCTGGCACCGCCGCCGGGAGGGGTGGTCAGCGGTGATCGCGCCGGTCATCCCGCCGCAGTCGTCGTTGCAGGAACTCATCTACGGACCGCAAGTCACGAACCGCGCGGTCCGTCCCGCCGACGACGATCTCGTCTACGGACTCTGCTCCGTCGGCGACGGAGGCCGCATCCTGGACAAGATCACCTTCACCGCGCTGGGCTGGCGTCCGGGCATGCGTCTGGAGCTGACCTGTCTGGAGGCCGGGGTTCTGCTGGCACGACCGGTTCCCGAGGGTGGCATCGCCATGACCGAGGGCGGGTACTTCCGCGTTCCGTATAGGCTGCGGCGCCGAGTGAGTCTGTCGATCGGTCAGCGGGCCCTGCTGATCGGGCACCGCACCCGCCGCGCCCTGCTGATCCATCCGCCCGCCGCACTCGAGGAGTTGTGCGCCGCGAGCCTGCGGCTGCTGAAAGCAGGGGCGTGATGACCGCACACGCCCCTTCACCCGCGACTGCGGAGACGGTGGCCGCCGCACGGTTGCTGCTGACCCAGATGGGCATCTCCCCCGCCGATCTCGTCACTCCCGACACGCGGATGCCGACCTTCGCGGAGGTGATCCCCCAGGTCCGGGCCCGGTTGTCCGAAGGCACCCTGCGCACCTACAACACGCATTTCGAGCACCTGCTCGCACACTGGGCCCAACGGCGCCTCGACGAGCCGACCAAAGCCGATCTCGAAGAGATGGCGGCCGGCATCCAAGCCGGCACGCGGGTCAACCGCGCCTCCCGCGGCGGAACCAGCGCGGTCGAGCACTTCATCAGCGCCACCCGGTGTATCTACCGCTACGCCGAAGACACCGGCTGGATCCGACCCGTGGACAACCCCGCCCGCAAACTCACCATGCCCACCCGCCAGCCCTCACACCGGTACGCGATCCCCGCCAATCAGTTGAACGAGATCTGGACCGTCGCCGCGACCACCGGCAACGACCCCGACCTCGATGCCCTGATCCTGCGCCTGCACATCGAGACCGCCTGCCGCCGCGGCGGCGCCCTCGCACTGCGTCCGCACGATCTCGACCCCGACCAATGTCTGGTCTATTTGCGGGAGAAGGACGGTACCGACCGCTGGCAGCCGGTGTCCCCCACACTGATGCGGCACCTACTCCAGCACGCCGCCGAACGCCACAGCCCGCGCTCGGAACAGTTGCTGCGCTACCGCAACGGAAGACCCATCACATCACGGCGTTTCGACCACATCTGGACACGGATCGGCCAGACCCTGCCGTGGGTCGCCACACAGGGCGTGAGCATGCACTGGTTACGGCACACCACCCTCACCTGGGCCGAACGCACCTTCAGCTACGCCGTCGCCCAGAAGTACGCCGGACACCACAGCAAGAACAACGGCACCACCGCCACCTACGTCAAAGCACACATCACCGAGGTCGCCGCCGCGGTGGCCGTACTGACCGGCGAAGCGCACCCGCTCGTACCCGCATACCGCACACCGAACCGTCCGCACGACGAGCCCGCGACCGGAGGAATCCTCTGATGTCCGACACCGCCCTCACCCCGGCCACGGCGATCGTGCGGACGCCACCACCCAAGGCGACCACACCCAAATCTCGTGCGCACGGCTTCTTTTGGACGGTACTCACCGCTGCGGCCACTGTCAGCCTCACCGGCAACGCCACCCAAGCCCTTCTGCACGACACGGCACTGCCCGTCGTGGCCGCTGCGGTCGCGATCATCCCGCCGCTGGCGCTCCTGGCGGCGGTACACGGGGTGACGGTCCTCGCACGTGCGCACACCGCCACCCGCGCCACACGATGGGTCGCGACCGCGATGACGGTTCTCATGGCCACCGGCGCGTTCTGGCTCTCCTTCACCGCTCTCCGGTCGCTGGCGATCACCGCCGGAATCCCCCAGAGCGAAGCGTGGTTGTGGCCGCTGATCATCGAAGGATCCATGACCCAATCCACCGTCGCGCTACTCGCCCTCGCCCACTCCACCCCCAGCAACGAGCGTGCGCACGCTGACGACCTCCGCAACGACGACTCCATATCGCGGGCGCACGTCCCGTTCTCGGACGCCGAAACCGTGCCCACGCCACCAACTGCTGTAGAACTGGTCCTCACAGCACCGCACCTACCCGACCCCACAAGCCGAGACTTCGCCGACCTCGCGGCACAATTGTGCGCACGCGATCCGGCTCGGCGACGAGACCCCGAACTCGTGGCGAAAGCCTTGGCCCACCATCACCTCGACGGATGGAATCCGACCCGCATCGCCAACGAACTGAACAGAAGCCGGTCGACCATCAGCCGGATACTCAGCGAAGCCGCGACCCTTACGCTTCCCCGCAACGACCTATGAGACCGAAACCGCCAAGCACGACGACTCGTGCCGTGGCCCGCCTGCCTTGCCGTAGACAAAGAGCCCGCCACGAAAGACGGACACGCGCTCAGCGGCCGCGCAGCCAGGATGCCGCACATGAACTCCGGACGATCATGGGTGGGCGGCGCCGCGGACGAATCACTGATCCGCCGCGCTTGACCTTTCCTACGTAGGAGGTGATCTTGCGGTTGCTGCTGCGTTCGCGGATAGCCGTGGCCCCGAACCGCCGAGATGATCGGCACGGCGGCCGTCTCGACACACCGGCAGTCTCATCTGATCCGTCCATATCGTTCTACTCACTCGGCACGATATGGAATGGAATGGAATCGGCTGCTACATCACAAGTGTGTCAGCCCTCAACGTCGGGCATCTGGGCGCACGCGCGGGTTGGCCAATCGGGCGACCAGCGCCCACTGTCTCAATTCCATTGGATTCCAATCCGTCGATACGAAATGGAATGGCCCGGATCCGGGCAGCCGTGGCCGACCTGATCGAGACGCGACACCTTCGCCCCCAGGTTGCAACTCTGCCCGGCTGAAGCCTTCCCGATCCGCTCACGACCACCTACCGTCGATTACCGCTCGGCACCACTGCCGTCCCCCGGGCGCCGACTTCGTCGATAGGCGCCGCGGCACGAATACAATGCAAGTATGTCGGTCGAAATCAATTGGGACAGAATGCACTTCAAGACAATAATTACAACACCCGTAAGGAGTGATGGGACCTTCGGCCCGGGCATCTCACAGTGGTCCAGCCACGGCCTACTCGGCTCCACCGTGGACGACGGCCAACTACCTCCTCGCACCATCCTGTGGATGAACGGTGTGGTAGCAGACCTCTGGACCCCTAATAACAGCATCTACCACGCCTTGGACGCGATCAGCAGTGACTACGAAAAACTGGCGACCGCAGTACTCGAGCACAATCAAAATAGCCTGCGCGACGACGTCGAAGAGACGCTCGCCATGCCGTCCTCGCGAGTGGTGCTCATCGACAGAGCATCGCTCGAGCCGGAGTTTCGCGGGCAAGGCGGCGTGGGCAGGCTCCTGATCAGTTACATCCTCAGACATCTTGTTGGTGACGGCGACGGGATCGCGGTCACCCTTCCCCACCCGTTCGAAGTTGATTCCAATGATCCCGAGTTTGAAGCCGAGCTACGAAAGGTTCGACACGTCTGGCAATCGATCGGCTTTCACCCTGTCAACGACGACGTATGGATCTTGGATTCAGCGTCCACCACGCACTCAGCAGCGATAGAACGCTTGGAGGAAAAGCTCGGTGTCTAACCCACGAACATCCTGTCGCAATCCACATCCCCACCAGGCGTACCCAGCCCAGCCCCACGCTACGCTGCACCAACATGCACCAAGGCTAGGTTCACGTCAGTGATGTCCGGCCACCCGTGCCTACCGGGAAACGCGATCGAGGCAGGATCTTGCCTAGACTGGGTAGAAGCGATGAGAATCTCAAAGGGCCGAATAACTTTGACCTTTGATGCGCACACCGGGGCTAGGAGGACTTGAACCTCCGACCTCCTCGCAATCACAAAACCCCAGCTCAGCGAGCTGCCGATACGAGACAGCGGCCCCGCAAACCAACGTTTGACCACGATTCCCTACGCCTCATTGCGATTCATGACCGCGAACCGGTGACGAGAGGTTCCTGCACGGGGTGGTTGGACGAGTGGCCATAACGGACGGCAGTACGGCACTGCTCGCGTATCCCCGTCGCCCCCTTGCTGAAGGTGGTCTGGCGTCTTCGCCGAAGATGAGCTTTCATAGATTCGGGAGAATCGGCAGGCGGGACAGGAATGAAGTGTCCATGCCTAGTCAACGACGCAATGTAGGTTTGCCCTTACCCGGAGGGCCGGTCCCTGCCCGCCAATTCAGGACACCTGCTCCGACAGTCATGGTATCGATCGTCAACGACCGCGCACGCCTGTCCGGTCAGCGTGTCTTCGCTGCGATGGGATGGCCGCCAGGCCAACCCATCACCTATTCGACCGTCGGACAGATCGTCGCGATCCGATGTGCCCCACCGGAGAAGACCCGCCACGCGATCAGTCCGCTAGGGCAAATACGCCTACCAGCGGCAGTACGACACGCCACCGGTGTCGCCGCGGGCGACCACATCCTCCTCACCGCCTGGCCCTCCGCAAGCATGGTGGCGCTCATCCCGTCTAGGATCGTGCTGGAGGCTTTGGCATCCACGCTGACGACGATGGCGGGCACCGCGTGAACACCCACGAGTTCGAGGTAGCCCGACTGTTGCTGGAACGCCTCAACATTCGCCCTGAAGACCTCCTTCGGTCCGCGGCCCATCACACGAAGGCTCCTACCTTCGCGGAGTATGTGCCACGCCTCATCGAGGCAGTGCCGCCCGGCGCGCGACGGACCTACACGCCCTACTGGCGTCGACTCACCGCCAAATGGCCCGACCGAGCACTGGACGAACCCACCGCCCTCGAACTTCAAGAACTGGTCGAGCACACCCGACGCAATGCCGTGGTACGCCGCAACAGCCGTGACGGACGATCTGCCGCCGAGCATATGGTCGGCGCGATCCGCTGCCTATACCGCTATGCCGACCGCGATGGCTACGTCTCCTCCTCCGGCAACCCCTCCACCGATATCAACAAGCCCTCACGGCTGCCGAGCACACGACGTGCCCTCTCCACCCGCCAACTCGCCCAAATCAACCACATCGCCACCACAACAGGAAACGATCCCGAACTCGATACCCTCATTCTGCGACTGCATCTGGAGACAGCCTGCCGCACGGGAACCGCGCTGCGGCTCCGCAGGGAAGACCTGGAACCCGAACAATGCCTGATCCGATTGTTCGGCAAAGGCGGAACCATGCACTGGCAGCCGGTGTCCCCCACCCTGATGACCCGATTGCTCGAGCACAGTGAGCGCAACCCTGAACTGGGTCAGCAACTCCTGCGATATCGGCACGGCCGTCCGATCACACGTCGCCGCTACGACCACATCTGGGACAGAATCGGACGCCACCTACCCTGGGTCACCACGCAGCAGATCACGACTCACTGGCTCCGACACACCACACTCACCTGGGTCGAACGCAATTTCGGATACGCCACCGCACGCGCATACGCAGCCCACGCCGAACCCAGCGGCCAAGACGGCACCACCCTCACCTACGTCCGAGCATCCATCGCAGAAGTCGCTCAAGCCGTAGCCGCACTCACCGGCGAGACCCACCCTCTCGCGCCATCGCGTGAGGAATTCACGCCGATGAGGATTTCGCTTTCGTAATCCGCTCCATCGGAGACGGAGGCCGGATGATCCTTGGCAAGATCAGCTCACCGCGCTGGACCGACGTCCAGGCATTCGCCTCGAGCTGACCTGTCTGGACGCCGGAATTCTGCGCCCGCCCGGTGCCGGAGGGTGGCATCACCATGACCGAGGGCGGCTACTTCCGCCCCTGCGGCATATGTGAGCCGACGCCCCTGGATCTGGGTACATAGCCCCTGCACCTCCGCCGCCCGCATGTGCGGGTTCCCAGGTCGCTCGCAGCTCTCGCAGACGTCGGGACGGGAAGTCCAGGTCGATATGCGGAATCCAGCCACTTGCCGACGACAGGTCTTCCAGACCTTGGGAGGCGGCGGTGTCGAGCATCGCCTCGACCGGGATCTCGATTCAGCACGCGGGATACGCACCCTGGCGCCGGTGAGGTCTAGTTCGGCCAGGCGCGCGCGCCGCTCGACATATGGAAGGCCATGGTGCTGGCACCGTCGCGTTCGAGCAGGTCGAACACGTTATGGCAGGGGTTCGAAACTGACCGATGGCCCGATGGATGCGGAGCTCTGGAACGGCGATGAGGTCGGTGATGCCCTGTAGCGCACACACTGAAATGCCGATTCCAGTGTCGTTTACCGGCAACTATTGCGAAATCATATACATAGATACCAAGGATTGATTTCCTGTATAGCGATCTTCTGCGCAGACTTTGTTCTATTGCCTGCTCGCCCCATGCGAGTACCCCACGGGACCGACGGACCTGCTCCCGCCGGCCGCCTGGCGGCTTCTGGCTGCGTAGTTGAACGGACTGGTGCAATTAGATGTTCGATATCACCACGGCGCTGGATGGCGTACATGGTCTGGCCTTGTACGCGGCTATCGCGGCACTGACGATCTCGTTGTTCTGGATTCCGATGGGGCTGATAATTCCCGGCGAGCCCCTGTTCGTGCTGGTAGGCATTCTCGCGGCCGGTAATCGCGTCGATTTTCAGATCGTGCTGGCTGTCGTGATCGCCTCGAACGTCGTAGGCCCGACAGGCACCTACTACCTCGGGCGAGTGTTCGACGACTGGATTCGGCACCGTCCGGTCGACTCGAAGTTGCGCCGGGCCCTGGAGAAGGGCGAAAGCAGTCTACGCAAGCGCGGAACCGTGGCCACGTTGTTCGCCTGCTGGATTCCGCTGCTGCGCACGACGATTCCCGTCCTGATCGGCGCTTCGAAATACTCCTTCCCACGGTTTCTGGCATTCAGTGCCACAGGTACCACGATCTGGAGCGCGATCTTCGTTTCCGGTGGATTTTTCGCCGGACCATTTTTCGAGAAGTTCGCCACCTATGCAGGCATGGTGCTGCTGGCCGCTCTGGTCTGCTTCCTGCTCGTCAAACTCGTCCGCCGACTCACCCGCCGTGCGGTGCCGGCGGAACCGAACCAGCTCAATGCTCACTGAAAGGATTCCATGACCATCGCGTTCACCCACGCGCTACTGATCGATGGCAACGGCGGGCCCGCCGTCCCTGATGCCACCGTCATCGTCTCGGGCAATAGGATCTCCGCTGTCGGAGCCGCAATCGAAATCCCGGACGGCGCGCAGATCATCGACCTCGCAGGCAAGGCAATCCTGCCCGGCTTGATCGATGCCCACGTGCACTTGGGCGGGTTGGGGTTCGGCAGCCGACCGGCCTTCGCGGGTCGGCAAGCCACCGATGATTACGCCGACCCGAGGGCAGGTGCGCTGCGCTACGGCGTGACGACCGTCCGGAGTCTGGGCGATTTCCTCACCGACAGCTTGGCTGTGCGCGACGCCATCGAATCCGGCGCCCTGACCGGTCCCCGGATCGTCACCAGCGGACCGAGCTTTCAAGTGGAAGGTGGACATCCCAACGGCAGCGTGTGGTTCAACGATCCGCAAGCGTTGAAAGAAGCAGCGCGCGTACCGAAAACCGTCGGGGAAGCCAAGCACCTCGTCGGCGAATTGGCCGACGCGGGCGTCGATCTGATCAAAATCATCATCTCGAACAATGCGATCTTCGGCCCTGCCAAACCCGAATTGAAGATGCCGTGGGAATTCACCGAAGCCATTATCACCACCGCGCACGATCACAACCTGATGGTTGCCACGCACACAGAAACCCTCGATGACGCGATGCGCGCGGTACAGCTCGGCGCCGACGACATCGAGCATCTGGTGATGCGAGCTGAGGAATGGGACGACCCCGCCGCCTTCGACACGTTGTTCGATCTCATCACCACCTACGGTGGCTATCTGGTGCCGACCATGGTGGCCCATCAGCGCGACACCACACCCGAGACCGATGCCCGCACCCTGCGTTACGGAAACAAACTCGTCAAACGAGCCTTCGACCGCGGTGTGAAGCTCGGGGTGGGCTCGGATGCGCATTCGACCGGAATGCACGGCTGGAGACTGCGCAATGAACTCGTGATGCTGGTCCACGACCAGGGAATCCCGGCTGCCGATGTCCTCACCGCGGTCACGAAGACGAACGCCGAACTCACCGGCATGTCCGGACTGATCGGCGCCGTCGAGGCGGGCAAGCTCGCCGACCTGCTCATCGTCGACGGCAACCCACTTGACGACATCACCGCCATCGGCAATGTTTACCAGGTCCTGCGTAACGGGGCCGTGGTTATCGACAATGCCGCCGCCTGACCGATCGGAGGAACGCATGCATCCCGATACCGACGCGCCGACCGAATTCCGCACTGTCACCCAGGTATTCGATGGTGAGGAGATCGACGTCGTCTACAAGCCCGCACGTCGACCGCCGGACATCGGCGAAGGCAGCGACGACGAATTCGTCGCCAGCGGCTACCTCGGATACTGCCCACCATTCGACACCCGGACCTACCACGCGGCCCCCGGCATCATCTGCGACCAGGACCAGCCGGTCGTGCTGCGCGATGGCACCACGATCTACACCGACATCTACCGACCCGACACCGACGCGCAGGTCCCGGTGATCATCTCGTGGAGCTACTTCGGCAAACGCCCCGGTGACGGACTGAGCCAGTGGCAGGTGCCCGGCGTGCCGGCATCGACGATCTCGTTGATGGCCAAGTTCGAATCCGCAGACCCCGGCTACTGGTGCCATCGGGGCTATGCCATCGCCAACGCGGACCCGCGCGGTGTCGGGCATTCCGAGGGCGACATCTGCTTTCACGGTTCCCAGGATGCGCGCGACGGCTACGACTTCGTCGAATGGCTCGCCGAACAGTCGTGGTGCAACGGCAGAGTCGGCATGGCCGGCAACTCCGGTGTCGCGGTGACCCAATGGGCCATCGCCGCCCAGCAGCCCCCGCATCTGGCGTGCATCGCCCCCTGGGAGGGGACCTCCGACATCTTTACCGAAGCCATCTACGAGGGCGGCGTTCCCGGCCTGACCTTCCATTCGGTGCTCGTCGATCTGCTCTCGGGTACCGGGATGGTCGAGGATGTCGGCGAGATGGCACGCAGATACCCTCTTCTCAACAATTACTGGCGCGACAAGGTCGCCGACTTCTCAAAAATTCAGGTGCCAGCCTACATCGCCGCAGGCTGGAGCCACATCCATCTACACGGCGCATTCGAGGGATTCCGGCATATCGATCCGGAGCTGACCTGGATCCGGGCACACCGCGACTTCGAGTGGCCCGACATGTATTCCCCACACAACCTTGAGGACCTCACACGGTTCTACGACCGCTACCTCAAAAACATTCACAACGGGTGGGAACTGACCCCCCGCGTGCGGCTGGAAGTAATGGACGCCTTCGACTGCGACTACCAGATCAACCGCGCGGAAAACGAATTTCCACTCGAGCGAACCTGCTACGAGCGCCTCTACCTTGACGCGGCAACCGGATCGATGTCGCTCGACCCGGTCACCGCACAGTCCAACATCTCCTACGATGCCAACGAAGGAGTTGTCACCTTCGATATGGCCTTCACCGAAGAGACCGAACTGACCGGCTATTCGGTGCTGCGATTGTTCGTCGAGGCCGACGGTCACGACGAAATGGACCTGTTCGTCAACATCCAGAAGCTCAGTACCACCGGTGAATGGCTGCCAACCGATGTCCTCGGACATCCGCATCCCGGCGCCTGGGGCAAACTGCGGGTGTCACGCCGGGCACTCGACGAAAGCAAATCCACCGACTATCACCCGGTACTTGCCCACCGCAGCGAGGAAAAGCTCGGTCCCGGCGAGATCGTCGGCGTGGATATCCCGATCTGGCCGACCAGCCGGATCTGGCATGCAGGCCAGCGCATTCGGGTGCAGATCGCAGGCCACTACATCAGGGGGGGCTGGTTCGAACCGCTGAGCTGGCAGACCTCCAACCAAGGCCGCCACATCGTCCACACCGGCGGTGACCACCAGTCCTACTTGCAGATCCCCGTCATTCCGCCGCGCTACCGCGACGGCGACTACAGCTACCGCTGACATCCCGTCGAATGATCTCGGCCCAACGATCAGGAGCATGAATGACACGAATCGATGTGCACTGCCACTACCTGCCCGACTTCTACCGCGAGGCGCTGATCGCCAACGGGCACAGCCGGCCCGATGGCATTCCGGGGATTCCGCAGTGGAGTGAAACCATTGCCCTGGAGGCGATGGACAGCTTGGGCGTGCGGAAGTCCTACCTGTCGATCTCCTCACCCGGAGTCCACTTCGGTGACGACGGCGCGGCCCGGAAATTGGCACGGCAGGTCAACGAGGAAGGCGCACGCCTCAAACGTGCCCACCCCGAACGCTTCGGGTTCTTCGCTTCGACACCGCTACCCGACGTCGATGCCGCACTGGATGAAATCGTCCACGCCTTCGACGAACTCGACGCCGACGGCGTGGTGCTCGAAACGAACTTCGATGGAATCTATCTCGGCGACAAGCGACTCAAGCCGGTCTATGCCGAACTCGATCGCCGAGAGGCCGTGTTGTTCATGCATCCGACCAGTCCTGCAGCGGCCTGCACCGGCTCCGCCGAGCCGCTGCGGTATCCGCGGCCGATGCTCGAGTTCCTGTTCGACACCACCCGCACGGTGACCGACATGGTGTTGTCGGGCACTCTCGAGCGCTTCCCCAACGTCAAGGTCATCGTTCCCCACGCCGGCGCGGTACTGCCCGCGGTGACCGCACGAGTCGATGTGATCGGCGCAAAGATGGTCGGCAAGACCGACCCGATGCGCCAGGCACTGAAACACCTGCACTTCGATCTGGCTGGGATGCCGTTGCCGGAGATGCTGCCCGCACTGTTGAGTGTCGCCGATCCCGGACACCTGCACTACGGCAGCGATCTCCCGTTCACCCCTCTGCCCGAGGTGCACGTCAATACCAGCAAGCTCGACGAGGCCGCGGTCTTGCAGGGCGAGCTGCTCGGTCGAGTGATGCACGGCAACTCGAAGGCATTATTCGGCTGAGATCAGAGCTCACGAGGGGGTGCCGCGCCCACCCGGGTACGGCATCCCCTCGTCGTGTCGACCCCGTGGGAAGGGGCTGCATATGGTCGCGTCACATCCGGATTTGAACCTGATCTCGATACTGCATGCGCTGCTCGAGGAAAGAAACGTCACCCGCGCGGCCCAGCGCATCGGAGTCAGCCAGCCGGCGGCGAGCCTGATGCTCGCGCGACTGCGCCGCCACTACGGTGACGAACTGCTCACCCGCGTCGGCAATCGGTACGAACTGACCCCGCTGGGTGTGATCCTGAGTAAGCAGACCGGCAGCGTGGTCGCACTCAGCGACCGGCTGTTCGCCACCAAGTCACGCTTCGACCCCGTCACCACTGAACGAGAGTTCGTTCTCGGGGGATCGGACTATTCGCTGAGCATCCTCGGCCCCACTTTGCTGGACGCGTTCGAACAACAAGCTCCGCGGGCACGACTTCGATTCCGGCCGATCCGCCGGACGATCGGTGAGGACGACAGCACCGGCGTCCGGCTGCTCGACGGGCTGATTCTGCCGCACTCCGCCGCCCCCGCTCGTCTGCCGCACGTCGAGCTGTACCGCGACGAATGGGTGTGCCTCGTCGCGGCCACCGACGCCGAATCGACCCCTGCCGAACTCAACAGCCTGCACTGGGTTCTCGGCTTCCACGACCCCGTCGTCGGCAGTGACATCGATCGCCGCCTCGGCGGCGCCGGTGTGCGCTTGAACTCGCTGTCGGTCAACAGCTTCGGAATTCTGCCCCGCTTCGTACGACCACAACGTCGACTGGCGTTGATCCAGCGCCGCCTGGCTGAAATCCTGGTTCGCCCCGGGATCACCCACATCGTGGCCTGCCCCATCGATCTCGACCCCGTCGTCGAGACCTACTGGTGGCATCCGGCTCACACCGACGATGCCGGTCACACGTGGTTTCGCCAGCTGGTTCTCGACACCGCGGCCACCGAGGTCCGGTGACCGCGCGTCGAGGTTGCCCTAGTCGGTGAACGCCGGGGCCGGTTCGTGGCCGTTGAGGATGGCCTCGGCGTAGGCCAGGCCATTGAACTCGTTGTTCACCGTGGCGATGTGGGTGTAGAGGGTCGACCAGTCACGCCAGATACGTTCGCCGCGTGCGCCGGCGATCACGGTGCTGGTCCCCAGGCCGCGAATAATGTTCTCTTGGACAGCTTTCAGTGCAATCATCTGACCGTGCTTGGCGAGACGGCCGATGTACAGTTCCTCGGCGTGGGTGAAGGGAGCCCCACCTGAGGTGCTGCGTTCCGCGCATTCGTCCCAGAGCCGGCAGGCGCGCTCGAGCACGGCATCGGCGGCCGCGATTTCGGCGACCGCGTCGGCGAACCAGATCTGGTAGCGCGGGTGCTGTGAGCGCTTCTGAACCGGGTCGACAGAGGTGGTGCGTTCGGGCAGAGCCGCAGTGAGTTCGTCGAGGGCGGCTCGGGCGCCGCCGATGGAGATCGCGGCCGGCTCGAAGGTGAAGAACGGGCTCGCCGGTCCTCCATAGAGCGAGTTGCCGTGCAGTTCCCATCCGGGGGTGCCGGTGCCGATCTCGTATTTGGAGATGTTCGTGCCGGGCAGGACCCAATCGTGCGGTACGAACGCCTGATTGATCTCTACGGTGTGGGAACTGCTGCCTTTGAGGCCGAGGGTGGCGCCCCAGTCGTCACGGATCGTGACCGCGGCGCGCGGGACGATGTATTGCGACAGGATCCGCTCATCGCTGCCGGGGCCGTCAACGAAGCATTTCCCGACGAAATGGGTCGAGTAGGCGCACCCGGAGGAGAACGGGGCGACCGCGTCGATGATCCAGCCGCCATCGACTCTTTTCGCGGTCCCGCTGGGCTTTCCGGTGAACGTCGCGGCGAAATGCCCTTCTCCGAATACCGCTCGCTGCACCGATTCGGGAAAATAGGACGCGACCTGGTGGGCGTGGCCGGCGGCGTAGGTCAGACTCCAGCCGGTCGACATGTCCCCACGTGAGATCTCCCGCATCACCCGGAAGAACTCCCAGGGACGGAACTCGTAGCCACCGAACATCTTCGGTCGGAACATGTGATAGAAACCGGCGCGCACGAATTCGAGGTGCAGTTCCTCGGAATAGAAGCGCCGGGCCTCGGTCTCCGCGGCCGCCGCGATGATGCGGTCACGAAGTTTGACCGCGTTGTCGAGAGCCTCGGCGGGTGTCAGCGATGGCGGGGCCTGGGTGGTGTTGATGTCCATACTCGGCGCAGGCATATCTGTCCTCGAATCTGTTGAACGGGCCGATCGGCCGACGAAGGAATAAGAGAGATGGGCAGTCAGGGACCGACCGTCGAATCGGGCTGCGCGGCAATCGGTGAGCCGGTCCGATGCTCGATCCACTCGAGTACGACGACCAGCACATCAGCGTTGTTCTTCTCGAGCATCGCCAGATGGCCGTTGCCGTAGATGCCGAGATCGCCGAGCTCGAGGTGATCGACCTGGCAACCGGCCCCACGCAGGTAGTCCACCGTCGCGGAGTCGAGCGCTTTGGCGAAGGATGCCTGCCCGGTAACGACAGCCAGCGGGACCTGTGCCAGGTGAGGCAATCGGCGTGGTGTGCCGGACTGGCGGAGCATCGGTGGAGGCTCGCCGAGAAACAGTGGCTTCGTCGCGGTGCCGATCGGGACGGGATCGATCTCGACCAAGCCGAGATCCTCGGCCGTCGAGGCGGGCGGTTCGTAGGCCATCGGAACCTCGGTGACGGCCCAGGACATGCTCGGTCCCAGCGGTTCCAGAGCCACGACCGCCTTGACCATGTCGGGCCGTGAATCCGCCATCAGCCAGGCCGGGGCGCATCCGGCCGAGTTGGCGATCAGGACCGCCGGGCCGATGCGATCGAGGAGCTGCGATCCACGGCGGCGCATCAGCTCTTGATGCTGGTCAGGAGGCGGCAGCGCACAGGCCGCGCCAGCGAGCACGTTCGCCACGGTCGGGTCATCGGCGGTGCCGGTTCCCGGCCACTGGGTCGCGTCCGGGTTGTCACCGCCGGCGAACAGCGTGCCGATACCGTCCACGGTGGGCCGCCACCCGCTGGGAGTCGCTCCGCCGCCGGCCCTGCCGTGCCCGGGCCGGTCCAGCACGTAGACGGCGTATCCGCGTTGCAAGGCCAGCGTGCGCCAGCCTGGTCTGCCATCAGGGGTGGCGATCCAGTCCAATCCTTGTGCCCCGCCGCCGTGGATGAACACCAGAGGAAAGGGCTGGGTCTGCTCGTGGGGGATCTGGTATTCGACGTAGAGCGCGGTACCGTCGACCACAGCGCCGTGTCCGGATTCGACCACCTCGACACCCACCCAGAAGTAGCCCTGATCGGCGAGGTGAACCGCAGTGCTTCCGTTCATCATCGGCTATCCGATCCGCTGATCGGGATGGCCCGCAACGCGGGCAGGACCTCCTTGGCGAAAACCCGGGTTTCGTCCCGGGAAATGGCCTCGATCATCAGCCGTCGTGCACCGGTCTCGATCACGGTGCGCTGCAGAGTATCCAGCACCTGATCCGGTGTCCCACACACGATGGGCGGGTGCGGTGCGGCGGCGCTATCGGTGACCGGACCGGTCGGCCTGGTGAGTCCGGAGAAAACCTCGAGCAGGCGCTCTCGGCTCTGCTCGGCTTCGGTCTCGGTGGCACCCAGGCATACGAATTGCGACACCATGAAGTTCGCGCCGGACCGTGAGTAACCGGCACGGTCGGATTCGCGCAGATAGCGGTCGAAAGCCGCGCGATGGGTCTGGTTGTCGCCGAAATTGCGCAGCAGATTCCATCCCTTGCCGGCGGCGTAGTCGACCGAGAAATCACTCTGGGCGGCCATCCACACCGGCACGCTCCGTGCATCCGGGGTGACGGTGATCGGTCGCGGCCGCCGATGGAACTCGCCGTCGAAAGTGAAGTCCCCAGTGGTCAGCGCCTTGTCGAGCAGTTCGCAGCTCTCGCTGAAATGCGGGCCGCTGCGGGCGGGGCTGTGCCCGGTCACCATCTCGTACTCGACCGGATTACCTCGCCCGATTCCCAATTCGAATCGGCCGTCGCTGAGCAGGTCGAGCATACCGGCTTCCTCAGCGACTCGGACCGGGTTGTAGAGCGGCAGGACGGTGATCGCCGTGCCCAGGCGGATGCGGTTCGTGCGGGCCGCGACGTTGGCCAGCAGCAGATGCGGTGAGGGGTTCGAGATCCGTGGCACATGGTGTTCGGTCAGGGTCAATCCGTCGTAGCCGAGTTCCTCTGCCTCTACCGCGAAATCGAGGTATTCCAGCAGTTGGCGTCGTTGCCAGCCGGGGTCGAGGCAGTCGCTGTCCGCGGCCGTGTCGTGGATTCCCAGGCCGTATTGGTGAGTCACCTTCACGGTGCCGGGATCGTCGTGCAGTGCAGGCATGCTGTCGTATTCCTTGGTTCAGGAGAAAATTGGTGATGCGATGCGATCAGGACGCTGCGGCTGCCGCGTAATGAACGCGGCCGAAAGCGCCGCGGTGGAAGATCAACGGGGACGCGCCTGGTTCGACGCCGATTTCACGGATCGCGCCGAGGACGAGCACGTGATCACCTGCGGGACACACGGATTGGATGTCACAGTCGATCCACGCGACGACATCGGGCAGGATGGGTGAGCCGGATTCGGAGGCCCGCCAATCCACGCCCGAGAACTTGTCTTTGGTTCGTGCGGCGAAGGCCTGGCACAGCGAGACCTGGTCGGCGCTGAGAACATTCGCGCAGAACGAACCGACCGCCCGAATACGCGCCCAACTCGCGGAGTTGTCGGCGGGCAGGAATCCGACGAGCATCGGATCCAGCGATACCGAGGTGAACGTACCGACCGTCATGCCGATCGGGCCGTGCTCGTCGACCGCCGTCACCACGACCACTGAGGTGGGCAGATGCCCCAGAATGGCGCGGAACTCCTCTGGGGTGACCGACCGCAGATCGGGAAGACCGCTCATCGCGTCGCCTCCACATGCGTGCGGACGAATGCCCCGTCGGCGCTGACCCAGCGGCGGGCGGTCGCGTAGTCGATCATCCGTTCCCACTGCTCGGACCAGTCGGCGAGGGTAGCGACGGCCTTCGCGTGCCGGAATAGACGGCCGACATCGAGATCGATGTCGCCGTCGGCGCGCATGCGGCCCGCGCCGGTGACGTGCAGGGCGTCGGCGAGTTCCGCGTCCGGCAAGTCCGTGAGCACATGCAGACGGTGGCAGTCGTCGGCCTGGTGCACGGTCGCGGTGTTGCTGGAGAGTCTTACGAACACTGGTCACTCCTTCGTTGACGTGACGCTCGTCTCAAGACTGAGGGCGCCAGAGCTATCGCGGAAGTGAATGTTTCGTATCGACCTATACGTTCTTCTTATACTTGAGGGTGTCCGTCCGGCCCGTCAACTGCCGAGGACGGATCCTTCCGTCCGATCGACCTGCTGACCGCGCGCGTCGCCTTTTCCGTATTTTTCGGCAATAGGCGACTAAGACCGTGACGACCTCGGACACGGTGCTCGCTCGCATCGGCGCTGCCGCGCACGCAACACTCATAGCGCAGGGACGAAAGCGCTTTCGCCGCCCGGCCACGGCCGAAGACGGTGGCCAGCGAGCCAGACTGCGGACGTGGTACTAGCCGTCACGCATCCGTGGCCCGGGCCGATTCTTGACGGAGCGAGTCGCCGCTGCTGATCGGACCGATTCGATCTCGTTCTCGGGCACGAGCTCGAGGATGTGTTCGCGAGAGTTGATCACCAATTTCCGAAGGATCGCAGCCATCTGCGCTTCGATGGTCTTGGACGAGCTTCCTCGGCGGGCGGCGATCGCGGAGTTCGTCCACCCTGCTGCGGCCAGGATTGCCACATGCTGCTCAGCGGTGGACAGTTCGTACCAATGTGAAGGACTGCCCTTCCTGGCAGGATGATCTATCGGCAACCTGTCGGTGGATAGCGTCCCCAGCGCCAGCCGCTGGACCTCGCGCAACTCCGAGCGCAGCAGGGAGCCCTTCCGCCGCTCGGTGGCGAATGCATCGCGCCCCAGCACGCTGCGGACCACCTCGATCGCCTCGGCTATTTCACCGGCGAATGGCCGCAGATCATCGACCTCGATGCTCAACTCCGCGCGGAGCGTGGCGGCCCCACCGACGAGTTGCGCAGCCTCTCTCGCCAGTTCGGTGAGTACTGCACGGTCGGTGCCTGCCGTCGCCATCATCGCACTGATGGCCCGCGCCAGCGCGTAGATTCGTATGTGCACCGCCCACGATTCGCCCCAGCTGTCACGTGTCGACATATGATGCGCGAGCGCACTTCGAGCAACGTATAGCGCCTCAGTTGGGTTCGCGTGCTTCGCCAGCGCCACTGCCCGTGCATTTTCGGCGAATCCCTTCGCCCATTCGGAGTCGGATGCGGTTGCGACGTCGAGGTAGTGCCGGGTGATCTGCAGCGCTTGCTGTGCCGATCCGACGAAGCTTGCGGCCCAGGTCTCCATATCCGAACACCTGATCTCGAAGCCGAGATCCCCGCGTGCGGTCGCCTTCTGACGGGCGCGAGCGAATACCGTGATGGCCATCGGGTCTCGATGGACGAGCAGGAGTTCTGTGCCCCATGCGAATTCGGCTGGGGCCGGAAGGCCGATGTCCTGCTGCAGGGCCCGCGGCAGATCGGGCATGGTTTTCGAGCCGCGGAGGCAGGCAGCCGTGCAATCCGCAAGCATCTGCTCGCCTTCGGCGGTCTTGCCTGCCATGAGGGCGGACCATCCGATCAGAGCCATGGCTCGAATCTGCAGGTCATCTGGGGTCGACGTCGACATGCGGGTTGCCTGAAGTGTGCGCTGGATCCAGCCGCGCACTTCACGGGGTGATCCTATGACAAACGGGAGCAGCATCAGACTCGTGGAGACTTCCAAGCCGAGTGCCGCATCGCCGGAGTTCAGACTTGTCTCGATCGCCTTGGCGAGATTGTCCCAAGCGGCCCGGATCCAGCCGAACAGATCACGCGCGCCAGGCCGGAACCATTTCATCTGCGCCGCGATCATCTTGTCCCGGTAGTAGCGGCGATGACGCCCAGCCAGCCGCGCGGGTTCGTCTGCCTTCGCAGTGGATCGTTCCGCCAGTCGCTGCGCCCCGAACACTCGGACACTTTCCAGCAAGGAGTACCGGACGGTGGTAGGCGTCCTGTGGGCCGTGACCAGAGACTGGTCGACCAGACGCTCGAGCACGCCGCCGATGTCTTCGGCCGACAGCGTGACAGAGTTCCCGAGGCGCTGTGAGTCTGCGCGGTGTAGGTGATCGTCCGAGCACACGGCCACGATGGTGTCGAGGTCGACACCGACATCGGCGGCTGAGCGAACATCGCCCTCGGGACTTGTGTCATATCCGGCGGCGAACACCGACATGCGGTCCAATAGCAGCCGTTCTCGGTCCTGGCACAGATCATAGGACCACGCGATGGCGTCACGCACTCCTCGATGTCGGGGCTCAGCTCCGAACCGCGGCCAATGAGCCCACCGCGTCCGCTTGTCCGTTACCTCGCCGCTCAATTCTCGGGCGATCATTTCCAGAGGTTGCTGGGATAGCCGCGCAGCCGCAAGGCGGATATACAACGGAGAATTATTCATATGACGACATATCCGGGTGGCCAACGCAAGATCGCCTTTGTTGCCGATGGGATGGCCGGTGAGTTCGGCACGCTGCCGGAACAAAACCACCGCGTGTTCGAGCGGCAACGAGGGAATCGCCACCAGGTACTCGTCCACCCAGCCTACGGCCTCGCGACTGGTTGCCAGGATGGTCGAACCCGGCACCGCCTCGAGCAGGTCCGTGATCACCTGACCAGCACCTTCGAGCACATGTTCACAGTTGTCCATGACCAGTACGGGATTCTTTTTACTCTCCGCTTCGCCACTCATGGTCAGCTTCGCGACGAGGGTTTCCCATCCCGGCCGCCCCGAGAAGTCGGACCCGACCACTTCGTGAGAGACCGCCTCCTCGACAGCAGCGGAATCGGAGCCTTTGCTCAGTCGAGCCAGCCGCACCCAGTAGACCGGAGCGCTACTCGATTTACGGATACGGCGAACAACCTCGGCTGCCACGCTCGTTTTGCCGATACCGCCAGGACCGATCAAAGTAATCAACCGAGCCGATGACAGCAGTAAGCCGACGATCTTTTCCACTTCCTCGTCACGGCCGACGAAGTCCCCTGCCCCCCCAGCCCGGACCCCCGGTCGCGTTCCGCGTGCCGCCGACATGAGGTGAAGCCTAGTCATCCAGGACGACACCAGCTATACCTGAGCAACTCCAGATGCCGCTGGCGCTCGAACGACCGGCCTTCCGCACATATCCCCCGCTCACCGCCTGTTTTCCTGCTGCGGATCGCGCGTGGATCGCAGGCCGGCCAATATAGCGGTGTCTCAGATTCGCGTACCTGTCGCGGATCTGCACCCCCTGGGTCTCCGGCCTATTCTGGCCCCATTTGTCCCACCAGACGGTTTCGTCCGGGGTTGAGCCAACTGGCCACAGCTTTCCAATCTGCCGGAGTCATTCGCGCTCGTGTATCCGAATTCGCGCAAGAGATGCGTGGGCAGCTATGGAAATCCGTTTCCGACAGCGCAATGTCCCGACAGCACGAGCAAAACATCGAATTCATTCGGTACCACCTGATGTTTTCGCGCCGGAGCGCATTCATTCTTCTACGCACTCGAAACCGGTGCATGGGTCGTTATCGCGCGACGCAATGCGTAGGGTAATCATCCGACTCCCGGAGCTGGAATCACACACAATCCCAATGGAAGCTGAAGCCGCCCGGATCGGATTTCGTCGACCATATAGGCGTAGCCCTCGCGAACCTCACTCAAACGCACCCAGACGTCGTGCCATTGGTCAGCATCAGCCGTGTGCAGTACCGTCCACCATGCCTCGGCGTACATTTTTGCGATATGGCCCATCACCTCCCCCAGCGAATGTGTGTACATACGCCCACATTTTGTCCATAGAATGTGCCGCACTGCCCACGTGTCGATCTCGCCCATTAAGCGATCGATCTCCGAACGAACCCGGTCATCGTCGAAATCGCTTCCCTGCGGTACCCGGCCGAGCCGGAAGCGCACCAGTTCAGCGTGCAGATCGCCGAGTTCACGCGCCCATCCGACAAGCGGCGAACCGTCACTCGCCCGCCCGGCGATCGCCCGAAGCAACTCGTCCGGCGCCAGTAACGGCAACGATTGGTCACTCGGCCGCAGGCCCGGTGACGGACAACCCGGCTGATACGCGGAGAGCTGCCTCATCGCGCCGCCTCCTTCGCAGCGCTGAGGGTTCTCCTGACCCCACCGAGGAACCTCGGGAAGTCGAGGCTCTCACCTGGAGGAACCGCATGAGTCCGGAGGGCGCTGCGCGCACAGGGCGGCTCGCCGAGCGACAGCATCGGCTCACCCGCGACGCCCGAGGATATTCCCGTGCTTTCGTCCACAGTGATCTGCACACACCTCAATGGTCGGTCCTATCTATGACGTATCGAGACACCAGCTCCTCTGAGCGTTGCGCCTTAAGGGTGCGCAATACATCAGGGACCGACCGATCGAGCCATGAAACGACAGACGAGCTACCTACTGATTCGATCGCCGCGGCAATCGGCTGGGTGCTCGGTCGCGGGAACCGGCTGCCAGGACGGCGCTCGCTCGAATCCGGCCGAGAGCACCTATTCCGTCTCCTCCGCGATCCCGCGAAGCCACGATCGCCGATCGGGCCTGCGCACCTGTGCCCCGCTGGCATGACGGAGGGCGTTCTGGCATCGGTGGGGTCGAGGCAGGTAGAGCGCCTCGGCGACTCGAGAGGCGTTTTCTCGGCCGACCCGGATTTCACGCGGCCGTAGGGTCGACTTACGCCTCGATCCAGGCCGCGATCATCCGCGCCGTCATATCGACCGCCTCCATCCGTTCGCGACTGTCGCCCTCCAAGGCCGACGCGCGCAATACCGCCGCAAAACCGGTATTGATCAAAACGAATGTCATCAATTCGTATTCATGATCGTCGCCCGGCCCGAGAATTTGAATCAACAGCACCTTGACCAACAGGCGCAGCCGAGGTTCGAACTCCGGGATACCACTGCTGTAGAACTGCACTCCCGCAACCAGTGCACGTACCAACTGCGCGTTGGCAACCAACTCGCCGGTGATTACTTCGAGAATGTCGGTAACGATCTCCACGATCGACTTTTCCGAGAGACCGAACACTCGCCGCGTGAACCGCCGCTCGATGGTGTCGAGCAACCGCTCGAGCAGCTCATCGACCAAGACAGAGCGATCAGCGAAGTACCGATAGACCGTGCCGATGCTCACCCCGGCCTCCACCGCGATCCGGTTCGTCGAGGTGTTGGCGATACCGCGCTCCCCGAACAACCGGGCGGCCGTGTCGAGGATGTGCTCCCTGGTCGCCTTCGCACGCTCCTGCGTCGGACGACGGCGCTGACCGACAGCCTTCGGCGGCATCGCGGCCTCCTGCTCAGAGATCCTCGGACTACCGCGAAGTCCCCGGGCTCGGTGGGATCGGCCGGGAATCCAGATAGCCGAAGACAAGGCCGGCCAGCATCGCGAGGTTCTTTTGGAACTGGATACGCTGCGCCTTTCGGACGTCAGGGTCGACGATGGTCCAGTACGGGTGACCCGCGACGGTGGTCGGTATCAAGGAGGCTGCGATCACGGCTGCGGCCGGGCCGGGGAACAGACCCATCGCGAAGAGAGTTCCGCCCACAGCTTGGATGGCGCCGTTGCCGCGCACAATCAGTTCGTCGTCTGCGGGGAGGGGGACGAGCTTGCGCATCGCCGCGAGGGTGCCCGCTGCCATCTCGACGCGTGGGCCCGGCGTGCGCGCGGCTTCCCAACCCAGGATCGCGTAGGTCGATCCTGTCAGGATGCGAGCGGCGGTACGGAGTAGGTTCATTGTGGACTTGCCTTCGTGCGAGGGGACCGGAAGATCGCGAGGTCGGATGAGTCTTCGAGTACAGGGGTACGCGCGAGGTTCATCACCATGGCCAGTGTCGAGTAGTACCCGGCCGTGACGACCAAGTCGATGACCCATTCCGCACCCAGACACGCGACAGCCTCGTCGTATGTCTCGTCATCGATCTCATTGGTATGCAACGACGCTGCGACGAGTCGGTGTGCGGTGAAGGCTCGGGTCTCGAGATTCTCGGGTTCCGCATCATGTGCGATCGCGTGGATGACAGGCTCCGGAACCCCTGCGGTTCGGGCCAGCGGCGCGTGATAGGCCCATTCGAAATCCTGATCTCGTGCGCGCGCGGTGAGCAATACCGCCATCTCGAAAAGATCCCGTGGAAGGGTACTTTCGAAGCGAAGGTATTGCCCTAGATGCTGTAGACGCGTCATCGCCACGGGACTGCGCAGCAGCGGGACGAACGGACCGAACACATCGCCGCGGGGACCGTCGGTCACGCTACGGACGGCCGCGCGTTGCTCGTCGGTGAGTGCGGAGACCGGCAGCGGCGGCAGCCGGTCGTGCCCGGAGCTCAGACCGTGCCCTCACGCAGCGGGATCGCCGGTGCGCCGGCGACGATGCGGTTCTCCAGCGTGCCGAGGCCCTCCACGGACGCCACTACCACGTCGCCTTCCTGCAGGAAGGGATACTCTTCCGCACTGTAGGTGCGGGAGAGTTCGTTGATGCAGCCGGTGCCACAGGTGCCGCTGCCGATCACGTCCCCAGGGCGGACCTCTGTCCCGCGAGAGGCATAGGCGATCATCTCCGCGAACGACCAGTAGACATCCGACCACACGGCTTCGGTGTATTTGCGCCCGTTGACCTCGCAACGCATGCTCAGCCGGTAGCCGGTGCCCTCCTTGAAGGGGGCGAGTTCGTCGGGGGTGACCAGCCAGGGACCGAGACCGGTAGCGGTGTCCTTGCCCTTGACCGGGCCCATGGACAGCGTCATCTCACGCTTCTGCAGGTCGCGGGCACTCCAGTCGTTGAGGATGCAGAAGCCGGCGATCAGTGGCTCGGCTTGTTCGGGTGTCAGGTCGCGACCGTACCCACCCACCACCGCGCCGATCTCCAGTTCGAAGTCGAATGCGTTGCTGCCGGGCGGAATCGGGATGTCGCCGCTTCCGGTGGCCGCGTATGGATTGGAGAAGTAGAAGACCGGGATCTGGTACCAGTCCGGGTCCATCTCCAAGCCACGCCAGGCCCGACCGGCGCGCACGTGCTGTTCGAAGGCGTAGAAGTCACGGATGGTCGGCGGTGTCGCGAGCGGCGACAGATACTGCACAGTCTCGGGGTCCACGACTTCACCGGTGGCGCCTCGGGCGAGGGCGGCTTCGGTCAAGGTCCGACCAGGATCGGTCAGCAGAGACTGGATATCGTCGATTTCCGCGAGCAGGTGGATACCGTCGGATTCGACGATACCGACGCGGATATCTCCAGTCGCGGTGCGGATTCTGGCCAGTTTCACTGTGCTGCTCCAGTGCTCGAGGAGGCGGGGTTGTTGTGCGAAGTGGTCCATTCGACGTAGGAGGGCTCGGTGAATCCGCTCTCGCCGTACTTCTCGACGGACGCACGTATCCGGGCGAGGAGCTCGTCCGTGTCGGTATCGAGGTCGATGTGTTCGACGAAGGGCTGGCGCGCCTGCATTCCGGTCTGCCAGTAGACCTCGCATCGATTTCCTTCGGGGTCGAAGAAGTAGACGCCGACGGCGTTGCCGTGCGAAACCACCATGTCCAGCTCGACGCCCTCGTCGCGGAAACGTCGGAAGAACCCGATAACGCTTTCCAAGGAGTCGCACCGGAACGAGACCTGCTGGATGAGTTGCGTGTCCGCAGCCGCGGTGCGACCGGTGGCCAGCAGGATTTCGTGATGTTCGGTGTCGGGCCGAGCCGACAGGAACCAGACGCCGAGTGCCTCGTCGTGATCGGTGACTGTGAGGCCGAGCGTCCGGGTATAGAACTCGAGCTGACGTGCGACATCATGACAGCGGATGCCGACGTGGCCGAGCTCGGCGATCGCCGGGTCGGATTCGGGATTCATCGAGCGCCTTTCGCGGTCGGTATGGGTAGGACTGTGTCGGAGCCGAGCAGGCGACGCAGCGCAGAGGCGGTGAATTCCGCTCGGGCGGAGCGGAAGACGGCGGCGACGTATCTGTCCGGACGGAGCAGGACGAAGCGGCCGGAGACGCCACTCAGCAGGTCTTCCAGCTCGCCATCGGCATCACCCACCGCGCGTGGGGTGGCATCCCAGCGCGGGCGGCGATCACCGAGGACTATCGAGAGGCGCTGGGCAGGCAGGTCATCGAACGCGGCGTTGGTGAGTGCCCAATCCGCTGCGGTGACGTCGACACCCAGCAGCGTGAATCCGGTGCCGAGCACCTCGTCGAGTCGGCTGGTCGAGCCGTCTGGGTGCAGGACGTTTGGTTGATCGAGGGGTCTCCCGACCAGTTCCTCCGTCTCGGGTCCGTCTCGGACCACCACGCCGACTGGTAAGCGCGGCTCGGGCAGGTAGTTCAGGTGCACGAGATAGTCACGCCAGCGCGGAATCCGCAGCATGACCGCGACGACAGTGTCTCGGACCACGGCGGCGAGCCGATTGCTCGTCATGACGATTCGGCCCTGCCGCACCGATGCCGTGACGGTGGCCTCGGTATGCGGTTTGCGTTCGGCCTCGTAGGAGTCCAGCAGCGTCGCAGCCGCTCGGCCGTGTGCCACGAGGCTCAACTTCCAGCACAAATTGGCGGCGTCGCGGATACCCGAGTTGAGGCCCTGCCCTGCGAACGGCGGCATCATATGCGCCGCGTCGCCGAGCAAGAACACCCGCCGGTCGCGCCAGCGATCCGCGACCAGGCCGGAGAACGTGTAGTTCACCGAACGTTCGACCTGGTCGGCCGTGATCGCTCGGTGCGGGGCGAGCAATCGCTCGATCAGCTCGAATGGGGGCCGTTCGCGCGCTGTTCCCTCACCCGGACGTAGCAGGAACTCGTAGCGGCAGCGCCCGTTTCCGCCGGGCACGATGACATAGGGGCGGTCGGGGACACCGAAGTGCATACTGCACCGGTCGTCGTGCTGGTCGCCGATTGTGTCGACGACCAGCCAGACGTCGCTGAAGCTTCGCCCGGTCATGGGGATTCCAGCGAGCTTGCGCACCGTGCTGCGGCCGCCGTCGCAGCCGAGCAGATAGTCGGCACGCAGTGTCTCCACGGTGTCCGTGCCGACTCGTCGTATATCGATGTCCACTCCGTCGGCGACATTGCGGTAGCCGATCAGTTCTGTGTCGAAGCGAAGCTGGGCGCGCTCGTGGAGTTGCAGTTGATCCAAGAGCAGCCGTTCCAATTCCGGCTGGGAGAATTGACTCTTCACCGCGTAGCCGTAGATGTAGGGTTTGCGCCCGCGGGCTTGGAACACGCGTTTGCCGTGGCGGTTGTGGAACCGGACGCCGGTGCCCGGCACCATGACCGCGTTGAGGCGGTCGCCCAGCCCGAGACCGTCGAGAACGCGCAGCGATTCCGCGTCCATGCTGATGGCTTTGGCTTCGTCACTGGTGGTCGCGTTGCGTTCGACCAGGATCACCTCGACACCCGCGGTGGCGAGCAGATTGGCGGCGGTCAGGCCGACCGGGCCGCCGCCGGCGATCACCACGCGGAACGGTGAGAGGACCGACGCTGTCGTGAGCTTCATTTTCCGGGGATTCCGATCTGAACTACGGGGTCTGCGATCCGGCCGCCGCGGCGGGCCGGGAGATGATCCGCGCGGCAATTCGTTCTGCCAAGCAGATCATGTTTCGCACAGTAGACGGTTCACGTGACAGCCGTCAAGCCTTGTCGCGTTCCAATAGCAGGTCTATGTTCTGTGTGACAGAACACAAGGAAGGCGGTTTCCACCGTGCGTATCGACCATTCAGAGGCCGTGGACGTTTCCATCGAAGCCAGATCACGTGGACGCACCAGACGCGGGGCACTGCCGTTCGGCATTGCGATCCTGGTCATCGAAGGCTGGGACCTCGGGGCGCTGGGCACCTCTGGACCAGCATTGCTCGACTCCGGCACGTGGGGGGCGACCGCCGGAACGTTGGGCTTCCTCGGCACCGTGTTGTCGCTGGGCATGCCATTCGGCGCGCTGCTCGCCGGTCGAATCAGTGACAGCTGGGGCACGCGCACGCCGGTGCTCATCGGGCTGGTCCTGGTGTCGCTCGGAATGACGGTGAGCGGCTTGGCGCCCAGCTTGGCGGTGTTCGCCGCAGGTCTGGCCTGCACCGGTTTCGCCGTCGGCGCGCTCACCACTCTCACGGTGACCTTCGTGGCGGAATCCGCTCCATCGCAGCGCCGTTCGTTTCATGTCGGCGCGGCGCAGTGCGGTGTCGCCGTCGGTGGCCTGATCGTCCCGTTCGTAGGTCGCGCCGTGCTGGACGACGTATCCTTTCAGGCGTTGTTCCTACTGGGCATTCTGGCGCTGGGGCTGATTCCGGCCTGCTTCTACGTGTTGCCGAGTGCCGTCGTGCCGGTCGCGGCCCGTACCGATTCGCCGGTCCGGGTGCTGCTCACCACGCCGTGGCGGCGACCTACCGTCCTGTTCGGCACCACGAGCATCCTGGTACTGCTGCTGGTTTCCGGCGTCGCCGTATGGCTGCCCACGCTGCTGGTGGAGCGCGGCTTCGATATGCGCTCGGCGCTGAGTTTCACTGTCGCCTTCAACGGCGGCGCGATCGCGGGCACCTTGGTGGCCGCCCTGGTCGCCGACCGCGGTCGCCCGAAGAGCACCGCCATCACCTGTCTCGGCTTCGCCTGCGTCGCCCTGCTCGCGCTCAGCGCTGTCGGTAGCACCTGGCTGGTACTACTGATGTCGGCGGTGGCCGGAGTAGGAACCTTCGGTACGCAAAACCTACTGAATGGCTTCATCGCTGGATCGTTCCCGCCCGAACTCCGAGGCACCGCTCTGGGTGTGACCATGGGGGTGGGTCGAGTCGGCGCGATCGTCGGTCCGGCATACGTCAGCATCGTGACAGGGTCGTTTGCCGGCTCGGGCGTGGGCTTCTACGCCCTGATCGTCCCAGCGGCGGCGGGCGTGGCGGTGCTGTGGATGGTCCGCACGCGCGATGGCGTGGCCTAGCTCAGAATCTCGGTGCGAGTTCGTCGGCCGTGGCACGAAGCCGCGTGCCGAGTTCGCTCAGGTCGTCGCCCAAGCGCCCGGCCGGTCCCGAGATGCTCAAGGCGAACCGAGCGTTTCCGTTCCGGTCGCATACCGTCACCGCGACGGCGTGCAGATCGGGTTCGCTTTCGGACATATTGGTGGCATAGCCCCGTTCACGGATCCGCTCCAGATCCGCGAACAGCGCGGCGCGCGTGCCGAGCGCCGCGCTGGTACCGCCACGCAGCCGCGTGCCGGGGTAGCGGCGCCGCAGTTCTTCCGGATCGAGGTGCGCAAGAAGGGCCTTCCCAGCAGCGGACGTATGGGCCGAGCTCCGTTGTCCGCTGCGCGCCGCCGCCCGGATCACATGTTTGCCTTCGACGCCGTCGAGGAACACCACCTCGACTCCCTCCAAGACCAGCAGATGAGCGGTCTCGCCGGTCTCGGCGGATAGTTTCTCGAGTACTGGCCGAATTTCCGCGCGCAGATCGACTGCTCCCATCACCGCCATGCCGAGTTCGACCAGACTCGCGCCCGGACCGTACGTCTTCGTCGCAGGGTCCTGACGCAGCAATCCACGCGCCTGCAGAGTGGTCAGCATCCGATGAGCGGTCGAACGCGCGACCCCGAGGTCGCGGGCGACATTGGCTACCCGCAGGGCCGGACTGTCCAGCAGCATCAACAGGATTCGAGCGGCGTTGTCGACCGACTCGATCGGATAGCTCGCCGGCGCAGACACCGAAGTCCTCCAGAATCTCAGGTCAACTGTTCTGGAGAGCATAACACCGGCCGCTCATTGACCGAGAAGCGCCGAATGCTGCCGAGTCCCGGCGGACGGGCACCGAGGTCCGCCGACTCCCGCGCGCGACTGCCATCGTCTCGAAACGTCGAACGCCGCCGGGTGAGCAGACGGCAATGCTCACCCGGCGGCCGACACCCGCACCGCTGCCGGGCCAGCGCAGCGCGGGAGTATTGCGGGGCCCGGCACGGGCCGGGCGCTCAGTGACCGGTCGAGGCCACCGCGAACAATCTCGCGGCATTGCGATGCATGACATCCGCGTTCAGCGATCCCGCCAACAGCAGCGAATCAGAAAGCGCCATAGCACTTTTCACGCATTCGTGCAGCGGAGTGAACGGCCAGTCACTGCCATAGTGCAGACGTCGCGGATCGGCGACGCTCAGCAGCGCGGGCAGCATCTCCGGCAGCGGCATACCCGCCAGATCGAAGTGCATTCGCCGCAGCGCTCGCCGCATGGGTTCAATCTTGCCGACGGACTTCGCGCCGATGACGTCGATGCGCGAGGCCAGGACGGGGAGCACAGCACCCGCGTGCGGCACGATGACCCGCAGATCGGGATAGCGCTCGAGGGTGCCCGACAACACCATGTCGCTCACCGTCCGAGTGGTGTCGAAAAGGAACTCGAGCATCGGACGGGGGTAGGGCAGCGCCGGCGCGGAGCCGGTGCAGGGCGCGGCCGGACTAGTGGGATGCAGGAACAGCACCGCCGCACGGCGGTCGAGTTCCTCGAATACCGGCGCCATCCGCTCGCTGCCCAGATACACGCCGTCGATATTGGTTTCGAACACCACTCCGGCTGCGCCGAGTTCATCAAACGCATAGGAGATTTCGGCGAGTGCGCCGTTAATGTCGGGCAGCGGCGTGGAGGCGAAGAACCCGAAGCGTCCAGGATGCGCCCGAGCCAGTCGCGCACCCTCCTCGTTCACCCTGCGCGCGAGTCGACGAGCCGCGGCGTCGTCGCCGAAGTGCACGCCGGGCGAGGAGATGGACAGATAGGACGTGGTCACACCCAGTTCGTCCATCGCGACCAGGGCCGCGCCCTCCGTCCATGCCGGTATGCCCCAGATGCCGTCGGGCCGGGAGTGCCCGTTGGCGACAAGCGCCTCGCGATAGAACTCGGGCAGGTAGTGGCAGTGCACGTCGATTCTGTTCATAAGCCGGTCCTGTGCATACAGTCCAGCCTTCCCGACCGCAGATCATAGCGGAAATCAATCATCAGTATCCGAGTATCAGTCGAAGTTATGAGCCCGAAGCACGGGCCGGGCTGTATTCGGCCACGCTCACCTCGGCTGCCGTACGGGCTCGAAGCTCCTCGACGGTGACCTCGGGGGCCAGTTCCCGCAGGACCAGCCCCGAAGGGGTGCTGTCGAGGACCCCGAGGTCGGTGATGATGCGGTGCACCACACCGACTCCGGTCAGTGGCAGCGTGCACTCGGCCACGATCTTCGGGCTGCCGTCTTTGGCGTTGTGCTCGGTCAGCACGATTACCCGGCGCGCTCCGTGCACGAGATCCATGGCCCCGCCCATGCCCTTGATCATCTTGCCCGGGATGGACCAGTTGGCGAGATCGCCGGTGGCCGACACCTGAATCGCTCCGAGGATGGCCACATCGAGATGTCCACCGCGGATGATGCCGAATGACAAGGCGGAATCGATATAGCTTCCGCCCGTGCGCAGGGTCACGGTCTCCTTCCCCGCGTTGATCAGATCCGGATCCTCGTCGCCGGACATGGGATACGGCCCGACGCCGAGAATTCCGTTCTCGCTGTGTAAGACGACGGACATATCGTCGGGTACATAGTTCGGCACCAGGGTCGGCAAACCGATTCCGAGGTTGACGTACTGGCCATCGGTCAGTTCCCGCGCGGCGCGGGCGGCCATCTCGTGTCGAGTCCAGGGCATGGGTGATCCTCGTTCGTTCGATGAAAGGTGTCGGCGGCGCGGTTTCCGCGGCTAGGCCGGAAGGGGCAGCTGTACGGTGCGCTTCTCGATGCGCTTGTCCACATCGGCGACCGGGACCACTCGCTGGACGAAGACACCGGGCACGTGCACCCGACCGGGCAGAATCTCTCCTGGCTCCACCAGCCGCTCGACCTCCGCGATGGTGATCTTTCCGGCCATCGCACACAACGCGTTGAAATTGCCCGCGGCGGCGTTGAATACCAGATTGCCGTGGCGATCGCCGAGCGCTGCGTGCACCAATGCGAAGTCGGTGCGGATGGCCGACTCCAGGATGTAGTCACGGCCGTCGAAGGTCCGCACCTCCTTGGCTGGAGCATGGACGACGGTCGATCCGTCGGGCGCGTAGCGCAGCGACATGGTGCCGTCGGCGACCGGCGTCCCGAGACCCGCGGGGGTGTAGAAGGCCGGGATGCCGCAGCCGCCGGCGCGCAAGCGTTCGGCCAGACTCCCCTGCGGTGTCAGCTCGACTTCCAGTTCTCCGGAGAGGTATCGGCGCGCGAACTCCTTGTTTTCTCCCACGTAGGACGCGGTGACGCGGCGGATCTGGCCCGCTGTCAGCAGCCGCCCGAGCCCCCAGTCGTCGACGCCGCAGTTGTTGGACACCACGTCCAGGTCGATGACCCCCGATGCCTCGAGCGCCTCGATGAGGATCTCCGGGATGCCGCAGAGCCCGAATCCGCCGACGGCGAGTGTCGCACCGGACGGGATGTCGACTACCGCTGCCGAGGGATCGCTCACCGTCTTGTCCATCAGGGACTCTCCTTAGTCGCTGTCGGCCTCCGCCGAGTTCGGTTGATCGGGTGCGCAACTGATCAACAATTGCGCGGTGTGCGCGATGTGGTCGCGCAGCAGGTCCTGGGCACGGTCGGCATCGCGGGATACCGCCGCGTCCAGAAGTTCGCGGTGTTCGCCGGGCACATCCCGGTCCGGCTCGTTGCCGAAGGACACCGACCACTGCAGATACAGCTCGGCCTCCTGCCGGAGGGCGCGAGCGGTGTCGAGCAGCCGCCGATTACCGCAGCCCGCCAGCAGCGCGTTGTGGAAGGCCGCATGAGCGGTCGACCACTCGTCGGTGGGATGACTCGGCTCGGCCGGGTCGCGATATCGCGTTCGTTCCAGGAAGTGGTGTGCCGCGACGGCATCCGCTTCCCAGCGCATATCTCCCTCCAGCACCGACAGCCGTAGCACCAGGGATTCGATCTCGACCCGCGCCTGGGTGAGTTCGGCGAGATCTCGATGCGACAGCGGCCGCACCAGAAACCCCTGGTGCGCCTTGGTGGTTACCAAGCCTTCGGCCGCCAGTTTGGTCAGCGCCTCCCGGGCCGCGCCGACACTGACCTTGTAGTGCTCGGATAGCTCCGGGAACTTCAGTCGCTCCCCCGGCACCAGCCGACCGCCCAGGATGTCGCCGCGTAATGCCTGGTAGATGCCGTCCGCGCGGGTCGTCCCGCCACTCTTCGCCATGCACCAACGCTAGCACTATACGAAACATGATCGTACAATCAAAAGCAACTTGTATTTTCGAAACTACGCCACTATTTTCGAAAGTGACTTCGTGCACATCGCCTTCCGCGCAGCACGTCATTGCCAGGGCGGCCATCGCGCCCGCCCTTCGATCCAGGGAGTAGAGCATCGTGCGTTTCGCCAATATCCGTGAGCGGCTAGTGCTGGTGACCACCGACGACCGGACGGTCGACATCGAGCGGGCCAGCGACGGCCGTTTCAGCGCGCGCATCCAGGACGCGTACGAGCGCTGGGACGAATTGCTGGAGTTCTGCGGCACACTCACCGCATCGGAGGCGACGACCCTGGCTGATCACGATCCCGCCCACTTCGGCAATCCTGTCCCCGCTCCGCGCCAGGTTTTCGCCATCGGCCTGAACTACGCCGAGCACGCCGCCGAGTCGAACTTCGCGGTTCCGGAAGAACCACCGGTGTTCACGAAGTTCGTGTCCTCGCTCGCCGGGCCGTACGGCGTGGTATCGCTGCCCGCGGGCAAGGTCGACTGGGAGGTCGAGCTGGTCGTGGTGATCGGACGCGCCGGCCACCGGATCGCCGCCACCGACGCCTGGAATCACGTTGCGGGGGTGTCCGTCGGACAGGATCTTTCGGAGCGGGACCGGCAGCGGGTGGGCCCATCACCCCAGTTCAGCATGGGCAAATCGCACCCGGGATTCGGCCCCATCGGACCGCTGCTGGTCACGCCGGACGAATTCGAGAACCCCGACGACATCGAATTGGGCTGCCTGATCAACGGCGAACAGATGCAGAAAGGCCGCACCCGCGACATGGTGTTCCCGGTGCCCGAACTGATCGCCCGATTGTCGGCCATCACCCCGCTGCTGCCCGGCGACGTCATCTTCACCGGCACTCCCTCCGGTGTGGGCATCGGCCGCATACCCGAGCGCTATCTCGCGCCCGGTGACGAATTGGTGAGCTACGTCCGCGGTGTCGGCGAGATGCGTCACCTCATGGCTACCGGTCTCTGACCCCGCACAACATTCTCAGGAGCTGGCAATGGCGCTGCACCGACTGTCCTCGGTCACCATCGGGGTCCCCGATCCGACCTCGACGCGCAACTATTACACCGAGTTCGGGCTCACCCCTGAATCCGATGGCTGGCTGGGCACCCGCGACGGCGGCAACCAGCTCCGCCTGATCACCACGCCGACCCGTCGTCTGGTCGAAATCGCCATCGGCGCCGATGATCCCGATGATCTCGATACCGCCGCGGCAAGGCTGCGCGCACTGGATCTTCGGGTTTATCGCGGCGAGGACACGATCATGGCCGAGGAACCGGTGGCCGGGTTCCGGGCGGTCGTGCGCATCGCCGACCGGATCACCCAGCCCGAGGCTCCCGCCCCGTCGTACAACGGGCCCGGCCGCATCGAACGCACCGGCTTCCGCGCACCCGGAGTGCTCCGAGAAGATCCGGTGCGCCCGCGCAAGCTGGGCCATGTGGTGATGGGCTCGGTCGACTACGAGGCGACCCGACGATTTTTCACGCAAGGATTGGGTTTCAAGATCTCCGACGAGATCAAAGATCATGGCGCGTTCTTGCGCTGCTCCACCGATCACCACAATGTTCTAGTCCTGAAAGCACCCGTCAACTTCCTGCACCACACCTCATGGCAGGTCGACGACGTCGATGACGTGGGTCGCGGTGCGACGGCCATGCTCGAGGCCGACGCCGACCGGCATGTGTGGGGGTTGGGCCGTCATCACGCGGGCTCGAATTTCTTCTGGTATCTCAAGGATCCGGCAGGCAACTTCTCCGAGTACTACTCCGACATGGACTGCGTGGTCGATGACCAGCTGTGGACACCGGAGGTGTTCGAGGGTGCCAAGGGTTTGTTCAATTGGGGTCCGCCACCGCCGCCGTCGTTCCTGCAACCGGAGGATCTCGCCGCCCTGATGACCGGTGCCCACCATGCACAGTAGTGACAGCACCGTTTACGACGTCGCCGTTGTCGGGTACGGCCCGGTCGGGCAGCTGCTGGCTCGGCTGCTCGGCCGTCAGGGGCACCGCGTACTGGTGTTGGAGCGCTGGCCGCGCCCCTACGACCGGCCCAGGGCGGTGCATTTCGACCACGAGATCGGGCGCATCTTCCAAGCGGCCGGTATCGCCGAGGAGGTCATGGCGATCACCGACCCGGTTCCCGATTTCTACGAGTGGCGCAACGCCGACGGCGACAGCCTGGTTCGTATCGACTGGAGCGGGATCGGGCCGAGCGGATGGCCGACCGCCAATTTCTTCTCCCAGCCCGATCTGGAGCGTGTGCTCGCCGCGGCCGCGGAATCGGAGCCGACGGTCACCGTTCTGCGCGGCCATCAGGTGACCGGCCTCGCGAAGGGTAGGGACCACGTCGAGCTGCACGCCCGCACCGATTCGGCGGGTACGCGCGAATTCCGCGCTCGCTGGGTGGTCGGAGCCGACGGCGCGAACAGCTTCGTACGTCAGCACCTGCCCGGAGACACCACCGATCTGGGCTTCTTCTTCGACTGGCTGATCGTGGATGTACTGCCGCACGAGGAACGCCAGTGGTCTCCGATGAATTGGCAGTTGTGCGACCCCGCCCGCCCCACGACCATCGTCTCCGGCGGTCCGGGGCGGCGGCGGTGGGAATTCATGCGATTGCCCGACGAAACCGTCGACGAACTCAACACCCTGGACACGGCGTGGCGGCTGCTGTCGCCGTGGGGACGTCATCCCGGCAACACCACCATCGAGCGGCACACCGTCTACACCTTCCAGGCTCGTTGGTCCGACACCTGGCGAGCGGGTCGCCTTCTCTTGGCCGGGGACGCCGCACACCTGATGCCTCCTTTCGCCGGCCAGGGCATGTGCTCGGGACTCCGTGACGCGATGAATCTGTCCTGGAAGCTCGACTTGGTGCTGCGCGGTAGCGCCGTCCCGAATCTGCTGGACACCTATTCCAGTGAGCGAGCGGCGCATGTTCGCCATGCTGTCGACATGTCCATGGCGCTGGGCGAGGTGATCTGCGTCCTGGACGCGGACGAGGCCGCGCGGCGCGACGAGCGCATGATCGCAGGCGCCGCCGATCCAGCCCGGGTGCTTCCCGCAGGTGCTCCGCCGGTATTGGGAGACGGTGTGCTGCAATATGATTCAAACCGGCGCCGACTCTCCACGGTCGGACATCTGACCCCGCAGTACCGCCTCCGCCACGGCGGGATCACCGCGCTGCTCGACGATCTCACCGGATACGGCTTCACCGTCCTCACCGACGGGAACTGTGCCGAGCACGCGTTCGACGATTCCCAGTGGGCATTCCTCGATGAAATCGATGCCACGGTAGTGCCGCTGACCCCCAACGGGGCCTCGGACACCTGGGCCGATATCGATGACGCCTATCTGCCGCACATGCGCGAGCACGGGCATATCGCCGCAATCATCCGACCTGATTTCTATCTATACGGAACCGCTCGCACCACGGCGGAATTGAGCGAGCTCGTCGATCAGCTCCGGGAGCAACTGCGGCAGGTGGGCGGGGACCGCGAGCCCGCGATGCCGAGCCGCTGATCACAGATGTCGTTACTCCGATGACACTGTCACCGACCTGGGGGCTGAAGTACACGGGCCGGCGATGCCGCTGCGGCGGCTCGTCGGCACGGGTATGGATTAGGCGGACGCCAGAGAGCTGTATTGGCGCGTGCGGACCGGTCGGCGATGGACGGATGCGGCATCCGAACTGGGTGAGGTGAACGCGCAACGCGCCGACGCAGCGTCGGCGCGTTGCCATTTACTCAGCGCGCGCGATTGGCATCTGCGCGCATCGACCTACCTGCTCACCGATCGTCGGCTACGACCCGCGGTCGGCATCTGGGGCGCCGACATGGGAGGCACCCTGGCCGCGCTGGTCGGCGCCACCGACGAAGGAATCGCCGCCTGCTGCGTCAACAGCCGCACGACTCGACCAGTCGAGGGCCTCGATGGCGGCCCGCGAGTCGTCACCGCTGTTATTGCGATGCTCGGTCTTCACGACCCTGCCGAGGCTCACTCCGCCCTGGAACCGTTCACGCTGACCCAAGATCTGCTGGGCGACCCACTCTGTCCGCTGCTGGTACTGCACGCACGGCGGACCGCGTCTTCTCCATCGAGAACGCACGTGCCTTTTTCCAGGGAGCGGCGAGTCCTGACAAGAGATTCCGTGCGTGGGCCGATGGTGCTCACTGCTTGTTCGAACACTCTCACGAGGTGAACACCTTTGTCGCCGATTGGCTCACCGATCGGCTCTACGACGCACGATGACCGCACCGATCGAGGTGAATCACACCCGGTCCCGTGCTAGTGAGGATCCTGCACGACGGCAAAACAACGAGGCCACCGGACATATCGTCCGGTGGCCTCGGTCATCTCACCGCGATCCCTTCAGCGGCGTCAGCTCGCGGTCGCGGCAGACGGAGCCGGCGGGGCCGCGGGCCGCGGCGCGTTGAGCGTCTGATTCATTTGCGCCAACGCGGCGATGCCGACCGGGATGCCGACCACGGCTGCGCCGACTACGCTGCCCACCGCGATGCCGAATCCCGCACCGGCCATGCAACCCGCCATGGCGGCGGGCAGGGTGAGAGTGCCCATGCTCACCGGAAACAACAGGGTGCCGCCGGTAACCGCGCCCAGCAGGCAGCCACCGGTGCCGCCGATGATGCCGCCTGCCATACCGCCCACGCCCGAAGCGAGACCGAACTGGGTGGCGACCACGCCCAGCGCCCGATTGAAGGTTTCCTGCGAGTCCGGCGCCTCCGCGACGTCACCGGCCACAGATACGGTTGTCACCTGTTCGGGGACCTCCGTGGGAGCCTGCGCGGCGAGGGTTTCCTCGGAGAATTGGTCGCCCACCACGGTATTGCCCTGTGCGTCGCGCACGTCGAATCGCCCGCCCTGGGTGGTCAGCGAGCCGAGCGGCGTGCTGATAGCGACAGAGCCGTCGGCGAGGTTGCTGCTGTACTCGATCCCGGGCAGGATCTGTGTGCGCAGTGCCTCGGCGCCCTGCACGGCCGCGACCGGTTCGGTAACCGGCTCGGTCACCGGGTCCGCCAGCGCGGTTGCGGCGGCGCCGGTCGTCATGGCGAGCGCGATGGCCGCGGCGGCGGCCGCCCTGGCGTGTTTCCTCGAGGTCATCATTGGCCTCATCTCCAATCTCGGATTTCTGCGATTCCGGGCGGGCGATCCGCTCGCCGCCAGAGGCGATTTCATCCCGCGGACGCCGAGATGGCGATCCAGTGTGCCCGGTACCACTTCGCTGCATGTTCTGCTGCGTGGATCACATTCTGAACAGTAGACACATGACCCGAGTCACGTCAAGGTGTGAGATTCTGTTCCTCATTACATGTTCTGCAACACAGAACACTTGGTATCAGTGGCGCAGCACCGATACCGGGTGTCCCGGCCTATGCCCGCTACCCTCAGGCATAGGCGGAATGGGTTCCGAACCTCCGGTACCCGTAGACGAGCGGCGCAGCGGTCCGCGTTTCGGCGCTCTGCACCTCGCCGAGCAACAGCATGTGGTCGCCCCCGTCGACCGCGCGCACCAACCGGCACGCCATCCAGCCCGGCGCTTCAGTCAACCGGGGCAATCCGTCATCGAAGCGCCACCCGATACCGTCGAATCGATCGGAATCACGGCGCGCGAAGCCGACCGCGATCTCGTCGTGCCCGTGCCCCAGGACATTCACGCCGAATCGACGGGTGCGCAGAATCGTGGCAAGCAGCGTCGATCGGCGATCTAGCGCGGCGGTGATCATCGGTGGCGACAGCGACAGCGACGCGAACGAGCTGACGGTTGCGCCGAAAGGAGCCTCCCCCTCGGCAGCGGTCACGACGGTCACCGGACCGCACACACCCGCCATGAGATCACGAAAAGTATCCTCGGATAACGTTTTCGGCTCCGCTCAGGTGAAGTTTCGAGTAGGGTGCGGTTCGGTCGCTCGGCCGAGCAGAATTCGCCCGGCCTGGGTGAGGATCCCGTCCTCGTCGATGGTCAAGTGGGCTAGCATGACGTCGACGTCCCGCAGGAAATGCTGGGTGTGGTCGCTGGTGCGGTAGATCGCCGCCCCGGAACCGCGCACGGCCAGTCGGATCGCTTCTGCCGCCAGTCTGCCGATGGACAAACAGTCGAGTTTGAGCTGTGCGCGCAGCTCATCGCCGAGGCGCTCCCCGGTCGCCGCATTGGCCGATTCGGTTGTGCGGACGGCGGCGTCGAGGACCGCCTGAGCGGACCGTAGCTGGGAGAAAGCCCGGGCGTACCGAACCTGGCCGGTCGCCGTATCACCGGTCAGCTGACCGCTGTAGGCGGCGCGCCGAGTGTCCAGGCGCGACCGGTAGTCATCGACAATGGTCTCCGCCGCGCCGAGCAGGAGCGAGGGCACCAGGAAGACCAGCAGATCGCGGACGTCGTAGGTGTACAACGGCTCCGGATACAGTTCCGCGCCAGGGTTGTCACGGCCGGGTGCGGTGCCGAGGTCGAGGGAAAATGCCTCGGCGACGAACTGCTCGCGCACGATGACGTCATTGCTGCCCGTGCCCTTCATGCCCGCCATATGCCAGGTATCGGGTACCTCGACCTGATCGCGGGCCAGCATGAACAGCCGAAGCTCGTTCTCTCCCTCGATTCTGCCGGCAAGCTGCACCCAGTCGGCATTGAGCACGCCCGAGCAGTACCCCCAGCGCCCGGACAGTTTGTAACCGCCCGCTACGCGCTCAGCTCTACCGGGCGGGTTCACCGCGATCGCCACGAGTTGCGGCCCGTCGGCGAAGACCTGGCGTTGGATCCCTTCCGGCCACCGCGCCAACATGTAGTTGTGGGCTGCGAAGAAGGCCATCGTCCAGGCGGCCGACGGATCGCCCCCCGCTAAAGCCCTCAGCACGTCGACGAATTCGCGGACGCCACCGCCCGCGCCACCGAGTTCGCGCGGTAGCAGCAACGAGAAGATCCCGCATTCGACGCCGTCGCGCATGGTGGCTTCCGGCAGGTAGCGCATCTGCTCCGTTTCGGCGATGCGTTCGCGCAGTCTCGGAGCGAGTTCGTGGGCCCGCTTCACCACGTCCGCGGCGGTTGTGGTCGCTCGTGGGTCCAGTACGTCTTCCATTTCTCTCCTGTCGCCATCGGCGGGCACCCGAGATCCTCCGATCCGCCGCTGTGGTACGCCTCATACGATACCGAAGATATGCGCATCTTTAGTACAAATTCGAAAGTTGTACAGATATGCGAGCGTTTAGATCTCGGATACTCTGCTCACATGGCCAAGGTGAAGGGTTCGGGCACGCGTGCCGACGCGGTAACCGCGGCGATCCGCGCGGACATCCTGGGCGGGCGGTTGACGCCTGGACAGCGGCTGACCTTTCCGGAACTCGGTGCCAGACATGGAGTCAGCGTCGGCGTCCTGCGCGAGGCGCTGGCGAGACTGGTCGAGCACGGCATCGTCAAGACGGTGAGCAACCTCGGCTTCAGCGTCATCCCACTGTCGGCGCGCGACCTTGCCGAGCTGACGCTGGTGCGGACCCTGACCGAACCGCAGTTCCTGCGTCAGTCGGTACGCGACGGCTCGGTACGTTGGGAGTCGGATGTCGTCGCGGCGCATCATCTTCTGGAACGCACGCCGTACTCCGAGGAATCCGGGGCACCGTTCAGCGAGGCGTGGAGCGAGGCCCACACCGCATTCCATATGGCGCTCATTTCGGGATGCTCGAATGTCTACATGCACGACGGCACGACACGGCTGCGTGATGTGACGGCCATCTACCGACGTTGGTCCCCATCGGGGCCGACCGAGGACGCGCTCGAGCGCACCGCCGACGAGCACAGGGGGCTCGTCGATGCCGCCTTGGCCCGCGACGCGGACCGGGCGGAAAGACTACTGCGTGAACACATTCAGCGTGCCGCCGACGACATCATCATCGCCCCGCAGTTCGACGAGGAATACACGGCCGCGCGCGGCTGAGCACGGTTCGCCACACCATCGCCGAACGGCGCGTACGAGTCCGCGAAACCCGAGTGCCGACCGGTCGCAGCGCGGCGCGCGCCGCGGGTGTGGTCACGGCGGTGGTGGGCGGTGACGCAG
>NZ_BAFZ01000035.1 GCF_000308575.1 Nocardia exalbida NBRC 100660 | reverse complement strand
GGCACCTGCTCCACCCGCGGAGCCACCACACCACCCGGCACACCCTCACCCGGAACCGACTGACCCGGAACACCACCCGCTTGACCCGGCACAGCCCCCGACTGACCCGGCACACCCGACCCAGACGGCACACCCGACGCAGACGGGCCCGAAACACCCGGCGACCCAGCCTGGCTCGGCACCCCGGGTTGCCCCGGCTCGCCCGCCCCATTGGACTGCCCCGGCCCTGTCGATGGACCGGGCTGCCCCGGCACCGAGCCACCCGGACGCGGCCGCTGCTGATCGGGCCGGTTCGACCACGGCGTCACCGGCCCCGGCGGCGCCTCGGCTTCCTCGCCCGCCTCTATCTGCGGCTCTACTTCTGTGGGTGGCATCGTGTATCCATCACATTCCGCTGCCGAGCACCCGCTTCACCCGCACGTCATCAGTGCTGGGTATGGCCTGCTCGACGAAACCACCGTTCACCGAACCGAGGGTGACGAGCATCGTGCCGCTGATCGCTATTCCGACTTCGGTGGGCGCATTCTTTCGGTAGTTCCAAAAGACCAGATCGCCCGCCGATACAGCCGACAGGTCCACCCGTTGACCGCACGCTCCTTGCGCCGCGACGGTGTTCGGCAGCACAACCACCGTGGCTCCCGAACTGTCGGACTGCCCGCATGGCCGCCGAGCCGAACCGCTCGGTTGCTGCGCCACCTCCACTGACGGCGGCAGCGCCACCGGGGCCGCCGTGACTTCGCACCGCCCGCTCGACTGTGCGGCGGAGGCCTGATAAATGACTGCTCTGGTGAACTCCGCGGCATCCGCTGGGCCACCGGCGCGGCCCTGACCTCCGTTCGACCCGGCTCCGGCTTGTGCGAGCGCGAGCCGACGCGCGCATTCGGCGCCGATTCCCGAGTTACCCGAGAGCAGGGGCGGATCTTGGTAGGGGGCGTCCTTCAGCGCAGTGGCACACGCGCGCTGCCAGTCGGACACATCGGTGTCGTCCGGTGCGATGGTCAGTTGCGCATACGGATTCGTCGTGGGAGCGGTGGTCACCCCAGCCGCAGGTGTGCTGTGCGCAGTCGGCCGCGGCGCCGTCGACGCCCGGGTCGCAGTCACGGTCTGGGAGGGGTCGGGTCCCACCGCACTGTCGCACTGGTAGTGCAGGTCGGAAGCGATCGCCGACGTCGCACCGCCGATGACCAGCACCAGGCCCATCAGGATCACGAACAGGACGCCGACGCCCCCCAGCACCAGCCATATCCAGAACGGCATCAGTACGAACGTTAAGAGACGACCGATCATCGACTGCCTTTCTGTGATATCTGCCCCGCTGTCTTGCTCTCATCGCGGGGTGATCAGCGGCCGCGCGGGTTTCTGAGGGGATTGAGGATCCTGCCCGGAATCGCGGGCAGCGGCTGTGCGGGGTTCGGCTGTGGGAGCGAGACAGCACCGGTGATATTTCGGCCCGCCTGCCATTGGTCGGTCTGGGCGGCTTTGTCGATTTCGGAACGGAGTACTCGGATCCGCTCGAAGTCGTTGGGGTTTTCGGCTACCCAGTTGGTGGCCGCCTGGACCCGCAGCGCATGCTCGTTGGAGATCCAGCTCCTCAACCGGTCCGCTTCGGTTTGATTCAGGTCCCGGCCGTTGATCTGCAGCCGCGCGGCGGAAGCGCCCGTGATCGGCCCCTCGGCATGGGCCTGCAGTGCATCGATCCACTGCTTGTGTGGATTGTCGATGTAATCTCTGCCGAGCTGGGCCAGCTCTTCCGAAATGTGCACACCGCCCTGATAATCACCTCGATACCGATCGACGCTGGCCTCCAACCCGTGGAACCTGGCCATCATCATGCCCGGATTCGTATGGAAGTCCCGCTCGAAATGCTTGTGCGCGGCGACTACACGGCCGAGGTGCTTCGATGCGAGCGGCTCGTCGTCCGCGTGCCGGATGATATCCGCTCGCGCGATGGTCGCCCGTTGCCCTCTTCCCCAGCTGATACCGGCCATCCGAAGGGCATACTGAACGCTGCCCATCATGCCTGTCGCATGCGCGACATTCTCTGCCGCGAAGGCGGCCGCTCTTTCACTGTTGCGGCGCGCGCCGGACCTCCTTATTCCAGCCCGCGCGAAATCGGTGGCGGACACCCGATCGTAGGCGGAACCGTGCGTGGCATTTCTGAGGTCCCGCGAACTCAGGCCCCTCGCCTTATTCTTCTTATCGATATGATCTACCCGCGAGAAGGGACTCAGCGGGTTGAGACGGCCCGCGAACATCCATGCGGTGACCGGCGAGCTGTTGATGGTACTGACCGCGCCGAGCATTGCCAGCGGGGACAACGAGTTGGCCGCGCCGGAGTTGCCCATCCCCAATCCCATACCCAATGCGGCCCCGCCGCCTGCACCCTGCGCCGAACCGCCGCTGTGTATCGCCGCCCCGATGCGGTTGGTCACCCAGTCATTGGCCTCGTCGATATTTCTGCTCAGCCGCCGTACCTGGACGATGGCGACGACCTCGACGCACGCTCCAATGACGAACACCACCATGATCTGGCCATTCGCTGCTCGAAACAGGCTGCCCAGCAGCAGCTCGTATATACCGAGGGCAATGACGAAGAAGGCCATCTTACCGGCGGCAATGAAGCCGTGGACCACGCATCGGACGGTGAACGTCTGCGTCGGACCGTAGATGTATCCGCCTGCGGCGAACCCGAAGATCGACGCGAACCCATAGTAGATGACGTCGAGTACGGCCCACATGATCTTGAAGGACAAGTACGCGGCGAAGGCCAAGAGAATGACCGCGCACAGCAGCAGCAGTAGTCCGGCTCCGATCTGACCGGGACCCGGATTCTCCACCGCGGCATACGCGGCACCGTCGCCGCAGGACCTCATTCCGTTCTTCACCCGGTCTTCGCTCCCGGCCGTCATACCGGCCGACCACGCCGCTCGACAGGACGGGTTGCTGTCCACGACGTGTCCGAAGTTCCACACCTGTAACGGAAGCCGCACGAAATTGTCCGCGTTGGTCGCTTGCACCGTGGCCACCAACTGGCGCGGATTCGGGTTGTTCTGCCCATTCAGACCGGCCGCCACCGAGAGTCCCAGGTCACGTCCTTGCACCAGCCAACCGTGGTCGGACAGCGCCTCGGCCAGCGGGTTGGCCAAGAAGAACACGCCCGCGATCGCGAATACAATCATCGTGACGACCTGCGTAGCGGCCTTGGCGTACAGGGCGCGAACGATGAAATAGCCGACGAAGAATGCGCCGATCGCCAGCGCCGTCGCCGCCATCAGGGGTGTCGCGATCTGCACAGTCAGGTTCTGGGCCATCGCTCGTAACGGCGCGCTGATCAGGTTCAGCCACCCGAAATCCATTGCTTGACCAGGGAACCAAACCCCTGTTGTCACCGTGACCAGCCAAAGCGCGAACATTGGCGTCAGGATCATCCACAGCGCGAAATTCCCCAGGTTGAACACTCCGCCGTGATCGATCACCAACATATAGCTCGAGACATTGACTCCTTGGGAATCCTTGACATTCATCCAGCTGGTCGCACTGTTGGGTGCCGCCCCCGGCGCAATTGTGCCGGTCTGCGCGATGGATACCGCACCGACGAGACCCGGGAAGACGAACAGCACGAAGAGGGCGATGAGAACCCACGCGGTCCGACGGCGACGGCGGGACGCGGCGATCCAAGCCTGGAATCGCCGGAACAACACCTGCGGTCGCCCACGATCGATGTCCCAGAACTGCGGTTCCCATGGCATCCCGAAGGAAGGCTGATCGGTGCGAATGCGCTGGCGGAAAATAGATCTCATCAGCGCGCCAATCGCTCCGGTAGGGCCGAACGCGCACCGGCGCCACTGGTCGGAGTGCTCGTAATCGCCGCGGCGCGGTCCGGACGCGCGGGACCCAGAACCTTGCCGCGCCCGATGCGGTTCAGCGCGTCACGCATGAACATCTCGCCTCGGCGTTCCTCGGGGATCTGACGGCCGGGTCCGACCGGAGGCGAGGTCTCTTCGCGAAGGATCTGCAACAGGAAGGGCGCTTCCTCCAGATCGACGCCCAGCCACTCCAAACTGTTGCGGGCCAGCGTCTCATCGCGCTGCCGGAAGACGAACCGATTCGGGATGAGGTTGTGCGCCGCGCCTTGGAAGTCGGTGGCCGGGTCGTGCGAGGCAAGCCCGATCGCGGCCAAGTGCTTACGGCCGTCGCGGCTGAAATCGGAAGTGACCGCGGAGCCGACCTGCGTCTGCGTGAAGTGGTGGGCCTCATCGCCGACCAGGAGGCCGAACCTGCCGTTGTCGGAGAGGAACGCCTCACGCGCCGCCACGCCGACCAGTTCGTACAGCGCCGTGCCGAGCCGTTTCGTCAGCGGCAACCGGTTGTACAGGTGCGGCGTGGTGAGTTCCTCGGCACTCGGCAGCTGCAGGTTGTGGCTGCGCACGACGGTCGCGGCGGCATCGAGGCGCAGCGGTCGCAACTTGGGGTCGAACAGCACCGGCACCCGCTCCACCACGGTGCCGAGCCGCGCCGCGAGATCAGCGTATTCCTCGCCGCGGTCGGGATGCTCCCGTAACCGGCGCACGACGTGGTACAGATCGAGCAGACTCTTGATCTTGTGCTCGGCCATGCCTCGGGGCGACAGCAGGTTGCTCACCGCCGCACCCGTGCCGGAGGTCGGCGACAGATCCAGTAACGGCAGAATCGAGTCGAGCGCACGTTCACCCGCGATCCGCGGGGGGAACAACCGCAGCGGATCCAGCGACACCGTGGGATTGGCCAAGTCGATGATGACCGCGTCATCGATCGACCGCGCGAAATGCTCCCACTCGCCGACCTGACTGCGGTCGATCGCGAGGAACTGCCCGCCCATGTCGTGCACGAGCACGGCCATCAGCTTGAGGAAATAGGACTTGCCCGAGCCGAGTTCGCCGGTCACCGCGAACGAGGCGGACAGGTCGTGCAGCGCGGCCTCCATGATGCCGAAGTGGATCGGCTCGAAATGCCCCGAAAGCAAGTTGACCCCGATCACCGGCCCGCTGTCGTCACCGATCTGACTGGTGGTGAACGGCACGAAACCGGCCCACATGTCCGAGGGAAGAATATGCGCGAAGTCATCGAAGGCCCGGCGTGGCTGGCTGCCGGGAACCAGCATCGACCACAGATCGACCTGCGCGCCGACCGGCGCGACCATATCGACCTGGAACCGCTTGTAGCGGCGCTTGAGCGTGTTGACCGCATCCATCGTGGCGTCCCGTGACGGCCCGCCGATCGCGATGACGGTGGTGAACGAGACCTCGGATTCGCCGCCGTTGACTTCGAAGTGCTGGTTGTACTCACCGAGCATCTGCGCTTTCGACGCCAGCGTGTTCTGCGCGAACGAGATTTCCTGGTCCCGCTGGTCCATCTGCTCGCCGAGCCTGCGCAAGTTGAGCTCGTTGTTCTTGAGGACCTGCTCGGCGGACTTGGTCGAGATCCGCATGCCCCAATCGACGGTGACGTCGCCGAGGCCCTCCAGCACGTTCAGGAACTCGCTGCCTCCGGGAAACGTCATGCCCGCGTACGGGAATGAGTGCGGTGTCAGCATGGCCTGGTAGGAGGGACGGTATTCGAAATCCGGCTGCACAACCTTGATCACGGGCACGAACGACGGACGGATACGCCGGTTGCTGTCGGCCTGCGCCCCCTCGTCGAGCGCGGCGGAGCGGAAGACCGCCGCGGTCGCGTCGTCCAGCGCGCCCGCGCGGGTGGGCGCCACCGGGTCCCCGGCCGCGCCGCGCGAAAGGTAGTGCTCCCACAACCATTGGAAAAGGGCGGCGGGCACCGGCTGCGGATCGAAGTCCCCGCCGATTCTGGACAGGATCTCGTTCGCCTTCTCGTCGTAGGCGTCCAGGTCGGCGCGTGCGATCGCCGTCGCGTCGATCGTGGTGGTGCTACCGCGCCACAGGCGCGACAACGCGGACATACTGGAGTTGCTGGCCCCGACGGGGATGGACAGCAGGAAGATGCGGGTCTGCGGCATGATCGCGTGTACGCGCTCGTAGGAGGCGACCACCTCGTCGGCGTAGTCCTCGCACTCGTCCAGGTCGACACCCTCCACCATCTTGGTGAGCACGTCGATCGTGTTCAGCCGCGCCTGGATGCCCAACAGCAACGATCCGCTCGGCAAGTTGGTGACCAGCGAGTGATGCGCCAGCTTCACGTCGTACTTGTCACCGGCCTTGCGCAAGCCGTAACCGAGCGGATTGATGAAATAGGTCGCGGTGACCAGACCGGAATGGGTGAACTGGAGATTGCCGCGAATCGCCGCGGTGGGCTGTAGATCTCGTCCGAGTGCCATCAGGGGCTTCCTTCGGTGGAAGTACCGTTGCCGTTGTCCTTGCTGTTCAGTCGCCGCCACAGGTCGGTGGCCTTGCCGCTCCCGTTCAGCACCTCGAGCATCCGGATACCGGACTTCGGCTTGGCGGCCACCGCCGCACCGGGGCGGTCGGGCAGCAAGAGGACCACGGTCTCCTCGATGAACAGGGTGTGGCGCACCGAGTCATTGGTGATCGGCATGCCCGAGGCGGACACCGGCTTGCGGTAGACGATGAGCCTGCCCAGCCACAGTGCCCGTGATGTCATCCGGACGCCGGTGTACGGCACGAGTCCCAGTACGAAAACCGCCAAGATGGTCATCGCCAGACCGGCGATGAAGGTGACGGCCGGGTTGACCGGAAACGTCATGGCGCACACCGACGTCACCGACATCATCGCCACACCGGCGGCGACCTGGGGCAGGGTGTAGGGGCCGAACGGCAGCTTCTGCCCGTTCTGCGCCTTGCCGATCATCGTGGGGACACGTTTGACCGGCGTGAACACCTTGATCACTTGGCTCATCGATAGCCACCGATGGGGTGATCGGGGACGATGAGGTTGGCGTCCGTTCGCGCGTAGTTGATGGTCGTGGGCAGAATCCAGATCACCACCCCGGCCATCAGCCCCGATCCGAAGACGACGATGATCCGCGCAGGCGAGAGCCTGGATTTGGCTGCCTCGGAGATCACCACGCCGATCGTGACGATGGCGATGATGATCATCCCGCCCCACCGGACAAAGATCAGGACACCATAGAGGATGTTGCTCAGATTACCCATCGGGCTGCCTCTCGGATCAGTTCTGCGTCGCCGGCGGAATCGTCACCGTCGGCGAGGAAGACGAGGTCGAAGTGGGCGGCGCTGCGCCGCGTGAATCCTGACCGACGACCACCGCGAGCGGACTCGACAGAGCGGGAATCGGATCGATGGACACCACCTGCCACTGGCCCGCGTTGCGGATCATGGTGAGCGGGTATGCCAAGGTCGAGGCGGCGCCGGTGTCGGCTTTCGGGTTGACGGTGGCCAGCACCTGAGCCTTCGCACCGCCGGAACCGCAGCTCGAATCGTCCGTGGTGAGCGAGGTCAGCTCGACGGCGGTGTAGGGAGGCGGCTTCAACGCGGCCAGCCCGGCATCCGGAGTGGTGTAGCGGGCCACGTCACCGTTTCCGGCCAGCATGGCGTTGAGGAAACCCGCGGCGACCTGGCCGAGCGGCGTGTCCGGTGCGCAGGGCGAGCCGTAGGCCAGCTTGAGATCGACGCCCTTCGCGGGCGGTTCGACCACCGCGGGCATCGACAACGCGCGCAGCCGTCCGTCCGACACCGACACCGCGACGCGGTAGAACTGCCGATGTTCCGGCGCGGTGGCGGCGCCGGCTTTGCCGACTCGCACCGACACGGTCACCGACCAGACGTCGACCGCCCCCGTCGAGACCACACGCGACACATAGGCGACCGACGGGTCGGACACTTGGCGCGCGGACGAAGGTAACGTGATCTGCTGATTGGAACCGACGAATTCGCCGATCCGATCCTGTTGCCCCGCAACGGCGGTCAGATAAGTGACGACGAACTGCTCGGCGAAAGAGCTTGCCAATTGCGCGCGCCCGATAATCGCCGTCGTCGAAGCGTCCGACGGCGGAGGCGGAGGGGAGTCGAAGACACTGAGAATCGCGTGGCCGCCGCCGAGCACGGCGAGTACCGCCAGTACGCCGACCACAATGTTGTCACGACGGCGGCGGGCGGCCATCCGGCGAAGCAGTGCCTCACCCGAATCTGCCGGTCCACGAACCACTGTCCTCACTCCCGGAATGGTAGAGAGCACAGGCGTTCTCAACCGGCCGGTAGTTCCCAGTCATGGGAATCAATCGTCAGCAGGCGGGGCTGCTTTTCATCCTGCCCGCCAGCCAATGCCGCAATTGTTCGTCATAGCCGATCGGCGCGCCGCACTGCCGGGGTTCCAGCACCTGGCGATGGGTTTCCAGCAACGGAACATCGTCGGCGACGCGAACCAGTTGCGCGATGGCCAGCTGCCTGCTCGAGTACCCGGGATAGGGGTAGAGCAGTAGCGAGGTAGGGGTGTAACCGCCGCCGTAGTTGAGCACCCGCAGGGTCACGCCGGCGCTGTCACCGGAGCGCAGCCGGTCGCCGAGTTCCGCCAGCCGGGGACGGTCGTCGGGATGGAACACGTCCACCGGCCGGAAGAGATAGTCCCACCGCACCCATGGCGCGGGATCGGTGAGCCAGTGCGAAATGCTGGTGTGCTCGAGCTGCACCACGGCCAGATGCGTACCCGCCCGGCGGTGTGCCTCGCGCAACCCGATGCGCTCCAGAGTCGGCCACGCCGACGGCGCGTTCTCCGAGGTCACGTCCTCGATCAACCACCAGGCACCGCGCGTGCGCTCGTCGTCGCGGGCACGAACGGTGATCCGCCACTGGGCCGGGCGACCGAATCCGTGCATCACCGTGGTGTCGAACTGCATCCGCTCACCGGGCTTGGGGTCGTAGAGCAGATCGAGCATCTCCGCGTGCCGATCGAAGCTCGACACCCGGTGGAACAGTTCGGCGATCGACATGCGCGGGACGTATTGTTCCGCGGTGCTGCCGGACAGCCGTGTGATGCCGCTCGGCTGCTGGATGGTCTGACTGCTCAGGTCCCAGATGGCGCCCACCGCGGGGCGCAACGCGGGCACCCGCTCGGACGCGGGGCCCAGCCACAGCCGCACCGCGTGCACGTCCCCCGCAGGGCCGAAGATCGGACGGATGAGCAGTTGATGCCTTCCCGCCCGCGTCTGGATGGCCAGATCCACGTCCTGCGCTTGGTCGTGCGCGGTATGGATGGCCTCGGTCAATGCCGCGGTCGTGAGCTTGTCGTACAGCGCGGGCATTTTCGACAGCGTCCGCTGCACCACCCGCTGCCAGCTCGCGAACTCACGCGGTGCATCTCCCACCGACGCCACGGACATGCCGTCCGGCGCCAACGTCTCGATAGTCACCCATGGAATCACTGCGCCACTTCGCTTCGCACTTGCCCGACCAGCCGTTCCTCCGGGTCCGCCTCAACCCGGATGAGACATCTTGTGACTCAGGCAATGTACCGTTATTTAGCGGCTCAATCAACCTGCGACCACGGCCGCCCGTTCTCATGAAGTCTGCGGCACGCTCACGAGACACGCGCAGGGGTGTTCATTTTGTTCACGTTAAGTTCCGCCAGAAGTCCTCCTCGACCGGCGCACAGGGCAATGGCACATCTGCCGCAAACCGGCATACAAGATCAACGGAAGCCGTCGTCCGACGCGGACAGCATTCCCCTGGCAACTTCGCACGAGGGCTTGAACTCGCTCCCGACCAGCGCATTACGCCGCGGCGCGAGAGCTCAGGCATTCCTTCCGGATAGAGCCAGCACACCCGCGCCCATGATCGTCGCGATCTCACCGAGCTGCGAAGGAATGACGCGCAATCCCGGCAGGAAACTCAGCCGAGCGTGCGTGGCCACCGCCTCGCCGAGCGGTTTCCACAGTGCCGGCCCTGCCTCGGAGAGCGGGCCACCGAGCACCACGAGGTCGATGTCGAGCAGTGCCGCCACCGAGGCGATCGCCCGTCCGAGCGCCGTGCCGGCCCGGCCGAGCGCCGCGGCGGGAATGTCCTCGCCGACGCGGGCGGATTCCAGCAATTCCGGGACCGACGTGCCCGCCCAGCCCTGCTCTCTGGCCCAGCGCACCATGGCCAGGCCACCGGCGACCGCTTCCAGGCACCCGCGGCCGCCGCAGGAGCACCGATCATCGAAGCCGGGGACCAGGACATGACCTACATGCCCCGCATTACCGGTGCGCCCCACCAAGACGAAGCCGCCTACCACGACCCCACCGGTGATGCGATCGGAGATACTCAGCGCCAGGCTGTCCATCACTGCGCTCGTCGCGCCGAAACCTCGCTCCGCCAGCGCCAGGCATACGCCGTCCAGCGCGAGCGGGACCTGCGCTTCCGGGAACAGCTTCCGCGCAGCTCGGACGATTTCGAAACCCGCTCGCCACTCCGGAACCTCGGAGGGGGCGATCACCCCGGCCGCCATATCGATCGGCCCCGCCGAAGCGACGCCGAGGGCGGTGACCTGGTCACCGCCCGCGACCTCGAGCAGCAGCTCCTGGCATCGGTCCCAGGCGCCCGTCACCGGGATCGGGATTCTCCGAATGTCGTCGGTGTCGACATCGTCGGCGACTCGGGTCGCCGCGAAGCCCGACGACCCGATCTCCAATGCCAGGACTGTCATGAGTTACGCACCACCGAACGACTCGACGCGAAAAGCTGCACGCAGCATAGTCACAGGCCGTCGGTGCCGGTCGGCTTGAGGGGCTGCCCGAGCACGATGTGCCGACGAGGCGCGGGAAGCGTGGACACGGTGCGCAGCGGACGCGGTCCGGTGCGGATGATCCGCATGGGGCGCTTGTGGTCGATCGGCGCGGCACGGTGCCGGTCCAGGTTCTCGATGACGCTGCCCGAGTTGTCGTAGGCGACACCCGCCCAGATCATCGCGCGGGGACCGTCTCCGCGGGTGGTGAGCGCCTGCGCCAACTGCTGGCACTGCGCGAGCAAGGGGCAACTCTGACAGGTGCGCACCGCTGCTCGCCAGGCATCCGGATTCCCGGTGTCCATGTCCCAGTTGTCCGGGACGTCGGCGCACGGGGGCCGCTGGTTCGACTTTGCCGGAATCGACGAGACCTTTGCTGATGCAATGGATCCCGTGTCCATCGGAAGGGTTCGCGTAATGCTCATAGCCATCTCCGGGGATGCCGAGCACACACCTCTGGCAGGTGCGTGGCCCATGGATCGGACGGTCATCAGGGCTGCTCAACAGTCCCCGGAACCCAGCCGCGATAAGCTGGTCTACGCACGGTAGCCCACTGTTGCCCAGCACACAACCTCTTGTACCGCTATGTAACGGCTCGTTGACCTTGAAGCAACACACAGCTACCGTCTTTAACGGCACGTTATGAAACGGACCATTTTCCACGGGGGCCCGACTATGGTTTCCTTTTAAACATGGCTGCAGACTCTGAATTCACGATCGACGAACTGGCACGGGCAGCCGACACCACCGTGCGCAGCGTCCGCGTGTACCACGAGCGAGGTCTCCTGCCCTCGCCGGAGGTGCGCGGGCGGATCGGGTACTACGGGTCGGACCACCTCAACCGCCTGCAAACGATCAGCCGCCTGCTGGGGCGGGGCATGAAGCTGAACGGGATCAGGGAGCTGCTGGAAGCCTGGGACCGCGGCGACGGACTCGCCGACGTACTCGGCGTCAAGAACGCGAACGCGGCCGAAGCGGACGCGGAAGCCACCACCGAGCCACAGGACAGCTACGCCGAGTTGCCGGAGTACGCCAAGCAGGCGCTGGCCTCCAGCGAGGACCCGCTCGAGGCCTACCGGGTCACGAATCCCCGGTGCTGCGATCTGGCCACCCGGCTCACCGACACCGGGCTGCCGATGCAGGACACGTTCCAGTTGGTCGAACGTCTGCGCGCCGACTGCGATCGCATCGCCGACCGCTTCGCCACCGAGTTGTTCTTTCGCCTGGCCGGGCAGACCTACGAAGACTCCGCGCGGACCCCGCGGGACCGCACCAAGCTGGAGACCGACCTGGCGATCGCCCGTTTGATCGTCACCCGCGCCACCTCGGAGTTGATCGACCAGGCGTTCGCCCGGCACTCCGAGCTGCCGCCGTCCACCGTGGCCTCCGGCCCACAGGCGCAAGCCGAGCAGTGACGGCGCGGTCGCGAACCGACCGTTCTCCTATTTCCATCCGGCACTGTCGAATACTTACGTAGACATTCGCATTCGGGCCTTTTCGAACCGTGCGCCGGTCGCCGTGGGCGAATGACCCGCAGCCCGGTTCCGGCGCGACGAACACCACGCCCCGCGAATCGCTGAACATACCTACGTAGGACCAGTGCCGAAGAGTTGCCACGGGATGCCCGGCGGCGTCCCTCCCCCGACTCCGTGCATCCACCCCGGCAGTTCTCCCACACGTGCGAAACCCCGTGGGGTCCGTGGGTGTATCGATCCGAGGAGACGCGGCGCAGCCGCCGCCACCGCCGAGACCCGAGGACGAATCCCGCCCCCGAACAATGGTCGGGGTGACAGGATTTGAACCTGCGACCCTCCGCTCCCAAAGCGGATGCGCTACCAAGCTGCGCTACACCCCGTGGCCCTCGCGGTGGCGGGGCGGCCGCCGACGAGGATGAATGCTCCGTGGAGCGGGTGACGGGAATCGAACCCGCACCATCAGCTTGGAAGGCTGAGGTTCTACCATTGAACTACACCCGCAGGCATACGACACCGATGGGATCGCCACGATGTCGTGTGCGATCCGACTGTACCGAACCCGGCTTCCGAAACGCCAATCAGCCCCCCGCGCAGCGAGATCTCGCAGGTTGCCCGGCGGAGCGCTCCAGGGTTGCCGCGCCCAGTGTCGCACGGCGGGGCCGCCGGCACACGGTGACGCGCTCAAGAAAATTTAAAGGTTGTTTTTCATTGAAACTCTGGCGTGTCGGATTCCGGTGGGCGAAACTCGAATGACACACTTGTCACCCCAAGAACATCGCTCGAGGGATTTCCGATGAGGACCGCACGACTCGCCGTCACGGCCGACACACTCGGTGTGTCGCCGAGCCACGGCCGCGCGGCCGGGAGCGACTCGACACGGCGCACGCGCGGACGAGGTCCATCCCGCGAACCCTCGGCCGATCGCAGAGCAACCCGTCCGCCGGGAGCGTCGGCGCATCGAGCGGCCATCCCGCCGGTGCGCATCGCGCCCCCGGCCGAGGCGGGCTCCGGTGTCGCGGCCCGAAGCGACGGCGTAGGCGACCCGAACCGTATCGACCGGCCCACCGCCGGTAAGCGACTACTCTCGGAACACTCGGCACAACCATTCGGAACACGACAGGGAAGACGAGGACGCCGCGTGCGAGAACAGACTCTCGTGAGGCGGGCGGCGCCGGGCCGGACCGGACCGTCGCCGTTGCTCGCGCACCACTCCCCGCACCCCTCCCGCAGCGTGTCGCCAGCGCGTCGCGGCGCGATCTTGCAGCGAACGAGAATCGGGTGTAACACCAACGCGACGGGTACGATCACATACCCGATCGCTGTTCGCGAGGCATCGAGAACACGTTGCAAATCAGCGCTTTTCGATGCCGAGTGGCTTGCTAGGATCCTTTTTGCCGGACGGGGGTATCTGGAAAGGGGGCGGTGAGCGTGCGCCGAACCAGGTGGACACAACCGCGTAGCAGTGGGAACGATCAGGGTGACGCCGGCACCTGTGTGACTACAGGGCACCTGGGTACCGACGTCACGCACACCGGGTGAGTCCGATGTCGACCGACATCGAGCCCCCGGTAGCCGCCATGGCCCGCGCCTGGGCCCGTGCGGTCTGCGCCGAGCCCGGTTCGGGCGCGGCGCCACAGCACTTGGAACCGGTGCTGATCGAGATCGTCGAGCGCTTGCTCAGGCTCGCCAGGTCCGAGCCGTTCCCGGTGCCCGAAGCACGGATGCTCGGCGCCCGGCTCGCCGAGGCACCGTTCGACCGGATACGGATGCTGGCGCAGGCCACGCGCTGGCTGCTGGGTTTCCCCTCCGGCGCGCCCGGTTCCCTGGTGGCCACCCGCTGGCCGTTCATCGCCAGCCAGGCCATCGACAGTTACGCCCAGGCGCTGCAGGAGCGCGCCCTCGCCCAACAGGAGCAGAACCTGTCGGCCAAGGTGTCGCTGCGGGTGCAGGAGATCGCCGCCTTGCAGCACCGACTGCGCCACGAGGCCACCCACGACGCGCTCACCGACCTGGCCAACCGGACGCTGCTACAGGACAAGGTGCGGCTGATGGCCACCGACCCCACCCGCGGCGTCGGACTGCTGCTGATCGACCTCGACCGGTTCAAGCAGATCAACGACGGATACGGACATGCGATCGGCGACGAGGTGCTCGTCGAACTGGCCGGCAGGCTGCGCGAAGCCTGCCCCCCGGACACGGTGATCTGCCGGTACGGCGGCGACGAGTTCGTGCTCGCGACCAACCCCCGCCACAACAACCTCGGCGATCTCGCACATCGGATCGTGGCCGCCCTGCGTGACCCGGTCTGGTCGTCGGCGGGGCCGGTGCCCGTATCCGCCAGCGTCGGCACCGCCTACAGCCCGCCGGGCAGCCCGATCGATTTCACCGACCTGCTGCGCCGCGCCGACCGCGCGATGTACTCCGCCAAGACGGCAGGCGGTCGCCGCTTCGCCCTCGCGGACGAGCCGGATATCGACACCGCCGTCGCAGGCTGAGCCGGCCGGGTCAGCCGGGCTGGCAGGTGGGACACCAGAAGAGATTCCTGGCCTCCATCACCTGATGGGCGATCGGGGTCCCGCACAGCCGGCACGGGGCGCCCTGGCGGCGATAGACGTAGGTGCGCGGACGATCCTTGGCGTACGACGGCTCGCCGTGATCGTGTTCTGGCCGCACCACGACCATCTTCCCGACGCGCACCCCCACCCGCATGAGCGCGACGAGATCCGACCACATCCGCGCCCATTCGCCCGCGGACAGCCCCGTCCCGGGGCGGTGCGGCGAGATCCGATGCCGGAACAGCAGTTCCGCGCGATAGACGTTACCGACCCCGGCGACCACCTGCTGGTCCATCAGCAGCGCGCCGATCGGCCTGCGGGAACGCTGGATGCGCCGCCATGCCCGGTCGGGGTCGGCGCCGCGCCGCAGCGGGTCCGGGCCGAGCCGGTCGGTGAGCGCCGCCACCTCCGGTGGCAACAGGATCTCGCACGCGGTGGGCCCGCGCAGGTCGGTGCCGAAGCCCGGCTGACCGTCCTGGCCCCCGAACATGCGCATCCGGACCTGGCCGACCGGCTCCCCCATCGGCAGCGCGGATTCGGTGAAGGTGCCGTACAAGCCGAGATGCACATGCACGACCAGGCCCGAGTCGTAGTGGTGCAGCAGATGTTTGCCCCACGCCTCGGATTTCGTCAGCACCTGCCCGTCCACCCGGGCCGCGCCCGCGGCGAACTTGCCCTGCGGGCTCGATACCCGCACCACACCGCCCGCGAGCCGCCGCTGATGCAGCCGCGCGAGGCGGTGCAGCGTATGTCCTTCCGGCACAGCCCGTTACGACCTCGGTGCGCTCAGTACGCCGGGACCGCGGGGGCGACGCCGGTCTTCTCGTACTCGGCCAGGATGTCGATGCGCCGCTGATGGCGCTCCTCGCCCGACCACGGGGTGGACAGGAACGCGTCCACCATGGCCAGCGCTTCCTCGGTCGAGTGCATGCGGCCGCCGATACCGATCAGTTGCGCGTTGTTGTGCTCGCGGGCCAGCTTCGCGGTCTCCACGCTCCAGGCCAGCGCGCAGCGGGCGCCGCGCACCTTGTTCGCGGCGATCTGCTCGCCGTTGCCGCTGCCGCCGAACACCAGGCCGAGGCTGCCCGGATCGGCCACCGTCCGGCGGGCCGCCTCGATGCAGAAGGCGGGGTAGTCGTCGAGCGCGTCGTACTCGAGCGCACCGCAGTCGACGACCTCGTGACCCGCCTGCTCCAGATGGGCCTTGACAAGATTCTTCAGTTCGAAACCGGCATGATCGGCACCCAGGTAAACGCGCATGGCAGGCATTCTGTCAGGCGGCCGCCGCGCGGGCGGCAAGAGGGCATCCCCCGCGATTAACACCGGGACGGGCCTGCGCGAATCGAGTGATACGCCAGTTGTGTTGGCGGCCACAGGGCCCGGTGACACGACCGACGCGCCAGCCCCGTTCCCGGCAACTGAATAGAGTTCATCCCATGCAGCCGTTCGAACCCCAGCCGCCCGACCAGGCGGGCCGACAGGCCGACCCGTATGCCCAGCAGGGCGGGTGGGTCTCGGCTCAGGACACGCCTGCCGCACCGTACGGACGGCCGTATACCTCGGGCTCCTACCCGGCCGCTCCCCCCGCGTACCCCGCGCCGTACGGGTCCTACCCCGGCGCTCCGATGCCGCCCCCCGCGCCGCCGCAGCGGCAGCCTCGCGGCCTGTCGCCCTTCGGCATGCCCGCCCGGCACAGCTGGGAGATCCCGATGCTCGTCGTCGTGGTGGTGCTGACCGTGTTCGCGTACCTGATCGCGCTGGTGCTGCTCGCCACCGGGAACTTCGACCAGTACGTCCTGGCGTTCGCGGCCGCGCCGCTGCTGCTGTGGTTCGGCCGCGGCATCAACTACGCGGGCCAGCGGGTCAACGGCGTGCGGATGTCGCCGACCCAGTTCCCCGAGGGCTATCAGATGGTGGTGGACGCCGCCGCCCGCTTCGGCATGGCCAAGGTGCCGGACGCGTACGTGGTGCTCGGCAACGGCCAGATCAACGCGTTCGCCAGCGGACACGGCTTCCGGCGCTACGTGGTGGTCTACAGCGACTTGTTCGAGATCGGCGGCGCCGCGCGCGAACCGGACGCACTGGCGTTCATCATCGGGCACGAGGTCGGGCACATCGCGGCGGGACACACGTCGTATTGGCGGCAGCTGGGCATGTTCCTCGTGCCGTTCCTGCCGATCATCGGCAGCAGCCTGATCCGCGCGCAGGAGTACACCGCCGACAACCACGGTTTCTGCAATCGGCACACCGGGGCGTCCGCCGCCATGGGCACCCTGGCCGCGGGCAAGTACATGAACAGGCTGGTCGGCTTCGACGAGATGGCCGACCGGGCGGTCGTCGAGAAGGGATTCTTCGTCTGGATGGTGAACGCCCTGTCCAGCCATCCGGTGCTCACCTGGCGGATGTGGG
>NZ_BAFZ01000036.1 GCF_000308575.1 Nocardia exalbida NBRC 100660 | reverse complement strand
GACAATCCCGCGGACCCGTGTTTCGCGTCCGGTGCGTAGCGCGCGATCATCGACCCCAGCGGCCTGCCGCCGAAGTCGTAGGAGCGCACCGGCTTACCGATCATCGGATGGTTGTCCCAGTCCGGACCGACCCGCACGATGCTCACATCGAGGCTGGTGCCACCGAGGTCGTAGATCAAGACGAAGCCGGTTTCCAGCGGGCCGTACTCGTGCTCCAGCCATTCCGCGGCCGCGACGGGTTCGGGTACCAGGAGCACGTCGCCCGCCCCGGATAGGTCCAGCGCTTGACGCAGCAAGGCGACCTGCTTGCCGGAGTACACGGCGGGATAGGTGGTCACGACGCCCGCCTCGGACGCGCCCGGCTCGGCGGCGCGGAGTTCGCCGACCACCGCGGCGACGAGGTTGGCGGGCGACCAGATGCGTCCGCCGACGATCACCGCCTCCGGATCACGGGCGAGATCGGCGAAATCCGTGACCGCCATGCTGAACTGCGCGATCCCGCCCAAGCGCAGTCCGCCCGCGCTGTCGAAGGTGACCGCGGTGCGCCGCGACCGCACCGCCGGACGTGGTCGGTCCGCGCTCACCGAAGCCGTCACGGAGTTCACTGAACCAATGCTGAAACCCAGACCTGTAGTCATTCGCTATCCCGTCAACGCACCGTGACCACGTCCATCACATGGCGTTCCCCTGTGGCCGCGGTCGTCTTCCAAACAGCCACCACAGGTTAGCTGTTTCGGGTTCATACGGATGCGCAATTGATACGGATCGTTCTACTTTCAGCAATAATCGTCCGAAATGCCAGGTAGGCAGGAGTCGGCTCGGGCGTTCAGTCCACTCAACACCGCGAATCATCCTGCGTTCTCGACGATTCCGCTACCACACAGCGATCACGAAATATCGAAGTCAACCAGACCGAGCGCCGGTTTACCGGGCGAAAGCACACCGGTGGACAGACACCAACCGGTCGGTAACCAGATACTTGCCACTACTGTGCATTTCAGCCGACCACCACTTCAGGAAGTCGAATGACACATCAACTAGATGTCCGATACTCGCCAGCGTCGTGGTTCGGGTCCGGCTTGACTCGATAGTGGTCCACCACGGAGGTGAGATCGCGAGAGTGGAGAGGGAATCGAACGATGGCAACACGGTTCGCGGAGCAGGTCGTACTGATCACCGGCGCGACCTCGGGTGTGGGCAAGGCGGTGGCGCTGCGGGTCGCGCGCGAAGGCGCCGCGGTCGTGCTCGGCGCACGGGGCAAGGACGCGGGTGACCAGGTGGCCGCCGACATCCGCGCGGCAGGTGGCCGCGCGCTGTTCGTGCCGACCGATGTCACGGTGGAACAGGACCTGGCCCGGCTGACCGACGCCGCGCTGTCCGAATTCGGCCGCCTGGACGCGGCATTCAACAACGCGGGCGCGGTGTGCGCCTTCGGTCCGGTCGCGGAGATCGACGAGGCGGGCTGGCGCGCCGATCTGGAGCTCAATCTCACCAGCGTGTTCTACGGCCTGCGGCATCAGGTTCCCGCGCTGGCGGCCTCCGGCGGCGGCGCGATCCTGAACAACGCCTCGAATCTCGGGGTGGTCGGCATGGGTTCGGTGGCGCCGTACGTGGCGGCCAAGCACGGGGTGGTCGGCTTGACCCGGGCCGTGGCGCTCGAGGCCGCCGAGCAGGGGGTACGGGTGAACGCACTGGTCTCGGGAGCTGTCGACACCCCGGCGTTCCGGAATTCCATGGGCGCGACGCCCGAAGGCGAGGCGGCCATCGCGGCGCTGCACCCGATGGGCCGCATCGCGACGCCGGAGGAGATCGCCTCGTTCTGCGCCTACTTGCTCAGTGGCGAAGCGAGTTTCGTCACCGGCGCGGCGCTGGCCATCGACGGCGGATTCACCGCACGCTGACCCGCCGAACCGGGGACCGCCTCGAGATACCGGCGCGGCCGGGGTATCTCGAGGCGGGGTCCGTCAGGCGCGAGCCAGCAAGCGGCGGACTCGTCCAGGGCGGGCTTCCACCGCTCCCGTGGCACGGACCTCCGGCTGCCGCAGCCGCACCATGCGATCGAATTCCGAGGCGGAACCGGCAGGTTCGGGCAGGCGCCCGGCGTTGAAGTCCGCGGCCAGCTGCCGCACCGTCTCCTGCGCGCAGGACTTATTGGTGCCGATGAAGCCGGTGGGCCCGCGCTTGATCCAGCCGGTCACGTAGGTGCCGGTGACGACGGCGCCGTCCGGGCGCTCCAGCACCCGGCCCTCCTGGTTCGGGATCACCGCGGCCTGCTCGTCGAACGGCAGGCCCGGCACCGCGACGCCCCGGTAGCCGACCGAGGTGAGCACCAGTCCCGCGTCGAGCCGATCGGTCTGCCCGGTCGGCACGGCGCGGACGCGGCCGTCCGGATCGGTGACGAGTTCGGTGCGGCCGATTTCGAGTCCGGTCACCCGATCGGTCCCGTGGATCTCGGTGGGCGCGGCCAGGTAGCGGAACACGATGCGCTTGCGCTCCCCCACCGGCCGGGTGCGCACGCTGTGCAGCAGCCGCAGCTTCTGTTCGACGTGGAAGGGCAGTTCCGCGCCGAGCTCGGGCAGCTCACCCTCGACCACGATGTCCACATCGCAGGCCAGCAGGCCGACGAATTCCGGCACGGTGAAGGCGGATTCGAGGGGGCCGCGCCGACCGAGCACGACCACTTCCTCGATCTTGCTCTCGCGCAACGCCCGCAACGCGTACGGCGCGATGTCGGTGCCCGCCAGCGTCGCGGGGTCACAGGTCAGCACGCGCGCGACGTCGAGCGCGACATTGCCGTTGCCGACGATCACGGCGCGCCGGGCGGACAAGTCGAAGGCTTGGTCGACGTGATCGGGATGGCCGTTGTACCAGGCGACGAAATCGGTGGCCGACACCGTGCCCGCCAGGCCCTCACCCGGAATGCCGAGCTTGCGATCCGACGACGCGCCGACCGCGTAGATCACGGCGTGAAAATGGTCGAGTAGCTCGGCGTGCGAAATGTGCGCGCCGACTTCGACATTCAGGTATGAACCGAAACCCGGCTGCGCGGAGATGACGTCGAACAGCTCGCCGACCTTGCGGGTCTTGTCGTGATCCGGCGCGACGCCGTGCCTGGCCAGGCCATAGGGCACCGGCAGCCGGTCCAGCACCGTGACCGACACGTCGGGCTGGGTCAGCAGTTCGTCGGCGGCGTACATCGCCGACGGCCCCGATCCCACGATCGCCACCCGCAGCGGGGTGCGCTCGGTGTGGATCCGCGCCGCGGGCACCGGGCGCGCCAGCAGCGGGCGCGGCCGGGCCTGCCGGTAGAAGTCGGCGTTGATCTCGATGAACGGCTTCTGCTCGGCGGTCAGCTTCTTCGCCGACACGATGGCGTCGACCGGGCACGCGGTGGCGCAGGCGCCGCAGTCCACACACGCCTTCGGGTCGACGTACAGCATCTCGGCCGTCCGGAAGTCCGGTTCGTCGGGCGTGGGATGGATGCAGTTGACCGGGCAGGCGTATACGCAGGACGCGTCGCTGCAGCAGGATTGGGTGACGACGTACGGCATGCCGGCTCAGGCGACCTTGCTCGCGCCGCGCAGCGGTTCCGACCGGTACCGCGTGCTGGGGCCGTCGATCCCGAGCGCCTTCCAGAACGCCTTGGCGACCGGGTTCATCAGCCCGATGTCCTTGGCCAGGGCGCGCACGTCGCAGAAGTAGTCGCTGAAGACCCGCTTGGCCTCCTTCGAACCGAAGAACAGCTCTTTGCGGACCTCGTCCGGGATGCCGAACTCGGTGAAGAACGACCGCGGCGGAGTGACGATCGCGCGGCCGAGAATCCACATGACCAGCGGCATGGCCAGCGAGAGGACGAACTTCTGCGCGGGCTTCGCCTCCGGCACGTGGTTCTTCAGGAACTCGTGCGCGAAGGAGATGTGCCGTGCCTCCTCCGCGACGTGAATCGCCATCACGCCGCGCATGATCGGGTGCACGTCTTCGCCCGAGCGCAAGATCTGCTTCTGGATGTGGTCGATCGGCTCCTCACCGGCCAGCACGGCCATGAAGAACAGGTTCGGGAACCAGGCCGCGACCGGCGCGCCCAGGTACTTGAACTTGCTGACCAGCGGGCCCATGCCGGGCACATCCAGACCGATGCGGTTGACCATCTCCTGGAACATCAGGGTGTGGTTGTGCTCCTCGATCATCTCGTGGGAGCAGTACCGGAACTCCGGCGAACCGTTCGGCAAGCCGAAGTTGTGGATGACCATGCCACTGATCAGGATCGACTCGAACTGCAGGCCGACCTTGGCGATATTCGCCTGCCGGTACTTGCCGACCGCGATCTTCTGTTCCGCGGACAACGCCTGGTACCAGGGGTGGCGGGCCACGGTATCGGCCGACTCGGGCAGAATCCAGCGCTCCTCACCGGCGTCGGCGGCGAAGTCGGGATTGTCCCAGTCGATGTCCTCGAAGGGGTCGAAGTGCTTGTTGACCGATCCCTCCGACAGCAGCAGCAGCTTCGCGGCGTACTCCTGCGCCTTCTCCAGATCGGGATCGACTGCGGGTGTCACGGCTGCAGACATCGTCGTCACTGCCCTCTCCTTGGGAACCATTTAACTGTATCCCATAGTTACACCAACGGAGAGTCACGTCAACCCAGCAATTGCTAGGGCCGTCCGGCGGCGCGCGCCCTCATCACGCGCACCGCCGGACGGCCCCTGTTCTTCCCGGACCTCGCCGGAGCCCTAACTCACCAGCACCCCGTCACCGGCCGCCAAGAGGGAGGTCCCGAAACCGAAGACCGCCGACATGCTCGTCACGACGACCACCCGGCCCAGCCGCCGACGGGTCCGCCGCGACAGCATCAGGGCCCGCGTAGCGGCACGACGACGGGTGCGGCGGCGCCGGACCCGGCGCTGTTCGGCCACCACCTCGGCCGCGACCGCGGTCCTGCGGCCGATGATCGCGGCGCCGTCGGCGGTGGTTCGCTCCGGGTCCGCGCCGGCGATCACCGGCCTGGCCAATTCCGCCGCGAGGACCTCGGCCACCTCCGCCGGGCGCGCCGCCCCGCCGACCACCAGGACTCGATCGACATCGGCCATGGTGACGTCCGCGACCCGCAAGCAGCGGTAGACCACTTCGAGGGACTCCCGGACGTGCCGGGCGCGCAGTTCTCCGGCGATCGTGTCGGCGACCGACTCGGAGACCGAGGAGAGCCCGGGTCCGGCGTGCTCGGCGATCAAGGCGCCGAACGCGCGTCCGCCGAATTCGGTCGAACGCAGCGGAACGCCAACGATCGGATTGCGCGGGCATCCCGCGCCCACCCGGACCAAGGTGACGTCGAGCCCGGCGCCGCCCAGGTCGTAGACCAGCGTGAGACCCGGCATCAGCGGACCGCGATCGGCTTCCAGCCAGGCCGCCGCCGCGACGGGTTCGGCGACCAGGGCGACCTGCGTGAGTTCGACGCCGTCGAGCGCCGCCCGCAACGCGTCCACCTGCTCGTCGGCGTAGCGGGCGGGATAGGCCACCGCGATACCGAGGCCGGTTCCGCATTCCGGATGGTCCCGCACCACCTCGTCGATCAGGCACTTGGCCACCGTGGCGACCAGGTCCGCCGGTGCGAGCGCGCGGTTGCCAACCCGCGCCCACGTGCTGGAACGCTGCGTGAGATCGGCGAATTCGGTGACCGCGCGCCCGTGCCGGGGAATCATGCCGACTCTGGCCACGCCGGTGCTGTCGAAGGTCAGCGTGGTCCGGCGCGTGATGGGCTGCGCCCGCTGCTTTTTGCGTCGCCCCGGCGGAGCCTTGGCCGAACCTTCCTCCGCGAGAACGGAAACCGTGTTCACCGTACCGATGCTCAACCCGAGACCAACCGCCATCGCAATCCACCCGATCGCCGTGCCGATTTGCTTCGAACGTCGTTTAGGCAACCACCCCGCGATCTTCGTGCCAAGTCCGGACAACCGATTGTCCGCAAGCCGCCTGTGCTCGACCGGGCCGTTTCCGCGCTCGCCGACGCGCTCACCTGGTCAACCAGCGCTACACATTCCGTCCAGTCGGATTTCCTTGCGACACGCGGGGATAGGTCGTGCCCGGCGGAAGTTTGCCGGTTTCCGGGTCCCGCCCCGGACCTTCCCCGGCAACACCTCTCCACATGGGGAGACTCCCCTTGACGAGCCCACACAGCTCGGTGCGGGCGGTTAGCCGATGAAGTGGGCACCGCTCCGCCGCCAGCCGTGGGCGCCACCATCGCGGGCTGCGCCCGACACACGGATCACCTCGCGACGACCGCATCGGGCCGCCCTCGACACGGGCGGGCCACCGTGCCGCAGCCCGAGCGAAGAGCGCCGTCAGCACAATGTCAGCGAGCGCAGCAACTTCTCAGCGCAGCGACCGAAAACCTCAGTGGGTGGGAAGTTCCGGAATCCGAGTGGCACGAACGTAAACCGTCTCGCCGTCCGAGAGCCGCAGCGCTTCGGCGTCGCCGCGGGTGACCTGAGCCGAGAACAGGTCGCCGGTCGCGGCATTGCGCAGCTCCACGCGTACTTCGAACCCGAGATGGACCACACGCTCGACCGTCGCCCTGGTGACACCCGCCGAGTCCGCGGTGCCCTCGTGCTCGGCGAGCGCCATGCTGGGGTCACGGCCGACGCGAATGTCGTGTGGCCGCACCAGATGTCCGTTGAGCCGGGCCACCGCGCCGAGGAACGACATGACGAACTCGTTGGCGGGCCGGTCGTACACGTCCTCCGGAGTGCCGATCTGCTCGATGCGGCCCTTGTTCATCACCGCGATCCGGTCGGCGACGTCGAGCGCCTCCTCCTGGTCGTGGGTGACCAGCACGGTGGTCACATGGACCTCCTCGTGCAACCGGCGCAGCCAGGTCCGCAGGTCGGCACGGACTTTGGCGTCCAGCGCGCCGAACGGTTCGTCCAGCAGCAGCACCTGCGGATCGACGGCGAGCGCGCGGGCCAGCGCCATGCGCTGCCGCTGACCGCCCGACAGCTGGGCCGGGTAGCGGTGCTGGAAGCCGTCCAGTCCCACGATGCCGAGCAATTCGTCGACCCGCTTGCTGATCTCGTGCTTCGGACGCTTGCGGATCTTCAGGCCGAACGCCACGTTGTCGCGCACGGTCATGTGCTTGAACGCCGCGTAGTGCTGGAAGACGAAACCGATGTCGCGCTTCTGCGGCGCCACCCGGGTGACGTCGCGTCCCGCGATGCTGACCACACCGGAGTCCAGCGATTCCAGTCCGGCGATCGAGCGCAGCAGCGTCGATTTGCCCGAGCCCGAAGGGCCGAGCAAGGCGGTGAGCTCGCCGGAGGGAATGTCGATGGTCACGTTGTCGAGGGCCGCGAACGTGCCGTAGTTCTTGTTCGCGTTGGTCACGGTGATCACTTGGTGCCCCGCTTACGTTCGAGGATGGTCATCAGCAGAAGGGTGACGAGGGCGATACCCATCAGCAAGGTCGCGGCGGAGTAGGCGCCGAAGGTGTTGTGGTCGTTGATGTACCGGCCGTGCACGAGCAGCGTCAGTGTCTGCGACTTGCCCGGCAGCGCGGAGGACACCATGATCACGGCGCCGAACTCACCGAGCGCGCGGGCCACGGTGAGCACCACGCCGTAGGTCAGGCCCCACCGGATCGCGGGAAGCGTGATCCGCCAGAACGTCTGCCACTTCGACGCGCCCAGGGTGGCCGCGGCCTGCTCCTGGTCGTCGCCGATCTCGTGCAGCACCGGCTCCACCTCGCGCACCACGAACGGCAGCGTGACGAAGATGGTGGCGATCACCATGCCCGGGAGGTTGAAGATGACCTTGAAGCCCAGCTCTTCCAGGCCGCCGAACCACCCGCCCGCGCCCCACAGCAGGATCAGCGAAACGCCGACCACCACGGGCGAGACCGCGAACGGAAGGTCCACGATGCCCTGGACCAGGTTGCGGCCCGGGAACTTTCCCCGGACCAGCGCGAGCGCCGTCACGATGCCGAAGATCACGTTCACCGGGACGGTGATCGCGACGATCAGGATGGACAGCTGGAACGCCGAGATCGCCGCGGGCGTGGTGATCGAGTCGGCGAACGCGCCGATCCCGCGCTCGAATGTGCGCCACAGGATGATGACCAGCGGCAGCACCAGCAGCACCAGCAGGTAGCCGAGCGCCACCGTCCGCAACGAGATGCGGGTCAACGGATGCAGATTCATCGGGCCGCCTGCTCCTTGCGCGCGCTGCGTTCGGCGAGCAGCCGTAGCACGAGCAGCGTCGCGAACGAGATGGCCAGCAGCGCGACCGACACGGCCGCCGCGTTCACCGGCCGGTCGATCTCGATCTGCTTCTGGATGTACTGGGAAGCCATCTCGGTCTTGCGCGGGATGGCGCCGCCGATCAGCACCACCGAGCCGTATTCACCGATCGCGCGGGCGAAGGCCAGGCCGCCACCGCTGATGATCGCGGGCGTCAGGGCGGGCAGCACGATACTGCGGAACGTGGTCCAGTTGTTCGCGCCCAGGGAGAGCGCGGCCTGCTCGACCTCGCGGTCGGCCTCGATCAGCACCGGCTGCACCGAACGCACCACGAACGGCAGCGTGACGAACGCCAGCGCGACCACCAGGCCCGGCTGGGTGGCGTTCAGGTGGATGTCGATCGGGCTCTGCGGACCGTACAGCGAGAGCAGCACGATGCTGGCGACGATCGTCGGTAGCGCGAACGGCAGGTCGATCAGCGCGTTGACGACGCTTTTGCCGGGGAACTCGTCACGGACCAGCACCCAGGCGATCAGCGTGCCCATCACCACATTGATCACCGCCACCACCACCGAGACCAGCACGGTGATGCGCAGCGAATCCAGCGCGGCAGGAGCGGTGACGGCGTCGTAGAAGCCGGACCACCCGTCCTCGAAGCTCGTCACGGTGAGCGCCGCCAGCGGCAGCAGCACGATGATGCTCAGCCACAGCACCGCGGTGGCGATGCCGAGCGGGCCCACCGAGCCGGTCACGCGCAGCCACGACCAGTTCCTGCCGGGGGCCGGGCGCGCGGGGTCGGAGACGCCGGGACCGGTCTGCGCGGTCCCGGCGTTACTGCTCTCTGTCACAGTCGTCCAGTATCCGGTGTAACGGGGGTCACCCGGTCACTTGGTCGCGTTGTCGTAGATCACGGCGACCGAGCCGGTGTTCGGAGTGAACAGCTCCTTGTCCACGGTCTTCCAGCCGCCGAGGTCGGCGATCGTCCACAGCTTCTGCGGGGTCGGGAAGTCCTTGGCGTGGTCGGCGGCGATCTTCGGGTCGACCGGACGGAAACCCGCGGCGGCCCAGGCCTGCTGGCCCTCGGGGGTGAACAGGAAGTCGCGGAAGGCGACGGCCTTCTGCTGGTTCTTGCTGTTCTTAAGCACCGCGACCGGGTTCTCGATCTTGAACGTGACCGGCGGGACGATGTGCTCGATCGGGTCGCCGTTGCGCTCGGCGAAGATCGCCTCGTTCTCGTAACTCAGCAGCACGTCACCGGTGCCCTGCAGGAAGGTCTCGGTCGCCTCGCGGCCGGACTTGGGCTGCACCTTCACGTGCTCCTTGGAGACCAGCTTGCTCAGGTAGTCCAGGCCCGCCTGCGGGTTCTTGCCGCCGTCACTCTTGGCCGCGTACGGCGCGAGCAGGTTCCACTTGGCCGAACCGGAGCTGAACGGGTTGGGGGTGACCACCTCGATGCCCGGCTTCAGCAGGTCGTCCCAGTCCTTGACGCCCTTCGGGTTGCCCTTGCGCACGACGATCGTGACCACCGAACCGAACGGGATGCCCTTGGTGGCGTCGGCGTTCCAGCTCGCGTCCACCAGGCCCGCGTCGACGAGACGGGTGACGTCCGGTTCGACCGAGAAGTTGACGACGTCGGCCTCGGCCCCGTCCTTCACCTTGCGGGACTGGTCGCCGGAGGCGCCGTAGGACTGCTGGATCTGGACGCCCTTGCCCTGCTCGGTCTTGTTGAACTCGGGGATCACCTTGTCGAAGCCCGGCTTCGGCACGGCGTAGGCATAGAGGTTCAGCGTGCCGCCGCTGCCGTCCGCGCGGTCTCCTCCGGTCGTGTCGCTGGCTCCGCCGCCGCACGCGGTTAGCGCGACCGCCGCGAGTGCGGCGAGGGCAACGGCGCTGTAGCGTCGACGCGGCGAAAGCCAAGATTTGCGAGCCATCGAAGTGGACCTTTCCTGCGGACCGCCAGTTGTCCGGTAATACATCGGTGGCGGCGACCATCTGTTTGATTCAGCAGACCTGCCGATCGGGTGATACGGCAGCGGCGCGACTAGCGGCCACAACGGGCCGATGGGGAGAAGGGCAGGCACATCTGCGCAAAGCGCGCCGGTCTACTGGGAAACGAGACGCGGACGTGCCCGGTTGCCGATCAGCGACAGTAGATGTCCGCGACCGCGAGATCACCGACAGCAATCAACGCCAATTCATGGCGGACCTGCGGCACGGCGCTCGAAGACACGGGCAGACTTTAGCAGAGCCGACGACGGAGTTCGAATCGAAGAGTCCCAGGAAGAGGGCGGTTTCATCCCATGACCAACCGTCCTCGATCGTGTACGCGCCCGGTTCCACGGCATCAGTACCCGCAGGTGGAGCGCCCTGCCGACCGCAGCGCGCTGGTTACCTCGGGGTCACTGGGCGGGTCGGACGTGGTGCTGCGCACACTGCCGGCATTGCGAGCCGACCTTCAGCGGGCGATCAACCAGGCGACGACGATGAGCACCAGCAGGGCGACGAGGGCGAGCTGAACCCGCGACCGAGGCATCAGCGTGCCCCGCTCTGCACCGGGGTGCGCTGCTCCGGCGCCTGCTCGGGTTCGAGCATCACCGGCGGGCCGGCCGGGGCGGGCCGCCTCGGCGAAGGGTGGGCGGCGTACCGCCGATCCAGGATGCGCAGGACGGCGCGCAGCACGCGATCGAGCCCGTAGGCGATGGCGAAGCTGATCGGGACCATGCCGACGAGGACCACGAGGAACTGCGGAATGAACGGCAGCCCCGCGACCCACAGTTCGAAGCCGTCCCACCAACCTGCGATGCGATGCACGGCTCCAGCCTAGTCGGTTCGCCTGCCTGCTCCACGAGTCCGTCGGCCACGGCGGCGCAGCCGGGAAACCGCGCGGTGGACGCCGGGCGCCCATCGGCCCGAAGATTGGGGTATGGCGTCCTCCGATGACCTCACCCTCAACGACTCCGACGGCTTGCCGACGAGCTTGGCCGAGCCGACGGGTGCGACCTACCCGCACCGTCACGGCGCCTACCCGCCGATCGACGACTACGCCTTCCTGTCCGACTGCGAGACCAGTTGCCTGGTCGCCAGCAACGGCGCGGTGGAATGGATGTGTGTGCCGCGGCCGGATTCGCCGAGCATCTTCGGGGCGATGCTGGACCGCAGCGCGGGCCACTTCCGGGTCGGCCCATACGGCGTCAACGTGCCCGCCGCGCGCCGCTACCTGCCCGGCGGGATGATCCTGGAGACCACCTGGCAGACCGGCACCGGCTGGCTGGTCGTGCGCGACGCGCTGGTGCTCGGGCGCTGGCACAACAACGATCAGCGCAGCAAGACCCATCGCCGCACCCCGATGGACTGGGATGCCGAGCATCAGCTGCTGCGCACGGTGAAGTGCGTGAACGGCACCGTGGAGCTCGAGGTGAGTTGCGAGCCCGCGTTCGACTACCACCGGGCCACCGCCCGCTGGGAGTACACCGGCAAGGTGTACGAGGAGGCGACCGCGGTGCGCAGCGACGATCCGAGCGCCGGGCCCACCCTGGTGCTCACCACCGATCTACGCCTCGGACTCGAGGGCAGGGAGGCGCGCGCCCGCACCAGGATGAAGGAGGGCGACGAGGTGTTCGTCGCGCTCACCTGGTCGGAACTGCCCGCGCCGCGCAGCTTCGAGGAGGCCGCCAACAAGATGTGGCAGACCACCGAGTGCTGGCGGCAGTGGATCACCCTCGGCAAGTTCCCCGATCACCCGTGGCGCAACTACCTGCAGCGCAGCGCGCTCACCCTCAAGGGCCTCACCTATGCCCCGACCGGCGCCCTGATGGCGGCACCGACCACATCTCTGCCGGAAACGCCTGGCGGAGAACGTAATTGGGACTACCGCTACACCTGGGTGCGGGATTCCAGTTTCGCGCTGTGGGGTCTGTACACCCTCGGTCTGGACCGGGAGGCCGACGACTTCTTCGCGTTCCTCAACGACGCGACCACGGGCGAGAACGGCGAGCCGGTCCCGCTGCAGGTGCTCTACGGCATCGGCGGCGAACGACAGCTCGACGAGATCATCCTCGATCACCTCGGCGGCTACGACCAGTCGCGGCCGGTGCGCATCGGCAACAACGCCTACCGGCAGGATCAGCACGACATCTGGGGCACCATGCTCGACGCGGTGTACCTGCACGTGAAGTCGCGCCAGCAGGTGCCGGAGACCTTGTGGCCGCTGCTGGTCCGCCAGGTGCACGCCGCCATCGAGCACTGGAAGGAGCCCGACCGGGGCATCTGGGAGGTGCGCGGCGAGCCGCAGCACTTCACCTCGTCCAAGGTGATGTGCTGGGTGGCGCTGGATCGCGGCGCGAAACTCGCCGAGTTGCACGGCCAGTACGAGCACGCCGAGGAGTGGTACGCGATCGCGGAGGAGATCAAGGCCGACGTCCTGGCCAACGGCGTCAACTCCGAAGGCGTGTTCACCCAGGTCTACGGCGGTGACACCCTGGACGCCTCGCTGCTGCTCGTGGTGCTCACCCGCTTCCTGCCGCCCGAGGACGACCGCGTGCGCGCCACCGTGCTGGCCATCGCCGACCGGCTCACCGAGAACGGCTTGGTGCTGCGGTACCGGACCGAGACCACCGACGACGGTTTGAGCGGCACCGAAGGAGCGTTCACCATCTGCTCCTTCTGGCTGGTCTCCGCGCTGGTGGAGATCGGGGAGAGCCAGCGGGCCCGGCACCTGTGCGAGCGACTGCTCGGCTTCGCCAGCCCGCTTCGGTTGTACGCCGAGGAGATCGATCCGCGCAGCGGCCGTCACCTCGGCAACTTCCCGCAAGCGTTCACCCACCTGGCGCTGATCAACGCCGTCACCCACGTGATCCGCGCCGAGGACTCCCGGCACGCGGGCCGCTTCCAGCCCGCGCACACACCTCAAGGGCATCCGGTCTGACATCGGAGGCCTCGATCCGACACCTCAGGGGCATCCAGTCTGACCCGGGACGGAGCGGTCTAGGTCTAGGCGGAGACGAGTCCGTCGGCCAGCACACCCAGGCCTCACCCGCTTTCGTCGGCACTCGACGCGCCCTTCCTTTTCCAGGCCACACGCCCCAACACCTCTGCTGGGCTCATTGCGTCTCCGTGGCGCGCCACAGCATGCGTAGCGGCGACACCGGAGAGATAGGCAAGATCGACGGAACCGATCCGGGACTCGGCGCGTCAAACCCTCTGAAAGATGACTCAGGAGGGATGACCCACAGTGTCCGGAAGCGCAAGGTGCCCGCCATGAACGCATAGTCGGCACAGCTGACGGTGACAGCCGTTGGCATGGAAGCGCACAGTGCGAAACGACGAGTCCACCGCTGACTCCGCCGTATGATTTCGGCTGCCTGACACCCGGAAACCGTTCGAAGTACCGAGTGTCGCAACCGGTTTAAAAGTTTGACCTTGAATGAGCCTCTTGTTAGCCTGTTACGCGATGTCACAAGCGCATCATTCTTGAAGGGGAGAATCTCGAATGCTGACGATGAAGAAGACTGCTGTCGCCGGACTTATCGCCATTGCCGGCCTCGGCCTCGGTATGGGTGTAGGTAACGCCGGCGTCAAGCATGTAGATGGCGGAACGTGGAAGTACGGGACTGACAACGGTCAGTACCCCACATACAACTTCTCGGAATATAGCCACGGCAGTCGAGTACACTCCTCGGCCGTACGCAATTGCAATGGAACGCAGCGGTCTGGCTGGTACGACGGCGGCACCCTCGCAGTGTCATATCAAAGTAGGTGCCTGACCGGCAATGAAGCATTCTATGATGTAAAGAACGGTGGTAGTGGGAGCATCTCCTCTGATAACGAGCGCTAGACACACAACGCACTGGTAGATTTGCATCAGCAGTCGATCAAAGGCCGGCCTACATTTTTTTCTGGGTATGTCCATAGGCGCTCGAGCCAGTAGGCCGGCCACTCGACAGAGAGATGAGGTGCTGTGCAGCTCGTTCCACGAGTTGTTATTGCCTTCGGGTTCACCTTGGCAGCGATTATATCTGTTGCCTATTTCGGAATGAAGGAGCAAACCCAGACGCTCCGCGGAACAACCGAATTCGTAATTGATGATTTTGACCGGTCGCTGTCCAAATCAGCCCTGTACGATTCTTTGTCGGCGGTTTCTGCTCGAAGCAGCGTGAATATTTACAAGCTGAGCTTCGGCGAAAGTAGCAAGGATCGCGTCTTTTTCGAGTTCATCGGAAGCCCAGAGCGTAAGCATCTACTCACGGCCGGTGGCCCCTACACTACATTTGATCCACAACTACACACAACATTTCGGCCTGCGTCTGATATCACCACTGAGGATATCCGTGGCCGGTACGCCGTGGACGGAACCGAATCGGCAAAACGTGGGGCTATTGTTGAATTGAGTCGATTGGGTTTCAACGTAGCGATTTGGGACCAAGATTATGGCCCGCTTCTGTGGGACAACCTCGGCCGATCACACTTGCTTACAATATTCTTCGTAGTACTTCTATGCTGCGCTCTTGTTGTCGGCTATTCCGCCTTGAGCTCAACCAAAGACTATGCCGTCAAGCAATTGCATGGCTACGGACGTATTCGCATTCTCGCCTCAGGCCTCGTCGAAGTGGTCGTGACCTGCGTAGGGATCGCCGCTGCGGCTGCCACCGTTACTGCCGCTTATCTAGGGCTCTACAACAAATTCGCCCGATTCGATGCGTTCCTACCTACTCTGTTAGCCGCCTTCGGAACCCTCGTCCTGCTGCTGGTACTCGTCAAGACGATGTCGATCGCGGTCGCGATCAGTCTGCCGAACAGCGATGGCCGCTACCTGAAAGGCGCTAAAGCGGATGCCACACTCCTGAACTTTGCGTACGTTGCCAAGCTGGCCGTTCTCGCTACCTTACTAGTCTTGATAGTAGGCGGCATCCACACAGTTACGCGGCTTGCGGATATGCACCTAGCAGCGGACCGATGGAAGGCGACTGCCGACTATCTGGCCGTGAGTCATTCAACCGGCATACCAACTACGGATGGCCCGGAGAAGCGGCGGCTGGACGCCCAGTTCAGAAGACTCTTCTCATCGTTCGAGCAGCAAGGCAAGGCAATACTGGTCGCAGGCCAGCACATTCGGTCGCCCACAGGCGACCTGGTAGTGGAAAAATCGATCGATCTCGTGGTCGATAACAACTATCTCCGTGAAAACTGCTTATTGAACTTGCAAAATAATTGTGTGCGAGATGTGAGCACTTCAGATCTGCAGATGACACTCTTGATCCCCGATCATATGAAGGAACAGGAGAACGACATTGTGCAGAGCTACCTGAACCTGATCGTCTTTCAGCAACGGATACAGGGGACTCCCGTCGGCGTTGGCGATATAAAACCGCGAATAATATACTATAAAAGCGGCCAACGTTTGTTCTCATACAGGGCCGAAACAGCCTTGGATGGCGCGTTCGTAGAAGATCCAGTCTTATTAGTGACAGAGGCTTCGACGCGGCTACTGTCTGATGATTTCTACTCTGCGAAATCCAGCTCAGCCGAGGTGCTCTTCATCGACAAAGACCACTTGAGTAGCGAGCTTGTTCGAACCGGATTAGATCCACTGATACAGTATTATTATTCGATCAAAAACCAATCCTTGCAAGCTATATCCGATTTCGAATCCGCCGGTAGAAACCAGCTGATCGGCCTCGCTATCACGGTCATATCCGGGACCGTTACATCGTCGTTCCTTGCTGCGCTCTACTGCTCCCGAAATCGGAAGAGGATCTACCTCGAAGGGATTCACGGCTATTCGTTCCTCCGCCGACACAGCAAAATGATGTGCGGTTTAATATTGGGATGTATAACAACGTTCGCTGGCATTGCCATAGCGAATTCGGCACTCTTCGCGGGGGTGTACTGCCTGGTGGCCGTCGGAATTGTGGTTACGGACATCCTGCTCACTGCGGCCTTCATCGCAGCGTACGAAACACGTTCACACGCGTCCTGGTTGAAGCGTGCGTGAGAGCGGCGATGGAAGAACCATCAGAGTTGCCGGACATCGGAGGCGGTAATGTCGGCGATTAAAGTAGAAAAACTGACAAAATTTTTCGGAGAACGAGCGGTTCTCGACAAGGTTTCGTTTCAGGTCGAGACGGCGACCATGTTGGCGATCACAGGTGCCAGCGGCAGCGGCAAGACTACGCTGCTGAACTGCATAGGTTTGCTCGATGATTACGACAGCGGCGAGATTACTGTTCATGGTACGAGGCTCACAGGTATCCGAAGGCGCGACCGGACTCGGTACTTCCGTTACCAAGTCGGGTACCTGTTCCAGAACTATGCGCTGATTGACGATAAGACCGTCGCCGAGAATCTCTCCGTCGCATGCGCATACGTGAGACGCGAAGTAGGTAGCAAACGGGACTGGCAACTGGAAGCTCTCGAACAAGTAGGTCTGCGAGACAGGCTCACGGCTCGGGTCTTCGAGCTCAGCGGCGGTGAACAGCAGCGTGTGGCCGTCGCCCGGCTGCTCATTAGACGGCCTCGTGTCATCTTGGCTGATGAACCCACCGGGGCATTAGATGCGAGCAACAGGGACGAGATCATAGGTCATCTGCAAAAGCTTCGGGACGCTGGCTCGACAGTGCTAGTGGTGACGCACGATCCGAACGTGGTAGACCGTTGCGACGACCACGTGAAGCTCCGACATCCGATTAGCCCCTAATCCCGGCATAACGGAGGATCTCAGGCGGCCTACGAGAGCAAGCTGTTGGCTTGGTCCCGTAGGCTGCCCAGCATAACGAGCTGGTCCTGGACGGAGGTGATCCGCTCGCCGCTGCGGTCGCCGTACTTCTCGTACGCCGCTTCGGCGTGGCGCAGTGCCTCGTCGGCTTGGTGAGAGAGATCGGCAGCGATGTCGGTGAAGTGGTCGCGTAGCACTCGCTGCATGGCGCGCAAGCGGTTGCGCGACTCTTTGCCGACCTGGAAAATCACGTCGTCCATCAGGCGGGCCACCGCCACCTTAGCCTCGGCCCTGCGGCGTTGCTTGAGATTCTTGCGTTCGTCCCACAGCGCGTTGATGCCGAGCAGCACACCAGCGCCGATCGAGTACCAGTTCACCAATGACATCTTCAGGATGCTGGTGACCAAGCCGACCATCAGAATCCCACCATAGGATCCTCGCAGCGTGGATAGTAGCTGTTGCGTCAGTCTGGATTTCGCGCTCTCCAGCGGCTCCAGCGGCTGCACCGCCTCGAGCACTTCCCCCGGGTTGGCCAAGCGCAGGTCCGGGAGCGGAGGGGTCCGGTTGTCGGCCGGGAACTTGGCGGCCACCTGCTCGCACAGCTCCATCGAGCGGTAATGCGCCACGGCGAAGTTCTCCTCGACCGCCTCGCAGATGCGCGCGTCCAGATCGGCGCCGAATTCCTTCCACCGGCGCGCCGGATCGGTCTGGGTGATCTCGGTCTCGGCGTCGCGGATCAGGCTGCGCAGCCGGTGGCGCAGGTCGTGCTCGATGTCGGCCATCAGCTCTGTCGCGCCGTCGACCAGCGTGACCTGCCAGTTCGCCGTGCGCTGGCGCAGCTGGTCGGCTTCGTCGCGGGCGCGGGCCAGCTGATCGGTGATCTCGGCCCGTCGCCGCGGGTCGCGCAGCGCCTCGGCCTCGGTGCGCAGCGTCAGCGCGAGGTGGTCGCAGACCAGGCGGATGTCCTGGACCGCCGCTTCCAACGCCACCGCGTCCGCGCGGGCCACCACGTAGTCGCGCAGGTGATCGATCAGCTGCGGCACCCCGGATTCGATGTCGCGCTGGTAGTCACCGGTCAGCCCCGCCTGCCGGTGCAGCTCGGCGGAGACCGGCGCCACCGCGAAGCCGAGTCCCGCGGAGTCCAGCAGTTCGCGGTTGCGCTGCTGGGTGCGCGACCAGTGCGGGAACACGTCGATCTTGTTCAGCACGCAGATCACGGTCGGGCAGATCTGCTGGATGCGCTCCAGTTCGGCGATCTGCTCCATGGTCAGCTCGGTACCGGCGTCGCCGACGTAGAGCACGGCGTCGGCCGCGGCGATCATCGACCAGGTGGTGCGGTTGTCGCCCAGCGCACCCGGTGCGTCCATGACGACGACACCGTCGGCGAGCAACGGGCTCGGCTGGGTGAACTCGGCGCGGACGACGCCCTGGGTGGCCAGCGCCGGACCGGGATCGAGCGGGTCGACCGACTGGCGTTCGGTGCGGCCGTACTCGGTCTGCCGCACCAGCGTCGCGGTCGGCTCCGGCCCGTATTCGACGATCACCGGGACGCTCAGATCGCTGTTCGTCGCACTGACCGAGGCGCCGACCAGGCTGTTGACCAGCGTGCTCATGCCGTTCTTCGGATGGCCGACGACCACGAGCCGTACCCGGGGATCGCTCACCCTGGCGTGCACCATGCCCAATCGGCTGCCGAGGTCGTCGCGGCCCGCGGATCGGGCCGTCTCCCGCAGCTCGTCGAGTATTCGGATGAGCGGGGCCATCGCGTCCGGATGTTTCACGGTCGCAGCCTTCAGCCCGGCAGCGGCAGACAACCCTCCTCCTTACTCTCGGTGACTTTCGTTCTGGTACCCCCTGCGGTCACTCCGCAGTCCTCGGAACCGCTCGCGGCCCGGCTACATCAATGAGATGTCCGACACATCCGACGCATAGTGATGCGTTTCCGCCATGGCCGATGCCGGTAGCAAGGCGCTCGAGAGGCCACTGCTCGAGGCCAGCGCCAGCGGGGAGTGATCGTAGGTGTGCTCGGCGACCGGGAAGCCGGAATCGGCCGAGTGGTCCACCGTGAGCGGCGCCGAGATGCCGTGCGGCTTCGGGTCGATCACCTGGGGCTTGATCGGCGCCTGGGTGGGCGCGGGAGCGTTGAAGGTCGGCGCCGGAGGGTACGGCTCGACGGTGGGGGCGTGCGCGGGGGCGCTGTAGGTCGGCTGGTCCGGCGCGGTGTAGGTGGGCTGGTCCGGGGCCGTATACGTCGGCTGCGCCGGCCTGCTGACGGTCGGTACGTCGTCGGTCGGCAGGTGGTTGGTCGGCGGGGTGTCGTGCGACGTGCCGCCGGTGCCGGGGCGGCCGGTGCCGCCGCCCGGTGTCGTCACGTCGTCGTCCGGAGTGGTCGGGGCATGCGGCGCCGGGGTCTGGGTGACCGTCGCGCCCGGGGTCTTGGTGGTCGGCCCGTCCGGTGCGGTGGTGATGCCGCCGTGCGGCGCCGTGGTCGCGCCGGGAAGCTTCGTGACGTCGATATCCGGCGTCTTCGGCGCGGACGGGGCGGTGACATCGCCCGGAACGCTGGGCGTCGGCGTGGTCTTCACGATCGTCGTCGGAAGCGTCACCGTCGACGCGGGCGGCTGGGTCGGATGCGTCGAGTGGGACGGATGCGGGTCGGTCACCGGGGCGGGCTTCACCGCGGGCGTCGGCCGCACGGCGTCGAACAGCGCGGGGACGGCCGCCGCCGGAGCGGTCAACACGGACGGCCCCTCCGGCGCGGCGAACACATTCGCGATCGGCGTCGAGGCGACATCGGGCTGGATCGTGGTCTGCAGCGGAGTGGCCGCGACGACCGGAGCGGCGGCGATTGCAGCGGGAGCGGGCGCCGGGGCGACGGCAGGAGCCACCGACGCGGCAGGCGCGACCGTAGCGGCGGGAACGACCGGCGCCGAGGCCGCGAGCGGCTGCGCGACGCCCGACGACTGCGCCATTCCCGCCGACGAGGACTGCGTGACGCCGGAGGCCGCCGACGACTGCGTCGCGGACGAGCCCGGTGACGTGAGTCCGCCGAGCAGACCGGGATGGCCGGGCCCATGCGGTTCGGTGACCGGGTGATCGATGCCGTCCGGCACGTGGATGCCGTCGGCCAGCCAGTCGGTGTACTCGTCGAGCTGATCGCCGACGTGACCGACCGCCATATCGACCTTCATCTCGGAGGTGAAGTAGATCCCGTTCGGTCCGAGCCCGAAGTCGACCTGCCACTGCGTGCCGACGAACGCCCCGAGATCGCTGCCCGCGCCGACGCCGTCGAACGGATCGTGCGCCGTCGGCACCGCGCCGACGCCGCTGTTTCCGGGCAGGTCGAAGACGGTGGAGCCGGGCGCGACGAAGCCGTTCGAGCCGGGCAGGCCGAACCCGTGCCCGGCTTGGCCGAGTCCGTGGCCGGGCAGGCCGAACCCGTGGCCACCGGGTGCGTCGACATCGTTCGCTACCTCGGACCGGGCGCCGGGCAACGAGAAGCCATGGGACGTGTGGCCCTCGGTCCCCGGAATGGTCATTCCGGAACCGTCGTCCGTGCCGGGGATGCCGCCGAGCCCGGGGACACCGCCTCCGGAGTGTCCGGGCAACTGCATCCCGTGTGCGGCGGACTCGCCGCCGGGCAGCGTCGGCAGCGGCATTCCGGCGTCGGTACCGCTGTAGTCGCCGAGCGAGGGCAGCGATCCCGCGGGGCTTGCGCCGGTGCCGGGCAACGTGAACCCGGGGGCCGGGTTGACCGGGCCGGGGGCCGGATTTCCATGGGCGACCGGGCTGTTGGAACCGTGCGAGGAGAACGGCGCGGGCTCGACGACCGGGTCCGGGAAGGTGATCACCGGGCTCGGCAGATCGGGATCGGGATCGGTGCTGTGCGCCCAGCCGGTGTGCCAGCTGTCGAGGCGGGATTCGCCCGGTTGCGCGGGGACGCCGCCGCCGTTGGCGGCCACCAAGGCGCCTCCGGTGACATAGGCGCCCGCTCGCGCGACCCGTGCGACGCCGGTGGCCACCCGGTAGGCGGTGTCGCCTGCGCGGTCGGCGCCTTCGGGGTCGTCGTCGAAGGGCAGATCACGCGTCATAGAAGCTCCACTCTCGATTGTCCAGCATCCTCACCGCGCCGGTCCGACCGAGTGAAGATCACCCCAACAGTATTTCGGGAATACTCGCCTGTCACATTCTCCAGGACTGGAGTGAATGCCACTGTGGTGAGCAACACCACCTTGCCATCCGAATTACCGGATCGGAAGCCCCATTTCCGATGGCCTTTCCGGACCGCGCGCAGTCTCCGATACGCACACTCACCAGGGCCGATCGCATCGTCGTCGGCCCGGCGGCGGACGCGCCGGGAAAAAGCTGATGAAACTCTAAGAGTTGCCGAAGGAGTGCTGAAGATCCGCTCCGTACCGTCGAATTCGATGAAACATCCGTTCGGCAGCATCGACGCACAGGAGACCTCCGGACAGTGGGCGCATCGACACGAACCCGCCATCTCAGACTGTGGGATTAGATTGACATCATGGCCGGACAACGAATCTTGGTCGTGGACGACGAGGTTCGCGTCCTCGCGTCGCTGCGGCGGGGACTGGAGCTCTCCGACTTCGAGGTCGTCACCGCGGCCGACGGCGCCGAGGCGCTGAGTATGGTCCGCGCCACCACGCCCGACGCGATGGTCTTGGACGTCAACATGCCCGAACTCGACGGTGTCGGCGTGGTCACCGCGCTGCGGGCGATGGGCAACGACATCCCGATCTGTGTGCTCAGCGCGCGCACCGCGGTCAGCGACCGGATCGCCTGCCTGGAGCGCGGCGCCGACGACTACCTCACAAAACCGTTCGATCTGGGCGAGCTCGTCGCCCGGTTGAACGCGCTGCTGCGGCGCAGGCAGAAACCGGCGCCGCGGCCGGAGGAGGTGCGCACGGTCGGGCGGGTACGGATCGACCCGGCCGGGCACCGGGTGCTGGCCGGAGGCAAGCCGGTGGAGCTGACGAAGCGGGAATTCGAGGTGCTCGCACTGCTCGCCGAGCACATCGGCGTCGTGCTCGGCCGCGAGCAGATCCTGTCCGCCGTGTGGGGATACGACTTCCCCACCGACACCAACGTCGTCGACGTGTTCGTCTCCTATCTGCGGCGCAAGCTGGAGGCGGACGGCGTGCCCCGGGTGCTGCACACCGTGCGCGGCGTCGGCTTCGTCCTCCGGGAGGAACCATGAGCAGGTCACCGTCGCTGCGTACCCGGGTAGCCGTCGTGTCGGGGGTGGTCGCGGCGCTGGTCACGCTCACCTTGACGATCACCTTCGCCACCCTGCTCGGCGCCACCGGCGAACGTCAGCTGGACCAGACCGTCTCGTCGATGGCGGTGCGGATCGCCGCGCCCCTCGATGCGGCTCCCGCACCACCGTCCGCGGCCACGCTGTCTCCCGAGCAGGCGCCCGCGGACGCGCGGCGGCCGGGCGTGCCCGCCGACGCCGCGATCACCCGGGTCGACGGGTTGCCCGGCGTACTGGTCGCGCTCGATCCCGATCGCGATGTGGTGGAGGCGGCCATTCATCGCAGTCAGCGCATCGGGCTCGGCATCGGGGTGGCGGGCGCATTGCTGGCCGCCCTGCTCGGCTGGTTCCTCGCCGGATTCGCCGCACGCCCGCTGCGCCGTCTGGCCGACGCCACCCACCGCATCGACACCTTGGAGGAACTGCCGCCGCTGTCCGGCCGCGGCGCGCGGGAAGCCGAGGAACTCTCCGACGCGATCACCCGCATGCTCACCCGGCTGGAAGCCGCCCACCGCGCCACCCAGCGAGCGCTGACCGGCGCACGCGACTTCGCCGCGGTCTGCGCGCACGAATTGCGCACGCCGCTCACCGCTTTGCGCACCGACCTGCAGGTCCTGGCCACCAAGGAGATTCCGGACCAGCAGCGCGGCGCGATCATGTCCGAGGTGCTCCTCGCCGAACAGCAGATCGAGAACACGCTGACCGACCTGGAACGCCTCGCGGTCGGCGAACTCACCGGACCGGACGTGTTCGAGCCGTTCGACCTCTGCGACGTGCTGGACCGGGCCGTGCACGACGCGCGGCGCAGGCACCCGGGGGTGCGGGTGGAGCTCACCGAATGCGCTCCGGTCACGGTGACCGGTTCGCCCGGCGGCGTCGGGCTCATCGTCACGAATGCCGTCGCCAACGCCGTGCAACACGGCCGGGCCGAAACCGTCACCGTCAGCGCCCGATCCGGCCCGGAGGACATCGTGGAGATCCACGTCGACGACGACGGCCGCGGCATCCCCGAGGCGCTGCGCGCCGACGCCTTCGACCGCTTCGTCAAAGGCCCCGGCTCCCCCGGCTCGGGACTCGGCCTGGCCCTGGTCCGCCAGCAAGCCGAATTACATTCCGGCACTGCCGAACTCGGCGAAAGCCCGCTGGGCGGAGCGCGCCTGCGCGTCCGGCTGCGCGCGGCGGGTTAGCCGCCTACTTCTTGTCCTTCGGCTTGTCCGAAGCGGCGTCGGAGGACAGCGCGGCCACGAAGGCTTCCTGCGGGACGTCGACGCGGCCGATCGTCTTCATCCGCTTCTTGCCCTCCTTCTGCTTCTCCAGCAGCTTGCGCTTACGGCTGATGTCACCGCCGTAGCACTTGGCCAGCACATCCTTGCGGATGGCGCGGATGTTCTCCCGGGCGATGATCTTCGACCCGATCGCGGCCTGGATCGGCACCTCGAACTGCTGACGGGGGATCAGCTCACGCAGCTTGGTGGTCATCTTGTGGCCGTAGGCCTGCGCCGCGTCGCGGTGCACGATCGCGCTGAACGCGTCCACCGCCTCGCCCTGCAACAGGATGTCCACCTTCACCAGCTGCGACTCCTGCTCGCCCGACTCCTCGTAGTCGAGGCTCGCGTAGCCGCGGGTGCGCGACTTCAACGAGTCGAAGAAATCGAAGATGATCTCCGCCATCGGCATCGTGTAGCGCAGCTCGACGCGCGTCTCGGAGAGGTAATCCATGCCGCCGAGCTCGCCGCGGCGGGACTGGCACAGCTCCATGATCGAACCGATGAACTCGCTCGGCGAGATGATGGTGCACTTCACCACCGGCTCGTACACCGTCTTGACCTTGCCCTCCGGCCAGTACGAGGGGTTGGTGACCACGTGCTCGGCGCCGTCCTCCATCTCCACCCGGTACACCACGTTCGGCGCGGTCGAGATGAGGTCCAGATCGAACTCGCGCTGCAAGCGCTCGCGCGTGATCTCCATGTGCAGCAGGCCGAGGAAGCCGCAGCGGAAGCCGAACCCCAGCGCCACCGACGTCTCCGGCGTGTAAGTCAGTGCGGCATCGTTGAGCTGCAGTTTCTCCAGCGCGTCGCGGAGGTCCGGGTAATCGGAGCCGTCCACCGGGTACAGGCCGGAGTACACCATCGGGCGCGGCTCGCGATACCCGGTGAGCGGTTCGGTCGCGCCGCCGCGCGCGCCGGTCACCGTGTCGCCGACCTTGGACTGACGCACGTCCTTCACGCCCGTGATCAGATAGCCGACCTCGCCGACGCCGAGACCCTGGGTCGGCTTCGGCTCGGGCGAGACGATGCCGATCTCCAGCAGCTCGTGGGTGGCGCCGGTGGACATCATCTTGATCTTCTCGCGCGGGGTCAGCTTGCCGTCCACCACACGGACGTAGGTGACCACGCCGCGGTAAGTGTCGTAGACCGAGTCGAAGATCATCGCGCGGGCGGGCGCGTCGGCTTCGCCGACCGGCGGCGGGACCTGCGCGATCACCTGGTCGAGCAGATCGGTCACGCCCTCGCCGGTCTTGCCGGAGACGCGCAGCACGTCCGACGGCTCGCAGCCGACGATGTGCGCCAGCTCGGCGGCGTAGCGGTCCGGGTCCGCGGCGGGCAGGTCGATCTTGTTCAGCACCGGGATGACCGTCAGGTCCTTGTCCAGCGCCAGGTACAGGTTGGCCAGCGTCTGCGCCTCGATGCCCTGTGCGGCGTCGACCAGCAGGATCGCGCCCTCACACGCCTCCAGGGCGCGCGACACCTCGTAGGTGAAGTCCACGTGACCCGGTGTGTCGATGAGGTGCAGCACGAAATCGGTGCCCGCGTGCTCTCCGGTCCGGGGCTTCCAGGGCAGCCGCACGTTCTGGGCCTTGATGGTGATGCCGCGTTCGCGCTCGATATCCATCCGGTCCAGGTACTGCGCACGCATCTGCCGCTCCTCGACCACACCGGTCAGTTGCAGCATCCGGTCGGCCAGCGTCGACTTGCCGTGGTCGATGTGCGCGATGATGCAGAAGTTCCGGATCCGGGCGGGATCGGTGAACGTCGTGTCGGCGAAGCTGGCGGGCACTCCACTCCTCATGGGTATCGGCAAACTGCCGTCCATCGTCCCATGATGCTGTGTTGGTTTTTGCAGCGCCTGCGGCGCTGCGTGTTCACGGCCCCGAGAAGTCTCGCGTCCGAGCGACCGAGACTCGCGACTTCGTCGCATGCGCTTCGGTCACTCGGACGCGAGACGGCCCGCGAACGGTGCTCGTAAGACTCGCACTCGGCGGGGGCGGGGCGGGGGTGCGATCGAGCGGGGACGGGAGCGGGGGTGCGATCGAGCGGCGGGCTGTTGGTCGACTGGCCCCTCATGGCATGAGCAGCGGCGGGGCCGACAACGTGCGAGGTTGGGGCCAGTGGTTACGTCGCGGTCGATAGTCCGGACGACACAACGGGTCCCACGCGGGTGAGAAGCGGCGGGTGCGCCGTTATTCTCCAGGGATGGCCCGAAGTTGGAACACCCTCGGCAAGCAGATCGGTCTGATCGCCAAACAACAGGGTCCCAAGATCGTCAAGCAGCAGCGGCCCGGGCTGGTCGACCGGCTGGTGGGGTCGCTGGCCCAGCGGCGCGCGGCCGGCGTCGCGGTGCGGCCCGCCGCCTCGAGGCCGGTGCCGACCGCGGAGCGGGCCCGGCAGATCGTCTACTCGCCGCAACTGGACGGACGTGCCGATCCCGGCGAGATCGTGTGGACCTGGGTGCCGTTCGAAGAGGATCCCGGCAACGGCAAGGACCGGCCCGTGCTGGTGGTCGGCCGCGACCGTCGCACGCTGCTCGGCCTCATGCTGTCGTCGAACCCGGAACGCGCTTACGACCGCAATTGGGTCGGCATCGGCAGCGGGGCGTGGGACCACGACGGCCGCCCCAGTTGGGTGCGGCTCGATCGGGTGCTCGACGTGCCGGAGGCGGGCATCCGCCGGGAGGGCGCCATCTTGCCGCGCAAGACCTTCGATCTGGTCGCCCACCGGCTCTGCGCCGAGTACGCCTGGCACTGAGCGCGAGCGACGCCTGCTTCGGGCGGGGTGGGTCAGGAGATCATCTCGCGGGAACGGCCGTACAGCAGGCCGTACAGCAGCGCACCGAGGGCGCCGCCGATCAGCGGGAAGACGATGAACGCCCAGACCTGTCCCATCGCACCGTCCTGGTAGGGCGCCACGGCGAGACTGCGGGCCGGGTTGACGGAGGTGTTGTCCACCGGAATCGACACCAGGTGGATCACCGCCAGCGTGACGCCGATGGACAGCCCGGCCAGCGGCACGTCGGAGATCTGGTCGGTGGAGGACAGCACCACGAAGACCAGCAGCGCCGTCAGCATCACCTCGACGATGATCATGGCGGCCACCCCGTACCCGTTCTGCACCACCACCTCGCCGAGCGGTCCCCGGATCGCCGACGGACTGTGCTTGCCCCACCCGTTCGCGCCGAGCCCGTCGACCGGCCGATCGTAGGACGGCAGGTTCTTGGCCAAGGCGAACAGCACGAGTCCGGCGAGGAGTCCGCCGATCAGTTGCGAGATCACATATCCCGCCGCGGACACGCCACTGAGCCGGCCGAGCAGCAGATGCCCCACGGTCACCGCCGGGTTGACGTGGCAGCCGGAGATGGGCCCGATCGAATAGACCAGGAACATCAGCGACAGGCCGAAGCCGAGCGCGACGCCCAGCGGACCGACCTTCTCCCCCGCCAGCACCGCGGTGCCGACGCCACCGATGACCAGGACGAAGGTGCCGAGCGCCTCGGCGCCCCATTTCTTGCTCTCGGGAATCGGTTTGTTCTCGACAGCCTCTTCGACTACTTCCTGGGCCGTTGGAGACATCTGTCCACCTTCCGCGTTCCAGACCTGCGCTCGGACTAGTCGTGGTACCGCTTCGACAACAGAGCCGCTCGAAGTGCAATGGTTGCTCTGAGGACGCTACGCGAGTCGAGTGATCTCTACAACGACTTCGGGGTCCGCCGAGCCGTCCTCGGGAAGGGAGTCATCATCAGCGGAACGTCGGCGTCGACCGAGGGTGTTCTCGAGGAAAAATGCTGCTCTCCGGCGTGATGCTGCCGGTCGCGCCGGGTAGACACCGAAGTCTCGGCAGCGTCGGGAGCGCGCCCGGCAACCGAGGTAGCCAGAAATACACCACATCGGGGACGCGATCTGCGCGGCGGCATGCCGGGCGCACGGCTGCGATACCTTCTGGAGCGCAGGCATCGGCTGGCACCACGAACCTCTGCCGCACGGAAGCCCGATCGCCCGACGGGCGACTACCCGGGCGTCGGCCTTCCGACCGGTCGAGTGTCGATTTCGTGCGCAGGACGGCGACTGGTAACCTCGATCTTCGGCGCTGCGTTACCCGTCCACCTCGGGTATGTCGCGCGCTCGACGAACTTTCCCAGAAAAGACCAACCAGACAGGAACACGAGGAACCGGCGTGGCCAACATCAAGTCCCAGCTGAAGCGGATCCGCACCAACGAGGCGGCGCGCAAGCGCAACCAGTCGGTCAAGTCCGCGTTGCGCACCGCCATCCGCAGCTTCCGCGAGGCCGCGGCCTCCGGCGACAAGGACGCCGCCGCCGAGCGCCTGCAGTTCGCCAGCCGGAAGCTGGACAAGGCCGCCTCGAAGGGCGTCATCCACGCCAACCAGGCCGCCAACAAGAAGTCGGCCCTGTCGCTGGCCTTCAACAAGCTCTGATCCACCCGGTACCGCAAGCCGGTACCGCGCTCGTGCTGTGACGCAGCCGCCGTGGCCTCGACGACCACGGCGGCTTTTGTCGTACCCAGATGGCAACAGCGCTCCCCACCCTTTCTACCTGGGGTTTCGGGATTCGGCCCGCGCCGTGTCAGAGGTTCCAGCTACCATTCCGCGCATGGTAACCGTGTATGCCAATCAGACGGTCGTTCGCGCCGAGGATCTGCCGGATGTGATCCGCGCGGCCGAGGTGCTCGGCTTCGGACTGAAGATCGAGAATGTGCTCGTTCCCGACGACGACGGCGGTTACTCGTTGGAGTGGATCGTCACGCGCGACGAGGACGTGCCCGCCTACGAGGAGTGGGACGGCCGCTACGAGGACGCGGACGACGATGGTGAACTGATCCTGAGTTCCGCCGAATAGCCCCTGGTCACGGCGCGTCCAGAGCGGCGACCAGCCGGTCCAGCGCCGCCTGGGAATCGATGTCGACGGCGCGGTAGATGACGATCCGCTGGTCGGGATCCTGCACGGGCATCAGCACCTCGTAGCTGACGACCAGCGGACCCACCAGCGGATGCCGCAGCGGCTTGTTCCCCCGGCCCTGCACCCGCACGTCGTGGCGGGCCCACGCCTGCTCGAACTCCGGACTGTGCGCGGTGAACTCGGCGATCAGGTCGGCCAACGCGCGGTCGTCCGGGTGCGCGGCCCATGCCGCGCGCAGATCCGCGATGCCCTCACGAATGACGCGTTCGCGCTCGACATAGAAATCCCGCATGCTCGGGTCGAGCAGGCACAACCACATGGAGTTTCGCTGCCGCTCCGGTAGCGCGCCGAAATCGGTGATCAACGCCGCCATCTCCCGATTCCAGGCCAGGATGTCGTAGCGGTGGTTGACCAGCATCGCGGGCAGCGGCGACAGATCACGCACCAGCATGGCCAGGGCGGGCGCCGGGGCGGTGCTCGGCTTGCCGTGGTCCGGCTGCCGCTGCAGCGCCAGATCGAACAGATAGGCGCGCTCGTCGTCGTTCAGGCACAGTGCCCGCGCCAGCGCGTTGAGCACCTCCACCGACGGACGCAGGCCGCGCCCCTGCTCCAGCCGCACGATGTAGTCGGTGCTCACGCCCGCGAGTTCGGCGACCTCTTCCCGCCGCAGCCCCGGTGTCCGGCGTGCCTGCCTGCGCTGCGGCAAGCCCAAATCCTCCGGCGTCAACCGCTCCCGGCGGGCCCGCAGGAAGGCACCCATCTCCTGCACCCGATCCGCGCTGCCGCGACCTGCGCGGTTGCCGGGAGTGCCGCGGCCGGCGGCATCGCGGCGCCGAGTCGGGTCCGCCGCGCTCTCGGGCTGTCCGTGACTACGTGGGCTGCCGCCGCCGGACCCGAGGTCGCGGCGCTGAGTCGAATCCGCGCCGTTCCCGGGCCCTTGGGTACGCGAGCTACCGCCGGGCCCGAGCTCGCGGCGCTGGGTGGAGTTCACCGTGCCAGTCATCACCGTCGATCCTACGGCTGCCTAGGACTGGCCTTCCCAGGATGAAGCTTCCCTTACTCGGCTTCGTACGCCGTTGAAAACTGGCTATCGACAACACGGCATCGCGAACACAAGGAGCTGGACATGTCCGGAGCCCGCACCCTCGACACCTACCGGCTGCTCGGCCGCTCGGGACTTCGAGTTTCTCCGCTGTCCCTGGGAACCATGACCTTCGGCGCCGATTGGGGCTGGGGCGCGGAACGGGACGAAGCCCGCAAGATCTTCGACACCTACGTCGAGCGCGGTGGCAACTTCATCGACACGGCCAACCAGTACACCAACGGCACCTCCGAGCAACTGCTCGGCGAATTCACCGCGGACAACCGCGAAAGCCTGGTACTGGCCACCAAATACACCATGCTGCGCCGCCCGGGCGATCCGAACTCCGGTGGCAACCACCGCAAGAGCATGATCGGCTCGGTCGAGGCCAGCTTGCGCAGGCTGAACACCGACTACATCGACCTGCTCTACTTGCACGCCTGGGACTTCCTGACCCCCGTCGAGGAAATCCTGCGCGGCATGGACGATCTGGTGCGCTCGGGCAAAGTGCTCTACCTCGGCATCTCCGACGCGCCGGCCTGGCAGATCGCGCGGATGCAGACCATCGCGGACCTGCGCGGCTGGTCGCCGCTGATCGCACTGCAGATCGAGTACAGCCTGATCGAACGGACCGTCGAGCGTGACCTCATCCCGATGGCGCGCGAACTGGGCCTCGGCGTGATCCCGTGGTCGCCGCTGGCCAGCGGCGTGCTCACCGGCAAGTACAGCCGTGCCGATCTCGACCACGAGGCGGACGGTTCGCCCGAGGGCAGCCGCAAGAACGTGGCCGCCGCCAACGGCTCGCTCACCGAACGCGGGCTCGCCATCGCCGATGTCGTCAAGCAGGTCGCCGACGAAATCGGCAAGACGCCTTCGCAAGTCGCGCTGGCTTGGACGCTGCGCGACCCCGCGGTCACCTCGCCACTCGTCGGCGCCCGCACCGCGGCGCAACTGGAGGACAACCTCGGCGCGCTCGACGTGGAGTTCGACGCCGCCCAGCTCGCCCGGCTCGAACAGGCCAGCGCGGTAGACCTCGGCTTCCCGCACGAGTTCCTGAACCGCCCCATGACCCAGAGCGTCACCTTCGGCGACCTGAAGATCGAAGGGCGCGCTTGATCGTCGCCTCGTACGGCGGTGCGGAACTGGACCCGCACCGCCGCACAAGGCTGTGACCTCGGCGTCGCGCGCTTCTCGAGCACGCCGCGGCTTACGGCGCATCGGTGCTCTTACTGGGGCCGCTGACCTCCTGACCCGCATCGCCCGGCCGAGGCAGCGGCGCTGTCTCGTCGTGTGATGGTCCCGGGGGTGTGTCCTGGACGGACGAACGACGCGGGGAGCAGCGCGAACCCGCCCATCTCACACGTGATCGCCGCGACCGGGCGATCGTCTTCACGTCCCCGCCACTGGCGCGTCGTGCCCACGGGATTCCGCGCCGAGGCGATGCCGCAGAACCAGGGCAGCACGGATCGCAAGGGGCCTGTCCCCATCCGGGGAGCCGCGGCACCACGGCGACCACCGCGCAGTGTGCTCACCGATCCCGCTCAGACGCTCACGTGGCGGTTGATTCGACGAAGGTGACGAGACTCACAGTCCGAACAGTTCGGGTGCGCCGCACCGTCCACATCGGTGAGCGCAACGACCGAGGGAGAGTGGCCATGGACCTGGACGAGATCACGATGTGGACGCGCGCCGAGCGTCTCGCCATCGCCGACCTCCTCGATGACCTGGCCGACCACGAATGGACCGCCGCCTCGCTGTGCCCCGGCTGGACCGTGCACGACGTCTTGGCTCACCTGACCCTGTCCAATCGAGTCACCCTCGGTACGACGATCGCGGGAATCCTCCGGGCGCGAGGCGACTGGAACCGGATGACGGAGCGCATGGCACGCGACCGCGCGAGCCGCTACTCACCCGCCGAGCTGATCGCGCAACTGCGCGAAGGTGCCGCCTGGACGCGGCGGGCGCCGGGAGCCGGACCACTGGATCCCCTGATCGACACCATGATTCACGGGCAGGACATCGCCCGCCCGCTCGGCAGGCGACACCCCATGCCCCTCGAGCAGGCCGTCGTCGCACTGGAACACGTACTGCGCAGCCCGTTCTACGGCGGCAAGAAGCGCCTGCACGGTCTGCGCCTGGTGGCCACCGACGCGGCGTGGTCCTCCGGCACCGGCACAGCGGAGATCGAAGGCCCGCTGAGCGATCTGCTGCTCGTAGCGACCGGACGCGCGGCAGGGCTCGCCGGATTGACGGGCACGGGTGTGGAAAACCTCGCCCGCGCGCTGTAGCGGTCGAGCCGGTCGAGATGCGCAGACATGGATCACGAGGCCGTGCGGCGCGCATTCTGGTCGGCGGTGGCACGGTGCCTGGCGAATGGCTGACGGCTCGTAAGCGCGAACACCTCACCTGATCACGACACGCGGCCTGGTCGACGTGGTCATTCGCAGTGCGCGGAACCGATGGTCGTCTCGATCCGCCAGGTCACGACGTCCTCACCGGCCGAAGCGAACTGGCCCTGATGTGACCGAGCACGCCCATTCTCGGCAAGCAGGATGCGGCGGGCCCTGCCGCAAGTGCCCGCGCCGACCACTACCCGCCTCCGTATCGAGCGGGCCACTCGATCTCACGCAAGGCCAGCGCGATGACCGAACCGGCCCTGCTCAGCCCGCGCCGTGTAGATCGAGTATTCGGGTGAGGGCGTGTTCCAGCGCGTAGCCCGCGTCGGCGGCGCCGCCCTTCACGTCGGCGTTGAGGGTCGCGACCACCTGGAGGGCGGAGCCGATGGTCGCGGGAGTCCAGTTGCGGGCCTGGGCTTGCGCCTTCTTCACCTTCCACGGCGGCATGCCGAGTTGCTGGGCCAGTTTGAACGGGTCACCGCGCCCGGCCGAGCCGACGCGCGCGATGGTGTGCACCGAGTCGGCGAGCGCGTCGGCGAGCAGGACGTGCGGAACGCCGCGATCGTTCGCCCAGCGCAGCGCCTCCATCGCGCCGGGGCGATCCCCCGCCACGGCCAGTTCGGCCACGTCGAAGCCGGAGACCTCGGCTTTGCCCGAGTAGTAGCGGCGCACGGCCGCCACATCGATCTTCCCGCCGGTGTCCGAGGCCAGCTGTCCGCACGCCGCCGCCAGCTCACGCAGGTCCGAACCCACCGCCTCCAGCATCACTTGGACCACCTCGCCGGACACTCGCACTCCGGCGTTGCGGAACTCACCGCGGACGAATTCGACTCGCTCCGCGGCCTTGGTCAGCTTGGCGCAGTCGTGGGTGACCGCGCCGGCTTTCTGCAAAGCGGGCGCGAGCGCCTTTGCTCGTCCGCCACCGGAATGCACGATGGCGAGCACCACACCCTCGGGCGGACTCTGCGCCGCCTCGGTGATCACCGCGACCGCGTCTTTACCCGCTTCGGCCGCGGCCTCGAGGATGATCACCCGATCCTCGGCGAACAGCGACGGGCTCAGCAGTTCCGCGAGTTCCGCGGTGCTCGCGTCCCCCGCGCGCAAGCGATCGACCGGCACCGCGTCCGGGTCCGGGGCCAACGCCCGCACCTGCGCGGTCAGCGCCCCCAGCGCTCGCTCGATCAGCAGTTCCTCTTCCCCCAGCACCAGATGTACCGACGCGGGCCGCTCGCTCACGACAGCGCCTCCCGTATGCCGGAGGGCATCGTGCCCCGAGGAACCGCCGCATTGCTCCATCCGCCGCGCTCGTCCACAGCCCGATCCTACGGTTCTCAACCGACACCTCGTGAACTCGTCACGCGTAGGTGTCCGCCGCTGCCGGACACCACGATGTCGCCTTCCCGGTCCGTGCGGGACACCATGGCGCCGAGGGCGGACAGGTCCGCGAGGATGGCGGGGTTGGGATGGCCGAAGGTGTTGTCGGCGCCGACGCTGACGAGCACCAGGCGAGGCCGTACTGCGTCCAGGAATTCTTTGGTCGTTGTGCGGGATCCGTGGTGCGGGAGTTTGAGGATGTCCGCCTGGATGGGGATCCCGGCATGCATCAGAGCTCGCTGCGCGGATGCTTCGATGTCCCCGGTGAGCAGGATCCGGCCCGCGGGCGTGCGGGCAGTGACGACCACCGAACGGTCGTTGGCGTCCTCGGTTTCGGCGCCCGGGACGGGTCGCGGCCCGCTTCTTGACGGCGCGAGCACTTCGAGTTCGATCGACCCGAAACTCAGGACGTGCCCGGCCGACAACTCCAGCAGCGGCACTCCCGCGCTTCTGGCGATGGCCGCGACCTGCGCGAGCCCCGAGGCAGGAGTACGGGCGTCACCCGATGGGCGCACCGGCCTTTCGCTCTCGAATTCGGCTGGATCACAATCGAGTTGCTCGCGCCTGCTCACGTAGGAGGAGTGCTCGTAGATGCCCGGCGGCAGCCTTCGCGCGTCTCTCCGGCCGGTGAGAGGGGTGCGATGATTCTCCGGATCGCGCTTCGCGGCACCGATGAGCGCCGGTGCATTCGCGGCCGGTGTAGCGGTCGGTGCGGAGCCGCAGCCGGGCTCGACTTCGGAAGCCGACCGGCCGGGGCCGGGCGGAGGAGGCGGCGCAAGACCGTCGAGCTCGTGGATTCCGACGGCGATCGCGTCGACCGCACGCTCGTGCAGTGCCCCGGTGAGCCCGTCGATGTGGTCCGCGTGCGGATGGGTCAGGATCAGCAGCGGGATGCGCGAGATGCCCAACCGGTCCAGGCAAGTGCGGATCGGGCGCGGATCCGGCCCTACATCGATGACGATGGCGGCGCCGGGACCGACCGACAGGGCGAGGCCGTCGCCTTGGCCGACATCACATGCCGCGAGAATCCAGCCGCTCGGCGGCCAGCCCGGATGCCAGAGCCGCACCGGGACCAGCACCACCGCGACGCCGAGCACCAGCGCGGCGGCGATCCGTCGCACGGCTCGGGCACGCATGCCCGCGATCGCGCCCGCCACGACGGCACCCGCGATCAGCCCGCCCGCCACACCACCCGGCACCGCGACGGATGCGCCGGGCAGCGCGGCCGCGTGGCGGGCCACCCACAGCACCCACCACAGCGGCGGCGTAGCGCAACGCAAGACCAGGTCGGCGAGCGGCGACCACAGGCTCGCGAGCACCGCACCACCCGCCCCCACGACGGTGATCGGCGCGATGACCGGGGCGACAAGGACATTCGCGAGCACCGCGACCAGGCTCAGCCGCCCGGTGAGCGCGATCACGATCGGCGTCGTGACCACGAACGCCCCGGCGGACACGGCGACTATCTCGGCGGGCACGCGCCACCATCCCCTGGCACGCAGCCAGTCGCCCCAGCTCGGCGCCAGCAGGATGAGGCCACCCGTCGCGATCACCGACAGCGCGAACCCTGCGTTCACGGCGAGCCCGGGCCACAGGGCGAGCAGCGCGATGATCGCGGCGCACAGCGCGGGCAGCGCCTGCTTACGACGACCCGTGAGCACGGCCAGCAGGGTGATCGCGCCCATCGCACCGGCGCGCAGCACGCTCGGGTCCGGCCGCGCGACGACGACGAACATGAGCAGCGCCGCAACGGCGACGGCCACCGCGCCGCGCGGGCCGAGGGTCAGCACGCGCACGACGAACAACACGACGGAGAGCAGGATGGTGAAATTCGCGCCGCTGACCACGGTCAGGTGCTGTAACCCGGCGATCTCGAAGTCCTCGCGCACCTGTCCGGACAGCACCGAAGTGTCACCGACGACCAGCGCGGGCAACAACCCTGCGGCGTCGGGCGGCAGTGCCCGCATGGCCGACGCCGCGAAATCGGTGCGCACCGAACCGGCGATGCGCTGCCACCAGGGCAGCGGCCCCACGGCGACCGGTGCTCCCTGTGCGTGCAGCGTCACGACGGTGAGATCGGACCGGCGCGGCTGTTCCACCCGGGCCCGGAACTCGACCGGGCCGCCCGGCGACAAGTGTGCCCACTCCGGTCCGGAAGCCAGGACGACCACCGCGCCACCGGCGCGCACGGTCACACCCCCGCGCCGGTATTCGCGCAGATCCGCCCGGACCGCCCATTGCCGGTCCGCACCGGCGACCCTGGCGCGCAGTGGTTTCGGGTCGTCCGTCGGGGTGACCACCACGCGCAGCGACTGCCCCGCCGCCGCCCGCAACGGATGGCTCGCGACCCGATGCTCCCGCCATGCCGCGGCAGCCGCGAAGCCTGCCCCCAGTACCACGGCCGCGAGGGCCACCACCGCTATCGCTCGCCGACGTTCGCCACGGTGCGCGATCGCCCACAGCAGCAGAACCCACAACCCGATGGCCGAAACCGTCAACGCTGCCGCCAGCCCCACCCCGGCTCGCCACCCCGCCGTCACAGCCACGATCGTTGCGCCCCAACAGGACAGCGCGGCCGGTAAGAGGCGGGCGTCCAGCACCTGGACAGTGCCGGAATCCTCCGCCGCGACGCCCTGCTCCGAACCTCGAACGCCTTCGCCCGTGGCGGCCACCGGCGACTCCGCACGAGATCCCAGCCTCCGGCGAACCAGCTCGATCAAGCCACCGGCGGTCATACCCGCACCAGGTCCCGCAGCCGGGCCAGCCGGGCCGGGCCGATGCCGTCGACCTCGCCGAGTTGCTCGACGGAGGTGAAGCGTCCGTTGGCCGCACGCCAGCTGACGATGGCGCGTGCGGTGACCGGCCCGACACCGGGAAGAACGTCGAGGTCGGACTCGGAGGCCGTATTCAGGTCGATCCGACCCGCCGGGCCCGACGGGCGGCTCGGTGCGGCGGCGGATCCGGAGGACGGACGCCCGCCCGCACCGATCGTGCTGCTGCTCTGCTGCGGTCCGCCGGGGCTCGGAGTGACCGGACCGACCAGCACTTGGTCGCCATCCGACAACCGCTGCGCGAGATTCAGGCCGGTGGTGTCCGCGCCCGCGCTCGGGCCGCCCGCCGCGGCGAGCGCGTCGGCGACACGCGACCCTTCGGGGAGGCGGACCAAACCGGTGCGCTGGACCAGGCCGACCACGCTGATGACCAATTCGGCCGTCGGCGGGGGCGGGTCCACGCGCTCCCGTGATGCCGCGACGACGCTCGCCGAAGCGGCAGTACCCGGTGTTGCCGAGGCGACGGCCTGCCCGAGCGCCAACGGTGGCACCGGCCGGGCGATCGGGCGCTCGCGGAAAACGATCACGCCTGCGACGACCATCGCGGCGAGCCCGACGAGCGCGAGCGCACGCACCCCGCGACGCCCCGGATCGAATCGGATGCCCCGCAATCGTTCGGGCACGAGGCGGTGCCGCCAGTCGGGGCCGGTCACCGGCTCCGCCAGCCAGCCGGGGGACCGAACGCGACCGACATCGTCTTCGGACTCCCGGTCGGGCGCCGGATGGCCGGGCAACCGCAAGAGATTCCATTTCCCCGCCCCGCCGGAACTATCGTCCGGACCTGGTTCACCCTGTTGCGCAATACCATCGGCGAAGCCCCCTTCGTGTGTCGATCCGCGCCAGCCCTCGTCCTCGGATCCGGTCGCCCGGGTTTCCACCGCTGTTCCGCCAGAACGAGATGTGGACGGCACTTCCCCAGCCACCGTCTGGGGGCGGTCGACCTGCGGCGTGCGACTCACCGATCCTGAAACCGCTGCAAGTGAGGAGGTTTCGCGGGGAAACGGCGAACGCGCCCCCGCGCCGGACCGCCCCACGCGTCGGGCGGCGGCCCGGGCGGTACTCGACTCGCCGGCCCGATCCGGCTGCCCGATCCTCCGTCCGGATTCGCCGCTGTGGGATCGTGCCGTCGCCCGAATAGACGGTGCCCGCTCGGCTTCCGGCGACGTCGTCTCGGCGCCCACACCGGCCGTTCTGCTCGCGCCGACCCGGGCGGTCAGTTCACCCAATCGCCGTCGTACCCGCTCGCGTTCGTCCTGTCGTGACATGGCGGCGACGGTAGTGCCGCCACACGGCCGTAAAATCTGCCCGACCAGCGGATTCGACGAACCTGTTGATAACCGGAGCGCTGTGCACAACTCGCCCTCGAGCGGTCGGCGCATTCCTCCGAACACGCCGCGTAGTTCGCATACGAGCTTCCCGGGACACGGCTCGGTGGATTCCGGCCGAGCGCACCGAGCCCGCCGGATCCGGGCCGACGCGCCGAGCAGACCGTGCCCCCGACCAGAACCTTCCGGTCGGCAAACCCGTCGGCGCCCACCATGCGGCACCGCAACACGGCGAGCAGATGACCGGCCTCGCCGACGCCGCGGCCGACTCGGCCGGCGGAGCATCAGAGGAATTCCCGGCTCAGCCCAGATCCTTGGCGAAGCAGTTCGACAAGGGCAGTACCTCATACGGCGAGAAGATCGGAATACGGTGATAGCCGCTGCGCTCGTAGAAGCGAACGGCCTCCGGTTGCAGGTGACCGGTTTGCAATATGAGGCGAGGCTGCCCGGCCGTGCGGGCGGCGTCCTCGGCGGCGGCGAGCAGCACGGCCGCGGCGCCCGAGCCACGGTGGGCGGGACGGACGAACATCCGCTTGACCTCGAGTTCCCCCGCGTTCCACCGCAGGGCGGCATGGCCGACCGGACCGCCGGAGTAGGCGACAAAAGTGCTGTGCACGGTGGCCGGGTCGACGGCATTCGGATTAGTGGACAGCTGCTTTGCCAGGTGGGCATACCGCGGCCCGACCTCGGCAGCCATCTCCGCACGCAATGTCACCGCGTCAGGATGCTCCCAGTCGACCGAGGTCACGGTGAGCGGAGAACGGAGCGGCGGCCTCGACACACTCATGCCCCGACGCTAACCACAGGACGAACAGCCCGCCCCTATTCGGATCACCGAGATCGCTGTGTACGGCGACGTTCAGTGGCACCCGCCCGGCACCACCAGCACACCCAGCGCCCCCAGCCCCAAGTGCACCGCCAGCGCGGGTCCGAATTCGGCGACGATGAGTTCTCTGATGCCGGGGACGAGTTCGCGCAACTGGCCCGCGACGGTCTGCGCGGCCTCCTCGGCGCCGAGGTGCTGCACGGCCACCGCGGCACCGTCCTCACCGGCCGCGTCGACCGCCGCGGCGACGAGTTTCGTGTACGCCTTGGAGCGCGTCCGGACCTTCTCGCGCAGCTCCAGCCGCCCTTCCACGATGTGCAACAGCGGCTTGGTGACCAGCTCGCTGCCGAAGAACGTCGCCGCCGACGACAGCCTGCCGCCGCGGCGCAGCTGCTCGGTGCGATTGACCAGGATGAACGTGCGGGCACGCGCGGCGGCGGCGACCGCCGCGTCGTAGACCACGTCCAGCGGCGCCCCGCCCGAGGCTCGGCGCGCGGCGGCCAGCGCGGGCAGCCCGGTGGCCAGCCCGGCCCCCAGCGAGTCGACCAGGCGGACGCGATCGGCGGCGTCCATGTCGCGCACGGCCTGTCGCCCGGCCTCCCAGGTCCCGGACAGCCGACGGGAGAGATGCACCGCGACAACGCCGTCGCCGCCGCTGCGCTCCCAGGCCCGCTCGTAGACCTCGCGCAGCTCACCGGGTGAGGGGGCGGAGGTGGTCACGGTGTCGGAGGCGTAGTCGATATCGACGGGATCCACGCCTTCCCGCATCGCCCGGTCACCGACCAGGACGTGCAGCGGGACAACGGCGATATCCAGTTCGTCGAGGTGTTCGGCAGGGAGGCCGGCGGACGAATCGGTGACGACCACGACTGCCACGGACTACCGAACCTCCTGCAGGGTCTTCACCATCGCGTTGGCCACCGCCGTGTGCCCGTCCCAGCCCCAGTGGATGCCGTCCGGGTTCGCATCGCCGGAGAAGATGTTGTCGCGCACCGCTTCACCGAGGTCGACCAGCGGCACCGAGGTCCGGCCCGACCAGGCGCGCAGTGCCTCGACGGCCCGCGGTCTACCGGAGTGCACGCGACCGTAGGCCGCGCAGTCGTGCACCGACGGCAGTACCGCGACAACGGGCAGGCCGGGGCGCAACTGCGCCAGCGCCGTGCGGGACTGTTCCAGATAGTCGACGCTCACCTGCGGCGGAAGCGCCACGGGCCTGCCGAGTTTCGACAATTTCGGCTGCAACCAGTTGTAGGTGGCGCGCACTACCCTGCGCAGAGCAGGCGGGCGCACGTAGCGGATCAACTCGCGCAGGGCGGTGGGCAGCGGCGAGGGCAGCGTGTCCATACCGCCGACCGCGAAGACCACCGCACCCGCGCGCGGCACCGCGGCCCACACCCGGGGATCGCCGATCAGCGCCCAGTAGGCGTCGCGGCAGGTCCAGCCGATCCGCGCGACCAATTCGACATCCCAATCGAGTTCGGCGGCAACCAGATTCGGCCAGATGCGCGGATGATCGGCGGGCAGTCCGCCCTTGGGCCCGAAGTAGGAGAGCGAGTCGGCGATCACCAGCAGCACCGGGCGCGCGGCTTCGCGTGTTTCGGCCGGCTCGTCGGCGGCAAGGGATTCCGAAGCGGCAGCGGCCGGATCGGACGCCGCGAGTTCGGCTTCCGCTGACACGGCGGGCCCGGTCGGCGCTGTGGCGGGCTCGATCACGGCGTCGGTGGGCGCGGAGATCGCGTCGGCCGCGGACCCGTCCGCCGCCGATTCGCCGAGCACTGCTGTTAGCCCATCCGGCGCGGCGGATTCGGCAAGCGCGTCGGCCGCGAGCTTGTCCGCCACCGTAGCCACCGGTTCACCGGACTCTGCTGCGAACCCGATCGGTGCTGCGGCAACCGATTCCGCGATCGCCGCCACCGCGTTCATAGCAACCGGTTCGCCGGACTCCGCGGATCCATTCGGTGCTGCGGCGAAAGATTCGGCGTCCGCTGTCTCGGCTCCGTCCGCAGCCGAGGCCACCGATTCGCCGAGCGTTTCCGCCAACTCGGCAACCGGTTCCGAGGCGACGGGCGAGGTGTCAGCGGCGGCGCGCGGTCGCGGCTCCGCTCCGGCGACGATGCCGCCGGATACGTCGTCCTCCGCGTCGGATTCCTCGGCAAACTCGGACCGGCCGTTGTTTTCCACGGCCGAGTCCGAGGCATCCCCGGACGTTGCCTCGGGTTCGCGGGCAGCCGGTGTCGGGCCGCCGAACAACGCGTCCGGCAACTGCCGTTCGGGCTTGGCCGACACCTTACGGAACAGTTCGTCGGGGACCGATCTGATCGGCTCTTCAGAGGACATCCGGTGCTACCTTCGCCGCCGCGTTCCACACATCCAGACGCCAGCCGGGCTGTTCGATGCTCGGGCCGTGACTGCTGAGCTGCACCCAGCTGGTGTTGGCCAGTCCTCCGAGGATCGGCCAGTTCTGCGGCGGCAGGTCGAGCAGCGCGGCCGTGAGGGCGGCGATCAGCCCGCCGTGCGCCACCAGGATGATAGTCCGGCCGGGCCAATCCTGTCGCTCGACCAGCAACTCCCGCACCACCGGCAGCGACCGCGCACCGACCTCTAGTTTGCTCTCGCCGTTGGGCGGGGTGTAGTCCGCGTTCAGCCGCCACGTCATGCGCGCGCCCGGGTAGTCGGCGTCGACTTCCAGGTGGGTCAGGCCCTCCCAGTCGCCGAGGTTGGTCTCCCGCAACCTGGTGTCGGGCACGACGGTGAGGCCGGTGTGCTCGGCCAGTGCCGTCGCGGTGTCGAAGGCCCTGCGCAGGTCCGAGGAGTGGATTGCGATGGCGTTGCGCGAAACCAGTTCGCGTGCGGCCTCTTTGGCCTGTCTGCGACCGAGTTCGGTGAGATCGGTGTCGATCTGGCCTTGCATCCGGTCGGCGGCGTTCCATTCGGTTTGCCCGTGGCGCAACAGGATCAAGGTGCGCACGCCGGCATGTCTGCTCACGATCGCGCCTCGTCCTCCGTCGCCGCCGAGCGTGTCTCCGGAGGCCCGGTGAGGCCGGTGACCGGCACGACGGGGCAGTCCTTCCACAAACGTTCCAGCGCATAGAAATTGCGCTCGTCGTTGTGCTGGATGTGCACGACGACGTCGACGTAGTCCAGCAGCGCCCAGCGGCCTTCGCGGGTGCCCTCGCGCCGGACCGGCTTGTGCCCGGCCGCGCGTAGTTTCTCCTCCACGTTGTCGACGATGGCGTTGACCTGGCGTTCGTTGGGCGCCGACGCGATCACGAAGCAGTCGGTGATCACCAGCTGCTCGGACACGTCGAGCACCACCACGTCCGACGCCAGCTTCTCGTCCGCGGCCAGCGCGGCGACCTGCGCGATCTCCACCGATTCGGTCGACGCCGTCATGCCCGCACCTCGCTGCGCTCGCTCACGCTCAGCTACCTTCCGCTGCTCCGGGCACATACAGGTGCCGCTTCGATATGTACTGCACCACGCCGTCGGGGACGAGGTACCACACCGGCCGGTTCTCGGCGGCGCGGCGACGGCATTCACTCGACGAGATCGCCAGCGCGGGGACCTCGATCATGGTCACCGCATCCGCCGGAAGATCCCGCAGGTGCTCTTGAAGGTGATCGATGTTCAGCTCGTACCCCGGACGGCTCACCCCGACGAACTTCGCCAGGTCGAACAGTTCCGCCCAATCCTGCCATGTCAGGATGCTGGCCAACGCGTCCGCACCGGTGATGAAGTACAGCTCGGCACCGGGATGCGCCGATTGCATCTCCCGCAGGGTGTCGACGGTGTAGGTCATCTTGCCGCGATCGATGTCCGCGCGGCTCACCGAGAACCGCGGATTGGACGCGGTCGCGATGACGGTCATCAGGTACCGGTCCTCGGCCGGGCTGACCTGCGTGTGCGATTTCTGCCACGGTTGCCCGGTCGGGACGAAGATCACTTCGTCCAGGTCGAACCGGTGCGCGACCTCGCTGGCGGCGACCAGATGCCCGTGGTGGATGGGGTCGAACGTGCCGCCCATCACCCCGAGCTTGCGGCCGCGCCGACCTCTCTCGTGCATGACTGCCGAGCTTAACGGGTCGCGCACGGCCCGCACGGGCCGGTCAGCGAGGGGCGGCCACCGAACTGTGGACACCCGCCCGCAGTCCGGTCCGCCGCGAGCCTCAGGCGCTGGTTTCCGGGACGCCGCCGATTCGCAGCATGCCGGCCAGTTGTTCGCGGGTGTGCGCAAGTTCCTCCGCCGCCTCTGCCGACCGTTCGGCCAGCAGGGCCAGCTCGGCGGTCAGCGTCCGCATGGAGGTGAGCCAGGGTTCGGGATCGGCTCCGGGGGACACCTGGAGCCATGCCGCCGACCGTAGGCAAGCCGCCCGCGCAGCCACCGCGCCCAGCGGGGCCCACAGCTCGGCGGCGCGGTGGTAGGCCGCCACCGCCTCGTCGTCCTGCCCGCAGTGCTCGAGCGCGCCTGCGGCCGACCACGCCAGCTCGGCGTGCAGCTTCGTCCGTTCCGGATCGTGCTCGACCAGACGCGCCCCTTCGAGGAACTGCCGCGCCGCCTCGCGAGGGCGGTCGAGTGCGTCCAGGGAGCGGCCGAACTGGGCACGCACCACCGCCAGTTCACCGGACGGATATGGGATGGCACCGCCGGCCAGCGCCTGTTCGAAGAGGGCGACCGCCTCCCCGTGGCGCTCGGCGCGGTGGAACGCGCGCGCGGCGACCACGGTGTGGTGCAGCACGTCCGGTTCGGACAGTCCCTCCCAGCGCGCGGCGGCGCGCACCGCGGCGTCGGCCAGATCGAGCTCGCGGTCCGGCTGGCTCGCGATGGCGATGACCAGCTGCGCGCCGAGCCGGGCGGCCTCCTCCCCGGTCAGCACCGGCGTGCCGAGCGCCAGCGCTTCCCGCAGATGCGCTTCCGCCTCCTCGGGCGTATCGGCGAGCCGGGCGGCGCCGAGTTCGGCCAGCCTGCGCACCTCACCGGCTCGATCGCCGGAGAAGTCGTCGGCCGCCGGACCGCTGTCCGGCAGGTGCGCGGCGCGAGGCAGCGTGCTGCGGACACCGAGCGGCAGCCGCTCGAGCAGCGGCTCGGCGGCGAGCCGGGCGGCCGTGCGCAGGCTGACCGCGCTGTTGCCGTTGCGGGCGTCGTAGCGGGCGCACAGCGCGCCGATCTCGGTTTCCAGCTTCGCGCGCACCGATTCCACCGTCCCGTCCGCCAGCGGGAGATCGCCCAGTCGCAGCGCGACCAGCCTGCGCAGCAGCACGCACACACCGGTCGCGAACGCGAGCCGCGCGCCCGCGTCGGCGCCGGAATCGGCCAGCCAGCTCGCGTGTTCGGCGAGGATCTCCAGCCCGCGCGCTTCGTTGCCGGTCAGCGCGCAGAATTCCACGTGCAACGCCACCGACGGACGCAGGTCCTCGGTGTGCCGGACCAGTGGGTACCCGGTCAGGTGCGCGCCGCGCGCGGCCGCGACGCGCCCGGTGCGCACCAGCGGGAGCAATGCCTCGGCCAGCACGCGGTGCGGTTCCTCGGCACACGACCGGTCGCCGTCGAGCACGGGTTTCCACTGCGCCAGCCCGGCCTCGTCGTCGCCGAGGTACACGCTCGTCACACCCCACTCGCTACGCTCACAGGCGTCGCAGTCGGACATGCTGTCGCGCGCGGCGGCCCTGGCCTGCGCCAGCCACGCGGCGGCGGCCGGGGTGTCACCGATCTCGCGAGCGAGTTCGGAGCGCAGCGCCAGCACCGGGCGAAGGCTGTAGCCGCGCTGCCGGTAGCGGTTGTCCAGCTCGACGAACCAGCGATCGATCGTGGACAGCGGTATCGCGGGGTTGTCGATCATGCCCCAGGTCATCCATTTCAGGTACCAGTGCACCGAATGCGTCATCGGGCCCAATTCGGCGGGATGATCGTCGTAGACGCGCAGCAACCTGCCGTAGACGACGGGCACCAGATCGCGTTCGCCCGCGTAGGTGTAGGACTGCGCCAGCTCGAGCAGCACCCTGCCTTCGAGCGCGCGATCCGGACCGGTTTTCGCGGCCGCGGCCAGGGTCTCCAGTCGCTCGGTCCGCGTCCGGCCGTGCGGCAGCGCGTAGATGTGCGCCAGTGCGGCGTTGATCTCGGCGGCGTCCATGCTCACTCCGTCTCTTCGCCGCGGTCAGCGGCGCGTTGGGTGGCCCAGCCGAGGAATTCGCCGAAGGCGCGGTTGAGCAACGCCGTGTCGGCCGCGCTCAGCGGACGGTGGGTCATCAGCAGCGCTTGGCCGTAGAGCGATTCGACCGCGGTTGTCAGGAAGGCCGGGTCGCCGATGCGGGACAACCTGCGCACGATCGGGCTGTGATGGTTGAGCACGAGCTGAGCACGCGGCGTCGTGACCGCCAACGCGCCGAGGATCTCGGCCCACAATTCGTCGGCGTCCTCGGCGGTCTGCGCCCTGGCGCGTTCGTTGCGGGCGGCGCGGCCGTCGAGGTAGAGCGCGGGCACCGTGACCGGGTGGAAGGCGCGCACGATCACATCGCACGCGAGCGGGTCGAGCACGGTCCGCGCCAGCGCCAGCACCGGGGCCAGCGCCAATTCCTCGCCGGGGTCGACCGGGTCGAGCGCTGCGGTGATCGCGACGGCGTCCAGGTCCACCACCTCGACGCCGGGTAGCAGCCGGGGCAGCTGCGCGACCAGCTCGCGGTCGTAGGCGTAGCCACCGTTGACGACGCCGATCCCCTGCGCGGCGGCGGTGGCCGCCACCTGACGGAACTCCTCGACCGTCGCGGTCACCCGCACGGTGCGGTGGTTGCGGGTGAACTCGGTGAGCGGCACGCGCCCGTCGGTGGTCTCGAAATGCAGATGCGGCAGCATGATCCGCAGCAGGTCGGCCGAATGCCTTGCCATCGCCTTCACCCCGAGCGCGTGTACGGACAGGAACGCGGCCAACCGCTGGGGCTGTTCGGCGGCGATCTCGGTGAGCCAGTCCCGGATCCGATCGCCGAGCACCTCACGCACCACGGCGAGCCGCTCGTCCTCGTAGAGCCCCTCCCGCGACGCGGTGGGCCGCAGCGTGTCGGTGTCGATCACCCCGCGCACGAAGAACGCCCAGTCCGGCAGTACGCCGCGCACCGCGTCGCCGAGCAACATTCCCTTCAGGTACACCCGGTGCGCACTGCTTTCGGACGGGTTTCCCGGCTGGGACAGCACATAGGCGACACCGCTGACCCCGGCCGCACCGGCCTCGAGTTCGATGACGTCGAGCGGGGGGAAGCCCAGCGTCCGGCGTCCGTATTCGAGCAGGGCGGCCCTGCGCTGGTCCGCCGACGCGAACACGCGCCGCCAGACCGGGACACCCTCGGTGACCGTCGTCACCCCTGCGTCCGACTCCACCGTCACCTCGTAGGGCAGCAGCGACCCGAACTCACGCGCCAGATCGGTCACCCGGCGTGGCTGGAACCACTCCTGCGCTCCCCCACGCGCGGTGAGCCATACGGAGGTGCCCGGCTCGGCGTAGTCCGCCGGGTCGAGCGCGCGCACCGAATAGGTACCATCGGCCGAGGCCAGCCACTCGACGGGCGGCGCCGTCGGGTCGATGGCCGATCGGCTGACCACTCGGATGGTCTCGGCGACGGTGAAGCAGGCCAGCAGGCCGATCCCGAACTGCCCGAGGAATTCCCGTCGAGCGCCTTCGATGTCGTCGCGCTTGGACGAGCGGCCGATGGTGGCGAGGAACCGGTGGACGTCGCTCTCGGTCAAGCCGATGCCGGGATCGCTCATCCGCAGGCCGGTTTCGCCTACAGTGAGCCGAATCGCGGTGGGCGCCAGCGGATCCAGTCGGTTGCGAGCGGTGACCGCGTCCACAGCGTTCTGCAACAGCTCGCGGAGAAAGACCCGAGGGCTGGAGTAGAGGTGATGCGAGAGCAGATCGACTATCCCGCGCAGGTCGACCTGGAACGAATAGTTGTTGTGCACCGCCGCCGGATCGCGCGGCGTTCTGTTCACCATGGCCGCCGATCTTGTCGGCGCACGCCAAAGGTTCGCTTAACGAACCCTTTCGGTCAGAGGGTCGGGCGCTTGCTCTTCGGCAGCTTGCGCACGACGGCCTCGTAGGAGAGATCGACCAGCTCGTACAGTTCGTTATCCGAGACGGCGCCGCCGAACTGGATGACGTTCCAGCCGTATCGCCCGATATAGGCCGAGGCCGTCACGTCGTCCGGATACACCCGGACCAGCTCGTCGGCCTCCTCACGAGTCCGTCCGCATTTGAGGCCGACCGACGTCGCACCGAGAAAAGCGAAGATCTTGTCGCCGACCTTGGCGACCACGTCGCCTTCCCACGGCTCGTCCTGCCAGGCTCCCGGCTTCGCCAGGCAGTAGCTCAGCAGCGCGGAATCGTCCATGCCGGTCTTCTACACCGGCAGCAGCCGCGAGACAACCGCGGTGAGCTGTTTGGCCGAGCGGCATTCGTGCATCTCGATCACATCGCGATATTTGTCGGCGGCGGAATCGCCGGAGCCCCACTGGCTGCGCGGTTCCGGATTGAGCCAGTGCGCGTGTTTGGCGACCTCGACCAGCGACCGTAGCGTGTTCAACTCGGGGTCACGATAGTTCGTGCGGGCGTCGCCGAGGATCAGCAGCGAGCTGCGGCTGGTGACGGCGTCCGGGTAATCCCTGCCGAACCCGGCAAGCGCGTTGCCGTAGTCGGAGTGCCCGTCCAGCCCGACGACGCTCGCCTCACCGAAGATCCGGGCCATCGACCGATCCAGCTGGGTGTGCGGGTCGAAGAATCGGGTCACCTCGTCGATCTGGTCGACGAACGCGAAGATGCGCACCCGGGAGAACTGTTCGCGCAGCGCGCTCACCAGCAGCAGCGTGAAGTTGCTGAAGCCGGCCACCGAACCGGAGACGTCGCACAGCAGCACCAGTTCCGGGCGGCCCGGTCGCGGCTTGCGGTGCACCAGATCGATGGGGACCCCGCCGGTGGACATGGATGCGCGCAGGGTCCGGCGCAGGTCGATGGCACCGCGACGGGCGTGCCTGCGGCGCGCGGCGAGGCGCGCGGCCAGGATGCGAGCCAAACGCTGGGTGCTGCGCTTGAGTTCGGAGAGTTCGGCTTCGGAGGCGCGCAGGAAATCGACTTCTTCGGCCTGGCGGGCCACGCCGTAGCTCGCCACACGTTCGCGGCCGATCCGCTCGGCGACCCGCCGCCTGGTCTCGGCCTCGACGGTCGCGCGGAAACCGGCGATGCGCTGGCGGGCCGCGCGGCGCGCGATCTCGGCGTCGAACTCGCTCGCGTCCGGCCCCAGGGCCATACCCGCGAGGATCTTCGCCAGCAACGTCTGCGGCTGCACTTCTTTCAGCGCCTGATACGACGAGAAAGACGGGCCGCGGGCGGATTGGTACTGGCCCAGCTGCTCGACCAGCTGCGCGGCCAGCGCTTCCAGCTGCGGGGTCGCCGACTCCTGCGCCAGCAGTTGCGCGAGCAGTTCGCGCAGGGCGGGGATGTCCACATCACCCGAGCGGGTGTGCGGGATCTCGATCTCGTCCTCCGCCGCGGCGCGTTCCCCGACGGCGACCGGGAACCACAGGTCGAACAGACCGTCGAAGGTCGCCCGGTGGGTGGTGCGCCGCAGCAACGAGCACGCCAGCCCTTCGCGCAGGACCTCGCGGTCCATCAGGTCGAGCACGGTCACCACACGGCCCGCGTCGACCGTCTCCGAGGGGCCGACCGGAATGCCGCGCGCCCGCAGCGCCTCCACGAAGCCGACCAGATGCCCCGGAATACCGTGCGGCGCGCTCAGCGACGCGACCTCGGCGGGGACCGACCCGGCCGCCACGGCTCAGGCCAGCTTCAGTTCGGCCAGCGCGCGCTGGTGGTCGCTCTGGTGTTTGAGGACCACACCGAGAGTGGCGCGAACGGTCGTGTCGTCCAGGTCACGCAGGCCCAGCGCCAGCAGCGTGCGGCCCCAGTCGATCGATTCGGCGACCGAGGGCAGCTTCTTCAACTGCATGCCGCGCAGTACGTGCACGATCCGCACCAGTTGCGCGGCGACGGCCGCCGACAGCTCCGGGACCCGGCTGGCCAGGATGCGCCGCTCCAGCTCCTCGTCCGGGAAGTCCAGGTGCAGATACAGGCAGCGGCGCTTGAGCGCCTCGGACAGCTCCCGCGTGGCGTTCGAGGTGAGTACCACGAACGGCTTGCGGCTGGCGGTGATCGTGCCCAGCTCCGGCACCGTCACCGCGAAATCGCTGAGTACCTCGAGCAACAGGCCCTCGATCTCGACGTCGGCCTTGTCGGTCTCGTCGATCAGCAGCACCGTGGGATCGGTGCGCCGGATCGCGGTCAGCAGCGGGCGCGACAGCAGGAATTCCTCGGTGAAGACGTCGGCCTTCGTCTCCTGCCAGTCGTTCTCACTGGAGGCCTGGATGCGCAGGATCTGCTTGGCGTGATTCCACTCGTACAGCGCGCGGGCCTCGTCGACGCCCTCGTAGCACTGCAACCGCACCAGCTCCGCGCCCGAGGTTTGCGCGACAGCCCGCGCCAGCTCGGTCTTGCCCACACCCGCAGGTCCCTCGATCAGCAGCGGCTTGCCCAGCCGATCGGCCAGGAACACCGAGGTGGCGGTGGCCTTGTCCGCCAGGTAGCCCGTGCTCGCCAACCGTTCGAGGACGTCTTCCACCGACGAGAAGACCGGCTCCTGTACTGCGCTCTCCGACACCACCCGGCACCTTTCTTCCGAACCATCCCCCACGCTACGGCAGCGCGGCGCGGACACCGACTCGGCATCGTTCGCGGCCGCCGCGCACCCCGGTCAGACCGGCCGGATCTGGCCCTCGCCCCAGACGATCCACTTCGTCGAGGTCAGTTCCGGCAGGGCCATCGGACCGCGCGCGTGCAGTTTCTGGGTGGAAATACCGATCTCGGCGCCGAAGCCGAACTGCTCGCCGTCGGTGAAGGCGGTGGAGGCGTTCACCATCACGGCGGCGGCGTCGACCCGGCCGGTGAACTCGCGCGCCGCGGCGAGGTCGCCGGTGACGATGGCCTCGGTGTGGCCGGTGCCCCAGGTGTTGATGTGCTCCACAGCCGCGTCCAGGCCGTCGACGACCTTGAGCGCGATGTCCAGGGTGAGGTACTCCTCGCCCCAGTCCGCGTCGGTGGCCGGAACCTGGCCGGGGAGGTCACCGTGGATGGTGACCCCGGCCCGCTCCAGCGCGTCGGTGAGCCGCGGCAGCGCGGTGTCCGCGATGGCGGCGTCGATCAGCACGGTCTCGGCCGCGTTGCACACGCTGGGACGGCGGGTCTTGGCGTTGATCAGGATCCGCTCTGCCATGGCCAGATCGGCGGCGGCGTGCACGTAGACGTGGCAGTTGCCGGTGCCGGTCTCGATGGTGGGCACCTGCGCGTCGCGGACGACCGCGTTGATCAACCCGGCGCCGCCGCGCGGAATGACGACGTCGACCAGGCCGCGGGCCTGGATCAGATGGGTGACGCTGGACCGGTCGTCGCTCGGCAGCAGCTGCACGGCGTCGGCCGGGATGTCTTGCGTGACAAGCGATTCGCGCAGCACCGCGACGAGCGCGGCATTGGACCGCGCCGCCGAGGACGAGCCGCGCAGCAGGGCGGCGTTACCGGACTTGAGCGCGAGCCCGAACGCGTCGACGGTGACGTTCGGCCGGGCCTCGTACACCATGCCCACCACGCCGAGCGGCACGCGCACCTGCCTGATCTCCAGCCCGTTCGGCAGGGTCGAGCCGCGCACCACCACACCGACCGGATCGGGCAGGCCGGCCACCTGCCGCAACCCCGAGGCGATGCCGTCGATGCGGGGCTTGGTCAGCCGCAGCCGGTCCAGCAGCGATTCCTCGGTGCCCGCGGCCCGCGCCGCGGCGATGTCCTCGGCGTTGGCGGCCAGCACCCGATCGGCGGCGGCGAGCAGCGCGTCGGCGGCGGCATGCAGCGCGTCGTTCTTCTGCGCGGTCGTCAGCTGGGCCAATGCCCGCGACGCGACCCTGGCCTTGCGCGCGGCCTCATGCACCACCGCACGGACATCCGGTTGGGTGGTCGTTCCTACCGTCATGGGTACAGCCTACGCAAGGGGGGCAGCGCCGATCCACCCGCTGGGCCGCGCCGACGCGGGCGCGCGGTCACGTGCGCGGCCCTCGCGGGGCGACTACCGTCCGGCGATATGACGGTCGAACCGGACGCTCCCGCGATCGCGGTGCTCGGCAGCGTCAACATGGATCTGGTGACCACGACGGCGCGCAGACCCGTCCCCGGCGAGACGGTCCTCGGCGGCGGCTTCGCCATGGTGCCGGGCGGGAAAGGTGCCAATCAGGCCATCGCCGCGCAGCGAGCGGGTGGCGCGGTCCGCTTCCTCGGAGCGGTCGGCGACGACGTCTTCGCGGGCGAACTGCGCGGCGCGCTCACCGCCGCGGGGGTGTCGGCCGACCGGCTGCGCACCGTCGCCGGGCCGAGCGGCATCGCCACCATCGTGGTGGACGACGACGGCGAGAACAGCATCATCGTCATCGGGGGCGCCAACGCGCGGATGACCGAGCTGGCCGAGGACGACCTGACGGCCATCGCGGCCGCCGATATCTTGCTGTGCCAGTTGGAGATTCCGGTCGAAACGGTCGCCGCCGCGGCCCGCCACGCCCGCGCGCACGACACGACGGTGCTGCTGAACCCTTCGCCGGTGCGCCCCACCCCCGCCGAACTGTGGGCGAATGTCGATGTCGCCGTGGTGAATTCGGGCGAGGCCGAAAAACTGGGCGCGGCTCTCGACGCCGTCGCGCACGTGGTCGTCACCCGCGGGGCGGCGGGCGCGGACTATCGCGGACCGGATGGCGCCCGCCTGTCCCGGCCCAGCCCGCAGGTGGAGGTCGTCGACACCACCGGGGCGGGCGACGCGTTCACCGGCGCGTTGGCCGCGGCCTGGCATCGCGGCCCCGAATGGGCACTGACCTGGGCGTGCGCAGCCGGAGCGCTGGCGACGACCCGGTTGGGTGCGAGCAGTTCGATCCCCGCCCGCGAGGAGATCACCGCCGCCCTGGCCGCGGAGTAACGGCGCGCGCCACGACGGCTCCCGCTGCGCCCGAGCCGATATCGTGAGGGCATGGCCACCACGCCGGATCGCATCCCCGCCGACGGCGACACCGCTCCGATTCACGGGGTCGACGCGTCGATGGTCGCCCTGAGCTTCGTGGACAACGCGGGCATCACGCGCGTGAAAGCCGTCCCGGCGAAGCGGCTGGATCGCGCGTCCCGATACGGCATCGGGGTGTCGCCGTGCTTCGAGACCTTCGCCTTCGACGACGTGATGGCGGTCGGGCGCTATCTCGGCGGCCCCGACGGCGATCTGCGGCTCATCCCGGATCTGGCCGGGCTGACCGAACTGGCCTGCCAGCCAGGCTGGGCGTGGGCGCCCACCGACAAATACACCCAGGACGGCACCCGTTTCGTCGCTTGCCAGCGCCACTTCGCGACACGCCAGACGGCTGCGGCGCAGGCGGCCGGACTGCGGTTGTCCATGGCCTTCGAAACCGAATGGGCAGTGGGCCGCGCCGACGGCACCGAGGGCTTCACACCCGCGATCCACGGCCCCGCATACGGCATGGTGCGGCTCGGGCAGGTCGCCGAATACGCCGCCGACCTGGTCGCCGCGCTCGAACGGCAAGGTGTGGCGGTGGCGCAGTTCCATCCGGAATACGCGCTCGCGCAACTGGAGCTGTCGGTCGAACCGTCCGAGCCGGTCGCCGCCGCGGACCAGGCGGTGCTGGTCCGGCACACGATCCGTCAGATGAGCGCGCGGCACGGCTGGCGGGCGCTGCTGGCCCCCTGTATCGAGCCGGGCGGCGCCGGTTCCGGAGCGCACCTGCACCTCTCGGTGACCGACGAGGAGGGCCCCCTGTTCGCGGGCGGCGACGGCCCGCACGGCATGCGACGGACCGGTGAGGCGTTCCTGGCGGGAGTGTTGCGGGAACTGCCCGCGCTGGTCGCGGTCGGTGCGGGCAATCCGGCGAGCTTCCTGCGGCTGGCGCCGTCGCGCTGGGCGGGGGTCTGGCAGTGCTGGGGCCGCGAGACCAGAGAGGCCGCGCTGCGCTTCGTCACCGGAGTCCGCGGCACCGAGGGGTGGGCCGCCAACGCCGAGATCAAATGTCTCGACGCGACCGGTAATCCGTACCTGATCGTCGGGTCGGTGATCGCGGCCGGGCTCGCCGGTGTGGCCGAACGCTTACGCCTTCCGGCCGAGATCACCGGGGATCCGGCGACTTTCGACGCCGAAGCACGCATGATGTCGGATGTGCGCCGCCTGCCCACCACACCGGCCGAAGCCGCCGACCACCTCGCCGCGTCCGAGGTGCTGGCCGACGCCATGGGCGCCGAACTGCACGACGCGCTGCTCACCGTGCGCCGTGCGGAGGCCGAGCGGTACGCCGCCGCGAGCGCCGAAGAGCTGGTCGCGCTGACACGTTGGCGGTTCTGACATGCTCACCGACGGGGTGCGGCTCACCGATCACCACTGCCACGGCGTCCACACCGGGAACCTGGACCGGCGCGGCTTCGAGCGCCTGCTCGGCGAGGGCGCGCACGGAAGTTTCGATTCCGCGATCGGGCTCGCGGTGCGCCGGTGGTGCGCCCCCGCGCTCGACCTGCCCGCCCATGTCAGCCCGGACGTCTACCTGCGTCATCGCACCCGGCTCGGCGCCAGGGAGGTCGCCGCGCGACTGCTGCGCGCCACCGGGGTGACCCGGTGGTACCTGGACACCGGAATCGGCGGCGGCACAGCGGATTTCGCCGCCCTGGTGGACGGCGAGGTACGCGAGGTGGTCCGGTTGGAGGAGGTGGCCGAGCGGGTCGTCGCCCAGGTCGGCGCGGTGTCCGGGGTCTACGAGCGGATCGAGGCGGAACTGCGCGCGCGGGCCGCCCATGCCGTCGGGTTGAAGACGATCGTCGCCTACCGGTGCGGTCTGGACTTCCCGGTGCGAGATCACCCGCCCACCAGCTTCGCGCCCGAACACCGGCTCACCGATCCGCACGTGCTCGGCTGGCTGGTCGGTCTCGGGGCACGGATCGGCGCCGAGTTCGGTCTGCCCCTGCAATTCCACACCGGGTTCGGCGACCCCGATCTACGCCTCCGGCACAGTGACCCGCTGCTGCTCACCGATTTCCTGCGCCGGACCGCGGGCACCGGGCTGTCGGTGATGCTGCTGCACTGCTGGCCCTTCCATCGCCATGCCGCCTACCTCGCGCACGTCTTCGATCACGTCCACCTGGATCTCGGCCTGACCATTCCCTACGTGGGGCAGCGGGCCGGAGCCGTGCTCGCCGAGACGCTGGAACTCGCCCCGTTCCGGGCGCTGTGCTACTCCTCGGACGGCTACGGGCTCCCGGAATTGCACTACCTCGGCGCCCTGCTCTGGCGGCGCGGGCTCGGCAGGCTCATGGACGAGTGGATCGCCGACGACACGATCACCACCGCCGACGCCGAAGTGCTGGTCAACGCCATCGCCCACGGGAATGCCGAGCGCGTCTACCGGGCCCGATTCGAACACCGCGTGGGCTGACCCTCCACCATCCCGGTCGGTCGGATATTCGGGTGCGCCGGGTGCCGCCGGTACCTACCGTTGACAGTGAAGACAACGGAAGGATCGAGACCATGTTTCCCGTCGAGCTGCGCGGCACCGAGGCGCAGACGCTCATGTGGGCCCACGAGCACGAGGTCGAGCAGTCCGCGCTCCGGCAACTGCGCAACATCGCCGCGCTGAAATGGGTCCACGGCGTCCGCGTGATGCCCGACGTGCACCTCGGCAAGGGGGCCACGGTCGGATCGGTGATCGCGATGAAGGACGCGGTGTCGCCCGCCGCGGTCGGCGTGGACATCGGCTGCGGCATGGAGAGCGTGCGCACCGACCTCACCGCCGCGGATCTGCCCGACAACCTGCGGTCGCTGCGGTCGCGGATCGAGGCGGCGGTGCCGGTCGGCTTCCAGGCCCATCACGACGCCGTGGACGTCATCCGGCTCGGCTCCCAGGTCGCCGGGCTCGGCGCGAGCACTACGACGCTGCGGGCGGGTTGGGAGCGTTTCTGGGGTTCGTTCGGCACGCTGGACGCCCGGGTCCAGCCGCGCGAGTCCAAGGCGCACAAGCAGATGGGCACGCTCGGCGGCGGCAACCACTTCATCGAGGTCTGCCTGGATCAGGAGCAGCGGGTGTGGATCCTGCTGCACTCCGGCAGCCGCAACATCGGCAAGGAACTCGCCGAGCGGCACATGGCGATCGCGCGCACGCTGCCGCACAACATCGATCTGCCCGACCGCGACCTGGCGGTCTTCGTCTCCGGCACGCCGGAGATGGAGGCCTACCGCCGCGACCTCACCTGGGCGCAGGAGTACGCGGCGCGCAACCGCGCGGTGATGCTCGCCCTGGTCTGCCGTGCGGTCGCCGCCGAATTCGCCGAGCGGAAAGTGCGTTTCGAGCAGCCCATCAGCTGCTTCGCTGGAGAGACCTCGGTAATGACGGAACAAGGTTGCCGCCCCATCGCCGAACTCGCGGGTGGCATGCATACCTTGCTCACGGAGGGCGGCAAGTGGGTGAAGGCGCCCGTCTTGTCCTTCGGGCACCAACCACTCTGGGAGTTGGTCGTCGGGCGCTACGGACAAGAGCGCACGATCCGCACGACAGCCGAGCACCGCTGGCTTCTTCGACCAAAGGTGGCACACAACCGCACCGAAGCACTCACCTCGGGACTCCGCGTCGGAGACCGCCTTGCCTACGTCTTCCCGAAGCGCCCGGATGACCTACGACCGTCTCGGGAAGGAATCGCCCGCGGCTTCGTGTTCGGCGACGGCAGCATTGCTGGTAACGCGCTGGCTTGTGCAGTTTTCTATGGGTCGAAGGACATGGCACTACTGCCCTACTTCGACAATCTCGAGCGCGTACGAACCTACTATTACCTGTACTCGGACGACCCATCACGAAAGACCTACGTGAAGTTGAACGAGGTGGCGCAACTTCGAGAGCAGGGCCACAACGTACAACCGTACAAGCGGCTCGGCGGGCTTCCGCGCGAGTGGAAGCGCGAGTACCCGGCACTCGACGGATCGACCTCCGATCTATACGGCTGGCTCGCGGGCTACTTCGCGGCAGACGGCGAGGTCGGTAAGACCGGCCGCCCTGCCATCTGGTCTGCGAATCGCGAGGATCTCGAATTCTTCAAGACCGCCTGCGATGCACTCGGCATCTGGACCCTCCCGATTCGGAGGAAAACACGCGAAGGGTTCGGCCGGCCCCAGTCCGACGTGTTCGTTATGGGCATTTCACGCAGTGACCTCACGCCCGAGTTCTTCGTCCACGCGAAGCACCGCTCGCGGTGGGCTGCCAACAGGCAGGCTGTCGAGCGACGCGGATGGACAGTTCGCTCCGTGCGGCCCATCCCACATGTGGCAGAGGTCTTCTGCGCTGTCGTGAAGGACACGCACTCCTTCGCTCTCGAGGGAAACATCCTTACCGGAAACTGCCACCACAATTATGTGGCGGAGGAGCTGATCGATGGCGTGCCGATGCTGGTCACCCGCAAGGGCGCCGTGCGCGCGGGCGCGGGTGATCTCGCGCTGATCCCCGGCTCGATGGGTACTCGCTCGTACGTGGTGCGTGGCAAGGGGAATCCGGCCTCGTTCCAGTCGGCTTCGCACGGCGCGGGACGGCGGATGAGCCGCAACGCGGCCAAGAAGCAGTTCACCGTGGCCGATCTCATCGCCCAGACCGAGGGCGTCGAGTCGCGCAAGGACGCGGGCGTGGTGGACGAGATCCCGGCCGCGTACAAGGACATCGACGAGGTCATCGAGGCGCAGCGCGACCTGGTCGACGTGGTCGCGACGCTGCGTCAGGTGCTCTGCGTGAAGGGCTGACCGTCGCGGTCTGGATCCGCCGCCCGCTTCCTGGATACCATCGGGTATGCCTTGGCGGCCGTCCTTCTTCGCCCCCGCTCCGGGTTCCGACCCGGCGGCGGGGCCGCCGGAGATTCCCGGCGTGCGCCGGTCGGAGGTGACCGCCCGCGGCGTGCGTTTTCACGTCACCGAGGCGGGTCCGGCGGACGGACGCCCGGTGCTCGCGCTGCACGGCTGGCCCGAGCATCATTACGCCTACCGTCACCTGCTCGCCGATCCACCGGACGGGTTGCGGATCATCGCGCCCGATCTGCCCGGGTACGGCTGGTCGGGTCCCGCGCCACATCGGTGGGCCAAGGACGACGTCGCCTCCGACCTGCTCGCGTTGCTGGACGCGCTCGGCCTGGACCGCGTGCTGCTGGCCGGCCACGACTGGGGCGGCTACATCGCCCACCTGCTCGTGCTGCGCGAGCCGGAGCGCTTCGACGCGCTGCTGGCGCTCAACATCGCCCACCCGTGGCAGACGCCGCGCGATTTCCTCCCGCACGCGTGGCGGTTCCTGCTCTACCAGCCCGCCGTCGCGGCGTTCGGCACCTACCTGCACCGGCGTACCCGCTTCTTGGAACAGTTCGTCTTCGCCGGCGCCGTACGCCATCGCGAGGCGTTCGGACCCGAGGTGATCCGGGCCTACGCGGACCGCTTCCGCGACCCCGTCTGTGCCCGCACGGCGACCGACACCTACCGCACCTTCCTGCTGCGCGAAGTGCCCCGATCGGCCGGGCGCGGCGAACAACGCCGAGCGCGGGTGCCGATCCTGGCCCTGTTCGGCGTCGAGGACGCGGCGATCCATCCGTCGCTCGCCTCCGCCGAAACCGCCCGCGCCGACGACTATCGGCTCGAACTGGTCCGCGACTGCGGCCACTTCATCATCGAGGAACGCCCGGACCTGGTCCGCGCCCGGCTGGCCGAGCTGGCGGCGGCGACGGCGCGTCCCGCTTGAGTCCGACCGGCGGCGAGCCGAGCGCCGCCGACCGCGTGGGAATGATGCTCACCCGGCGACTATGTGAAACTCGGGACCGAGCTGCGAGACCGCAGGTGACGACGGCATAGGAGAAACCTGCATGGTGCGCATCGGGGTCACCGGGCATACGAACTTCACGCCTGCCACCGAGCCGCTGGTGTCCGCCGTGATCGGTGAACTTCTCGCCGCGTACGCCGCCCCGGACCTGGTCGGCGTGAGCTGTATCGCCCGCGGCGCCGACTCGATGTTCGCGAAGGCCGTTCTGGATGCCGGCGGGCAGCTGGAAGTGGTGTTGCCGTCGCGGAACTACCGGGAAGCGCAGGTGCGGCCCGACCAGGCCGGCCTTTTCGACGAACTCGTCGATCGCGCGGCGGCGGTACGAGTGATGGACTTCGACGACGCGGGGCTCGAGGCCTACGAAGCGGCGAACGAGACGATGCTTGCGTCGTGTGATCGGCTGATCGCGGTATGGGACGGCGCGGCCGGGCAGCGCGGCGGTACCGGATCCGTGGTCGCGCTCGCTCGCCGGCGTGACGTGCCGGTCGAGATCGTGTGGCCGGAAGGCGCCGCCCGGCTGACCCGGTAGTCGGCGAGCCCGGTGTGGCGGCGGTCGGGCGCGCGGCCACCTGTCGGAGTCGTCGGGCACGATGGAGCGCATGACCACGGCCACCGGCGCGTCTTCGATCGACCTCACCGCCCCCGACCTGCGCGAGCACGCCGAACAGCTGCTGCGCGAGCTGGCCGGTGTGGGCGCTCGGCTGCGGGAGGACCAGTGGACCGCGATCGAGGCGCTCGTCGTACGGCGGCGCAGGGCGCTGGTCGTGCAGCGCACCGGCTGGGGAAAGTCGGCGGTGTACTTCATCGCCGCGAAGCTGCTGCGCAGGGCGGGGCGCGGGCCGACGGTGATCGTGTCGCCGCTGCTCGCGCTGATGCGCAACCAAGTGGCGGCGGCGCAGCGCGCGGGGGTGGTCGCGGCGACCATCAACTCCGGCAATGTCACCGAGTGGGACGAGATCCACGCCGACGTCGCAGCGGGCGCGGTCGATGTGCTGCTGGTCAGCCCGGAGCGGTTGAACAACCCGGACTTCCGCGATCAGGTCCTGCCCCGGCTCGCCGCCGACGCCGGGCTGGTGGTGATCGACGAAGCGCACTGCGTCTCGGACTGGGGCCACGACTTCCGGCCGGACTACCGGCGCATCCGGACGCTGATCGCCGACCTCGGCTCCGACGTCCCGGTACTCGCGACCACCGCGACCGCCAACGACCGGGTGGTCACCGACGTCGCCACCCAAATCGGCACCGACACGCTGGTGCTGCGCGGCACGCTGGATCGCGAATCGCTGCACCTGTCGGTGGTCCGCTTCGACGACGCCGTGGAACGCACCGCCTGGCTCAGCGGCCATCTGCACCGGCTGCCCGGCTCCGGCATCGTCTACACGCTCACCGTCGCCGCCGCGCACGATCTCGCCGACGTACTGAACTCGCACGGCCACACCGTCGCCGCCTACACCGGGCAGACCGACCCCGCCGAACGCGAGGCTTTGGAGGCCGCGCTGCTGAACAACGAGGTGAAGGCGCTCATCGCCACCTCAGCGCTGGGCATGGGCTTCGACAAACCCGACCTCGGGTTCGTGGTGCACGTCGGCGCGCCGTCCTCCCCCATCGCCTACTACCAGCAGGTGGGACGCGCCGGGCGCGGCACCGACCGGGCCGAGGTGATCCTGCTCCCCGGCCCCGAGGACGCGCGCATCTGGAGTTACTTCGCCTCCGTCGCGTTCCCCCGTGAGCACATCGTGCGCGCCGTGCTCGACGCGCTGGACTCCGACCGCGCGTTGTCCACCGCGGCGTTGGAGCCGCTGGTGGAGCTGAATCGCTCCCGGCTGGAGATGGTGCTGAAGGTGCTCGACGTGGACGGTGCGGTTCGCCGCGTGCGCGGCGGCTGGATCGCCACCGGCCGTCCGTGGACCTACGACACCGAGCGCTACGAGCGCCTGTCCATCGCCCGCGAGGCCGAACAACAGGCCATGATCGACTACCAATCCACCACCGATTGCCGGATGGAATTCCTGCGCCGCCAGCTCGACGACCCGGGACTGTCCGCCGACGCGGCGGATTCGCCCGGCTGCGGCCGCTGCGACAACTGCACCGGCAGCCGCCCCGACCGCACCGTCGCCGCCGACGCGGTGGCCGCCACCAAGGCCCGGCTCGACCGCCCCGGCATCGATCTCGCGCCCCGCAAACAGTGGCCCACCGGCATGGCCAAGCTGGGAATCCCGTTGTCCGGCAAGATCACCGGCGGCGCCGAAACCGGCCGCGTCCTCGGCAGGCTGACCGACCTGGGCTGGGGGCAGCGACTGCGCGCGCTGCTCGACGGCCCGGACGATCCGGTCCCCGACACGGTCTTCGACGCCTGCGTCGCCGTGCTGCGCGAATGGGATTGGGCCACCCGCCCGAGGTCGGTACTCGCCCTGGAATCCCCGCGCTATCCCGTGCTCACCGCCACCCTCGCCGCCCGGCTGGCCGAGGTCGGCCGCCTGCGGGACCTCGGCACCCTGCGCACCCGCCCCGACCGCCCACCCGTCTCGGCGGCCAACTCCGCGCACCGCGTAGCCGGACTGTTCGACTCCTGGGAGATCCCCGACCTCACCGACGTGCCGGGCCCGATCCTGCTGGTCGACACCATCACCGACACCGGCTGGACCTTCACCGTCGCCGCCCACGCACTCCGAGCGGCCGGCGCAGACGCCATCCTCCCGTTCGCCCTGGCCACGCCGACATAGTCTGCGGACTCAGACCGGTCTCCTACATCCCCACAGAGAGAGTCGCCCCGCGCCGTCGAACAAGTTACCGGCGTCCGTCGAAGCCCAGCGGCAATCCCACCGGCGTAACGGCGGCACATCGGGGTGGCACGGCTACCGTCCTACGCGCCCAGCTCACCCCGACTCCCGGTTTCGAGCGAAGCGAGACCGAGCATGTTCCGTTCGCGGCCCGGCTCGCGTTTGCGCGGCCGTCGCGTACGCGACGAAGGAGCAAGCGGCGGTCGCGCAAACGCGAGCCATAAGGGGGCCGCGAACACGCAGCGCCGCAGGCGCTGCAATCAAAGACTCAGCGTCGCCCGCAGCCGGGCGTCGAGGGACTCCGTCTCCTCCGGGGAGAGCATGCCGAGATGTTCGGTGAGCCAGGGGCGATAGGCGCGGTGCAGTTTCAGGGTGTCGGCCCAGCCGTGCTCGGTGAGAGTGGCCAGCACATGCCCGGGGTCGGCGTCGCGCAACGGGACGACTTGCAGCCAGCGATAGCGCGAAGTGATGACCGCCGAGTCGGAGACCAGCACGACCGTCATGCGCCGCGGGAACGGGGTGCCGTCACTGAGCGTCGGGGCGTAGCGCCAGATCTCGCCGCGTCTCATGCGGCGCCGGCGGCATCGTCTTCGGCGGCCTGGGTGAGCGTCACGTCGTCGTAGGCCGCGGCCAACTCGGCCTCATCGTCGATGGCCAGTGCGGTCAGGCTGTCGTGCACGAGCGTGGAGCGCAGCGCGGCGTTGATCACCGCCGACAGGCTGCGGTTCTGGCGATCGGCCACCTCCCTGGCCCACTCGGCCACCTGCGGATCCAGCGTGACGGTCACGCGCGTCGCCTTGCTCATACCGGTATGCATACCAGAGCGGTGCAACGCCGGGAACCCCACCGCGGCAAAGCTCGCGCCGGTTCGAAGTCGCGCGAGGCTTTCCTGCGCTTCGCCCACTACAGTCGATCCGTGGCCAGCAAATCCACCGGGTCGGCGATCGAGCTCGAGGTCGGCGACCATACGATCCGCGTCTCCAACCCCGACCGCGTCTACTTTCCGGAGAGCGGCGCCACCAAGCTGGATCTGGTGCGGTACTACCTGAGCGTCGGGGACGGCATCGTCAACGCGCTGCGCGACCGGCCCTGCATGCTGCACCGGTTTCCCAAAGGACTCGCGGGCGACAAGGTGCATCAGAAGCGGCTTCCCCCCGGCGCGCCGGACTGGATTCCGACTGTGCGGGTGTACTTCCCGCGCTATGGGAGGCATGCCGACGAGTTGTGCGTCGAGAAGCTCGCCGACGTCGTGTGGGCGGTGCAGATGTCCACGGTCGAGTTCCATCCGTGGAATTCGCGCGCCGCCGATACCGAGCGTCCGGACGAGTGGCGCATCGACCTCGACCCGATGCCGGATTGCCCGTGGTCACGGGTGCAACGGGTCGCCGGGGTTGTACACGAGGTTCTCGACGAGATCGGCGCCGTGGGGTGGCCGAAGACCTCTGGCGGCAAGGGCATGCACGTGTACGTGCGGATCGCGCCGGATCAGGGATTCCAGGACGTGCGCCGCGCGGCGCTCGCGTTCGCCCGGGAAGTCGAGCGGCGGGCGCCCGACGACGTGACCACCACCTGGTGGCGCCGCGACCGCGATCCGAAGATGCTGTTCGTCGACTACAACCAGAACGCCCGCGATCACACCATCGCCGCCGCCTACTCGGTGCGCGGCGTCCCCGCCGCCACGGTCTCCACACCGGTACGCTGGGACGAAATTCCCGACATCGATCCGCGCGACTTCACCATGGCTTCCGTTCCCGCTCGCTTCGCCGAACTCGGCGATCTGCACGCGGGCATGGATGACGCGGTGTTCCACCTGGATCCTCTCCTGGAGTGGGCCGAGCGGGACAAGGTGGACGTGGAGCTCGACGAGGAGCAGAGCGAGGCCTAGCGCCGCGCCGAACGCACACCCCGCGACCGGTCGGCGCACGCCGGGCGGTGTTACGGTCGCAACGTCCCGCTCGCGACCACGTTCCTACTGCTCCGAAGGAGGTCCGTCCATGAACCGACCGGCAGTGACGATCGCGATCGGCCCCGGCGACCCACCTCCCACGCTGCTGGAGAAGGCCGTCGTGGGGGCGGGCGCCACCCTCTCCGATCTCGGCGAGGCGCGCGGGCTGATCTGGGCCGGCGACGCCGGCGAGTTCCCGGACGAATTACCCGCCGGTGTGGAGTGGGTGCAGCTTCCGGCCGCAGGCGTCGAGGACTGGTTCGCCGCGGGCGTCATCGCCAGGCATCCCGGTGTGCGATTCACCTCCGCCGCAGGCGCTTTCGCGGCGAGCGTGGCCGAGCACGCGCTCATGCTGCTGCTCGCGGGCGTCCGCTACCTGCCCGAGCATCTGCGCGCGTCGGACTGGCGGCAACAGGACTTCTTTCCGCACGTCGGCACACTGCGCGGCAAGACGGTGACGATCGTGGGCGCGGGCGGCATCGGCCGCGCGCTGATCCCGATGTTGGTTCCGCTCGGCGCGCACATCATCGCGGTGAACCGCAGCGGGCGTCCGGTCACCGGCCCCGGCATTCCCTCTTCGGTCGAGACTATTTCCGCCGATCATCTCGGCCGGGTCTGGCCGCACACCGATCACGTGGTGATCGCCGCGCCCGCCACGCCCGCCACCAGGAATCTCGTCGGCGCGGACGAACTCGCGCGGCTCAAGCCGTCCTCGTGGATCATCAACGTCGCGCGTGGCAGCCTCGTCGACACCGACGCGCTGGTGGCCGCGCTGGCCTCCGGCGCGATCGGCGGCGCGGGCCTCGACGTCACCGACCCGGAGCCGCTCCCGGCCGGTCATCCCCTCTGGTCGCTGCCGAATGCCATTGTCACTCCTCACGATTCGAACCCGCCGCAGCTGCGGTTGGCGGCCTTCGCCGACCATGTCGAAGCGAACGTCTCGCGGTTCCTCGAAGGCCGCCCGCTGCTGGCGCCGATCGACCCCGCGCGCGGGTACTGAGAGCGTCCGCGCACAACAGAATTCGAGCCAACAGGGCCTCTCCATTCGGCGGCGATGGACGCTCCGGTCATGATCCGCGCGACCCGTCACTGCCAGGCGCGGCGTGCCCACCACTGCGGAAGGCGCTGAGCGGTGCCGGTCGGGCGGTCGTTGTCCGGTGACGAGTCGAGTGGCTCGCCCGGTCGGCATCAGCCGGACAGCGCTCGGCCGAGGATCTCCTCGATGACCTCGCTCTTGGCGTTCGCGTAGTGCTGCACGAACTTCCAGTCCCGCCGCGCGAGAGCTCTTTTCGTGCGCTCGTAGTACTTCCGATCTTCGTCGTGCGCGCGCAGCCGGTCGCGGAAGGCGAGGATCCGCTCGATCTCCGGTGCGCCCGACTCCGGCGAGAACACGTGCGCATTCACGCTTCGTCGCGCACCGCTCTGCACCCGGCGGACAAGACAGCGATGCTGGTACCAGTCCGGTTGCCGGACGCGCAGCGCGTACCCGGCAGCTTCGAGAGCCGGTAGATAAGCGGCTTCGTCGTCGGCGTCGGGAACCAGCAGCAGGATGTCGATCAGCGGCTTGGCCGCGAGACCGGGAACCGACGTGGAACCCGTGTGCTCGATCCGCAGCGCCACATCGCCGAGTGCCGCGCGTATCACGGCTTCTTCCTCGGCATACCAGTCCGGCCACGCGGGGTTGTAGTCCTCCACCACGACCTCGACCGCATAGGGCTCCAACTCGCCGACCGTCGCCGCCGCGATCTCGTCGTCGTCCAACGTCGCCACACGTCACGGTAACCGGTCCGGATTACCTTTTCTAAATGTGCCATTGACAACTGGCACATTGATGGCTGATTCTTAGCGCATGACAAGGTCAACGAGGACCTCGGTCCCCGGCGTTCCTACCGCGCCCTCGACCCGTGCCACCGTGGCCGCTGCGGCCACCCGGCTCACGCTTCGGCCGGTGAACTGCGCGGTGCCGATGAACGCGCCGGGCGTCTGGTTCGCACGCAAGCTCATCGCCACGCTGATGGCCGTCGGCGGTCCCGTGCCGCCCGGTACGTCCGTCACCCAGGTCCGGTCGGGCGCGGTGCGCGGCGAATGGGTGCGGGCGGCGGGCGTGCCGTTCGGGACGCGAGCCGTCTACTACATCCACGGCAGCGGGTATGTGATCTGCTCGGCGCGCACGCATCGCGCTCTCGCGGCTCGGCTGTCGGCGAAGACCGGGCTTCCGGTCTTCCTCACCGACTATCGCCTCGCGCCCGAACACCGGTTCCCCGCCGCCGCCGACGACGTCGAGGCGGGCTACCGCTGGCTGCTCGACCGGGGCATCGCCGCGCAAGACCTGGTGATCGCCTGCGACTCCGCGGGCGGGCATCTCGCATTGGACCTGCTCGTCGAGAACGGACGACACCGCCGCCCGCAGCCCGCGGCCGTCGCGATGTTCTCCCCGCTGCTGGACCTGACCCTCGGCTTGGCGGCCGAGCGGGAACGCGTCCGGACCGATCCGCTGATCTCCGCCGCCGCCGCGAGCAGGCTGCCCGCGGCCTACACCAACGGTCACCCGGCCGACGCCGCGCGCCTGCGGCTGACCATCCCGCAGGGTCTCGCGCTGCCGCCGATCCTGGTGCAGGTCGGCGGTACCGAGATGCTCGCCGCCGACGCGCGGGCGCTGTGCGAGATGGTCCGGCGCGCGGGCGGCAGCTGCGAACTCGAGATCTGGCCTGGGCAACTGCACGTCTTCCAGGCCCTTCCCCTGGTGGTGCCCGAGGCCGACCAAGCCCTCGCACGCGCCGCCGACTTCCTGCGCGCGGCGCTGGTCGCTACCTCCGGTACGGAAAAGGTGAGCTGAGATGTTCGGATTGGACAAGCTGGTGGCCCTGGGCCGGGCCCGGCGCACGCACGGTGCGCGCGCCGTGGTGACCGGCGCGGGCAGCGGCATCGGCCGCGCGTTCGCGCTGGAGATCGCCGCCCGTGGCGGCCGGGTGATCTGCGCCGACATCGATGAGGCGCGCGCCGACGAAACGGTCGCCCTGATCGAACGCGCCCACCCGGGCGCCGCGCACGCCTTCCGCTGCGACGTGGCGCAACGCGAGGACGTGGAGTTGCTCGCCCGCTTCGCCGAAACGCTGTTCGAGCGCCCGGTCGACCTGGTGATCAACAACGCCGGCGTCGGGATCGGCGGAAAACCCGTGGGGCACATCGGCTTCGACGACTGGCAGTGGGCACTGGGCATCAACCTGTGGGGAGTCGTGCACGGCTGCGAGGTCTTCGCCCCGCGCCTGCGGGCCGCCGGACGCGGCGGCATCATCAACGTCGCCTCGGCCGCCGGATTCGCGGCCGCGCCTTCCATGGCCGCCTACAACGTGTCCAAAGCCGGTGTGCTGTCGCTGTCGGAGACCATGGCCGCCGAATTGAGCGGCACCGGTGTCGCGGTGACGGTGCTGTGCCCGACGTTCGTCCGCACGAACGTCGCGCGTGACGGCCGGATCACCGAGGAATCGGCGCAACTGGCCGACTTCCTGATGCGCTGGACCGGTTTCTCCCCCGAGCGCGTCGCGCGCACCGCCCTGGACGCGCACGACCGCGGCCAGCTCTATGTGCTCCCCCAACTGGACGCGCACGCCGTATGGCTGCTCAAGCGTTGCTTCCCCGCTCAGTACACCTACGTCCTCGGGCTCCTGGAGCGGCTGCTGCCCCAGGACCACTCGACCACCACCGACCGCACGCCGGTCACCGACAAGACAGGAGTCTGACATGGCTGCCATCGCGATGGACTTCGACGACATGCTCCGCAAGATCAAGGACCGCCAGTGGGCGCTGGCCGACATCGATTGGGACGCGCCGGGCCGCGAGACCATCACGCCCGAACTGCACGCCAAACTCAAGCCGTTCATGGCCGATCTGATGTGGATCGAGAACGTCGGCGCGCGCGGCTTCGCGGCGATGGCCAAGAAAGCGCCCACCGAGACGTTGCGCGAGATCTACCGCTATTTCCACGCCGAGGAGCAGAAGCACGCGAACGCCGAGCTCGCGCTGATGCGCCGGTGGGGCATGCTCGACGGCGACGAGATCCCGCAGCCGAACGTGAACGTCAAGCTGGTGATCGACTTCCTGGACAAGTACTCCGACGACATGTCGCTGTCGTTCCTCGGCACCGTGATCCCGATGCTGGAGGTCGCGCTGGACGGCGCGCTGATCAAGTTCATCATGGACGAGATCGAGGACCCGGTCTGCCAGGAGGCGTTCAAGAAGATCAACTCCGACGAATCCCGGCACCTGGCCGTCGATTTCGCCGTGATGGATCTGCTCGGGCACGCGGAGATGCGCAAGCTGTTCATCGACCTGGTCGGCGGCTGGGCCAAGCCCTCGCTGATCATCGGCGTGCTGAGCTATGTGCCGCTGCTGAACAAGATGCGCGACAACATCGTCGCGATGGGCGTCGACGAGGAGAAGCTCTACGGCGCGCTCAGGCGGTACGCGAACGTCGGCGAGCGCAGCGAATTCGCGCGCAGGCTGCCGATGTACCAGATCGTGAAGACGCACGGCGGCTGGGTGATCGACCGCGGTCACCCCTACCACCTGGTGGCCGACGCGCTGGTGAAGATCACCGGGTTGCTGCCGAGGGCACTGCTGCGCAACAACCCGACCTGGTCGAAGGAACTGACCTACGAGCCCGCGGCATGACAGGGAACCCGATGAGCACGCACACCCTCGACGTCGCCGTGATCGGCGGCGGGTTCGCCGGAATCGGCACGGCCATCCGGCTGAAGCAGCGCGGCATCCACGATTTCGCGATCTTCGAGCGCGGCGCCGCGATCGGCGGAACGTGGCGCGACAATACCTATCCCGGTGCGGCGTGCGACATTCCGTCGCGGTTGTACTCCTACAGTTTCGCGCCGAACCCGGATTGGTCGCGCACCTACTCCGGGAGCAACGAGATCCTCGGCTACATCGAGGCGATGGCCACGGAATTCCGGCTCGGTCCACACCTGCGCTTCGGGCACAACGTCACCGGCATCGTGTTCGACGAGCAGGCCGGAGTCTGGCAGATCACGATCGAGGGCCACGCCGAGCCGATCCTCGCCCGCACCGTGGTGCTGGCGTCCGGTCCGCTGGCCAACGCGAGTCTCCCGGATATCCGCGGCATCGAGACGTATCGGGGTCACAAGATCCACAGCGCCCGCTGGGATCACGACTACGACTTCACCGGCAAGCGAGTCGCGGTCGTCGGCACCGGGGCCAGCGCGGTCCAGATCATCCCCGAGCTGGTCGACAAGGCCGCTTCGGTGAAGGTGTTCCAGCGCACGCCCGGCTGGGTGCTGCCGCGGGTCAACCGGCAGACCAACGGCCTGACCAAGGAGCTCTACCGCCGCGTGCCCGCCGCCGAACAGCTGGCCCGGCGCGCCTGGTTCTACGGACACGAGTCGGTGGCGCTGGGCGTGGTGTGGAATACGCCGCTGACCAGGGTGGTCGAGCTGGTCGGCAAGGCACAGCTGCGCAGGCAGGTCAAGGACCCCTGGCTGCGCCGTCAACTCACCCCCGACTTCCGGGCCGGTTGCAAACGCCTGCTGATGACCGATGACTACTACCCCGCTCTCCAGCGGGACAACTGCAAGCTGATCACCTGGCCGATCGCCCGGATCTCCGAGCACGGCATCCGCACCGCCGAAGGCATCGAGCACCAGGCGGATTGCATCGTCTTCGCGACGGGTTTCGACGTTTCCAAGACCGGGACGCCCATTCCGGTGGCCGGGCGCGACGGCCGGATTCTCGCCGACGAATGGGCACGTGGCGCCTACGCCTTCAAGAGTGTCGCCGTCTCCGGGTATCCCAACCTGTATTTCACCTTCGGACCCAATTCCGGGCCGGGGCACAACTCGGCGCTGGTCTACATGGAAGCCCAGATCGACTACCTCGTCGGCGCGATCGGCGTCATCCTGGACCGGGACCTGCGCATGCTCGACGTGCGGCAGGATCGGCAGGACCGCTACAACGCCGCCATCCAGCGCAGGCTCTCCGCCACCACCTGGAACTCGGGATGCCGCAGCTGGTATCTGACCGAGGACGGCTTCAACGCGACGATGTATCCGGGCTTCGCCACGCAGTACGTCCATCAGCTGCGCGCGGTCGATCTCGACGACTACCTCGTCATCGAGCAGACCGCCGACCAGCGGCGACAACGAGTGGCACCGGTTTCGTAGGTGCCGGGAGACCGGCGGCGCGGACGATAGACTCGGTCCGCAGGGAGTTCAGCGGCGCGCCGCCGGTCCATCGGCGCCTGGTCAGCGAGGGAGGTGAGGTCGACGCCGGAGTACCGGATCGATGACCTCGCGCGCGCCGCGGGCACCACCACCCGCAACGTGCGCGCTTACCAGGAACGCGGACTGCTGCCGCCGCCGGTCGGCAAGGACGGCAGGGCCAGCATCTACGACGACGCGCACCTCGAGCGGCTGCGCCTGATCGACGCGCTGCTGCAGCGCGGCTTCACCACCGCGCACATCGCCGACTTCATCACCAGCTGGGAGACCGGCAAGGACCTCACCGAAGTGCTCGGCCTGCAGCACGCCGTGACGGCGTCCTGGGCCAAGGACGAGTCCTTCGAGGTGCCCCGCGAACTGATCGGCACCATCCTCGGCGCCGACGCCGACGAACTGGTCGACCGGCTGCGCGAGATGAAGCTGGTCCGGCTGGAGGGCGACACGGTGGTGTTCACCGAGACCCAGCTGCTCACCTCGTTCGCCGAGTTGCACGAGTACGGCCTGGAACTGCGCACGCTCATCGAGATCTACGCCAAGGTGGCCGACCGCATCGATGACATCACGCACATCATGATCACCGCGGCCAAGCAGCACATCATCGATGAGCACGGGCCCGGCTGGATGCCCGACACCAGCGGCGAAATCGCCGAGACCACAACGATGCTCAACAAGATGCGCGAACTGGCGGTGGCCTCGGTGCACGCCACGCTCGCCCGCTCACTGGACGTCACGCTGCGCCGCGAACTGGGCGATTATCTCGCCACGGCGGCCGAGCGAGAGAAACAGCGCAGCGAATCCGGCCACGACGTACCCTCCTAGACAAGCGCAGAGTGCCGACCTTCGACGGATGGAGTCGCAGTGGCGTCCGACCAACCGAGAATCCCTCCGCTGCCGCTGGTACGGGCCGTCGAGTCGGTGCGCGGCGCCTTGGCTCTGGCGTTTCGAAAGCTGGTGCCCGGACACGTCGCACTGATGGAATTGATCGCCGCCGGGTGGATCACGCAGGCCATCCACGCCGCCGCGGTGCTCGGCGTGGCCGACGAACTCGCGGCGGGACCGCGGTCGGGTGCGGAGCTCGCGGCGGCGGTCGGCGCCGACGAGGGCGCCCTGCGGCGACTGCTGCGACTGTTGATCAGTCACGGCATCTTCACCCAGCAGCGCGACGGGCGCTACGCGCTGACGCCGATGGCACGAGCCCTGCGCCGCGATGCCGACGTGTCGTTGCGCGACGCGGTGCTGTTCTTCGGTTCGCCCGGGCACCGCAATCACTGGTCGCATCTGGTCGACGCGGTGCGCACCGGGGAGCCGGTCGGCGAGAAACTCGACGGGATGCCGTTCTTCGACTACGTCCAGCACGACCGCGAACTCGGTGAATTGTTCGACCGCGCGATGACCAGCATCGGCACCTTGGCGATGGAACCGCTGTTCGCGGCCTACGATTTCGGCCGCTTCGAGACCCTGGTGGACGTAGGCGGGGGCGAAGGGACGCTGCTCACCGAAATCCTGCGCCGCGCACCCCGATCGCGCGGGATTCTGTTCGACCTGCCGGAGGTGGTGGCCGACGCGCCCGCTCGGCTCGCCGAGCTCGGTCTCGCCGATCGCTGCGCGGTGCACAGCGGATCGTTCTTCGACAGCGTCCCCAAGGGGGGCGATGCCTACCTCCTCAAGCACATTCTGCACGACTGGGCCGACGCGGACGCCGGGCGCATTCTGCGCACGCTGCGTGCGGCCATGGAGCCCGACGCCCGGTTGCTGATCGTCGAACTGGTCGTCCCCGAACACACCGCCCCGCATCCGAGCAAGTACATCGACCTGGAGATGCTGGTCAACGCGGGCGGCCGGGAACGCACCGAGGCCGAGTACCGCGAGTTCCTCGCGCGGCACGGATTCACGCTGACCAGGCGCGTGCCGACGGCCTCACCGGACAACGTGCTGGAGGCGCGGCCGAGCTGACCGGCGCGATTCCGGAAACGCCGACAGCAGAAACGTGTTCGCTGATCGTCGGCTACGGCGTCGTGGCGGGGACGAGGAACGCGAGGGTGGCGATTCCCACGGCGCCGTCGGCCACGCAGGTGACGCGCATCGGCTTGCCGACCGGCGTCTGTTGCGATTCGAATCCGCTGTAGTAGCCGAACACCGGCCCGGACCGCCCCGACGGCTGGAAGAAGCCGAGACATTCGGCCTCCAGCACCGAGGCTCCCTCGCCGCTGTGGCACAGCGCGGCCGCGTCGGTGACTCCTCGGTCGACATAGCAACCGGCCGGCTCCGCTCCCGCTGGCCCGGCTCCGGCCCAGACGAGGCCGCCCGCGAGGAACAGCAGAACGGTTCCCGCGCCCACTCGCCGTATCGTGGTGTGCACCGCAATCCCTCCTCGGCAGATCTCAGCCCTACCCGGTTGTTGCCGTGCGGGGTAGTCGCTTCGCCCAAGCGACGCGAACCCTTTCTGATATTCCAGCAGAACCGGAGCGGACGGTCGAGCACGACACCGCCTCGAAATCACGGTTTTTCAGGACGGATGCCGGAAGGCCGTGAGTCCCCGTGCGGTACATCTCTTGTCCCGGCGTCGGGACCGCTAGGCTACGAGCAGCATTGGCGGGTTCGGTGAGGATGTGATTCGGCCGTGGAATGGACCTTCACTCCGGACGAGTTCGCCTATATCTGGCGCGAAACCGACCTGGATCGCCACCCCTACCCGTTGCGCATCCTGGAGACGCCCCGCACCGAGGACGAGGCCGAGAAGTTGCGCATCGCCATCGCCGAGCGGCTGCCGCTGCGCTCCGACCCCGACCTATCGGCCTGCCTGCGCATTCTGGCCGAACCGCACACCAGGATCGTGGCGATCGGCGGCGCCCATCAACCGGGCAGTGAACTACGGTTGCTCGCCGCCGCCATCTACGATCGCGCCGTGCTCGCGGTGCAGGAACCCGGTGCCGACCCGGATTTCGGTGGCCGCGTGCGCATTTCGATCGGCCACAGCACCAAACTGGGCCGACGGATCGCGGCGCTGCTGCCGAGAACGCCCGCGGGCCGCGAACCCGCTCGGGTCGCGTCCGGTGACGCGGTACGCGACCAGGAGACCGTGCGCGCGCGGCAACAGGCGGCACCCCGAATCCGCAAGCTGCTGCTCGAACCGCATACCGCCGAGGGCCACATCAGAATCGAACCGCGATTGGATCGCCCCACCCCGCCCCCACCGATCCACTACACCTGGATCGATGTACGCGACGACGGAAGATACCTGATCAAAGCGGGCGACGAAGTGCGGATCGCCCCCGCTTCCGCCGAGCAGATCGCCCTCCAATTGCAAAAACGCATACCGGTATAGCTCGTTCTCGCGGCCGTGGCCGCCGCCTAATGCTGACCAGGTACCGAGCTTCCGGTTAGTCTGAGGCGGACCGACCGATCTCAGGGGTGAGCGATGACGATCGAGACCAGCCGAGCCGATATCGCCCGATTCAAGGAGGCGGCGCAGAGCGGGACCGTCCAGTTCGATCCGGCGGCGGCTCGGCAGTGCGCTGAAATGTACGAGCGGCAGGCCGATCGGCTGCTCCACCTACAGCAGCGCCTCCAATCCGCCGCGGATCTAGGCGGTTTCGGTGGATTCGTCTCCGCACAGCAATTACAGGCCGGTTTCAGCCACAAGGCGCGGGACGCGGCCGCACTGCTCGACCACTACATCGAAGCGGCCTACCGCATGAAGGAAGCATTCTTGATCAGCGGAGGACTGTTCGAAGAGGCCGACGCCGCGAGCGCCGCCGCCCTGCGCGCGGTCCAGACGAGGTTGCCCCGATGAGCGGTTCCGATCCCACCTACATCAGCTCGATGGAGCATTTCGAGTCCCTGCGGCACGAGGAGATCTACGCGAAGGCGCAGCAGATCGACGCCGCGCAGGTACTGCGCGCCTCGACGATCTGGCTCGAGGCGGCAGGGGCGCTCACCACATCGTTCCCACTCACTCGCGGCAGTGTGGACCGCGTGATGGACACGGCTGGATGGAAAGGCGCCGCCGCCGACGCCGCGCAGGCGTGCGCGCGCAGTTTCGCGGCGTCGGCCGACGAACTGGCCGCGGTGCTCGGTCAAGTGGGCGCCCGGCTCGGCGGGGTCGCCGCGGCCGCCGAGGCGGTGAAACTCGCGGTGGTGCCGCCGGGCGCTTCCGGGCCGGTCGGCGCGATCGCGCGACTGCTGGAAGCGGCGCACGTCATCAACGCGCAGATGGCGCAGGAGGCGCTGCGCCAGGAAGCCGTGCTCGCGATGAACATGGTCTACAAGCCCGCCTACAGCGCGGCGGGAACCGCCGTGCCCGCGCTGCCCGAACCACCCGCTGTCACGGCGCCGGCCGCACCACAGACGCTCTCCCCTGGCACGCCGAGGTACTCGACCCCCGAGCCGGTGCTTCCGGACGACGAATCATCGCCGTACACAACGCACCCCGCACCTGATACCACGCAACCCACACCCGACGCTCCGGAATCGTCCGCGCCGTCCCACCCGCCGTCATCGCCGACACAACCGGCACCGGGCGCACAGCACACTCCCTCGGCGCCACCCACCCAGCAGACGCCACCACCGCAGCAGTCCCCCTCCACCGAGACCCCGGCACCGCAGCAAGCTCCGTCCACCCAGACACCGACGCCACAACCCACGCCGTCGCCGTCCCCCGAGCCTGCACCGCAGACCCAGCAGGCGCCCTCGACCACACCTCCGCCGCCGAGCCCTGCTCCCGCACCGGACATTCCGGAGCCCGTGCAACCGCCCAGCTCGTCGGCACCGCCCGCACCGCAAACCCCGGAGCCCGTGCAACCGCCGAGTTCGTCGGCGCCGCCACCGCCCGCACCGCAAACTCCGGAACCGGCGCAACCACCGAGCTCGTCGGCGCCGCCACCGCCCGCACCGCAAACTCCCGAACCGGCGCAACCACCGAGCTCGTCAGCACCTCCACCGCCTCCGCCCGCACCGCAAACCCCGGAACCCGTGCAACCACCGAGCTCATCGGCACCCCCACCGCCACCGCCCGCACCGAGCCCACCACCGCCGCCGCAACCCCCGGCTCCGGGCCCCGGGGTTCCACTGCCCGATCCGGGTGGCCAACCCGGCGTCACGGGCCCGGTGGAAGGCAACCAGCAGCAGATACCGACGACCAACCAACCGGGCGTCGTCCCGTCCTGAGGGCGGTCCGCCGCCTCGGTCACCACGCCGTGGCGGCGGGGAGTTCCGGGCAGCATCGCGCCGGGCGCTCAGCGCATCTCGGATGCGGATGGTGTCACCACGCCGTCCGTACAGCTCCCGGCCGTCACCGCACAACCTGATGTCGACCGGTTGCGAGCCCAGAACCGCTTCGCGTCGCCGCGACGGCCACCGGCGGGCAGAGTTCGGCCGAGCCGCGATCGAGCCGCCCGTGCTCGCGAACTACTCACCTGGGTGCACGAGCAGAGGAGTTTCTCAGGATGGGCCCGGGGCGTCAGGTCGTGGACGAAAGAGCGCATGGCTGTGCCCGACATGCCCGCAGCCAGTGCGAAATCAGACCTTGACCAGGTCGTCGGCGTGGATCACGGGGCGTTGCATGGTGTCGGGGAGTTCGGCGGTGGAGCGGCCGAGCATGCCCGCCAGTTCGGTGCTGTCGTATTCGACGACGCCACGGGCGACGACGCGGCTGTCGGGGGCCACCAGGTCCACCACGTCACCGCCGTAGAAGCGGCCCCGCACGCCGACGATTCCGGCCGCGAGCAGCGATCGGCGCCGGTGTGCCACCGCTTGGACGGCGCCGTCGTCGATGAGCAGGGCGCCGCGGCTGTCGGCGGCGTGCCGGACCCAGAATTTGCGGGCGGACAGGCGCACCGGGCGGGCGGCGAACGCGGTGCCGACGGTGCCGGTGGTCAGGGCGGTGGCGGCCGACGAGGCGGCGGCCAGCAGCACCGGCACGCCCGCGTCCGCGGCCAGCCGCGCCGCCGACAACTTCGACGCCATGCCGCCGGTGCCGAGCGCGCCGCCGCTGCCCGCGATGACGCCGTCCAGGTCGGCACTGCTGCGCACCTCGGGAATCAGCGTGGCCGCGCCCTTGCGCGGGTCGCCGTCGTAGAGGCCCGCCACGTCCGACAGCAGCACCAGCGCGTCGGCGCCGATCAGGTGGGCGACCAGCGCGGCGAGCCGGTCGTTGTCGCCGAAGCGGATCTCTTCCGTTGCCACGGTGTCGTTCTCGTTCACCACGGCCACCGCGCCGAGCGAGCGCAGACGGTCGAGGGTGCGCTGGGCGTTGCGGTGATGCTCGCGGCGGGCGAAGTCGTCGGCGCTCAGGAGCACCTGCCCGACCGTGCGGTGGTACCGGGCGAACGACGTGCCCCAGGCGTGCGCGAGGGCCAGCTGCCCGACGCTCGCCGCGGCCTGCTTGGTCGCCAGATCACGCGGACGGCTGGTCAAGCCGAGTGGCGCGATGCCCGCGCCGATCGCACCCGAGGACACCACCACCACATCGGATCCGGCGCGCATCCGCGCCTCCACCGCGTCGGCGAGCAGATCCAGCCGCGCGGTGTCCAAGCCGCCTTTCAGACTGGTCAACGCCGACGAACCGATCTTCACCACGACCCGGCGCGCCGCCGCGATCGCCCGCCGCGCCTCGCTCAGGCCCGACGAATCCGCCTCGGCAGTCATGGATTTCATCTGCATCGCCACCGAACTCCCTGCGCCACAATCGAATCCACGTCAGCCGGGACCGTTGCCCCGACCATACCCGGACCGCCCGCGATCGAGCCCGCCGAACGCGGCACCCGCCGCGAGCGCACGACTCGACCGTCGTCCACGTCTACTCCTCGTCTTCCCGCACCAAACCGCGGCGCACCCGGGACGCGTGCTTGCGCTCGGCCGCGCTGACCCGGTCGGTCTGCTCCAGCCGGATGTCGGTGCCGCGCCCGGTGGGCACCATGTCGATGCCCGCCGAGATCTGGGGTTCCCACTCGAATGTCACGTCGCCGATGGTCACCGGCGCTCCCGGCTCCGCGCCCAGCCGCACCAGCTCGTCTTCCACGCCGAGGCGGGCCAAACGGTCGGCCAGGTAGCCGACGGCCTCGTCGTTGTCGAACTGGGTCTGGCGCACCCAGCGCTCCGGCCGGGTGCCGCGCACGATGAAGCCACCCGGCTCCTCCGGGTCGGCGAGCACGCTGAACCCGGTGTCGTCCACCGCGATCGGGCGGATGACCGGGCGCTTGGGCGCGGCCTGCGGATGCTCCTCGCGATACCGGCGCACCAGGTCGGCGAGGGCGAAGGTCAGGGGGCGCAGGCCCGCCCGGCTCACCGCGGAGATCTCGAACACCGGCCAGCCGCGCTCGGTGAACTCCGCGGTCACCATCTCGGCCAGTTCGGCCGCGTCGGGCACGTCGATCTTGTTCAAGATCACCACACGCGGCCGGCCCGCGAGGTCGCCGAGTTCGGCGTCCGCGCTCAGGGCGGGCTTGTAAGCGGCGAGTTCGGCCTCGAGCGCGTCGACGTCGGACACCGGGTCGCGGCCCGGCTCCAGCGTCGCGCAGTCCACCACGTGGGCGAGCACCGCGCAGCGCTCGAGGTGCCGCAGGAAGTCCAGGCCCAGACCGCGTCCCTCGCTGGCCCCAGGGATCAATCCGGGCACATCGGCGACGGTGAAGGTGGTGTCACCGCTGGCGACGACGCCGAGGTTGGGCACCAGTGTGGTGAAGGGATAGTCGGCGATCTTCGGCTTGGCCGCCGACAGCACCGAGACCAGCGAGGACTTGCCTGCCGAAGGGAACCCGACGAGCCCGACGTCGGCGACCGACTTCAGCTCCAGAACCAGGTCGAGTTCTTCGCCGTCCTCGCCGAGCAGCGCGAAACCCGGCGCCTTGCGGGCCTTCGAAGCCAGCGCGGCATTGCCGAGCCCGCCGCGACCGCCGCGCGCGACGATGAAGCGGTTGCCCGAACCGACCAGGTCGACGAGCACCTTGCCGTCGTCGTCGAGTACCACGGTGCCGTCGGGCACCTTGAGCACCAGATCGGCGCCCTGCTTGCCGTCGCGGTTGCCGCCCTCACCCGGCTTGCCGTTGCCCGCCTTCGCGTGCGGGTGGAAATGGAAGTCCAGCAGGGTGTGCACGTTGGCGTCGACCTCGAGGATGACGTCGCCGCCATTGCCGCCGTTGCCGCCGTCCGGCCCGCCGAGCGGCTTGAACTTCTCACGGTGCACCGAGGCGCAACCGTGGCCGCCTTTACCCGCACGCACATGCAGTACGACACGGTCGATGAACTTGGACATACGCCGAATCATCCTCCTTCGGGACTGGTCGTACTGGGACTGGTCGTTCGAGAACACGAAAAACGGGCCAGGGTTTCGAGACCCTGACCCGCTCGCTGTGTATCCGGAAGTGGTTCGGCGGTCAGGCCTGAACCGGCTCCGGGACCACGATGTTGACGGTCTTGCGTCCACGCTTGGTGCCGAACTCGACCGCGCCCGCCGACAGGGCGAACAGGGTGTCGTCACCGCCACGACCGACGTTCACGCCGGGGTGGAAGTGGGTGCCGCGCTGACGCACGAGGATCTCGCCCGCCTTGACGGTCTGGCCGCCGAAGCGCTTGACGCCGAGTCGCTGGGCGTTGGAATCACGCCCGTTGCGGGAGCTGGACGCACCCTTCTTGTGTGCCATAGCTGGTTCTCCTCGGGATGTCTTACTTGATGCCGGTGACCTTGATGACCGTCAGCGGCTGACGGTGACCCTGGCGCTTGTGGTAGCCGGTCTTGTTCTTGAACTTGTGGATGCGGATCTTCGGGCCCTTGGTCTGCTCGACCACCTCGGCGGCCACGGAGATGTCGGCCAGCTTCGCGGCGTCGGTGGTCAGCTCGGCGCCGTCGACGACGAGGACCGGATTCAGCGCCACGGCGGTGCCCGGCGCGCCCTCGATCTTCTCGACCTTCACCAGGTCACCGACCGCGACCTTGTACTGCTTTCCGCCGGTCTTGACGATCGCGTACGTTGCCATCGGTCGGCTGCCCTTCTTCCTGTAGTGCTCGGCACTCGTTCACGCGGCGACACCTCCGGTTTGATGCCACCGGAAACCGCCACACGACTGGTCTGGTAATCGCCACCGCCTCGGCATCTGGTGGCTCTCGGTACTGAACTGTCGAGAACCGGGCCACGGAGACAAAACATGTTGTCACCGGGCAGCGACTGTCCAAGATTACAGGACGGCCACCGCCACGACCAAACCGGCGTCCACCCCCGCTGCCGGGCAATGCCACCGGTTCGCTGCCGAGACGCACGTGGCCCCCGCCGGAGACGCAGGCGGGGACCACGGAACGTACGCGACGACTCAGTGCGACGCGTCCGGCGCGCCTGCCGGGCGGCCGACCGCCCGTCTGCGCGGCCGACCGCGCTGCGGCAATTCGACCGGTTCCGGCTGGGCGTAGTCGATCGCGGGCGCGGGCGCCTGCTCCGCCGTGGGCAGCACGAACACCGCTCCCGAACTGTCCGCGGCGGGCGCCGCGGCCGAACGGGCAACCCTCCGGCGACGAGGCGGACGGCCCGCTGTCGGTTCGGCGACACCGTTGGCGGCGGCACCGTTCTCCGATGCCGGGACGGCCTCGGCAGCCGGGACCGGCTCGGCCTCGGGAGCCCGAACCGGCTTCTCGATGGCGGCGGGCTCCTGCGCCGGTACCGGCTCGACCCGCTCGACTTCCTCGATGACCTCGACCACTTCGGCGGGCTCGGTCTCCGGCTCCTCGGCGGGCACCGCCACGGCGGCCTCGACGGTCTCGGCGGCCACTCGCTCGTCGGCGTGCTGCTCGGCGCTCGCGGCCCGCGGCTCGGCGGCGGTCTCCTCGGCCGGTTCGGGCTCCTCGTCGGTCTCCTCCGAGTGGTGCGCGGCCATCGCGAGCGCGACCGGATGCGCCCGTTTGACGGCCGCATCCTCCTCGGGCTCGACCACGGGTCCGGCCCCGTTGGCGGGCTGTGCCGGTGCCTGCGCGCTCTTGTCCCGGCCGCGACGCCTGCGCGAACCGCTCTCCTTGGTGCGCCCGGCGGCCTCTTCGCCGGAACCGGGCTCCACCGGGTAGGCGTGCACGAGGATGCCGCGTCCGTGGCAGTGCTCGCAGGTGGTGGAGAACGCCTCGACCAGGCCGGTGCCCAGCTTCTTGCGGGTCATCTGCACCAGGCCGAGCGAGGTGACCTCGGAGACCTGGTGGCGGGTGCGGTCCCGGCCCAGCGCCTCGGTGAGGCGGCGCAGCACCAGGTCGCGGTTGGACTCGAGCACCATGTCGATGAAGTCGACGACGATCATGCCGCCGATGTCGCGCAGCCGCATCTGGCGCACGATCTCCTCGGCCGCCTCCAGGTTGTTCCTGGTGACGGTCTCCTCCAGGTTGCTGCCGCCGGAACCGGTGAACTTGCCGGTGTTCACGTCGATCACCGTCATGGCCTCGGTGCGGTCGATCACCAGGGTGCCGCCCGAGGGCAGCCACACCTTGCGATCCAGCGCCTTGGCCAGCTGTTCGTCGATCCGGTAGGTCTCGAACACGTCGACGCCGTTGTTCTCGTGCCGGTTGACCCGGGCGAGCAGGTCCGGCGCGACGGTGCCGATGTACTTCTCCACCGTGCTCCAGGCCCGGTCACCCTCGATGACCAGCTTGGAGAAGTCCTCGTTGAACAGGTCGCGAATGACCTTGACCAGCAGGTCCGGCTCTTCGTAGAGCGTCTTGGGCGCGTTGTTGTCCTTGCCGGTCTGCTGCTGGATCGTGCGCCAGGTGGCCTGCAGCCGCTCCACGTCGCGCGCCAGCTCGGTCTCGCTGACGCCTTCGGAGGCGGTGCGGATGATCACACCGGCGTCGGAGGGCACGATGTCGCGCAGGATCTCCTTCAGGCGCTTGCGCTCGGTGTCGGGCAGCTTGCGGCTGATCCCGGTGGAGGTGCCGCCGGGCACGTACACCAGGAAGCGCCCGGCCAGGCTGATCTGCGTGGTCAGACGAGCGCCCTTGTGGCCGACCGGGTCCTTGCTCACCTGAACCAGCACCTGATCGCCCGGCTTGAGCGCCTGCTCGATCTTGCGCTCCTTGCCGCCGAGCCCGGCGGCCTCCCAGTTGACCTCACCGGCGTAGAGCACGCCGTTGCGGCCGCGGCCGATGTCGACGAACGCGGCCTCCATGCTGGGCAGGACGTTCTGCACCCGGCCGAGGTAGACGTTGCCGACCATGGACGCCGAACCGGTGCTCGTCACGAAGTGCTCGACCAGGACGTTGTCCTCGAGTACGGCCACCTGGGTCGCGGTGGGGTGGTCGGGGAAGGACTTCTCGCGCACGACCATCACGCGATCCACGGCTTCGCGCCGGGCCAGGAATTCCGACTCGGTCAGGATCGGCGGCCGGCGTCGGCCCGCCTCGCGTCCGTCGCGACGGCGCTGCCGCTTGGCCTCCAGCCGGGTGGAGCCGGTGATGCCCTGGACCTCGTCGGCCGCGGCGGCGCGGCTGCGGGTCTTGTTGCGCGGTTCGCGCTCGTGCACGACCGTGTTCGGCGGATCGTCGTCGGCCGATTCGCTATCACCCGACTCGCCGGCCACCTTGCGGCGACGGCGGCGACGGCGACGGCGGGTGGAGCCTTCCGGCGCACCGTCCTCGTCGTCCCCCTCGCCCTCGGCGGTCTCGGCGGACTCCGCCGCCTCGGCGGCTTCGGTGGTCTCGGGAGCCGATTCGTCCTCGTTCTCGGACTCGCTCTCGTCGCCATCGCCATCGCCGTCGGACTGCTGCTCACCACGGCCGCGTCCGCGTCCGCGGCGACCACGGCGCCTGCGGCGGGGCTGTCCTTCGTCGTCCTGCTGGTCGGCCGACTCGCGTTCGTCCTCGGCGGGCTCGGTCTCGTCCTCGGCGGGCTCGGGCGCCCGCTCCTCGGTACGCCGAGTGTCGCGCTCGGCGCGACGCTGCTTACGCGCCTGCTCGGCCGCCGCGGCGTCCGGCGACAGGAACAGCGGCGCCTGCACCGCGGCGGCGGCCTCGAACACCGCCGGGGCCACCGGCTCGGGCTCCGGTCGCTCCGAGTGGGTGAACAGTTGCGTGTGCTGGGTAGCCGAAGTGCCGGTCGGCACGGGCGTGGCGCCCGGCACCTCCGGCGCGGAGAAGAGGACCCCGGCCCCGGTGAAGGGCGTCTCGGCGGGCGCTTCCCGGCCGGATCGGGCCGGTTGCCCGCCGGCGACCGGGGCGTTCGCCGCCTCCGCTGTGGCGTCTTCGGGAGGCTCGGCGGTCCGCGCCGACGCAGAGGCGTCTACCTGGCCCGCGGCGGGCTGCGCGGCCGCGGCGTCCGCCTCGACCGTCACCAAGGCGTCGCGCACCGACTCCGCGACGGCCCGGTCGACGTTCGACTGGGCGCTGCGCGCGTCCGCCCCCATCTCGGTCAGCTTGGCCAGGATGCGCTTGCTCGTTACCCCCAGCAGCTTGGCGAGTGCATGAACTCGGATTCGCTCCGGCAATTGTTCGGCATCCTGTGATGTTGTTTCCAGCGGCTCTTGATCGGCCACGAAGTCTCCTCGGGCCCCCGGGCGCGTCCCTCCCGGCGGGAGTGACGCGGCCGACGCGGGGGCGCTGTCCGTCCGACCCGCACCCGGTGGGCGCGAGTTCAAGTGGTCTCGCCCCGCGTGCCCGGTTATCTCTCGGTTTTTCGTCGTTCGGGCTAACTGGTCACGCGGCGCCTGGCTGTATGGCTGAACTCCGCGGTACGAGCGCTCATCCAGCGTGCCTGCGCGGACAGCCGACCCTGTAACCAGGCCGTTTGTCCATGGCAGCGATGATCGGCATCGAACCGTGGTGTCATCCGGCTGCGCTCGTCACGTCTCGTTCGCGCACCTGCACGAACAGTCGGCATCGAAAGCAGCCGATGCCAGTATCCCACACCGCGCGCCGGGCGTTCGCCATCGGCGCTCGAACCGGTCCGGCCCGCGGCGCGAACACGCCGGTCGCGGCGGCGCGGGCACGGCGCTCGGGACCCGGTCAGGCGGGCCGATCGGGGAACCAGAGCGCGATCTCGCGCTTGGCCGATTCGGGTGAATCCGAGCCGTGGACCAGGTTCTCCTGGGTCTCCAGAGCGAAGTCTCCGCGAATGCTGCCGGGCACGGCCTTCTCCACCGGGTCGGTGCCGCCAGCGATCTGGCGGAAGGCCGCGATGGCGCGGGGGCCTTCCAGGATGGCCGCGACGACCGGGCCCGAGGTGATGAACTCGATCAGGGACCCGAAGAACGGCTTCTCGGCGTGCTCGGCGTAGTGGCCCTCGGCCAGTTCTACGGATACGTGCTTCAGTTCGAGGGCGGCGATCTTCAGGCCCTTGCGCTCGATACGTGCCAGCACCTCGCCGACAAGGCCACGGGCCACACCGTCCGGCTTGATGAGTACCAACGTCTGCTCAGTCACGGCGCACAGCCTATCCGGCACACTTCCGGGCACCGCACCAGCGGTCGGCCGACCGGCGTCCCGGTGGCCCTGCGGCCGCGCCCGCGTGCCCTGCGGCTACGACCGCTGGATGCGCTGGCTGGGCAGCAGGCCCTTCTCCATCCGGCCCCGCACGTCCGCGCGCAGCACCAGCAGGAAGCCCCAGACCACGCCGAACACCACGCCGATGACGCCGATGGACACGTGGATGAACGCCCCGAGCAGGACGAGCACCTGGAGCCCGAGGTTGAACGGCAGCGCCCAGGACCGCCGCTGCACCCCCGCCCCGAGGAACATCACCACCGCGAGAACCACGAGGTAGGTGCCGGACAGCCAGGTCACCCCGCCGCCGACGTCGGCGACCACCGGCAGCGCCAGCAGCACCACGATCGCCTCGAGCACCAACGTTCCCGCCATCACCCCGCGGAAGCCCTTCCACGGGTCGGTCGCGGGCGCGGGTACCGCTTGCTCGCCTCGGTCGGCCGGTTCGCTCATGCTGTGCCCTCCTCGGCATCCGCCGGGCTCTCGGGGTGTCTGGCGCTCGTGCGGCGGTTCTCGACGAGCGCGGACCCGCCGTGCTCACCCAGGCCGCCGTCGGCGAGCCCGGCGCTCACGCCGGGTCCTTGCCGAACAGCGCGCGGGCCGCCCCGGCCGTGACCACCGACCCCGTCACCACCACTCCCGCGCCGGAGACCATCTCGCCCGCCTCGCCCACCTCTTCGGCGATCGCGATGGCGGTTTCCAGCGCGTCGGGCAGGGTGGCGGCGGAGACCACGCGCTCGTCGCCGAACCGCTGCACCGCGAGGTCGGCGAGGGTCTCCACGTCCAGCGCCCGAGGCGAACCGTTGCTGGTGACGACGATCTCGTCGAACACCGGCTCCAGGGCGGCGAGGATGCCCCCGGCGTCCTTGTCACCGAGCACCGCGACCACACCGACCAGCTTGCGGAAGTCGAACTCCTCGGTCAGCGTCGCGGCCAGCGCTCGCGCGCCCGCCGGATTGTGCGCGGCGTCGATGAAGATGGTCGGCGCGCTGCGCATCCGCTCCAGCCGCCCGGGGCTGGTGACGCTCGCGAAACCGGCGCGCACGGCGTCGATGTCCAGTCTGCGCTGCGCGCCTGCGCCGAAGAACGCCTCCACCGCCGCGAGCGCGAGCACCGCGTTGCGCGCTTGGTGCTCGCCGTGCAGCGGCAGGAAGATCTCGTCGTACACCCCGCCCAGTCCCTGCAATTCGAGTTGCTGCCCGCCTACCGCGATCTGCCGGGCGAGCACGCGGAACTCGGCGCCCTCGCGCGCGACCGCTGCGTCCACTGCCACGGCGCGGCGCAGCAGCACCTCCATCGCCTCGGGGTCCTGTTCCGCGATCACCGCGACGTTGTCGCGCGGTACCAGGCTCTCCGGGGCCCGCTTGATGATCCCGGCCTTCTCCCCCGCGATCGAGGTCAGATCCGGGCCGAGGTAGTCGGTGTGATCCAGGCCGATCGGTGTGATCACCGCGACCTGCCCGTCGACGACGTTCGTGGCGTCCCAGGTGCCGCCCATCCCCGTCTCGACGACCGCGACGTCGACCGGCGCCTCGGCGAAGGCCGCGAATGCCATGCCGGTGAGCACCTCGAACTTGCTCATCGCAGGCCCGTCCGCGGCCGCCGACTGCTTGTCGATCATCTCGACGAAAGGCAGCAGTTCGCGGTAGAGCTCCACGTACCGGGCTGGGGTGATCGGCGCGTTGTCGATGCTGATCCGCTCGGTGGCCAGCTGCAGATGCGGGCTGGTGATCCGGCCGGTGCGCCGGTGCAGCGCGGTGAGCAGCGCATCGATCATCCTGGTCACCGAGGTCTTGCCGTTGGTGCCCGCGACGTGGATCGCCGGGTAGTTCTGCTGCGGCGAACCGAGCAGGTCCATCAGCGTGGCGATCCTGGTGAGCGACGGCTCGATCTTGGTCTCCGGCCAGCGCCGGTCGAGTTCGGCCTCGACCAGCGCCATCTCGGCCAGTTCCACCGGCGACGGGCCGGAGCCCAGTCGCGCTCCGCCGCCACGGCGCTCGTCGTCGCCGTATTGCGGTTCCGGCTCGTGGTTCACTTTCCGCTCAACTCCGCCAGTCGCGCCCCGATGCGCGCCACCTCGTCGGAGGCGACCTGCTGCCTGTCTCGGATCTTGTCGACCACGTGTTCGGGCGCCTTGGCCAGGAAGGCCTCGTTGCCGAGCTTGGCGGCGGTGCCCTGCAATTCCTTCTGCGCGGCGGCCAGATCCTTCTCCAGCCTGCGGCGTTCGGCGTCCAGGTCGACCGCGCCCGAGGTGTCCAGCTCCACGGTGACCGTCCCCGCGCTCAGGCGGACCTCCACCGACGCGGTCGCGGCGAAGTCGGCGCCGGGCTCGGTCAGCCGCGCCAGGTTCGCCACCGACGCCGCCTGCTCGCCGAGCCCCGCCTCGTCCACGCCGATCAGCTTGGCCGCGACCTTCTGCTTGTCGGCCAGGCCCTGATCACTGCGGAACCGCCGGATCTCCGTGATCAACCGCTGGGTGTCCGAGACGCGCTGCGCCGCTTCCTGATCGGCCGGCACCCCGGAGGCCTGCGGCCACGGCGCGATCACCACCGACTCACCGCCGGTCAGCGCCTGCCACAACGACTCGGTGACGAACGGGATGACCGGGTGCAGCAGGCGCAGCACGGCGTCGAGCACCGACCCGAGCACCAGCTGGGTCGCCTCGGCGCGGGCCCCGTCGGCGGCGAACTGCACCTTGGCCAGCTCCAGGTACCAGTCGCACAGCTCGTCCCAGGCGAAGTGGTAGAGCGCCTCGCACGCCTTGCCGAACTCGTAGGCGTCGAACGCGGCGTCCGCTTCGGCGCGCACCGCGTCCAGCCGGTCCAGGATCCAGCGGTCGGCGTCGGTGAGCTGCGCCCGATCGGGCAGATCACCCACCCGCGCGCCGTTCATCAGCGCGAACTTGGTCGCGTTGAACAGCTTCGTCACGAAGCTGCGCGAGGCGAGCACGTGCGGCTCGCCGACCGACAGGTCACCGCCGGGCTGCGCGCCGCGCGCGAGGGTGAACCGGGTGGCGTCGGCGCCGAAGGTGTTGATCCAGTCCAGCGGGTCGATGCCGTTGCCGCGCGATTTGGACATCTTCTTGCCGAACTGGTCGCGGATCAGGCCGTGCAGGAACACGTCCTTGAACGGCACCTGCCGCTCGCCGCTCTTGCCCGCGGTCAGCGCGGCGTCCTCGGCGACGTAGGTGCCGAACATCATCATCCGCGCCACCCAGAAGAACAGGATGTCGTAGCCGGTGACGAGCACGCTGGTGGGATAGAACTTCTCCAGCTCGGCGGTGGCGTGCGGCCAGCCCATCGTGGAGAACGGCCACAGGCCGGAGGAGAACCAGGTGTCGAGCACGTCCGGGTCCTGCACCCAGCCCTCGGGCGCCTGCTCGTCGGGCCCCACGCAGGCCACTTCGCCCTCGGGCCCGTACCAGATCGGGATGCGGTGGCCCCACCACAGCTGACGCGAGATGCACCAGTCGTGCATGTCGTCGACCCAGCCGAACCAGCGCGGCTCCTGGCTCTTGGGGTGGATCACGGTGTCGCCGCTGCGCACGGCGTCACCGGCCGCCTTGGCCAGCGACTCGACCTTGACCCACCACTGCATGGACAGGCGCGGCTCGATCGGCTCGCCGGTGCGCTCGGAGTGCCCGACGCTGTGCAGGTACGGCCGCTTCTCGGCGACCACCCGGCCCTCCCGCGCGAGCCGCTCACGCACCTTGACGCGCGCCTCGAACCGGTCCATGCCGTCGAATTCGGTTCCGGTGCCGGTGATCCGGCCGCGCTCGTCCATGATCGTCGGCATCGGCAGGCCGTGCCGCAGACCCATCTCGAAGTCGTTGGGGTCGTGCGCCGGTGTGATCTTCACCGCGCCCGAGCCGAACTCGGGATCGACGTAGTCGTCGGCGATGATCGGAATCTGCCGCCCGGTGATCGGATGTTCCAGGGTGGTGCCGAGCAAGTCCCGGTACCGCGGGTCCTCCGGATGCACGGCCACCGCCGTGTCACCGAGCATGGTCTCCACCCGGGTGGTGGCCACGACGACGTGCGGCTGGTCGTCGTCCAGCGACCCGTAGCGCAGCGAGACCAGCTCGCCTTCCACGTCCTCGTACTTGACCTCGATGTCGGAGATCGCGGTGCGCAGCTCCGGCGACCAGTTCACCAGCCGCTCCGCACGGTAGATCAGGCCCGCGTCGTAGAGCCGCTTGAACATGGTCTGCACGGCGCGTGAGAGGCCCTCGTCCATGGTGAAGCGGTCCCGGCTCCAGTCCACGCCGTCGCCGAGCGCGCGCATCTGCCACTGGATGGCGCCGCCGGACTCCCGCTTCCAGTCCCAGACCTTCTGCACGAACAGTTCGCGGCCGAAGTCTTCCTTGGTCTTGCCGTCCACCGCGAGCTGCTTCTCCACCACGGTCTGGGTGGCGATGCCCGCGTGGTCCATGCCGGGCAGCCAGAGCACCTCGTAGCCCTGCATGCGCTTGCGGCGCGACAGCGTGTCCATCAGGGTGTGGTCGAGCGCGTGGCCCATGTGCAGGGTGCCGGTGACGTTCGGCGGCGGCAGCACGATCGAGTAGGCCGGCTTGCCGCTGCCCGGGTCGGCGGTGAAATAGCCCGCGGCTACCCAGCGCTCGTACATCTCGGCCTCCACCTCGCTGGGAGTCCAGCTCTTGGGGAGGGCATCGGCACGATTACGCGTGTTGTCAGGGGCTGCGCTGGTCACCCCGCGATTCTAGAGCGCTTCGATCCGCCGACTTCGGGTCGGTCGGCCCGGTCACCGCTCCCGCGGATCCGCCGGTGGGCGCCATGCCGGAAATCGGAGGCATATCCGCCCGCCGAGTGGCGCTCGATACGAACCGTACGGAGCTGCATTATGTGACGAAGACAAAGGAAGGCGGAGTCTTCGGTGGATGAGGGACACCGAACACTCCGCCTATGTCAGTAGCTTACCGGCGATCCGAGGCCGGGCCTGGAATCCATAAGTAATTCTCAGCTTCCGCGTTTCGTACCTCGATATTCCCCCTCAACGGGCGAGCACGGCGACGTCGGCCGACACCAAGTCAGCGTTGATCGCGATCGCGGCGGTGGAGCCCGCCCCGGCGGCCGAGATCACCTGGGCTGCCGGATTGACGACGTTGCCCGCGGCCCAGACACCCGGCACGCTGGTGCGCCCCGTCGCGTCGGTCACCACCCAGCCGTCGGCGTCGAACGCGCAGCCGAGCCCGACCAGTACGTCGTCGTTGGCACGGAAGGTCGGCGTGACGAACATCGCCGTCCTCGGCACCGCTCGCCCGTCGGCCAGTTCCACGCCGCGCAGCCGATCGTCCACCACGAACCGGGCCACCTTGCCCTCGATCAGCCGGACTCCGCGGGCCTCCAGGCGAGCGCGATCACTTTCGGACAGGGACATCGTGTTCGGGAAGAAGACGACGTCGTCCGACCACTGCGGCAGCAGCATTGCCAGATGAACCGCGCGGGCCATGGCGCCGGATTCCGCACCGCCCAGCACCCCGATCGGCTGGTCGCGGACCTCGTAACCGTGGCAGTAGGGGCAGTGCAGCACGTCGCGGCCCCAGCGCTCACGCACTCCGGGCAGCTCCGGGAGCTCGTCGCGCAGCCCGGTGGCCACGAGCACGCGGCGAGCCCGCAACGCCCCGCCGCCGCGCAGCCGCAGCGTGTAGTCCGACTCCGCCGTCCGTTCCGCGCCGACGACGACGTCATCGATCAGTTCCGCTCCGTAGCTCGTGACTTCGGCGGCCCCGGTGGCCAGCAGCTCGGCCGGTGGCATCCCGTCCCGGGACAGGAACCCGTGCATGTGCTCGGCCGGGGCGTTGCGCGGCGCACCGCCCCTGACCACCGCGACTCGCCGCCGCGCGCGGGCCAGGACCAGCGCCCCGGACAGTCCCGCCGCACCGCCACCCACGATCACTACGTCGTATGTCTCGCTCATTCGCGATCACCTCCACGGACACCGTGCCGCCCCCGTCCCGATTCAGCAACTAAAATTGCCAAATCAGGGAAATCGGAGTGCACTGGGGACATGTCAACACCACCGGCCGTCACCCAGGCCCTCGCCGACATAGGCCCACGGCTGAAAGCGCTGCGCACCCGCCGCAACGTCACACTCACCGCGCTGGCGGAGAGCACCGGAATCTCCAAGAGCACGCTCTCGCGGCTGGAGTCCGGCCAGCGAAAAGCCAGTCTGGAACTGCTGCTGCCGATCGCGATGGCCCATCAGGTTCCGCTGGACGAACTGGTGGCCGCGCCCAAGATCGCCGATCCCCGCGTCCACTCCACGGCGCGAAAGCTGAACGGAATCACCATCCTTCCGCTCACCCGGCAGCCGGGACCACTACAGGCGTTCAAGATCGTCATTCCGCCCGAGCGCTGCGACCCCGAACCGAAGGTGCACGAGGGTTTCGAGTGGCTCTACGTGCTTTCCGGACGACTGCGGCTGGTACTCGGCGAGCACGATCTGGTGCTCGGCCCCGGCGAGGCCGCGGAATTCGACACCCGCCAACCGCATTGGTTCGGCAGCGCGGGCCGGGGCCCGGTGGAAATCCTGAGCCTTTTCGGGTCACAGGGTGAACGAATGCATTTGCGCGCACGGTCGGCGGGTCGCAAACCGGGGTGATCACACTGTCTGAAATGTCCGATATTGCCGAAACGGTGAAAACGAAGGACCCTGGAGAGGGTGAATACCCCAGGCGTCCCACCTCCGGTGAATCCCCAAGAAAAACCAGGGTTTTCCCGGTTGCCGAACACGTGTCGGCTGCGGACGCTTGGAGAGGTGAACCCCCCGCTGGAATCCGTGTACGCGCACGGTCCCGAACCCCGGCTGCCGATCCTGGTCCCGGACGCGCTGCACGATCTGCGCGGTCGCGCGATCGCGGAGATCCGGTACCCCGCCGCGGCGGCGCTGATCGTCGCGGGCGTCCCCGGCGCGGGCAAGAGCACCGCGCTGCGCAAGTTCTTCGGCGCCGATGCCGCGGCCACCGCGCCGTCGCGCAGCGCCGCCGGGGTGCTGGTGCTCGACTCGATGCAGGCACGCAATCGCTGGCGCCCCAAGCTGTGGTGGCTGCCCTACCTGCTGTGGCGCCCGCTGGTGCACACCGCGCACTTCCTGGCCATTCGTACCGCGCTGCGCGAGGTCACCGGCCCGGTCGTCATCCACGACTGCGCCACGTTCCGCTGGGCGCGCACCCTGATCGAGCACTGGGCGGCGGATCGCGAACTGCACCTGCTCATGGTCGACGTGCCCGCGGCGGTGGCGCGCGCAGGCCAGCACAGCCGTGGCAGGCGGATCAATCACGTGGCGTTCCGGCTGCACGTGCGGCGCTGGCGGCGGCTGATGCGCGCGGTGTCGACGGAGCACCGCTCGGCCGCCCTCGCGTCGCGGTCGGTGGTCATCGTCGACCGCGCGACCGTGAACCACCTGCGCTGCGTGACTTTCGCCTGATCGGCGCTGGTCAGGGCACCAGAACGGTCAACGCCGCGGGGACCGCCCGGACGGTGATCGGCAGGGTGCCCGCCGGTTCGCCGTCGGCGGTGGCGGGCGCGCCCGCCGCGGTGAGCGTGACCGCGGCGGCGCGGAACTGCTTGACCTCCGGGTGATCCTGGCGTTTGCCCGCCGACAGCGCGGGCAGCAGGCGCAGCATCTCCCCGCGCGACAACGCGCCGACCACGGTCAGATCCAGCAGGCCATCGTCCATGAGCGCGTCCGGGCAGATCAGCATGCCGCCGCCGTAGGTGCGGGTGTTACCGACCGCGACCATCACCGCCTCGGTCTCCAGCACCGAGCCCGTGCCGGGGTTGGTCAGCCCGTCGGTCACCGCGTCCACCAGTTCGACCCGGTAGGGCACCGTGAAGCGCCCGGAGATCTCGGCCAGCGCGGCGGCGGTGTAGCGCAGTCTGCCTCTCGGCCAGCGCATATCGTTGGCGCGCAGAGTGACGCGCGCGTCGAATCCGGTACCGGCCACCGTGGCGAACCACATCGGCGGCACGGACGACTCGATCCGCCCGAGATCGATCGTCCTGGTCCGCCCGCGCAACACCAGTGCGGCCGCGGCGACCGGATCGTCGGTCGGCACTCCGAGTTCCCTCGCCAGATCGTTGCCGGTGCCCGCGGGGATCATGCCGAGCGGAACCCCGGTCTCCGCGACGGCCGGAAGGGTCACGTTGATCAGCCCGTCACCGCCGATGCAGACCACGGCATCGGGTGCCGCGCCCGCGACCGAATCCCGCACCTGCCGAACCGTTTCGGCGGCCGAGGGAGCGCACACCTCGGTGACCTCGGCGCCGCCCGCGCGCAGGCGGGCGATGGCGGCGGTCGCCGCATCGCTTCCCTTGCCGTGCCGGGACCGCGGATTGGTCACCACCGTGACCTTGCGCACCGGTGCATAGTCGTTCACGGCACCAGCTTTCCGGGATTCAGGATGCCGGCCGGGTCGAGTTCGACCTTCACCGCCCGCAGGACACGCACGCCGAGGTCACCCACTTCGTCCGGGACCCAGGGACGGTGATCGGTGCCCACCGCGTGGTGGTGGGTGATGGTGCCGCCCGCCGCGACGATGGCGTCACCCGCGGCGCGTTTGGCGGCCTGCCACTGGGCCAGCGGGTCGTCCAACTGTTTGGCCACGACGGTGAAGTACAGCGACGCGCCGGTCGGGTAGGTGTGCGAGATGTGACACATGACCAGGGGCGGCGTCCCCTGCGCCGCCAGCGACTCGGTCAGCGCCGCGGTCACCTTCGCCTTCAGCGCGTTCAGATTCGACCAGGTGGTAGCGGTCTCCAAGGTTTCACAGAGCACGCCGACATCCAGGAGCGCGTCACGCAGGTACGGCGCGGCGAAACGACCGTGCTCCCACTCCCGGGCCGGTGTCTCCCCCAGGGCCGAGCCGCCCGCCGCGGCCAGCACGGCACCCGCTTCCGCGCTGCGCGCGGTGACGTGCGCCGCGCTGCCCTCATAGGTGGTGACGGCCAGGCACCCCGCCACCGGGTTGCCGCCGATATCGCCGGAGCGCGCGAGATTGATCCCGGTCTCCGCCTCGTCGGAGAGCCGGAGCACCGTCGGGGCCGCGCCCGCCTGCACCACCGCGCGCAACGCGGCGGCGCCGGTGGCGAAATCCGGGAACGACCATGCCTGATAGGCAACGGTTTCCGGGACCGGGTGCACCCGCAGGGTGACCTCGGTGATCACACCGAGCGTTCCCTCCGATCCGACGAACAGTTCGCGCAGGTCCGGCCCGGCGGCCGAAGCCGGGGCGCGCCCGAGCTCGAGCGTGCCACCCGGCGTGGCGATCTTCAGCCGCTGCACCATGTCGTCGAAGCGGCCGTAGCCCGCCGAGGCCTGGCCGGACGACCGCGTCGCCGCGAAGCCGCCGATGGTGGCGAACTCGAAACTCTGCGGGAAGTGGCCGAGGGACAGTCCGTGCGCGCCGAGCAGTTCCTCCGCGCGCGGGCCGGTGAGACCGGCGCCGAGCGTGGCGGTGCCGCTGATCGGGTCGATCTCGGTGACCCGGTCGAGCCTGCGCAGATCAAGGGCGATCACGGTGTCGAAGCGACCCCGCACGGGATCGACGCCGCCGACGACGCTGGTGCCGCCGCCGAACGGAACCACCGCGACGGCGTGGCGCGCGCAGTAGGCGAGCACGGCGAGGACCTCGTCGTGGTCGGCGGGGAAGACAACGGCGTCCGGCGCGTCCTGCGGCCCCTCGGCCCGGCGGCGCAGCAGATCGGGTGTGCTCTTCCCTCCGGCGTGCCGCAGCCGATCGCGGTGGTCGGCCGACACGTTCTCCGCGCCGACCACCTCGACCAGCCCGGCTCGCCGCGCGGGCGTCAACGCCGATTCGCGCAGTGGCACGTCGCCCTCATCGCGGCGCGCCACCGGATTGCCGGACACTCCGAACACCTGCGTCAGCAGACCACGGATCCGCTCCGAAAGCGACTGGTGCCCAGCCGGGATACCCCAGGCATCCCAGACCATACTCGCGGCCGGGCCGGTCTTTGCCGACGGAGCCGGATCGCCGTCGGTCTGCTGCGTGTCCACCATGCGTTACAGTTTGACATAGACTGTCAAGCAGTAACGCACGCTCGAACCTCGCCGACGATTCGCCGTCGGCCGACCTACCACCGGTGGTGATTTTGACCGCTCCCGACGAGACCGCCCTCTCGGCGACCGACCTGGCGATCCTCGATGCCGCCCGCGCCTGCGTGGAGGAGTTCGGTGTGCGCCGCACCACGCTCACCGAGGTGGCGCGCCGGGCGGGCGTCAGCAGGCCGACCGTCTACCGCCGCTGGCCGGATACCGGTGCGCTGGTGGCCGAACTGCTCGTCCGCGAACTGCGCGGCATCGTGGCGGCCACCATGCCGTCCGCGGGCAGCGCACGCGTCCGGCTGGTCGAGGGCGTGGTCGCCGGAGCGGCGATGATCCGGTCGAATCCGTTGTTCGGCAAGATCTTCCGCACCGACACAGATCTGATGCTCACCTACGTCTTCGGCAGGCTGGGGCGCAACCAGCGCGCGCTGATCGAGCTGTTCGCGGCGGGCATCCGCGACGGGCAGCGGGACGGTTCCATCCGCGCGGGCGATCCGGAGCGGATGGCCACGATGCTGCTGCTGATCGCCCAGTCCGCGGTGCAGTCGGCGGGCACCGTCGCGCCGCTGCTGGCGGGTGAGCACCTCGACACCGAACTCCGTCGCGCGATCGACGGGTATCTCGACGACCACGCCCGCGAAGCGGTCGAAGACTCCGCCCGAAAGCGGCCGTGATGAGTACGCGTCAGCCCGGTTCCGCCGCATCCGAAAGGCATTGTGATGACCATTGATTCGGGGCAAACCGGAGATTCCGCGTTGAACGCCGCGCGCCGCGCCGCGGATCTGTCCCGGCTCGGCGACGGCGCCGAGATCGATGTCCTGGTGATCGGAGGAGGCGTCACCGGCGCGGGCGCCGCCTTGGACGCTGTCGCCCGCGGACTGCGCACCGTGCTGGTCGAGCGCCACGACCTTGCCTTCGGCACCAGCCGCTGGAGTTCCAAGCTGGTGCACGGCGGCCTGCGCTATCTGGCGAGCGGCCGGGTCGGCATCGCCCACGAGAGCGCGGTGGAACGCGGCATCCTCATGCGCACCACGGCGCCGCATCTGGTGCGCCCGCTGCCCCAACTGGTGCCGCTGCTACCGAATGTCGGTGCGGCGCAAGCGTCGCTGGTGCGCGCCGGTTTCCTGGCCGGTGATCTGCTGCGGCGCGGCGCGGGCACCCCCGCGGCGATCCTGCCCCGGTCCAGGCGCGTCGCCGCGGCGGAGGCCGTGCGGCTGGCGCCCACCGTGCGCCGCGCGGACCTGCGCGGCGGCCTCCAGGCCTGGGACGGGCAACTGGTCGACGACGCGCGCCTGGTCGTCGCGCTGGCCCGCACCGCGGCGGCCCACGGCGCGCGGATCCTGACCCGCGTCGAAGCGAGCGAGGTGACCGGGGATTCGGCGACTCTACGCGACACCCGCACCGGCGAGACCCTGACGGTGCGGCCGCGCACCGTGGTGAACGCCACCGGCGTCTGGGCGGATCAGGTGGATCCGAGCATCCGGCTGCGCCCGAGCCGCGGCACCCATCTGGTGTTCTCCGCCGCGTCCTTCGGCGGCCTCACCGCGGCGCTGACCGTGCCGGTGCCCGGCAGCGTCGGCCGCTTCGTCTTCGCCTTTCCCGCCGCGCACGGCCGGGTGTATCTGGGCTTGACCGACGAGGACGCGCCGGGCCCGGTACCCGACGAGCCGAAGCCCACCGACGACGAGATCGGTTTCCTGCTCGACACCATCAATCCCGCCCTGCGTGAGCCGTTGACCCGCGACGATATTCGCGGCTCGTATGCCGGATTGCGTCCCCTGTTGCAGACCGCCGACGACAGCACGGCCGACATCTCCCGCAAGCACGCCGTGCTGTGTTCCCCGACCGGGATCATCACCATCGTCGGGGGCAAACTCACCACCTACCGGAAGATGGCCGAGGACGTCATCGACGCGGCGGTCGCGCACGGCGACCTCGCCGCGGGGCCGTGCCGCACCCGGCGGCTGCCACTGGTGGGTGCGGTCTCCGGCGCGGCGCGCGACCGCATCGACGCCCCGCCCGTGCTGATCGAGCGCTACGGCAGTGAGGCGGCCACCGTGCTGGCCGCCGCGCGCCGCGATCCGTCGCTCGCCGAGCCGGTGGCGCCCGGCATCGACGTGCTCGGCGCCGAATTCGCGTTCGCGGTCTCCCACGAGGGGGCGCTCGAGGCCGGGGATCTGCTGGATCGGCGCACGCGCGTCGGCCTGATCGACGAGGACCGGGCCGCCGCGGCGGCCGCGGCCGTGCGCGCCGTCGCCTGACAGCGCAGCGTGCTCAGTCCATCGACCAGTCGCACAGCTCCGCGCGCATGCACGCGCGCGGCCAGCGGTCGAGGCCGTGCGCCTGTTCGGCGGCACGCACGGCGACCAACCCCGGGGTCTCCTCGTCCGCCGACAGGTACCGGAAGCCGAGCCGCCGGTAGTACGGGCCGTTCCACGGCACCTCGGTGAACGTGGTCAACGTCATCGCGGGCAGCGCCGCGGCGGCAGCCCATCGGGCCGCCCGGTCGATCAACCGCTTGCCGATCCGGCGTCCCGCGTGGTCCGGGCGCACCGAGACCTGCTCGATATGCGCGTTTCCATCGATCACGCCCGCGACCAGGTAGCCGATCGGTAGGTCGTCGTCGGTCCACACCCAGGCCCGGCCGGCCCGCTGGAACTCGCGCAACGTGGCCGTCGAAGGAGGTTCGTCGTCGGCCACGGCCGTCATCCCGATCTCCGCGAACGGCGCGCCCGCCGCGCGTTCGATGTCTTGCAGCACGGTGAGGTCTTCGGTTGTCGCGGCCCGGATCATCGGCCCATTGTGATCCCGCAACCGCGGCGCGGGCCAGCGAATTTCACTCCGCCCGCGTGGCGAGGATGCCGTTGAGCAGCACTTGCACGGCCCAGGCCGCACGCGCGTCCCCGTCGCCCGACAACAAGGCGTCCCGCATGGCCACGACGGTCGGATAACGGTCGGCGGGCAATTCGGCGAAGCGCCGCTCGATCGCGGCGAGGTACTCCTGCTCGGTACCGCCGCCGGTATTGTGCGCGCTCTGTTCGGCCGCCGACGCGGTGATGTGCAGAAAGAGCAGGTCCACCGCCCATGACGCGGTCCGATCGTCCAGTCCCGCCTCGGCGAGCGAGCCGAGCATCAGTTCCATCAGCCGTAACGCGTTCGGACTGCTCGGAATCACCCCGAGCGCGACCAGCGCCAGCCCTTCGTGCCTGCTCATCGCCGCCACCATGGCGTCGGCCAGCGCCGTGAGCCGTTCCCGCCAGCCCGCCCCGGCGGGTTCCGGCACCGAACCGAGGACGTGGTCGAGCATGGCGGCCATCAGATCGTCGCGATTGGCGACGTACACGTACAGCGAGGCCGCGCCGGTATCCAGGTCCTGAGCCACCCGGCGCATGGTCAGCGCCGCCGCGCCGTCCCGGTCCAGGACGCGCAGGCCGGTCTCGACGATCACCTCGCGACTCAGCGGAGCTTTGGCCGGGCGGGCCCGGCGGCTGACGGCTGCTGCGCTCATCAGCCGAGCATAACCAGGGACGAACGCCGTTCGGGTGACCGGCGCAGGTCCGCAACCCCAAACCATGTCCCGGACACCGGGCCAGGAGCGTCACGGCGGCACGATCAGGCCACCAGGAACCTCGACACGCTGCTGCACGGTCCGCGCGACAAGGCCGTGGTTCGTGTGGGTGACACAAGCGGCCCAGCCGTCAGCCCGACTCGGCGAGCCCCGCGCCGCAACCCGGTGGTCGTGCTGGGGCGTGGCGCAGGCACCGGACCGGGAATGCGGTCCGGTGCAATTGGGCCTGACTCCTCGGCGAGTGGCGTTTCGAGCATCTTCGCGTTGTGACTCACGACATAGTCCGGATTCTCCGAGTATGAACCGCCGCCGAGTGCGGAAAAGACCACAACGCGCAGCTCACAGCCCCCGCGACGGCGGCAGGGACCGCGCGCGAGAACGTACGCGACAGAATGCGATTCGGCCGCTGGACGGCGCGGCGGACCGGATCCGCATTCCACTTCGCGATGCTCGCAGACCCCGGTTCGGCCGTCGCCGACGCTCTATGCTGGCTTCGGTATGCCGGTAGTGCGCCGGGAAGGAGGGCGCGGGTGCGCAGTAAACCGTCCACCGTGGGAGTCGCACCGGGCGACGGGCTCGTCGCCCGCTTCGGCGCGGTCGTCGCCTACCTCGGGCCCGAAACGACCTCCACGGACCGAATACTCGGCACCATCGAAGCCGTGGCCGAAGGGGAGCATCCCGGCGCCGCACTGGCGCAACGCTTGGCCGCGGTGATCTTCGGCAGTACGGTGCGGCCGCCGCCGTTCGGGGTGGTCGCGCCGACCGACGACGGCATGCTCATCCTGTTGCGCGGATCGGTGACCGCGGAAATCCAAGGCGCCGAGGGCACCCGCCTGCTCCACGGCGGCCGGGCGTTCACCTGGGTGGACGAGATCGTGCGCGAACCGGTGCGCCGCATCACGATCGGCGCGGACACCGGCACGCCGCCGACCGCGCTCCCGCGCACCGACTTGCGCGCCGGCGTGGTGCCCGGCGGCGGCTTCGTCTTACAGGCAGCGGTGCGACGCGCCGGGAAGGCCGGCGAGCCGCGCACGTCCGCGCCCTCAGCGCAGGCCGAGCCCGAGCCGACGGCGGCGGCCGGTTTCGCGGCGACGCCCGAACCCACGGGTGCCGCCGACGCCGTCGCCCAGGCTGCGCCGACCGGTATGGACGCGGCGCCGACCGTCCGGCCGACCGAGTCGGCCAGGCCCCTCGCCAAACCACGACCGCCACGGCCCGCCACGGATCGACCGCTCGCGTGGTCCCATGTGCAGCCCGCGCACGAATCGGTCGCCCTGCGCAATCCGCTCGAGCACAGCGGAACGCGAACTCCGCACCCGGCCACATTGTCCGGCGAGGCCGCGGTCGGCGCGCTGGTCACCGAGGAGGGCGCGGCCTACCCGCTGAACCGCGCCTATGTGATCGGACGCGGACCGCAGGTGGACGAATCGGTCCGCGTCGCCGCCGCCACCCCGATCGTCATCCAGCGCGACCGCCACGTCTCGCGCGTGCACGCCTACGTGTCGGTCGACGGCGGCAAGGTCTACGTCCGAGACGCCGCCGCGACCTCCGGCACCTTCATCGCCGGTCCCGGCACCGACCAGTGGACCCGGATCAGCACCACCCCGACCGAGCTCCCGCCGGGCTGGCGCGTCCGCATCAGCGAGCGAGTCCTCACCTACCGCGGCGACGAGCAGCGCACGGGCGCGACCGATATCGCCGGAGCGCGCCGCCGCTCCTGACCGCCGGATCCCTCGACCGACCGGTTCCGACAACGGCCCCTGCACGACCGGCCCCATCCGGCCACGGCGATGCCTGTTCACCAGGGCCGACAAGTGGCAGGGCGACAACGGCACCCCCCACATCTCGCCGCTCCGGCGCGGCGGGTGACCTCGCGGTATGCCACGGCTCGGGCGTGGCGACGGCCGGTCAGCCGGTCCCCGCCCGGTTCGGGCGGCGCGAAGAGGACAATGGCGGCATGCACCGAAACGGACCGAAGCGGGACATCGACGAGTCCGAGCTGACGGTGACCCCGCCCGAAGAGCAGGCCGCGGGTGTCACCGCCGTCGCGGTGGCGCTGAAGCGCTCGGTCGAGGAGATGGGTGTCATCCGGACCGCCCGCACTTTGGCGCGGGTCAATCAGGTGCACGGCTTCGACTGCCCCGGCTGCGCGTGGCCGGAGCCGACCGGTCACCGCAGGCCCGCCGAGTTCTGCGAGAACGGCGCGAAGGCAGTCGCCGAGGAAGCCACGCTGCGCACGGTGACCCCGGAGTTCTTCGCGACCCACTCCCTCGCCGAACTGAGCGAGAAGTCCGGTTACTGGCTCGGGCAGCAGGGCAGGCTGACCCATCCGATGGTGCTGCGGCCCGGCGACACCCACTACTCCCCCATCGCGTGGGACGAGGCCTACCGGTTGATCGCGGACACCCTGCGCGGCCTGAGCTCCCCCGACGAGGCGGTGTTCTACACCTCCGGCCGCACCAGCAACGAGACCGCGTTCCTCTATCAGCTGCTGGTGCGCAGTTACGGCACCAACAATCTGCCGGACTGCTCCAACATGTGCCACGAGTCCTCCGGGGCGGCGCTGATCGGCTCGATCGGGATCGGGAAGGGCTCGGTCTCCATCGACGACTTCGCCAAGGCCGATCTGATCGTCGTCGCGGGACAGAATCCGGGCACCAACCATCCGCGCATGCTCAGCGCGCTCGCCGCCGCGAAGGCCGAGGGCGCCCGGATCATCGCGGTGAACCCGCTGCCGGAGACCGGGCTGCTCGGTTTCCGGGACCCGCAGACGGTCAAGGGCGTCACCACCGGCGTGCCGATCGCCGACGACTTCCTGCAGATCCGCCTCGGCGGCGATCTGGCCCTGTTCCAGGCGCTCGGCCGCCTACTGCTGGAAACCGAGGATCGCGCGCCGGGCACGGTCGTCGACCGCGAGTTCGTCGACGCCCACTGCGCGGGCTACGCCGAGTACGAAAAGCACGTGCGCGCGGTCGATCTGGCCACCGTGCTGGAGGCCACCGGCCTGAGCCGGGCAGAACTCGAGCGCACCGCCGAGGCGTTCGCTCGCTCCCGCAACATCATCCTGTGCTGGGCGATGGGCCTGACCCAGCAGACCCACGCCGTGGCCACCATCGAGGAGGCCACCAACCTGCTGCTGCTGCGCGGCATGATCGGCAAGCCGGGTGCGGGCGTGTGCCCGGTGCGCGGCCACTCCAACGTGCAGGGCGACCGCACCATGGGCATCTGGGAGAAGATGCCAGAGGCTTTCCTCGACGCCCTCGACCGCGAGTTCGGCATCACCAGTCCGCGCGAGCACGGCCTCGACACCGTCGCGGCCATCCGCGCCATGCGCGACGGACGCGCGAAGGTCTTCTTCGGCATGGGCGGCAACTTCGTCTCCGCCACCCCCGACACCGCCGTGACCGAGGCCGCGCTGCGCGGCTGCGCCCTCACCGTGCAGGTGTCCACCAAACTCAACCGCAGCCAGATCGTGCACGGCCGCACCGCCCTCATCCTGCCCACCCTCGGCCGCACCGATCTCGACCTCGCCCCGGACGGCACCAAACGGCAGGTCTCGGTGGAGGATTCGATGTCGATGGTGCACCTGTCCACCGGACGGCTGAAGCCGGTCGGCGAGCAGTTGCGCAGCGAAGTCGCCATCGTCTGCGAACTCGCCCAAGCGCTTTTCGGCGCCGATCACGCGGTGCCGTGGGCGCGCTTCGCCCGCGACTACGACAGCGTCCGCGACGCCATCGCCCGTGTCGTGCCCGGCTGCTCCGACTACAACGCGAAAGTCCGCGAGCGCAACGGATTCCAGCTCCCCCATCCGCCGCGCGATGCCCGCGAATTCCGCACTGCCACCGGTAAGGCGAATTTCGCCGTCAACGAACTGACCTGGCTGCCGGTCCCGGCGGGCAGGCTGATCCTGCAAACCCTGCGCAGCCACGACCAGTACAACACCACCATCTACGGCCTCGACGACCGCTACCGCGGCATCCACCATGGCCGCAAGGTGGTGCTGGTGCACCCCGAGGACATCGCCGCGTTCGGCTTCAGCGACGGCGATCCGGTCGACATCGTCTCCGAATGGACCGACGGCACCGAACGCCGTGTCGAGAACTTCCGCCTCGTCTCCTACCCCACGCCGCGCGGCAACGCCGCCGCCTACTATCCCGAAACCAATCCCCTGGTGCCGCTCGACCACGTCGCGAAACGGTCGAACACACCCGTCTCCAAGGCGGTCACCATCCGGCTCGAGGCCCGCCCGGCATGAGCGGTCAGGCCCGGAGGCGGCAGCGCAGCGTAACCACGCAGGGCCCCGCTCATGCCGACAACAGACACAGCATGAGCGGTCAGGCCCGGAGGCGGCAGCGCAGCGTAACCACGCAGGGCCCCGCTCATGCCGACAACAGACACAGCATGAGCGGTCAGGCCCGGAGGCGGCAGCGCAGCGTAACCACGCAGGGCGAGAGGCACAGCGCATGAGTCGCGTCACCGCCCGCCGCCGGATGCGACGGATCACTCCGGACGCGGACATCCAGCGTCCGGACACCCTCGCTGTCGAAGAGCCGCTGGAAATTCGCATCGGCGGCCGATCGCTGACGGTCACCATGCGCACCCCCGGCGATGACATCGACCTCGTGCACGGCTTCCTGCTGAGCGAGGACATCATCCGCTCCGCCGACGACATCGTGGCGGCCCGTTATTGCGCGGGCACCGACGACCAGGGCCGCAACACCTACAACGTCCTCGACGTCACCCTGCGCACCCCGGTCCGGGCGCCGACCCGCTCCTTCCTCACCACGGGAGCCTGCGGGCTGTGCGGCAAGACCGCCTTGGAAGAGGTCCGCACCCGCACCCGGTTTCCCTTGCCGCCCGGCGTGCCCGCGGTGGACACCCGCGCACTGGCCGCCATGCCGGCCATGCTGCGTGACCGGCAGTCGGTGTTCGACGCCACCGGCGGCCTGCACGCCGCGGGCCTGTTCACCCCCGAAGGCCGGCCGCTGGCGGTGCGCGAGGACATCGGCAGGCACAACGCGGTGGACAAGGTGATCGGCTGGGCACTGCGCGAATCCCGGGTCCCCGCGCACGATCTGGTGCTCATCGTGAGCGGGCGCGCCTCGTTCGAACTCGTGCAGAAAGCCGTCATGGCCGGAATCCCGATGCTCGGCGCGGTCTCCGCACCCAGCTCGCTCGCGGTCGACCTGGCTGTCGATGCCGGGCTCTGCCTGGTCGGCTTCCTCCGCGGCGACACCATGAACGTCTACAGCGTCCCCGAGCGAATTCGGGTCGAGCCGGGCGCCGACTCGTTGTTGGCCTGACTCACTATTGCCCGCGCCGGATACCCGTTTTACCGTGACTGCACGGAGCCGAAACGGGTTCGGCGAGAACGGAGCGGCCGATGCGCATCTCGGTGCAGGGGAACTCCGAGGGCCTGCGGGTGCGGATGCGGTTCGAGCAGCACCGCCGCCTGCTGCTCACACGGATCGTGCTGGCCGTCTTGGCGGTGCAAGGAGCCGTCGTCGGCCTCTGGGCCACCCTGGCGCCGCATTCCTGGTACACCAGTTTCCCGGGGTTCGGCATTCGGTGGGTGGCGGCGGACGGCCCGTACAACCATCATTTGGCGGCCGACGTCGGGTCCTTCTTCCTGGCGCTGACCGCGGTGACGATCGCCGCGCTGGTCCTCGACCGGACGACGGCGGCCCGGATGGCGGGCATCGGGTGGCTGACCTTCGGTGTCCCCCATTTTCTGTACCACGTCCTGCACAAGCCCGCCGAAATGGGCGCGGCGAGCTTCGCGGCCAGCCTGATCGCGGCGTTCCTGCTCGTGGCCGGTGGAGCGGTCTGCGTCTTCGCCCCGCCGCGAGGCGAGCTCCCCTTGTCGGATCCGCAGCCGGTCACGGTGCGTTTCCCGCGCCGCCGTACGCGGCCGTCCCGTTGACCGGCCGGGTCGGTCGGCGAGTGCGGGACGCCCGTGGGAGATCACCACGGGCGTGATCCGGTGCGTCCGCGGATGCGCCGCCGAATTCCCCGCCCGTCAGTCCTTCAGCGCTTCGAGCAGTGCCGCGCGCTGACGCGCGCCGAGACCACCGATGCGGCGATCCTCGGGGATCTCCGCCTGGTCCATCAGCTTGGCGGCCTTCACCGGCCCGACACCGGGCAGGGCCTTGATCACCGCGGCCACCTTGGTCTTCTTGACCAGCTCGTCGGAATCGGCCTTCTTCAGCAGGTCCGCGACCGAGACCTTGCCCTCTTTCACCTTGCCGATCAGTTCGGAGCGTGCCTTGCGGACCGCAGCCGCCTTGGCCAACGCCTCGGTGCGCTGCTCTGCGGTCATGGTAGGCAGTGCCATGTCTCCTCCGCTTCCACTCGTCACTCGAACATCTGGTTGACCGGACCGAGTAAACAGCACGCCACCGAGAGCGCAAGCTCGACACACCGGGGCACGAACAGCGGAAATAGCGATGAATTTCCCCGGTTCGCGCCGTCGGAACCGGTGAACGGCCGACGCTCGACGGGCGAAAAGGACGAAAGGAACAGCGGCGGTAACACGGGCGGCGACTTCCCCGACAGACCCAGCGAACACCGAGCACGGAGACGGTTCAATGTCGAACCGGGGGGATCAACGGCGATCCCCCGTACCCGCCGCGGTGAACACAACCGAACACGGTCACACCCGCACAGCCGTGCCAGCATGGCGGCATGCCGAACGCCCCGCACACATTGCCCGCGATGCTCTGGCTGTGGGCCGGGCGGGCGATCTATCGCGGGCCGTCACTGCGCTTGGACGCGCATTCGACCGCGGTCGACTGCCTGGCGGTCGGGATCGATGCTCCGTTCACCCTCGCGGCCGATGGCATCGCACGTTCCGCGCGCAGCGCCCTCGTGCCGCCGCGCCGGGTCCACCGGCTGGTCACCGACGGTGACCACATGATGTTCTGCTACTCGGATCCCGGTTCGCCCGCCGCTCGCGTCTGCCGCGAGCGAATGACGCGGTGGGACAACGAGTTCGGGCTGTGCCATGCGGCGGAGGACGCACTGGTCACGGCGGCGGGCGGCGCTCGCCCCGACCCGGGATCACTGGCGGACCTCGCCGGTACGGCGCCGATTCCCCCGCTGGACACCCGCATCGCGGCGGCGCTCGCCGACCTCGACGCACATCCCGCCGCGACGTCCCCCGCCGCGCGGTTCGCCGCGGCGGCACATCTGTCGGAATCACGCTTCCTGCACCTGTTCGCCGCCCAGACGGGGACCTCGTTCCGGCGCTACCGCCTCTGGGCCAGGATGCTCGCCGTGGGGCGCGCCATCGCCGGAGGCGCGAACCTCACCACGGCCTCGGCCGAGGCCGGATTCGCCAGCCCCTCGCACTTCAGCGACGCGTTCCGCACCCTGTTCGGGCTGTCCGCCTCCGATTTGCTCGCCACCGGCGTTCAGATCGTCGTACTGGCTGGGCCCGAGGGGATCGAATCGGGCAGGAGAACTTGCTAGGCTGAAAAAACTAGAACACGTTTCACTTCGGAGGAGACTCGATGGCCAAGCAGATCCGCGACGTGGTCGAGCAGTACGTCAAGCTCGTCGGCTCCGGCCCGACCGAGGACATCGTGGCGCTGTACGCGCCCGACGCGATCGTGGAGGACCCGGTCGGCACCCCACCCAAGCGCGGCCACGCTGCCATCCGCGAGTTCTACGAAGTGATCGCCGCGCTGGATCGGGAGACCGAGTTGCGGCCCGAGGACGTGAGGATCGCGGGCAATCAGGCCGCGTTCCCGTTCACCATCGTCACCAAGGTCGGCGGACAGCGCTTCGTCCTGTCGCCGATCGACGTGATGGAGTTCGACGAGGAAGGCCGGATCACCGGGATGCGCGCCTACTGGAGTCAGGAGGACATGCGGGTCGAACCCGAGTAGTCGCGCGGCGGCCGGGTGCGCCACGTCACATCGCCGCCCCATCACATTCCGGCACGGTCTCTCGTCCGAGAAGTAGGAACCAGATCCGCTGATCGAAGGAGATCGACATGGGCGCCACCCGTATAGCCGCCGTCACCCCGCAGCAGGCCGGGCCGATGACCAAGTTGCTGTACCGGCTGGCCAAGCGCCGCTTCCGGGAAGTGCCGGAGCCGTTCGCCGTCACCGCCAACCACCCGAAACTGCTCACCGCCAACGCCGTCCACGAAACCATGGTCGGCAAGGCCAGCACCGCCCTGCCCGCCGTCATCCGTGAGATCGCCGTCTACCGCGCGGCGTGGACGATCGGTTGTTCGTGGTGCGTCGACTTCGGCGCCATGCTCATGCGCCTGGGTGAACTGGACGTCGCGCGGCTGGAACACATCGCCGACTACGCGACCTCGCCGCTGTACTCCGACGACGAGCGCGCCGCCATCGCCTATGCCGACGCGATGACCGCCACGCCGACTGCGGCCACCGACGAGCAGGTCGCCGACCTGGAGCGGCGCTTCGGCCGAGCGGGCGTGGTCGAGCTCAGCTATCACATCGCGCTGGAAAACTCTCGCGCCCGGTTCAATTCGGCGCTCGGGATCACCGCACAGGGTTTCAGCACGGATTCCTGCCGGGTGCCCTGGGCGTGAAAGCGGCCGTGGCGCTGCGGAAACGCGCGGAGCGACCTGGCACTTCGGCGCCGCGAGCACTCCGGACTGTCGTTAAAGCCCGGAATGCACTAAGAATAGGAGGTGTTGACGTCGCCTGACCGTGCCGCGGTCGACGAGCTGCCGTCGCGAATTTCGCGCAACGGCAGGCCGTGCCGGCGTCTTCGGTTTCTCGAGTTCCCCTCCGCTCAACCCTTTGGAGCCGCATGCTCGACGAACAGACCTCGGACGACGACGTCGCACGGCTGGCGAGACGGGTCGAGAAGGCCCGCGGCCGTCTCGCCTACCAGTTCGACCCGGCGCTGACCGGCGCGCTGTCGGAAGAGGAACTGCTCGCGGAACGCGAACTGGCCGAACGCATCCGGACGCAGGATCGCGACCAGCGCTGGAAGCAGGCCGAGGCGTCCGCCGCGGCGTCCGACCGGGCGCGCAACACCTCGGAGGCCATCGAGAAGGCCGAGATCAGAGACCTGCTGCTGGCGCGCAAGGCCATCGCCGCGCAGCGGCGCGCGTCCAGCCCGCATGCCAGGCTGGCGTCGCTGTACCGGCACCGTTCCTGGTCGCTCGGCTCGCTGGCGGGCGTGGTCGCCGCCGGGATGCTGTGGTCGGCGGTCAACGTCCAGCACAACATCGCACCGGGTGGCCCGACCGACCCGCTGTACTGGTTCAGCTACCTGCTCGAGGCGATGATCAGCGTGTCGCTGATCATCATCATGATCGGCACGAACAAGGTCACCGAGTGGGGCGTGCTGGACAACCGCAGCCAAGTGGCGGCGGCCGAAGTCGCCCTGCTGACGCTCACCGTGGGACTCAACACCTACCCGTATGTGAGCGAGGGGCGGTGGTTCGACGCCGCCGTGCACGGCGTTGCCCCGGTGATGATCGGCGTCGCGCTGCTCATCCACGACGCCGCGAGCGCCCGATACGGACGCGCGATCAGCTTCGCCACCGAGCAGGTGCGGAACCTGCCCGACCCGACCGGGCACGCCCCCTTGCCGGAACCCTCTTCGGAGGACATCCGGTCCGGCGCGGACGCGGAGTTCCCGATGAATCTGCACGCACCATTGGTTCAAAGCGCACACAGCTAGATCTATCGCTCAGCGGCGCAACAGAAGTCGTCACCGAGCACGCCGTTCGGCGGGTTCAGACGACAGTCAGGGCCGGCGGGGGACGTGAGCCGTCGAGTGGAGACCGGCCCTCGTCCACCACACCGGTGTTCAGTACGGGGACCGGCTTTCGACCGCGTCCTTGGCCTCTTTGAGCCCGCACCCGGTGAGTTCCCGGTACCGCTTGATCGCGTGAATCTTCTTGCCCTGCGCCAGTAATCCGTCGATCTCCGCCATGCCGTCACCCCGCGGGACCGACGGAACGGCGCGCGGTGGTGCGGCCGACGCCGGCGCCTCGATGCCGAGCTGGGTCATGATCAGATCGAGTTTGACGTGCAACGCGTCGACCTTGCGCTCCAAGCGCCGGTTGGCAAACATGACCCATCGTAACGACCGGCGCCGCTCCTCACGCCGCGTCGAGCACGGCGTCGGCGAGACTCGTCCGGGTTTCGAAACGCCCGAGGTCCTCGGCCAGTTGCAGCAACCGGTCCACGCACCAGGCACCGGTGACCAGGCGTAGCCGGCGACCGGTCTGCGTCAGCATGTTCCGCGCGTCGACCAGGACATACAGACCGGCGACGCCGAAGAACGTGACTTTGGAGAGATCGACGACCACCAGGGGTGCCGCCGTACCGAGTGAACCGATCAGTCTGCGACGGAACACCTCGACGGTGTAGTAGTCGACCTCGCCCGCAAGGGCGCATAGCGTGACCTGGTCGCTCGGGCCCGTGACGGAGATCTTGAGCCGCTCCGCAGGGTGATCGGCATTGCGAGCGGCGGTGAGAACGTACGTGGGATTGGCCAAGCCTGCCGACATGAGGACCTCGGTCCTGTCGCCCGCAACAATCTCCCGAGGAAGTGCTTGCGGGGTGCTGATGCGCTCCGGAAGACCGGGCCGCCGGAACTAGGCTGTTTGCTCAACCCTCACGAAGGTGTACCCCCGGGATGGGGCCGCCACACCCGTATTACGCCGACTTCTCCCGGCGCTCCGGCCGCTGCGCCTTGCGCGGCACGATGGTGGGCAGCACGTTGTCGTTGACCGTGTCCGCGTTCACGACCACCTTGGCGACGTCGTCGCGGCTGGGGATGTCGTACATCGCGGGCTGCAGGACCTCCTCCATGATCGCCCGCAGGCCACGCGCGCCGGTGCCGCGCAGGATCGCCTGATCGGCGACCGCCTCCAGCGCGTCGTCGGTGAACTCGAGGTCGACCCCGTCCATCTCGAACAACCGGACGTACTGCTTGACGAGCGCGTTCTTCGGCTCGGAGAGGATCTTGACCAGCGATTCCTTGTCCAGGTTGGTCACCGAGGCGACCACCGGCAGACGGCCGATGAACTCGGGGATCAGGCCGAACTTGATCAGATCCTCGGGCATGACGTCCGCGAAGTGATCGGTCGTGTCGATCTCGGCCTTGGACCGCACCTCGGCGCCGAAGCCGATACCGCGGTGGCCGGTGCGGTCGGAGATGATCTTCTCCAGGCCCGCGAAAGCGCCCGCGACGATGAACAGCACGTTGGTGGTGTCGATCTGGATGAACTCCTGGTGCGGGTGCTTGCGCCCACCTTGGGGCGGCACGCTCGCCTGGGTGCCCTCCAGGATCTTCAGCAGGGCCTGCTGCACGCCCTCGCCGGACACATCGCGGGTGATCGACGGGTTCTCGCTCTTACGGGCGATCTTGTCGACCTCATCGATGTAGATGATGCCGGTCTCGGCGCGCTTGACGTCGTAGTCGGCGGCCTGGATCAGCTTCAGCAGGATGTTCTCGACGTCCTCGCCGACGTACCCGGCCTCGGTCAGCGCGGTGGCGTCGGCGATGGCGAACGGCACGTTCAGCATCTTCGCCAACGTCTGGGCCAGGTAGGTCTTGCCGCAGCCGGTGGGGCCCAGCATCAGGATGTTGGACTTGGCCAGCTCGACGGTCTCGCCGCGGCTGTCGCGTCCCTTGTCACCGGCCTGGATGCGCTTGTAATGGTTGTAGACGGCCACCGCGAGAGTGCGCTTGGCGGTGTCCTGGCCGATGACGTAGTTCTCCAGGAAGTCCCGGATCTCGGCAGGCTTGGGCAGCTCATCGAGCTTGACCTCGCTCGATTCGGCGAGTTCCTCCTCGATGATCTCGTTGCAGAGATCGATGCACTCGTCGCAGATGTACACCCCTGGTCCCGCAATGAGCTTCTTGACCTGCTTCTGGCTCTTTCCACAGAACGAGCACTTCAGCAGATCGCCGCCATCTCCGATGCGCGCCATCTCGTGGGTCCCTACTTCCTTGTCCGCGTGCAACCGTCCGTCCAGGTTGCCAGCTGTCCACCACTTTCGCAGCCGCAAACGCATCGACTGAATCGTGGCCGGTGGGCAGTGCTGTCAACCGGGAGCAAAGGTCCCTAGGTCGACCGTACCCGGTGTTCGGGACGGAGGTCGACAACTCGCGCATGTTTCTCGCGCGGGTTGTGCGAGTTGTCACGACGCCGAAAGGCGGACCGCCCGCTCGATCGGCATTCGAACACTCCGGACCGCACCTCGCGCCGCGGCGTGGTTCGAACACATTCTCGAACCGCGGCGGCGCGACAAGCGGTCCGGCCGGGCGGCATACCCATGGCATGCTTCCCGGCCGGAATACCCTGTCATAGAACGATTTCCGAGCTTACCGCCGCCGGGATCGGCGATTCGCCCCAGTCCTCCCGGCGGGGCCGGAAACGACTGTTCGCGCGTTATTTCTGCGCGCTGAGCTTGCGGTAGTCGAACACCGTGTCGATGATCCCGTATTCCTTGGCGTCCTCGGCCGTCAGGATCTTGTCCCGGTCGGTGTCCTTGCGGATGGTGTCGGCGTCCTTGCCGGTGTGCCGCGCGAGCGTGGTCTCCATCAGGCGACGCATGCGCTCGATCTCGGCGGCCTGGATCTCCAGGTCCGACACCTGACCCTGGATGCCACCCTCCAGCGACGGCTGGTGGATCAGCACGCGGGCGTTGGGCAGGCAGGCCCGCTTGCCGGGGGTGCCCGCGGCGAGCAGCACCGCCGCGGCCGAGGCGGCCTGGCCCAGGCAGACCGTGGCGACGTCGGCGCGCACGTACTGCATGGTGTCGTAGATGGCCATCAGCGAGGTGAACGAGCCACCCGGCGAGTTGATGTACATGGTGATGTCGCGGTCGGGATCCAGCGACTCCAGCACCAGCAACTGCGCCATGATGTCGTTGGCCGAGGCGTCGTCCACCTGCACGCCGAGGAAGATGATGCGCTCCTCGAACAGCTTGTTGTACGGGTTGGACTCCTTGACGCCGAAGCTCGAGTGCTCGATGAACGACGGCAGGATGTAGCGAGCCTGCGGGCTCTGCGGCGCGATGCCGGACAGGCCGGCGCGCGGGTCGATCGAATTGGCCATCTTCGTCTCCAAAGTCGGTGCGGCGGCCGGACGTTCGAGGTGTCCGGGGGCCTGTGGGTGATCCGGTGCGTTACTTCTTGGCGCCGTTGGCCTGGTTCGCGTGGCTGATCACGTGGTCGATGAAGCCGTACTCCAGGGCTTCGGACGCGGTGAACCAGCGGTCGCGGTCGGCGTCGGTGGTGACCTGCTCGACCGACTTGCCGGTGTGCAGCGCCTGCAGCTCGTTCAGCTCACGCTTGGTGTGCGCGAACTGCTCGGCCATGATCGCGATGTCGGCCGCGGAGCCGCCGATCCCCGCGGACGGCTGGTGCATCATGATGCGCGCGTGCGGCAGCGCGTAGCGCTTGCCCTTGGTGCCCGCGGTGAGCAGGAACTGCCCCATCGACGCGGCCAGGCCCATGCCGTAGGTGGCGATGTCGCACTCGGCGAACTGCATCGTGTCGTAGATGGCCATGCCCGCCGTCACCGAGCCGCCCGGCGAGTTGATGTAGAGCGAGATGTCCTTGGTGGGATCCTCCGCCGAGAGCAACAGGATCTGCGCGCACAGCTTGTTCGCGATGTCGTCGTCCACCTGCGTGCCCAGGAAGATGATGCGCTCACGCAGCAGGCGCTCGTACACCGAATCACTGAGGTTGAGACCAGCAGTCGCGGTTGTCATGACCCCTGCCTGGTTGATTGTCACGGATACCTGCCTTCTCTCGCCGGCTCGTTGCGGAGTGCCACATAGCCATCACTGGTCGCATATGCCGCACCCCAGCGGGCGGGCTATCCGACTTGTCGTCACAAACATTAACGAAGCAGGGCGGCACCGAACTCCCGGTACCGCCCTTTCTTCGCTCACAGCGCAATCAGCGCACCTCTCGGGCGTCGAGCACGCCTACATTCCATGAAATTATTCGGCGTCCGCCGCGGCCGTCTCGACGGCCTGGTCCTCGTCCGCGGAATCGGCGGGAGCGCCGAACATTTCGGCGGTGTCCACCGTGTTGCCCTCGGAGTCGGTGACGGTCACCTTGCCGACCACGCCCGCCAGCGCCTTGCCGCGGCGCACGTCCGCGAACACCGCGCCGAGCTGGCCGGCCTGCTGCACCTGCTGGATGAACTGCTCCGGCGACATGCCGTAGCGCTGCGCCTGGAAAAGGATCCGCTCGGTGAGCTCGTCCTGGCCGACCTGGGTGCCCTCCGCCTCGGCGATCGCGTCCAGCAGCAGCTGGGTCTTGACCGACTTCTCGGCGGCCTCCTTGGTCTCGGTGTCGAACTCCTCGCGGGTGCTGCCCTGCGCTTCGAGCGCCTCGGCGAACTTGGCCTCGTCGTGATCGAAGCCGTGCACCGCGTCGTGGGTCACGGCGTCGATCTCGGCCTTCACCACGGCGTCGGGCAGCGGCACCTCGACCTGCTCGAGCAGGGTGTCCAGCACCTTGTCGCGGATCTCGCCCGCCTGCTGCACCTTCTTGACCCGCTCGACGCGGCTGCGCAGATCGGCCTTCAGCTCTTCCAGCGTGTCGAATTCACTGGCCAGCTGGGCGAACTCGTCGTCGGCCTCGGGCAGCTCGCGCTCCTTGACGGACTGCACCGTGACGGTGATGACCGCCTCCTTGCCCGCGTGCTCGCCCGCGACCAGCGTGGAGGTGAACTCCTTCGACTCGCCCGCCGACAATCCGAGCAGCGCCTCGTCCAGGCCCTCGATGAGCTGACCGGAGCCGACCTCGTGGGACAGGCCGGTCGTGGCGGCCTCGGCCACCTCCTGGCCGTCCACGGTCGCCGAGAGATCGATGGAGACGAAGTCGCCGTCCTGCACCGGGCGCTCGACACCGGTCAGGGTGCCGAAGCGCTGGCGCAGCGACTGCAACTGCTCCTCGATGTCCTCGTCGCCGACGGTGAACGCGTCGACGGTGACCGCGATGCTCTCGTAGTCCGGCAGGGTGATCTCCGGACGCACGTCGACCTCGGCGGTGAAGGCGAGCTCCTGGCCGTCCTCGATCTTGGTGATCTCGATCTCCGGCTGGCCGATGACCTTCACCTCGGAGGTGGTGACGGCCTCGCTGTAGCGACCCGGCAGCGCGTCGTTGACCACCTGCTCCAGGATCGCGCCGCGACCGAGGCGGGCCTCGAGCAGCTTCGCGGGCGCCTTACCGGGACGGAAGCCGGGGATACGGACCTGCTTGGCCAGTGCCTTGTACGCGCGGTCGAAATCGGGCTTCAGCTCCTCGAAGGGCACCTCGACATTGATCCGGACCCGGGTCGGGCTCAGCTGCTCGACGGTGCTCTTCACGGACATGCTCCTTGTTCGTTGTTCGTACTGGTTGACGTTCGGTGTGCGGTGCCTCCCCGGCACTCCGAAGTCGGAACGGCGGATGAGGCGGCCCTACGCTGGCTGCCACACTCCCTCGACCGGCGCAGATCCGGGCCGGAGTCCCGGCCTCGGCCGAGACGACGAGGAATGCGGCGTACGCCACGCATCCCGACCAGGTTAGTTGACCGGCCGAGCGGACCTGCATCCGGCGGTGGCTCCGCGGGCCGCGAGGGCCGCGGTCACTTCCCCACCGACACCGCGTCGGTGACGAAGACCAGCGTCTCGTACGGCGCGATGCCCCGCCCGCCCGCGCCGTAGCCCAGCTCCGGCGGCACGATCAACAACCTGCGCGAGCCTTCCCGGACGCCGACGAGACCCTTGTCCCAGCCGTCGATGACCTGGCCTGCGCCGAGGTCGAGCTGGAACGGCTTGCCGCGACCGAACGAACTGTCCAGCGTCTTCTTGTCCGACCAGGTGACCAGCGCGTAGTTCATGGTGAGCTGCTGCCCCACCGCGGCGCCGGGCCCGCTGCCCTCGATGAGGTCCTTGACGATCAACTGCTTCGGCGGGTCGCAGTCGTCCGGGATGGTGATGGTGGGCGCGGCGCCGAAGCCACCGGTGACGCCGATGTCGTCGGCGGTGCACTCCCGGCCTTTGCTCTGCGTGGCGGGGCGCTGCGCGGGGGAAGGCCCCGCCGCCGCGGTGGTCCTCGTCGCGGAGACGGTCGTGGCGGTCGGCTCGTCGTCCGAGCCGCAAGCCGCCAGCGCGATGGTCGTCGCGGCGAGGGCGCCGATACCGATGATCCTTCCGAGAATGTGCATGCCGCGGACCCTAGACCACGAACGGGCGCCGGGCGGGGCGAGCTTCCCGCGACACGCGCGGACCGCCGCGGGAGCCCGCTCCGGCTAGGCTGGCGGTGAATCTCCATCCGGCGTTGTCGATTCCGATCGGCAACCGTTGCAGGACCGGGACGGCGGTCACACGTGGCGCCGCCGTCCTCGATACCCGAACGTGAGGAGAGTCGGCGCATGACCCACATGGCAAGTGCAGGTGGCGACACCTCGGCGGACAACGTCGGCAGCACCGGCGGCCGGACCGTCGCCCCGCGGCCCTACCGGCTCGCGGACGTGCCGGGCCCGTTGGAACGCGACGAACTGGCGTCGATCGACGCGTGGTGGCGGGCCGCCAACTATCTCGCGGTCGGCCAGATCTATCTGATGGCCAATCCGTTGCTGCGCGAGCCGCTGCGCTCCGAGCACATCAAGCCGAGGTTGCTCGGGCATTTCGGCACGGTGCCCGGCCTCAATCTGGTCTGGGCGCACGCCAATCGCGCGATCCGGCAACGCGGGCTGAACGCCGTCTTCGTCGCGGGCCCCGGCCACGGCGGTCCCGGCCCGAACGCGTGCGCCTGGCTGGAGGGCACATACTCCGAGCTCTACAGCCACATCTCGCAGGACGCGGCGGGCATGGGCGCGCTGTTCGGCCAATTCTCCTTTCCCGGCGGGGTGCCGAGTCACTGCGCGCCGGAGACTCCAGGCTCCTTCCACGAGGGCGGCGAACTCGGCTATTCGTTGCTGCACGCGTTCGGCGCCGCCTTGGACAATCCCGATCTCACCGTGTTCTGCGTGGTGGGCGACGGCGAGGCGGAGACGGGACCGCTTGCCACGAGCTGGCACGCGAACAAGTTCCTCAGCCCGGCGCGCGACGGCGCGGTGCTGCCGATCCTGGCGCTGAACGAGTACAAGATCGCCAATCCGACCATCCTGGCGCGCATCCCGGAATCGGAACTGCTGGCCCTGCTGCGCGGATACGGCTACGAACCGATCGTCGTCGCGGGTGACGATCCCGCGGCGGTGCACCAGGCGATGGCCGCGGCGGTGGACACGAGCTTGGAACGCATCGACCGGATCCAGCGCGCCGCGCGCGGCGGCGGTGACGGGGCGCGGTCCATCTGGCCGATGATCGTGCTGCGCACACCCAAGGGCTGGACCTGTCCTCCGGTGGTGGACGGCGACCAGGTCGAGGGCACCTTCCGGGCGCACCAGGTGCCGTTGCCCGGCGCGCGCACCGATGCCGGGCACCGCGCGGTCCTGGAGCAGTGGCTGCGCTCCTACCGTCCGGAGGAACTGTTCGACGACAGCGGCGCGCCTGCGCCGGAACTGATCGCTCAGGTACCGGGCGGCGATCGGCGGATGAGCGCCAACCCGGTCGCCAACGGCGGCGCGCTGCTGCGCGACCTGCGCCTGCCGGACTGGCGCGACTTCGGCGTCGAGGTGCCCGCGCCGGGCGCGACCGAGCACGAAGCCACCAGGGTGCTCGGCGGCTGGCTGCGGGAGGTCACCAGGCGCAATCCGGACAACTTCCTCACCTTCGCGCCGGACGAACTGGCCAGCAACCGGTTACAGGACATCCTCGAGGTCACCGGCCGCGCCTGGCAAGCCGAGATCGACCCCCGCGATCAGAAACTCGACCGCACCGGCCGGGTGATCGAAGTGCTGTCCGAACACATGTGCCAGGGTTTGCTGGAGGGCTACCTGCTGACCGGCAGGCACGGCGTGTTCACCTGTTACGAGGCCTTCATCCACATCGTCGACGCGATGTTCAACCAGCACGCGAAATGGCTCGACGCCAGCTCGGCGGTGCCGTGGCGGCGCCCGATTCCCAGCCTGAACTATCTGCTGTCCTCGCACGTCTGGCGCCAGGACCACAACGGCTTCACCCACCAGGACCCCGGTTTCCTGGACGTGGTGCTGAACAAGAAGGCCTCCATCGTGCGGGTGTACCTGCCGCCGGACGCCAACACGCTGCTGTCCACCTATGACCACTGCCTGCGCTCCCGGCACTACGTGAACGTGGTGGTCGCGGGCAAGCAGCCGCAGGCCGACTGGCTGTCGGTCTCCGAAGCCGCCGAGCACTGCGCGCGCGGGATCGGCATCTGGCCGTGGGCGGGCCACCGGGACGAGCCGGGCACCACGCCGGACGTGGTGCTCGCCTGCGCGGGCGACGTACCGACGCTGGAGACCCTCGCCGCGGCCGCGATCCTGCGCGAGCGGCTGCCGGAGCTGCGCGTCCGGGTGGTCAACGTGGTCGACCTGATGCGGCTGCAACCGCAGGACGAGCATCCGCACGGCCTGCCCGACCTCGAGTTCGACACGCTGTTCACCCGGGACCGGCCGGTGATCTTCGCCTTCCACGGCTATCCGTGGCTGGTGCACCGGCTGACCTATCGGCGCACCAACCACGGCGAACTGCATGTCCGTGGTTACAAGGAGCGGGGCACGACGACGACGCCGTTCGACATGGTGATGCTCAACGACCTGGACCGATATCACCTCGTCATGGACGTGATCGATCGGGTGCCCAGTCTGCGTGAGCGCGCCGCCGGGCTGCGGCAGGAGATGGTCGACGCGCGCTGGACGGCTCGCGCGTGGACCAGGGAACACGGTGCGGACATCCCCGAGGTGGCCGACTGGAGCTGGCCCCACCGGAGTGACCGCGAGTAAGTACGATCGACCGTATGGAAAGTGGCCCGCGCACCGCCGAGATCACCGACAAGCGACTGCTGCGCGGTGCGCGAACTCGCGCCACGGTGCTGCGGCGGGCGGTGGACATCGCCTCGCTGGACGGATTGGACGGCCTCAGCTTCGGCAGGCTGGCCGCCGACACCGGGCTGAGCAAGGCGGGCATCCAGACCCTGTTCCGCACCAAGGAAGCACTGCAACTGGCCGCCGTCGACCACGCGCGCGACCGGTTCGTGGAAGCGGTCGTCGAACCGGCCCGTTCCGCGCCGCACGGTGTCGCCCGGCTGCGAGCCTTGCTCGACCACTGGATGGTCTACGCCGAGACACCGATGTTCCCGGGAGGCTGCTTCCGCGTCGCGACCATGGCCGAATGCGACAGCAAGCCGGGCCCGGTGCGCGATGCCCTGTTCCGCGATCAGCGCGCGTGGGTAGGGCTGCTGGCACGGGAGCTGCGCTCCGCGGCGTCCGCCGGTGAGATCGCCGACCTGGACGCGGATCTGGTCGCGTTCCAGATCGATGCGGTGCTGTGCGCCACCAATACCGCGCTGCGACTCGGCGATCCGGAGGCCGCCGACCGCGCTCATCGCATCGTCGAAGGCTTTCTGCGACCGCTCTGAGCGAGCGCCATACGTTTCGGGTATGACACGGACCAATTGGTCCCTACTCCAGCGCATTCGGAAATCTCGGACAGATGGCGCCGGCACCTTGTATCTTGCGGACAACGCGTTCCACCGTTTCCACAGCAGTCCCCCATCCGTCGCCGTTGCCGGAGGGCGCGCAGAAGGGCGGTTCTCATGAACCACACAGCCGAAGCGACCGGGTCGGAAATCCTAGGTGCGATCTTGATGGTGGCCTGGATGGTCGTCATGTGGGCGGCCGTCGGCGTACTCGTCGTCGCGTTGCGTAAACCTCTGCGACCGTGGATGTTCCGTACCGCACTCGGTGTCGTCGCACTGGGCGTGGTGGCCCAGATCGGACACTTCCAGGAGCACGTGGCACAGGTCGGGTACTGGATCCAGCACCCGAACTCACCGGCGTGGATGACCCCGTGGGGCACCGGCCTGGCCAACGGATTCGGGCAGGTCGACCACATGAAGCCGGCGCTCGGCATGGAACTTCTGCACTTGGTGGGCAATTTCCATTTCCTCGCCGGACTGGTCGGCGTCGCCCTGGTCACTCACCACGCCCTGGAGAGCAAGGCGCGCAAGTGGGGTCGTATGGGCGTGCTGATGCAAGGCATCCACGGGCTCGAGCATCTCGCGCTCACCCTGACGGTCGCCTTCGGCACCAAGGCGATCGGGCTGTCGACCATCTTCGGCCTGCTCGATCCCGGCCCCGGCGCGGCGACGTACCGCATCTGGTGGCATTTCCTGGCCAACGTGATCGGCACGACCATCTTCGCCGTCGCGTTGTATCACCTGTGGCGCGAACGCGCGGTGATCGAAGCCCCATTCCGCGATCCCGCCGCCGCGAAGCAGAAGCGCGCCCTGGCCGAGGGTTCGGGGGCTCCGGCATTCGCGGCGGTGACCGAAGCCTGATAGACAGACCGATCTCGCACGCCTCGACGCGGCGCACCAGCGGCGTAGCGGCGTAGCGGCGTAGCGGCGTAGCGGCATTCAGACCCCGAAGCAAAGGGCGTCCGCCTACCGGCGGACGCCCTTTTTCGCGCATAGAGCAGTCCTCTGGGCCCACTGCCGACCCGAAGCGAGGAGCGCGGCCACCGAAGCCCGTCCTGCGCACGTGCCGAAGCCACCTCTCCGGTAATCGCCGACCCGGAAAAGTCTCAGCCTGAAAATTCTCCGCGGACCGAGCGGTGCGCAGCGGCGCCGCCGCTGGTCAGGCGCCTGCTCCTTCCCCAGGGAGACAACAACTCTTCCCATACATGGGAAAGCACTCGACAAGATATCGACCCGTCGATTAATGTGACGTTATCCAACGGCACGATAGACAGGGACCCGCGGATCGGACCACACCGGACCGATCCCGATCCCGAGGTGGCGAGATGAACGGACGCGAACGATGACCGGCATCACGCCGCACCAGCGACGGACACAGACCTGGCTCGTCCGCCCGCTGATCGTGAGCGCGATAGCGGCCACACCGGAAACCCCGGCGTCGACCGAAGCGCTGGCCGGGCCCGACACGACCGTCGCCCCGCGCCCCGCAGCAGACCCGGGCCGCCACGGATACGACAGGCCGGGCTCTCCCCATTCCGACAACCGGGACCGAGCCGATCGGCACCGCCCCGCGGACGACATGTCCGCGACGGATGCCACCCCGATCCCCTCCCCGCCCCCACCTCGCGCGGCAACCCCGACCACCGACGTTCGCCGCACCGCCGCAGCTCGCGCCGTACCGCCGTGCACAGCGCGAAATCCGAACGGAGACTTACCATGACCGCCAACACCACTCATCTCGCCGCCAGACTGCTCGCTTGTGCCGCGATCGTCGGCACGCTCACCGCGGGCGCCGCGGGCATCGCGGGAGCGGAGTCGCATTCGGGTCCGTCCAACCCGCGCAACGGCACGGGTGACACCACCGGCTGGCGTCACATCGACCCCATGGGCTACCACCACCGCAACAGCGACCGGCTGGACGCCGATGAGGCCGACCAGGCCATCCGCGACTACCGCCAGCGGCAGAACCAGGCGGCACCGGCCGACGTCCCCACCGGCGACGAGTCCGACGGCTCGAGCTGGTCGCGGGTGGCCCGCCCGGACGGCACCGGCTACACCGTCTGCCGGGCGCAGGCCACCTGGTGCCGGTGACCGCAGGACCGGCACACCCTCTCGCACTCGAAACCTTCCGTGACGTCCCTCTGGACTGATCGTCCCGCTACATAGCGGCACATTACTTGAAGTATCACCATTCCCGGAAATCCACTCCGACCGGGATGACGCACGAAAGAGAAACACTCATGATCAAGATTAGCGGGCTTCGCCGGCCGACCGCGTGTGACGACAAGCGCGGCGGCACGGTACGGACGCTCACCCTGCTGGCGGCGGCAGCGGTGGCGGCGGGCGGCCTGAGCCTCGGCGCGGGCACCGCCGAGGCTCAGGGCGCTGCCTGCCTCTGGGCGGGGGGCGCCTACGGCCAGGGCACCACGGTCGTGGCAGGGGGCTGGACCTTCGCCTGCGGAACCGACGGACTGGGCGCGCCGTACTGGCATCGGGGAGCCCCCGCGCGGCAGGCCAGCACCGTGCCGAACCCGGGCGCCTACGCCCACCCCGCGGGCCTGTTCAGCCCCGGCGCACGGCAGTACGGCACGGAGTACAACGACTACTGCGTCGGCAGCCAGCTCATCGAGGGTTCCGAGGACGTCTACCAGGTGGTCTCGGACGGCCGCGGATCGCTGTGGTGGAAGGCCGCCGGCTCGATCGACCAGTGGTCCTTCGATCCCGGTAGCGGCCCACAGCGGTCCTGGCGGTCGTCGAGCCTGTGCTACGACGGCTCGCTGACCTGACCTGACCTGCCCGATACCGGCTACCGCACGCCCGTGACCGTCACGACGGTCACGGGCGTGCTCGCGTTCGCGCGGGCCGCCGCTCCGATTCCAGCCGGATCCGCTCGGCGAGGTGATCCGGCACGTGCCAGCTGATGTCGGCCCTGGTGGCCGCCATCAGTTTCCGGCGCACGGACGCCACCTGGGCATCGACCGTCCGGATCGAACTACCCCGGCGCGCGGCGATGGCGCTGTTGGCCCAGCCCGCCGCGGCCAGCACCGCCACCTCGCGTTCCGCCGGCGTCAACTCCTCCCAGCGCGAGGCGGTGGACCTGGTCTGCGGACGCGGGTTCGGCAGCTTGTCGACCGGCAATCTGCCGAGCAACAGCAATTGCAGCTCGTCGCGTTCGGGACGCAACCGGGCGCCGCGCTGGACCGCCGCCGCGTGGGCCTCGGCGCCGATGACCGCGGTGACCGCCGCGACGGCTCGAGCGGTGCCGCGAGCCACCAGCGTCACCCGGTCGGCGACGATGCCCATCGAGCGGTGCAGGGTGGCGATTCCGCCTTGCAGATGGGCGATCTCGGTGGCGGCGGCGATCGCATCGGCGCTGCCGGTGTCGCCCGCCTCGATCCGGGCGGACAGCAGATAGGTCAGCGCCATCATGCTGAAGTGCGCGACCCAGCCCGCCGTCCAGGTGTCCCCGGTGATCAGCAGGCGCTCCAGGGTCGACTGCCCGAGTTTCACCGCCTCCCGCGGATCGCCGTGCCGGGACACCGCGATCATCCAGGCCAGCTCCGCCCAGGAGGTCGCCCAGCCCGCGTCGGAAGCCACGGCCCGGTCCAGATGCCTGCGCGCGGCCCCGAGCGCGACGTCCGCGTCGCCCAGGTTCGCGTAGGTGAGGGCCTCGAACAGTTCGCTGCGCTGCTCCCCCGCCCGGTCGCCCAGAACGGCGAACTTCCGGCGCGCCCTGGCCAAGACGTCCACCGCTCGCAGGTCGAGGTGGATCAGCAGGAGTTCGAGGCCCCAGGTGAATTCCACCGCGGCGGGCAGGCCGAGGTCGGTCGCCGTCGTCGCGCGCCAGCCCGCCCGCAGTTCCGAGGGCAGGCACTCCGCGGCGCATTCGTCCAGCAATTGCGCGGTGTAGGCGTGCCTGCCCTGCCAGATGGCGATCCAGCCCACCAGCGCGGTCGCATTGATCCGCAGCCGGGTCGGCGGCGGCTCGACCTGCGCGGTGACCTCCAGGGCCTGCTCGGTCAGACTGGTGATGGCCCGGTTCGAGCCGGTGATGAACGGCACGCGCAGCGCCATCAGCGTCGCGGCGGTCTCCAGTCCGACCACCGCCTCCTCCGGATCGGTGAGGCTGGTCTCGACGGCGATGAGAATGTTGTCCCACGCCGCTCGCGCCCACGCGATCCACTCCTGCTCTCGCGGGCCGTACCAGGTGGCGGGCCCCGCGGCGACCCGGTCGCGGTAGTGCCGTCGATGCCGGGCGAGCAGTCGCGCTTCGTCCAGGTGGTCGCCGCGGCTGGACAGCCGGTCGCGCACGAAGACCCGGACGCTCTCCAGCAGGTAGTAGCGCACCGTGGCCGCGGTGATGTGGGCCGACAGCAGCGAGCGTTCGACCAGGCGCTCGAGCAGCCCCTCGATCCGCTCGGGGGGTAGCGCCGGGTCCGCGCACACCGCCACGATCGCGTCCACTTCGGCCCCGCCGGACTGCGTCTCGTCGTTCTCGGCGTCGCAACCGGTGGCGAAGACCGACAAGCGCTCCAACAGCAACTGTTCGGGCGCGGTGCACAGACCGTAGGACCAGGCGATCACGTCGCGCACGCTGCGGTGCCGTTCGCCGACACCGCCCCTGGCGCCGTGCGTCCATTGCAAGCGGCGATCGTCGGTGTCGCCGGACAACTCGCGCAACACGATCGCGGGTGGCCGGTGCAGCAGCCGCGCGGCGGCCAAGCGGATGAACAGCGGGTTGTTGTCGACGTGCCCGCAGATCCGGGTGGCGATGGCCAGTTGCCCGGGGTCCTCGGGAATCGGCCGTCCGGTGCGCTCGGCTCGCCGCCGGAACAGTTCCAGGGCGTGCACGCTGGACAGCGGCGGCACTGTCACCAGCTGCTCATCGATCCAGCCGACCGGCTCCCGGCTGGTCACGACGATGGTCAAGCCGGGGATTTCCTGCAGCAGGCCGACGACGAGCGGACCGACGCCGCCCAGCACGTGTTCGCAGTTGTCCAGCACCAGGATGGTCCGGTGTGTCTCGTCCTCGGCGCCGGCATCGGTGAGGGTCTCCAGCAAGCCGTCCCATGCGGAGCGGCCCACTATGCCGTTCTTCGCGACGGACAAGAGCACTTCCTCGGCGACCGCTCCCGTCTCCGCGCCGGGCGCGAGACGGGCCAGGCGCGTCCAGTACACCGTGTGCCGTGCCCCGCCGCGGTATCTGCGCACGGCTTCCACCGCCAGCGTCGTCTTGCCGATGCCACCGGGCCCGACCAGGGTGATCAGCCGGGCGCTCGACGAGTTCAGCAAGGCGTCTATCCGCCGCATTTCGGCATGCCTGCCCACGAACTCCGCGGGCGCGACGGGGCCGTTGCCGCCGCCGCTGCTCACCTCCGACATGCCAACGCACCTACCGATCCGGAAAACCACTGCTCGAGCAGCCTAATGGGCGCGTCCCGTCCTGCCTTTGCGGCTACGGCTGGGCCGCCGCTCGGATTCGTACCGGACCCGGTCGGCGAGCTCGTCGGGAATGTGGGCCGCGATGTCGGCGCGGGAGGCGATCATCAGCTTCTGCCGGATGGCGGCCACCTGCGCGTCGACCGTCCGGATGGAGCTGCGCCTGCGGTCTGCGATGGCGCTGTTGGGCCAGCCCGCCGCCGCGAAGACGGCGACGTCGCGTTCGGCCTCCGAGAGGTCGCTCCAGCGTGTGGCGGGCCGCCGCGACACCGGCCGGGAAGTGGCCTGCCGGTCCGGCCGCCGGGCGGGCGGCGCCGGATCCGGGGCTGGAGACCACAGCGCGTCGAGCTCGGGACGCAGCCGCGTCCTGCGTTCGGCGGAGGCGTAGGCGCGGTCGCCGAGCACCGTGCGGGAGACCTCCGCGGCGCGGCGCATCTCGGCGGCGATCAGCGGAACCCGGTCGACGGATATGCCCACCGATCGCTGACGCGTCTTGAATCCGCCTACCAGATAGGCGATTTCCCGCGCGGTGTCGGCGATCGCGGCGGGATCACCGCCCTCGGCCCGCTGCGCGACGAGGACCTGGGCCAGCGCGACGATGTGCGCGCCCACCGCCCAGCTCGCCGTCCAGGTGTCCGGTTCGCCGCGGTAGCGGGTGAGCACCCCGTGGGTCAGCGTCAGCGCCTCGGTGGCGGACCCGTGTTTGGCCAGCGCCACCGCGCGCGCGATCTCGGCCCAAGCGCGCGACAATGTCGAGCCGGACGACACCGACCGCTCCAGGAATCGCGCCGTGTTCTCCAGCGCCTGCCGCCGGTCGCCGACGAGCGCGGAACAGAACGCCGCGAACACGTCGCTGCGTTCGGCGCCGATGCGATCGCCCTGTTCGGCGAATTTGCGGCGGGCCCGAGCAAGGACGGTGACGGCGCGCGCGTCACCGCGCACGAGCATGAGCTCGAGCCCCCACAGCCACTCGACCGGGGCGGGCAGCCCGAAATCGATGTCGGTGTAGCGCGGCCCGGCTCCCGGGGGGTGGGTGGCGCAGTCCGCGACCAGTTGCGGGATGTGATCGGTCCGCCCCTGCCACAGCGAGATCCAGCCGAGCAGCGCGGTGGCCAGGTCGGCCAGCCCGGAAGTGCCCAGCCCGGAGGCCCTGGTGGCCTCCAGCGCGCGTTCGGTCAACCGGGTCAGCGCGCCCGCACCGGACTTGACGTACGGCACCTTCATCGAGAGCAGGACGGTGGCGATCTCCAGGGCGACCACGGCCTCCGCCGGGTCGGCCAGACCGGATTCGATGCCGAGCACGATGTCGTTCCACGCCGAGCGCGCCCACGCCAGCCAGGCCTGATCCTGCGGTCCGAGCCAGATGGCCTGCCCGGCGACCACCTTGTCCCGGAAATACCGGCGGTGGCGCGCGGCGAGCCGGTCGAACTCCCCACGGTCCCGGCGGCGCAGCCGCTCCCGGGCGAACACGCGGACGCTTTCCACCAGATACCAGCTCACCGTGGTCGCGGTGAGATGCGCCGACAGCAGCGACTGCTCGGTGAGCCGCTCCAGCAGGTGTTCGATCGCACTCGCGGGCAGGGCGTCGTCGGCGCACACCGCGATCGCGGCGTCCAGCTCGATGCCGCCGCGCAGCGACTCGTCGTCGGTCTCGTACCCGGCGGCGAAGACCGACAGCCGCTCGAGCAGCAACTGCTCGGAGGCGCCGCACAGCGCGAACGACCAGGCGATCACGTCGTAGACGCCGCGGTGGCGCTGCTCGGCGCCCGCCCGTGCGCCGTGGGTCCAGTGCAGGCGTTTGTCGTCCGCGTCGCCGGTGAGCTCGCGCAGCACCATGACCGGCGGCTGGTGCCGCAGACGCGCCGCGGCCAGGCGGATGAACAGCGGGTTGTGGTCGACCCGGCGGCAGATCCGCGCGGCGACGGCCATCGCCTCGCGGTCGTCGGGGATCGCCCGCCCGATGAGTTCGGCGCGCTGCCGGAACAATTCGAGCGACTGCCGCGGCGACAGCGGCGGCACGGGCAGGATGTACTCGTCGGCCCAGCCGATCGGTTCGCGGCTGGTGGCCAGGACGGTCAGGCCGGGTGCGGATTCCAGCAATTCGGCGATCATCGTCGCGACCACGCCGAGCAGGTGTTCGCAGTTGTCCAGGACGAGGACAGCGCGCTCGGTGGAACGGTCTCCGCTGGTGAACGTGCGTACCAGCGCGTCGCGGGTCGGTGGCGAACTGAGGTCGGTGCGCACGGCGGACTGCATCACGTCCTGCGCGGTGGCGGTGCTGTCGGCCTCCAGCCCGGCCAGCCGCGCCCAGTAAACCGGCCTGCGCCGGGCGTGCGCGCCGCGGCACAACGCCTCCGCGGCCAACCGCGTCTTGCCGATCCCGCCCGGGCCGACCAGGGTGATCAGGCGGGCGCCGCTGTCCAGCAGCGCGCCCAGCCGGTCCAATTCCGTTTCCCGGCCGCAGAATTCACTGGTGGATGCAGGCAGCACGTCGCCACGTGCCTGAACCAGGGACATAAAACGAAAGTTAGCCGACGACGCGGCAACGCGCTCGACAATCAGAGGTTACGCAAAGGTCAAGCCCCTGTTTACCCGGGCAGCGGACCCCGTTTCCGCGCCGATTGCTACCTCGCGGAGGCCATCTGCTGGTAGTGCATCTGGACGACCGCGCTGTCGAAGGTCATCACGTCGACGAGTTGCAGCCCCGAGACCACCGCGGGCGTCGGGAACAGCGGAATCCCGCCACCGAGCAGGATCGGGTGCACGAACAACCGGTACTCATCGATCAGGTCGTGCTTCATGAACTCCGACGCCGTCTCCGCGCCGCCGAACAGGACCATGTCGCATCCCGGCTGCGCGCGCAACGCGGTGATCTCCTCGACGAGGTCGTCCCGGACCACGCGGGTGTTCCAGCCCGCGGAGGACAGGGTGCGGGAGAAGACCACCTTGGGCGTCTGTTTCCAGCACCGCGCGAAATCCACGTAGAACTCCGAGATCGCGGGATCCACGTCGGCGGTCGGCCAGAACGACGCCATGATCTCGTATGTTTTGCGGCCGTAGAGGAACAGGTCGGCCGAGCGTAATTCGTCCAGGAACGACTCGCACAGTTCCTCGTCCACCACCGGCCAGTGGATCTCCTGATCCGGCCCCTCCGCGAAGCCGTCGAGCGACATCTGCATCCACAGCGTCACGCTTCCCATGTGCCCACACCCATCTGCTGCCCTTGTGCGACTTCCAGATTGTCGGGGAGAGCGACACTTCGGCGCATCGGTAGGTCGCCGGAAGACATACTTAAGTAGACGAGCGTAGGTAGCCGCGGCACGCGAACGCGCGCCGGATGACTCCAATATACCGTTGATCAACGGCACGTTACTGCTACGTATCGCCAATGATGGGAATCTGAAACGTAAATATTTCGACCCAAGGGGTGCGCGACGCCTCCGGTCAGCTCTCCGGCAGCGTCTCCGCCAGCTCGGCGTCCTGGTCGAGATACCTTGCGATGAGCCGATTCACGAGTTCGGCGGTGGTCTCCGCCGGGACCGCCCTGGTCGCCTCCAGCCGCTGCGCGAGTTCGGCGACCTGCGCCGGGCCGCGATCGGAATCCTGGAACGACGCCCACGCGGTCCGCCGGAACAGATCCACGTAGCGCCGGGCGATCCGCTCGGCGTCGGCGCGCAGCTTCTCCAGTTCGCCGAGCACCTCGTCGGCCGGGATGCCCACGGCCGCCATCTGCTCGAGGCTGTGCGCCAGACGGCGATCCGCGATGCGGTAGGTCGCCGCGTCGACGGGTTCGTACAGACCCGCCGCGACGACCCGGGCCAGACCGCTGGGCACGTCGCGATAGCGCTCGGCCAATTCGGTCGCCGCGATCGTTTCACCCGCGTCGACGGCGGCCGCCTCGGGCGAGCCGGGCTCGGCGACACCGAGGATGTCCCCCAGATCGTCGCCACGATCCCAGGCGTTGAGCAATTCCCTGATGCCGTTGAGTTTGATCCCGCGATCGAGCAACCTGCTGATGGTCCGCACCCGGTTGAGGTGGTCGGCGCCGTAGAAACCGGTACGCCCCTTGACCTGCGGGGGCGGCAGCACGCCCCGTTCGTGGTAAACGCGCAGGCTGCGCACGGTCGTACCGGCCTCCCGCGCCAGCTCGTCGATCGTGTACTCCACACCCGCAGTCATACCTCAAGGAAACCACATCGCAACACGGGACGGCCGCCGGTGCGCGGCCATTGTCGGGGCGACCGACCGGTCCATAGCGACATTTCAGCAAACATCGTCCGCGCGGGGCGTCGCCGCCTTCCGGGCGCACGCCCGCCACCGGTCTTCCCGCCTCTGGAAATCCCCTCGATGCCGGTTCCCGCCGCCGCGCCTATCCTTCCGGCATGGGTGAATCCGCGGGCCTTCCGGCCAGTCTCGCCGACCGCGAGCGCGCGATGCGCGAGCTGACCCACCACCTGGGCACGGGCCGGCTGAGCCTGGCCGAATTCGACGAACTCAGCGCGGCCGTCGCTGCCGCGACCCAGCGGAGTCAACTGGCCGAGTTGTTCGCCGACCTGCCGGGCAGTACACCGCCCCCGGCCGAGGTGACGCCGACCAACCCGCTGCCGCGCCTGGTCGTCCTGGCCGGCGCGGCCGTGGTCTTCTCGGTGGTGCTGGCGGTGACCACCGGCAACTGGCTGTGGCTGCTGGTGATCCTGGCCGCGCCCGCGCTTTTCATGCTCACCGCGCGCACCACCTGAGCCCGGTTCACCACCTCGACTTCGGCCGCACGTAGTTGGCCAGGTCGACCAGGCGGTAGCGGTGCAGACGATGCGGGGCGATCCGGGCCAGCGCCCGCAGGCTGGACTCCAGCCCGCGTTGCAGACCGAGCAGGGTGAACGGGAAGCCGAGCAGGGTCGCGTCCGGATCGGCCGACCGGCCGCCGCCGCGCACCCATTCCAGCGCCGCACCCACCACGATCACCTGCAACTGCAACGCCCTCGGTTCGTCCGGCGCTGCGTCCAGCCGCGCGGCCGCCTCGAGCAGGTCCGCCTCGGTGGTCTCCGGGATCGGCTGGGAGACCAGCAGCAGGCATCCGGTCATGCGCGCCACGCTTTGATACCGCGATGCCTCCGGCACCTGATCGAGGACCTCCACGGCCTCCAGCAAGCCGCCGTCGGCGGCGAGTCTGCGGGCCAGTCCGAACGCCGCGCTCACCACGCCGTGATTGGTCCGCCACACCGTGCGGTAATACTCCTCGGCGAGCCGATGCCAGCGGTCGTCGGCGCGGTCGCCCAGATGCTGCAGGGTGAGTTCGGCGGTCGCCGCCAGCGCCAGCGCGGGGGCGATCTCGCCGGGCAGCATGCTGTGCACCAGATCGAAATACTCGTAGGCGCGCTCGTACTGGCCGTCCAGCAGAGCGGCGACCGCCGAATACCACTCCAGGCGCCAGTCCGTGCCGTAGTCGGGCCGCAGATCGGCGAGCCGATCGCACGCGGGCACCACCTCACCCAGGTCCAGATGCGCGCGCACCGCCGTCAGCGTGCCCTCCAGCTCGAACGTCTCCGGCTCCGGAATGGTCCCGGAGACGATCCGATCGGCGGTGCGGCGCAGGGCATCCAGGGCATGCCGGGGATCGCCGTGCAGCAACGTGGACAGCAGGTCGGCGCTGGGGTCCTCGCCGTCGATCATCGGCACCGGCAGGGCCGCGACGACGCTCGGCGCGTCCAGCGCGGGCAGGCGATGGCGTCCGTCGGTCATGCCGTCGGTCTGCCCGATCAATGTCTCGATGCCGAAATCACCGCGCATGGCGCCGAATTCCAGCGACGCCTGCGGATGTTCCTTACCGGTGTCGTAGGCGAGCACCATGCGCAGGACGCCCGCGAGCTGGCCGTACATCGCGTAAGCGGTGGGGAAGCGGCGGCGCGGCTCCGGATGGGTCGCGCGGCACAGCAGTCGGTGCAACGCCGGATAGTCCCGTAGCAGCGGCTCGTCCTCGGGCGAGGGAATGCCGGGCAGCTGATGTCCGTCGGCGTTCTTGGGCATGTCCAGCACGAGGGCGGCCAGCGTCCGCCCCACGGTGTAGATGTCCGAGGCGACCGTCGGGCCGGTCTCGGTGATCTCGGGCGCTTGATAGCCCGGAGTGCCGTAGATACTGCCGTAGGACTCCATCGCGGCGACCGCGCCGAGATCGATCAGCTTGACCTCGTCCTCGCTGACCATGATGTTGTCCGGCTTGAGATCGTTGTAGGCCAGCCCGAACGAGTGCAGGTAGTCCAGCGCGGGCAGGATCTCCATCATGAAGGCGATCGCCTCGGAGACCGGAATGCGTTCGGGCGCACGCAGATCCAGCATCCTCTTCAGCGAGCGCCCGCCGACGTACTCCATGACGATGTAGCCGTCGGCCACGTCGCGCCCGGAACGGTGCTTGACGAAGTTGTGGATCTTGACGATGCCGGGATAGGCCACCTCGGAGAGGAATTGGCGCTCGGCGAGGGCGACCACGTGCGCTTCGAAGTCGAGTGGGTTCTGCAACCCCTTCAGCACCACCCAGCGATCGCTCACATTGCGATCGACCGCCAGGTAGATCCATCCGAGTCCGCCGTGGGCCAGACAGCCCTGGACTTCGTACTGGTCGGCGACCATCTCCCCCGGCTGGAGCAGGGGCCGGAAGTTGAACGGCGAGGCGCAGCGGCCGCACTCGCCTTCCACGGCGCCCGACCCGGCCGCACTGGTGCGGCCGACCGGCTGCTGGCATTTCCAGCAGAACCGTTTGTGCTCGGGCACTTCCGGGTTCTGCATCACCGCGGTGCGCGGATCGAGCGGGCTCACCTTGGGCATGGACACCAGCCCGCCGCCCAATCGTCGCGCGCTCGGCCGCGAGCGCGCGCTGCGCCCGGAACCGGGTTCGGACTCGGCCTCGAGTGCGCCGAGCAGCAGCCGCTCGGCGGTGCCGATGGTCTCCTCGCCGACGACGGCGGGGCCGGTCGGCGGTCCGCCGTCGTTCGGCGCCGGGTCGACGGCGCCGGCACGTGGTTTATCGACGTACCGCGGTGTTGACCACGGATTTGGTAGTCGTGGGGCCACCTCGGTTTTGAGCAGATGCCGAGTGGCCCAAGGGTGGGAAGTTCGCCGAGGCACCTCGGTGCCGCGCATGCGCCGATTCGCCCACGGATGCGCAAGTGGACGGTCGGATGCGCTGGGGTGCTCCGGCATACGAACCTCTCAGACCCGCCGTTGAATCGCGGTTTCATTCTGGTCCGCCGCCTGTCGATGCGCGCGTGTATTGTTCCCGACATTGGGAATATATCCGCCCCGGGCGAATGGCCCGGGGCGGATACTGCTTCACTCTTCGTCGGGCTTGTCGAGGATCACCACCGGGTCGCCCGATTCGCGGCGCGGCCGCTCGGCCAGGACCGGGAACTGCCCGGTGATGCCCTGGCGGATCTCGGCGATCTGCAGCACCCGCTTGCGGGCGAGGAACCAGCCGCCCACCAGTGCGGGAACCATGATGACGACCATCGCGAGCACCGCACCGCGCTGCACATGGTCATCGCTGCACGCCATCAGCACGACCACGGTCGCGAGGAACACCAGCGTCGCGAAGCTCGTGTACGGCGCGCCGATCAGCCGGAAGGACGGACGCTCCGCACGGCCGGTGCGCGACCAGCGCCACAGCTGCAGCTGGCAGACCACGATCGCGGTCCAGGCGAAGATGGTGCCCAGCGCCGACATGTTCAGCACGATCTCGAAGGCCTGCTCCGGCACCACCGCGTTCAGTCCGACGCCGATCAGCGCCACCGCGCCGGTGGCGAGGATGCCGACGTAGGGCACGCCGCCGCGGGACATCCGCGCCGCGATGGTCGGCGCGCTGCCGTTCATCGACATCGAGCGCAGGATGCGGCCGGTCGAGTAGAGACCGGCGTTCAGGCTGGAGAACGCCGCGGTCAGCACCACGAGGTTCATCACGGAACCGGCGCCGTCCACACCGAGCCGCGAGAAGAACGTCACGAACGGGCTCTCACCGTTCTTGAACGCGGTGTAGGGCAGCAGCAGGGCGAGCAGCACCAGCGAACCCACGTAGAACAGCGCGATCCGGGCGATCACCGAGTTGATCGCGCGCGGCATGATCTTCTCGGGGTTCTCCGCTTCACCGGCTGCCGTACCGACCAATTCCACTGCGGCGTAGGCGAACACGACTCCGGTGGTGACCAGGACCAGCGGAAGCAGCCCGGCCGGGAACAGCCCGCCGTGATCGGCGATGACGCTCGGGCCGGTGACCTGGCCGTCGATCTTGAAGCGGCCCGCGAGGAACACCGTGCCGACGATCAGGAAGGTGACCAGGGCGATCACCTTGATCAAGGCGGCCCAGAACTCGAGTTCACCGAACCACTTCACCGAGACGAGGTTGATGCTCACCACGACCGCGAGGGAGACCAGGGCGATCAACCACTGCGGGATGGCCTCGAACGCTCCCCAGTAATGGACATATGTCGCGATGGCGGTGATGTCTACGATCCCGGTCATGCACCAGTGGAAGAAGTACATCCACCCGACCGCGAACGCCAGTTTCTCGCCGTAGAACTCGCGGGCGTAGGAGACGAACGATCCCGAGGAGGGGCGATGCAGCACCAGCTCGCCGAGCGCCCGCAGGATGAAGAACACGAACACGCCGCAGATGGCGTACACGATGAACAGGCCGGGGCCCGCGCTGGCCAGCCGGCCACCCGCACCCAGGAACAACCCGGTGCCGATCGCCCCACCGATCGCGATCATCTGCAGCTGACGCGGGCGCAGCGACTTGTGATAGCCCGAGTCCTCGTCTTCGAGCGCGGCAGCCTGCGCGGGCGCATCCGCTGGTGGTCGAACTGTGGTCATGGCGATGGCCTTTCAGGTGACGGCGATCATAACTTCGCTCAATGTACCGTTACATAGCGGCACGTTCAATAGCGATCGGCATGTTGTAACACGCTGGACATCAAGAACTTTGAGAAAAGGGCATCCGAGCAGCGGCGATCGCGACGAGATTCGTTGATCGTGCCACCAGATATCGGTACGCTCAGTGGGACAAAACGGGACGAGGGAGCGCAGATGGCCTGGTTCGAACGGGAATTCATCGCGGTCCCAGAGGACCGCAAGAATCAGCTGGTCTATAAGTGGCCGGACGTCAACATCCGGCGCTACAGCCGCGCGATGGTCAACGCCGACCAGCTCGCCCTCTTCGTCAAATCCGGGCGGGTCGTGGCCGCGATGGGCCCCGGACGCCACCGCATCGACGCCGACGAGCTCCCGGTGCTCGGTGCGCTCGTCGACACCCTCACCGGCGGCAACTACTACCGGGCCGAACTGTATTTCGTTTCCACGAGGGAGTTTCCGGGCATTCGCTTCGGCGGCCGGCTGGACGACATCCTCGATCCGGTCAGCGAGCAGGTGGTGACGCTGCGCGTCTTCGGCGAGTTCGCCCTGACCGTTCGCGACCCGGCCGAGCTGCTGACCGCGCTGGCGGGCACCGCCGATCTCACCGACCCGGACCGGGTGCAGAGCTGGTGCGCCGACCTGCTGCTCAAATCCATGAAGATGGCGGTGACCCAAGGGGTCGCGCGCCGCGACTGGCCGGTGCTCGGGCTCTCGGCACAATTGCAGCCGATCGAGCAGGCGGTGCTGCACCAGACCAACACCGCGCTCTACGAATACGGGCTGCGCATCCCGCGGATGGGTAACTTCGACATCAGTCTGGCGCCGGAGGACGCCGACCGGCTGAAGCGACTCGCCAAGGACGTCAAGTACATCAGCCTCACCGGCGATTTCCAGCGCTACGCCGCGGGCGAGCTCGCGCTCGGCGCGAGCCAGGGTTTCGCGCGCGGACACCACGGCATGGAAGGCGGATTCCTCGGCGCGGCACTGAGTCTGAACGCCATCGGCCACCAGGTCGGCAACCACTCCCCCGCCCCGCAGCTTCCCGCCGCGGCGCCGGAGATGGCTCAGACGTCATGTGCCGCTTGCCAGGGCGCGAATCCGGCGGGCGCGAAGTTCTGCATGAACTGCGGGGCGCGCCTGGCGACGCAACTGAGGCACTGCACGAGCTGCGGCGCGGAGTCGAGCCCCGGCGCCAAGTTCTGCGGCGAGTGCGGAACGCCGATGCCCGGGGGCTGACGCCGAGCGCCTGCCCCCGGGCATCGTGTGGTCGATCAGCCCGCGACCGCCGGTGCGACGGCCGTCGCATCACCGCCGCTCACCATGCCGCGGACCTGCCGCGCCGCCACCGAGAGCGCGGCGAGATCGTGCGTTTCGGCGGCGAAGATCTGCGCCAGCGACGCACCCGCGCGGGCCAGCCGCGAACGGTTGGTCGACTCCCAGTACGCGATCTTCTCGACCGTGCTGTCCTGCGGCTCGGTGGCGGTCAGCACATCGAGGGTCAGCGACCGCAGCGAATCGTAGAGATCCTCGCGGACCGCGAGCCGGGCCAGCGCCCGCCAGCGCCCGCCGCGCTCCAGCTTGCCGACCGCGGTCAGCAGCCGCTCGATCTGGAAGTGCTCGTTGAGCGCGTAGTACAGCACCGCGACCTCCGCCGCGTCGCGGTCGGCGATGTCGGCCAGGTCGAGCACGTCCAGCAGCGGGAAGCGGTGGATCAGCCCGAACGCCTCCTCGGCCAGCTCCTTGGGCGCGCCACGGCTGATCGACCGCCGCGAACGCTCGGCGAGATCCTCGGTGAGGTAGCCGGTGAGCCACGTGGGCACTCGGCCCGACAGGGCGCGCACGCCGTCGCGGTACCTGGCGATGTCGGCGCCGATCGCGATGGGCTGCGGCCGGTTGGACAGCAGCCAGCGTGCGGCCCGGTCCAGGGTGCGCTTGGTCTCCAGCTCCAGTTCGTTGCGCGCCGCCGTGGACATCGGTGTCTGCCTGATCCGCTGCCAGAGGTCGTACAGGTCGAAGATCTCCACCGCCGCCCGGTACGCGCGCACCGCGTCGTCGGTTGTCGCGCCGGCCTCTTCCGCGAGCCGGAACGCGTAGGTGATGCCGCCGTAGTCCACCATCTCGTTGACCACGACGGTGGCCACGATCTCGCGCCGCAGCGGGTGCCTGCCGATCGCCTGCGCGAACCGCTCCCGCAGCGGCGCGGGGAAGTAGGCGGGCAGCACCGACGCGAACGCCGGACCGTCGAGCAGATCACCGGCCAGCAAATCGGCCTTGAGCGAAAGTTTCACGTGCGCCATGAGATTCGCCAGCTCGGGCGAGGTGAGACCGGTGCCTTCGGCGGCGCGGCGGGCCAGTTCCGCTTCCGTCGGCAGTGCCTCCAGCTCACGGTCGAGACCGCGACGCTGTTCGAGGTCGTTGATCATCCTGCCGTGCACTCCCGACATGCCCGCCGCGTCGGCCCGCGACATCCCGAGCCGGAAGTTCTGCGAGATGTTGTCCCGCAGCACCAGGTCGGAAACCTCGTCGGTCATCGAGGCCAGCAGCGGATTGCGCTCGGCGACGGCGAGTTCACCGCTGGAGACGACGGCATCGAGCAGGATCTTGATGTTGACCTCGTGGTCGGAGCAGTCCACGCCCGCGGAGTTGTCCAGCGCGTCGGTGTTCATCCGTCCGCCGTTGCGGCAGAACTCGATGCGGCCGAGCGCCGTCGCACCGAGGTTGCCGCCCTCGCCGATCACCTTGACCCGCAATCGGTCGGCGTTCACCCGGACCGCGTCGTTGGACTTGTCGCCCACCTCGGCATTGGTCTCGCTGCTCGCCTTGATGTAGGTGCCGATCCCGCCGTTCCACAGCAGATCGACCGGGGCCTGCAGAATGGCCTTCATCATCTCCGGCGGCGAGAGGGTGGTCACGCTCGCGGGCAGGTCGAGTGCCGCGCGCACCTCCGGAGTCACCGGGATCGCCTTGGCGGAGCGGTCGTAGACGCCGCCGCCGGGGCTGATCAGCGACGTGTCGTAATCCGCCCACGACGACCTCGGCAGCGCGAACATCCGCTGCCGCTCCCGGTAGGAACGCGCCGAGTCGGGAATCGGGTCGAGGAAGATGTGCCGGTGGTCGAAGGCGGCCACCAGGCGAATGTGCTCGGACAACAGCATCCCGTTACCGAAGACGTCGCCGCTCATGTCACCGACGCCCACGACGGTGAAGTCCTGGGTCTGGGTGTCGAGTTCCATCTCGCGGAAGTGGCGTTTGACGCTCTCCCACGCACCCTTGGCGGTGATGCCCATGGCCTTGTGGTCGTAGCCGGCCGAACCGCCGGAGGCGAACGCGTCACCGAGCCAGAAGCCATAGCTCTGCGCGACGTCGTTGGCGATGTCGGAGAACGTCGCGGTGCCCTTGTCGGCCGCCACCACCAGGTAGGTGTCGTCACCATCGCGGCGCACCACCTGCGCGGGCGGAAGCACCTCCCCGGTCGCGCGGTCCACGTTGTCGGTGACATCCAGCAGGCCGGAGATGAACGTGCGGTAGCAGGCGACGCCTTCCGCGCCGAGCGCCTGCCGGTCGGCGGCCGGATCGCCCGTTGCTGCCGGCGGTTGCTTCACCACGAAGCCGCCCTTCGCGCCGACCGGCACGATCACCGCGTTCTTCACCGCCTGCGCCTTCACCAGACCCAGGATCTCGGTGCGGAAGTCCTCCAGCCGGTCCGACCACCGCAATCCGCCACGGGCCACGGAACCGAATCGCAGGTGCACGCCCTCGACTCGCGGCGAGTACACGAAGATCTCGAACTGCGGCTTCGGTTTCGGCAGTTCGGCGATCGCGTGCGGATTCAGCTTGACCGACAGGTAGTCCAGCGCGTCGCCCGCCTCGTCGCGCCGGTAGTAGTTGGTCCGCAGGGTCGCCTCGATCAGGCCGAACAGGGCGCGCAGGATGCGGTCGGTATCCAGGCTGACCACCGCGTCGATCTCGGCCTGCAGCCGTTCGGCGATCTCCGCCGCCCGGTCCGCGGCCTGCGCGCCGACGCCGTCCGGGTCGAAGTACGCGGCGAACAGGTCGGTGCACGACCGCGCCGTCGCCGGATGGGTGAGCAGGACGCGGGTGATGTTGCCGAAGGTGTAGGCGAAACCGGCCTGCTGCAAGTACTTCGCGTAGGCGCGCAGCAGGGCCACCTCACGCCAGTGCAAGCCGGCGCGCAGCACCAGTTCGTTCAGGCCGTCGACTTCGGCGCGGCCGAACCACATCGCGGTCACCGCATCCGGAAAGCGCCGCCGCACACTGGTTTCCGGCAGCGACGCCGCGTCCATCGAGTGCCCGAGCTGCTCCGCCGGCTCGCTGTCGAGCGCTTCGCGCAGCGGCGCGGCGGTCACCCGAAGCCCGAAGTCGTAGATCCAGCGGTCCGGCCGGTCGGCCAGCGTGATGCGATAGGGCCGCTCGTCGACCACTTCGACGCCGAGGCTGTGCAGCACCGGCAGCACCCGGCTCAGCGAGACGCCCTCACCCGCGACGTAGAGCGTGAATCTCCATTCGGCGGCGCCCGGGTCGCCCTGCCGGTAGAGGTCGGTGTCGATCGCGCCGTCGGACAGCCGCTCGAGGCGGCGCAGATCGCTGAGCGCGTGCGCGGGCTCGTGCTCCTGCTGGTAGCTCGCCGGGAAGGCCGTCGCGTACTCGGTGACCAGCGCCTGCGGCACGTCGGAGGCGCCCGCCGCCTCGGCGACCAGACGGTCGCTCCAGGTCCACGTCGTCGCCAGCAGCAACTCCTGGATCCGCTCGCGATTCTCCTCGGAGATGTCGGCCGCCTCGGCGCCCGGCTTGCGGTGCACCGTGAAGTAGACGACGGCCAGTTCCGATTCGGTGGCCCGCGCCGAGTACGCGATCTGCTCGGCGTCGAATTGCTCGCGCAGGATGTCGCCCATGCGCACGCGGACCTCGGTGGAATAGCGGTCGCGCGGCATGTAGACCAGGCAGTAGATGGTGTCGCTGCGCGAATCGCGCCGGATGAACAGCCGCACCTGGCGCCGCAGGCCCAGATTCATGACCGCGGAGACGGTTTCGAACAGCCTGCGCGCGTCGGTGGAGAACAGCTCCACCCGCGGGAACGACTGCATCATCTCCAGCATGGCCTGGCCGGAGAACGAGTCGAGGCCGAAGCCCGCCCATTCGATGACCTGCAGCACGCGCCGCGAGATGACCGGGATGTCGAGGATGTTCTCGTGCAGGCCCGCCACGGTGAAGGTGCCGACGAAGACGTGTTCGCCCTTGACCATCTTGACGGTGTCGCCCCAGGCCGCGCGGCCGCTCGGGTCGCTCGCGCCGTAGTCGGCCACGCTGATGAAGTACAGGTCCCGAGACCCGGGCAGCAGCGAGTCCACCGACCCGTTGGCCATCCGCAGGACCGTGCGCTTCGCGCCGACCACGGGCACGCTGATGTCGGCTTCGGCGCCGTTGCCGAGGACGCCGAGCCCGGTGCCCGGCAGCTGCCACGGTTCGAAGTCGGCGTTCGCGCTCGGCGCGGAGCGGCGGAAGTGGTAGTAGCCGTAGCCGAGCGGCGTGAAGTGCCCGTCGGACAGCCAGCGCAGCAGCCCGGCGGTCTGCGGGATCTCCGCGTCACCGGCCCACTGCGCGGCCTGATCCAGCTGGTCGGCAACGGTATTGAGCACCTCGACCATGGTCGGCGTGTCATCGGCGACCCGGCGCAGGTCGGCCAGCAGCGGTGGCAGCGCCTGTTCGATCCGGTCCACCAGTTCGTCGGACAGGCCCGCGCCCAGCTGCACGTGGATCCACGACTCGCGCAGCGTTTGTCCGTCCGCCTCTCCGGCCGGCTCGGCGACGCCGTCACGCGGCGCGATGGACAACACCCGGCCGTCGGCATCGCGCGAGACGTCGAACACGGGATGCACGACTTCGGTGACCGTCGCGCCCAAGCGCCGCAGCGCGGCGGTCACCGAGTCGACCAGCAACGGCATGTCGTCGTTCACGATCTGGATCGCGGCGCCGACCCCCGCGCTGTCGTCCGGACGGTAGACCCTGGTGGTCGCCGAACCGGGCGCGCGGGTGGCCGCCAGCTCCAGATGCTGACGGAAGATCCGCTCGGCCCGGTCCGTGATCGCCGACGCCGAGGGACCCGGCTGGATCCACCGGAAATAGGCCGCCTCCAGGTCGGTCGGATCATCGCGGAACCGCTTCGGTGAAATCGTCTGCTGGGTGGTTGCCACCATCGATCCGTTGCCTTCCCGAGAACTGCGCTCGTACGTGTTTCGTACTTCACATAACGTACCGCTGGATAACGGCACAATCAACAGTGTAACAATAATTTGGCAGGACGGACATGGGTAACGCCGTCCGGATCAGGGATTTTCTGGAGTCCGGCGGAAGAGGCGCGATCAGGTCAGCGGACCAGTCCCGCCCGCGACATGAAGGTCTGGGCGCCGGCTCGACCGGCGAAGGTACCCGTTTCCAATCGCAGACCCGTCCGGGTATCCGCGTACCAGACGGTTGCCGAAGGACCGATCGCGGCGTAGACGGGTCCGTCGACGAGGGCGGAACCGCCCGCGCCGCGCCATCGAGAAATGCTGTCGGCCAAACGATCCTGCGCAACCAGTTCGGCGTAGAAGGTCACGTCCCTGCCGCCCGCGATACCACCGAAGAGCATCGGGTCCGTGGCGGCGATGACGCACTTCTCCCGCTGGCCGCCGGAATCCAGCGGCTGACAGGTCGCCGCCGTGCGCAGCAGATCCGGCATGGCTCGCACCGGCGCGGTGCCCTGGAGATTCGAGGGCAGCGATAGCGAACAGGACCGAACCGCCAGAACCGCGGCGACCACCATCACCAGCGCGATCGCCCCGACCGCGTACCACTGCCAGCGCGGATAAGCCTTATGCACAAGGCTTTTCGCCTCACCGCCGACCTTTTCCGCGATTTCGGCGACCTGAGTGGGCAGCTTCTCCGCGACGGTTCGCGCCGTGTCCACGGCACTGCGCAGCGGCGCTCCGCAGTGCCCGCAGCGGGAATCCGCGCCGGTGTTGCGATGCGAGCAGTACTGGCAGACCAGTTCGGGCAGCGTGGACACTTCAGCGCCCCGTGATGACGATGGAGGAGATCGCGGTGGTGTTGATCGACGGATCGCCCTTGGACTCCAGGACGGTCAGCACAATCTTCGAGGCGCTCACCGCCGGCTCGGTCTTGGTCACCACCAAGGTCCGTTGATCGAGCGTCGGCTGCGTGTAGACGGTCTTGTTGCCGTCGTCGAACTGGTACGAAACCCGGCTCACCGTGCGGTATTTCGCCCACTGGTCGCTGCCGTCCGCACCGATGTGATCCCAGCCGGGCACGATGCCGATCGAGTCGATCTGATAGGTCTTGCCCAGGTCGATGGTGATGACCTGGCCGTCGACCTTGTAGGCGCGCACACACGACCACGCCTTGCCCGTCTGGCTGCCGAAAGCGTCCATCGCCGACGTGCTGCCGGGCGGGCATTTCGACGTCGCGGACTTCGGCTGGATGATCGAACTCGCCGGCGGTGCGGCCGAGGTCGAGGGCGCCGCCGAGGTCGGCGGCGTCGTGACGACCAGAAGCTGATCGTTCGCCGTGTTCTTCTCCTGGCCACCGGTGGTGACCAGCAGCAGCACCAGCAGTACGGCGACGACGGCGGCGACGATCAGCGCGACCCGGGGTTTACGCAGCTGGACGAGCACGTCCTTGGCCACCTGCTGCACGGGCGCGAGCCGCTCGGACGGCGCGGCGGACGCGCGCGAGGGTTCCGGTTCCGGTTCGGCCTGCGCGTTCGATCGGGCGGCGACCGAGGAGTAGTCGTTCCCCAGTTCCATCGCCGGAGCCGATTCCTGGGCCTGCCCGTTCAGCAGCGCGAGGATTCGCTCGCTCGCCTTCGGGCCGTCACCGGTCCGACGCCGCGGCGCGACCTGCTGCGGCTCCGAGTCGAGGTCGGGCAACCCGAGCGACGCGGTGGCGAAGTCGACGCCCTCGCTGTGCTCGGTACTGCCGCTGAGCTCCATGCCACCGGTCGACGGCGCGGCGGAAGACCCGAACGAAGAATCGGAGAGCAGTGCGTCGAGGACCGCACCTCGATGACGGAGAAAAACATCTCCCGGGTCCTCGGCGGGCATGGTCCGGATCGTATCCGGACCGACACGGCCGCCGAGCCGATGCTATTCCCGCTGGAGAGAACAGCCGCCCGGTCGGGTCAGCGCTTCTTCTCCTCGGTCACGAAGTACTCCGGCGGCACGTCGAACACCCGGGCCAGCGCGATCACCAGATCCAGCCGCGGGATCGCGTCACCGTGGATCAGCCGGTACAGGCCGGACTGCGACACCGGCACGTCCGGGTAGGCCAACTCCAGGTGCTGCGCCAGCGAGTAGAGCGTCAGCGACCGCGTCGACCCGTCCTCGGTCGACACCACGGATTCGGCGATCAGCTCCGACAACCGGCTGGAGAAGATCGCCGCCGCCGCCTGTCTGGGGGTTAGCGCGTCCCCGGCGTCCTGATGAGTCAGATCGCCGCCATCGGAATGGGTGTCCGCTACCACGGTGATAGACATTAACCGACCGCTCCCATCAGCTCACGCGACGGCCACCGGGTTGCGGAGGTGCAACCACGGGTCCCGATGCTCCCGCGTTGTGCGCGGGCGGTCCGTCGACGGTTTCGAAATATCGTGTTTCGCCTCTCGGCTCGATCAGCTCGACACGCACCGTGCGCATCGGAATGCTCACGTCCACCGCGGTCGCGCTGACCTGGTTGATCGCGAGATCGACCGCACGCCTGCGCGGACCGCCGGGCTCGCTGATGGTGACCGTCGTGTGCGCGCTCGACGCACGCGGCGGCAGGTGATCGAAGACCGCGATGGTGGCCGGTGTCTCCGCCTCGGTGGTTTGCGTGCCGGTATGCCCGTCACCCGGATCGGCCAGGCGCATGGACCGCGGATCGCCGACCGCGCTCACCAGTTGGCGCCAGCTGTCCGGACGCGCCGAATGGATCTCCACGTCCGCGCCGACCACCATCGCCCGCAGGATGATCTGCTGGGCCACGGGCAGCCTGGCGTGCACATCGATGGTGCGCCTGCGCGGGTTGAACCGGGCCGGATCGAACAGCGGCAGCGCGAGAGTGTGGCGCGGCTGGCCGCTGATCGCGCCGAGGATCTGGCCGTTCGGACCGATCGCGATGGCCAGATCGGCGACGAGTTCCTCCGGTGCGATGTCGGCGCCGGACTCGAAGCCGCGCAGCGCTCGGATGGAGGAGCCGGTCGGCAACGACGCCAGCAGGGCGTCGGACTGGTTGCCGCGCAGTAGCCGCAGATAGTCCGGCGGTTCGGTGGTGACCGCAGGGCCGATGAACCGGACGATGGCGCGCGGCCCCCCGGTGTCGTCGGTCAAGCTCACCACGAGAGTGGTGCGGCCGCGGTTCCAGGTCCAGCAGTCATCGAGGGTCTCCCCGCCCAGCCGGGTCCAGTCGATCAGGAAGCTCGTCACACACCGGCCCGGCACCGACGACTCCAGATTGCTCCAGGTTTCCCGGAGGTCGGACAGTTCGACGCCGGCGTGCAGCAGGCGCGTCGCGTCCCGCAAGGCGGCGGCGGGCAGCGCGTGCGCGGCGATACCCCGCTCGCGCAGGCGGCTCGCGATCCGGTGCGTGGCGCTGGCCAGCGCTTTGGGGGCGACCACCGCGCACGGACCGCGCTTGCTCAGCGCCGCCAGGTTGCGTTCCTGGTCGAGCCGGACAACCAGCCAGGTGAGCCGGTCCCCGACCACCGGGTGGGTCCCGATCAGCTGGTCGTAGAGCATGCTGTAGCTGCCGGTGGAGCGGACCCGCTGACCGGTGGTGACGATGTCGATGTCCACCGCGATGCCGAACTGATCCAGCATCGGGAACAGCACGTCGACCGAGATGGTGTCCTCGGTGTACAGGGTTCGCTCGGCGATGACGGTGGGCAGGTCGAGGTTCGGCGCGAGCTGGATCATCGCGATCAGCGTGCTGCCGGCCTCGTTGATGCCGCACACGCCGGCGGCGACCTGCACGTCCCGGATACCGGCGACCTGTGTGCGTTCGCGCGCCCGGGCGGTCCGGCCTTTCCGGTAGGCCGCCCAGTCGAGCAGCCAGCGAACAGGGGTCCGTTCGTTGACCCGGACGGTCACCGTCACGACCAGCACCGTGACCACCGCCGCGCTCACCCACCACGGCGTCTTGGCCGACAGCCCGACCAGGAGCGGGCTGCCGACGACGACGAAGGTGGCGAACGGACCACGCTCGACGCCGGCGACCCGTACGCTCGGAAAACTCACCGGCGCCTCCGCATCACGGAGTTCATGTGACTGCCGACGAGGCCGAGCAGCACCGCGGCGAGGATGACCACGGTCGCGGTGATCGCGGGCCGCAGATCCTTCGGGCGCGGCGGAGGGGGCACGGGCAGTTCCGCGGACCGGAACAGGCCCGTGGGTTGCTGCGGCGGAGTGCGGTAGCTCAGGGCGGCGAGCGGGTCGATCATGCCCGCGCCCACCACGTTGTCGATGCCGCGCGCGGGCGCGTGCGCGCTGGCCTGCAGGCGGGCGGCGATCTCGCGCGGAGTCTCGTTGGGGAAGCGCGACCGCAGCAGCGCCGCCACACCGCTGACGTAGGCCGCGGCGAACGACGCGCCGCCGACCGGCACGAGTTTGTCCGGTTCACCGACCCCGTTGATCAGGCCACCGCCACTGGGCCCGAGCGATTCGATGCCGGTGCCGGGGGCGGCGACCGAAACCCACGGCCCGGTGAGCGAATCCTGCATGGGGGCGCCGGTCGCGGTGGTGAATCCCACGGTGAGCACGTCGGCGCCGAACCAGCCGGGCGTGGAAATGGTCTTCACGTCGCGCCAGTTCCGCGGGTCCGCGGGCCGGGTCGGGTCGATATCCGGATTCTGCGCGCAATTGGCGCCGCCTCCGGCGTTGCCCGCGCCCGCCACGATGAGCGCGCCGCGCACATGGACGGCGTAGCCGATGGCCGCCGACAGCATGGACTGGTCCACCTGCGCGTCCACCGGGAGGCAGACGGGCAGCGACACGGTGATCACACCGGCGCCCTGGTTCGCCGCGCGCGTGATCGCCCGGGCCAGCGTCCGGATCTCGATGGCGGTCCGCTGGCTCGGATCAGAACTCGGCCGTTCGGGACTGAACGCGCCGGAGCGGGTCCGGATGGAGATGATCCGGGCTTCCGGCGCCACCCCGGTGAATCCATCACCTGGATCGGGAGTGGCCCCGATGATCCCGGCGACCAGCGTGCCGTGCGCGTCGCAATCGGACAGTCCGTCGCCACCCGCGGCGAGATAATCGCCCCCGCCGACCAGGTTGGGCAGGCGCGGGTGCGGCTGCACTCCCGTGTCGATGACGGCGACGGTCACTCCGGCGCCCCGGCTCAGCGCCTTGGCGCGGCGCAGATCCAGCGCGAGTTCCGCGGGTGGAGTGCGGGTCAGGTCGCTGTCGGGCAGCGCACCCGCGGCCAGACAACCCTTGTCCTGCTTCATCGGCTGCTCGGGCCCCGGCGGGTCGTCCGCGGGCGGTGCGCCGACCACGACCTGGGGCGGCTCCAGCGCGACCGCGGGAGCGGCGGGGACGGCCAGCATCGCCCCGGCGAGAACCGCCACAGCGGCACTGCCGACCTTCATCAGATCCCTCGCATCGCGGTGTAGACGCCCATGATCCAGAAGGCGATCACCGGAACCACCAGGATCAGCGCGTATTCCACCAGGTCGATGACACGGCGGGTGACCGGGGAAAGCCGTTTGCCCGGCAGCCGCAGCGCCGCGACGCAGGCGAGACAAGCCGCCGACGCCACCGCGAGGCCGACCACGAGACGCGCGGCCGGGCTCTCGTACGCGCCGACCAAGACGAAGCCGACGCCGCAGACGGTGACCACGGATCCGGCGACCAGCGCGATCGCCTGGACCCGATCCGGGTGCCAGCGTGCGCGCATCGCGAGCAGGCCGCCGATCGCGGCGGCCATGACGATCTCCCGGATGCCGCCCGGACTGACCGCGGCCGCGATCACCGCGGCGACCGCGAGCACGGTGGAGATCGCGGCCATCAGACCGCGCAGGCTGGTCACCGCCAGTCGGGCGCGTCCCTCGATACCCGCCTCGGCGGCGGTGCGCTGCTGCTCACCGACCGCGGTGTGCTCGTCGCCTTCGCGCACCGTCTCCGCGTCGAAGATATCGGTCAGCGTGGTCGGCGAGACCTCGTTGCCCGGGTCCGGCAGATCCGGCGGCCGGATGCGGGCGATGACAACGGCCAAGCGCGGCGCCGCGGTCAACAGCACGATCGCGACGAACACTGTGCCGCCCGCGACCTGCCCGACCGACAGATCCGCGTAGGTCACCGGCAACGCCGCGATGGTGAGCATGATGCCGAGCACCGTCACCGCCATCAGGGTGGCGATGCCCATCTTGCTCAACCGCATCATGGTGGCGGCGGCTACCGCCGCGACCACGGCTCCGGCCGCCAGATTGGCCGCGGTGAGCGGGCCGGGCTGGTCGTAGGCGGGCGGCACCAGCATCGCGCCGCCGGCGAACAGCAGCGGCGTCGCGGTCAACGTCAAGCCGAGGGCGAGCTTCGCCGCGGCATTGCGCCGATGGGCCTGCGCGGCGGCCGCCCAGCAAAGCCCGCCGAGCAGCAGGGCGGGCAGTCCGCACCACAGGGTCGAACCGGTCATCGTCCACGACCAGGTCAGCATGGCGGCCACCACCGAGGCGCCGATGCCGAGGACGGTCAACCCGACGATGGCTGCGGTGTTCGCGTCGAACTCGGCGAACTCGCGCTCGTTGATCAGGGCGAGCGCGTCGGTGATGTCCTCGACCACCGGCGTGAAGACCTCCGCCGATTCGACGACCGACAGCATCAGCACGGTGCCGTCGGTGACGTCGTGGTCGGCGAGACTGCGCCAGCGCGGAATCGGCGCCTCGCCCGGGCGGCCCAGGCTCCACTGGCCCTGCGGCGGGGTGAAATCGACGCTCTCGTCATCGATGGCCGAGGCCAGCACGACCAGCAGATCGTCGATGAACGTCTCGATGGTGAACTTGGTCGGCACCACCACATCGACCTGATACGTGGAGACCATCACGGCGATCCGCGCTCGTGCGACCTCCGCCGACGGCTGCGTCCCGGCAGGCGCGGGCGCGACGGCAGTGCTCATGCCTCCGCCTCGCTGACGCTCGGCTCCGGCATGACCACTGGGGTGGCTGCACCGATTGCTCGCTCGCTACGCTCGCTCATGCCTCCGCCTCGCTGACGCTCGGCTCCGGCATGACCACTGGGGTGGCTGCACCGATTGCTCGCTCGCTACGCTCGCTCATGCCTCCGCCTCGCTGACGCTCGGCTCGCTCATCGCCACCCTCCGCGGTCACCGTGGTTGTCGGCGCCACTGGAGAGGTATCCGGGGAATCCATCGGCCAGCCAGGCGGCCAGCTCCTCGAACGCGAGCACGGTCTCCTTCTCCAACAGCCGCAGGTCGATCTCGCCGCCTTCGGCCAGATGCGCGTCATAGGGCAGCACGCAGGTGGGGCGCTGCGCGGTTTCGAACAGCTTCTCGATCGCGTCCACGTCGACGGTCGGCTTCAACGGCTGGTGATGCACGATGCCGACGATCGACTTCGCGATCAGATGTTGCAAGCCGTGCGAACTGAGCCAGTTCAAGGTGGCCACCGCGCCGGTCACGCCGCCGACGGTGGCCGGGGTGACGACCACGACGGCGTCGCTGGTTTGCAGCACGGTCGCCGTCGCCGAATCGAGCACGCCGGTCCCGCAGTCCACGACCAGCAGATTGAAGTGCTTGCGCAGAGTTTCCACGGCGGTGCTGTATTCGCGGCCGGACAGCGCCTCGGTGGCCTCGGTGGACCACGGCGAAGCGATCACGGCGAGGTCCGACGAATTGATCGAGGTGAACGACTGCACCGCGGAGAACGCGTCCAGGTTCTGCGCCTGCGCCAGATCGCGCAGGGTCAGGCCGTATGGATGCCTGCAGGTGCGGGTGGAGAGGTCCCCGAAGTCCGGGTTGGCATCGATCGCGACCACCCGGTCCGGGCGCAGGCCCGCGAAGGTCGAGCCGAGCGTCGCCGCGGTGGTGGTGCGCCCGACGCCGCCCTTCACGCTGATCACCGCGATCTGATAGGTCGTGGTGAGCTGGCGCCGAATGCGCGTCTTACGGTCCTCGGCGCGCTGCTCAGCCGGCGAAAGCCCCAGGTTGAAGCCGACTTTGTTGAGCGCGCCGCGCATGCCGGAGCTGGAACGCAGCTGCGCCCGCTTCGCGGCGGAGATGTCGGCGAGCAGGTCGATCGAGCTGAGCGCGGCGGGCAGCACCTCGATCCGCGGGGTCGGCTCGTACGCCGAGTGGTCGACACGTTCGGGGACCCAGGGTGTCGCGGATCCGGACTGCCACTCCTCGTTCGCGGATGCGGCATTGGTCCGCGCGATCGCCTGAGACACCCGGGCGGCCGCCTGCTCCGCGCGGTACTGCTCGGCGGACTGCTCGTGTGCCGAATGATCCTGCGCCGCGTGCGGTGCCGCAGGAGGCGCTACGGAGTAGTCCGGCGGAGGCGTGCTCGCGGGCGGCGGAGGCGCGCTCGGCTGCCGCGGGGGCACGTTCGCCTGCGGCGGCGTGCTCGGCTGCGCCATCTGCGCATTCGCCTGCCGGGGCGGCGTGCTCGCACTCGGTGGCGGCGTCACCGCCGCATGCTGCGTGGGACGGGGTTCGGATTCCCCGGCGGGCGCCTGCGGCTCACGAGGCGCACCGATCACGGGGTCGGCGTGGGAGAACTTCTCGGCGTCCTGCCGGGCCTCGGGGGCCGGGCCCGGTGCGACGGCCGCGTCGGTCAGCTCGTTCGTCGGTGCGAAGTACGCGTCATAACCGCCGCGAGCGCGCGCGGATTCGGCCGAATGACCGTTGATGCTCGGTGCTCGGTTCATCTCCGTCGTCCTCTCCACAACCACGGTCCGACGTTCAGTTCAGTCTGCTGGTGTCGAACCAACTTCGACCGGGTAACAGGTCGATGAGCGCCCCGATGCCCGACCGCAAGGCCGCATCGTCGCCGGGGGCGAACGTGGACCATATCTCTCCATCCATCGCCCTGCTCGGGGTAACGATCAGCCGCCCCGACAGCGTGTCGAGCACGGTCACCGACACATCGGTCTCGGGCGGGCTGCCGTCCCGGTGCTCGATCACCAGGATCTCGGCCCGGCGCGCCACCTCGTCCAGCGCCCTGGTGAGCACCGTCGCGGTGTGCGGCTGGGCACCCAACTCCAGCAACGCCTGTCGTCGCTCGTCCGGTTCCGACGGTACCTCGCGAAGCTGCTCGACCGTGGTGGTCATCGGCGTGAACCGCAATGCCTCCGCGGGACCGAGCGCGGCGGTCAGCGCGGCCGTCACCGTGTCCAGATTCTGACCGTCCTGATACATCGTCTGGATGACCACGTTGTCGTCGCAGCGCAGGGCGAGTACGTGCGTGTCGCCGCTGCGCACCAGCGAAAACCGCAGCATTCCTTGCGGTTCCCCGTCCACTCCGGTGGCCAGGATCCTGGCCACCAGTTCCATGTCCGGCCGGTACAGGCACCGCAGCCAATGCTCGACCACCGGGTGCACCCTGTCACCGTCGATGACGCCCACCTCGGTGAGTTCCTGCGCGACGACGGCGTGTACCCGTTCTCGATCCTCGGGCCGATAGATATTCGGCAGCAGCGCCAGCACCGGAGGATACGAGTCGATGCCGACCAATTCTTTCAACAGAAGAGCGGCATCGACATTGAGATCGATCGCTACCGGATCCGCTTCCAGGGGACGAGCCTCCTCTCCTTGGACTGGAACTCGACCACGGTGGACCTCACCGCGCGGGTTCCGGGTCTGCGGTCGCCGACTCGTCGACATCGCTCCCGATGACACCGACCAGGAGCAACTGCTCGTTGTCCGACTCTTCGAGCTCTTCGAGTTCGTCTCGACGGTCGGCGTCGCCGTATTCGATGACGCCGATGACCGGGGGTTGCTCGAGGACAGGAACATCTTGCGGTTCGCCGGGTACGAACACCTTCGACTTCTCGCGGTCCTCGTCGCGCCTGCGCCGGCGCATCTGCGCCTTCGGCGCGGTCGCTCCGCGAGGTGCGGTCGGACGCGAACCCGCCCCGCCGCCCGTCGGATTCGGCGAGGCGCCGAACGCGGTGCCGCGGCCCAGGGACCAGTTGGACGGCATCCGGAAACCACTCGCAGCGCCGGGCAGGGCACTCAGCCCGCCGCGCGTCATGCTCAGCGCGACCATGCTGCCCGAACCACCGTACAGCCCGGCCAGCGTCGTCGAATCCTGCGATGCTCCGATCAAGCCCTGCTGGTCCATCGAACCGGTACCGGAGCCGTCCAGCGAGGAATTGCCGAGCGAATCCGACAGCGACGATGGGTTGTCCATATCGGGCAACTGCTCGGTCGGTTGGGTGGTGTCCACCGGCTGCGTGGTGTCCGCCGGTTGTGTGGGATCCGTGGTTTGTGTGGGATCAGTCGGTTTGGGATCGGTGGGATCCGGGTTGGTCTTGGCCGGATCACCGCCCGGATCACCGGTCTGATGATTCCCCACGTCGTTCTGAATCGTGTGGGTGTCGTTGTCCAGCGGGTTCTTGATCTCCGGCGAAACGAAGTTGTACGTCGTTCCATCGGGGATCGGACCACCACCGTTGACGATCGGCATGGGCACTTCCGGCGTCGGCAACCCGGCCAGCACGGCGGTGGCCGCCCCGTCGTAGCCGAGCATCACCGCTGCTGCCGCCGCTGTGATGGCCAGATACTCGAGTTCACTCAGCGCCATCGCCGCCAGCGTGAGCGGAGCCAGTTGCGTCGTGCTGGCTGCGGCGAGAGCGGCTTGCTTCGCATACCATTCCGCGAGCCACGCCTCCACCCCGGTCATGGCTTCCGACGCGCTGCCGAAAATCGCTCCCAGCTCCGCTACGGACTTCGCGGCATCCGCCGCCACCGCGGCCTGTCTGTGCAACCAGCCGGCGTGCTGACGGAACGCCGCTTGAGCGCGATCAGACGACGGCCCTTGCCATGCCCCGCCCATCATGGTGGTGGAGCCGTCCGTCCCGCTCGCGGCGGCGGCCAGTGCCGCGGCCAACTCCGTGTAGGCGGCCGCGGCGGTGTCCAGCGCGAATACGCCGGGCCCGGACAGCAGCCGGGCGATATTCACTTCCGGTGGCAACGCAAGGTAATCGACCATGGCATCGGCCTTCGCTCGACCGGCTCCGGCTACTCGCCGAACGCTACACGTTTGGCGGAGATCTGACTGTCACCAGCGGCATCCGCCGCGCAGTAGCAGGCGTCCACCTCGGGCAGGTGCGGCTCGGCGTTGATGCGATGCCCCACTCCCTGCGTCGTCTTGTCGAAGAGGTTGGTGGCGAAGCCGAAGAATGCCTCGGTGATCCGTCTGCTCACGTCGTCGCAGCCCGGCGGAAGCGGCACACTACCCGCCGCGGACGCGACCATCGTCCCGGCTAGATCCGTGGTTCCGGTGCTCATTTGCGCGGCGATAGCGGGAAGTTGCCCTGGAGTGAGACTGAAGTACATGGAGAGCTCCTAACGAAAGGGCGCCGTGCTCGCATCGAGCGGTGCAATCAGAACGTTAAGCTATTCCCAACAGTGGAGATAGCGATTCGAACCACATCCATCGAGCTCGAGCCGCCTCGTCGGCGCCCATGGAAGACCCTCTTCCGCACGCCGACCGAACGTCACGTGACACGAATCGCCGGCCCTGCCAACGACATCCCTGAAATGCGATCGCCCTCGACGATGTCCGCGAACGGACTCGTCGAGGGCGATTGCATCGGATTTCCGATCGGCCGCGGCACCGGCACAACGCGGGCGCCGCGACCGAGTTCGATCGACCGTCACCGGGCCGGCTCGTGTCTCACAGGACGATCCGCTCGAACCGGGATCGCGATCCGAACCGGCGTCGTCACAGCCCGATCTGCGAGAAACGCATGGCCTGACCAGTGTCGACCACGCGGAACTGCCCGTCGATGCCGGAGACGGCCTTGGTGGCCGACTTCAGCTGAGTCAGTGCCTCGTTGTACTGGTCGATCTGCTGCTTGACCCGAGCCTGCAGGTCGCCGTTCGAGGTACCGGCGTCACCCTGGAAGTTCTCCGCGAGCAGCTTGGCCAGCGTATCCCGCTCACCCGCGTCGAGCATCATGGTGTTGAGCACCGCGTCGGTGCGGACTGTCAGGCCCTCGACGGCATCGTAATCGTTCTTCAAAGCCATTTTCCGAAACCTTTCGCTATTGTTTCTGCCGCAGATCCGGCATCAGAAATTGAGGTTGTATTTGTTGACCTGCGACGCGTTCTCCTGGTCCTGGCTGTCGAAGTTCGCGCCGGAGGAATTCAGCACGTCGACGATTTCCATGAAGGTCGCGTGCAGCTTCGAGCCCTTGTCGAGGGCACCCTGCAGCGCCGCCTGGATGGCATTTCCGGTCGCGCCCTGAACGGCGGGCGCGTATTCCTGCTTGATGCCATCGAGAATACCCTGATGGTTCTTGAAGGTATCAGCATGGTGGTGAAACTTCTTGGCGGCGGCATTGATTTCGGACGGGTCGCCGGTGTAGCCGATGGGCATATCTGTTCCTATCCTATAAGGCGTTTACCTTGCCTCGGACGGATTCGCCGAGGACGTTGACAGCGTGTGCGTCGGAATCGTCGATGCCCGGGTCGGGCCATCGACGTCATCGACCACACCGATTACAGGGGGTTTCTCCAGTACCGGCACCTCCTGGCTTCCTCCGGGAACGAACACCGCCGCTGGATCTCGGATTTCCTGTCGTTCCGGTGGCGTCCGCCTCATTCGCGATGGCGTCGCACGGGCAGACCTGTGCCGACACACCTCCGGCGGCGCGTTGCCGAGATCCGGGAGTGCCATGGTGAGACTCCAATCGAACGCGACTACCAGCTCGGAACGAGCGGCTGCTAAGGAAAACGGTAATTTATTCCCAACCTTGGGATGGACGCTCGAAGTCAGATCTGCTGGGGTACCCAGGCCACCTGGACGAGATCCCGGCGAGAGTTCATGGGCTCCACCAAGATTCCCCGGCCGGGCGGTTGTTTGGCAGCTCGGACGTCACCGATCAGCACACCGTCGAGCTTCGAGCCGTCCATGATCAGTCCCGAGGAGTTGAGGTTCTTCATCTGCCCGATCACGTTGTCGTAGAGCGCGGTATCCGCCTGGGCGATATTACGGGCGGCGATCACGTGCAAGCCGGTGTCGCGGCCATCGACGATGATGTCCTTCAACGGTTCCAGGGGGTTCAGCGCGCCACGCTGCGCGATCATGTGATAGTCGTCGATCACGACGAAGACCTCCGGCCCGGTCCACCACGACCGCTCCGCGAGCTGCCGAGGGGTCACGTTCTCCGGTGGGCGCCGCGAACGCATCTTCTCCACCAGCGCCGGTAGCGCATCGCGCACGTCGCGTTCGTTGGTCACGTGCCCGATGAGCATTTCCTGCGGCACCGTCTCCAGATGCCGCCTGCGGTAGTCGATCAGCAGCACGCGGGCCTGCGAGGGGTCGAACTGGCGCCGGATGGACTCCAGCATCGCGGCCAAGGTGGTGGACTTGCCGGACCCGGTCGAGCCGAGCACGATGAAGTGCGTCGAGACACTGAAATCGATCGTCGCGGGCCGCAGATCGGATTCCCGGAGACCGAAGGGCACGATCAGACGCTGAGCGAGCGTTTGCGGCGCCGGCCAACCGATGCGCACTTCGTCCATGCCAACGCGTGGAGGAAGCAGTTTGACCTGCGGCGCCCGCCGGTCTGTATAGCGTTGAGCGACTTCGGCGGTCGCGGCGGCGAGGCCCTCTGCGGCCGAATCCGATTCTCCCACCCCGTCGATACGTGGTAACGCCGTCAGCATGTGCAGGCCGTCGGTCGAGATGCAGCGCCCAGGCCGATTGGCGGGGATCGCCGCGACCACAGCGCGGTGGACATTGAAGGTCGTGTCGGCCAGGTCGCCCAGACGCATCTCGAGGCGAGTCTGCATCAGGTCCTTGATCGCGGGGCGAATAGCGATCCAGCGTGAACTGCTCACCACCAAGTGAATGCCGTAGTTCAAACCCTGCAGGGCGAGGGATTCCATCACCGGGGTGTACTCGTCGTAGTACGGGCCGTTCGTACCGAACCCGACGTCCCATCCGTCGATCACCAAGAAGACATCACCGTAGGGATCACGGTCGAGCCAGGGCGCCCCACCCGGCCCGTCACGCACCGTGCGGAACTTCCGGATGGTGTCGATACCGAATTCGGCGAACAGCGACTGCCTGCTCTCGAGCAGGTTCGTCACCAACGCGATCGTGCGCCGGATGCGGTCGCCGTCCCTGGCCGCGGCGACCGATCCGACGTGCGGGAGATTCGCCAACGCCGACAAGCCGCCGCCGGAGAAGTCCAGGCAGTAGAACTGCACCTGTTCGGGAGTATGAGTCAGCGCCGCGGACAGGATGAACGACTGCAGCGCCGTCGATTTGCCGGACTGCGTACCGCCGACGATGGCCATGTGGCCGCCACCACCGGACATGTCGACCGACCAGACGTCCTGACGCTGTTGACGCGGCTTGTCCACCAGCGCCAACGGCATCTGCAACGCTCCCTGGGGCACGGCGCGAATCATCCGCTCCAAGGTGGGCGGCGTGACCAGCGGCGGCAGCCACATCTTGTGAGCGGGATTTCCGTGCCGGGCCAGTTGCTGCAACACCGCTTCCATCACGGTGATCGACTCGCCGTCGGCGGCCTCGGTCGCTTCCTGGACGACCACAGGCTCGACCACCGCGGGCCGAGTGTCGGCGATATGCCCGGCGGTGAAGCGTTGCGGCGGCCGGTATCCGCCACCGGGCCGTCGCGCGCGTTGCGCGGAGGCCGCCGACACCTGCGCGGGGGGAGAGTATTTCTCGCCCACGTACGCGGCCTGGAACCGCTGGAGGTCGCCGGAGCCGACCCGCAGATAACCCGCACCCGGCTTCTTCGGCAGGTGATAGGCGTCCGCGGTGCCGATCGCGTCGCGGGAGTCACTGGTCTGATTGGTGCGCAGCGCGATGCGGTAGGAAAGGTGCGCTTCCAGCTCACCCATCCGGTTGGCCGGCACTTTCTGCGACGCGAGCAGCAGGTGGATGCGCAGCGATCGACCCAGTCGGCCGATAGCTACGAAGAGCTTCGAGAAGTTCGGGTACTGCTCGAGCAATTCGGCGAATTCGTCGAGGATGATCAGCAGCGTTGGCAACGGCCGCAGATCCGCACCCTGCTCTCTGGCGCGCTCGTAGTCGGCGACGCTGGCGAAATTGCCGGCGTCACGCAGAATGCGTTGCCGCCGCGCCATTTCGCCGTTGATGACGTCTTCCATACGGGTGACGAGGTCGGCTTCCTCTTCCATGTTCGTCACCACGGCCGTCACGTGCGACAGCCGGTCGAATCCGAGGAAGGTCGCGCCGCCTTTGAAGTCGACGAGAAGCAGGTTCAAGACATCAGGGGAATGTGTCGCCACCGCCGAAAGCACCAGCGTACGGAGGAATTCGGACTTACCCGATCCGGTCGCGCCGATGCACATGCCGTGCGGGCCCATGCCTTCTTCGGCCGATTCCTTGATATCGAGATAGACGACACCGCCGGCCGGGTCGTGACCGAACGGAATGTTGAGACGTGCCCGGTCCTCGTCGCGCCGCCGGATCCACACTTGCTCGACGCGAATAGCGCCGGGGTCGGCGACGCCGACCATCTCCTCCCAAGACGTACCGCCGCTGGCCTGCTCGGCGGCCACCGCCTCCACGACGGTCGACAACCGGTACGGCGAAAGACTGCGCGCCATCGACGTCATGGACGCCACGGACAGCGAATCGGCCACTCCGACCCGCCGCACCCCGCGCGGGGACACCTCGTTCAGCGAGCGGTCCTCGGTGACGGTGAAGCGCAGCGCGCGCGGGAGATTCTGCTCCGAGGCCCCCAGCCGCAGCCACGTGCACCCATCGATGCCGGAGATGTCGCGGTCGCTCGCGGGTCCGGCGACGTCGACGATCAGCAGGTAGTGCGTGCGATCCAGAGTGGGTTGCGAATTCGCCGAGAACGGACCGCGATTGAGCCCCGCGAGCACCTTGGTACGCAGCTCCGCGACGGTGCGGTACACCATCCGGCTGGAGCCGATGGCGTCGGTCTCGTTCGGATGCTGGGTGTGCGGCAGCCATTTCAGCCACGCCCATTCCGGCGCGTCCGGATCCGACAGCACTGCCGCGACGGCCACCTGGTCCGGACCGTGTAGCACCGCGACTTCGGCGATCATCGCGCGGATCAAGCCGGTGACCAGTTGCGGGTCACCGTCGATGCCGACCTGCGGCGCGGACAGCAGATTGATCGCGACGGGCATGCCGCCGACCGTGGAGTACGCCTTGGCGAAACGGGTCAGTTCGACGACGCCGACCGGGTCCAGATCGGAGGTGGGCGCGGCTTCGGGAACGATGACGCGCACCTGGTTGGCGATGCGCCCACGGCCGACTCGCACCCGCAGGAACTGCGGACTCGCGACCTGCACCTCCCACATCCGCTTGCCGCCGATCAGCCGGGCGATCTCGTCGGGGCCGGGATGGGTGTAGCGCAGGAAGGCATACAGTTCGGCTTCCGCCGCGTGCACCGTCTTACGGTTGTCGGTGAGGCTGCGCAGGTAGTCCTTGCGTTCCTCGTTGAGGCTCGCCGCGCCGCCGGAGTTGCCCCCGAGCGCGCCGCCCATCATGCCGAACATCGACACCAGCATCATGGCCGGGAACATCAGCATCATCGGGTTCATGGTTCCGCCGCCGCGGAACATCATGACCATCATCCCGCACATGGCCGCCACCATGACCACGGGCATGATCATCCGAAGCCGCGATGCCGGAACCGGTTTGGGCAGCTCGGTCGGCGGCTGCAACCGCAACTCGGTCACGGCGGGGGCCTTCGGACCGCGCACCGTCCGGGCGGGCCGGACGAATCGGCGAGTGCTGGTCACTACGAACCACCCAGCCCGGCAACGATCTTGTTGTTCGGAATTCCGTCGTGTTGAATGCGCGCTTCCTTCTGGGACAGAGCAGGTCCGACCGCGAACAGGGAGATGATGCTCCACGGCGCCGGGACCGGAGCCCGCAGCCCGAGGGCGATCAGGGAGGGATCGGTACCGCCGCTGCTGCTCGGATCGGCGATGATGCCGTAGCGGACGCCGCTGTCGGAGACCCAGTAGAGCGATTCCCGCAGCGGAGACCCCGCTTCGGCGCCGGTCACCTGCACGAAACGGCCGGTGTCTCTCGGCAGGTACGCCGCGTCGGCGGTGGTGCCGCGCGACGCGGCGGAGGTCACCAGGTCCACCGCGCGCCCCTGCTCGTCTTTCGTGAGCGGTAATTGCCTGCCCACCAACAGTTCCGTCATCGCGTTCGGATCGCTTCCGGTGCGCGCCCAGTGCAAGCAGGTCACGCCGGACCGTTCGGGATCGACCAGGCGAATCGGACGGACCGGGTAGGACGCGGTGCCGGGCCACTGTCCGGGGCGCAGATTCGACGCGATCACGTCTGGCCCTACCGCGCGGGTGGACACCGAACCTTGCGAGTCCGCGTTCCGGACCATCGCCGCCAGCACGGAGCTGATCCGCACCAGCCCGGTCTGCGAGACGAGATAGTACGAAGCCCCCTGATCCGGCGCCGACACGGTGAGTACCGACCCGACCGGCGTGGTGAATCCGTTGTTCAGCGTGATCGACTCGCCCTTGCCCGGCACGTCGGGCACTCGCAGCGGAGGCGCTTCCGGAATCGCGTTGACCAGGCCCTTGGAAGCCGCCATCACCGGAGCGGTCGAATCGATGCCGAGCGCCATGGCCACCGCGGTGCTCGCGAGGTCGATCGCGGCGCGCACCACGCCCTTCTCGGCATCGCCGTACACCAGCCAGGTCGTGGTGTCGTCGCGCAGCAGACGGGCCTCACCGTCACCCAGCGGGCGGTTGGCGTCGCCGTCCACGGTCAGCGGACCACCGATGGCCGTGGTCCGCACCGCGGAGCGGCTCAAGGTCGGCAGGCCGGTCGAGGGGTTGACCGGCGCGGCCGCACCGGTTCGCGCCGTGTCACAGACCGTCCACGACGAATCCCTCTCGTCGGTGTCGACGATGCTGCCGGGCGCACCGGGAATGCCGACCCACGGCCCGCGCGGGTACTTCGACAGCTCATCGCGCGAGACCTGCACGGGCTTGTCGGGAGAACCGACGATCAGCCGTGCCGAGGTGAGATTCAGTGCCGGGAACAGCCGGTTGTTCAACCGCACGAACAGCGCGCCGGTGTCCTTCTCCGCCACGATCTTCGAGTCCCCGACCTTCTTGGCGGGTTTGAAGAAGGCCAGCACGGCGGCACCCGCGATGAGCACGCACGCGAGCGCGATGCCGATGGACAAGGCGGTCGAGCGACCACGTTGCGGATCATCGATCATCGACGCGTCTCGACGGACCAGCGCATGCTCTATCCGGCGCAGCAGAAAACGCCAGCCGGAAATCTGGTGTTTCGTCACAACCCGGAAGCGCGCCACCGGTTCCCGTTCCTTCCGCCGCCCTGCCAACCACACCGTAACCAGCGGTCACAGCATGAATACGACCCCTATTCCCAACTCTGGGAATCGGATCAGCGGACGCCTCACACTCGCGTGCTCGGCGCCAAGCCCTCCAGCGCCGCGCTGACGTCGAACGCGTCGATCGTCATGAGCTCTTCGTCGGTCATCGCGGCGATGTCGGCGTTCTCCCTGGTGAAGCGGTAGTCACGCTCGGCTTCGGCGGCCTCGATCACGTTGCGCACGAACCGGCCGTTACCGGCCAGATCGATCAGCCGCCGTCCGTTCTTGGTCTGCCCCGCCAACTCCTCGCAGCGCAGGCGCAGCACCTCGCGTGCCTGCTCGGACAGGATGGAGTCCTTGTTGCGCGCGATGTGCTCGGCGATCTGCACCAACTCGTCGGCGCCGTAGCTGGCGAAACGGATGCGCTTGGTGAATCGCGAGGCGAGGCCGTCGTTGGACGCGAGGAACCGGTCGATCTGGTCCTCGTATCCGGCGATGATCACCACGAGTTTGTCCCGATCGTTCTCCATCCGCGCCAGCAGCGTGTCCACCGCTTCCTTACCGAACGCGTCGCCGCCGGAAAGACCCTCCTGGATCAGCGTGTACGCCTCGTCGATGAAGAGCACACCGCCGAGCGCCGAGTCGATCAGCGCGTTGGTCTTGGGCGCCGTATGGCCCAGGTGCGTGCCGACCATGTCGTTGCGGGACACCTCGATCACGTCGGCGTTCTCCACGACACCCAGGCCGGCGAAGATCTTGGCGATCACGCGGGCGATGGTCGTCTTGCCGGTACCGGGCGGACCCGAGAAGATCAGGTGCTGCGACTTCGAATCCACGGCGAGCCCGCGCTTGGCGCGCACCTGGTCCATCAGCACGCCGGACTTGAGCCGGTCGACCTGTTCCTTGACCGAATCCATGCCGATCTGCGCCTGCAACAGGTCCGAGGCCTCGGTGAGGAGACTCTCGCGCTCCGCCCGCGCCGCGGTGGCGGCCGCCTCGCGCGGATCATCACCCGTCTTCGGGTCCCACCTGTTGGTCCGGGACGCGATGAGTTCCGCGGTGGCGACCTCGAATCGGTACGACTTGTCCCGCACCGCGCGCTGCCATTCCTCGCGCTCGGGCCACAGCGCCGAACCCTGGAGCCCCTTGAGGACCTTCTCGGCGGCGTCGTGATCACCGTTGTGCCGCATCAGCATGCCGAGCAGGAAGTGCGCGTCGGCCCAGATGTAGGACAGACTGCCCGAGGAACTGTCCTCCACGATCCGCTGCGCGCGCGGCATGGCCTCGCCGAAGCGGCCCAGGTGCGCCAGCGACTGGGCGGTCATCAATTCGGCGGCGATGTCGAGGAGGCCGTCCTCCAGTGACGGTCGCGCGGTGCGCAGGGAGAGCACCTCCGGCCACTGCTTGGTCCGGAAGTACAGCGACATGCGCACGAAGTCGGAGACGTCGTCGCGGGGGACCTCGTCGAGAATCGCCGCGGCTTCCTGCCATTCACCGCCTTCGGCATACGAGCACGCCTGCGCTATGGCGATCTGGTCGCGGTCGGCCATGGCGACGCGCAGTCCGTACATGCCGATCTCGACCTGGCACCACAGCGCGCGATCGACCAGCCCGGCCCGCTGCTGGTCGCGGTAGAGATTGTGCACCGAGCGGTAGGCGCCGTAGATCACCTCCGAGGTGACCTCCCCCGCCATGGCGCGCCCCAGCCAGGCGTCGCACATGTCCGGGTCGAGATCGGTGGCGGCCCGAAACGCCGCCGCCGCATGCTGCTCGTTGCGCACGCCACCGGCGACCAACCCAAGATTCTGAACACCCGTGTAGAACGCGTCCTCGGCCGCTGACACTCGGACTTCCCTTCCGCCGATCTAGCCTGCTCGAACGATAGATTCCGGCGGTCACGCTCCGGACTCGGCAACTTCCCAATGATGGGAAGACTGGAGGCGCCGCTCGCCGCCGCCCCCACATGCCAATTTTGAACGTGCCGTCAGTTAACGGTATGTTTACCTCGGGGTCGGCAATCATCCGCCTGCAGACGACCCCTTCGGCGGCGGCTGGCCAGCCGCGATCCGGTCCCCCAGCCGCCGCGCAGCAGGTCACAGGGCTTCCGCAAAATTCTTGCCGCTATTTAGGTGCACGCTATTGAACGTTCCGACAGAAGAGGGTACTGTCTGAACACAGATCGCCGGTCCCTCATCCCGACGATCTGAACCCAAAAGCAACGGCCGGTGGCACCGGCAGGCCACCGGCCGTTGTGGGGGTTGGACACCAGAGCCGCAGCCTCGATGGTCTACGTCTACCACTGCCAACCTTCGGACTCAGCAACCCATTCCCGCATCTGGGAATGGGTTTTTCTGCGTCACGGGCATTTCCGGTCAGGGAGCGGGCGGGTCGATGCGATCGGACGCCGGAGCCGTTACCCGCGAGGGTGCCGGGGGCGCGTCGGCGACACCGGCGCTCACCGCTCCGTTTCCTTCGGAACCCTTTTCCGGCACCGAACGCAGCGGCGACCTCGTGGACGGCGCCTGCACCACGGCGGGAGCCTCCCGCGTCCGGCGCTTCCTGGCCCACGGAGTGGTCGCGGGCCGACGTACTTTCGGCGCAACCTTCACGGGATGTGCCGGCTTCGGAACAGGATCCGACGCGACCGGCGGTTGCGCCGCGCGTCCCCAAGGAGTGGCCGGCGCGCCGGTCAGCGGACCTCCCATCTCGGCACTGTCGGGGGCGCGCGTGTCGAGCGGGGGCACGTCGACGGCCGCTGCGGCAACGCCCGACTCGGAGCCGACCGGGCGAACCTCGGAATCGAACGCTCCCCGGCCCGGAATCTCGGGCGCCACATCGTGGGCGGCCGCCTTCGCGGCGTCCGCGGCGTCCCGCGCGGATACGGCACGGGGGCTCGCGACTTCTGCCGCCCGGTCCGCGTTCGGGTTCGCGTCGTTCGGCGCGACGCCGGCGACCGGCGACATCTTCGCGGGATTTGAGCCAGGATCACGAGGTCCGGTCCCGGCGGGTGCGGCCGACCGGTCGCCGGTCCGGTCCGGCGCACCCGCGCCGCCTCCGTCTCCGTTTCGATCGGCCGCTCGTTCCCCGGCCGCTGCGGGGTGCGCGGCCTCGCGCATCGCGGCAGGGACGCGCGCATCACCGGTTCCGTGTCTGTCGAGGACGGTCGGCGCCGCAGCAGCGGCGGGGCCGAAGCGTGCCTCGGGCTGTTCGCCGTGCCGCCGAATCAATTGCTCCGGAGTCGGTACGGGTCCGGGGGGAGAGCCGTCGGCCGTCACGGTGGGCGGCACCGCGTCATCGAACGGGGTCGATGTCGTGAAGTCGAGTGTCGCGACATTCTCCGCGAACGTCGCCGCGTGCCGCATGATGTCGTCGGCGTGATCGTCGAGCACTTTCGCGAAATGCTGCACGGCGTCCGGGTCGATGCGCAGCGGAGGGGGTTTGCCCGACGACGGGATGTCGAGCGCGTCGCGGGTGGCGTCGTAGACGATCCCCTTGACCATGTCATCGATGGCCTGCTCCAGCGGTTCGATCGCCTTGCCGATGACTTCGGCGACGATGTAGCCGATCAGGTACTGCGCCATCTGCTCGCACAGCTTGCGCGCCGCGGCGGCGACCAGCGGCGCGGAGGGAGCGAGCGGCGGTGTGATCATGATCGAGGCGTAGGTCGCGGCCAGGGCGGCGAGTTCGGCCAGTACGGCCACCTTCACCGCGGTGATCACCGTCGCCGCCACCTCGAGTGCCTGCCCCACGAGCTTGCACGCACTCTCGAGTTGCCGCATGTGGGTCGAACTCATGGTCGCCCACGTGGCGACGAGCTGCTGGTAGGACTCCCCCGAGTAGAACGCCCCCATCTGGTCTATCACGCCGGTCGCCGAGTCGTGCGTGCCCTGCACCTGCTCGGCGAAGGTGCGCACATGCCCGGCGAGGGCGCGTACGTCGTCCTCGTTGATGTCCGGGTACGGGACGCCGCAGATGTTGAGGAAGAGCGCGACCTCGCTGGGGATGTCTATAGCCACGCTGCGCTCTCCTCCCCGATCATCGGCTCACAGCACGCGCACGACGACGGCTTCGCTCGGCATACGCGACCACTTCACCGTCGAGCCGGTGTAGGGCGCCTCGATGACCATGCCGTTGCCTGCGGCCAGCTGCACGTGCTCGGGCCCGCGCGTGCTGAACGATCCGGCGGGGAACACCAGGTCACCTGGGCGTACATCCTCGGGGTGCACGCGGACGCCGCTGTAGATCTGCTCGTACGTCGTTCGGGGCAGCACCACTTCGCCGTGACTGGCCTGGGCGATGGCGTACTGCGTCAGACCCGAGCAGTCGAACCCGCCGCCGCTGGGTCCACCGGCGCCGCCCCCGCCCCAGACGTAGGGCGTACCGAGCCAGTCGCTGGCGGCCAGCACCGCGTTGCTGCCCTTCGTCCCGTCGGAGCGGACCGTGTTGTTGCGGCGCAGCCGGGAAGCGGACCTGGACCTCGAGCGCATCCGTCGCCGCCTGCGCGGCGCACCGCCGTGCCGGGCCTGCCTGGTCGCCGGCGTCGCGGGCGGCATGATCTGCGCGGCCTGTTGCCGTGCGGCGGCGACATCGGCGTCGACCTGCTTGGTGGCGTTGGAGATGGTGGACTGCGCGGCATCCAGCAGCGCGGGACCGCTGAAGCGGGTATCGCCCACCGCGGCGATCGCCTGCATCCGGCTCTGGAAATCCGCGATGTGATTGGTCAGGCGGCCGCGGCCGTTGACCGTTCCGTCACCGGACTCGCCGACGGTCTTGCCGACGATGCTGTCCTTGCCCGCATGCGATTCCGCGATCGACAGCTGCATGCCCTGCGCCTCGCCGTAGCGTACGGCCACCGCCCCGGACGCGACCCGCAGATCTGCGGCGAGCGCTTGGGTCGCACTCGCCGCCTGGCCGGCGGGTTGGCCGTCGCCGTACAGCTCGAGCAGCGATCGGAGCACTCCGTCCAGGTCGTTCGTCAGTGCCTGCGCCATTCGACCGACTCGCCATCGCTCATCACCGACCGCCTCTCACACTCTGCAGCTATTGTGTCGCCCCGACCGATCCGGTCGTATTCCCATTCCTGGGTGGGTAATCGAACTATGGACCACTTCCCATAATCGGGAAGCGGAGACAATGGGAGGACTTCTGAGAGGCGGTGGCGGCGGCATGGTGACGACGGCGACGAATACCGAAGCCAAAAAGGCGGCGGTGTCGGCATCCGCCCCCCTGGGGAGCTACGCCTCCGAGGCCAAGCACTTCTGGCTGGTCGATTTGCACTGCCCGGCCGGTGCGTCGGAAGGGCTGCGCGCCTTCATCGCATTGGCCGACACGGCCATTCAGACCGCCGTGGACCTGCTCGGCCGTGGCATGACCGCTCCCCCGCCGAAAGTCGACGACCTGCTCAAGCCCGCGATCTACGAAACCCTCGGCAAGGGCGAGGCGGACGACGAATACCGCAAGACCGTCGACAAGGTCGAGGCCAGGCAGCTGAAATTGCTGCAGATGGACGATCAGGTGGTCAAGACCTCCGTCACGGTCGCCGCCGAACAGGTGCAAGCCCTGCGGTCCATCAAAACCATCGTGACCGAGTTGAATACGAAGCTGAAGGCCGCGGGCAGCGCCAAACTCAAGCCCGCTCAGGAACTTCCCTTGCTGAAGGCGGTCGCCGCCGCCGTAGAGGCGGTCTACGACAAGGTCACCGCGATCGCCGACCTCAACGAGGACATGGCCAACGGCAAAGGAAAGGGCAACTCGAACGGCGGTGGTCAGAACGGCGGAGGGGGCACATCCGCGGGCAGCAGCGGTAGCGGCGGGGGTGGTGACGGAGGACTGTCGTCGCTGCTGCCGATGCTCGCGATGCTGCCGATGGCGGCGATGCCGCTGATCTCGCAGATACCCGAGATGATGCATAAAGCCGACGAGGACAAGGCGAAGAAGGCCGAGGAGAACGAGCACAAGGGCGCTCCGGGACAGCCGGGCCAGGCACCGCCGCCCGGCAATCAGGCCACGCCCGCTGCCGCGCCGCCCCCGGGCGATCCGAACGCGCAACCGCCCGCCGCACAACCGGCCACCGCGGAGCCCGGCGGCGTCACCGCCGCCCCGGCGGCGAATACCGCACCGGCCGACGATCCGAACGCCACTCCGACGGTGACCACGGCACCCGCCGTGATACCGGTTCGGCTGACCAGGGACCGCGCCGCGTCCGACCGGCCCGGCGGGGAGCCCACACAGGGTGCGGCGGTCGTCGACGAACAGGAAGCCGAAGCGAGTCCCGTCATCGAGACGTAGCCCGATCCAGCGCCTTTCCGGTCGGCAATTCACTGCGCCTCTCGCCGATTCGGCGCCAAGGGAGGCGGCCGGCGCGCTACCGGCGTCGTACCGATCCGCGCACGTCGCATGGGTGGAGCCGGGCGCGACAGCCGCTGCCCGTCTCGGTCGGTGGCTGTCCGCGAGCTGCCGGGACTCGTGTCGTCGCCGCTCACGCGTCGCATCGCCTCGTCGAGCGCGCCCCCGATAGTTCGTCGTCGAATTGAGAAAAGCGCTGCCCGGGGCGCGGCAGGACGGGCCTGCCGCGGCCCGGACAGCGCCGGTCCCTTACCGCGGAACGTCTTTCACGATTGCTCCGAAGGCGACACCGGCGGCGGGGGCGTCGAGGGCGCGGCCACGACGGTAGGCGGCGGCCCTCCGGCGACTTCCGGCGCGCTGACCGACGGAACCGAGGCGGGCCGGGCGACGCGCTCGGGCTGCACGGCGGTGGAGACGGGTGCCGGGGTCGAGACGAACTGCGGGTGCAGCGTGACCTGTTCATGGGCATAGACGGCGTCGCGCAGCGTCTGCCTGCTCGGCTCGTTCGCCAGCAGCAGCACCAGTTCGTTGCAGCGCCGCTCGAAGACCATGCCGCGCAACGGCGAAACCCCGGCGTCCAGTCGCAGCTGCCCGATCTCCACCCGGCCCACGTCGACCCGCTGCCCGAGCATCGACGCCACCAGCAGGTCGTCGGCGTCGCGCAGTTCGTCCCACAGCTCGCGCGGCACCGGCCTTCCGGCTTGCAGGTCGGCCAGGATCCGTTCCCGGACCCGGCGCGACGCGACGGCTTCGGCGGGTACCGATCCGGACCGGCCGACCTGCCCGTGGGCATCCGCGGCCAGTTCCACACAGCGCGACCGCACCTGGGTGTCCGGTACCGACGAGACGTGTTCCAGGCCCGCGATCGAACCGGTCAAGCCGAGACGGTCGGCCGTATCCGGGGTGAACTCGCGCAGGTCGACGTCGTAGGACGGACTGACGAGCCCTTCCATCGCCGCTTCTCCGAATCGTGAGCGCAAGCCGGGATCGATCGGCCCGGACGAGACGAGGGCCGACAGATTCGCGTTCGCCTTCGCGCCCCAGGCGAGGCCGAATTCCGCCAATACCCGGGCCGGGTCGGTGACGCCCTCCCATGGCGATCCCGCGCCGTCGTCGGCGGCGAGCAACTCGTCCCAGTTCCACGGAGTGGAGACTTCGCGTGGCAGGAACAACCCGGCGGGCAACCAGCCGCGGCCTTCGTTCGACGTGATGAAGACGCCCGTTCCCCCGGGACCCCGCATCACCGCGACCGCCCAGGCCATGCCCACCGGCGAGTCCACGGCGGCGAGAACGCTGCCGAGCAGCGTCTTGGCCAGCACCAGGTCGTCGTTCACCTGGCCGCCGACGACGTACACGGGTTCGGCCTCCTTGTCCTTCGCCGAGGCGACGGCGGCGGCGAACGGGCTCGCGACCGGCACCGGCATGGGCGGCATGTCCGTTCGTCCCGTCGCGCCGCTGGGCGGCTGCGTGGCGGCTCGATCGTCCGGGGTCGCGTTGAGCGGGCCGACTCCGGCGGGCGGCACGCCCGCCGTCGCCGGCGCGGTCACGCCGGTGCTCGACGGCCCACCGGGTGTCGACGTTCCGGGCGCGTTCGGCGTGCCCGCGCCATTGGTGCTCCCCGGCTCTGCCGAAGCGGCGGTCGCGCCGGGCACACCGGGCACACCCGTACCAGCCGGGGATGCCCCGTTGGGTCCGCCCGGCGAAGTCGCGAGCGGATTGTCCTCGGCGGTGCCGGGGCCCGCCGCGGCGGGATCGGTGGACACCGGCCTGGCCGAACTGGGGTCGGCCGTCACCGGGCCATCGCCGGGCGCGGAACCGGGTGGAGTGATCGGGCGGTTCGAACCGAAGGGATCGGTCGAGGTTCCGGGGGGCGCCGTCGGGGAGGACGGCGTATCGGTCAGGCCGCCTGCCTGCCGGATGTGGCTGGCGAAATCCTCGTCGGATTGTTCGTAGGCGTTCGCGGACGCGCGCAGCGAGTCAGCGGTGCGATCGTGTTCGCTGGCCAGCGCCTCACCCGCCCGCTGCCGGGCGTCGTAGTACCGTTCCAGCGCTTCGTAGACCGGATAGGCGATCTTGCCGTAGGTGGGCAGGAAGTTCGCGAGCCATTCCGTGGGCGGTTTGGCCCATTCCCTGGTGTCGTGCGCGACCCGGTCGTGCTGGTCGGCCAGCTGACGCAAAACGGCAGGGTCGATTTCCATGCTGTTCGGCATGCTCGATCAAATCCTTTCCCACCACACGTCCCCCTATTGTCGATTCTTCCCAGAGATGGGGAGTGCGAGACGGTTGCCCGGTGCGCGGTCGCTCCAGGGTCGGTATGCGGCGACGCGTTACTCGACGCGGCATTCGGCTTCCGCTCAGCGGCCCGGCCCCGCCGTGATGGTCGGTCGCCGAGCGGGCGCGGCGGGGGTGGGAGCCGGTGCGACGAAACCTGGGTGACTCACGATCTGCGCGTGCGCGTACACCGCGTCGCGCAGAGTCTGCCGAGTCGCCGCCTCGGCGAGCAGCAGCACGAGTTCGTCGCACCGCCGCTCGAAGACCATGGCGCGCAGCGCGCTCATCTCCGATGCGTGCCTGCCGTCGGCCTGGTCGGCGCGCAGCTCACCCAGCGCAACTCTGGACACATCGGCGCGGTGCGAAAGCATTGTCGCGGTAAGCAGGTCGTCGGCATCCCGAAGCTCCTCCCACAACTCCTGCGACACCTCGCGGCCCTGCCGCAGTGCGCCGAGGATCCGCTCGCGTGCCGCGGGCGCGCCCAGCGCGGCAGGCGAGCCGAGACCGGCCTTGTGGACGCGAGCGTGCGCGTCCGAGGCCAACTCCCAGCATCGCACTCCGATCTCCGACTCCGGCGTGGCCGCCGCCCGCCGCACCAGCGCCGCGGCCCCGACCAATTCGAGGCGGTCGGCCAGACTCGGCTTCGGTGCGCTGAAATCCATCGCCGACGAGGCGGCCACTTCGCCCTCGATCGGCACGTCACCCAGCTGCCGTCGCAGATCGGCATCGACCTCCGCCGAGGAGGCGATCGCGGTCAGCCGTGCGCCGGACCTGCGGCCCCAGGCGATCCCGAATTCCGCCAGCACGCGTGCGGGATCGGCGACGCCCTCCCACGCGTTCTCGGCCACCTCCCACACCCACGGGGTGGATAGCTCACGCGGCAGGTACAGCCCGGCCGGTATCCAGCCGCGACCCTCGTTCGAGGTGACGAACGCGCTGATACCGCTGGGATGGCGCATCACCGAAACCGCCCAGCCGAGCCCGAGGACGGCATCACCGCCCGCCGCCAGCACCCCGCTCAACAGCGTGCGGGCCAGCACCAGATCGCCGTCCACTCGCTCGCCGAGGACGAATGCCGGAGCGGCCGCCGACGTCATGGCCGCACCGACCACAGTGCGCATCGACTCGTCGCTGTCGTCCGCGCCGTCCTTACCCGCGTCGGTGCGCTGCTCGGTCCGTTCCGGTGGCTGCGTTTTGGCGGCGCCGCCCGCACCCGGTGGCGGTCCCGCGCTCGCCGCCGTGATCTTGGGGGTGGCGACCGGCCCACGCGATTCGCTGGGCGGAGGCGCCGTCTGCTTCGCCTGAACTTGCGGCGGGGGGACAGAGCCGGCCTGGGCCGCCGGAGCGGAGACCGCCGGTCCAGCGGGAGCGGCCGAGGCAGCCGGTGCGAACGGTGCGAACGGTGCGGTGGAAGCAGGGGCAGCGACCGGTGGCGGAAGGATCAGCGGCGGTGGCACCGACGTACCGGAGTCGGCTGCGGACACCGAGGAACCGGTGAACTGCTCTGCTGCCGTGTCGTGCGATTGCTCCGCCGAAACGGTGCCGGAGCGGTCGGGAGTCGCGGACTCGACCGGCTCGGCCGCCTCGGCCGGGACATCGGGATCGCTCCGACGGGAATCCCGCGCGTCCGGACCGGCCGAATCCTGAGCATCGCTGTCCACCGGGGCATCCCGGCCCGGTGCCATGTGCTCGGTGCCGGTGACCTGCCCGCGCGGTGGAACGCCCGCGGCGGGCAGACCGTGGCCGTCCTCCAGGCCACCGCCGGGCGCGGTGTTCACCGGGACGGTCGTCGGTCCCCCGGGGATGTACTGATCCGGCACCGGGCCGGTCGACGGCGGACCGGAGGTGTCCTCGGTGGCAATGGGACCGGGTCGTTCCCCGAGCTCGTCACCGGGCAACAGCGGGCCGAACGGATCGGTGGTCACCGGTCGGTCGTCGGCATCTTGCGGGAGCACCGTAACCGGGAAATCGTCTTTCGGCCGATTCGTCCGCTGCGAGCCGTCGTGCCGTGGATTGCCGGAGTGGTCCTTCGCGGGCCGGTGCTGGTGATGGACGTCCCCGCTGTGGTCGTCCGCACTGCGGTGGCCCGGCTCCCAAGGCCCCGGCTGCCCCAGCGCGTCGGCGATCAAGCCCAAACTGGGCAGGCCCTGCGGGCTGATCGAACCGAGCGCCGCGCGAACGACATCCTCCACGTCGTCCCTGGCGGCGGCGATCATGCCGGGGATCCGGCTACGGAGGGCCTGGGCATCCGATTCGTCCTCTTCCGCCGCGGCCGCGCGTTTCGTCGCGTTGATCCGCGAGGTGGTCTCCTCGACGATGTCCAAGATCTTGTTGCGGGTCCGATACACCAGGTCGGAGAAATCCCGGAAGGTGTCCGCCGCGGCCTCGAGCGCGTCGGCGAAAGCCTGCGGGTTCATCCGCTGGCGCAGCATGTCGTCCTTGATCGGTTGCAGACCGGCACTGGAGCGGGCATGTTCGTCGAAGCCGCGGCGTTTGCTCTCGGCGTCGAGCAAGTCCAGCGCCCCCGCACCGTCTCGCGCGAGACGTTCCAGCGCACTCCAGTCCCCCGGCGAGATCGCCGGCCAGTTGTCGCCGACGATGGCGTCCCAGTACGGACTGTGGCGCTCCGGTTCCATCAGCGAGTCAGATGGATTCGGTGCGGCGGCGCACCGCGGCGGCGCCTGCGCGATCGGCGTCGGCGTGCGTGTAGGACACTTGGGCGGTGACCTGTGTCGTCGCGTCAACGCGGCGGCCGTTGGCCCGAACAGCGCGCTCGAACGTCGTCTTGATCCACTGCGTATGCGCCACCAGTCGCCGGTCGATCTCCGATTCCGGTCGCCGTGGCGCGACGAAACCATCACTGATCTGCCCGACTTGGCCGCCGATCGTGGCGATCGCGGTCCGGAACTTGTGCGCGGCGGCGACCACCTCGTGCGGGTCGTCGGTATCGAATGCGTCGGTCATGTCGCTGTCCTGTCTCGCCGTTGCGGCGGTCGGCAACTCAGGTGTCGCGTCGGAACTCGGATTCCTCCATGGCGCGATACGACGCCTCGGTCGGAAGATCGAACGAGTCGATCGTGTAGGAACGGGTCCCCTTGTACTCCATCTCGGCCCGCAGCCCCACGCGCGACTTCGCGTGCGCCAGCCGCGCGAGCTTCACGATTTGGGACGCCAACCACTCGTCGCCGTTGTCGCGGGCGTCATCGGTGATGTACAGGCCGATGATCTCGCCGTCCCGGTCGCATCCGACGCCGACGGTGTGGTCGGGGTTGAACACCTCGTAGGTCATGTTCCGCCAGTCCGGTGCCGCGGCCTCCGGCTGGTCGTCGTCATCGAAGTCGTAGTCGTCCACCTGGATCGGGTGCATGTCGGTCATCGGCTGGTCTCCGAGAATCGTTCGCCGGGGCGGGGATCGGTCAGGTAATCGGAATCGTCGGTGACCGATTCCAGGCGCGCCGCCAGCGCGGACCAGGCGGCGTCCTCGATACGCATGATCTGGCGCAACTGCCAGAACCGGGCACCGAGATACAGCTCCCCCGTGCCGTCCGGAGCCACGTCCAGATGGTCGGGACCTTCGGTAGCCGGGTTCAACGTCACCGCCGTCACCGGCGGGCGGGTGTCGTCGACGTTGACCAGGGTCGCGCCGCCGCCCGGAATGAAACTCTGCCGCAACCGGGCGCTGCTGCCGATGGCGACGTCGGCGCTGTTCGTGGTGATCGTGACCTCCGGGTTCAACAGCAGTTGCAGCACCCAGGACCGGGCCGTCTGCTCCGGGTGGTCGGCGTTGATCGCAATCGTCAGGGTCGCCGCCAAGTCGACCACCAGTACCGCGTCCGTGGTCGTGACGCCGGCGATCACCAGACGCCGGGCAGTGCCGACGGGGTACGGAAGGTCGTCGGCGGCCAGCGACACCACGTCCGCGCCGACTCCGCCGCCGGTGGCGGGATGCGCGGAGACGGTTCCGGTGGCGACGTCGATCGTGTAGGCGACGATCGTCTCCGAGATGCCCTCCGCCACCCCGGCCAGCCGGACCAGCCCCTCGTCGTGCAGCCACCGGACGGTGTCGGCGACGGTGACGTCCGGGGCGGGCTCGGTCATCCGGACTGCCCAGAAGCGGTGGCGACCGGCTCGGTTCCCTCGATGGGCGTCTCCATGACACTTTGGTACTGCCGCGCCGCATCGGCGGTACTCTCCCGGATGGCGGCCATGATCTCGGCTACCAGTTCCGGGCCGGTGAGGCGCGCGGCGGTCCCCGGAGCGAGGTAGAGATCGGTCAACTTGCCCATCGCGTCGACCTCCGGGATGACCGCGCCGCTCGGCGACGGCCTGCGGGCCCGGATGTTGTCGATCTTCTCCCGCATCTCGGCGATCCGGTGCCGGAGATCGCGGGCGGCGTCCAAAGCCGCCTGCACGTCCGGGTGGATGGAACTCACGACTCCACCTCGCTGTGCTCACTCATGCGTTACCTCCGGATTGGGAAGGGGTCTGGTTGCTCGGTGTGGGCGTCGGGGGGGTGACGGTCGGGGCGATGGTCGGCCGTTCGCCGATCACCGCTTCGGTGTGCGGCGTGTCGTCGACGTACATCAAGCGGTCGGGATGCCACGCCACGACCCGGTTGCGGTCGTTGTTGCTGCCCGAGTTGCCCATGCCCGGCGACATCGGCATGTACGGCATCATCGGCGAACCGCCGCGCGCCGCAGCGGCGTTGGCGGCCGACGAGGTACCGAGGGGTTCGATGACCGATGCCCGCGGCATGCCCGACCCCAGGGTGGCCGCCGCAGCCACCGGCAGGGCGGTCGCCGCGACGGTTTCCGCCTCGATATCCGGGATGCCGAGGCCAGGGCTGCCTGAGGGCATCCCGCTCGGGCTGCCCGTACCGAGCCCACTCGGGATGCCGAGATCGTCGTAGCCGTACTCGTCGAGGCCGTAGTCGTCACCGATGTCCGACGTGTCCGACTGCCCGAGCTGACTCAGCGGCATTCCGGCCGAGGCCATCGCGCTCATCAGGGCGGGCAGCATCTGGGTCAACGCGCTGGAGTCGCCGCTGCCGTCGCCCTTTCCCGCGCCCTCACTGGCACCCTCACTCGCTCCGACCTTGGAGCCGACTTCGGTGGAGTAACCGGTGATGGTCTCCGCCGATCGAGCGTTCTGCTCGTTGAACTTCGCCAAGGCGGCCTGGATGCCGAGCTCGTTCTTGGAGCGCATCGCCGTGATCAGCTCCTTGCGCGCGGCGATGATCTCCTCCGGTGTGGGATGTTTGGCCTTCGCGGTGCGGAACGCGTCACTGTAGGTGTCGATTCCGTCGGCCAGCATCCCCAGACCGGTGCCGAGCTGGTCGAGCCACCCGCCGCGCTGGCCGAGTTCGGTCGCCGCCGCGGTGCCCACAGGCTCCCAGTGCTGCATCGACTTCGCCGCCGAATTCACTCCCTCGATGGCCGCCAGATGGGGGCCCGCGGTGAATTTGCGCAGCGCGTCGGCGAATCCCTTTGCCGCACCGGGCCCGGGGCCCGAGTGCAGCTGCTGGGCGAAGGTCAACGGGTCGACCGCGCCGCCCGCGACAGGGAACCGCAGCGCGGGCGGTCGCCGCTGGCCGATCTCCTGTACATCGCCTACCGGATTGGCGAGGAGCTCACCGCCGCTGCCGTTGATGGTCCGGGCGCCGCGGTCGTCGGCCGCGGTGTAATCCGCGGCTGCCGCGCCGATGTTGTACGCGGTGCGCTGGATATCGGTGAGAACACCGGCCATTCCGTTGAGCAGCGATGCCGCCTGCGCGTTGAGCTGCGGCACCGCGGCAGCCGAGATCGGGTCAGCGCCCGCGGGCACAACCCATCCGCCGGGGATCGCGGCCCCGGTGTCGCGCGCCATCGCGGCGAGTTTCGATGCCGCAGCGACGAGTTCCTGCGGATCCACATTCAGCGCCATCGCGACCTCCTCTCCTCATCCGCCGCTGTCACATTGCTCGCACGATCAGCCCGCCGCGACAACCGGCATTGCCGCGGCCGCGGACTGATCGGCCGAGCCCGGCGTCGTCGGGGGCGCGCCCCCGTCTGCCGGCGCGGTCATTTCGATGCCCTTCGGATGCACGAACCCGGTGAAGCTACCGAATTCTCCTGCCTTATCGGTCATCTCCGGCGGGTTGCACGGCTTGAGCTCGCCGTCGATGATGGCCTCCAGCGTGCCAGCACCATCCTCGGAGGGGAATACCACGAGGATCGCAGTCCGCTTCTCCCATACGGCGACGTCTCCGGTCATCAGCTGGTACGGGTCGACCGGAGTGCCGATCTGTTTCTTGTCCGACCACTTCGCCGACGTCTTCTCGTACGCCTTCTGCGCGTCGGTGGCGCTGCGGTTGCCGAACGCCGCGTCCAGGGCTTGGGCGACCATCGCGGAAACCTTCTGTGTGCGCCCGTCGGGGAAGGTGTATTCCACGCTGCCGTCGGCGCCCGGGGTACGGCCCGGCGCCACCGTGGGTTGCGTGGACGACGTCGTGCCGGTGGGCGTCCCGGTGTGCTGCGTCGCCGGAGCCGTCGTGGACGGCTGCACGACCGCGGGCTGGGCCGTGACCGGCGGCGTGACCGGCGGCGGAGCGACCGCATCGAGTTCGTCGTCGTAGCGGCTCGGATCCAGGTCCCTGCGACGGCTGTTCAGGTCCTGGTCGGCCATGTTCCGCATCATCGCCTGCTGCATCATCATCGGCAGCATGGAACTCATCATGTCCATGCCGGAGCCCATCGGCGACGCGGCGGGGGTTTGCGGCACGTTCGGCGTCGTGGGGGTTGTCACGCCCGGCGTGGTCCCGCTGGGGTCGAGGCTGCTCGGCGTCTGACCGGTCGAGCCGGGGCCACCGGGGGTGTCCAGATCGGGCAGCGTCGTGCTGGGACTGGTCGGGTCGTCGAGACCGTCCAAGCCGGGGGGGAAGTCACTGTTGTCCACGGCCGGCGGGATCGTCGGGTCGGGCGTGCCGGGAGTGCCGGGGGTCGTCGGCCAGTTCGACGTATCGACGGGAGGCGGAGTGCCCGCCGGGTCGGCCTGCGCCGCCTCCAGTTTCTTTATCTGATTTTGCAGGTCCTTGATCATCTTCGTCTGATCGTCGATATCCTTGGCCACGCCGCTCTGCCCCTGCCTGACGGCATCGATCTCGCTCGCGAGGGAATCGTTGGCGGCGCTGACCCAAGTCAAGATATGGCTGTCGATCTGGATGCCTTGAGGTGGAGCAGTAGGGGCCTTCGCGACGACTTTTTCGTCGATTACCTTGTTGGTCGCTTTCTGCCCCGCCTCGGACCATTTTCCGGATTCGCGTATCGAGTTCACGAGTTCGGTGATGTTGCCGTTCAGGTCGGTGTACGACCGCTGAAGTTGTACCGCTACTTCCGCGTAGTTCGTGAAACTGCCGACGTTCGCAGGGGGGACCTGCGGCACTTCGGGAGCTTTGGGGGGATCGCCCTTGGCATCTTTGCCGAGAATCTTCCAGATCCCGTCGAAGTTTTGATACAAGGTCTTGAAGCAGGAATCGGTGAAGACCGAGAAGACCCATTCAGGGGGGTAGTCGCCCTCCTGAATCTTCTTTCGATCGGGCATCAGCATCGGGTGCATGTCGGCCATAGCGCCACCCCTCAGCTGGTGCTAAACGTCGTCGATGCATTCAGTGGCTTGGTCGGCAGCGTCGCAGGGTACGACTGCCCTTGTCCCGGAGCCGAGCCCGGCCCTCCCGAATGCGAGACGCCCGAAAAACCGGCACCCACGCCGGCGCCGGTCAACCAACCGCGAGCCGCATTCAACGACACGCCGCGCGCGGTCCACGCGGCTCCGATGTTCGCGGCTGGGTTGCGGATACCAGGGTTGAACGCGCCTGTAGCCGCCCGCGTAAGCAGGCTTCGCCCTCCCGCGTTCGCCATGGCCCGGGCGGCACCACCGGCCCCGCCTCCGAGCAGTGCAAAGGCGCCGGTTTCGGCGCCATTACTGAGAGACTCTCCCCAGCTTTTGTCCTCGACCACTTTGTCGTAGAGGGTCTCTGTCGCGAAGCCGGCCAGGGCACTGCCCGCCGCAACGCCGAACGCCGTGCCGACACCCGGGACGACCGACCCGAGCGCGCCACCGGCAACGGTGAGGCCGGTGGTCAGCGCGAACTTACCGACACTCGACCATGGAATGCCGAAGAAGCCCATGAGATCACCTCCCGGATGCTAGGCGGAACGCCGGTGCACGGCGGTCGACCGGTCTTCAGTTGCGTCCATTGCGGCCGACACCACCTGGGTCAGAGGCTCGCAAGGCTGGTGCCTCACCACGGCAAAGTCCGCCTTTCGATCGAACTCCCCATCGTCGACCAGAGCGGTGTACGCGACGATCGACCATGAGTGAGACCTACTTTCGACGTCTTCATTGTCGAGGCTTCCCAACTCCGGGAAGCTCAGCGCTGGCAGAACCGGGGAGGCCGGTCCGAATCCAACTACACTGACTTGCGCGAATTGTCCAGGCTGCCAGATCAGTTCACAGCGACTTGTGAGGATGGGTTGGATGAACGTCTGCGACCCACTGCTCGAACCTACCGCTCGGGCATCCTCCACCTGCCGATGGCACCGACAACCGGGGGACGATCATGACCTCTGCTGAAATCTGGCCCACCGGGGTCGAGGTAGCAGCGCAAGAGCCGGAAACGGCGGAAGACCAGCAGACCGGACCGGTGACGCCGTGGTCGAGCCGGGCGGATCAGCAGCGGTCACGGCCGGGTGCGGCCGTACCGGGACAACCGGGCGTTTCCGCTCCGCCGGGTCAAGCGGGCGCTCCGGCACCCGGTCAATCCAATGGCGCCGGGCAGCCGGGGCAGTCTAATTCGCCGAGCGTTTCGGCTCCGTCGGGTGTGCCGGGTCAGGTCGTGCCTGGGCAGGTGGGGCCGCCCGCTGGTGTTGCGCAGCCGCTGTCGGGTGAGGGTGTGCCGGGTGGTGTGGTGGCTCCTCGGGTGGAGCAGGCGCCGGGGCCGGGTGC
>NZ_BAFZ01000037.1 GCF_000308575.1 Nocardia exalbida NBRC 100660 | reverse complement strand
GGGTGATGTAACCCTCGGCCTCGAGCACCGCCATGTCGTTGCGCACCGTCGCGCTGGAAACACCCAGGTTATGCCGCTCGACCAGCGACTTCGACCCGATCGGCTCCTTGGTCGCGACATAGTCCGCGACGATCGCGCGCAGGACCTCGAAGCGCCGATCCTCGGTGCTCGACATCGGCCCCACCTCCTCGCTGTTCGTCTCCGATCACGCCGACGCACCGCGGCCACCAAGCATCGCAGGCGAATCACGGTTCGTCCGTTCCGTCAGTCTAATTGTCGGTACCCGGAGTGCTCGCCTGCAACGCCTCCTGTATCAGCGGGGGACGGCGCCGTCGATCAGCGCGGCCACGGCGTCGGGCCGGGAGACCAGCGAGGCGTGCGAGGCTTCGATCTCACTGGTTCGCGCTCCCATCCGCTGGGCCATGAAGCGCTGGGAGGACGGCGGGATGACCCGGTCCGCCGCCGAGACCAGATACCAGCTCGGCGTACCCGACCAGGAAGGCGGCCCGGAGGGCTCGAGGTTGGCCTTCACCGCGATGGAGTGCTGGTGGGCGATCATGTCGGCCGCGGTCGCAGGCCCCACGTCCTGGGCGAAGACGGCGTTGAAGCTGTCGGGCGCGACATAACCGTCCACATTCTTCCCGGCGACGCCCGTGACGTCGTCGACGACCTTCACCTGCAACGCGGGCGGCAGCAACTGGCTGCCCGGGAAGCGGATCGGGTCCAGCGCCGCCTGGGCCACCTCGCCCTGCACCGGTGCGAACGCCGCGACGTAGACGAGGGATTCGACCTTCGGATCGCGCACGTTGCTGATCACGAAACCGCCGTAGGAGTGCCCCGCCAGCACGACGGGACCGCTGATCGTGTCCAGCGTGCGCTGCACCGCGGCCGCGTCGTAGGCGGGCCCGCGCAGCGGGTTCTCCGGCGTGACGACGCGATAGCCGCGCTCGCGCAGCACGGCGGCGACGCCGTCCCAGCTGGTGGTGTCGGCGAAGGCGCCGTGCACGAGCACGATGGTGGGCAGCGGCTGCGCCTGCGCGGGCCCGGCGGACACCGTGGCGGCGAGCGCGAAGGCGAGTGCGGCCACGGCGCGGCGCAGGCAATGTTTGCTCGTCATCGGTTCTGTGCTCCTCATCGCTTCAGGAAGTCCAGCAGATCGGCGTCGAACGCCTTCTCGTAGTCGCCACACAGGCCGTGCGGGGCGCCCGGATACACCTTCAGCTGCGCTCGGGGCAGCAATTTCGCCGTCTTGGCGCCCGCGGCGGCGAACGGCACGATCTGGTCGTCGTCACCGTGCGCCACCAGCACCGGGATGTCGATGCTCGGCAGCTCGGCGGTGAAATCGGTCTCGGAGAACGCCTTCACGCAGTCGAACGCCCCCTTGAGGCCGACCTGCATGCCCATCAGCCAGAAGTGGTCGCGCAGCCCTTGCGAGACCGTCGATCCCGCGCGGTTGGCGCCGTAGAACGGGACCGACAGGTCCTTCCAGAATTGTGATCGATCGGCGGCCACACCGGCGCGGATGTCGTCGAACGCCGCGAGCGGCGTCCCTTCCGGATTGCCGGCGGTCCGCAGCATCAACGGCGGAACGGCACCGAGCAGCACGGCCTTGGCCACGCGCGAGGTGCCGTGCCTGGACAGGTACCTGGTCACCTCCCCGCCGCCGGTCGAGTGCCCGACCAGGGTCGCGTCCTTGACGTCCAGCTCGTTCAGCACCGCGGCGAGGTCGTCGGCGTAGTGGTCCATGTCGTGCCCGTCCCACACGTCGCTGGAGCGGCCGTGCGCGCGCCGGTCGTGTGCGATGGCGCGATAGCCGTTGCTCGCCACCAGGTTCATCTGGTTGTCCCAGGCGTCCCCGTTGAGCGGCCAGCCGTGGCTGAACACCACGGGACGCCCCGCTCCCCAGTCCCTGTAGTAGATCTCGACGCCGTCGGTGGTGGTGATCGTCGGCATGGCAGTTCCCTTCGATCTGGCTGGATGGTCGGATTACGCGTCACCGGATTTGTTGCCGCGCCGGCACCTCCTGGGCCGAACCGGAGCCGGGGCTTCATCGATCGCCGTTCGACAGCGTATGACGGGCGACCGCCGGAAAAACGACTCTCCGTGCACGATCTTCGGCTCAGAATGCACGGCCGGATCGGGGGTGTCCGTGCGAGGATTGCCGAATCTGTCTCATTTGCGACGGAGGCTGTGATGACGGTCGTGTTCGATTCGGACACCATCGCGCCGCACGAGCGAATGGCCGCAGTGGCCGCGGCGCTACAGGAGGCATCGGTCCCGTCCCATGTGGTGCTGGACGGGCCCGACGAGCGTGTCCACGCCACCGTCGACCTGTGGCGGTTCGGCGAGGCGAGCATCTTCCGCACCCGTACCTCGGCCGTCCAGCTGGTCCGGACGCCGAAGCAGGTACGGACCTCACCCGCGCCGGTGCTGGCGGTCGCGGTGCAGCAGGCGGGCGAGGGCCGATACGACCAAGGCGACGTCCGGCGCGTGGTGCGACCGGGCGATCTGCACGTCATGGACCTGAACGCGCCCTACGATTTCGGCTGGCGCGATGAGGGCGCCTCGACCTGCCTGCACGTGCCGCTGGATCGACTCGGCCTGCCCGCCGAGCTGATCGGTCAGGCCGCGGCGAGGGTGCAGGACAGCCCGCACTACCGGCTGGTGGCCAACCACATCGTCCAGCTGACCGCCGACGCCGACGCGCTCAGCGCCGACCCGGCGGCCGCGCTGTCCGGCTGCGCCAGCATCGAGTTGATCCGAGGGCTGCTGTTGTCGGCGGGCGGCGACGACGGCAACGGGTCCGTCGTCCCGACCGACATCCTGATGTCGCGCATCCGCGCCTATGTCCGGCGCAACCTGGCCGATCCCGACCTCGGCGCGCGACAGATCGCCAAGGCACACAACATGTCGGTCCGGCAGCTGTACAAGATCTGCGCGAACGCGGGGTACAGCCTGGAGCAGTGGATCATCAGCCAGCGGCTGGAGCAGGTGCGCGACGATCTGGCGCGACCGGATCAGAAGCACCGGACGATCGCGATGATCGCGCGGCGCCGGGGTTTTCGCGATCCGAGCCATGTCGCCCGGCGTTTTCGCGCCGCCTATGGACTCTCACCCCGGGAATGGCGCAGGATCGCGCCGTCCGCGGACGAGTCGTAGCGGTTCAGCCGTGATCGGCGACTTTCGCTTGCTTGCCCGCCTCGGCGTCGAGGCCGAGCATCGCGAGTAACGACTCGCAGTCGGCGGCGTTCTCCGCATAGCTGGCGACGGTGCGGGCGGCGACGGCGCACTGGCGCGCATTCGCCGCCTTCTCCGCTGCTCGCGCCTCCGCGAATTCGCCAGGTTCATGGATAAGGGTGATGTGTCGTGCCGACGCCATGAGTCTCCTTGGGGGTTGCTCGCAGACTACGCGGCCGGTCGGCACCGCGTTACCGCAACGAGACACAAAGTTCGTCGTCTCGATGAATTCGTGATCTTCCACCGCGATCATTCCAGCAGCTCGCGGACCACACCGTCGGCCAGCAGGCGGCCGCGGTCGGTGAGGACGAGCCGGTCGTCGACGGTGCGTGTAGCCAGGCCGTCGGCGACCACCCGGTCGACGGCGACGAGGCCGGAGGAGGCCAGATCGGCCAGCGGCAGGCCGGTGCGCAGCCGGACGGCGAGCATGACCCGCTCGGTGTACCGCTCGTCCGCGCTGAGGGCTTCCCAGCCCGCGGCGGGCAACGCGCCCGTCGCGGCTCGATCCGCGTACCGCGCGGGGTGCTTGACGTTCCACCACCGCACGCCGCCGACGTGACTGTGCGCGCCCGGACCGGCGCCGAGCCAGTCACCGCCGTCCCAGTAGCCGAGGTTGTGCCTGCAAACCGCGGCGTCGCCCGCGGCCCAGTTCGACACCTCGTACCAGTCGAGCCCCGCCGATCGCAGTCGCGCGTCGATCCGTTCGTAGCGGGCGGCGAGCACGTCGTCGTCCGGCGCGGGCAACTCGCCACGGCGGACCCGCCGGGCCAGCGCGGTGCCGTCCTCCACGATCAGCGAGTAGGCCGAGACGTGATCGACGCCCGCGGCGAGCACCGCGTCCAGGCTGGCGTCGAGATCGGCGTCCCGCTCGCCCGGCGTCCCGTAGATCAGGTCCAGGTTGACGTGCGCGAACCCCGCGGCGCGGGCTTCGCGCGCGGCGGCGACGGCGCGTCCGGGGGTGTGCGTGCGATCGAGCACCTTCAGCACGTGCGCCGCGGCGGACTGCATGCCCAGCGAGACCCTGGTGAACCCGGCCGCCCGGATGCGCTCGAAGAATTCCGGCGAGGTGGATTCCGGATTGGACTCCGTGGTGACCTCGGCACCGGCGGCGAGGGTGAACTCGGCGCGCACGGCGTCCAGCACCTCGGCGAGCCCGTCACCGCCGAGCAGGGAGGGCGTCCCTCCGCCGACGAAGACGGTGGAGACCTCCGGCGTAGGGCTCGGCAGCGCGGCGAAATCCCGCGCGGCGGCGGCCAGCTCCTCCCGCAACGCCGCCGCCCAGGACTGCGGCGACGCGGACGTGCCGAGTTCGCCCGCGGTGTAGGTGTTGAAGTCGCAGTAGCCGCAGCGCGTGGCGCAGAACGGCACGTGCACGTAGATCCCGAACGGCCCGCCGCCGAAATCGCGCAACACCGGCACGGACGTGTCGGTGCTCGCGGACGCGACGGAAGAATTCACCTGTCCAGTGTGAACGTCGCCGGCCGCGCGCCGACGTCCGGGACTCCGCCGCGCGCCGAGCGACCTCGAATTCCGCCTCGGACCGATTCGCGCGGTGAACCCTCGGCCGTCGTGCCCGGTGGATCGGGACCCGTCGTGCGCCGATGGATCGGGAGTCGATGACCCCTTCGATCGCGGGAATGACCTGGACCTGGACGGATGGCGACCGTCTCAGTCCGACACGACCGGCGTGTTCTGGTTGGCGGTGAGCAACCAGCGGCCGTCCTCCTTGGACATCACGTACATCGGACTGCCTTCGCTGTCCAGCGCGCCGTCCGGGGTGAAGTAGCGCTGGCGCACCTTGACCGCGGCCACGTCGGGCCGGATGAACAGCACGTGCTCGACCTCGTAGGTCGCCGTGCCGTGCGCGGTGGCCCCCGGCAGCACCCGGGCGGTGAATTCGGCGATGGCGGCGCGTCCGTAGAGTCGGCTGCCGTGTCCGGTGGTCCAGATCGCGTCCTCCCGGAACAGCGCGACGAATTCGTCGACGAGTTCGTTCCGCTGGGCGTGCTGGACGCTCGCGACCACCGCACGGATGGCCTCGGTCTCTGCGGCGGTGTCGACCGCTGGGGTACTCATGGCGACGAGCGTGCTACCTCGAGCCGACTCGAGGTCAAGCGGCGTGCGCAGCATCACGAACGATGCGGCGGACGTATCACACGCCCGGTTCGGGCCTCGAACTATGACTGCCGTCACAAACCGGGTCGAACGTCCAGGGGATTTCCCGCGAAATGGCGGGAAATACCGGACGGGGGGTCGGAAGGCCATCGCTGACGTGGCACAATAGGCCGCATGCGCGCTTTGGAGATTCGACTTGTGGCACGTCGCCACGTCGATTACAAGCGCGTGTGTAGCGCCTGCTGTCTGCCTCGTTCCCCTCGGTAGTTCAGCGCGCCCCGATCCCGGGTCCCCGGCGATCCCCGACTTCATCGGCCCGCTGACACCGCAGGCGTGAGTCAGCCCCTCACGCCCTTCAGCAGGATGTACCACCCACCCCGCAGGAGCGACCCCATGACGTCGAGCACCGACGCCGGTCCGACCGATCAGCCCACGCCCGAATCCCAGCCCGGGCATCGCGCGCGTCCCGACCGCCCGGCCTCCGAACGCCGCGTCCGCCCGGATCGCCCGCGTCCCGAGGCGACCGCCACCGGCCCGCGCGTGCGCACCGGCAAGCCCGTTCGCCGCAAGGCCGAGGGCCAGTGGGCGCTGGGCTACCGCGAACCGCTGAACCCGAACGAACAGTCCAAGAAGGACGACAACCCGCTCAACGTCCGCGCCCGGATCGAGAACATCTACGCCAAGACCGGCTTCGACGGGATCGACAAGGGCGACCTGCGCGGCCGGTTCCGCTGGTGGGGCCTGTACACCCAGCGCGAGCAGGGCTACGACGGCACCTGGACCGGCGACGAGAACATCGATCTGCTCGAAGCCAAGTACTTCATGATGCGCGTGCGCTGCGACGGCGGCGCGCTGAATGTCGCGCAGCTGCGCACGCTCGGTCAGATCTCCACCGAGTTCGCTCGCGACACCGCGGATCTGTCCGACCGGGAGAACGTCCAGTACCACTGGATCGAGGTGGAGAACGTCCCCGAGATCTGGAAGCGCATCGAAGCGGTCGGACTGAAGACCACCGAGGCGTGCGGCGACTGCCCGCGCGTGGTGCTCGGGTCCCCGCTGGCGGGCGAGTCGCTGGACGAGGTCATCGACCCGACGCCCGCGATCGAGGAGATCGTGCGCCGCTACATCGGCAAGAAGGAGTACTCCAACCTGCCGCGCAAGTTCAAGACCGCGATCTCCGGCCAGCAGGACGTGGTGCACGAGATCAACGACGTGGCGTTCATCGGTGTCGAGCACCCCGAGCACGGTCCCGGCCTGGACCTGTGGGTCGGCGGCGGCCTGTCCACCAACCCGATGCTCGCCCAGCGGGTGGGCGTGTGGGTGCCGCTGGACGAGGTGCCGGACGTGTGGGAAGCCGTCGTGTCGGTGTTCCGTGACTACGGCTACCGCCGCCTGCGCACCAAGGCGCGCCTGAAGTTCCTGATCAAGGACTGGGGCATCGAGAAATTCCGCCAGGTACTCGAGGACGAGTACCTGAAGCGCAAGCTGATCGACGGTCCCGCGCCGCAGCAGCCGACCAAGCCGATCGACCACGTCGGCGTGCAGCGGCTGCGCAACGGGCTCAACGCCGTCGGCTTCTCCCCCATCGCGGGCCGGGTGTCGGGCACCGTCCTGACCAAGGTGGCCGACGCGGTGGAGCGGATCGGCTCCGATCGCGTCCGCTTCACCCCGTATCAGAAACTGATCGTGCTCGACGTTCCCGACGACAAGGTCGACGCGCTGATCGACGAGCTCGAGCCGCTCGGCCTGCAGGCGCGGCCCTCGCTGTGGCGCCGCAATCTGATGGCCTGCAGCGGCATCGAGTTCTGCAAGCTCTCCTTCGCCGAGACCCGCAAGCGCTCCCAGGCGCTGGTGCCGGAGCTGGAGGAACGGCTCGCCGATCTGAACGCGCAGCTGGACGTGCCGATCACGATCAACATCAACGGCTGCCCGAACTCCTGCGCCCGCTCGCAGATCGCCGACATCGGGTTCAAGGGACAGCTGGTCGACGACGGCAACGGGAATCACGTCGAGGGCTTCCAGGTCCACCTCGGTGGCAGCCTCGGCTTCGACAGCGCATTCGGGCGCAAACTGCGCCAGCACAAGGTGACCACCCAGGAACTGGGCGACTACATCGACCGTGTGGTGCGCAACTTCGTCAAGCAACGTACCGACGGCGAAAGGTTCGCCCAGTGGGCGGTCCGCGCCGACGAGGCCGACCTGAGATAAGTGTCGACGGGAGATCAACTGTGACAACCCAACTCGCGGAAAAGCTGTCCGAGGACGAGCTCCGCGCCATCGCCGCGCGCGGTGCCGCCGAACTGGACGGCGCCTCGGCGACCGAACTCCTGCAGTGGACCGAGGACACCTTCGGCACGAACTACATCGTGGCCTCCAACATGCAGGACGGAGTGCTGGTGCACCTCGCGGCGGGCATCCGCGCCGGCGTCGACGTGCTGTTCCTGGACACCGGCTACCACTTCGCCGAGACCATCGGCACCCGGGACGCGGTGGAGGCCGTGTACGGGGTGAACGTGATCAACGCGCGGCCGGAACACACGGTGGCCGAACAGGATCAGCTGCTCGGCAAGGATCTGTTCGCCCGAGAGCCGAACGAGTGCTGCCGGTTGCGCAAGGTCGTCCCGTTGCAGAAGTCGCTCGCGGGATACAACGCCTGGGTCACCGGCATCCGCCGGGTGGAGGCGCCGACCAGGGCGAACGCGCCGCTGGTCGCATTCGACGAGGCGTTCGGACTGGTGAAGATCAACCCGATCGCGCCGTGGTCCGACGACGAGATGCAGGACTACATCGAGAAGCACGGCATCCTCGTCAACCCCCTGGTGGAGGAGGGGTATCCATCCATCGGCTGCGCTCCGTGCACACGGAAGCCGGAGCCGGGAGCCGATCCGCGAAGCGGCCGTTGGGCCGGCCTCGCCAAGACCGAATGCGGGTTGCACACAGCATGAGCGAGTCAGGGCCCGGAGGAGGCAGCCTGCGTAACCACGCAGGGCCCCCTCGGGCATGCGAAAAAGGACACAGCATGACCGAAATGATCCAACGCTCTCTCGGCATCAGTGATTTCGACACCCTCGCCGCGCTGGAGTCCGAGGCGATCCACATCTTCCGCGAGGTGGCGGGCGAGTTCGAGCGGCCGGTGATCCTGTTCTCCGGCGGCAAGGACTCCACCGTGCTGCTGCATCTGGCGCTCAAGGCGTTCTGGCCCGCGCCGCTGCCGTTCGCGCTGCTGCACGTGGACACAGGGCACAACCTGCCGGAGGTGCTGGAGTTCCGGGACAAGGTGGTCGAGCGCTACGGCCTGCGCCTGCACGTGGCGAAGGTAGAGGACTACCTCGCCGACGGCAGGCTCACCGAGCGCCCGGACGGCATCCGCAATCCCTTGCAAACCGTCCCGCTGCTGGACGCGATCAGCGAGCACCGGTTCGACGCCGTGTTCGGCGGCGGACGCCGCGACGAGGAGCGCTCGCGCGCCAAGGAGCGCATCTTCTCGCTGCGCAACGCCTTCGGCCAGTGGGATCCGAAGCGCCAGCGCCCCGAGCTGTGGAACCTGTACAACGGGCGTCACGCGCCGGGCGAGCACGTGCGGGTGTTCCCGCTGAGCAACTGGACCGAGCTGGACATCTGGCGCTACATCGCCCGCGAGGACGTCGATCTGGCGAGCATCTACTACGCGCACGAGCGTCCGGTGTACCTGCGCGACGGCATGTGGATGACGCCCGGCGTGTGGGGCGGCCCGCGCGAGGGCGAGGTGCTGGAGACCAGGTCGGTGCGCTATCGCACCGTGGGCGACGGCTCCACCACCGGCGCCATCCTTTCCGACGCGGCCGACAACGAGGCGATCCTCGCCGAGGTCGCCGCATCCCGACTGACCGAACGTGGTGCGACCCGCGGCGACGACCGGGTTTCCGAAGCCGCGATGGAAGACCGCAAACGAGAAGGCTACTTCTGATGCGCCCTACAGAATCCGGCCGACCGAACGTGGCGCACTGTGCCCACCGCGACGACCGGGTTTCCGAAGCCGCGATGGAAGACCGCAAGCGAGAGGGTTATTTCTGACATGTCCGACCTATTGAGGCTGGCCACCGCCGGTTCTGTCGACGACGGCAAGTCCACTCTGGTCGGACGCCTGCTCTACGACACGAAATCCGTTCTGGCCGACCAGATCGACGCCGTCACCCGCGCGTCGGTGGACAAGGGTCTGGCCACACCGGATCTCTCGCTGCTCGTGGACGGGTTGCGCGCGGAACGCGAACAGGGCATCACCATCGATGTCGCCTACCGCTATTTCGCCACTCCCCGCCGCTCTTTCGTGCTCGCGGACACCCCGGGGCACGTGCAGTACACCCGCAACACCGTGTCCGGCGCGTCCACCGCGCAGCTGGTGATCCTGCTCGTGGACGCGCGCAAGGGCGTCATCGAGCAGACCCGCAGGCATGCCGCCGTGCTCGCGCTGCTCGGCGTGCCGAAGCTGGTGCTCGCGGTGAACAAGATCGATCTGGTGGACGACGCCGCCGCCGTGTTCGCCGCCATCTCTGCGGAGTTCAACGAACTCACCAGCACGCTGGGCTGGTCGAGCGAGGACGTGCTGGAGATCCCGGTCTCGGCGCTGCACGGCGACAACATCGCCTCCCGGTCGGACAACACCCCGTACTACAACGGCCCCTCGCTGATCGAGCACCTGGAATCGGTGCCGGTCGACGCGGACAGCACCGGCAGTCACGCGCTGGGCCTGCGGTTCCCCGTGCAGTACGTGATCCGGCCGCGCACTGCCGAATACCCCGATTATCGCGGGTACGCCGGACAGATCGCGGCGGGCGCGGTGGCTCCGGGCGACGAGGTCGTGGTGCTGCCCTCTGGCATCCGCACGACGGTCGAGCGGATCGACACCCCGGACGGCGAACTCGCGGTGGCGCAGACCGGGCGCAGCGTCACGCTGATCCTCGCCGACGACGTCGACATCTCCCGGGGCGACATCATCGCCTCGGCCGCCGACGCGCCGGAACCGGTCGACACCTTCGACGCCACCGTGTGCTGGCTGGGTGACAAGCCGCTGCGGCCGGGTGCGCGACTGCTGCTCAAGCACGGCACCCGCACCACCCAGGCGATCGTCGGCACGCTGCTGGAGCGCTTCGACGAGCAGCGGCTCGCGGCGGATCCGAGCCCGGAGGCATTGGAACTCAACGACATCGGGCGCATCTCGGTGCGGGTCGCCGAGCCCATCCCGGCCGACGACTACCGGGCGAACCGGCACACCGGCAGCTTCCTGCTGATCGACCCGGCCGGTGGCAACACGCTGGCGGCCGGTCTGGTCGGTGATGTGCTGTCCGCCGTAGAGGTCGGCACCGGAGCCTGACATGGCAGCGCGGCGAGCACTTTTCGGCACTCCGCCTGCGGGCCGTCCGGGCTGCGCGACCCCCCGGGCCGGGCTCGGCGGAAGCGCACCGCGACCGCCCGCGCTGATCGCGGTGGCCCACGGCAGTCGTGATCCGCGCTCGGCCGCGACCGTCGCGGAGGTGGTCGGCGCGGTCGCGGCCGCGCGGCCCGAGCTCGACGTCCGTACGGCGTTCCTCGATCTCACCGCCCCGTCGGTCGAACAGGTCGTGGATGCCGTTGCCGCCGAAGGTCATACGCATGCGGTGGTGACACCGCTGCTGCTCGGCAGCGCCTTCCACGCCAGGGTCGACCTGCCCGGACTGCTCGCCACGGCAGGCGCACGCCATCCCGGGCTGCGGTTGACCCAAGCCGACGTACTCGGCGTGGACGCCGGATTGGTCGGTGCCCTGCGCGACCGGGTCCTCGCCGCCGTGCCCGCCTCAGCGGCCCGGCGCCTGGGTGTCGCGGTCGCGGCGGTCGGATCGTCGTCGGCCGCGGCCAATGCCCGGACCGCAGAAGTGGCCGTCCGCTTGGCCGCCCGCACCGGCTGGCGTACCGAGATCTGCTTCGCGACCACCGAACCGTCCGTCTCGGAGGCGGTCTCGCGACTGCACGCCCGCGGCGCGGACCACGTGCTGGTCGCGCCGTGGTTCCTCGCTCCCGGCCTGCTGACCGATCGCCTGTCCCACGCCGCGCCGCAGGCGGCCCACGCCGATGTGCTCGGCGCGCATCCGGCCCTCACCCAGGTCGTCCTGGATCGCTACCACGCGGCGATCGCGGACACGCGCGCGCTTTCGGCCTGAGGGCGTACGCGAGAACGGCCGCCGACGACGGCCCCTGTTCTCTCTCTCCCGGCGACCATGCCGCCGTTCCGTCGGCCGCGCCGCATGTTAGGAACATGGCATGGCCGAGTCGTTCCGCACCACCTCCTGCGCCAGCCACGGACACCCCGAGTTCACGGTGGTTTTCACCGAGCCGCAGCTGACCGGCATGGAGACCTGGTTGCTGTCCTACTTGGAATCCACCGTCGCGGCGGGCACGCGATACCAGCCGGCGAGACGATCCGCATCGGCTGGAGTCTGGTCCGGGTACGCGGCCGCGACGACGGCACACTGGGGCTGGCCGAACGCACCGATGCGCAGAACTGGGTCGAGCAGGTCGATCGCACCCTGTGTGACGTCTGGTTCCAGCGCGAAATCGCGGCCGGTGTCGGCCTGGCCGACCACCTCGACTTTCCCGGCGAGGATCAGCAGGCGATCGTCTCGTCGTGCGGGCTCGAGTCGCCGGTGCTGGTGCTGGCCCGCACCGCGACGAAGGACCCGGATTCCTCCGGCTGGTCGGTCGAGTGCTTCGAAGACCACGCGCACCGCGCGTCGTACTACACCACCCTGCTCGAACTGGCCGCCGCCATGCCGTTCGCGGTGCAGTTCTTCGCCCTTCCGGTCGCGACGACGGTGCTGATCGAAAGCCCCGAGATCACGCCCACCGGCACCATCCGGCCCCACATCGTGGACGCGGACGGCGTCGAACTGCCCCCGATCCCGGGCTCTTACCTGGACTACCTGGTCAACGGTTCGCCGAACGATCAGCCGGACGTCGCGAGCAGATCCGCCACCACGGCGCGCGCGGTCGCGACCCCCGACTCATCGCCCATCTGACGGGCGGTGTGCGCCGCGCCGATCACCGCGTCCAGTTCGAACGCCACGGCATCGGCCGCGCGGCCACCGAGATGCCCTTGCTCCTGGGCCCGGCGAATCTGCTCCACCAAGAACGCGAGCCAGTCCCGGCGGTCTTCGGCGATGGCATCGCGCACCGGGCCCGGTCTGCTGTCGAACTCGGCGAGGGTCGCTACGCGGAAGCACCCACCGGGAAACGCCGGCTGGACGACCTGACCGATCCAGCGCTCGACCAGGGCGCGCAGGCGCGGTAGTCCGGCGGGCTCGCTCAGGCTCGGCGTGATGACCTCATCGATGAAGACCTGCCGCGCGGATTTCACCGCCGCGATCTGCAAGCTCTCCTTGCTGCCGAAGAGCGTGGCGATCCCGCTCTTGCTCAGCCCCAGATCTGTGGCCAATCGGCCGATACTGACGCCGTTCAATCCTTCGACGGACGCCACGTCGGCGGCGCGGCGCGCGATCGACGCCCGCGCCCGAGCGCCTTTCGCCAAGCGCTGATCGGTGCCGCGCGGCGGGTCGCCCGCGGTGACGGACTCGGTCATGACCTCATTCTTCCACTCTCCTGTTGCACATACGAACGTATGGTCGTACTTTAAGTGAACGAACGATCGTGCGTTTTGTTCCCCCTGATTCCAAGGACTTCACATGACCGATGCGTCCGTGCGGCTCGACAGCCCGCCGACCGCGCCCGCGGCTACCCGCACCTTGCTGATCGCCTGCGGCGCGGCATTCATCGCCTTCCTCGACCTCTCGGTCGTCAATATCGCCTTCCCCTCGATCGCCCGGGACTACCCCGGTACGGCCACCAGCACGCTGACCTGGGTCGTCAGCGGCTACGCGGTCGCCTTCGCCGCGCTGCTCACCCCGGCCGGGCGCTTCGCCGACGCGCTCGGACGCCGCAGGCTGTTCCTCGGCGCGCTGGCCGGTTTCGCCCTCACCTCCCTGCTGTGCGGGCTCGCGCCGACGGCGGGCTGGCTCATCGCGGGCCGCGTGCTGCAAGGCGGCACCGCGGCGCTGATGGTGCCGTCCGCGCTCGGCTCGGTACTTGCCGTCACCCCGCGGGAAAAGATCGGCGCGGCCATCGGAGCCTGGTCGGCCGCGGGCGGGTTCGCCGCGGTGGTCGGTCCCGCGCTCGGTGGCGCGCTGGTCGAAGGATTCGACTGGCGCGCGGTCTTCGTGATCAACGTGCCGGTGGCGCTGCTGCTGATCGCGGCGGCGGCGCGCATTCCGGCCGTGCAGGGCCGTCCGCGGGGCGGCGGGTTGCCCGATCCCCTCGGCACCCTCGCGGTCGCGCTGGGTCTCGGTGGACTGGTCGCGGGCGTCACGGAGGGGCAGAGCTGGGGTTGGACCTCGGTGGGAACGCTGACCGCGCTGATCGGCGGTGGCTTGCTGGTCGTCGCCGCGCTCGCCCGCTCGGCGCGCCACCACGATCCCGCGATCGCGGTGGAACTGTGGCGCAGCAAGTCGTACGCGCTGGCCAACGCGACCTCGTTCGTCTTCGGCGCCGCCATGTTCGCCTGGCTGCTGGCGGGACCGCTGTTCCTGGACGCGATCTGGGGTTACTCGGTGCTCGGCTCCGCGGGCGCGATGACGATCGGGGCGGTGGCGTCGATGGTGACGGCGACCGTCGCGGGCCGGATCGGCTCGCCCGTCGTGAGGCGATGGCTCGGCATGCTCGGTGCGTCGATGTTCGTCGCGTGCACCGTGTGGATGAGCACGGACGCTTTCGGCGCCACGCCGAACCTGTGGGCGGCGTGGATTCCGGCCGGGGTGCTCGGCGGCGGCGGCATCGGCTTCGTCGTCACGGTACTGGGCACCGCGTCCGCCAGTTCGCTTCCGCCCCAGCAGTTCGCCGCCGGGACCGGCATGAATCTGACCGCGCGGCAAGTGGGCGGCGCACTCGGCGTGGCCGTACTCGCCGCCGTATTCGCGGCGCGGCCCGACGATCCGCTCGGCGCGTTCCACACCCTCTTCGCCGTGTGCGCGGGCATCGCCGCCGTGGCCGCCTGCCTGGCCGCCCTCCCCGCCCGTACCCCGTCATTCTCTTCCGAAAGCTAGGAAAAACAGTGAGCGACAACACTCTTCGCACCGAAGCCAACGATCCCCTGGTGCTGCCGCCCGAAGAACAGCGGTGTCTGCTCGCCGACGCCCCCTGGCAGCGCTACGCGGTGCTCGGCGACTCCATCGCGCAGGGCGTCGGCGACCCCAGCCCCGGGTACGAGCCGGTGGGCTGGGCCGACCGCGTCGCGGCCGTGCTCACCACGGTCCGCCCGGATCTGGCCTACCTGAACACCGGCCGGATCGGCGCCACCTCCGCGCAGGTTCTGGCCGAACAGTTGCCCGGCGTGCTCGAATTCCGCCCGGATCTCGTCCATCTCAGCTGCGGCGGCAACGACCTGTTCCTGCCCGGCGGCGATCTCACCGAACTGCGGACGAACCTGGACACGATGTTCGCCACGCTGGCCCGCACCGGAGCGCAGATCGTCACCTTCACCCTGGCCGATGTCTGGGAAGTCGAGCGCATGGCACCGATGCGTCCGATGCGCGAGCGGATGGCCCAGCTCAACGACCTGACCCGCGAGCTCGCCGCCCGCTACGACGCGCTGCTGCTCGAACTCTGGGACCACCCGCTGCGCCTGCGGCCCGACCTGATGAGCGCCGACCTCATCCACTTCAGCATGAGCGGCCACGCCGTGCTCGCCTCGGACATGGTGCGGACCCTGGCCGACCACGTGCTCGCGCCCCGCTGATGCGCTCACGATGCCGCACCGTCCGGTCCGTAGCGGTCGAGTAACTCGGCGCCGAGGCGCGCCAGTTCGGCGCGGACCTCGGCAGGACCGAGGACCTCGATCGAGGCGCCCCAGCCGGCCAGCTGCTGGGCGAGCATCCATGCGGTGGGGGCGGTGACGCGGACCCGGATGCGACCGTCGTCGGCCGGGCCGTCCACGACGCAGTTCCTGCCCTGCTGGTCGCGCAGGATCGGCAGCAGGCGTTCGGAGATCAGCACGGTGGCGGCGGTGGTGGCGCGCCGCCGCTCCATTTCCTCGACCGCCTGTGCCCAGGCGGCGGTGAGGTCGAAATCGTCCGGTCGGTGGGCCGGTTCGCCGGTGAGCGACGCCTCGGCGATCCGGTCGACGCGAAACGTGCGCTGCCCCCGCTCGGTTCCCGCGACCAGGTACCAGACGGCATCCTTGTCCACCAGTCCCCAGGGATCGACAAGACGCTCGGACGGCTCGCCAGTGCGGTTCGCGTAGCGCAGCCGCACCTTGGCGCGCTGCACGACAGCGCGTTGCAGCAATGCCACCACCGGCGGCAATTCCCGGTCGGTCGCACCCCAGCGCGCCGGATCGATCACCACGGCATCGGCGGCCGCCTGCGCGTCGCCCCGAAAGGTCTGCGGCAGCGCCCGGACCAGCTTGCGCAGCGCCGACTTCGCCTCCGGCACCGCACCGGCGGAGGGACCGGCCAGGAGGAACAGCGCGCGGGCCTCCCCCGCCGTCAGCCCGCTCAGATCCGTGCGCGCACCGCCCACCAGCGACCAGCCGCCGCCGCGGCCGGGCTGCGGGTACACCGGCACCCCGGCCGAAGAGAGCGCTTCGAGATCGCGGCGGGCGGTGGCGACCGAAGTCTCCAGCTCCGCCGCGACCTGCGCGGCCGTCACCCGGCCCCGGGTCTGCATCATCAGCAGGATCGCCACCAACCGGTCCGCTCGCATGGGCACAATTCTGCCGTCAAAAGTGCTCATTCGGTGCGCACTTTTGCTCGGATGATGGTTCTACCAGCACGAAACACAACGACTCGAAGGAGAACCACCATGCTGCGCGGAATGGCGACGAGCACCTTCTACGCCGACGATCTGGAGGCCGCCAAGGACTGGTACACCGAGTTCTTCGGCGTCGAGCCCTACTACCACGTGCCCGACGGCTACTACGAGTTCCGCATCGGCGACTACCAGCACGAATTCGGCATCGTGAACCGCGCGTACGCCCCGGCCGGAGCACGCAACGCGCCCGGCGGCGCGATCGTCAACTGGCACGTCGACGACCTGCGGGCGACGTTCGACCGGCTGCTGCAACTCGGCGCGACCGTCTACGAACCCATCACCCCGCGCGGCGACGGCTTCGTCACCGCCGCCGTGGTCGATCCCTTCGGCAACGTTCTCGGCTTCATGTCGAACCCGCACTACCTCGCGGTCCTCGCCGAGACCGGTCCCGCGTAGGCCGGAGACCGTCCCGGGTGGGTCAGGGACGGAACCAGCGCTCCAGCACGGTGGCGACGCCGTCTTCGAGGACATGGCCGGTCACTTCGTCCGCGAGTTCACGGACGTCCGTCGGTGCGTTGGCCATCGCGACCGAATGTGCTGCCCAGCGCAGCATGTCGCGATCGTTGTAACCGTCACCGATGGCCAGCGTCGCCTCGTCCGGCACACCGAGGGCGACGCGGAGTTGTTCCAGCGCCCACCCCTTCGACACGCCCTGGCGGGATACGGTGAGCCACGGCCCGTACTCGCCGTGCACCCAGCTCGCACCCGGCACTCGCAGGGAGCGCAGCGCGAGCAGCATCTCCTCCAGCGAACCGTCCGGCAGCCAGCCGTTCAGCCGCGGGGTCGGCTCGCTGCTCAACGCGTGGTGGTCGACGAGCAGGTACTCGCCCAGGGAGAACTCGCCGGGACCGGCTCCGGTGGCCCAGGTACCGATGCCGACCTTTTCCACGGCGAAGATCATCGCCGGGAACAGCGCGCGCAACGCCATGATCGCCGGTGCGGGGTCGAAGGACTGGATCGCGACCGGTTCCCCCCTGGCCACGTCGATGTGCACGGCTCCGTTCGAGCACAGGGCATGTCCTTCGAGCAGGCCGAGTTCGGTGAGCACCGGGCGGGTGGTCAGCAGGGTGCGTCCCGTGGTGACCACGACGTGCGCGCCCGCTGCCACGGCCGCGCGCACCGCCGCGACCACCCGCGTACTGATCGGTGTTCCCGTGTCCAGCAGCGTCCCGTCCACGTCCAGCGCGATCAGCTGGGGACCCCCGGATGCCATCAACCCATTGTGCCTCGGCGGCGGCGCACCCGTCACTGATTCCGGCGTGCCGAGACCCGCACGCGCGCTGGTCAATTGGGCGTCCCCGCCCTCACGGCTACCGACCGCGGGCTCCACCGCCGCCCGCGCCTCCGGCACCTCCCGCGGACGACCCGCCCACCGAACCGGAGCGCCCCCGCGATCCGCCGGACGACGAAGCGCCCGAGGAGTTCCCGGTCGAGTGACCACCCGCCGACGACGCACCGCCCGGGCGCCCGTTCGATGAGCCGCCGGTCGAGGGCGAACCGCCCGCCGACGAGTTGCCCGCCGACCCACCGTTGGACGAACCGTGCGTCGACGAGTTGCCCGCCGAACCGGCCGACGACGAGTTGCCTGCCGCCCCGGCCGAAGTCGACCCGTCCGACGACGAATTGCCCGCCGACCCACCGGAGGACGCACCGTGGGTCGACGAGTTGCCTGCCGATCCACCCGCTGACGAGCCGCCCGACGACGAATTCCCCACCGATCCACTCGATGACGGACCGTCCGACGACGAATTCTCCGCCGACCCGGCCGAAGACGAACCGCCCGACGACGAATCACCGGCCGAGGATGAGCTGTGCGTCGAGGAATTGCCCGCCGACCCGGCCGAGGACGACCCGCCCGGCGAGTCGCCGGACGATCCGTTCGCGGAGGAGTCGCTCGTCGACCCACTGCTCGAGGGGGTTCCGCCGGAGGATGTACCCCCGGCGTCCCCGGAGGAGGAGCCCCCCGTGCCCGCGGAGGAGGACGAATTCGAGCCCGAGCCGCCGTGCTCGTCCGAGCCCGTACCGGTGCCCGGTGCGTCGGACGTCCCGGTCGACGGGTCGGCCGGTGTGCTCCCGCCGGACGCCGGACCGGGCTCGGCCGGCGTCGAACCGTTCTGCGGCGCGGGAACACTGGAGCCCGGTGGCGTCCCGGTTCCCGGTGCGGGTGGCTGGCCGGGTACCTGCCCCGGCTGGCCGGGCTGACCAGGGATCGCGGGAACGGGAGGCGGCCCGATGTCCCCCGGTGCGGGGCGGACGACCGGTGTGAACGGCAGCGGATTCACGAAATAGGCGAGATCGCCGTATGCCCGGTAACGCAATCCACCCGGGGCGCAGCAGTTTCGAGGGTCCCGATGCGAGCCGAGCCGCGACTCCGCCACCGAAGGTCCATAACCGGCGCCGCGTGCGGCCGGTGTGATGAATCGGGTATAGGCGGAGGTTCGTTGCGCGAGCAGGGCCCGGCCCGAATTCCAGGTGGTGGCGGACATCGCGGGCCAGGCATCGGCGAGCTGCTCGCTTCCGACCTCGACCAGCAGACTGTCGGTCGGCACACCGAGTTCCGGCAGACGGTCGAGCAGCGGCGACAGCTCGGGAACCGTAGGTCCGCCGAAGACCGTGACCGCCGACATGGCGACCGCGGAGACCACCGCCGCACTGGAGAACACCGCCACCCGCGGCGCGGGGGATCGGCTGTCCGCGGCACCGAGCGCCATCGTGCGCGCCGCCATGAGGGCGGCGCCCGCAGCGGTCGCCTGCGCCGGGTCCGCCGAGATCAGCACGGGACGGCCGAGTTCGGCGAGCGTCCGCGCCACCTCCGCGGGACGCACCGCACCTCCCACCAGCAGAATGCAGCCGATATCGGACAGGGTGATACCCGATTCCCGCACGCACTCGCGGACCAGTTGCAGCGAGTCCTGCACGTGTGCCGTGCGCAACCCGTCGATATCGACGATGGACGTCATC
>NZ_BAFZ01000038.1 GCF_000308575.1 Nocardia exalbida NBRC 100660 | reverse complement strand
CTCCATCTCCATCTGCTCGAACTCGCGGGTGCGGAAGATGAAGTTGCCCGGCGTGATCTCGTTGCGGAAGCTCTTGCCGATCTGCGCGATGCCGAACGGCGGCTTCTTGCGCGCGGTCGTCATCACGTTGGCGAAGTTCACGAAGATGCCCTGGGCGGTTTCCGGGCGCAGGTAGTGCAGGCCCTCCTCGGACTCGATCGGGCCGAGGAAGGTCTTGAGCATCATGTTGAAGTCGCGCGGCTCGGTCCAGCGGCCGACGGTGCCGCAGTTCGGGCACGCGATGAGCTCCATCGAGACCGTGTCCGGATCATCGATCTTGTTCTTGAGCGCGTACGCCTCCTGCAGGTGGTCCTGCCGGAAGCGGTGGTGGCAGTTCAGGCACTCGACCAGCGGATCGTTGAACACGCCCACGTGACCGGAGGCGACCCACACCTGGCGGGGGAGGATCACCGAGGAGTCGAGACCGACGACGTCCTCGCGGCCGGTGACCATGGCGCGCCACCACTGCTTCTTGATGTTCTCCTTGAGCTCGACGCCCAGCGGCCCGTAATCCCATGCCGACTTGGTGCCTCCGTAGATCTCACCGCACGGGTACACCAGACCCCGGCGCTTGGCGAGGTTGGCAACGGTGTCCACCTTCGACTTGGGTGCCACGCGAGAATTCTCCATCCACTGCGAGTCGGAATTTTGCATTGCATGAACACGATAGTTTTGTGTCGATGCTGCGATTGTGCCCAGCCTATCGGCAGGCCCGGTGCCGGTTTCAACCGCACGGTTCGGCGCGCCCGTTTGACATGCGCACCTGTGCATACGCAAACTGGTAATGCTTTCCATTAAGGAGTTGGTGACATGACCGCCGAGACCGCCCCGGCACCGCCGCACAACCCGTATCGGTCGCCCGGCCCGGCGCCGGTACCCGCACGATCCGTACTGGAGGACGCGGGTGAGTTGTTGCGGGCGCTGGCAGCGCCGGTTCGGATTGCTATCGTGCTCCAGTTGCGCGAGTCACCGCGGTGTGTGCACGAATTGGTCGACGCGCTCGGTGTCACGCAACCACTGGTCAGTCAGCATCTGCGTATCCTCAAGGCCGCCGGTGTCGTGCACGGTGAGCGTTCGGGTCGCGAGGTGCTCTACGAACTCGTCGACGACCATCTGGCGCACATCGTCGTCGACGCCGTCGCGCACGCCGAGGAAGGGTGATTCGTGCCAGACAACACGACCGTTCCACCGAAACCGGTCGGTATCCGCAGTACCCGGCAGCGCAGCGCCATCGCCGCACTGCTCGGTGACATCGATGAGTTCCGCTCCGCCCAGGACCTGCACGACGAGTTGCGCAAGCGCGGCGAGGGCATCGGGCTGACCACGGTCTACCGGACGTTGCAGTCGCTGGCCGACGCGGGCATGGTCGACGTGCTGCGCACCGACTCCGGCGAGTCGGTCTACCGCCAGTGCTCCACCGGCCATCATCACCACCTGGTGTGCCGGCATTGCGGCCACACCGTGGAGGTGGAGGGCCCGACGGTGGAGGCATGGGCCGAGGCCATCGCGAGCGAGCACGGCTTCAGCGAGATCAGCCACACCCTCGAGGTGTTCGGCACCTGCACGACATGCGGGGCGGCGCGCCGACGCGACGGCTGATCCACCCGTTCCCGGCGTGTCCGGTTAACGCGGCTTCCACGAGCGGAGATTCACCGGCGAGATCCTCGAACGCCCGGGCCGAGCCGAGCCCGACACCGAGGATCCGCCATCTGCTGGGGAGGCAGCGTGTCAACGACCATCGACTCATCCATACGCCCGGTGCACCGCCGGGCCGTGACCGTCGCCGGGGCCGCGCTCGTCGTGGTCTCGGCGATGCTCCTCTCGGCGTGCGAGGACAAGGACGGCACGCCGGTGGCCGTCTCCCCGACACCCACTTCCGCGGTCGCGGTCCGGCCGGGCTCCGACAGCGGGCAGTCGACCGTCCGCACCGTCGGCAAGACCGGCTGGTACGACGGATTCGCCATCACCGTGGACAAGGCGACCGTCGTGCCGGACGAATACGGCGGCGCGAAGGTGCGCATCGACATCACCTACAAGAACACCACCCTCGACGACCACACCCTGAGCATCACGCCGTCGCTGCTGGTCGGCAGGGAAGTGGACGGCGGGGCGATCTTCGACAGCCCGGCGGTGCCCGGCAACGGCTCGGCCACGGGCACCGCGACGACGTCCGTCGCGTCGGCCAAGGACGCCGAGCACCTCATCGACACGATGACCATCGTGTACGGCAAGGCCGCGGACAACCAGACCAAGATCCCGCTCGCCGCGGCGGACAAGGTGGACAGCGTCCAGCCGAGGACATTGCCGATCAGCGGAACGCTGGTGCAGGACCAGACGACCATCCGGATCACCGGCGGCAGAATCAGCCCGAGCTACACCGAGAACGAGAACGGCAAATCCGATCTGGCGCTGCGCATCGCGCTCGTCGGCGGAGCGGGCATCCCCGCGGGCGGGACGAACATCTACTACGACTATTTCACCGTCCGGACCCCTGACGGCCGGACCGTGGCCGCAGACGTCCGCGGCCCGATCAACGAGTTGCTCAACGCCAACGAGACCATCGACAACCCGAAGAACTACGTCGTCTTCGTGGTGCCCTCCCCCGGCACCGGCCCCTACACGCTGACGTACAACGCTCAGAAGGAAGAGGGCGCGGCCGGCGCGCCCACACTGTCGTTCACGGTGGGCTGATCCGGTCGCCCGCCGCCTTTCGGCGGACCTTCCCCGAGCCCCTCGGGAATCCCGAGGGGCAGGCGCGCAGCTATGCCGAGACCCAAGCATCCGAGCCGAGTGCATTCACTTGCTGAAGGATTGCCACAGTGCGAGAGAGGCGATGGGGACAACGAGGTGTCACGCGCAACGCCGCAGTGAAAATACCTCGGGACCGACCGGCGAGCCGCTACGGTCCGAGTTGGGTCAAGGCGCCCACCCCCTGCGGGTGCCCACCCACCCGGGGGGTGGACACTCTCCACCCCCCGGGGCCCAGGCGCTTCGGCCGCAGCCGAGGACATCTCGAATTCCGTCCCGCCCTGGCACTGCACCGGGCCACGTCCTCGGAAAACGACACGGCCGCCGCAACCTCCCGGCTAGAGAGTGTTGCGACGACCGCGTGAACCCGACTCACAGTACGGCTCAGCGCCTGTGCTCGGTTCAGCCGACCGGAACCGCGGCCCGAGCCGACGCAGACGCCTGGGCCGGGCGACCGCGCAGCGCGGCCACTCCGAGCAGTGCGAGCGCCAGCGCGCTCCAGACCAGCAGCACCACCAGCGGTCCGGTCGCGGCGGCGCCGTCGAAGAACGCGACCGAACGCAGCAACGACGCGGCGGCGCCCGGCGGCAGCAACTGGCCGACGGCGCCCCACGGCTGCGGCAACAGCTCCGGCGCGGACGTGGCCGCCGAGAAGGGATTGCCGATCAGCAGCATGGTGAGCGCGGCGATACCGATTCCGGCACGTCCGAGCACCGCGGCGAGGCCGACGACCGCACCGGCGACCGCGAACGACACCAGCCCCGCCACCGCCGCGAGCACCGGGTACGACCCGGGCACCACCGACATCCAGCCCTGGATGATCGCCATCCCGAGCAGTCCACCCGTGACACCGAAGGTGGCCAGCCCGAGCACCTTTCCTCCGATTCCCGGGATCAGCAGTGACAGGAGCACGCCCGCCGCGATGCCGGACATCACCAGCGGCAGCACCATCGCACCGAACGCGGTGCCACGCGGATCGTCCGAGTCGGCGGCCACCACGTCCTCGACCCGGGCGGCGGGTGCGCCGGAGAGCTGCTGCCCGATCTGGGTGAGTTGCTGTGCGACAGCGGGACTGGCGCCGGAGGCGACCAGCACGCGCGGCGGTCCGTCGCCGGTGACGATCGCCCCGTAGACCTCCCGGTCCTCGATCGCGGCGCGAGCGGCGGCCTCGTCCGCGGGGGTGGTGATCTCGAAGGCGCCCGGGCTGTGCTCGGCGAGCTTGCCGGTGACCATCGCGGCCTGCGGACCGGTGACGGCCAGCGGCAGGTCGCGAGGCGCGATGTTCGCGGCCGGCCAGGCGAAAGCGATCAGCATCAGCGCTTGGAGCAGAGCGGCGCCGATGCCCAGCGCGAACGCCCGCTGCGTGGTGTTCATGACCTTCTCCCTAAAAATCGAATGCTCGTTCTTTTTAGTTGCGCCTACGGTCGCACGGGACCGGAAAGTTGTCAAGAACGGATATTCGTTTTATTTTTGGCCTATGCCCCGAGTCAGCGAAGAGCACATGGAACGCCGCAGACAGCAGATTCTGGACGCCGCGCGGCTCTGCTTCGCGCGTAAAGGGTTCTACGAGACGTCCATGCAGGACGTGTTCGCGCAGTCGGGACTCTCGGCCGGTGCGGTCTACCGGTACTTCAAAAGCAAGGATGAGCTGATCACGGCACTCGCCACGGAGACGACGGTGTCCCTGCGCGTGGCCATGGCCGACGCGATCGGCCGTGACCCGCTGCCAACGCCCGCCGAGCTGATCACCGTGATCGCCGAGGAGGTCGTGCGGCGCAGCGGACCCGACGGGCCGGTACGGCTGGCGCCGCAAGCCTGGGCGCTGGCCCTGGTGCATCCGGGGGCGGCGGTGATGGTGCGCGAGACGATGATCTCGATGCGCGCGCTCTGGGTGACCTACGCCGAGCGCATGCGCGACAAGGGCTGGCTACCCGCGGACGCCGACCTCGACGCCGTGGCCAAAGCGATCATCGGACTGCTGCCGGGATTCATCCTCCAGCACCTCATCCTCGAGGACCTCGACCCGCAGACGCTGGCGCGCGGCGTGCGCACCCTGCTGCCCTACGGCGAAACCACCGGCACGAACGCCGGCTGACGGCCGTCGTGCCTCCTCAGGGCAGCAGACCCTGCCTGGATCGGCTCGCGTTGGACAGCACGAGCAGCAGCATGGTGGTGAGGGCCTGGTCGTCCAAGCCTGCGGCGGGGAAGGTGTAGCGCAGGATGACATCGGCGAGCCCGCCGCGGGCGATCACGGTGAGCGAACCGAATTGCAGCGCGTTGTTGCGCTCGGCGACGCGCTTGTGCAGCTGCGCCTTCAGCGGGCGGTCCCAGGCCAGCACACAGGTGAGACTCAGCACGTCCAAGCCGGGCGCCAGGGTCACCGCGCGCAGCGAGCACAGCGCGCCCTCGTACTCGAATCCCAGCGACCCTTCGGGGTCGACCCGCACGTCGATGCCGTAACTCGACAGGCAGGCCCCGGCCCGCGCCTGGAGTTCCCGATCCGGCGTCACCGCTGCGTCCATGTCCGACCCGCCGTTCACTTGGTGCCGCCGAAACGGCGGTCCCGGGAAGCGTACTGGAGGCATGCCTCCCACAGGTTGCGCCGATCGAAGTCGGGGAACAGCGTGTCCTGGTAGACGAATTCGGCGTAGGCCGACTGCCAGAGGAGGAAGTTGGAGCTGCGGAACTCGCCCGACGGGCGCAGGAACAGGTCCACGTCCGGCATGTCGGGTTCGTCGAGGTATTTCGCCACCGTCGCCTCGGTGACCTTCTCCGGATCGATCTCACCCGCCGCCACCCGGCGCGCGATCTCCCTTGCCGCGTCGGCGATTTCGGCGCGACCGCCGTAGTTGACGCACATGGTCAGCGTCATCACCGTGTTGTGCTCGGTGAGTTCCTCGGCGATCTCCAGTTCCTTGATCACGCTGCGCCACAGGCGCGGTCGCCGACCGGCCCAGCGCACCCGCACACCCATCTCGTGCATCTCGTCCCGGCGCCTGCGGATCACGTCGCGGTTGAAGCCCATGAGGAAGCGCACCTCCTCGGGGCTGCGCCGCCAGTTCTCGGTGGAGAACGCGTACGCCGACAGCCACTTGACGCCGATCTCGATACAGCCCTCGACGGTGTCCATCAGCACCGCCTCGCCGCGCTCGTGCCCGGCGGTGCGCGGCAGCCCGCGCTCCTGGGCCCAGCGCCCGTTGCCGTCCATGACGAGCGCGACGTGGTTGGGCACCAGTTCCGGCGGCAGTTGCGGCGGCCGAGCTCCCGACGGGTGCGGCGCGGGCGGGCGGACGGCGCCCGCGGGCCCGGGCGCGGTCGCGGTGGCGGAATCTCGGCGGCGGATCACGGCCTCCATCCTGCCTGATCGCTTCTGCCGCCCCTACTACCCCGTTGCTTCCTGCCGAATTCCGCGGTTCCACCGGCGCCGGTGACTTATTCTTTTCCCTATCGTGATACTGGGGAGGGGTTTCTCGAACGTGACCGATTTACCAGGCACCGCGACCGCGGCGGGTTTCCGGGCCACTCGTGAACTGCTCGGCCTTCCGGTTCCATGGTGTGCACGGTTCTTCGCGGTCGCGGAACGCACCGTCGAACGGTGGGAGAAGGGGGCGTTCCAGATTCCCGACATCGTGGCCCGGGAACTCGCCTCCATCGCGGACGAGACCGACCAGGTGGTCGAGGCCATGGTCGATGCCATCGACGCCGGGGAGATCTCGCCCCGCCTGCACACCTACCGGACCAACGACGACTACTGCAAGCACGAGCCGGACACCCGCTACCCGGCCACCTGGCATCGCGCCGTGTGCGCCCGGGTCATGATCGAGCTGCCCCAGGTAGAGCTTCAATTCGTGGAGTAGACCGCTCGATCAACGGCAGCGTGCGCAGCTGACGTTCCAGATGCCACTGCAAATGCGCCGCGACCAGGCCGCTGGCCTGCCGCCGCACCGCCTCCGGCGTCGCCTCGACCTGCTCCCACTCCCCGCGCAACAACGCGACCAGCAGGTCGAGCACCCCCGGCGCGGGCGTCGCCGCACCCGGGGGACGGCAATGCACACACACCGCGCCTCCCGCCGCGACGTGGAAAGCGCGATGCGGACCCGGTGTCGCGCACTTGGCGCACTCGTCCAGGGCGGGCGCCCAGCCCGCGAAACCCATGGCGCGCAACAGGAACGCGTCCAGGATCAGTTCGTGCGGGCGCTGTTTGGCCGCGATGGCGCGCAGGGCGCTCGCGGTGAGCGCGTGCAGCCGGGGCGCGGGCGCGCGCTCCTCCCCCGCCAGACGCTCGGCGGTCTCCAGTACCGCGCACGCGGTGGTGTAGCGCCCGTAGTCATCGATGATGTCGGCGGCGAACGCCTCCATCGTGTGCACCTGGGTAACGGTGTCCAACGTGCGCCCGGGGTGCAGCTGCACGTCGATGTAGGAGAACGGCTCCAACCGGGCCCCGAACCTCGACTTGGTGCGCCGCACCCCCTTGGCGACCGCGCGAACCAGCCCGTGCTGCCGCGTGAGCAGCGTGACGATGCGGTCCGCCTCACCCAGCTTGTGCTGGCGCACCACAACCGCCTCGTCCCGATACAAACGCACGTGCTCAGCTTAATTGCAGCGCCTTCGGCGCTGCGTGTTCGCGGCCCCCTTATGGCTCGCGAACGGAACATGCTCGGTCTCGCTTCGCTCGAAACCGGGAGTTACGGTGAGCCGGAGGCGTCGGCATGCGAACTCCGGACATCGGGCGCGGCCCCAGCCGGACAAGCGACAACCCCGAGGACGGTTCGTCGGCAAACCGGCCGCCCATACGCCAGGGGCGAGTTGCTTTCTGCCAGTGTCACCAGTGCTGCCAGGTCTCGCTTCGCTCCAAAGCAGGAATCGCGGTGAGCCGGGCACGGGGCATGCGAACTCCGGACAGCAGGCGCGCGGGCCCAGCCGGACAACCGACAACCCCGAGGACGGTTCGTCGTGCGAGTCCGGCCGCTCGACGAACGCGCTCAGGCAGTCCGGTGTGTGGTCCTCACCTGGCCAGGAAATGCCAGCCGAGCCAGGCCCATATGAGCACGGCGGTGATTCTCGTTGTTCGCGTGCCGGTCAGGTACGCGATCGTTTCGCCGAGGGACGCGACCGGATCCCGGCGCAGCCGCGTCAGCAGGATCGCGACGAGCGCGACCGCCACGATCAGGCCGAATCCGAGGAGGATGACAGCTCGGTCGCTCATCTCGACACCAGCCACCACCCGGCGCCGAGCCACACCAGCCAGCCGGCGAGCCGCAGCGGCCACTGTTCGAGCGCCGGATCCAGCAGCGTGGAAAGTGTCGGGTGCTCGTCGCTCGGCTGATTCAGGGCGGGCTGCCGCGATAATGCGTAGACCTCCCACGCCAACACCGCGACCAGCAGCGCCGACCACACAGCCACGCCACGTCGGAGCCGGGTGGTGCACGGCGGCCGCGCGCTTCGCCCGCGGAACGCCAGCACCAGCGCGCCCAGCGCCGCGACTGCCACGATCGCGGTCGCCGGCCTGCTGAAGGGGCGGGTCGCGGCTCCGCCAACGGCCAGCACGAGACCCACGGTCAGCGCCGTCGCTCGCCACGGGAGTCGGTATGCCGAGCGCGCCGGTTGCTCAGTCACGTGCGCAGGATAAGGCCGTGCGTGGCCGGATTCGGGGAGGCAAGGCACCTACCTGATGGCGACGTGCCGGGCGCTGTCATGCGTGTGGACTCCCGACCGGCTGGATCCCCCGAGCCCGGCGGGTTTCGTGCTCGTTCGGCTCTCCGCGGACACCCCGGAATCGCGAGCGAGCGGCGCCGTCCGAGACCTGGAGCGATTCAGCCGGTGGTGCGCATGAGTCCGGAGATCAGCAACAGCACCGACTGCTGGGCCTCGGCGCGGGCGCGATCGGGGTCTTCGGCGTGCGCGACGATCAAGGACGCCTCGCTGATCACGCTGACGACGAGCTGGGCCAGCACGGGGATGGGGGCGTCGGCGATCAACCCGGCGGCGCGAGCGCGCTCGAGTTGCCTGGTGATCAGGCCGAGGCCGTGCGCGGATTCGAATTCCCGCCAGGCCTGCCAGCCGAGCACGGCCGGGGCGTCGGTGAGGGCGATCCGCAGCATCGCCGGGCGCTGGCAGATCTCCAGGAAAAGCGCGAGCCCCACCGCCATTCCGGCCATCACGTCCTCGGAATCGACCGCCGCGATGGCGTTCTCGATCTCCTCGGTGATCTCGACCTCGATCTGCTCCAGCACCGCGAGGAACAGTCCCCGTTTGTCCCCGTAGTGGTGGTGCAGCGCGCCCCGGGTGACGCCTGCCTCGGTGACCAGCCCTTCGGCCGAGGTTCCGGCGAAGCCGCGCTCGGTGAACAGGCGGCGTCCCGCCTGTTCGAGCGCGGCCCTGGTTGCGCGAGACCGGTCTTCCTGGCTACGGCGTGGCATGCAGCCGAGTGAACTCCAGAATCGATTCGGCGAGCAACTCGGGCTGGTCCTCCGACACGAAGGTGTAGGAGTCGTCGATGAGCTTCAGTTGCGCGTCCGGCAGGTCGCGGGCCAGGCGTTCGGCGAACGACACCGGGAACAGCCGGTCCTCGCGCGCCCAGGCCAACAGCACCGGGATGTCGACGTCGGCGAAGTGGCGCGCGGCTTCCAGCGTGTAGCGGCGATGCGCCGATTTCAGGAAGCGGCGCAGGTCTTTCCGGATCGCGGCGGAATTGCGGCTCGGCAGCAGATAGGAGTCCACGATCTCGGGCGGGACGGGCCGCTTGGTGACCCATCCGAACGCCAACGGCAGGCGGTGCAGCGCCCGGATCCGCAGCGCCTCGGTGAGGGGGCGCAGCGATCCCGGGATCTTCGCCAGCAGCGGAAGCGAGGTGAACGGCTGCGGCAGGAAGCCCTCGTAGCTGTCAACCGAGGCGAGTACGACGCGGCCGACGCGGGACCGGTCGCGGGTCAGCAGCACCTGGGTGATCGCTCCGCCGGTGTCGTTGGCGACCAGCGTGACGTCGATGAGGTCGAGGCGTTCGAGGAACGCGGCGATGAGATCGGCGATGCCGGTGGGGGTCAGTTCCGCGTCCGGGACCGGGATCTCGTGCGAGCCCAGCGGCCAGTCCGGCGCCAGGCAGCGGTATCCGGCCGCGGCGACCACGGGCACGACTTTGCGCCAGATGTCCGCGTTGACGAGCAGGCCGTGCACGAAGACGACCGGAGCGCCCTCCCCTGTCTCGTGATAGCGAATGCGGCCGCCGGGCAGATCCACCTCGTGGGTGCGGCCGAGAGCTGTGCTGGTTGCCATGGGTCCTCCCAGTGGTCGGGTTCCCGTCCACTGTTACATACATACCGTATGTATGTCTAGATGCGGCTCTATGGATCAGCGGAAGACAGCCTCGACCGCGTCCTTCGAGGCCATCACCGCATTCGCCAAGGAGGCGACGCCTGCGACGGACTCTCCGACCGCGTACAGGACACCGGTGAGCACGATCCGGTTCGGCCGATCCTTCGCCGCCTCGACCGCCGCGCGCCGAGTCGTCTCCTCGACCAACCGCCGGTCCTCCAGGTCGATGTCGCACCGACTGATCCGGTCGAGCAGATCGCTCAGCGAAGAACGCAGATCCTCCACCGCCTTCGATGGGGCCGCACCGTCGCTGCCGATCCGCCTCCGTCGGGCACGCACACCACAGTTCCCGCAGAACGGGGAGCCGTCGCGGTGGAAATGCTGGCACTCGGCGCATCGCACCTCGCCAGCCAAACATCCGGCTCGAGTCGAGCCGAGCGGAACTCGGCAGCCGTGCCAGGTATGGCCGGGCACCGCCGTACCCGGGTTCGTTTCGGCTCGACACGAATCCTTGTCGGCAAGATCTTGCATAAGCACTAGGGGATGCCGAGCATCGCGCGGAACTCCGCTTCTCCCAGCTCGTTCCACCGCTCCCGCGTACCCCGCAGCAGCGTGTCGAGATCCACTCGGTACCTGCCCGACGACAAGCTGCTACCGCAGGCGATCAACCGTGCGGCGAGGCCGGCCAGCGCCCCCGCGAGAGTCACCGCGGTGGCCAACTGCGGCCACGAGGGCAGGCTGCGGCCGACTTCGGTCAGCGAGTAGCGCGTCCGCGGTGTGATGTCGCTGCCGACGATGGCGGTGGCCAGCTCGATCCGTCGCGCCGGATCGCGCAGCTCGGCCGCCGTCAGGCCGGTCAGATCGCCGGCCCGGCCGTGCAGGAGCGGATAGTCCGGTTCCAGGTCGTAGCGCTCGACGTCGACGAAGGAGCTGTCGCCGTGATCGGTCGCCATCACCACGGGGATGCCGAGCGCGCGGGCGCGCTTGCGGATGTCCACTTTCAGCGCGAGGTCGTCCATCTCCTCGATGAGGACGGTCAGGGGCGCGGAGCCTCCCGGCCCACCCAAGTAGTCCGAGGCGTTCTCCGGCCGGTACCCCTCGGGGAAGGCGGCGATCTCGCTATAAGGGTCCAGCTCCAACGTACGGCGTTGCGCCAGAGTCAGTTTGGGCTCGCCGAGATCGCACACCGACGCCTGGAGCCTGTTGAGATTGGTGCATCCGAGAGTGTCGTGCTCGGCGAGCCGGAATCGCCGGGCGCCGGACAACGCGCAGACCGCCAGCGCGGAAGCGCCCACGCTGAGCCCGGCCACTCCCACCACGGCCTCCGACCAGGCCCGTTGCTCGTCGCCGGTGAGCAGGTGCCGGTTCCTGGCCGTGCGCAACCGCCAGAAGTGCTCGCGGTCGGGCAGTTCGACGATGGTCCGGCGCCACGGGAATACGACGTAGCGGCTGATCCGGTCGACGGCCGCACCGTCCCGTACCGAGGTCAGGTAGTCCTCCAGCGCTGCCGCCGCGGCCGGGGTCCCCGCGGCGAACTCGGGCCGCTCGATCAACGCGAGTTCCCTTGCCGCGCTCGCCCAGCCGTCGACCAGCCGGTACCCGGATCCGGGTGCGCACAGTTCGGCGATGCGCCGCTCGTCGTCTGCCGGATGCAGGATTTCGATCATGACCGCGCCCCCGTCCACTGGTGCTTGACGCCCGGCTCGAAACCCGCGCTGCCGCGGTGGTGCAGGCTGATCCGCGGCTCGGCGGCCGAGCCGAGCGCCCGGTGCAGGCGGCGGTACTCGCTGTTGGTGCGCAGCAGGGCATCGACCACCTTCCGCTCCAGCAGCGCGGTGAATCCGTCTGCGGGGCAGACACCGTCGCGGAGTTCGACGCGCAGCCGCAAGGTCTGCTCGAATCGCGCGTCGGTGTCGGTCATCAGCACGAACTTTCCCGTGACCGCCGGACTGACGTCCGGGTCCTCCAGCGCGGCGCGAATGTTGTCCGGGTAGATCTCCAGCGCGTAGAACGACGCGGCGACATCGGTGCGCCGGTGCAGGGCGAGGAACCCGCAGGAGTCGGTGGAGGTGCGCACCGGCAGACGGTGACCGTGCGCATCGAGGACGGCGGCGAGCTCAGCGGCGGAGAAGATCCGGCCGGCATCGTTGATCCGGTAGCGCAGCAGCGGGACCGCGGTATCGGCGCTGAACAGGAAGCGGCCTTCGGCGTCGACTTCGGTATACCGATACTCCGCGTCGTACTCGACGAAGGTCGGCTGCAGGTGCGCCTCGCCGAACAACGCCTCGCTCAGCGCGGGATCCGCGCCGGCCGCGCGGCGGACGGCGACACTGGTGCGCGTCTCGCACCCCATGATGCCCGCGTCGGCGGTGCCGTAGACGACGCGGATCTCCCCCGGCTGCCCCGGCTTGCCGATCCGGTCGAGCACGTAGTCCCGCCATTCTTCGGTGATGGCCTCGCCTGCCAGCAGAATGCGCAGGTTCTGGCGCAGTACCTCGGCGGGCGCCCGATCCAGCACATCCTTGACGAACGGGGGGTAACCGGCCAGGACGACCTGGTCGTAGTGCGGGCCCAGTTCGGCGATATCGGCCAGGATGGTCTCCGGTTCGATGCCGGGTGCGATGGTCGAGATGCGGTGCCCGCGCTGACGCATCGCGGTGGCCGCCGCGTAGGTGTAGGTGCCTCCGATCCAATTGCCCATCGCGAAGCCGACGACCAGCAGCGTGGTCCGCTGCCGCGTCTGGAAGCTGTCGCGGAACACCCGCGAGTAGAGCTCGATCGCCTCTTCCTGGGCGACGAGGTCCCTCGGCCAATAGCTGGGCCTGCCGGTGGAGCCGGAACTGCACGACCACGTCCCGGCCGAAGCGACGTCGCCATGCCAGAGCAACATGCGCAACGGGTAGTGCCGCAGGTACTCCGCTTTGGTCATCGGCGGCAGCGCGGCGAAGTCATCGGCGGTTCCGATGTTTGCCGGTTCGATTCCGCGGCGCGCGAGGAAGTCGGCGTAGGCCGGCACGTGGATCGCCGCCCGGTGGAAGGTATCGAGGGCGCGGCCGAATCCGGGCCTCGGCCGGGTCGGCAACGACAGTGATGGTGCGGACATGGTGGCTGTTTCCTTTCCTCCCACTGCGTCGACGCGCGGCGCACGTTCGCGGCGTGGGTTCAGGAAACAGCCTCTGAGCAGTGCGTATGGTCGAGAAAGAAGTCAATACAAGGTCCATACGACACGCCGCGCCGCCGCCCGGATCTCGCTAGACTCCGGTCATGACCGATGGGGGCGGGAGTCGGGTGGATCCTCGATCCATCTCCACCCGAGAGGAATTCGCGGCGGCCTTCACACGGCTGCGCACCACCGCCGGGTTGACCGTCCGCCAGGTCGTCGACGACTCGGGAGGCCTGCACGGCACGGTTAGCGGATGGTTCGCCGGTCACCATGTGCCGACCGAGCAGAACGAGCGGATGTTCCGGGATGTCCTGACGGCGTGCGGCGTTCGTGACCCGGAGGGGCAACAGCGGTGGCTCGCGGCGGTCCGGCAGGTGCGTCCGACGAGCGGACGCAGGCGGAGCCAGGGACCTGTGCCCTACCGGGGCCTGGAACCTTTTCGACCCGATGACGCCGAATGGCTCTTCGGCCGCGCCGAACTCACGGCGGATCTGCGACAGCGCGTTTCGTCGCTCGCCGGATCCGAGCAGCGGATACTCATCGTCACCGGCGCCTCCGGCTCGGGGAAGTCCTCGCTGCTGCGCGCCGGACTGCTACCCGCGCTCCAGCGCGAAGGCCGCACGGCCGCGGTCGTCACCCCGGGCGCGCATCCGGCACAGGTACTCCAGGACCCCGCCGACGTCCTGGTCATCGATCAGTTCGAGGAGACCTGGACACTGTGCCTCGACGACGACGAGCGAGCCGACTTCCTGGCCGCGCTCGCGGGCGACGCGAACGGCCGGACCCATGTGCTGGGACTGCGCGCGGATTTCTACCGCCACGCCGCCGAAGAGCCGTTCCTGCACCACGCGCTGGCGCATCATTCGGTCCTGGTCGGACCCCTGAGCAAGCAGGCGCTGTGCGACGTCATCATCGAGCCGGCCCGCAAAGCGAACTGGACCGTGGAAGACGAACTCGTGCAGCTGCTGATCGTGGAACTCGCGCCGCGCGGGTCCGCCGAAGCTCACGACACCGGCGCTCTCCCCTTGCTGTCGCATGCTCTGCTGGAGACCTGGCAGCGGTCCAGCCGCCGGAAGATGACCGTCGCCGACTACAACGCCGTCGGCGGAATCGCGGGCGCCATCGAGCAGACCGCCGAGACCGTGTATCGCGGCCTCACCGAGCCGCAGCGGCAGATCACCCGCCGCACGTTCCTGCGTCTGCTCAACATCGACGACGATGTGACCACCCGCCGCCGGGTACAACGCCAGGAGCTGTTCTTCGACCACGACTCCGTCGCGAACGTGAACACCGTGATCGAGCGGTTCGCCACGCACCGCCTGCTCACGGTCGAGGAGGAGACCGTCGCGATCACGCACGAGGCGCTGATCGGCGCCTGGTCCCGGATGCACCGGTGGCTCGACGAGGATCGGGAGAGCCTGGCCGTACACCGCAGGCTGACCCAGGCCACCCAGGTCTGGCTCGACAACAACGAGGACCCCAGCGCGCTGCTCGGACCCGCGAGGCTGGAGTTCGTTCAGGAGTGGACGCGCGACGACGGACATCGGCGAGACCTCAACCAGCACGAACGCGACTACATCGCCGCCAGTATCGCCCATCAGGCGCAGATCCGGGCCGGAGAACGCCGCCGCACCCGGATCTTGCAGCGGATGGTCGCCGGCTTGGCGACCGCGCTGATCGCGACGATCGTCTTGACCGGTGTCGCGCTGGTGGCCCGGTCGAACGCCGCGCACGCGCGAGACGAGGCGCTGTCGCGCCAGATCGCGCTCCAAGCGGAGCGACTGCGCGGCACCGATCCCGCGCTGTCGGCGCAGCTCGCGCTCGCGGCCTTCCGCATCCAACCCACCCTCGAAGCCCGCTCCGCGCTCTTGGACAGCACCGCGGTCCAGACTCCGACACGGCTGCTCGGACCCGACGGCGGCACGCTGGTGGCCACCGACCGCTCCGGAGTCTTGCTCGCCGTCGGCCGCAGCGACGCCACGATCGACCTGCACCACCTGCACCGGAGCACCCGTTCCGGCCAGCCCGGGTCGGCGGATTTCCGCAGCCGCATTCCCGCGCCCCGGCCGGGAGCGGTTCTCGGTTCCGTGACGATGACTCCCGACGGCGCACTGCTGGCCGCGGCATTCGGCGGCCACATCGATCTCTGGGACATCGCGAACCCGGACGCACCCCGGCCGCTGGCCACCCTCGCCGGAACCGGCGTCCAGTACCGCACCCTCGATATCGGTCCCGACAAGCGCTCCCTCGCCGCGACGACCACCACAGCGGAGATCGCCCGATGGGACATCACCGACGCCAAGCACCCGATTCCGTTGCCCGCCTGGCAACTTCCCGCGGGCGCACCCGTCATCGCGTTCGCCCCGAACGGGAAACTTCTCGCCGCCGCGGGAAACGCGGGCGCACTGCGCATCTGGGCCACCGACCGGGACGTTCCGCTGACGGACATTCCGCCCGACGGTTCCACGGCGCAGGCATTGTCGCTGCGATTCAGTCCGGACAGCTCCGTTCTCGCGGTTCCCGGTCGCGCCAACGAGGTACGCCGCTGGGATGTGCGCGACCCGGCCGCCCCGGCGCAATTGCCCGCGCTGCGTGGATTCACCAGCTATGTCAACGACGTCGCCTTCAGCCCGGACGGCACCCGGCTGGCCGCGGTCAGCTCGGACAACAAGACGCGCGTGTGGCGGCTGGACACCGACCAACTGGAGATGGAACTGCCCAACCCGGTGATCGTGGTGTCGGTGCGCTTCGCCCTCGACGCGCACGCACTGATCACGGGCAGTCTCGACGGCACGGTCCGGATCTGGCCGCTGCCCGGCCCGGTCCTGCGCGGGGCGCAGAGCGTGGTCTTCCAGACACCGATCGATCGCAGCGGGAAGCTCTTGCTCGTCGGCACCGGCGCGGGCGACGGCAGCGCCCACCTGTGGAGTCTCGGCGATCCCGCAGCACCCGTCGAATTCCCCGCGCTGCCCGTGGGCGCGGATGAGAGGAGTTGCGGGGCGGTCGCGCTGGCGATGGACGGTTCGACGGCCGCGGTCGGCACCCGCGCCGGCCATGTGCTGCTGTGGGACCTGCGCGATCCGGCGCATCCCCGGCTGACATCGAAGGTGGCCGCCGTCAACGGCATCGTCTCCGCCATGACCTTCACCCCCGACGCCAAGACGTTGGTCGTCGCGGGCCAGGACGATCCGACTGTGACGCTGTGGGACCTCGGCGACCCGGCCGCCCCGCGATCGCTCGGCGCGGTCTCCACCGGTCCCGGGCTGCCGGGCATCGCCGCCGTCGACGCCGCGGGCGCCCAACTCGCCATAGCCACGTCCAACGAGTCGGTGTTCCGCTGGGACATCCGTGATCGCGCCCGCCCGCGGGAACTGCCGAAGCTCTCCGGATTCACCAACGATCTGGCCGCCGTGGCCTTCAGCCCCACCGCGCCGATCCTCGCCGCGGGCAGCATGGACCACACCGTCAAACTCTTCGACCTGTCCGACCCGGAGGCGCCCCGGCATCTCGCCACGCTGATCGGCGCCGCCGACGCGATCATCACCGTCAATTTCGGCCCCGACGGCACGCGACTGGTCGGCGGCGCGAGTGACAACGGCATCTGGGTCTGGGACATCACCGACCCGCGCGACCCGCGACGGCTGGCGGTGCTCAATGCCTACACGGGTCGGGTCAACGATGCCGTCTACGCGCTGGACGGCGATCTGCTGCTCGCGGCGGGACCCGACCGGATCGTGCGCGTCTGGGCGACGGACGTCGACGAGGTCGCCGCCGAACTCTGCGACAGCGGCAGCGGGCCGATCACCGCCACCGAATGGCAGCGCTACCTTCCGACCATCGCCCAGCACGGTCTGTGCCCGCGGTAGCGCACTGCCGGGCAAGATGTTGCAGCCCCTTACCGCACGGAGGCAACCATCGACGAAAAGGTCTCGCGGGGAGGCTATTACGGGCCGACCGAGCCGGACGGAGTGCCAGATCCGGCGTCGATGATCTCCCCGTGCGCGTCTGCGCGAGGCACATACTTGTTTTCTCGCCGCGGGACGGAAAGTTTCCATCGGGATCACGAGAGGGGAAACGATTCATGCGACTTCTCGTCGCTTCACCGCTCGGAAACGTCATCGAACCGACGCTGTCGGCGTCCTTCCCGGCGGCGAAGGTCATCGTCGCCCGCGACCGGGCAGAGGTGGTCCACGCTGTCACCGGCATCGAGAAACTCGACGTGGTGCTCGCGGACCTGGTATGGAACGACCCCGAGCAAGAATTCCGCTTCGACGGGTTGGATGTCCTGGAAATGGTGCGCGAAAGCCGGGCGGGCACCGCCGTTCTGCTGGCAGGCCAAGGGCACAGCATGGAGCAGGATCACTTGGACGAGGCGTACCACCGGGCGGACGAGATCGCGGGTGTGCACGAGAAAGCCACCGGGGTAACGGCGCTGCTCTCGGCGATACGACAAGCGGCCAACGGTGAACGCCTGCCGAATCGGCGCCCCACGTACGGAATCCCTTCGCTCTATGAACTTTTCACCGGACGAGACGGAGTAATCGCGGGCCGGCTCGCCGGGGCGATCGCCTCCGGACGCACGTGGGACCCCGCGTCCCTGGCAGCCGCGGCCGAAGTCGATCTCGACGCGGCCCATTCGCTCGCCGACGGCTATCTCGGACGAATCATCGCGCAACGGCGCGAGAACGAATCCCACGGAGAGCTGACCTCCGCCGTCGTGTACCGCTGGTGTGGATTACACGCGCGCTATCTGATGAGTTGGTGTCGCCGCAACGGGCACACGGAGGTACTGACGCACGGGGACGAGAGCTGATGGCGATCTGCGGACTCCCCGTGCGTACCGTGCTGTCACGTGAATCGCGGGCCGAGGACATCGGCATGGCCGTTGCGGCGGCACCAACTGATCAGATAATGCGCGTGCTCACCACACCAGCGGAAGACCGCCCCCTGGGTCAACGGCGTACCCTCCGGCAACTCTTTGCGGGCGAGAATGATCGGCCCGATATAGGTGTTGGTGGCCTTGTTGGCGGTGTTGAGACCCACCCGGGCGACTTGGGCGAGAGAGTTGTAGTCCCAAGCGGATTTGGCCGCGATCGCACCGGCCAACCGGCCCGCCGTCTCACCACGCTGTTCGGTGAACAGCGCGCACAGTGCGGGCGGCCCCTGCCGCGGGAGTGCGATCTGTTCACTGCGGCCGGTCGCGGCGCGCTGGATGGCCGCGAGCAGCGCGGGGACGCCGGATGACTTGTCGTAGAACTCCGCGATCTCGGCCGCGCGCAGCCGGGCCTCGTCGAGGTGATCGCTCTCCATGCTGTGCCCTTGCGCGGCGAGCAGAACCTCGCTCTGCCGTTTGGTGTCACGGAGCAGGTCCAGGACATCCAAACCGTCGAAACGGTACTCCATTTCGGGTTTGTTCCAGATCAGATCCGAGATGACCACGTCGAACCGAAAACGTCCCACGATTCGGCTGCGAACCTCGTCGACATCGGAGGCAACCGCGACGGTCGATGCCGGAAAATATTGCGACAGTGTGGGAGCGATGATTCCCCCCAGTGGCGAGGCGACGAGTACTCGTAAGCTCGGTTCCATATCGCGATCTTCATCGCTGGCGATACGCGTCGGCAAGACGTCGAACGTCTTTCGAACCAGTAGGTTTCATAGCGCGCGGACCGAAGCGAGATCGGCAACCCGAGCAGAACACCGGGGTACGAACCCCGGTAGCAAGATCTTGCTGAACACGGGGCACTCCGAGCAATAATCCAGCGACATCATCAGGGAACGGCAACAATTCGGTCCGCTGCCGATGATACGGGCCGGAAATCACCGCGAAGTTCGCTGATTACTTGCCCTCTCCGACTTATATGATTCTAAACCTGTGCACCCCCGATGACTCTGGAGCACAGTTCCCACTACCGGAAGGCCGATAATGGCTGAAGTGTGTCCGCAATGCAGCAAGAAGACCGGAATGGACATCGGCGAGAAGGATCGTCAGGGCTGGCAGAAATACCAGTGCCAGTTGTGCAAATTCGAATGGAAGGCGCCGAATCCCTGACGTTCCCGCCGGCTGTCCGGTGCGTGGCGCGCGTCCGAAGCCGACGCGTGCCACCACAGGAATCGCACCGGGTCGAATATTTCGCAGTATCCGTTTTTCATGCACCGTCACCAGGTGCATCGGGAGGGCAAACAGTGGCACATACCGTCGGTATCGATCTCGGTACCACGTATTCAGCGGTCGCCGTCGTCGGCGCGAGCGGTAGGCCGGAGATCCTGGTCAACCGGGACGGCGAGCGACTCACGCCGTCGGTGGTCTTCTTCGACTCCGACAGCGTGCTGGTCGGCTCGATGGCCAAACGGTCCACGGTGACCGCGCCGCTGGATGTCGCGCAGTTCGTCAAACGGCAGATGGGCAACCCGGACTACCGATTCATCACCTCCGACGACCGCGCCTACTCGGCCGAGGAAGTGTCGGCGATGATCCTCAAACGACTGAAGGAGGACGCCGAACTCATCCTGGGGCAGGGGCAGGTCACCGACGCGGTGATCACGGTCCCGGCGTTCTTCGACGACGCGCGACGGCGGGCGACCAGGGACGCGGGCACGATCGCCGGTCTCAACGTGCTGCGTGTGGTGAACGAGCCGACCGCGGCCGGGCTGGCCTTCGGACTCGATCGCGGCAGCGGCACCGTCATGGTGTACGACCTGGGCGGCGGCACGTTCGACGTCACCGTCATGCGCATCGGCGACGGCGTGTTCGACGTGCTCGGCACCGACGGGTTGCACGAACTGGGCGGCTTCGAATGGGACAACCGGCTGATGCAGCACCTCAACGAGGAGTACGTGGCCCAGGGGGGCGGCGATCTCACCGACGCGTTCGAGACCGAAGCCGACCTGCGTGAGAAGGCCGAACTCGCCAAACGCACGCTCAGTTCGACCCGGTCCACCCGAGTGGTGCTCAGCCACGACGGCGTCACCCGCACGCTGACCGTGACCCGCGAAACGTTCGAAGACCTCACCAGCGACCTGCTCAACCAGTCGCGGGACCTGGCCCACTCCCTCGTCGAGGAGTTGGGCCTGCGGTTCGCGGACATCGACCACACCTTGCTCGTCGGCGGGTCGACGCGCATGCCCATGGTGGCGACGATGCTGGAGGAATTGACCGGCAAGCCACCGCTGCGGGCCGGAAACCCCGACGAGCTCGTAGCGCTCGGCGCTGCGCTGCGGGCCGAAGCCGAGACGTCGTCGAGCGCGGCGCGCAAGCCGGTGATCCTCGACGTCACTTCGCAGGCGCTGGGAACGGTCGCACTGAACGACAGCTTGCAGCCGGGCAACAGCATCGTGATCCCGCGCAACACCAAGATCCCCGCCAAGGCGAGCAAGGTGTTCGGCACCGTCGCCGACGGCCAGACCGAAGTGCGGATCTGCGTCACCCAAGGCGACGACGAGGACATCGACCACGTCCGGTTCGTCACCAAAGGAAAATGGCCCGACGGCGGGCAGCTTTTCGCCATCCCGCCTTATCCGGCGAACGCTCCGGTCCTGATCACCTTCCACTACGACATGGATCAGACCATCCAGGTCGAAATCACCGACCTCACCGCGGACAGATCACTCGGCACGTTCGAGGTCGACAACGTCGCCAATCTCAGCGCCACCGACATCCGTGCCGCCCGCACGAAGAACGAAAATCTCGAGGTGAATTGAGCATGACCACGACAACCGAAGAGTTCGTCAACTACTACGAAATCCTCGGCCTCGCCGAGACCGCCGACGAGGATGCCATCAAGACGGCCATCCGCGAGCAGCGCAGAATGTGGAACAAGCGCGCGGGCCAGTCGGATCCCGTGAAACGCGCGCAGGCCGAAGCCCGGGTACGCCACCTCGGTCAGGCCGAACGCGTGCTGCTCGACACGAACCGACGACGGCAATTCGACCAGCAGGCCAGGCAGTATCGGCCGACGAGCAATCAACCGGCGCCGGTGGCGCAGAGCGGCCGGGACTGGATCGGTCTCGCCCGCGAGTACTTCGAGCGCGGTAACGCGCCCTCCGCGTACTACTGTGCCCGCGAGGCGATCTCGGTCAACGGCGCCAACCACGAGGCGTGGGCGGTGCGCGCGAACTCGTCGTTCGTCATGGGCAACTACAAGGACGCCGGCTTCGAGTTCCGGGAAGCCATCAGCCTCAAGCCCGACAGCCCCGAATACCACTTCGACTACGCCGAAGCGTTCCTGGCCACCGGCGCGTTGAACGAAGCGCTCGGCGAATACGAGACGGCACTGCGTCTCGCGCCCGGCGAGCCGCTCTACCGGACCGCCATCGCCAACGTCTACTTGCAGCAGAGCAAGAACGACAAGGCGCTGGAACTGATGGAGGACGTGGTCCGGCATCATCCGAACGAGCAGATCTTCCAGTACTACCTGGCACTCGCGCTGGAACAGGTCAACCTCGGCATGTGGTCGCAGCTGCGCAGCGGTGCGTACTGCATCACCTCCGAGGCCCAGATCGCCGTCACCCGCGACATGTCCGGCCGCGCGTTGAAACTCCGGTTCGACGACGCTCCGCTGCGCGCCTCGCTGCAAGAGAACATCGAACTCGCCGACAAAGCCGCCGAGGCCAGGTGGTTCCACACCGGCATGGGCCCGTGGGCGGTGGCCCTCATCATCGGCTTGGCCCTGATACCCATGAAGGGCATCGGATTGCTGATCGTCGCCGCCGTCGTCGCCGGCTACACGCTCACCCATCGCATGCCGGTCTGGAAGCACAACTCGAAGCGGTACGACATCGTCGAGCGCGGCATATGACGGCCCCGCCCGGTACCGATGATCCGCTGACCACGCTGGCCGGAGAGGTCGCCCAACTGCGCGACCTGTTCCACCGCCGGTTGCTCGAGGACAAGGCGAAGAATCGAGCCTTGGACGATCTGCACGAGCAGCTCTCCCTCGCCCGAGGAGGGTTCGCCGAACAGCTGCTCGCCCCGCTGTTCCGTGAACTGCTCATGCTCGTCGACCGCGTGGCGTCGCTGAACGACGAGCACGACGAGGTGCTCGGCAGCATCGTCGACGAACTGCACGAGGTTCTCGAACGCCGTGGCGTCCGGCGCGTGCCCGCCAGGGCCGACTTCGATCCCGACATCCATGAAGCGGTCGCCGCCGAGTCTTCCGGCCGATCGCCGGGCTCGGTGCTGCGGGTCGTGCGCCCCGGATACGTGATGGGTGCGCGTCTCTTGCGACCGGAACAAGTCGTCGTCGCGGCTCGCTCGGCGCGATCCGAGTCCGTCGAGGCGCAATCCCGTATCGAAAGGTTCGAATAATGCGCAAGTCCCTCCGCACGGCCGTTGTGCTCTCCGCTTCGGCGGCATTCCTGGGCCTGGGCCTGCCGAGCGCATCGGCGGCGCCGACCACCGTGAGCGGCACCATCGGGTGCATCAACAGTGCCTCGCCGGTCGGGGTCTGGGTCCAGGCCAAGACGTCGAAATCGGGTTGGGCGCAGACCAAGCTCCCGGTCCGGCTCGGCGGCCACTCGAAGGTCGACTATTCCTTCACTCTCGACAAAGGTGGCGACTACCAGGTGCACGTCGGGTGCGGGGGGACACCGCAGAAGTGGGCGAAATCGCTGAAATCCAAGGATGTTTCGGGCACCAAGAACGATTTCCTCTGCAACGACATGGAGAGGTTCTCGGTGGCCGCGTTCAACGCGCTGGTCGGCCGGATGTTCGGCAGGCCCGACCTCACCCAGGGCGTGCCCTACGGCGAGTGCAAGCACATTCGCTGATCCCCATCGCCGCGCACCGATATGGACGATTGACCAACTTCACGCTACCGTCTGGTGGAGCACGACGAGACGGAGCTCACATGACGGTGTCCGATCCCGCACCCGGCACGCGGCGGCCGGAGCTGGGGCTGGCCGAACTGGCGGCCGCGATCGCCTGCGGCGCGATCACGTCGACCGAGGCGGTCGGCGCGGCGCTGGATCGGATCGACGCGGCCCAAGGCACGCTCAACGCCTTCCGGATCGTGCGCCGCGAGCGGGCGCTGGCCGAGGCCGCCGACGCCGACCGGCGCTGGGCCGCTGGCGAACGGCTGCCACTGCTGGGGGTGCCCGTCGCGGTGAAGGACGACACGGATGTCGCGGGTGAGCCGACCGCGTTCGGCTGCGGCGGCGATTTCGCGCCGAAGACCGAGGACGCGGAATCGGTCCGCCGCCTGCGTGCCGCGGGCGCGGTGATCGTCGGAAAGACCAATACCTGCGAACTGGGCCAGTGGCCGTTCACCAGCGCCGCGTGGTTCGGGCACACCCGTAACCCCTGGGACCGCACCAGGACGCCGGGCGGGTCCTCCGGCGGCGCTTCGGCAGCCGTCGCGGCCGGATTGGTCCCGGCCGCCCTCGGGTCCGACGGCGCGGGCTCGATCCGCATCCCGGCCGCCTGGACGAATCTGGTCGGCATCAAGCCACAGCGCGGACGCATCTCGACTTGGCCGGAGGCCGAAGCGTTCTACGGCCTCACCGTGAACGGACCGCTGGCGCGCACCGTCGCGGACGCGGCGCTCCTGCTGGACGCCGCGGCCGGTCCACACCCGGGAGATGTGCACACGCCTGAGCCGATCAGCGCCTCGGACGCGGTGGGCCGCGATCCGGGCCGGTTGCGCATCGCCCTCTCGCTGCGTATCCCGTTCACCGCGACCAGAACCGCCCTGGATCCAGAGGTCGAGCGAGCCGTGCGACGCACCGCCGATACCCTGCGCGAACTCGGGCATACCGTGACCGTGGCCGACCTGCACTACGGCATCCTGATCGGCGCCTCGTTCCTGCCGCGTTCGCTCGCCGGAATCCGGCGGGTATTCCACCGCATGCCCGGCCTCGAGGTAGACCCGCGCACCGCCGCCAACGCCAAGATCGGGCGCGTACTCGACGGCCCCGCCCTCTACGCGGCACGGCGACTGGAACCCCTGCTGCACCGGCGAATCGGCCACTTCTTCCGCGCCTACGACGTCGTCCTCGCACCCACCACCGCGACTCCCCCGCCGCGCGCCGAGGAGATCGACGGCATCGGCGTCAACGCCACCAACAACCTCATCACCGCGGCCTGCCCCTACACCTGGCCGTGGAATGTCCTCGGCTGGCCGAGCATCAACGTCCCCGCCGGCTTCACCGCCGCCGGTCTCCCCGTCGGCGCCCAACTGATGGGCACGGCGAATTCCGAACCTCTGCTGATCTCGTTGGCCGCCCAGCTCGAATCGGAACTCCGATGGCACCGCCACCGCCCCGACCCGTGGTGGTGATCCGACTCGAATCCGGCTCGGGCCGTGCCGGTTCCGATTGAGCGACGCGCCGAATCAGGCTCGGCATCCCCCTGCGCGATGTACCTTATGGGATGCGCCGAGTCCACGCATGTGTCGGTACGGCCGCCGCAGTGCCCTCGCGGGTTCCGAGCGCCGATGCCGCGACTCTCGGCCGAACCCGGAAAGCGAGGAGGGCCCCGATGGCCGACCGTCATTCGGTAGACGCTCATGTCCCGGTGGTGCTCGACGAGGAACTACTGCCGCCTCAGCACCGCGGAGACGTATCCGCAGGCCGGTAACGCCTTAGATGATGCGATCGGGCCGAGGGCGTTGTCTTGCTGACCAGATCCGAATTGATTGCACGGGCGTATGCCCGCTTCGCCCGACACTTGAGCAACGAGCTCGAGAGGCTCGCGAGGGTTGACGCCGAACACGGCGTCCGGCCCTTCGCTCGTGAAGCCGAGGGTGCGGCCCGAGTACTCACCGACGCCGACAGAGGTCTTCGCCACGAATTCGATACCGGTGACCCGTCATTCCCGGGTCCCCTGTCGGAACCCGGGTCCACATCGCCGGATCGTTTCTACAACGGAGCACGCCTGTGGCAGGTCGATCAGGTGTTCCCCAGGGCTTTTCGCGGAAGAGGAACCTCAGCCGAGGATGGCTATATCCGCACGGCGTCGCACAGCACCGCCGGAGACGTCGTATACCTGACCGACGGCACAGACATCGCCGGAGTGTACGGAACGATCACGAGCTGGACCGATGTCCGCGACGGCACGATGCGGTTCCACCCCGCGGGCATGGTCCTGGGTATCGACGCCAACCGTATCCGGGTGAATCCGATGATCGAAGAAGGGCATTCGGCGGCCAACTTCATCGAAGGCGTCAGCGACCGCGTATTCACCACTCCGGGCAAGGTAGACACATCCAAGATCGTCAGCGTCGAATTCCAGACCTACGACGACATCATCAACAACCCCGAGGTAACCCTGGTCGCCGACGGGTTCCCCGGCTTCGAAGGCCTGAGCCCACAGGCGCTACGCGACCCCGCAGTAGTCGCCGATCGCCTCGCCACCATCGCCGACGCCGTGCGCAGGAACTACCCGACGATCGACGTCACGACCGGCGCCAACCATCTCTCCAGCGACGAAGCCATCAGAACCTTCCTCGCGACATGAGCAGCGACAGCAGTTGCCGGAGCACGATTGTCACGGGTCCAGGTAAAGGCGTTCGGTGGGGCAGCGCGGCAATCCGGTCGGGTCGGCGGGGACCACGGTCACCGCGTCCGGGTAGTGGTAGGCGCGCCAGTCCTGGATGAAGCGCGCCGCCGCGGTAGCGCAGGCGGCGAAACCGAGGCGCAGATCGTGGAATTGGATCGACAGGTACACGTCGTCTTCTTCGGGGCGCGGTGACGGCTGGGGATCCACGGCGTCACCGCCTGCGCTGCGGTCGGCAAGCTCGGATCGACTCGATGACGGCCATGCCGGATGGGCGGAAGGCGTCGCGTGGCGGTGTGACCCAGACGCGGAATCCCGCCTGCCGGGCACCTGGCGAGGGCAAGGCGATTTGCGCGCCGAAGCGTGATACCGAAACATTGAGCCGGAACAACTCGGCGAACAGCCTGTTCTCGTCCGGCACGTCCGGCACGATGAGGAAAGTCCATCGTTTCGAGCGTGGATGCGAGACGATCGGACCGAGTCGCGTACCCAGGTTGTGCATACGGCCCTTCACCGCGGCCCCGAGGTCATGCGGCATGGTGATCGCGCCGACGCTGCCCGCGGGCACGATGATGCTTCCGATTTCGGGTTGAACCCTGGCGGGTAGCCCGCAGGTCTCACGATAGAAACGGCACCGCGTCAACGGCGTGTCGGCCTGCACCGGCGGCAGCACCCGAGTGTCCTCCAACCCCATCCCCGCATCTCCCTGCTCGTGGTGTGATGAGCACCCGGCGCCGAGGAGCACGCGCCACCGATCGGCCGCTCACAGCGATCGGTGTGCCGTTGGGCGCAACGGCATCGACCCGGCACCGGGTGCAGGATCGAGCGTGCCCGCAACGAACCGTTGCATAACAGTGCTGAACCGACGTGACAAAGGTTAAGAGCGGGTAGTTTGCTGCTCAGGGGCAGTCGTATGGAGGGGAGCGACCGTATGGTGGATATCGAGTGGACATCCGTAGAGATTCGCGCGCTGCGTGAAGCAATGCGGCGCAGCCCACTCGAGTTCTCGCGCATTGTCGGCGTCACAAAGCGGACTCTCAATCTCTGGGAGACCGGGCGGACATCCACCTTGCACGAGTCGAGCAAGCGCCTGCTGTACCGCGTTCTGGAGGATGCCGACGATGATGCGAAGGAACGGTTCTGGAGCTTTCTCGCCAGGAGTTCCGGCGGGCCGGAACCACAGCCGAATGGAGGCGATCTGCTTGTCGCCACCGCCGACGAATCCGCGTCTCTGTTGGCTTGGGCGGAGGCAAGTAACGTGGGGCCGCTGATGATCGCGGATTTGCGCGACAACCTTCGGTGGGTGACTCGTGAGTACCTCAAGTCGCCGACTCTGCCGCTGTTCCGGCGTGTGATCGAAACGCGGGACCAGACGATCGAGCTGCTGCGGGGGCGACAGCGACCGCGACACAGCGTCGAGCTGTACGGGATCGCCGGTTGGTCCATGACGATCCTCGGCTGGATCACAACCGATCTGGGGCGGGGGGATGTCGCAGAGCGGCATCTCCGCACCGCATGGGCTCTTGCCGACAATGCCGACAACAATGAACTGCGCGCCTGGATTCGCGCCGCCCAGCGCACAGTGGCCGAGAGGCGCGGGGAGTTCGGCTCTGCGGCCGAAGCCGCGGCAGACGGTCTCGAGTACGCTGATACAGGCACGGCAGCGCTTCTCCTGGCTAGTGCCAGGGCAATCGACCTCGCTCGCTCGGGTAAGGGCAAGGAGTCCGCCTCAGCGATGCAATTGGCCCTCGATATAGCGGCGCGGCTGAACGATGAGCCACAACAGGACCAGTTCGCCGGACCGTTCTCGTGCTCACTCGAACGCGCAGGCGGGTACTGGGCTGACATCGCACTGGTCAACGGTGACCCGATACGGTCCATCGAGTACACCTCCACAGCCATCGAGAAGTTTCGCAGCACCGCCCCGGCGCGGCGGAACCTCGGCTCTGAACGAATGGTCCGCTGCCAGCAGATCAAGGGGTACATCGCGCTCGGTGACCTAGACATCGCTGCGACCGAGCTGGCCGACGTCGCTGCAACCACACCAATAGAACACCGGGTACAACCCCTGATCCAACGAGTAGATGAAATTGCCCGAATGGCAGATGAAACTACTGGGGGCGCCGGTGGAGTAACCCAGATCACCGAGATCGCAGCGGAATTCCGACAGCTCGCTGATTGGGGAACTCTACCGACGCTCGCGGCTGACACGAACGGAGAATGACTCCATGGCCGAGGACTTCACATGGGATCACTGGTGGTGGCGCCCGGGATGGAAGCCGGGCAAGTCGTTCTACACCTGGCACATCACCTTTGACGATGATTCCCCGGCCGGGCAGCTGGTCGAAATTTTTGCGCCGACTCTCTCGCAGATTCCCACCATGGATCCCGTTGCACGCGAAGGACTGCACATCACGCTACAGGGCGTCGGATTCACCGATCAGGTGACGACAGCAGACATACAGCTGATCAGCGAGGCCGCCGCGAGCTACCTTTCCCGACGCGGGCCATTCGACGCACTGATCGGACCGCCGCGTGTGGATAAGGAAACTATCGGTATGCCGGTCGCGAACCCGGAGTGCCTCAAAGAAATCCGCGACGATTTGCAACACGCCATCGCCGACATTTGGGGCAGCGACCAGGTGCCCGAGCGTGGCGACGACTTCCAGCCCCACTTGTCGCTCGCCTACTCCACCGGAGTGTCATCGCTGGCCGACCTCCGCAATCTGCTCGCTCGAGATGAGCTGGGCCATATACAGATTGCTCAGGCAGTGGCGGCGGTATCGCTCATCGCACTGAACCGGGACAACCATCGATACGAATGGCGCGAGATAACCAAGATTCCGCTTGGCGTGCGGTGATTCCGGCGCAGGGCATGTCAGAGCACTGCACCGAAATCTCCGTCACGTTCCATCAGGCGAAGGGGATCAACCTGTAGGCGCGGTTCGCTGCTCAGCATTCCTGTCGACATGTCGGGAGCAGCGCCGGGTGTCGGTCGCGGCAACGCCGTCCCAGATGGACCACGCCCAGCGGGTCTCCCGGAAACCCCATGGAGGCGACCGAACCGCTCAGAACCCGAGTTTGCCCAACTGTTTGGGATCCCGCTGCCAGTCCTTGGCCACCTTCACGTGCAGGTTCAAATAGATCCGGGTGCCGAGGATGTGTTCGATCTGCTTGCGGGCGTTGGTGCCGACTTCTTTCAGGCGGGAGCCGCCCTTGCCGATGACGATCGCCTTCTGGCTGGGGCGCTCGACGTAGAGCAGGGCGTGTACGTCGAGCATGTCCTCGCGCTCCTCGTAGGGCAGGACTTCCTCGATGACCACGGCCAGTGAGTGCGGCAGTTCGTCGCGTACGCCTTCGAGCGCGGCCTCGCGGATGAGCTCGGCCATCAGTGTTTCCTCCGGCTCGTCGGTGAGTTCGCCGTCGGGGTAGAACGCCGGGCCCTCCGGCATCTTCGAGGCGATGACGTCGACGAGGACCTCCACCTGCTCGCCCTTGACCGCCGACACCGGCACCACGTCGGCATCCGGGCCGAGTAGCTGGGAGATGGCCATCAATTGTTCGGCGACCTGGTCGCGGCTCACCTTGTCGATCTTGGTGACCACGCCGAGCAGCGTGGTCTTCGGCGCCATCTGCCTGATCTGCTGCACGATCCAGCGGTCGCCCGGACCGATCTTCTCGTCGGCCGGGATGCACAGCGCGATCACGTCGACTTCCGAATAGGTGTCGCGCACAAGGTCGTTGAGCCGCTGACCCAGCAGGGTGCGTGGGCGGTGCAGGCCGGGGGTGTCGACCAGGATCAACTGCGTGTGCTCGCGGTGCACGATGCCGCGAATCGTGTGCCTGGTGGTTTGCGGGCGCGACGAGGTGATCGCGATCTTCGCACCCACCAGCGCGTTGGTCAGCGTCGACTTGCCGGTGTTGGGGCGACCGACGAAACAGACGAATCCGGAACGGAATTCCCGCGCGTCAGCCACCGCGAACCTCGCCGGATTCGGCGCTCACCGCGTCGGCCGCGTCCGCGGAGTCGTCGACGACCTCGAACACCGCGCCGTCGCGGTCGGTGAAGATGATCCGCGCCTCCGCCGACACCTCACGCACCGCGGTCACACCGAAATCGGACAACCGCCCGCCGACCACGACGGCCGCCTCGAATCCCTCCGCGCCGCTGGACAACGCCGCCGCCACGGCGGCTTGCAGCGCCGTCAGCCGCAGTGCGGTCAACGTGACCTCCCCGGCGGCGTAGGTGCGGCCGTCGGTGTCCCGGATCGCCGCTCCGCTCGCCCCGCCGGTGCGGCCGAGCGCGCCCCTGGCCAGCACCACCAGCTTGTTGTCCTCGGCGTCCAGTTCGGTCATTCGCTGTCTCCGTCCTCGTCGCGATCGGCAGGGATCTCCCGCTCCGATCCGTTGGCCTTGCGCTTGCCATTGGCATTGTCCCCGTTGGTCTTCCCCGCGGGGACCTTCTCGCGCGCTTTGCGTACCACTACGGTGTTCACCCGCATCCGGCCCCGCGCGTCCGCGCCGCCTTCGCCGCGCAGCACCAGCCCGTGCGCCTCGATCTTCGACCCGGGCAGCGGCACGCGCCCCAGCTCGTGTGCGAGCAGGCCGCCGACGGTGTCGACGTCCTCCTCATCGATCTCCAATCCGTACAGCTCACCGAGGTCCTCCACCGGCAACCGGGCCGAGACGCGGTAACGGCCGTCACCGAGATCCTCGATGGGCGGGGTCTCGTCGGTGTCGTACTCATCGGCGATCTCACCGACGATCTCCTCGAGCACGTCCTCGATGGTCACCAGCCCCGCGATGCCGCCGTACTCGTCCACCAGCAACGCCATGTGGTTGCGCCTGCGCTGCATCTCGTCGAGCAAGCTGTCCAGCGGTTTGGAGTCGGGCATGAACACCGCGGGCCGCATCACCTCGCGCACCCGTACCTTGCGGCTGCGATCGGTGTACGGCACCAAATCCTTCAGATAGACCACGCCCAGGATGTCGTCGACGTTCTCGCCGATCACCGGGATCCGCGAATGCCCGGAACGCACCGCCAGCGACATCGCCTGCGCCGCGGTCTTGTCCGCTTCGATCCACACCATCTCGGTGCGCGGCACCATCACCGCGCGCGCCGGTGTGTCGCCGAGTTCGAAGACCGACTGGATCATGCGCCGTTCGTCGTCGGCGACCACGCCGCGCTCACTGGCCATCTCGACCACCTCGCGCAGCTCGATCTCGGAAGCGAAGGGGCCGTTGCGAAAACCTTTACCCGGGGTGATCGCGTTACCGATGAGGATCAGCAGCCTGCTCAGGGGGCCGAGCAGCGCGCCGATGAACTGCAGCGGCAAGGCCGCGGCCAGCGCGATGGAGTACGCGTGCTGCCGGCCCAGCGTACGCGGGCCCACGCCGATCACCACGTAGGAAACCAGCACCATCACCAGCGCGGTGACCAGCAGCGCCCAGTTCCTCCCCCAGACCGTCATCAGCCCCGCCGTCAGCAGCACCGTGGCGCCGATCTCGCACAGGATGCGCAGCAGCACCATGAGATTCACGTAGCGCGCCCGGTCGGCGACGACCCGGCTCAACCGCACCGCGCCGGGCCGGTCGGCGCGCATCATGTCGTCGACGCGGGCGGGCGAGATCGTGTTCAGGGCGGAATCGACACCGGCGAAGACCCCACCCACCGAGATGAGCAGGACCGCGAGCAGAACGAGGGTCAGCGAATTCACGCTTGACCCGAGGAGTCACCCGGTGTGGTGAAGCCCGCCTTGCCCAGCAACCGCGCGTCGCGTTCGGCCAGCTCGGCACGCCGACGAGCTTCCCGCAGGCTCTCGTACCACTCCTCGAGCAGCCGGGCCTGCAACGCGAACATCTCCTTCTCCTCCTCCGGCTCGGCGTGGTCGTAGCCGAGCAGGTGCAGGACGCCGTGCACGGTGAGCAGGGCGAGTTCGTGATCCAGGGAGTGCCCCGCCTTGCGGGCCTGCCCGGCGGCGAACTCCGGGCACAACACGATGTCGCCGAGCATGGACGGGCCGGGTTCGGGGCTGTCGGGCCGGCCGCCCGGCTCGAGTTCGTCCATCGGGAAGGACATGACGTCGGTCGGGCCGGGTAGGTCCATCCAGCGCATGTGCAGATCGGCCATGGTGTCGAGATCGACGAGCACCATCGACAGCTCCGCGGCCGGGTGCACGTCCATCCGCGCGATCACGAACCGCGCGACGCTGACCAGCTCTTCTTCGGGTACGTCGATACCCGACTCGTTGGCGATCTCGATGCTCACCCGAACAGCCTACGATCCCCGCTATCGCGTCGGCGGAGCGGAGCCCCGCCCGGCGAGACGAGTTATCGCCGGTCCGACCGGTTCGCCGCGCGGCGCTGCGCCCGGTTGCCCGCGTAATGCGGGGCGACCTGCGGGCGCGTCTGGGCCTCGAAACGGTCGTAGGCGTCGACGATGTCGGAGACCAGCCGGTGGCGGACCACGTCGCTGCTGGTCAGTTCCGCGAAGTGGATGTCTTCGATCTCGGTGAGGATCTCGCTGGCGGCGCGCAGGCCCGACCGTGCGCCGTTCGGCAGATCGACCTGGGTCACGTCACCGGTCACCACGATCTTCGAGCCGAAGCCGAGGCGGGTGAGGAACATCTTCATCTGCTCGGCGGTGGTGTTCTGCGCCTCGTCGAGGATGATGAACGAATCGTTCAGAGTGTTGTGCGTAAGGAGGAAGTCTTCGGTGACATACAGCGAGTCGCTGGCAGCCACTCGAATGCACACTGCTTCGTCGGTTCCGACGGATTCGATTCGGTCGATGAAACGCATCGGCCGACCGCCACCGGACTCTCGGTACTTCGTCGCCTTGCGTGCCAGCCGGAACGGCGCGACGCCTTCCGGCAACCGGACATCGAGAACATGCGCATCCGACCGATGTGTGACCGACCGGCCCCTCGCCAGCCCAGGCTTCCGGCCTTCAGCAGCCCTGGTCCGGACGGTGACGACCCCACCGAGCGATTGGACCAGGAACACGACGTCGTCACGCAACTGTCGGGATACCGTCGAGAATTGGATACGGCAGGTTCGACCACTCTGCGTAACCGGACCACCATCCGAGTCGAGCAACCCCTGCAGAACACCTAATCTGACTTCGTAGTCGTTGAGCAGGTACTCGCGAGGGACGAACTTGGTATCGGATCGGGTGCCCGCGAGTCCGAGTTGCCTGGCGATCAGGGTCACCGGGTTGGGGGTAGTGACCGGCTCACCCGGACGCCGGATTCGACCGATCACATAGTCGACCTCGGACGTCCGGCGAAGAACAACGCCGGGGATCGCTTGTTCGAGCGCTGCGGCCAGTTCCGGATCGTTGGTCGCAAAGCTGGGGGTTGTGCTGCCTGTGAGGCATCCATCGCCGAGTAGCAATCCCAGGGCGTACGGATTCATCGGCACCGTGCGCGCTTCGAAACGAACAGGCCCGCTCAGGACCGGCAACTCGTAGCGGTGGTGGTGCGCTGCTCGAAGATTTCCGATCATCTCCTTTGTTTGCAGCACACGCGGCGGCTTGCCCCGACGACGGTCGGAACGCGTGTATACCGACCACAGATGGTCGCCCGACGCGAGCGTGGATGCGCCATCCTGCGTGTAGACCCTGTAGATCTCCTTGAAACCCTGTGGGTAAACGCCCAGTATCTCGGTGGGATGTCCGTTCGACCCGATGACGAAGTCACCGACCTGGAGCTCGCCGATCGGGCGGAAGCCCTCCGGGGTCAAAACCTTCGTATGAAGCGGTTGCGCGCGTCCGCGCATGTAGGCCAGCGGCGCGACCTCGATGACACCGGCCGCCATCAGCTTCGGAATGGCCTCCGGATCCATCATGTCGTGCAGCGCGTCGTAGAGCGGGCGCAGATACGGATCGATCTTCTCGTTCAGCGTGCCGGGCAGGAAGCCGAGCCGCTCCCCCGCCTCGACCGCGGGGCGGGTGAGGATGATCCGGTTGACCGACTTGGACTGTAGCGCCTGAACCGCCTTGGCCATGGCCAGATAGGTCTTGCCGGTACCGGCGGGGCCGATGCCGAACACGATGGTGTTGGCGTCGATCGCGTCGACGTAGCGCTTCTGGTTCAGCGTCTTGGGCCGGATGGTCTTGCCCCGCCGGGACAGGATGTCCAGGCTGAGCACTTCCGCGGGGGAGTCGCTGGAGCCCTCGGTGAGCATGGACACGGTGTGCCGAACGGCCTCGGGCGTCACCACGCGGTTGCGGCCGGTGAGCGCGACGAGCTGCTCGATCACCCGCTCGGCGAGCGCGACATCGGCCGCCTTGCCGGTGAGGGTCACGGAATTGCCGCGGACGTGAATGTCCGCGTCGAGCAGCGTTTCCAGTTCACGAAGGTTCTGGTCGGCCGAACCGAGGAAGGGGAACACGGATTCGGGAGCGAGTTCGATACTCGAGCGCACGGTGCGCGCTGCGGGACCCGAACCGTTGTCGCCGGCGCCGATGCCCGCCGCTGGGGTGGCCGGGTCGCCGATCTCGCCTTGTGTTCTCAAAAGTGGCTATAGCCTGCTTTCCGGTCTCGACTGCTGTATGGAGAGAAGTTTAACCCGCCCCACCGACACCGCCCAGTGAATATGCTCCGGGCGCAATCAGGTCCTCACGGGATTCCCCCACGTCGGCGCGCCCAATCCTCGGTGAAGTCACGAAAGCGTCGCACCGCGTCCGGTGGCGTCGCCGCGGCGGACCAGACCAGCCCCACCGCGCGAGCGGCGCCCGCGTCCGCCAGCGGCACCGTGGCCGGGCCGGAGAGCGGTCCCGCCGACAGCGGGTCTTCGCCCGGCAGGATGGCCAGCCCCAACCCCACCGACACCAGCCCGGCCACGGTGACGAGATCACTCGATTCGAACGCGATCCTCGGCCGGATATCCGCGGCGGCGCACAGTTCGTCGAAGATGCGCCGCATCCCGAAGCCGTGGTGCATGGTGACGAACTCCGCGTCGGCCACCTCCGCCAGCCGGACCTGCCGCCGCCCGGCCAACCGGTGTTCCGGCGGCACCGCGAGGACCAGTGGCTGACGCAGCACGGCGCGCCAGCCGATGCCCGCTACGGCGGGGCGGGGCGAGACGATGCCCAGATCGGCTTCGCCCGCGAGCACCCGCTCGGTTACCGCTTCGGCCGCGCCCTGCCACAAGGTGATCGTGATCCGGCCGGAAACGCGCCGGAAACCGCTGATCAGCTGCGGCACCAGCGAGCCGCCGAAAGAGTGCTGGAACGACAGCCGCAGCACGCCCCCGGCCGGATTGGACCGATCGGCGAGCGCCTGTTTCGCGGCGTCCAGCTCGGATCGCGCGCGGCGGGCGTGCTCGTAATAGATCCGCCCGAACTCGTTGAGGGTGATCCGCTTCCCGTGCCGATCGAACAGTTCGACACCCACCCTGCGTTCCAATCGCGCCAGCATGCGCGACAACGTCGGCTGCGCGAGGTGCAACCGATCCGCGGCCGCACCCACCCGCTCCAACTCGGCGAGTGTCGTGAACCACTCCAGATCCTCACCCAGCACGCTGCGGCCTCCCTATATGCGATCAGCGCATGAACTCGGCTCTCATTATTCATTTCCGTTCTCAACAACGGCTGGTGATGCTGGTCGAAAGGAGGAAGCCATGACCACGACTCCGAGCGGGGTGGCACGGGACGCCGCCCACGACCGCAGGATCACCACCGCGCTGTTCGCGGCCGGCTTGACGACCTTCGCCTCCATGTACAGCGCCCAGGCGCTGCTGCCGAGCCTCTCGGCCGCGTTCGGCGCGACGCCTGCCCGAGCGGCGCTGGCGGTCTCGCTCACGACCGGATTCCTCGCGCTGGCGATCATCCCGGTGAGTGCGCTCTCGTCGCGGATCGGCCGGACCAGGGTGATGACCGGTTCGGCCATCGCGGCGGCGGTGATCGGACTGCTGCTACCGCTGAGCCCCTCATTGGATGTGCTGCTCGCCGGACGAGCGCTTCAGGGCGTCGCCTTGGCCGGTGTGCCCGCGGTGGCTATGGCATATCTGGCGGAGGAGATCGGCGGGGACGGGTTGGGCGCCGCGATGGGCATCTATGTCGCGGGCACCACGATCGGTGGGCTGGCCGGGCGGTTGATTCCGGCGTTCACCTCGGACCTCGCGTCCTGGCGGTGGGCGCTGGCCGCGGCCTCCCTCGCCGCCGCGGCCTGCACCGTGGGGTTCGTCCGGTGGCTGCCGCCGTCTCGCGGCTTCGCCCCGCGGCCCGCCGGTATCCGCACGGTGCTCGGCGACCTGGGCAGCCAGTTGCGCCATCGCGGACTGCTCGCGCTGTTCGGGCTGGCGTTCGTGCTGATGGGCGGGTTCGTCTCGATGTACAACTATCTCGGCTACCGGCTGACCAGGGCGCCGTTCAGCTTGCCGGAAGCGCTGGCAGGGCTGGTGTTCGTGCTGTATCTGGCCGGAACGGCGGCCTCCGCGGCGTCCGGACGGCTGACCGACCGGATCGGCAGGCAGTGGGTGCTCACGATCTCACTGGGGGCGATGACAATCGGGCTCGTCCTCACGATTCCCGATCACCTCGGTACCGTGATACCCGGCGTATTGCTCTACACCGCAGGGTTTTTCGGAGCGCACACCGCGGCGAGCGCATGGGTGGGCGCGATGGCCGAAGGCAATCGGGGCGCGGCGTCGTCGCTGTATCTGTTCGCCTACTACCTGGGCAGCGCGCTGGTCGGCGGCGCGGCCGGTATCGCTTACGCCAGAGCCGGATGGCTCGGCCTGACCTGCGGCATCGGCTTCCTGATGGTCCTCGCGGCGTTACTGCTGGGCGTATCGCATCGAGCGCAGCGCGAGACGGCGAGGCGTGCCACTCCCGCCCCGGAAGCGGCACCTGTCCGGGTCTGACCGAGCACCGCACCGATTGTCGCGCCACACGGGGGAATCGTCACCAGCGTGATGTCAGCGCGCCGAGGGCGCCGAGGGCGACCGCCGCCGCGGTGGAGGTACGCAGAACCGTCGGACCGAGCAACGTCACGTCCGCGCCCGCCTCGGTCAAAGCGGCGAGTTCCGCGTCGTCCAGCCCGCCTTCCGGACCGACCACGAGGACGATTTCGGTGGCGTCGGCGAAGGGCAATTCGGTGAAGCGAGCGGTACCGGATTCGTGCAGCGCCGCGACGATCGCACCGGCGGCCTTGGCCTTCCGGACCAGCTCCAGCAGCTCTTTTGTGCGGTGCAGGTCGGCGACTTCCGGGATGTAGGCGCGGCGGGACTGCCGGGCGGCCGAACGCGCCGCGGCCCGCCATTTGTCCACCCCTTTGCCCGCCTTGGCCTCCCAGTTCGCCACGCAGCGCGCGGCCTGCCAGGGAATGACGGCGTCGGCGCCCGCCTCGGTCATCAGCTCGACCGCCAGCTCGGAACGGTCGGATTTCGGCAGCGCCTGCACGACGGTCACCGGCGGCGTCGGCGGGGCCGCGAGCCTCCGGTCGCGCACCGCCAGCTCGAGCCGGTCACGGTGTGCGGCGACGACCTCCGATTCGGCGAGCATGCCGCGCCCATCGGAGAGGGTGATCGGCTCGCCGACCCGGATACGGCGCACCGTGGCGGCGTGCCTGCCCTCCGGTCCGTCGAGCACCGCGACCGCACCCGGCTCGGGCACCTCGTCGAGGTAGAAGACCGTCGCGGCCACCTAGCGCCCGCTGAACGAGGCACGCAGCCGCGCGAACAGGCCGCTGTTGTGCTCGGACTGCGCCGACATCACCTCGGCGCGTTCGCGCTCGCGCATTCCCTTGTACTTGCGCAGCAGTTCGGTCTGCTTGCTGTCCAGCTTGGCCGGGATCACGATGTCCAGGTGCGCGAGCAGGTCACCGCGCGCGCCGGAGCGCAGCCGCGGCATGCCGTGCCCGCGCAGCACCGAGATCTCGCCGGGCTGGGTGCCCGCCGGAATGGTCAGCTCGGTGGGGCCGTCGAGGATGGTGTCGATCACGACGGTGGTGCCCAGCGCCGCGTCGACCATCGGCACCCGGATGGTGCAGTGCAGATCGTCGCCGTCCCGGACGAAGACGTCGTGCGGCTGCTCCACGATCTCGACATACAGGTCACCCGCGTGACCGCCACCCGGGCCGACCTCGCCCTGCGCGGCAAGCCGCACCCGCATGCCGTTCGCGACACCGGCGGGAATCGGGGCGGCGATCTCGCGGCGCGCCCGCACCCGGCCGTCGCCACCGCACTTGTGGCACGGGTCGGGGATGGTCTCGCCCGCGCCGCGGCAGGTGGGGCACGGGCGCGAGGTCAGCACCTGGCCGAGGAAGGACCGTTGCACGGACTGGACTTCGCCCGCGCCGCCGCAGGTTTCGCAGCGCACCGGCTTGGAGTTGCCGTTGGTGCCGGAGCCCTGGCAGATATCGCACAGGATCGCGGTGTCCACGGTGAGGTGCTTGGTCACGCCGACCGCGCACTCGGCCAGGCTGAGCCGGGTGCGGATCAGCGAGTCGGCGCCGGGCTGGACGCGGCCGCGCGGCTTGCGCGCGCCGGCCGATCCGCTCATGCCGCCGAAGAACGCCTCGAACACGTCGCCGAGCCCGCCGAAGCCCGCGCCGTTGAATCCGGCCCCGCCGCCCCCGGATTCCAGCGGGTCGCCGCCCATGTCGACGATGCGCCGCTTCTCCGGGTCCGACAGCACCTCGTAGGCGGTCGACACTTCCTTGAACCTGGCCTGCGCCGCCTCGTCGGGGTTGACGTCGGGGTGGAGCTCACGCGCCAGCTTGCGGTAGGCCCGCTTGATCTCCTGATCGGTCGCGTTCTTCGCGACGCCGAGCAGTCCGTAGTAGTCCCGTGCCACTTGAGTTCTCTAGTCCTTGGTCGTTCTCGACGGTGCCGCCGGTGCCCGCGCCGCGTTCGAAGCGCGCCGGCAACAGCATTAGTCTTGTGCACTCAACTTTATCCGGCCGAAAGGTCGAGCGTAGCAGTGGCGTCTCCCCGCGCTGGTCAGGTCAGCGCTCGGCGAGGACCTCACCGATGTATCGGGCCACGGCCGCCACCGATGCGATCGTGCCCGGGTAGTCCATCCGGGTCGGGCCGAGCACCCCCATTCCGCCGAGCACCGCTCCCGCCGCGCCGTAGCCGGTGGACACCACCGAGGTGCCCCGCATCTGCTCTACCTGCGTCTCCTCGCCGATCCGCACCGTGACCGTCCCCGGATGCTGGGCCGCGGCGAGCAGCTTGAGCACGATGACCTGTTCTTCCAGCGCCTCCAGGACCGCGCGCAGCGAGCCGGGGAAACCGAAGTCGGCGGCGTTGCGGGTGAGGTTGGCGGTGCCGCCGAGCACCAATCGCTCCTCCGGGTGCTCCACCAGGGTCTCCACCAGCACCGTGGACACCCGCACCAGCACGTCGCGCAGCCGCACCGGCGCGTGCTCGGGTAGCTCGGCGACCGCCGCCGAGGCCGAGGCCAGGCGTTTGCCGTCCATCGCTCCGCCGAGCATGCCGCGCAGCGCGGCCAGGTCCTCGTCATCGATCAGCGCGCCGAGTTCCACCAGGCGCTGGTCGACCCGGCCGGTGTCGGTGATCACCACCAGCAGCAGGCGGGCGGGATTGAGCGCGACCACCTCGATGTGGCGGACCGTGGACGCCGAGACCGTCGGGTACTGCACGACGGCGACCTGCCTGGTCAGCTGGGCCAGCAGACGGACGCCCCGGCGCAGCACGTCGTCGAGATCGACACCGGACTCCAGGAACTCCATGATCGCCCTGCGCTCCGCCGCCGACAGCGGCTTCACCTCTGAGATCCGATCGACGAACTGCCGATAGCCCTTGTCCGTCGGGATGCGCCCGGAGCTCGTGTG
>NZ_BAFZ01000039.1 GCF_000308575.1 Nocardia exalbida NBRC 100660 | reverse complement strand
GGCGGCGATCCAGGCGCAGTACCGTGCGGGTGTCCACGCCGCCCTTGGCGTTGGGCGCCTCGTCCTCGGCGTAGGCGTCGACCAGGAACGCCATCAGCGAGCGGGTGAGGCCCGCCGCGGGCTCGATGACGTACGGGACGTAGCGCTCGTTGGTGGTCTGGTCGAAGAAGCTCAGCTCGGTTCCGGAGTGCTCCGAGTGCGTCTTGAGGTCGAAGTCGGTGCGGTTGGCGATGCCCTCCAGCTCACCCCACTCGTTGCCCTGGAAGCCGAAGCGGTACTCGATGTCGGTGGTGCCCGCCGAGTAGTGCGAGAGCTTGTCCTTCGGGTGCTCGAACAGCCGCAGGTTCTCCGCGGCGATGCCGAGGTCGGTGTACCAGGAGAACCGCGTCTCGATCCAGTACTTGTGCCACTCCACGTCCTCGCCCGGCTTGACGAAGTA
>NZ_BAFZ01000040.1 GCF_000308575.1 Nocardia exalbida NBRC 100660 | reverse complement strand
GCCTGCGGTCCAGGCGCAGCACCGTGCGGGTGTCCACGCCGCCCTTGGCATTCGGCGCCTCGTCCTCGGCGTAGGCGTCGACCAGGAACGCCATCAGCGAGCGGGTCAGGCCGGCCGCGGGCTCGATGACGTAGGGGATGTAGCGCTCGTTGGTGGTCTGGTCGAAGAAGCTGAGCTCGGTGCCCGAGTGCTCGGAGTGCGTCTTGAGATCGAAGTCGGTGCGGTTCGCGACGCCCTCGAGCTCACCCCACTCGTTGCCCTGGAAGCCGAAGCGGTACTCGATGTCGGTGGTGCCGGCCGAGTAATGCGACAACTTCTCCTTCGGGTGCTCGTAGAGGCGCAAGTTGTCGGGGTTGATGCCCAGATCGGTGTACCAGGAGAAGCGGGTCTCGATCCAGTACTTGTGCCACTGCTCGTCCTCGCCGGGCTTGACGAAGAA
>NZ_BAFZ01000041.1 GCF_000308575.1 Nocardia exalbida NBRC 100660 | reverse complement strand
CGGCCCCCGCGCCCGCCGCCGCTCCGGCTGCCGAATCCTCCAACGGCGCAACCCCTTACGTCACTCCGCTGGTCCGCAAGCTGGCCGAGGAGAACAAGGTCGACCTCGCCGCGATCACCGGTTCCGGTGTCGGAGGCCGTATTCGCAAGCAGGACGTGCTCGCCGCCGCCGAGGCCAAGAAGGCCCCCGCTCCGGCCGCCGCCCCTGCCGCGTCCGCTCCGGCCGCGGCGAAGGCGCCCGCGGTGGCGAGCCCGGAACTGGCCCACCTGCGCGGCACCGTGCAGAAGGCCAACCGCATCCGCCAGATCACCGCGACCAAGACCCGCGAGTCGCTGCAGACCACCGCGCAGCTGACCCAGGTGCACGAGGCGGACGTCACCAAGATCGCGACGCTGCGCAAGCAGGCCAAGGCGGCGTTCAAGGACCGCGAGGGCGTCAATCTGACGTTCCTGCCCTTCTTCGCCAAGGCCGTGGTCGAGGCGCTCGGCGTGCACCCGAACGTCAACGCCAGCTACGACGAGTCCAGCAAGGAGATCACCTACCACGCCTCGGTGCACCTCGGCATCGCTGTCGACACCGAGCAGGGCCTGCTGTCCCCGGTGATCCACAACGCCAGTGACCTGTCGCTGGCCGGACTGGCGCGCGCGATCGCCGACATCGCCAACCGTGCCCGCACCGGCGGACTCAAGCCCGACGAGCTGGCCGGTGGCACCTTCACCATCACCAACATCGGCAGCCAGGGCGCGCTGTTCGACACCCCGATCCTGGTGCCGCCGCAGGCGGCCATGCTGGGCACGGGCGCGATCGTCAAGCGCCCGGTCGTGGTGACCGACGAGACCGGCAACGAGTCCATCGGCGTCCGCTCGATGTGCTACCTGCCGCTCACCTACGACCACCGCCTGATCGACGGCGCCGACGCCGGACGCTTCCTGACCACGATCCGCCACCGGCTCGAGGAAGCGGCGTTCGAGGCCGATCTCGGTCTGTGAGGAAGGTCCCGCGGCACCTATGAAGGTCGTGATCGCCGGCTCGTCCGGGTTGATCGGGACAGCGCTCGTCGCGGCACTGCGCCGCGACGGGCACGAGGTCGCCCGGTTGGTGCGCAGAAAAGCGGCGGGCGCGGATGAATTCTCCTGGAACCCGGCTCGTGCCCATCTGGACGAGCGGGCTCTTCGCGGCGCCGACGCCGTGGTCAACCTCTGTGGTGCGAGCGTCGGGCGGCGCCGCTGGACCGGCAGCTTCAAACAGGAGTTGCGCGACAGCCGCATCACCCCGACCGACGTCCTGGCCGGCGCGGTGGTCGCCGCGGGTGTGCCCGCGCTGCTCAATGCCAGCGGCGTGCATTACTACGGCGGCGACACCGGCGACCGTGTGGTGGACGAGACCTCCCCCGCCGGTTCGGGTTTCCTGGCCGCCCTGTGCCGGGACTGGGAGAAGGCGACCGAACCCGCCGCCACGGCTGGTGTGCGCACGGTGCTGTTGCGCAGCGCCGCGGTGCTGTCCCGGACCGGAGGCGTGCTCGGCATGCTGCATCCGTTGTATGCGCTCGGCTTGGGCGGGCGGCTGGGCAACGGCCGCCAGTACACGCCCTGGATTTCGATGGCCGACGAGATCGGCGCGATCGTCTTCGCGCTCACCCACGACACGGTCTCCGGCCCGATCAACGTGGTCGGCCCCGCACCGGTCACCAACGCCGAGTTCAGCCGCGCGCTCGGCCGGGCGCTGCATCGCCCCACTCCCCTCGTCGTCCCGGCGTTCGCGCTGAATGCGCTGGTCGGCGAGATGGCGCAGGAGGCGATTCTGCGCGGGCCGAGGGCTATCCCCACCGCCCTCGAGGAAGCGGGTTACCAGTTCCACCATCCCACCATCGGCGCCGCGCTGACCGCCGCGGTGGGACGACCCGGAGATGCTCGATGACCGACCGACTCGATACCAGGCCCGCCACGGCCATCCGCGACGCGACCACCGATGACCTTCCGGCGATCCTCGACATCCACAACGCGAATATCGCCACGTCCACCGCGATCTGGGACACCGAGCGGGTCGGCCTGGACGAGCGCCTCGGCTGGTTCCGGGCCCGCACCGGGGCGGGGCTGCCCGTGCTGGTCGCCGAGATCGACGGTGCGCTGGCGGGTTACGCGAGTTACGGCCCGTGGCGTACCAAATCCGGCTACCGCTACACGGTCGAGAACTCCGTGTACGTCGACGACCGCTTCCAGCGTCGCGGCATCGCCACCGCCCTCCTCACCGAGCTGATCGAACGTGCTCGTCGCACGGGCACGGTGCACGCCATGATCGCCGCCATCGAATCCGGCAATGGCGGTTCGATCCTCCTGCACGAACGCTTCGGCTTCCGCACCGTCGGCGTCCTGCCGGAGGTGGGCCACAAATTCGGCCGCTGGATGGATTTGACCCTCATGCAACTCACCCTTCCTGTCGACGTCGACTGACCGCTGCGGTTCACGTACTGCTGTCTCTCGCGGACGTATCGGGAGCTGCTCTGGTCTATCGGTGGCGTACTCGGATGCGCGGAGATCTGTGGCTGTGTAAGCACGCGTTCACCGCACGCCTCCTCGAAGCGATCTCTCGCGGCCGCTGGTCCGTAGTCATCGCAACGCCGAGCGCAGCCGCCAGAATCCGCACCGTCTCGGTAGCCGGTTGCTCTCTCTCACCGAGGGGGCTTATCCGGAAGGCGAAGTTATTTCAGCACGTGACGCCAGGCGGGTCCGACAGACACCGGTCGAGGCGGCACTTCCAGACATCGACCGCAAGCGGGTGGGCCGAGAACTCGGCAGTCGGGCAGCCGACGCCGTCTAAGTCCCTACCTCTTCGCGACGGAACCCGGTGCTCGCGGCGCACCGCACACCCGGGGGCGGACCTGGCCGACGCGGTGACCCGGACGCAAGGCGGCGCCAACGGCCCGTAGCCGCGCAACCTCCCAGTTCTCCCTCTGGCTATCCGCTCCGGCTGTGGAAGATCCCACATCGAGGTGCTGGAACCGGCTGCCCCCGTGGGCGTACCGTCATCGCTGTGAACGACACGCGCACCACCCTGTCCGCCCGATTCGATACGACCCCGATCGTGGTCGAGGATCTCGGACTCATCGACTACCACGCCGCCTGGGAGCTGCAGCGCAGCATCGCCGAGCAGCGCGCCGATGGCGACGGATCCGATCATCTGCTGCTGCTCGAGCACCCGTCGGTGTACACCGCGGGCCGCCGCACCGAGGCCGACGATCTGCCCATCGACGGCAGCCCGGTGGTGCAGGTCGACCGCGGCGGCAAGATCACCTGGCATGGTCCCGGCCAAATGGTCGGCTACCCGATCGTGCGGCTTGCCGAGCCGGTCGACGTCGTCGACTACGTGCGCCGCCTCGAGGAGGCGGTGATCACCGTCTGCACCGGGCTCGGCCTGGTCTGTGGCCGCGTCGAGGGCCGTTCCGGCGTCTGGCTGCCCGCCACCGAGCTGTACGCCGAACGCAAGATCGCCGCGATCGGTGTGCGTGTGCAGCGCGGCGTGGCCCTGCACGGCCTCTCGCTCAACTGCAACGCCGCCATGGACGGATTCCAGGCCATCGTTCCGTGCGGCATCCGCGACGCGGGCGTCACCACGCTGACCCGCGAACTCGGTCGCGAAGTGACCGTCGCCGAGATCAAGCCGCTGGTGGCCGACGCCCTCATCCGCGCGCTGGACGGCGACCTGCCGGTCACCGAGCACAATATTCCGCGTGTCACTCCTGGTGACACCACCCCGCAGTCCCCGAGCGCGACGGCGTAAGGTCGATCGAGTGACCTCAGTCGACACCCCGACACCACACAACGCTGCCGCGGCCGAACCTGCTGCGGCACTCCCGGTGCCCTCCGCGGCTGCGCAGGCCACCTCCGGGCCGGACGCTCGTGCCGCGAACGGCCGCAAGCTCTTGCGCATCGAAGCCCGCAACGCGGAAACCCCCATCGAGCGCAAACCCAAGTGGATCCGCACCCGCGCCACCATGGGCCCCGAGTACTCCGAACTCAAAGGCTTGGTGAAGCGCGAAGGCCTGCACACCGTGTGCGAGGAAGCGGGCTGCCCCAACATCTTCGAGTGCTGGGAAGACCGTGAGGCCACGTTCCTGATCGGCGGCGAACAGTGCACCCGCCGCTGCGATTTCTGCCAGATCGACACCGGCAAGCCCGCCGCCCTCGACCGGGACGAGCCCCGCCGCGTCGCCGAAAGCGTCCAGGCCATGGGCCTGCGCTACTCCACCATCACCGGCGTCGCCCGCGACGATCTGGACGACGGCGGCGCCTGGCTCTACGCCGAAACCGTCCGCGCCATCAAGCGTTCGAACCCGCACACGGGCGTGGAACTGCTGATCCCCGACTTCAACGCCGACCCCGACCAGCTCGCCGAGGTCTTCTCCGCCCGCCCGGAAGTGCTGGCGCACAACCTCGAAACGGTCCCCCGCATCTTCAAGCGCATCCGCCCGGCTTTCCGCTACGAGCGCTCCCTCGCGGTGCTGACCGCCGCCCGCGAAGCAGGCCTGGTTACCAAGTCCAACCTCATCCTCGGCATGGGCGAAACCCCCGAGGAAGTCACCCAGGCGATGCGCGACCTGCACGAGGCGGGCTGCGACATCCTCACCATCACCCAGTACCTGCGCCCGTCCCCCCGCCACCACCCGGTCGACCGCTGGGTGAAGCCGGAGGAGTTCGTCGAGCACTCCAAGACGGCGGAGGAAATCGGCTTCGCAGGCGTGATGGCCGGCCCGCTGGTCCGCTCCTCCTACCGAGCGGGTCGGCTGTACGCCCAGGCGATGGCCCACCACGGTCGCGAGATCGCCCCTGAGATGGCCCACCTCGCCGAGGAAGGCACCGCCTCCCAGGAAGCCAGCTCAGTCCTGGCCCGCTTCGGCAGCTGATTCCGCTGGGAGGTCGAATTCGTGATTGATTCGACCTCCCAATGTGCCGCTGTAGGATTACACCCTGCCTGCGAGTGTCATACCTAGTGCGATTAACTATCGAGATCTGAAGTCAACATCGCCCGGATGTCCGACCGGACGCGTGTCCAGCCGAAGACACCGGCGACCTCGGACAGTAGTTCTTCCCGCCGGACGCTCGAGCAGTCGGCGATGACATTGCGTATAGCGAGTTGTCGCTCGATTGTCGGGATCTGGCGGACCAAGCGGCCTCCGATGGAGGTCGCTGTGCGCACAAACCGCAGATCACGGGCTGGTAGGTCGTATGCGGTACCGGGCCGAACAACTTCCTTCTCCGTTGTCACACTGATCCTTGCTTCTCGGCCCGCCACAACAGATTTGCGAAGTAACCAATCCGGCAGACAGCCGCGAGCATGTCAGTGTTGTACCAGCGCAGGCGTTCTGCGCGAAGGCCAGGCCCAGTTCGATGCGTAAGTCGCAGGCGTCGAGCCGATCGCCGCAATCCGGATCCCCTAGGGGCCTGATGATGCCTCGACCGGTGGCCGACTGGTCCCAGCAGAACAACGCCATCACTTTGTGCGCCCTGCACCGACGCGCAGGGGCAGGAGGACCCATCAACCCGCCCGCGAGGCCTTCCCGAGCGTTGCGCGGTCCATAGGCAGCAGCTTAATGTAAAGCAATGGTTCTGCTATTGTACTTTTTACCATCTCAAGTATAATAAAATTCGTCTTGGTTGCTCTTTTGCCTGGAGGAGGCATCGTGGGCTGGCCGCCCCATCGCACTGAGAGCCGCACCTGGTGCCCTCGCCACCGCCAGGGATCGCGCGCCGACCGCACCCTCACCGAAATCGAAGTATCGATCCCACCGCGGATCGCCGATCTCACGTACTCGGTCGGCGGCGCCGTCGCGCGGGCGCACGAGGACGCCGTGATCGCGGTCGTGCGACTCGAAGCAGGATACGGTCAACATCTGGCGCCGTTGGCCGATTTCTTGCTCCGTAGCGAATCCGTGGCGTCATCGAAAATAGAGCACATCGACGCGGGCTGGCGAGCATTCGGCCGAGCGGTCGCCGGTGGGAAGGCCAGTGACGAGGCAAAGTCTCAGCTTGCCGCGGTACGAACGTTAGCAGCACTGGTCACCGCGGCCGGCGATGGTCCGATCACACTCGCCTCTTTGCTCGAGGCACACCGCCTGTTGATGGCTCCCGATTACTACACTGCTCAGGACTCGGGCAGGCTGAGGACGGTGCAGAACTGGATCGGAGGCAGCGACTTCACCCCGATCGACGCGCTGTTCGTTCCGCCTCCACCGGAGCTCGTCACCGAGCTGATGGACGATTTGCTTACTTTTGTCGGCCGTAGCGATCTGCCGATTCTTGCGCAGGCCGCCATCGCGCACGCCCAGTTCGAATCCATCCATCCGTTCACCGATGGCAACGGCCGGATCGGGCGCGCCCTCATCAACGCGGTCCTCCGGCGGCGGGGACTGACCCAGCGGGTCACAGTTCCGCTGGCCTCAGCGATGCTCGCCGACACCGGCCGCTACTTCGCACAGCTGAACGGCTATCGCAAAGGTGACGTGGACGAGTTCGTTGAATATGTCTCCACGGCGACGATCCATTCCTGTGAAGCGGCCCAGGAATCGGCCCGTGCGCTCGCCGATCTCCCAGCCCGGTGGCGCGCAATCGCCAGACCCCGGGCGAACTCCGCCGACGAATCAGTGCTGGCTGCATTGCTCGACACACCGATATTCAACGCGGACACCGCACAGAAGATGACTGGCACTACCGAAGCCAGCGTGTATCGGGCACTCGGGAGATTGACCGAGACCGGCGTCCTCGAGGTGCTATCGGAGAGCAAACGTAACCGCATCTGGGCGGCATCCGACATCCTGGCCGAACTCGACGCACTCTCCGCTGCCATCGGCAAACGGACGACGCGGATGTAGCCACCGCCACGAGATCGGGCCAGCCCACGCACCGCCCGGCGCGGCCGCTGTCGGGGGCCGGGACAAGCAGGAAGCATCACCCGACAAGACAGGCCATAGCTTTGCCCAGGCAATGGAATCTTACAGTGTCACAACATCTTTCGATCGCAACAACGGATTCGCAGTTGTATAGTGCAGTCCGACGCAGACCTGCCTAAGGCAATCCATTTCATCAATTCCATCAAATGGCTCGAAGACCAGCCTTTCGACCGCCACGACTACGACAGTCTTGCCCGCTCGGTGCTCGCGGTGCCCGGCACCGGCCATGAGACCCGCCTCGTTGCTGTCTCCCAATCTGGTGTCGCAGAGAACTTGCCGCTGGCAATGCATTGGGAGCCAGAGGATCTCGTCCGAGCCTGGGAGTGATCACCGCCATACGGTCGCTTCTGTTTTCAGCAGGACCCATTCGAGGCGTCGAACCGCTATTTACGACAACGCGGTCAAGTGCGCTTGGGACGAGCATTTCGATCGCCGTCGCTCGAGCCGTGGACATTTTCGGCACTTTGCGTCGGAGGGTCGGCGCGCCGGCCCCCGCTCGTCGTTCCAGTGATCGAATCGAGACAAACCCCGTCTCGTTACTGCAAACGAGCCGTTTGTGACACAAATCACGTTTTACTGGAAAATGCCTGTTCAGGGCACTGCGGAAGGTATGAAATTCGGGCTGCCAAGATCGGCAGTACTATTTCTTAATTTATTGTTTGCCGAATGTTCACCGGCCGTGATCAAGCTGAGATCAGGTCCGGAAGAGACCTGAGAAACCAGCTTCACATCTTCAACGGCTTGTTTCTCTCCGGGTACGGCAGCGGCACCGAAGGGCACCGCCCCGACTTGTGCACCGCGTCGCGCCGCCAGGAATTCGAACCCTGGCTTTTCACAACGAAATCCGAAAACCGCACACGAGCCGAGCTGGCGAACACCTCACCTGGTGCCCGCCGTAGACCCCGCGCTGGTTTTTCCGGCCGGATCGCCGCACGAACAAGGAACTGATTTCTCGATGCCTGACGCACGCATTTCTTTTCTCCGCCGCTCGTCCCTTCGTAAGGGCGCGGCCATCGCCGCCACCGCCGGCGTGATCGCCGTTGGTTTCTCCGCCGGAGTCGCGGTGGCCGACGACAACGCTGCGGTCCCGGTCGCCGCTGCCGCGCCGATCGACCTCCCTGGCCTGCCTGCGCTGCCCGCACTGCCTGCGCTGCCAGGTTTGCCAGGCCTGCCCGGCGTGGCGCCCGAGGGTATCGTGCCCACGCCGCCCCCGGTCTACGAGAACAACCTCGACGGCTGGATCCGCCAGTCCCTCGACGTGATGCGCATCCACGGCATCCCGGGTAGCTATGAGGGCATCCACCGCAACATCATGCGCGAATCCGGCGGCAATCCCCGGGCCATCAACCTGTCGGACTCCAACGCCGCCAAGGGCACCCCCTCCAAGGGTCTGCTCCAGGTGATCGACCCGACCTTCAACGCCTACCACGTCGACGGCACCGCCTTCGACATCTACGACCCGGTCGCCAACATCACCGCCGCCTGCAACTACGCGGCCCATCGGTACGGCTCGATGGACAACGTCAACGGGGCCTACTGAGTCCCGAACTCGAATCCGAGCAAGCGCCTCCCGTCTTCTCGACGCGGAGGCGCTGCCGTTTCCCGGCGACTCGAGTACACCTCGATCGGCCACTGCCCTGCGACACCACCATCGGCCAGCAGCACGTTGATAATCGCGTTCCAGGACACCGACTCCGGGTCTCCATAGGGGCGTGAAAAGCGTGCGCCGGTTGATCGACGCGGCGGCGACGATCTCGCCGAACCCAGCACGGCGAACGAAAGCGAGCACATGGGGCTGCCTTCCGAGGACACGGAAGGGAACGCAGGGCAAGAGCGGTCGCCCACTCGAGGGCCAGCGGGTCCGGACGGACGACGGCGCGGCTCGCCAAGACCCGCCTTCGATTCAGATTGGAATGCGGCGAGTCTTGATCGCGATTCCCCGAGCCGCCGATGCTGACGAACGCATACGGATCAATTGGACGTCCGGGCATTGCCAAAGCTGCTCCCGAGCCCGACGTTCGGCGTTCGGCGTTCGGCGTTCGGCGTTCGGCGTTCGGCGTTCGGCGTTCGGCGTTCGGCGTTCGGCGTTCGGCGTTCGGCGTTCGCATCGAGGTGACTGCCTGGCACCTTCCGCTGTCTTCGGCGAAGCACTTGTTGGTGCGGAGAAGAGTTTCGTGCTGTCGCCGCAAAGCCCCGACGGCGAAGCCGAGCCACGCACCCAGTACCGCAGGAACCGGGTGCTCGCCGATCCGGATGACGGAGCATCCTTCTACCCCGCGCAGGCTAGACCTGCGCGGCGCGTCTGCCCAGGAATTCCCGTACCTCTGGAACCGCCGCATGCGTGCGAACCAGGTTGGCGATGGCATCAATGCGCTGGTGCAGGCGCGTGGACGCGAGCCCGGCGATGGTGTCGTAGTTTTCGGCCAGCAGTGAGCATGCTTGTGCGACGTCACCAGCGTTCACGAAGTTACGTGCGAGACTGAGCTGCCACGCAGCCCGCTCTCTCGGCCAGGCCGACGAGCCATCGATGGCAGCTTGCATGTATGTGGTTGCTGCCTCGTGCTCCCCGACCCACATTTGGGCTTTGCCGGTGATGAAGTTCAGCTCAGCCTGGGGCAGGAACACCCAGGCCGGGTCATGCCCCCGAGTCGACTCATACGCGCGGAAGGATCGGCTTATCGCAGCCGTCATGGCGGTCTTGTCTCCACGTGCGCCGTGCGCTTCAGCTTCTCGAATCGCCATCAGTGCCCGCATTTTCGGCCCGCCCTCCCGAAGAGATACCTGGGACGCAGCCTGCGCATACTGCACCGCCAAGGGATTTCTCCGCATCTCCCCGGGCAAGCTGATCATTAGGCAGCTGGCATTCCCCAGCGCATGCGCCGCAGCGATCCCGTCGCCTGCCGCATTCGCGGCATTCGCCGCGTCCGCGTAATACCGCCGAGCATCATCGAGACGCCCGGCGTCGTAGTGCACCCACCCGGCGGCGGTCATCATCTCGGCGGCGGCGCTGGTGAGCGCCCGACCGACCGCCTCGGTGTAGCTGCCCTGGTCGAGAAGCTGCTCGACATAGCGGACTTGATTGGCCGACACCCGGCACAACCGGTCGCCGCCGACCACCAGATCCAGTTCGTGGATCTGGTTCACGCTCTCGATGATGGCTTCCACGTCGCTCGCGCCGACCTTCCCACCGGACGTCGCCGCGGCGTTCGCGGGAGCGGAAACCGACATCATGGCAGCCCCCGCGCTCAAAGATGCCCCTGCTTTGAAGAAGTTGCGACGGTCCACATCTGCCTCCTGGTCCGACTCCACTACCAGTATGGCAAGCGGAACCTGAAGCGCACGGGCTACGAGCCGAAGAACGCGAACATCATGGGAGGCGGGGCCGCCGCGCTCGAGGTGCGAGACGGCAGGCTGGGAGAAATTGATCAGTGCGCCCAGCTCGGTCTGGGTCATGCCGACCGATTTACGGATTCGCCGGATCACTTCACCGGTCGTCATGTACATAGCCCAGCACCCCCCGATTATTCGATCGTCGTTCCCCCGAGCATTCACCCTCGAAACGGGTGCCTGCGCAGGATATACGGCTCCTCGCATAGTCGGAACGGAAACCGAAATCCACGCTCCCACTCGGCCGAATGCCGCGCTTACGTTCGGCCGCAGGTGCCCGGTACCGGGCCGACGCCGGACTATCTGCGGCGCACCGGCCGACCAGAGTGGCGGACCGGTGGCGAGAGCCCCCGGTACCGGGCACCGGCCGATCCTCGAAGCAGAGAGATTTCCCGTGTCCCCGCATTCCCTCGCCATGTACCAACTCATCGCCCTGTGTGACGCAGCCGCCCACAAAGCACCGATGTCGCCGTTCAGCATCGCCCAGGCCATGACGTGATGCAGATCCACGTCGCCTGCCGCGCGAAACATTGCGCACGCAAGGCGGCGGCGCGACAGGTGCTGATCGACAGCGGACGAATGGTGCCGGACCCGAGCAGGCCGCAGTGAAGCCAACTGCCCCAGAGCCTCCGGACCGCCGCCACATCCAGATCGAAACCGGCCCGCTATGGCTGGACTACCAGGCGAGCGCCGAACAGGCCGAGAGCGTCGCACGCGCACTGGCACAACGGTTCCCGGACATCACCGTGACCGTCGACGACAACCTGGACGACGACCTCCCGCACCTTCCCTGCGCGCGGCTGTGGGACTGAACGCTTCCCCGCCATTCATCTTCCGAATCCGAACGGAGAGTTCATCGGTGCAATCCGCCTACCCCCGAACAGAGCCGAGTCGTTCCCGACCAGTCCTGACGGAGCGGCCATGAATACAGATCCCGCCGCCGACCCGACACTCACCCGCTGCCAGCGCTACCGGCACGTCTACGGGCTCCCGTGTTACGTCCACGAGGAAACCCGACGAATCACTCTGCGCGCAGGAGATGTAGGCGCGGTGACGGTACCCGAACAACTCGGCAGAATGGTCCACAGCGACCTCGCCAGGCAATACTTGATGGGCCCGGTCATCGCCCACGGCTCCGGCCGCTGGACGATCCTCGTCCGCCCCGACGAGACCCACCAGCTCGCCAACGACAGCGACATCTTCATCGCACTACTGCGCGCCCGCGCGACGATCGTCCCCGACGGCGGCGAGATACTGCTGCCCTCCCCCGCTGACGAACGGACCGGATACCGCTGGTGGGTCGTCGCACCACGCGACGCGTTCCGGCCACACGTCAGCACCGTCGTGCAGTCGATCATCATCTGTGCGGACCGAGCACCGCACCATCACCCGGGTTTTCAGGGACCTGACCGGCCGCGACACCACTCGTAGCAGCGATCACCGAGCTGCGTCCCCGGTCGATGGCTGATGCAAGGGCCCGATGTTCCTGATCTGCACAACCGAATCCGATGGAACCGGAGGCCCCCTGAGTGCGTCATAGACTTCAGGGACGACTTTGACGGCCCGGATCGGGAGGCTTCGGTGGGACGACGGACGACGGCGACAGTTGCGGCGCTCGCTGGGGTGGTGCTGGTCGCTTCAGGGTGCGAATCGGACACGAACGGGACTGCCACGCCCAGCACGACAACCGACACTTCGGCGGCCACGGCCGCGTTGTGGGATCCGTGCACGCAGGTGCCGGATCAGCAACTGCAACGAATCGGCGTGGTCTCGTCCACGAAGAAGTCGGGCATCGCTGGTGTCGAGCAGCCAGGATGGAAGGTCTGCTCCTGGCATGATGCGGCGTCTCAGTGGAATTATTCGCTGGGAGTGTGGTCGACGATCTACTCTATCGACGACCTGCGAAAGAAGCCGGGGAACGTCGACTTCGTCAGCATCAATGTCGGCGGGCGGGATGGATTCCGTTTCCGAAACACGTCCGATGTCGACGGCGAAGACTGCGATCTGGCATTCCCCGCTGGCCAGGGCGCACTACAGATCACTGTCTTCAATACATCGCCCAAGGGCAAAGTAGCGCCATGCGATCGGGCCATGAACGCTGCGGAAGTGCTTGTGCCGACGTTTCCACGCTGATCAGGGAGCATTCTCTATGTCGATGAGCGAGGAGGTTTCGCGGTGGCGATACCTTGCCGACGAGGCCAACGCTGGCAGGCTTTTGCTTGACCCCGCGGTCGCGCAGAGTTGCCGCGATGCTTGCAATCGTCAGATCGATCTCTATGTCACGCTTCTCGAAGACCTGAAGATGATGACCCGTGTAACCGGCCTCGGCCGCTTCGACTGCTCCGACGAGCTGGCGAACATGCTGGGTGCCAAGGCAATCGGCGGCGAAGGCGATGTGGACTCCGCCCTCAAAGAACACATCGAGGTACTGACCCTGATGCGTGATACGATCCAGATTTCCGTGGACCGCATCGGCGCACAGGACGACTCCAATGCGCAAGACACGAGCAATCTGCTGAGCTGACCGGGGGATTAATCATGGGTCTGCCGTTCTTGGTAGCGATTGGCGCCGCACTGTTCGAGCAGTCGAAATCCGGCCCGCCGGACAGTGGTTCGCGCGACGAGAGTCCCGACGCGGCCATCGCACGCAACCGCATCGCCGAAATCATGCGCGCCGGTGGCGATGTGCAGACCCAGTCACCGAAAGTTCCGGAGAGCGCGTACAAGAATCCGGACGGGATCGACGATCTCTATCAACGCGTGCAGGCCATGTCGATCACCGATGTTGTAGCGCTGCACCAGCGGTGGGAGTCCATTCGCAATCGGCTCGAGCAGGGCTTGCGAGGTTTCGGTCCGGAGATCGGCAAAGCCATGGAAGGCAAGTGGGAGGGAGCGGCGGCGAAGGCCGCGGCGGACGGGATCAAGGAATACGTCGACAAATCCAGCGGACTGATCAGTTCGGTGCAGATCGTCGCCGAAAAGGTGAAGATCATCCGATCAGGCATCGAGGTCACGCGGCCTGCCGTGCAAGAAGCGCCGACCCATTCGTGGACCAGCAACGTCGCCAGCTGGGTGCCGGGCCCGACCTGGAAGTTGAACCAGCACCGCGACGACTCCGCGCACGATGCGTCCGTGAACGTCGTCAAGAACGTCTTCTACCCGGCCGTCCGGGAAGCCGACACCGGCGTTCCACTGGTACCCAAACCGTACAACCCGGCGCACAATTCGGGCGATCAGCCGTCCGTGCCGAACAACAGTTGGCATCCGACGTCGTCGGGTACCGATACCGATACCGATAAAGGCACCACGGTGGCCCCAGCACAGCTACCGAGCACCGAGAACACGCCAGAGAGCACTGTCCCGGCCAGCGCGAATCCCGCTGGCGAGCAGGAAAGCACGTCCGACCAGACCACGACTACACCCGCAGGCGCGAACCCTTCGACCCAACCGGCGAGTACAAATCCCGGCACCGATCCATCACTGACCCGCCCCGGAACGCCGAGCCCCGGATCTCCCGGCACGCCGAGTCCGGGCACCCCCAGCCCAGGCGTGCCCGGCCTCGGCAATCCCGCGCCGGGTCGCAGCATCAACGGTGTGCCCGGCATTCCGGGCAGCGTTCCCGCCGCCGCGTCCGCGCGTCCCGGGACCGGTCGGCCGGGAACGAGCGGCATGCCGGGCATGATGGCGCCGGGCGCTCGCGGCAAGGGCGACGACGACAAGGAACATCAGACGAAGGACTATCTCGTCAACCAGCGCAACGGCGAGGAACTCACCGGCCTGGGTGCGGAGAACAGGGTGAAGTCGGTGCCCCCGGTGATCGGCGAATGAGCGAGCCGAGAAGCGACACCACACCGAAACGCACAGCACGGCCGTGGTGCACGACGAAGGAGCCGGCTTCATGAGCCGGAGGGACTGGTCGTTCACCGCACTCGGCTTCACGGTGCTGTGGCGGGCGGTCGACCGCGACGTGCTGCCATACCCGTTGCAGTACCGATCCACCGCCGACACCGTCGCCGATTACGAGTCGGAGTGGAAATCCGAAGCCGCCGAACTGCACCATCGCCTCGACGAGCCCCTGTACAGCGCATTGCGTGTGCTGGCCGAACCCGAGGCGCGCATCGAGATGGCGGGTTTCAGCGGGAAGGAGAAAGTACGCGTCCACGCGGCCGTTCATTATCGGCATGCTGTGCTGCTCGTCCAGGAACCCACATCGTCGCTGGATCGCGGTGGGGCCGTGCACATGTCACTGATCGATGCGGAGAGCGTGAGCCGTCGGGTCATCGACCACCTGCCCGACGCCGCACGCGGCAGCGGCCCCGGCATCGAGATCTCTCGGCACGAACTCGACGCCGACGACGAGGACCCGTACCGCGTGGGCGCACCTGCCACGCCTCGCGCCCGAGCCGAGCAGTTCTTCGAACGCCCCCGCAGCATCATCGCCCACGTCGCGGTGTACGCGGGCCCGGCCTGGGACAATCGCCCGGCACCCGCGCGCGGCTTCCACGTGATGGACTATCCCGACGGCCGCTATCTCGTCCGCAGCGGACCCACCATCAAGGCAGTCCCCGCCGACACCACGGAAGTACGAACCCAACTCGACCGGGCCATACGTGCGACGGTCGCGGCCTTCCGCGAGGAAAACGATCCCAGTTACACCTGACGAATCGGAATCCTGCACACGCACAACCGGGATCGAGCGGGCCGAAGAAGTCAGCCGGCACCAGCGCCGGAACCGCACCGGAGTCAGACCAGTGGACCTACTTCTGTCGCCGTGCTGACCAAGTCAGCGTACTTCGAATTCGTCCTTGTACAACCGGTTCGGCGGCGGTGCGGCACGCTCATTGACCTCGACGAGGTGATCACATGCGCGCAACACTTGCGGGCGGTAGCTCCCCTCGAAGGTCACCATCACCGATCCCCCGACGCCGTTGCGGCCGCGCGTCTGATTCGCCTCCCGGCCGACGTTGAAAACGCTCGCGAGATCGCGGCCGTCGTTGCCGACCGCAATGCTGCCGTCGTGAAAGAACTGGACGAACGTCCCGTTATCGGCGCCAACCGTCGCGGCGACAGTTCGACCGCCTTCCGGATCGAGCGAGATCTCGACGTCACACCGTTGCTGCCCTGCGGTCGGGCCAGGTGTCGACAGAGCAGGGCCGATGCTGAGGAAGACGGTTTCGCCGAGCGCGTTGTGGCGTTCACGCCCCTCGATAGTCCACAGATGCGTGGTCGACCAGACCTTCACCCGGCCGTCGTCGAAGATCGACACTCGATCGCCTGCGTCGGTTCCGACCAGGCACTTGGCACTGTTCGCTGTCACAGAGTTCCTTTCACGCCGACAGTAGATTCCTACCGTCCCAGGTGAACCGCGCCGTCGTCACCGCCTCATCACCGTCGCCGCCCACGATCTGATGAATTCCGATCCCACCCAGCTCCGCATACGTGCGCCACTCATGATCCGAGGTCAGCATGAGATCCAGATCCAACGTGGTCTCTTCACCGTTGCTCCCTCGACTGTAGGAGCCACGCTCCCACCTGATCATGGTGATCCCCCGCGTCGATGCACCGATCTGCCGAACCGATTGCAAAGTCTGTACAGAGCAGCAACTCCAGCACTGTTCCATCCCACAGTGGTTGGATCGGTAGACCTTGGATGACCGCTCAGTCGAGGATGTTCAGCACCACCGCCGAGAGCATCAGGGCGAACAACGCGCCGAAGACGACCCAACTGGTGCGGATCCAGTTGAGACCCGGCCACCTCGGCGGTTTCGGGGCGATAGCGCCTGGCAGGAGGTAGAAGGCCGGGGAGCGGTAGTACACCGTCGTGCGGCATCCGGGTTCTACCGGCACGACGGTTTCCGCCGGACCCATATCGGAGTCCCACGCGCGGACCAAGAATCTGATGAGAAGGTTGACACCCCGCGTCAGAACTTCGACTCGGTAGAGCCCAGGGGGCACCGGGATGTAGGTGGGACCCCAGGAGGCGTTCGGTATTTCGTTGCCGTTCACATAAATGCGCGGTCCGGTCGACGCGTACGCAGGGCCAGCGATCCACCATCGAAAGTAGGACGTGTCGACCACGATCCCGGTCTCGCCCGGTTCTGGCTGGTATGCGTCCACCGGGTGACGCTCGACGTTTTGGAAGAACCGAAGTCTCGGCCGGTCAACGGTATGAATCGGCGGCGGCACATGGTGAGTGGCCCCACCATACGAATGAGCCTCCGACACATACGGCTGTGGATGGAATCCGCTGTGCGGCAACGAGTTACCGGCCCAATGCGGCGTTCCGCCGAAGCCTGCCCGTCCCGGTTGCGCCGCCGTTCCTGCGCCCACCTGGGCGGGTGGCAATGGATTACCCCAATCCGCCCGGCCCGGCTGTTGCCGGGCGCCTGCACCGGGTTGCCGAGGATGCTGCGGGCCAGCGAAGCCCGCATGATGCGCCTGCGCGCCAACCGATCCCGGGTAGTCGCCCGGGGACCGGGGTGCGGACGGTTGTTGCTCGGGACCACCGGCGTACGGCGCGTGCTGATCGTTCACAGTGCTTGGATTCCCCTCGTAGATGCTGCTGTTCGCAAAGATTGCCTTCGCGAAGCCGGATCCAGATCGTCAGCCCTGGGCGGGCTGGTTTTCCTTGCCCAGAAGGGCATAGATGACAGCGGCAACCGCCTGGGTGAGCGTCTGAACGTCCTTGAAGGCACTCGCCATGTCGAGCAGTAACTTCGAAATTTTCAAACCATCGCGCCCGATCCTGGCGATCACCGCGGCCGCGACGTGCGGGCCCGCTGCGCCCAGGGAGGCCGCGAGTTCGAGTGTGTACCCGATCAGTGCACCCGCCAGGCTTGTCAGGATGTCCTGCACCATCTTCCGGAAGGCCTTGACGATCTTCGACACGGTATCCATGATCTCGCCGAGAGTGGCCGCCACGCCGCCCGCCCCAGCGATCTGGTCGATGAGATCGGTGGCGCGGTTGCGGTAGGCGTCCCCCGCGCTCCCGGTCCACGTCGCGATATCGGCCTCCAGACCCAACCGCCATGATTCGCTCATGTCGGTCAGCTCTTCGGCGATGAGGTTCCACGACTTGGAATACGCCTCCACCATCTTGTCGTTCCCGGCGAGCCCATCCAGCACCTTGCGGTACGGCTCGACGTGCGTGAGCATCCATCCTGCGATTTGATCGCCCACGAATCCGAACGGATCGTATGCCGCGTCCGCTACGCTCGCGCCTACCGCAATGCCGCCCGTGATCGACTCGAAGGTTTTGGCGTTCCGGAAATTGGCCCACGCCTCCCACGCGTCTCCCGCGATCGTGCCGGAGAGGACGCCCGGCAGCCTGGTCTCCTCATCCTGCTTCAGACCGATGTCGTGCATCCAGAAGACGGTCTCCTGGAAGTACTCCTCCCGGTAATCGGTCCCCTCGGCGATCAGTGGATTGTTCTCGGGCTTCTTCCGATCGTCGAAGCCAGGAGTGTTCTCGTTGAGCCAGTCACCGATTCTCGTGCTCACTTCGACCCTCCCGGTGCCTCGGCGATGGTCTCGCGCAGTTCGGTCACAGATCTGCCGAAGGCGCTGTCTTTGCCTTCGAATGCCGCTGCGACGGTGTCGAGTTTGTCCGGCAGTGCCGCGACGTCCTCCGCGAGCTTGCGAATCACCTCGATGGTGTTCCGATGCTTCTCGTCCAGCACCAGCTTCACGAACGGACGGGGAATCTCACCGAAACCGTCGTCTGCCGAACCCAGGTAGGCGGCCGCTTCGAGCGACAGGGTCAAGCTCTCCATGAGTTTCTGCAGCTTCGCGGCATGATTGCGCACTTCGTCAGGATCGACGGAGATGGCGTCAGGATTGGTCACGGTCACACCAGCCATGAGCGGTTGTAGTACTCGGTCTCCGGATCCGGTTCATCCGGGACGACTACCTGGTCGCGGTTGGGTTTGCGGCTTCGCGACGGTGGCGTCGCTTCCGAGGACGCCGGGCTCTGCGGCACCGGGGAATGAGCCGGTGTCATGGATGGACTGTGGCCGGACGATGACGACGTCCGATCTTCGAACGACGCCTCCGCCTGCGGCTCGGGATCGGGGAAACGCTGGATGTACTGAGCGACGATCGCGGCGCCCGCCTCATCGTCACCAACGGTATCCCGCACGAGTTCGGTGACCTGTATCCGCAACGCCGATTGCGCTTGCCGCAGGCACGACATGATCTCGGCGGACAACACCGCCGGGTCCACACCGCGCGAACGCGGTGACAGATCGATCGCCGTGGGTGCACCGCTGCTGTCGACAGTGACCCGGACCCTGCCATCCTTGCCGGACTCGGTGACGGTCAGCGCCTGCATCCGGCCTTCCAACTCCTGAAACCGTCCGGCCCGGCGCTCGAAATCCGCAGCCATCCGCGCCAAGTCATCCGCAGCATGGTGCACATCGAATTCGGTCACCAACACCTCCCACTTCGCATTCGCCTGTTCGCGCTTCTTACATCGACACTGACGCAGCAGGCCGCCGATCGGTTCCATCGGAATCCGCGCCCATCGGATCGGTGACCGACCGGGGCGAGGGACGATCGACCGGAACCGCCCTGCTCCAACCAGACGCTAGCCGTGGCCTGGCCCGCAATACGGCTGTCGCACAACACTATCTGGCCGATGTGCAATTCGTGCACGACCGGAGAGGCCGGGTGAATCCAGGCGACCACCCATCGACGCTGGTCACACCGGCACTCCCCGCCAGTGACAACAAGCACACGAATGGGCGCACCTACCCTTGCCATATGCCTCGCTGGAGTACGCACAGTGGGAAGTCGGCGAGAGTAGGTCGGCTCGCGCGGCTCGGGGGAGATCCCGAAACACTCTCGGCGACAACTATTTCGATGGCAAGAACGCGCTCGAATTCCACTGCCTCGAGCGCGAGCGGCTCGCGGTCGCGTGCCGACAGCGAAGCCTCGCGTCCGGTCCGGTCCGGGGTGCATCCGGGTGCGCTCGCCCCGCGGTCCGAAACCGTTTCCCGGACAACGGCAATGGGGATGCCGCCGCTGCCGCGGCGAGATCGGGATGACGAGCCGCATCGGCTGCACAACACGGGAGCAGCCGCATTCGTCGGGCTCTGCATCGGCATGGTGATCTTGGTGGTGTCCGGATGTCTATTCGTCGGCGGCTCGACGCAAACGGCGTCATCGACGACCACACCGCCCCACACCAGCGCACCGAGCACCTCGCCACCTTCGTCCACCGTGCGCGCGACGACGCCCGCGGTCCCCGCTCCCGCTCCCCCTGCCGGCCGCTCGGGCATCGGGCTCACCTTCGGGAAGGTCACCGCCAACGACGGCACGACCATGGTGGTGCGCAACGCGTTCACCAGCAACAGCGTCAAGGTCCGTACCGACACCGGCACCAAGGTGCAGGTTCTGCTCGCCAAGCGGGCGACCGAGATACGCGTGGGCGCTCTGGTCGCCGTCTACGGGCGGCAATACGCCGATGGTGTGATCGTTGCCGATGTCATCACCGGGATCTCGATCGGGACCCTGCCCAAGTGATTTCGGCTTGCCGGGTCACCCTTGCCCGCGTAGCACCGCTTCCACCATCCCGTCGTCGACCGGCTCGCTGTGCCCCCACACCTCACGCGCCAGCCGCAGCTTCCCGGCCATGCTGCCCACCAACGCCGCCTCCGCCGCCGCGTCCCCCGCTCCCTGCCTGAGCGCCTTGCTGTAGCGAACCGCATCGACGATGACCGATTTGACCCGCTCGTGATCGAGGTAGGTTTGCAAGTCGCGTCGCCACTCACCGGTGGCGGCCTCGGGTTCGGCGGCGATCCACTCGGCGAGGAACGCGTCCTGCTCCTGCGGGAGGTAGCCCATCTTGTGCAGATGGGTGGCCACGTCGTACACCGGGTCGCCGTACAGTGCGAATTCCCAGTCGAGGAACACGACCCTGCCGTTTCGCACGATCATGTTCTTGCGGTGCACGTCGGCGTGCACCATCCGAAACGGCCTGGCTTCGAGGGTGTCCCACGACGCGACGATCCGCTCGAGCGGCCGATCGGGGACGCCCAGCCGACGGTATAGCTCGCCGAATTCCGCGCTGCTTTCGCGGTGCACCCGCGCGGTGACAGCGGACAACCGGCGGGCGAATCCGGCGGGATCGTCGTCCCCGTCCGATTCGATCGGCGGCAGCAGTTCCCGGGGAATACGGCGGAGTTCCGCGAACAACGCCGCCACGTCCGGCGGTACATGAGCCGGAACAGGCACACCGCGGGGCGCCAGGCGATCGAGCAGGTCGCCGTCGATGTAGTCGTGGATCTGATAGGCGGGACGTACCGATTCCCAGCGCAGCTTCGGCGCCGAGGCGACGAAGGGCTCGATCGCGATCAAGATCGCGGGTTCGGGCCATTGCCGCAGATCCATCGCATCGGCGCCCTCGACGGGAATCCGCACGTTCACCGCGCCCGCGATGCCATCGACCCGGACGTTGTGGTTGTAGTACCCGGCCGCCGACTGCGAGCGGGACAGCGCGTCGTGGTACATCGCCGCCGCGTCGACACCGACTACCCGTGCGATCACCCGTGCCGCGTCGCGGTCCACGCCCGATCCTGGCGTCGGCGGCTGGACGCGCGACCGCGCGGCTGCGGCGGCTCTCGAGATGTCCGGTTCGGTCCAGCCGTACAGCGCCAGAACTGCTCGCGCCACGAGCACCAGCCCCGGATAGACGTTCGCGCCCTCGAATTCCGCGATGGCCCAGCGCGCACTGCGGACGGCATCGTCACGTAAGCCGCGGCGTGCGAAGACGCCGGCACGGAACAGCTCCGCCCTGGCGCGGCCCGACCGGTACCCGGCTTGTTCGAGAATCTCGCATGCTTCGGCGAGCGCGTGCTCGGCGGCGTCCAGTTCTCCGAGCGACAGCCGCGCCAGACCGAGTGCGGTGTACGCCTTTCCCAATTCGTGCAGCGCACCCAGCTCACGCTGTTGCACGATCGCGGCTCCGGCCGCCGCGATCGCCTGCGACGGGTCGGTGAGCGCCAGCAGCTCGGCCACGTTCGTCGCGATATTGGCCTGTCCGACGACGCTGCCCGCGGCGCGGTAATGGGTTTCGGCTTCGGCCAGATACCGTGCGGCGCGGTCGGTGTCGAACGCCAGCCGGTAGGCGAGATGACGCAACCGCGCCACATCACCCAGGAACTCGCGGTCGTCGCCGTCCGCCATCGTCACGAGGTCCTCGCACATGGTCAAGGCCTGATCGAATCGGCCCTGGCACATGTGCAGGTCGGCCGCCCACTGACCGGCGACGAGCCGGGCCCGCCCCGAGCCGCGCGACCACACGTCCTGGTAGATGGTCAACGCCTCGTCGGTGTCACCGAGGATGCGGCGCGCGTTCGCCGCGGCGACGGCCAACCGCTCCGCGATCGGCCCGGTCCGATCCAAAGCGACGTCCCGAGTGAGGCGATCGGCTTGCTTGGCGTCGCCGAGCAGCACCGCCGCTTCCGCTTCCAGGCACCGCGTGAGTTCCGACAGTTCCGCCATACCTGCCAGGTTCTCATGCGGATCGCTCAGGTAGCGGTCCAGATCGCTGATCACCCCGCCGACACCCTGGCTGCCACCTGCCGCTTCGATCCGGTCGACGTAGTGCAGCAACGTCACCGCGGAAAGCATGCCCGAACGAACACCGTGGTATCCCGCCTCCCGCAGAGCGGTGACCCGGCCGGTCGGCCGTTCGGCACGGATGAACCACAGGTTGTGCAGCACCGCGTGCAGGGTGCGCCGGACATCCGGATCCAAGCGCCGCTGCAGCGCGTCCACCATCAGCTGGTGCAGCTGAAAGCGCTCGCTTTCGCCGCTTTCGTCGGCGGCGTACACGAACGAGTACGCGATCAGGGATTTCCATGCCGCGATGTGATGAGGTAGCTCGAACTGCTCCGCGACGGCGGCGAAGATCTCCCGATCGAACGTACGAGGTAGCCCCAGCAATTCCAGCAACCGGACTTCGTCGGGGCGCACATGTTGCAGGAAGCGCTCCAGAATCGTTTCGGGCGAGACCAGTTCGGCGGGCGTCACCCAGCCGGCGCGGGTGCGGGCATCGATGGCCAGATGCAGATAGAACGGGACGCCCGCGCTCGAAGCGGCGATCGCCGCGCGCTCGGCGGGATCCTCGATACCGGAGGAGTCGAGCAGCTCGAAGCGGGCGTCCATCGGCAGGTCATCGACCGGCACGGCGCGAATCCGGGTCGACCATTCCGGGTCGTGCCGCTCCCAACCGAGCGGCTCGCGGCAGGCGATCACGACCAGGCCGGTGTCCAGCTGTGCGACCATATCGCGCAACCAGGCGTCGGACGCCGCCGCGCGACCTTCGCGATCGGTGCCGCCCATCAAGGCTTCGTAGGCGTCCAGGAACACCACGTAGGGCTTCTTGCCCTGGGTCCCGTGCTTGAGATCTTCGGCGAACAGGTAGGAGACGGCTTCTTCCAGGCCCGCGAGACTCAATCGGTCGAGTTCCTGGAGGACGGGGTCGTGGCGTATCCGGTGGGTGCGGATGGCGCGGCGCGCACCGAGGTCGAGCAGCCGGGTCGCGGTGCCGAAGACCGGGATACCGGTGGCGTCGTTGAGGATTTCGGTCAGGATCTCGCTGTGCTCGGCCAGCGCCAGCGAGTCCGAGGTCAGGCGCAGATGCGGGTGCATGCGCTGCCACAACACCGCGCAGGCGATGTCGAAGCGGTGGAACTTGATCTTCTGTGCGCCGAACTGGACGCGCAGCACGGCGAGCCCGTCCGCGGCCTGCCGATGGCTCGGCACCTGTAGATCGAGCACCGCCGCCGGATGACGCTTCTCGACCCGCGCCCGCAGCTCGGTGACCAACCGGGATTTGCCGATCCCGCCGACCCCACTGAGCAGCATGACCCGGGGTTGCTCGGCGGCGTCGCCCAGCAACTCCTCGAACCGCGTCAGCACCGGCTCCCGATCGACGAACGGACGACTGGTCGATCCCGGCTGGAATCGCGCGGTCAACACCATGGCGTCCCCCTCACGACGAGCCCGGCACGATTCTGCCAGAGCCCGTCGCCGCTCCGGTCGGGTGACCCGGGCAGACCACCGCTGAATGTCGGTGCCTCTTGCTAACTTTCGTTTCGTTCTGATCTGACGAAAACAGGCGAGGCGCTATGACAATCGGGGGAACCACCTATCTCGAACTGTCCGAGGACAGTGGTACCGCGCACAAGTTCTACGAGGTGATCGTCGCGGGCACGCAAGTGAGTGTCCGTTTCGGTCGCATCGGCGAGCAGGGGCAGACGAAGGTCAGTTCGTTCGCCACCGAGGAGAAGGCGCGGGTGGCCGCGGCGAAGAAGGTGGGCGAGAAGGTCCGGAAGGGCTACGCGCCCGCCGTGCTGGGGGCGCGGGGCAGACGTCCGGTGACCAGGCGGGCGATCAGCAGCGGCCGCTCGACCGCGAAGGCCGCGCCCGTGCTGTGGAGTTTCGACTCCGGCGCCGCCGCCTTCGGCATCTTCGTCGACGAGCGCCGCTGCTGGGTGGGCAACGAGAGCGGTGACGTGTTCACCCTGACCCCGGACGGCGTGGTCACCGGCCGGTACCGCCTGCCGGATGCCGTCAAATGCATTGTGGCCGACGATTTCTGGATCTACGCCGGATGCGACGACGGCCGCGTCTACGACTTGTCGGGCAAGGTGCCGCGGGCGGCCTACGATATCGCGGCCGATGTCGACATCTACTGGCTCGACATCCACGACGGCATTCTCGGCGTCTCCGACCGCCAAGGCGGCATCACGGTGATCGATTACGAAGAAGAGTCGCTGTGGACCCGGCGCAGCACCGGCGATTCGGGCTGGATGGTGCGCATCGACGCGCACGGCGTCTACCACGGCCATTCCGCGGGCGTCACCAAATACGACCTGGACAGCGGGAATCCCCTGTGGCAGGCGGCCACCGGAGGAGACGTCCTGTTCGGCTGGCAGGAATCCGACGCCGTCTACGCGGGCACCTCCCGCAACCAGGTCCGCATGGTGACCAAGAACGGCCGAGCCGAGCACATCTACCAGTGCGATGCCGCGGTCTTCTCCTGCGCCACCTCGCCGGACGGCCGTTACGTCTTCGCCGGTGACAACTACTCCTCGGTGTACTGCTTCGACGCCGCGGGCAACCGCGTGTGGAAACTGGCCACCGGCTGCGGTTCGGCCTATTCCATGCAGTACCACGACGAGAAGCTGTACCTCGTCACCACGACCGGCACGCTGGCCTGTCTCGACGTCGGCGAAGCCGCCATCCGCGATGCCGAGCAGGGCGTGCTGCCGCAGACGGTGTCGGTGAAAGCCCCCGAGATCTCCGCGGTGGTGCCCAGCGACACCGTCGAGATAACTTCCGACGCTGGCACCGGCGTCATCGTGGAATGCGTGAGCCACGGCAGTTCCCTGCGCGTGCGTGTCGTCTCCCCCGGATTCCACCAGGGATGGAATGTGCAGTTTCCCAAAGACATTCGCCTCGCCGGTGCCCGCTACGTGGTCGACGGCATCGCCGAGTCGGCACGCGGCGGCTTCTACCGCGTCCGCGGCGACATCCGTCGGCTGTCCTGATCGCACTCCGCATCAGGTCCTCGCGAGAGCGTTCTTCGCACATCGTGTGCGAAGAACGTCTCCGGTGGGACCTCGGCTTCCCGCGGGTTCGGCAGAGTGGCTCGCTGGTCGCCCTTGCGGCGAACGCGGGATTGCCCGGACACCGGGCGCGGGCTCGCCACAGGGCGGCACTTGGTTGCAGAAGACGCTCGGCCCGGCGGTTCCGGCGGCTGGGAAGCCACTGCGGCTCGCCGACGACGCGGACCCGGAGTTGATCGCGCGTGTGGCGCCGGCAGTTGCTCGGTCACGAAGTGACCGAGGTGACCGCCACCGGGCCCGGTCAGCGCATCGCGCCCGTGACGTCCCCGGGCCGGAAGACCGGTTACCGAGCCTCGTGCCGTTCGTCTCGCGTGACGGACCGAGCCGGGGATGCCGCGCCCGGCTGCGTTCCCGCACGGGGACCGACGGGCGAACGGATCGTGGCCTATCACCCCCAGGCCGGGCCTGCGCGACGATCCTCGCCGCCGGTGAGCGCTCCCCCGGCCTGCGCATTCGACCGCACACACCCCTGATCTGCCGATTCGTCGGCGGAACGCCACGCCCGGTGGGAAGGTGGATGCACGGCAGGTGTCGGCAAAGGAGCGAGACACATGGTGGACAAGACCAACGGAGCTGCCGCGGGCAACGGCGGCGTGGTGACCGCGGACCGGCCCGAGCAGATCCGCAACGTCGTCCTGGTCGGGCACAGCGGGTCGGGCAAGACCACGCTCGTCGACGCCATGGCGCTCACCGCACGGGCGGTCAACCGCGCCGGACGGGTGGAGGACGGCACGTCGCTGTCGGACTACGACGAGATCGAGCATCGCCAGCACCGGTCGGTGCAGCTGTCGGTCGTGCCGGTGGCATGGGCCGGGATGAAGGTCAACTTGGTCGACACCCCCGGATACGCGGACTTCGTGGGCGAGTTGCGGGCGGGGCTGCGCGCGGCCGACGCGGCGCTGTTCGTCATCTCGGCGGCCGAGGGCGCGGACGGAATCGCGGGCGCGACCAGGGCGCTGTGGGAGGAATGCGCCGCCGTAGGGATGCCGCGCGCGATCGTGATCACGCACCTGGACACGGCGCGCGACGAGTTCGACGTGATGACCGAGACCTGCCGGACGGTGCTGGGCGGCGGATCGTCGGAGAACATCCTGCCGCTGCATCTGCCCGTGTACGGCCCGAAGAACCCGGACGGCCACCGGCCGGTCACCGGCATGGTGGAGCTGCTGCCGCACTGCGTGGGCGACTACTCCTCCGGGGAGGAGGTGCAGGGCGACCCTTCGCCCGATCAGGTCCCCGCGCTGGAGGAAGCCCGCAACCGTCTCATCGAGGGCATCATCGCGGAGAGCGAAGACGAGACCCTGATGGAGCGCTATCTCGAGGGCGAGGAGATCAGTCTGGCGACGCTGGTCGCCGACCTGGAGCGCGCGGTCGCCCGCGGCAGCTTCCACCCCGTGCTGTTCGCCGCACCCGCGCCGGAGGGCGCCAGGCAAGGCCTCGGGACGGTCGAGTTGCTCGAGTTGATCACCGGCGGCTTTCCGACACCGGCCGAGCACGCCATCACCGCCAGCAACGGCGCCGAACCGCATCCGCTGCGCTGCGACCCGGACGGAGAGCTGGCCGCGGAGGTCATCCGCACCGCCTCCGACCCGTACGTCGGGCGGGTCTGCATGGTCCGCGTCTTCTCCGGCACCTTGCACGCCGACGACACGGTGCACGTCAGCGGACACGGCCTGGAGGATCGGGGCCACGAGAGCCACGAGCTGGACGAGCGGGTCGGCGCGATCTCGGCGCCCTTCGGCAAGCAGCAACGCCCGCTGCGGCAGGCGATCGCGGGCGACATCGCCTACGTCACCAAACTAGGTCACGCCGAAACCGGGGACACGCTGTCGTCCACCGACAGCCCCCTGCGGATCGAGCCGTGGCCGATGCCGGACCCGCTGCTGCCCATCGCCATTCGCGCGCACAGCAAAACCGACGAGGACAAGCTCTCCCAAAGCCTCGCCCGCTTGGCCGCCGAAGATCCGGCACTGCGACTCGAGCACAACGCGCAGACCCATCAGCTGGTGCTGTGGTGTCTCGGCGAAGCACATCGCGACGTCGCCCTGGAACGGTTGCGGACCCGGTTCGGCGTGCAGGTCGACGTGATCGATCACCAGGTGGCGTTGCGGGAGACGTTCGCGGGCAAGGCCACCGGACGCGGCAGGCACGTCAAACAGTCCGGCGGGCACGGCCAGTACGCGGTGTGCGAGATCGAGGTCGAACCGCTGCCCGAAGGGGCCGGGATCGAGTTCGTGGACAAAGTGGTCGGTGGAGTTGTTCCGCGCCAATTCATTCCGTCGGTGGAGAAGGGCGTCCGAGCACAGGCCTCCCGCGGACTGACCGCCGGATATCCCCTCGTGGACGTGCGCGTCACCCTGTTCGACGGCAAAGCCCACTCCGTCGATTCCTCCGATGCCGCGTTCCAGACCGCAGGCTCCCTCGCTCTGCGCGAGGCAGCGGCGGCCGCGGGGATCAGGGTGCTGGAGCCGCTCGCCGAAGTCTGGGTACTGGTCTCCGACGACTACGTCGGCCCGGTCCTCAGCGACCTGTCCAGCCGCCGCGGCCGCGTCCTCGGCACCGAGCCGCACGGCACCGGCCGCACCCGCGTCCACGCCGAGGTCCCCGAACTCGAACTCAGCCGCTACGCCATCGACCTGCGCTCGATCTCGCACGGCACCGGCGATTTCACCCGCACCTATGCCCGCCACGAACCGATGCCGAACCAAGTCGCCGCGTCGGTGCGCGGCGAGAAGGCGCGCGCGTAGTCCGCTCCGCTCGCTGCCTACCACCAATGGCACCGTCCATGCGGATTCCGCTCCGGCCGTTCAGACCTGAGGCGGTGGTCCCACGGGCGGCGGACCGGAAGGCTGCGCCGTGCTCAACGTCGGCGGAGGCGGTGCCGTGGCTCCGGGATCGGCGGTATTGGAACCGACATCCAGCCCCGTCGGGTGGACGAAGCCCGTGAAATTCCCGTACTTTTCCGTCAACGGGGGGTTGTTGGGATCCAAGGGAATGAGCTGGCCACCGTCCAGGACGAACAGTCCGTCCATCCCGTTCGGGTTCCTGACGACCAGCGCACTGAACTTCTCCCACTGAAGAATGTCGCCCGTCTTCAAGTCGCCGGGACCGTTGACCACCGCAGGCGGATGTTCGGCCGTGATCTCACCCGCGGTCCCCTTGTACGCGGATATCGCATCGAGAGCGACGTTCTGCGTCTGTTTCTGCAAAGCCTCGGCGACCGGCGGCGATGCCTGCACCGTCGCATTCCCGATCTGAACCGCCGGCGTCGTGCCGGGTGCGTTTATCGGCGGCGGAGCGCCCGCGTACGTCGGCGCTGTCACGCCGGGAGGAGCCCCCTGCTGAACTGCTTGATTCGCAGTGGCCGTCTGGGCGTTGCGCTTCCGCTCGCGCTCCTCACGCCGCTCCCGCTCCTTTTCCCGATCCCGCTCCGCGTAGGCTCGATCGTCGTCGGGCTGACGATTCCCCTGGTTCATCATCCCGCTCATGGCGCTCATCATCGCCATTTGCTGCATCGCATTGGCCATACCGTTGTCGCCGGTATTGCTGGCGGGCGCGACGCTGCCGGTATTCGCGCCGGTGTTCGTACCCGTCGTTCCCGATCCGGTCCCGGTCTGCAACCCTGCTTGAGTCGCGCCCGGGTACGCGCCCGAGGAGGACGTATCCACACCGCCGCTGTCGGAGATCGGCTGGGTGCCCGTACCCGTCTCGGTCGCCGAGGTGTCGGTAGACCCGTCGATCAGGTCGTCGTAGGTGGAACTCCAGTCGTCGTTCGTGGCGCCGGTCTGCTGCGTTGTCGAATTACCCGTTGTGTTCGGCGGCACATAGGTGTTGTTGTTGCCGTTGTTGGGATTACCGGTGTTGTTATTGTTGTTTGCGTTGTTATTATTGTTGTTGGCGTTGTTGTTGTTGTTCGCGTTGTTGTTGTTATTGTTATTTTGATTATCGATATTCTCGGATTTCTTTTGAAACTCCTTCGTCGCCTGCTCGTATTCCTTGTCCCAATTTTCGGCAGCAGCATCGATATGTCGCACGTAGTACGACTGCTCCGCTTCCGCGGTCAGGAAATAGTTTCCCGATTCTTTGTTCTTCTCATAAGCCACGATCTCTGTCATAGAATTATCGGCGTCTTTGAAGCTGTACTTCATCTTGCCGTCGACCACTTTCGCGCCCGGGAACGCGAATTGGAGCTTCTCATTGAGGTCTTCGGTGATCCGCTTGAGCTTCTTGAAGGTATCCGAGTTCAGCACCGCCGAGTCGTCTGTGTCTACCTTGACGTTTTTGTGCGCGTCGGAGTACTCGGTCTGCCGCTTGCTCAACTGCTCTTTCAACGTGTCGTGCTTGTCTCTGACCTGGGACCACCCGTCCGCACTCGTGACCTGCTGGCCGTCGAGCACGTTGGTGAAGTCGGGAGCGGCTTTCGGATCACGAGCTCCCAGCGTGTCGAAGCCCCACTGCATCGTGAACTCGGTGTCCTCGATCAGGCTGATCAGGGAGGCGCTGGCGCCCTTCGGCTGATACAGGTCGACCCGATACAAATGTTCTTTCTCGTCGGGCAACTCCCAGCCGTAACCGTCCGCGAACTTCGGCGTGGCAGCCTCGTCTTCCTTCGTCTTCTTCGCGGTGACGACATCTTCCGGGTGTCCGGTTTTCAGCGCATCGATGATCTTCGGGTATTTTTCGGCGACACTGCCGGACGTGTCCCTGGCGAGCATTTCTCGCACCTGGGGCTCCAGCTTGTCGAAGGCTTCTTTGAACTCGGTCGAATTCAGTCCGTCCAGCGCCTTCAACGAGTCTTCGGCTTGGCCGTCCTGAAAACCGGCCCCGTCCCACGTGGTCGACTCGTAGTGCTTGTTGATCTTGTTGACGGCGTCGTCTACCTTGCTCATCAGGCGCTCCTCTGCTCACTGGAGCCCTTGGACCCAGCCGAACCGTTCAACAATTCTGTAATGGGCGGGGGCGCACCGTCGGAGCCGAGGGGACTGGCGCTCACGCCGTGCAAACCAATCCCGGCATCCCGCGTCATGCCAACCCGGGGGTGCGCAATTGCGGTGTCGGTCGCCTCCACTGCCACGCGCGCGACCGCTGGTAGCTGAGGGTGATCAGCGATTTGGCCGTACGCGTAGAGCGCGTCGCGCAGCGTCTGCCGATCTGGTTCGCCCGCGACGGCCAGCGACAGCAGTTCGTTGGCACGACGCTCGAAAACCATGGCCCGCAGCGTTTCCGCGCTCGATACGTCCGAGGGAGGCCCCCCGGGCGGAGCGTAGGAAATCCCCATCTGCCGCGACCGCAATTCCGCTGCCGTCCTGCTGTCGGCGGCGAGAATCTCCTCCAACCAGATCGCCGGAACAGGCCGACCGGCGTGCATCGCATCGAAGATCTGCTGCCGCGCGGCACGGTAGGCAGGAAACCCACCACCGATGTGCGGGACGGCGGCGCGGACCCGGGCATCCGCCACTCGGGCCAGTTCGAGACACTTTGCCCGGATTTCGTTTTCGGGCAGCGCATCCGCCTGTAGCAGCAATTCGCTCGAACCGGCAAGTGTCAAGCGATCCACGAGTCCGACCCCGGGGGTGGTGAAGTCGACGGCGGACTCGGCAGGCGATACCCCGCCCTCGACAGCGACATCCTCGCCGAGGATGGCGAACAAGTCGTCCGAGATGGCCGTAGACGAGACCATCGCACTGATTCGAGCGCTCCTGAGGCGGCCTACCGAGCCGAACTCCGCCAGCATCCGGGCCGGATCCGCTGTGCTCTCCAGCGCCGCGGTGGCTCTCCGGGCCGCGTTGTCCAGCACGGCGTCCCATTTCCACGGGAGGGTGACCTCGGACGGCAGGAACAGACCGGACGGCAGCCAACCACGGCCCTCGGTGGAAGTCAGCAGAATGATAGGCCCGATCGGAGTCCGCATCACCGCCACGGCCCATTCCAGACCATGCGCCGATTCGGCTACGGCAGCGAGAGTAGCGGCGAGCAAGGTACGGGCGAGTGCCAGATCCTCTCCGATCTGTCCACCCACTACCAACGACGGGAGGCGCCGCCTGTTCTCGGACGCATGGGCCACCGACGCGAAAGGACCTGTTGCCAGGGGCGCGGGCATCCCCGTGGCCATTCCCGCGGCATCGCCGGCAGCGTTCGCCGGGAGCGGTTCCAACACCGGTGGCGCACCCAGCCCGCCGACTGCACTTGCGGCACTACCCGAATCACCGGCCATGCCGACCATGCCGGGCGTGCTGCTCGAGCCGTCGACAGCAAGAACTGCATCGGCCCGATCGCCGCTGTCCGGCTCCGATCCACTGACCGAATGCGGGATCGTCCCGCCCGGCGCGGTGATCCCGGTGGATGCGGTGTCGGACGCCTGCGGCACCGAGGAGACCGACGGCGGAAGCGGCTGGTCGGAGCGTTCGACGTCACCGTCGGGCGCGCCCGGCGCACCTGCCGCGTCGGGCTCGATGGAAGGACGAGGCAGCGGCTGGGTGCCGTTCGTGGAGGGCGTGTCCCCGCTGTCTCCCACCGGGGCCGTGTGATCCGTAGGCGCGCCGGGTGTCGGGCCGACACGAGGGACTGCGTCGCCGAAACCATCACCGGCGCCTCCGATCCGATGTCTGCCGGACTGATCGGCAGCCTCGAGCGCCCTCGCGGCGGCGATCAGTTCGTCTCGCGACCGTTCATGATTGGTGGCGAGACGTTCGGCGGTGTCATGGCGCCTGTTGTAGTAGTCCACCAGAGCCGCTCGCACTGGATCGGCGATCATGCCGTAGGTGGGCTCGAAGTCCGCGAGCCACTGGTGCGGGATTTCACCCCACTTCCGGATGTTCGCGGCGGCCAGACCGTGCTGCTCGGCGATCGCGCGCAGCTGATCCGGCTCGACATCCAGGTAATTCGGCATGCTCGGTCGATCCCTCCCGCCAGCTATCTCAGGCTCATTGTTCCGCCTTCCCAGAGGTGGGGGCCTGCTGGTCCGGCCCCTTTTCGCCTTGCCATTCCCGCATGACCTCCGACAGCGGCCGTGGCAGATTGTCGGTGTCGTTCATCGCGATGTGGTATTGCCGCCGGGCATCCTCCACGCTCTCGGTGACGGCAGCCATGATTTCGGCGGCCAGCTCTCCGTTGTCGAAACGGGCGCAGGTGCCGGGCGCCAGGTAGAGGTCCAGCAACCGGCCGGTCGCGTCGACTTCGGGAATGACCAAGCCGCTCGGGGACGGTCGGCGTGCGACGATCCCGTCGGACCGTTCGCGCATTGCGGCGATGCGGTGCCGCAGTTCTCGCCCCAGGCCGAGTGCGGCGCGTACGTTGGGGTGAATTTCTCGCATGGATCCTCACTCATCCGCCGGCAGGACGCCCGCCTGCACTGCGACTGACCGACGATCCTACGGGCTCGGCCGTCGGCGCAGCGGTCGTAGACCTCTCTGTCGTGGCGAGCCCGAGCCGCGCTGCGCGCACTACATCCGTCAGGGCCAGCACAGCCATTGCCGTGCTGAGTAGCCTGCGATCATCGGCGAACATCTCGGTGGTCGGCGTGCGTTGACCCGGAACGAGCAGCCCCATCGAGGCCGGCCAGCCGCCATCCGGTAGCCGCGCCGCCAGCAGCGCCTGACATAGCAGGGCGACGTAGCCAGATGCCTCTAGCCGCACGGCTGTGATCAGGCGCTGAGCGATGTCGAAGGATGGCTCACAGCCGGGATCAAGGCATCCGTCCGCCGGGCCGACAGCTTCACTCAAGCGCTCCCGCTCCGCTTCGGCGATCCCCCGCGGTATGCCGCCGGAAAGTGCCAGAAACGTCAAGTTGTGTGCCGCGACGTAAGCGTCCGAGCGCCACCAGAACGAATCCCACTTTCCGTTGTCCAGGTGGCGGCGCACAGTATGCGCGCGGATGTTCTCGATCGTGAGCGTGTCACCCAGTGCGAGAAGCGCAAGCCCTGCCATGGGAGCAACCTCGTCGTGTTCCTCTGCCCACGAACCGAATACCGGCGACGGAAAGGTGCGCACCGCGCCGACCGGTGTGATGTAGTCGGTAAAAACATCCGCCGTCAAGGGATATCCAATATCGCGAGTGGCCATCAATCGCACCACCCATGAGGTCGTGTCGGCATCGCACGACACTGATCGGTTGTATCCCCACCCGCCCGGTCGTTGCGAGTCACGCAACGCCGCGACGGCACGGTCGAGCGCCAGGGTACGGCGGGGATCGGGTACGAGGAGATTCTCGGCCGAGTTCAGCGCGACACCCACACATCCGGTGATCCAGGATTCGGATCTGCCAGGGGGCAATTCATAGTCGCGCCAATAGCCATCGGCATCTTGGTGGCTCACCAAGAACTCGCACGCCGCGGCGATCATTTCGGTGACATCACTGTCCACGACACCCTGCTTTCCCTCTGAGATCGGACCGGCTAGGCCAGGCCGCGCGCAAGCCGCCCGGCGGTGTACGCGAACGTCGGCGGCAGGCTCCCACCACCCGGCAAGGTCGCGCCCCTGCCGATCGAAAGACATGCCACTTCCGAGCACAGCAGGCCGCACGGACTCACAATTCCCAGAATTGGGAACAGTGCCGCGAGGAGGCGCGGCGCTGGAGTGAGAGAGTCTGCCGATATGGGTAGAAGTGCCGCAGCGCCGTCCGCAGGCCCCGTCCACGCCGGGCGATCCTGACGATCTCGATGACTGGACCTGCCGGAGAATTCCTGGTCGACGTGGCCGATCGCTTGTCGCCGGGTAGCGACCCATCGACCATCCGCGCCATGCTGGAACAAGCCTGCGGAGGTCGACTCGACCCGCGGGGGCCGGATGGTCACCGAGCCAGCATGTTGACGATTGCCGGCACGCCGTTCGAAGCCAGTGTCAGCGGTGGCCGGGGGAAATTCACGCCCGCCGTTCGCTACATCACCGAGATCGCGACGCAGGAGACGCAATTCGCCTCTCGTGTCGCCGCTCACCTGGCCTCGATACGCGATCTGGTCGCATGGCTGCCCAACGGTGATGAGAGCGTGGTCGAGATGCTGCGGTCATTTGTCACGACGCTGTATCCGGACCCTGCCAAAGTGCCCGCGCAGCATCGTTCGGCGACGTGGACGGGGATTGTTCATCATGTCGCGGCACCACGTCATGCGGCTCGCCTCAAGGTTTACGGCGGCCTCAAGATCGTGCCGGGGGCACTGGACAGGCTGTGCAGCACTTGGCCCGGCTTCGCCGGATTGGTCCCCGTGCCCGATCACGAGAAGCTCATCACCCCGGTGGCCGCCGCGCTCGAGGTGGATGCACGCGGCGATGTGAACCACAAGATCTACTTGAAGGCACGCTACGACGACGTCGGTGTGCCGATGAAACTGTCTCGATATTTCGGGCATCCGGCCTGGGAACTGCTGTCCGAGTTCGTCCGGAGTGGCATCGAGGCAGCCGAACTCCACCGACACGACTGGTTCGTCTGCTGTTCGAGAAGCGCGGGCGGCACCGGTTTCGGGCTCTCACTCGGGTCGCGGCAACATACCGACTTCGGCGATCTCGTGACCGAACTTGCATCCCGCCACCACGGCACCACATACGCCGTAGACGCACTCGCCCAGGCTGCGAAGTCGTCCGGTGCCGCCTGGCGCTACTCGGCGGTCGGACTGGGCTTCTCCGCCGACCACGGCATCGACAAACTCAACGTCTACGGCACACCCACGTGGAGCGCTGTGTAGGCCGCCGACGCCAGAACGAACTTGCGGCTTACACCTCGAAGTACAGCTCGAGGTCTTGCCGTGTCACGACTCGAGTGAGCCTGCTGCGGTCAAGAGGCGGGTCACTTCACGCAGACGAGTCCACCCGTTCGGCAATCGGTGAAGTGATCGCCGAACGGATGGACTCGCGGGAACCTACTGCGGACGGACTGCGGACGGAGGATCTTGGTTAGACGCTCCGCCGCAGGTCAGAAGCCCGGAAAGGCTTACACGTCGAAGTACAGCTCGAACTCGTACGGGTGCGGCCGCAGGTTCACCGGGGCGATCTCGCCCTCGCGCTTGAGGGTGATCCAGGTCTCGATCAGGTCCTCGGTGAAGACGTTGCCTTCGGTGAGGTAGTCGTGGTCCTGCTCGAGGCGGTCGATGACCGACGCCAGGCTGGTGGGGGCCTGCGGGATGTTCTTGGCCTCCTCCGGCGGGAGCTCGTAGAGGTCCTTGTCGACCGGGGCCAGCGGCTCGATCTTCTTCTTGATGCCGTCCAGGCCGGCCATCAGCATGGCGGCGAAGGCCAGGTACGGGTTGCCCGAGGAGTCCGGTGCGCGGAACTCGATGCGCTTGGCCTTCGGGTTGTTGCCGGTGACCGGGATGCGGACCGCGGCGGAGCGGTTGCGCTGCGAGTACACCAGGTTGATGGGGGCCTCGTAGCCCGGCACCAGACGGTGGTAGGAGTTCACGGTCGGGTTGGTGAACGCCAGCAGCGACGGCGCGTGGTGCAGGATGCCGCCGATGTAGTGGCGGGCGATATCGGACAGGCCGCCGTAGCCGGCCTCGTCGTGGAACAGCGGCTTGCCGTCCTTCCACAGCGACTGGTGGGCGTGCATGCCCGAGCCGTTGTCACCGAAGAGGGGCTTCGGCATGAAGGTGACGGTCTTGCCCTCGGCCCACGCGGTGTTCTTCACGATGTACTTGAACAGCTGCAGGTCGTCGGCCGCGCCGAGCAGGGTGTTGAACCGGTAGTTGATCTCGGCCTGACCGGCGGTGCCGACCTCGTGGTGGCCGCGCTCGAGCTCGAAGCCCGCGTTCTGCAGGTTGGTCGAGATCTTGTCGCGCAGGTCGACGTAGTGGTCGTACGGCGCGACGGGGAAGTAACCGCCCTTGTTGCGGACCTTGTAGCCGCGGTTCAGGGTGCCGTCCGGGTTGAACTCGGCACCGGTGTTCCAGGAACCGGAGACCGATTCGATCTCGTAGAAGGCGCCGTTCATGGACGAGTCGTAGCGGATCGAGTCGAAGATGTAGAACTCCGCCTCGGCGCCGAAGTACGCGGTGTCGGCGATACCGGTGGAGCGCAGGTACTCCTCCGCCTTGCGCGCGATGTTGCGCGGGTCGCGGGAGTAGGCCTCACGGGTGAACGGGTCGTGCACGAAGAAGTTGAGGTTCAGCGTCTTGGCGGCGCGGAACGGGTCGACGCGCGCGGTGGAGAAGTCGGGCAGGAGGAGCATGTCCGACTCGTCGATGGACTGGAACCCACGGACGGAGGAGCCGTCGAACGCTAGCCCTTCCTCGGCGAGGTCGGTGGTGAAGGCCTTCCCCGGGATCGAGAAGTGCTGCTGCACACCGGGCAGGTCGCTGAACCGGATGTCGACGTACTCGATGTCCTCATCAGCGATGAATTTGATGACCTCGTCGGCCGTGCTGAACGTCACTTGTTCTCCTTACGGATCGGTTCCCAGCCAGTGTCGCTTGCATGGGTTCGTCGCGACCAGACGCTATGGATGCCGTGTTTCCCCGCAGTCAAGGATGTGTTTCGCCGGTGTTACACGTGCATCTGGCCGCGTGGTGCTGACCACCCGGACTCGACTTGCATGGTAGTCGTGCCCTCGCCGACATGCGCGCCGACGCTGAACTCCGCTTATGCGATCCCGGGCGCCGGTCCGGTCGCACCTATTCTGGGAGCATGGCACGCATCACCGGCTCCTGGCTCTCCGGACCCCCCGCCGACTCCGGCGGCCCGGCAACCCCCGAGTTCCCGGGCGCCGAACTCGGCCTGCCGGAGACCGGGGCGGGCTCGCTGGCCGGTATGGGGCGCCGCATCGCCGCCCTGTTCGTGGACTGGATGATCGCGCTCGGCATCGCGGCGCTGATCGTCCGCGGCAGTTCGGCGTCGAGTGTGACGTTGCTCATCTGGTTCGTCATCGGCGTCGGCGCGGTCACGCTGTTCGGGTTCACGCCGGGGCAGTATTTCCTGCGGTTGCGGACGGTGCGCATCGACGCGGACGCGCCGGTCGGGTTCGTCCGGGCGCTGGCCAGGCAGGTCCTGCTGCTGTTCGTGGTGCCCGCGCTGTTCACCGACGCCGACGGACGCGGCATGCACGACCGAGCGACCGGCACGGCGCTGGTGCATTCACGCTGAGCGCCGGGTTCGGCCGGTAGCGCGAACCGGGCGCGGCTCGAGCCATGTCCTCGCGACGATTGCAGACGAAAGGCCCGCGTCCTCGGACGCGGGCCTTTCGACCGAGCAGGATCAGCGGCGGCGGATGGTCCGCTGCACGCCGCGCATCTTGGCGCCCGCGGGCATCGGCCCCTTCGGCAGAGCGGGCCCGCCGCGCGCGCTGAGGGCGGACAACCGGCCTTCGATGAGGTCTATCCGCTTGGTGTCGATGTTGCGCGGCAGCTTGGTGAGGTAGCGCTGCAGGTCCTTGAGCGGAACCTGGCCCTCGTCGTTCCCGATGACGACGTCGTAGATCGGGGTGTCGCCGATCAGCCGGGCGGTGCGCTTCTTCTCCTGGGCGAGCAGCGACTTGACCCGTTGCGGGGAGCCTTCGGCGACCAGCACCACGCCGGGCAGGCCGATCACCCGGTGCACCGCGTCCAACTGGGTGGTGGCGGCGATGCCGTTGCTCACCCGCCACTTGCCCTGGAGGTTGTCCAGCACCCAGGCCGCGGCGCCCGCCTGGCCCTCGGCCTTGCGGTAGACGCTCTTCTGCACCCGCCTGCCGAAGATGATGAACGCCACCAGCGCCCCCAGCACCACGCCCAGCGGAACCAGGAACCAGGTCAGCCCGAAGACGAGGCCGATCACGACGAAGACGGCGGTGATGCCGACCAAGGCGCCGATCATCAGCGGCAGCAGCAGCTTGTCTTCCTTGCGCTGCATCTGGAACGCCTGCCACAGCTGTTTGCGGCGTTCTCTCGACTGCTGCTTGCGGGCCGCTTTCGCCGCGGCCTTCGCTTCCTTGGTGGGCTTGCCTGCTGCCATGTCTCTCAGGATAGTGCCCAGGTAGTCGCGGCTTTGCCGTGGGACAGCGGCCCGGCCGGTTCTACCCGCGCCGGGCGATCGGGCCGAGCACCGTGAGATCCAGGTCGCCCGACGCCTCGGTCCAGCCCATCGCGCGCAACTCGACGGGGGTCGCCACACCGAGGGCGTCGCGCAGGCCGACGACGACCGAGCGGGCGAACTCGACCAGGCTGTTCGGCGCGATGGGCCAGAACAGGGTCCTGGTCCAGTTGTCCGCGTCGCGCCGCACCACGGGCTCGTGCCAGCCCAGTGCGCGTAACTCCTGCGCGGCGGGCTCCGGTATGGGGTTGCTCAGGTAATGGTTCCCGGCCAGTTCAGCGGACAATTTGATGTCGTATTGGACAAATTGGACATAGCGATTTCCGGGGGCGGCGATGATCAGGGTCGCCCGCGAGGGCAACTCCGAAAGACAATGCGCCAGCGCTTGCACGAACTGTTCCCAGTCCGCGGTAGCCGGCTCGTTCATTCTTCCCCCGGGTATTCGCACTGGCATGATCATACGCCGACCCCGTCGGACACCGGATGGATTACCTTGCGCCACCGATGAGTTGGACCGAGCCATAGCCATTCGCCATGGCCTGCCTCGATATTACGCCGCTGCCGCATCCCGTTGCGCCTCCTCCACCCACGTGACCTGCCCGTATCGCCGGAATCGGCACGCTCGGCTCGCGGCTCGCGGGGCGCAACGCCAGGACGCGACCACGCAGGCCGCGCAAGATCCAGGGTAGAAAAGATGGACGACCGCCGATCCGTGCGCCATATGCGAGACGAATGCACCGGCGAGTTCGAAAAACACACCGGCACAGGCCCATTCCTTCACCAGCCGGATACGTTGTGCCGCGATCGCCATCGCGCCGAGAACCTCCGAAATCCGAGAATGGTCGGCACATACGCCAGATATCCCGGCTCGGTGTTCTCCGCCATCGTCCACTCCTTCCGCAGGCACTGATGTGCGTATGGCGGTCATGTTCGGCTACGGCGTCATCGGCACGACCGCCGAAGCCCTCCATGCGTGGCAACCGCGAATCCGCACTCCGGAACGGCCGCCGGATCCCGGTCTGCCCAGGAACGGTGGATGGCGACCACCCTGGTTCCGGGGGCTGGACGGCTGTCCGGGCACACTCGATAGTCCTATGGTGACCGAACGAGCCGTCCTGTCGCGTGCCGTATGCGGCCTGCTGTTGCTGCTGGCCGCGTTCACTCCGGTGACCGCCGCCGCCGAGCCGCTGCCGGTGCCCTATCAGTGGAGGCAGACCTTCATCGACGGCAAGGACGGCACCCGGCTGCACGCGGACATCCTGCGCCCGGCGGGTGTCTCCGACGACACGCGCACACCGGTGATCCTCACCGTCAGCCCCTATCGCGCGCACCTGGCGTACCTGAGTGAGCCGCGCCTGACCGCGGGCCCGTCCACCGACAATCTCACCGCCGAACTGTTCCTGAACGCGGGCTACACCTACGTCATCGTCGACCTGCGCGGGTTCGGCGGCTCCAATGGTTGCCCGGACTTCGGCGGCCCCGGGGAACGCGCGGATGTCGCCGCCGCTGTGGAGTGGTCGGCGGGTCAGCCGTGGTCCACCGGGAAGGTCGGGTTGTTCGGCACGTCCTACGAAGCATGGACGGGACTCATGGGCTCGGCCGCGGCCCCGGAGGGCCTCGCCGCGGTGGGCGCGTTCGAGCCGGTCGTCGACCCGTACTCCTACCTGTACATGCAGGGCGTCTCGTGGAAATTCTCCGGCAAGCCGATCACCGAGAGTGGTGTGCGCCCCGCCGACTTCGCGGGGCTGGAGCACCTGCTCATCGCGTCGACCCCACCGCGCCCGGAGGACTCCGGCGAATACCAGGTGAACGCGACGCAATTGCCGTGGCAGTGCTATCGGCAGTACCTGGCCGAGATCGGCGACCACAATCCGGACAGCGCCTTCTGGCGCGACCGCGACCTCGTCGCGCGACTGCGCGGCAACACGATCCCGCTGTTCCTCGGTCAGGGCTTCGTCGACTACAACACCCGGGCCTACCGGGTGTTCGACCTGTGGAACGGCCTCGGGCCCGGCGAGCACCGGGCCTGGTTCGGTCAGTGGGGACACCGCACCTGCCACGACAAATGCGGCACACCCCACTTCGACACCGAGCTGCTCGCGTTCTTCGACAAGCACGTCGCGGGTCGTGACGTGGTGGTTTCCGGACCGCGGATCACCGTCGGCCAATTCGACGGCCGCTGGCGCGCGGAGACCGCGTGGCCGCCCGCCGACGCGCAGCGGGTCCCGGTCGAACTTCGAACCGGCGAGTACACCGACCGGGGCCTGATCCCCGGGCCCGACCGGGAACTGTGGTCGGTCTCCGCGCCGCTGACCGGGGACCAGCACCTGTCCGGCATCCCCACCGCCACCCTGCGGCTGAGCGGCCCGGCGAGCGCGACGGTCGCGGTCGAGCTCTACGACATCGCACCCGACCTGCGCGCGACCGTGATCACCCGCGGGATCGCCCCCGTCCGCGACGTCGCCGAGGTCCGCTTGCTGGCTCAGGATTGGCCGATCGCGGCCGGTCACCGCATCGGGGTGCGGGTCACCGACGTGGTCGACGACGTATGGTCGCACTCCCCCGCCTTCGCCTCGGTCACGGTGACGTCCGCGCGCATCGAACTGCCCCTGCTGACCGGAACGCGCCGTCCCGATCTGCCGGGCGGGCTCACCGAAGGCATCGTGAAGTGGCGAAACGAGAAGACGATCGCCCTGGACCCGAGCATGTTGAACAATGCAACGGTGTCCATGAATCTGCCCGACCGCACCGGTGACCGATGACGGAACCGGTCGACGACCTGACCGCCGAACGCCTCGCCGCCGCGCTGCGGTGCGCGACGGTGTCCACCGACGACCCGCGTGACGCCGACAGCGCGGCGTTCGAACGCCTCGACGCGCACCTGCGGGCATCCTTCCCCCGGGTGCACGCCGAACTCGAACTGCGACGGTTCGCGCACAGCAGGCTCTACCGCTGGCCGGGCGTCGAACCGGACCGGGTGGCCGCCATCCTGCTCGCGCACCAGGACGTGGTGCCGGTGGACGACCTCGAGCGCTGGACCCACCCGCCGTTCGCCGGCGTGGTCGACGAGGAATACATCTGGGGCCGTGGGGCGATCGACGACAAGAGCCGGGTGCTGGCCATCCTGGAGGCGGTCGAGTCCGCGCTCGCCGCGGGCCTGCGGCCCCGGCACACCGTGTACCTGGCGTTCGGGCACGACGAGGAGGTCTTCGGCGGCGACGGCGCCGAGCGGATGGCCGGCCACCTGCGGCAGGAGGGCGTGCGCGCGGATCTGCTGCTGGACGAGGGCGGGGTGATCACCTCGGGCATCGTCGACGGCGTGCGCCAGCCGGTGGCGACGATCATGCTCGGCGAGAAGGGCTACGCGACGGTGCGGTTGTCGGTCACCGAGGTGGGCGGGCATTCGTCCATGCCGGGCAAGCAGACGGCGGTCGGCCGGATCGCGCGAGCCGTGGCCCGCATCCAGGACAATCCGATGCCGCTGCGCCTGACGCCGGTGATCGCGGACATGCTGGCCAGGATGCGCGAGGTCATGCCGGGCCCGCGGCGGCGGCTGCTGGGCCTGGCGGGCATCGCCGCGCCGGTGATCACCCGGGTGATGGCGGCCCAGCCACAGACCGAGGCCATGGTGCGCACCACCACGGCGCCGACGGTGATCCGCGGCGGCGTGCGGGCGAATGTGCTGCCGCAGCGGGCCGAGGCCATGGTGAACTTCCGCATTCTGCCCGGCGACACGGTCGCCTCGGTGCTTGCGCACTGCCGGAAAGTGGTGCGCGACAAAGGGATCGGTTTCGAGCTGATCGGGATGTCGTCGGAGCCGTCGCGGATCACGGTGCCCGGCCCCGCCTTCGAGCTGATCGCCGGTATCGCCCGTGCCGTCGTCCCCGGTATCGCGGTGACCACCGGCATCGTTCCCGGCGCGACCGACTCCAGGCACTACGACGACCTGGCGCGCACCCGGTGCAATTTCGCGCCGATCGTGCTGGAGGCGAGCGACCTGGCTTCGATCCACGGAACCGACGAGCGCCTCTCCCGCGTCAACTACGCTCGACTCATCGAGTTCAACCGGCGGCTGATCGAGCATTTCGCGACGGTCGGCGCGCCAGAAACGTCAGGAGCCCAGGCATGACGATCGAGCCGACGGCGGGCGACGCCACGCCCACCGAGCCGACCGCGATCCGCACCGAGTCCGGTGAGTTCGACGGAGCAGACGGCGCGGTCGCCTGGCGCGCGTGGCTGCCGGAGGGCGCCGCGCGGGGCGTGATCGTCCTGGTGCACGGCGTGGCAGAGCATTCCGGCCGCTACACGCACGTCGGCCGGCGGCTGGTCGGCGCGGGTTTCGCGGTCTACGCCCTCGACCACATCGGGCACGGGAAGTCCGCGGGCGGCAAGGCCAACATCGGCTCCATGGCGGCTGCCGCCGACAACGTCGCCGCCATGCTGGCCATCGCGAGCCGTGCGCAGCCCGGCGTGCCGCGCTTCGTGGTCGCGCACTCGATGGGCAGCCTGATCACCCTGTCTCTGGCCACCCGCGAGCCGATCGACGTCGCGGGCATCGTGCTGTCCGCCCCGCCGCTGGACATCCCGGTGGGCAATCCGGTGCAGCGCGCGCTGGCACCGGTGTTGAGCCGGTTCACTCCGAATCTCGGTGTGCTGAAGCTGGATTCGTCGCAGATCAGCCGCGACCCGGCGGTGGTCGTGGCCTACGACGACGATCCGCTGGTCTACCGGGGCAAGCTGCCCGCCCGCACCGGCGCCGAGATGCTGAGCGCGACGGATACGGTCAAACAGCGACTGGCGCAACTCACCGTGCCGGTGCTGGTGCTGCACGGCACCGCCGACGCGATCGCCGCGCCGTCCAGCTCCGATCTCATCGAGCGGGGCGCGGGGTCGAAGGATCTCACGGTGATCCGCTACGAGGGCCTTTACCACGAGGTGTTCAACGAGCCCGAGCAGCAGAAGGTCCTCGACGACGTGGTCGGCTGGCTGGAAGCGCACCTTACCGGAAAGTAGTATCTCGACATGAGTACAACCGGATCCATCGCGTTCATCCGCGCCAGCTGGCACAGCTCGATCGTCGGCAAGGCCTACGAGGGCTTCCGCACCGAATACACCGACCTCGGTTTCGATCCCGCGGGCATCGACGTCTACGAGGTGCCGGGCGCCTTCGAGATCCCGCTGCACGCCAAGCGCCTCGCGCACTCCGGCCGATACGCGGCGATCGTCGCGTCCGCGCTGGTGGTGGACGGCGGCATCTACCGGCACGACTTCGTGGCGTCGGCGGTGATCGACGGCCTGATGCGAGTGCAGCTGGACACCGACGTGCCGGTGTTCTCGGTCGTGCTCACCCCGCACCACTTCCACGAGCACAGCGAGCACGTCACGTACTTCACCGAGCACTTCCTGACCAAGGGCGCCGAAGCGGCCCGCGCGCTGGCGGGCACGCTCAGCTCGCTGCGGTCGCTGCCGGTGTAGCGCCTACCGGAACCGGGCCAGGCAGGCGCTCTCGCCGTCCAGGACGCCGGTGCGGAAAGCTTCCAGCCGCTGGTAGCCGCTCGGCACGACCTTGCCGTTCACATCGGCGGCCGCCGCGCCGTCGGCGAGCAGGCCGGAGACCGCTTCGTCCAGATCGCCCGCGGACAGGTGCGGATCGCTGCCCGGCCGGCTCAGCATGGTGGTCACTACGCCGCTGAGGCAGGCGGTGCGCAGACCGGCCGTCTCCGCGCCGGTCAGCGACAGCTTGCGATCCTGTTGCACCGCGAGCGCATACCGCGACACGAAGACGACGAACGCGTTGTAGTCGCCGTCCACCACCGCCGACAACGGGTCGTCGCCCGCCATCGGTCCGCCGCGCCGGGCCAGGGCGGGGACGTCGGTGCCGATCCGGTTGGCGGCAGGGCAATACGACACCGGCCGGGTGACGGTGACGTCCGAGCAGCCGCGACCGACCCCGGAGTAGTCGAATTGCGGCGGCCGCGTAACCGGGAAGATCTCGGTCAGCGCTTGGCCGAGACTGGTCAGCGCGGCGGCATCCACCGGGAGCTGGGCTTGCTCCTCGCCGGGCTCGAAAGTGGTGGGCAGATTGCCGCGGCGGTGCGCGATCTCCTTCCTGGAGATCTTCTTGCATCCGTCCGCGCCATCGGTATAGCCGATCTGCACCGCGGTCACCCGCTCGAAGGCCGAGCCGTGCACGTTCTCCGGATCGTTCGGGTCCCGGTCGCGCACGGCCACCGTGGCGCCGAGCACGGCGTTGAGGCCGTCGGTGGTGTTGAGCGCGAAGTGCGCCGAATTCCCCTCGGCCACGTGGCGCAGGAAGACACCGGCGAGGCAATCGGCCTGCTGTTCCTGCACGAGCGGCGGGGTCAGCAGACCCGCCAGCTTCGCCTGCCCTTGGATGGCGTGCCCGTACTCGTGGGCCAGCACCATCACCACCGCCATCTCACCGTACTTCTGCACCAGTTTCGGCAGCAGGACGCCCCGGTCCCAGCCGATGGTGTGGTCGCCGCCGCAGTAGGCGGCGTTCACCACCTGGTAGGTGTCGGACTTGCAGAACTTGACCGACTGAGCCTTCGGCGCCTTGGCGTCCCAGGAGATATACCTGGTCACCGGCTTGAACGTGCCGGGGAAGTACTCGGGGTATTCGGTGGCCCAGAAGTCCTGAACGTCGGCGATGGTATTGAGGGCCAGCTTGTCCATGGCGCCGCCGTCGCCGTTCTCCGCCGTGAGCGGCGCGTCGGCCACGCCCTTGCGCGGGCCGTTCGGGCCTGCGGCCGTCATGGATCCGGCCAGCTCCCAGGTGTCGGCCGGCGGCGAGACATGCTGCGCCGCATGATTATTCGTCCCCACTGCGCAACCGGCGAGCACGGCGGTCACCACCGCGAGCACGGCCACCGCGCCGAATCGCCTGTTCTTCGTCATCGAACTCGCCTCCCCGAGTACCGCGTCTCGGGCCCGCCGAGCGCTCACATCGTAATCGCCGCGAACCGGCTTCGCGCATCATCGCGGCCACGGTTGTCGTCAGGCTTCGCAAGGCGCGCAACGTCTTCACGCAGGTGGGTGCGAGCTCCCGGTCAGTGCAGGCGGATGCGAGAGACCAGCGCTCGATGATCCGAGCCGGGGATGGAGAGCGTCCGCAACTCCTCGGCCGTGGCGTCGGCCAGGAGGATGTGATCGATGCCGATCACCGGGCCCCAGACGCGGTCCTCGGGAAAGGTGGGCAGCAGGCCCGCGCCGGTCTGGTCGGCGGCCGAGGCGAAGCGGCCGCGCAAGAGGTCACGATAGGCCGCGTGGTCGCGAGTCGCGTTGAAGTCGGCGCCCACGATGGCGGGACCTCGATGCGCGTCGAGGATTTCGCGGGTTCTGCGCATTTCCGCTTGCCACGCCGGGAAATCGAACGGCGGCGGCACGGGATGGAACGCGAAGACGGTGATCGGCCCGCGCTCGGGGTGAACCATCGTCGCGGAGACATTGTTGAGGATGTAGCCGTCGTACTTCCTGTTGTCGCGCAGCGGATATCGGCTGTAGATGCCGGTGCCGCCGCCGCCGCCGCGGGTGGGCTCGGTGTAGTGATACGGCAATTCGCCGAGCAGGCCGGCGTCCGCCAGTCGCTCGACCGCGGCACCGGTCAGCTCGTCGACCGTCAGCACGTCGACGTGGTTGTCCCGCACCGCGCGCACCACTGCGGCCGGATCGGCGCCGCCGAACAGCAGATTCGACTGCATGACGGTTAGCTGCGGGCCGTTCGCGGCCCGCCCTTCCGGGACGAACGCGGGCACCAGCGTCCACAGCACGGCCGCCGCCAGCACTCCGGCGACGGCCGCACTGCGCCACCCACGCGCGATCAGCAGCAACACCACACCCGCGATGGCGCCGATCATCAAGTACGTCGCCCCCGAGGCGAGCAGCACCAGCCCGCGCCGTTGCCACGCGCCGAAATGCAGCACGAGTCCGACGGCGCCCGCAGCGACAGCGCACCACCCCACACCGAGCAGTGCCCGGCCCATCCATTCACGCATGTGGTCGAGCCTAGGCAAGCTCCCCGAAGACGCGATGGAGCGCAGGTGTTCGTTCTGTGTGGTCCGAGCGGATTCCTGCCCGGCTACACTGACTCACCACCGTCGGCGACGTGACGAGGTCGAGGATGTACGTCGAGGAATTTCCCGCGCAGGGGCCGCTCACGGCCGAGATCGCCCAAGAGCTGGCCTGGATTCCGGGTGTCTGCCGTTCGTCCATCACGGTCAGCGGTAACGGGCGCAGTGTGCACGCGCCCGTCCTGCCGGTGGCCTGGGACGTCCTGCGGATCGACTCCGGCACCATGGTCATCGTCACGGCCGCGAACGGGCTCGGTGACGAGAACCGGTTGGCGATCCGCCAGTTCGTCGACCGTTTCCAATCCTTGACCGGTGCTGCGAGCACCCCGCCGCAAGGCGGCCTCGCCCACGGGCATCGATGAGCCGGAATGCGACCGGGCGAGCGAGCTTACGGCCACGACCCCGGCCCGGCGGGCGGCGCGCAGCGGACCGACGGCGTCAGCGGGAGGGCCGACTCATGGACTCGATGAGTACAGCGGTGTCCGTTGTGAGCGAGCCACCCGCGAATTGTAATGTGGCAAAAGATCTTTCGGCCGCTTCCGGATGCCCGGCACCGCACGCGTCGGTGACGACGATCGGCAGATAACCCAGATCGAGGCTGTGCCGGACGGTCGGCTCGATGCCGACCTCCATGGCGATGCCCGCCACGGCGTAGGTGTCGATGCCGCAGTCGCGCAGCGCGAAATCCAGCGGGGTCGCCGCGAACGCCGACATGGTGATCTTGTCGAACATCACCTCGTCCGGGCCGGGCGTCAGCTCGGGTACCAGCTGGAACTGCGCGGAGCCCTGCGGGAAGCTGGAGCGCAGCTCGGCGGGGTCGTCCACGCGCTGCCAGGACATGGCGGTGCGCAACTGGGCGACGCCCGAGGCCGCGACCGGCAGCGACATGTGCCTGGTGTAGAAGACGCGGAAACCGCCCGCCCGCGCGGCGTCGCGCAGTCGCACGCAGGCGCGCACGATCTTCTCGCCCTCCGGGATCTGCCGCACGATGCCGACCTGCATGTCGTAGATGAGCAGCGCCATCCGCGCGGGATCGCAGGCCTCGGGTACGGTCCCCGGGATGCTCAGTCCGAAGGCGTGTCGCATGCTCACGCGGTCCGGTCGTAGGGCTCGGCGACGTCGACGGCCGGGTCCATCAGCGCCTCCAGCGGCAACGGCGCCTGCACCGGCACAAAGGTCCACTCCAGGTACCCGGCCTTGGTCAGCGGGAAGTCCGCGACGTACTTGCGCGCCTCCTCGACGCTGTCGACCTCGAAGACGATGACCACGCCGGGCTCGTCGGCGCGGGCGTAGTTCTCCCGGACGATGCCCGCCTTCCACAGCCGCCACACATTGGCGACCTCCTCGGGCAGATAGGGGTTGATCGTCTCCAGCGTGACGCCGGGCTTGAATCGGTCGAAAACGATGACCTTCATAGAATTTCACTCCATGTCCGCGATGGTTCCTCTGAACGGCATCCATGGAATCGCGATGATTACAGTGTTACAAGAACGCACTTTTCAGTGAGTACCCGGAGGACACGTGCCCGACAAGCGCTACCACTGCGCCGTGGAGGTGACCGTCGACCTGATCGGCGGCAAGTGGAAGCCGGTGATCCTCGCCCACCTGAAGGAGGGCGTGCACCGCTACGGCGAGCTGCGCAGGCGGATGCCGACGACCAGCGAGAAGATGCTGGTCCAGCAATTGCGCGAACTGGAATCCGACGGCCTGGTCCGGCGTACCGTCTTCGACACGGTGCCGCCGCAGGTCGAATACACCCTCACCGACGAAGGCCACACTCTCGTGCCCGTCCTCACCGCGCTCTACGACTGGGGCGAACAACGCGCGGCCCGCACCGGCCTCACCCTCGGTTCGTGACACCGGCCGAGGGAGAGCCCGCGCGGGAGCCGCTCACGCGCCGAAAACTCGTTCGACGACGGCTTTGGCGCGCCGGGTGACGCGCATGTAGTGATCGAGGAATTCGCTGCCGTCGTCGTTGGGCCACCCCGCGACGCGTGCGACGGCGGATAGAAGGCGGCCGGGCCCCGGAAGCTGATCGGTCGGCTTGCCGCGTACCAGCACCAAGGCGTTGCGGGCGTTGGTGGCGGTCAGCCACGCGTCGCGCAGCAGCGCCACGTCCTGCCCGTCCAGCAGGCCGGTCTGCTCGATCACGTCCAGCGCTTCGAGCGTGGAGGTGTTGTGCAGACCTGGCACCTCGTGGGCATGCCGCAGCTGCACGAGCTGGACCGTCCACTCGATGTCGGCCAGCCCCCCGCGTCCCAGCTTGGTGTGCGTGGCCGGATCGGCGCCGCGGGGCAGCCGCTCGGCGTCCACCCTGGCCTTGATCCGCCGGATCTCGCGCACCGCCTCGGCCGACACCCCGCCCGCCGGATACCGCACCTTGTCGATGACGTGCAGGAATCGCACCCCGAGTTCTTCGTCACCGGCCACCTGGTTGGCGCGCAGCAGCGCCTGCACCTCCCAGGGCTGCGCCCACTGCTCGTAGTACGCGGCGTAGGCGGCCAGCGTGCGCACCAGCGCGCCGTTGCGCCCCTCCGGACGCAACCCCGCGTCCACGTGCAGCGGCGGGTCGGTGCTCGGCGCACCGAGCAGCTGCTGCACCCGGTCGGCCACCCCGATCGCCCATTTGACGGCCTTGGTCTCGTCCTCCCCCGGCCGCGGATCGCAGACGAACAGCACGTCCGCGTCCGAGCCGTAGCCGAGCTCCATCCCGCCGAGCCTGCCCATGCCGATCACCGCGATGTCGGCGGGCGCGGGCGCACCCCGCTCCGCCTCGCTCGCCCGGATCACCGCGAGCAACGACGCCTCGAGCACCGCGACCCACACCGACGACAACGCCCGGCACACCTGCGGCACTTCGAGCATGCCGAGCAGATCGGCCGACGCCACCCGCGCGAGTTCGTGCCTGCGCAGCGAACGCGCCGCGGCTACCGCGCGTTTCGGGTCCTCGTAGCGCGCGGCGGCGGTGAGGATGCCGCGAGCCACCTCCTCGGGCTGCGGGCCGAGCAGCAGCGGACCGCCGGGCCCGTCGGCGTACATCCGGATCGTGTCGGGCGCGTTGATCAGCAGATCGGGCAGATACTCCGAGGAGCCGAGCACGATCATGAGCCGCTGCGCGATCGCGCCCTCGTCGCGTAGTTCGCGCAGGAACCAGATCTGATCGGCCAGCCCCTCCGACACGCGGCGGTAGGCCAGCAGGCCCGCATCGGGATTCGGTGTGTCGCCGAGCCATTCGAGCAGCGTCGGCAGCAACAGGGCCTGGATGCGGCCTTTACGGGACACGCCGCCGGTCAGGGCCTTGAGGTGGCCGAGGGCGTGTTCGGGCGCCGCGTAGCCGAGCGCGGCCAGCTGCCGGATGGCGGCCTCGGGGCTCAGGCGCAGCGCGGCGGAGTCCAGGCGCGCCACCGATTCCAGCAGCGGCCGGTAGAACAGCTTGGCGTGTAATCGCCGGACGCGCACCGCGTTCCGGCGGATCTCGCTGTCCAGCACGCCCACCGCGTCCTGCCTGCCGTCGGGGCGGATGTGCGCCGCGCGGGCCAGCCAGCGCATGCCCTCCTCGTCGTCGGCGGCGGGCAGCGTATGGGTGCGACGCAGCCGCTGGAGTTGCAGCCGGTGTTCCAGCAGCCGAAGGAATTCGTAGGACGCGGTGAGATTGGCCGCGTCGTCGCGGCCGACGTATCCGCCCGCGGCCAGCGCGCCGAGCGCCTCGACGGTGCCCTGTACGTGCAGTGTCTCGTCCACCCGCCCGTGCACCAATTGCAGTAGCTGCACGGCGAACTCGACGTCCCGGAGACTGCCGCGCCCGAGCTTGAGTTCGCGTTCGCGCAGATCGGCGGGCACCAGATCTTCCACGCGGCGGCGCATCGCCTGGACATCGGCGACGAAATCGGGACGCTCCGACGCCGACCACACCATCGGCATCAGCGCGGCGCGGTACTGCTCGCCGAGCGCGAGATCACCCGTGGCCGGACGGTTCTTCAACAGCGCCTGGAACTCCCAGGTGCGGGCCCACCGCTTGTAGTAGGCGATGTGCGAATCCAGCGTTCGCACCAGGGCGCCGGCTTTGCCCTCCGGCCGCAGCGCCGCGTCGACCTCGAAGAACGCCTGGCTCGCGACGCTCATCATCTCCGCGGCCAAGCGCGTGGCGGTGGCGTCGGCGGGCTCGGCGACGAACACCACGTCCACATCGCTGACATAGTTCAGCTCGCGGGCACCGCACTTGCCCATCGCGATCACGCCCAACCGCACCGGCACCGGCTCGTCCTTGCAGACCCGCGCCACCGCGACGGCCAGCGCCGCGGTCAGGGCGGCATCGGCCAGGTCGGTGAGGTGACGGCCGACCACCTGGTAGGGCAGCACGGGCTCGTTCTCCACCGTTGCCGCCAGATCCAGCGCGGCCAGCAGCATCAACTGGTCGCGGTACCGCTTGCGCAACGACGCCACCACGTCGGGTCCGGAGAGCCCGGCGCGAAACAGCAGCTCGCCCGCCTCCCGACCGCCACCCCCGATCGAGTCGCCCTGCGACGCTGTCTCGGCTGCGCGGGGCCCTTGCGCGGGCTCGGCCTCGATCACCTCGAGCAGGTCGGCGATCAGCTCGTCGCGGTCGGGTAACTCCTTGCGGCGCAAGACCTCCCACGCCGACGGTGCCGCCACGAGATGATCGCCCAGCGCGCTGGACGAGCCGAGCAGCGCGAACAGCCTGCCCCGCAGGGAGCTATCGGTGCGGATCGCCGAATCGATGGCGTCCCAGCCGTCGGCGATGCTCTCGCGCAACCGCATCAGCGTGCTCAACGCGAGGTCGGCGTCCGGCGCGCGGGACAGTGCCCACAGCACGGGGATGCTCTCGACGTTGTCCCAGCCCAATTCGCGCAGCGACGCGGCGGCGGACGGCTCGAGCAATCCGAGCCGGCCGACACCGGGGACGGCGGAGCGCGCAGACGGGGGCCGGACCATGGTTCTCAAATTACATGGCCGCGACCGGGGGCACGCCGCCCCCGGACATCGCGCGGATCACAACCCCAGGTATTCCTTGAGCTCGAACGGCGTGACCTGGCTGCGGTAATCCGCCCACTCCCGGCGCTTGTTGCGCAGGAAGAAGTCGAACACGTGCTCACCGAGGGTCTCGGCGACCAGCTCGGAGCGCTCCATCGCCTGCAGCGCCTCGTCCAGCGTGCCCGGCAGCTCGCGGAAGCCCATCGCGCGCCGCTCCGCGACGGTCAACGCGAACACGTCGTCCTCCGCCTCCGGCGGCAGCGTGTAGCCCTTCTCGATGCCCCGCAAACCGGCCGCGAGCAGCACGGCGAAGGTCAGGTAGGGGTTGCACGCGGAATCGGGGCTGCGGATCTCGACGCGCCGCGAGGACGACTTGTTCGGCGTGTACATCGGCACGCGCACCAGGGCCGATCGGTTGGACCGGCCCCACGAGGCCGCGGTGGGGGCCTCACCGCCGTGGATGAGGCGCTTGTAGGAGTTCACCCACTGGTTGGTGACCGCGCTGATCTCCGGCGCGTGCTCGAGAATGCCCGCGATGAACGCGCGCGCCGTCTCCGACAGGTTCTGCGGGTCGTCGGGGTCGTGGAAGGCGTTGGTCTCACCCTCGAACAGGCTCATGTGCGTGTGCATCGCCGAGCCCGGGTATTCGGCGAACGGCTTGGGCATGAAGGTCGCGCGCACGCCCTCGTCGATGGCCACTTCCTTGATCAGGTAGCGGAAGGTCATCACGTTGTCGGCCATGGACAGCGCGTCGGCGTAGCGCAGGTCGATCTCCTGCTGGCCGGGAGCGCCCTCGTGGTGGCTGAACTCCACGGAGATGCCCATGGACTCCAGCGCGTCGATGGCGTGGCGGCGGAAGTTCGGCGCCGAATCGTGCACGGCCTGGTCGAAGAAGCCGCCGCTGTCGGCGGGCACCGGAACGCCGCCCTGCGGACCGTTCTCCAGCAGGAAGAACTCGATCTCGGGGTGCACGTAGCAGCTGAAGCCGACGTCACCGGCCTTGTTCAGCTGGCGGCGCAGCACATGGCGCGGGTCGGCCCAGGACGGCGAGCCGTCGGGCATGGTGATGTCGCAGAACATGCGCGCGGAGTGCTGGTGGCCTTTGCTGGTGGCCCACGGCAGCACCTGGAAGGTCGACGGATCGGGCCGGGCGACCATGTCGGCCTCGGAGACCCGGGCGAAGCCCTCGATGGCCGAGCCGTCGAAGCCGATACCCTCTTCGAACGCGCCTTCCAGTTCGGCGGGCGCGATCGCGACGGACTTCAAGTAGCCCAAGACGTCGGTGAACCAGAGACGTACGAAGCGGATGTCCCGCTCTTCGAGCGTCCGCAGCACGAATTCCTTCTGGCGATCCATGCCCGCGAGCGTAAGCATCCGGCGTTAAATCTGTGTTACATACACGCTTAAGATTGCTGACCTGGATGTTTTCGGAAGACTCCGCACAGCCGGATCGTCCCGTTTGTGAGTTTTCTCCGGACCGGGCCGGACGATGTCACCGACCAGCAACCGTGCCCGCCCGGTTCAGCAGGTGAGACCGGGAGCGGGTTCGGTCAGGTCGACCAGATAGGCGATGACCGCGTCGTCCACGCACGGCACGCCGCCGGCCAGCGCCACCGTGTGCCGGTTGCCCTGGTAGGTGATCAGCGCGGCGCCCAGCTGCCCGGCCAGGTCGACTCCGGCCTGGTACGGCGTCGCCGGATCCTCGGTCGTCGAGACCACCACCGTCTTCGGCAGCCCGGGTACGGAGATGCGGTGCGGTTCACTCGTGTTCGGCACCGGCCAGGCGGTGCACAACTCCAGCGGCGCGGCGCCGGTGGCGTGGCCGTCGTCCAGGAACGGGGCCGCTTTGCGGTATTGCGCGTCCTGGCGTCCGGTCACCTCGCGATCGGCGACGCGCGGGTCGTCCACGCAGCGAATCGCGTTGAACGCGTCGGTGGTATTGGCGTAGCTGCCGTCGTCGCGGCGGCCGTCGTAGAGGTCGGCCAGCGCCAGCAACGTATCGCCGCGCCCGTCGCGCAACTCCGACAGCCCCAGCGTGAGCACCTTCCACAACTCGTCGGTGTAGAGCGCCTGGCGCACGCCGGTGAGCGCGTCGCCGTAGGTCAGCCCGCGCGGATCGGTGGTCTGCGCGGGCTTGTCCCACAGCGGATTCACCAGCGCGCGGAACCGCGGCACCGCCTGCGCCGGATCGGCGCCAAGCGGGCAGTCCGGCTGCTGCGCGCAGTCCGCGGCGTAGGCATCGAACACCTTCTGGAAGCCCGCCGCCTGCCGCAGCGACTCCTGCACCGGGTCCTGGGAGGAGTCGATGGCGCCGTCCAGCACCATCGCGCGCACCCGGTCGGGGAACTTCTCCGCGTAGGCCGAACCGATCTTGGTGCCGTAGGAGTACCCCACGTAGGTGAGCTTCGCGTCGCCCAGCGCGGCGCGCATGACGTCGAGGTCCTGGACGACCTCGCGGGTGCCGACATGGGCGAGGAAGTCCTTTCCGGTGCGTTCGGCGCAACGGTCGGCGTACCGGCGGTTGTCGGCCTCCGCGTCGGCGATACCGGACGGGGTGTAGTCCTCCTCCGGCTCGGCGCGCTCGGCGTCCTGCTCCTGCGGCGTCTGGCAGACGATCACGGGTGTGGAGGAGCCGACACCGCGCGGGTCGAAACCGACCCGGTCGAAGCGCTCGGCCAACTCCGTCTTGTTACCCAGCGACGACAGGCCGAGGCCGGACTCCCCCGGCCCGCCCGGGTTCATCACCAGCGAACCGACCCGCCGCCCGGTCGCCCGGATCCGGGAGACCGCGATCTGCGCGGTCGGCCCATCGGGCGCCGCGTAGTCCACCGGCACGGTGACCCGCGCGCACTCGGTGCTCGGCGGGAGCCGGTCGTCGGGTCCGCCGAATCCGGTGCAGTCGCCCCACTGCACCGTCTGTCCGTAGAACTTCTCCAGGCCGGTGGGCGGCGCCGTCGTCGGCTGCCCCGATTCGGTGCGGGTGACGGCGCACCCCGACATCAGGACAGCGACCGAGGCCAGCACCGCCACCGGGAACGCTCCGCGCCCACTTCGCACCGTCGACATGCCCTCGATATTGCCATCGCGCCACCGCGGGCACCGCCCCGGGCGAACCCGACCCGTGCTGTGACCAATTGCACCGGTCATCGCCTTAATCCGCCTCGGTGGCGAGTGGCACACTGATTCTCGTCAGACAATCCCGGGGACCCGGACGGGCCCCGAGGCGACACAGACGAAAGGGACGATGATGTCCGGATCCGATTCGGAAACCCCTGCCTACGGTGCGGTGCCCGGCAAGACCGAGAAGGTCGTGCGCAAGACCCGGGTGCACCACTTGCAGCAGATGAAAGCCGACGGCGAACGCTGGGCGATGCTGACCGCCTACGACTATTCCTCGGCGCGGCTGTTCGAAGAAGCAGGCATTCCCGTGCTGCTGGTGGGCGACTCCGCGGCCAACGTCGTGTACGGCTACGACACCACCGTGCCGATCACCGTGGACGAACTCATCCCGCTGGTGCGCGGCGTGGTGCGCGGCGCGCCGCACGCCCTGGTGGTGGCCGACCTGCCGTTCGGCACCTACGAGTCCTCCCCGCAGCAGGCGCTGGCCACCGCGACCCGGTTCATGAAGGAGGGCGGGGCGCACGCGGTGAAGCTGGAAGGCGGCGAGCGCGTCGCCGAGCAGATCGCGCTCATCACCGCGGCGGGCATCCCGGTCATGGCGCACATCGGCTTCACCCCGCAGAGCGTGAACACGCTGGGTGGATTCCGGGTGCAGGGCCGCGGCGACGGCGCCGAGCAACTGATCGCCGACGCCATCGCGGTCCAGGAGGCCGGCGCGTTCTCCGTGGTCATGGAGATGGTCCCGGCCGAGCTGGCGGGACAGGTCACCCGCAAACTGACCATTCCCACCGTCGGCATCGGCGCGGGCGCGGACACCGACGCGCAGGTGCTGGTCTGGCAGGACATGGCCGGCTACACCAGCGGCAAGACCGCGAAATTCGTCAAGCGCTTCGGCAACGTGGGTGACGAATTGCGCGCCGCCGCCGCGGCCTACGCCGACGAAGTGCGCCGGGGCAGCTTCCCCGGGCCGGAACACAGCTTCTGACCGGCGATTCCCCGGCCGGCACCGGCCGGGCAGCGCACGCCCCCCGCACGCTGCTCGGCCAACCGCTGGAACCCCTGGTGAACTGGGCGCGCACCATCCTGCGTGCCCACGGCATCGAAGTCACCGGCATCGCGGTGGAGACCAAGCGGCGAGCATGGTCGCTACTCGCCCGTGTTCCCACCGATGCCGGCCCGATGTGGGTCAAGGCCAACGCGCGCGCCTTCGTCCACGAGGGACCGCTGTTGCGTCTGCTGGCCCACCTGCGTCCCGGCAGCGTGCTGGAACCGCTCGCGGTGCACCCGGACAACGGCTGGCTGCTCAGCCCGGACGGCGGCGCCACCGCCGACGGCTTCGACGCAGGATGGCCCGCTTTGATCCGCCACTATGCCGATCTCCAGCGCGCGCTCGGCACGCACGTGGAAGACTTGCGCGCCACCGGCACACCGTACTTGCCGCCGGGCGAATTGATCAGCGTCTACCGCCATTTCGAGCCGCGCGTGCCGGGGCTCGGCGGCGGCATCGAAGCGGCCGCCACCGTGCTGACCGCGTCCGGTCTGCTCGGCATCGAGCACAACGATCTGCACCCGGGCAACGTCTTCGCGCGTGGTGCAGGGCCCGGCCTGCTCTTCGACTGGGGCGATGCCGTGATCACCCACCCGTTCCTGTCCCACCGCGTGCTGAACAGTCCCTATCGCGCGGAGTATTTCGCCCGCTGGCGACAGGTGGGGGACGTATCCGAGGCCGAGATCGCCGCAGCCGACCGCCTGGCTCCATTGGTCGCCCTGCATCCGTGGCGGACCGTGGAAAGCGCCGAGCCGGCCTTCGATCGGGTACGCCAGGATCTGCTCGACGAGCTCCGCGCGCACTTCCAGTGACCTATTCCCACCGAAAACGGCCGGTTCGGGCCGGTCGCCGAAATCAATGGCAGACTCGATGCCGACATTACCGACACGACCAGAGGTACCCATGCCGTACAGCCGTTGGATATCACGCAGCACCCTGCTGGTGGCGGGCGTATTCGCCGCCGGGGCGTTGACCGCTTGCGGCAGCGACTCGGACCCGGCCCCCACCGGCAGCTCGAGTTCGACCACGGTATCGGCCACCGGGGCGCCGGGCACGACCTCCGGCCGCGTCACGCCGACGGCCCCGGAGATCTCCGACGCGGCCGCGGCCCAGCTGTGCGACATGATCCGGCCGGAGCTGTCCAACTGGCGAATCCAGGGCGGCACCCTCGGCAAGATCGGGCTCAACGCCCTGGTGCACGAGTGGGCGCTGCGCAACGGCGGCATCAACGGCGCGGTGCTGGCCGACAAGCCGATCGTCGACCGCCTCACCACCAAGAGCTGCCCGGACGTGCGGCAGCAGGCCGTGGAGGCACTCGGCATCCCGGATCTGGCCTCCGGTCTGGCGTTCTGAGCCGGGCGGTCGGATGCGCACCCGCTATCCAGCGATCGAGCCGTACGACTCCGGCATGCTGGCGGTCGGCGACGGCCAGTCGGTGTACTGGGAAGTCAGCGGCAACCCGGAGGGCAAGCCGGTGGTGTTCCTGCACGGTGGCCCCGGCGGCGGGACCGCGCCGTTCCATCGGCAGTTCTTCGATCCGGCCGCCTATCGGATCGTGCTGTTCGACCAGCGCGGGTGCGGCCGATCCACCCCGCACCTGGCCGACGGCGCGAGTCTGGAGTACAACACCACCGGCCATCTGATCTCCGATATCGAGGCGTTGCGCGAACATCTCGGCATCGATCGCTGGCAGGTGTTCGGCGGTTCGTGGGGGTCCACGCTCGCGCTGGCCTACGCCCAGCGGCATCCCGACCGCGTCACCGAAATGGTGCTGCGCGGGATCTTCCTGTTGCGGCGCAAGGAAATCGACTGGTACTACAACGGCGCCGCCGGCTACGTCTATCCGGACGAGTGGGAGAAGTTCCTCGCACCGGTGCCCGAGGACGAACGCGACGGCGACCTGGTCGAGGTCTACCACCGCCTGCTGCACGCACCCGACGAGCAGCTCGCCCGCACGGCCGCGATCGCCTGGTCCAGCTGGGAGGGTGCGACGAGTTCGCTGCTGCCGCACCCGGATCGGGTGGCCGAGACGTCCGATCCCCGATTCGCCCTCGCGTTCGCGCGCATCGAGAACCACTACTTCCGCAACGGCGGGTTCCTCGAGGAGGGCCAGCTGCTGCGCGATATCGACGCCATCTCCCACATTCCCGCCGTGATCGTGCAGGGCCGTCACGACATCGTCTGCCCGGCGGTCAGCGCGTGGGATCTGCATCGCGCCTGGCCCGGCTCGGTCCTGCACATCGTCGACGACGCCGGGCACGCGGCGAGCGAACCCGGCATCACCCATCACCTGATCGAAGCGACCGACCGATTCGCGAAAGCAGGGGTCCGCCCGGTGGTCACGGCCGGGAACGCACTGGTCGCCGCGTTGCGCGAGGACATCGACCGGCTCTTGGCCGCCGAGCCCGAGGTCCGCGCCGACGCACCGGATTCGGTCCATCAGATGCGGGTGGCCACCCGCAGGCTGCGCAGCGTGCTGCGGTCCTACGGCCGACTGCTCACGAAGAAACCCGCCGCCGCGATGGGCGCGGAACTCAAGTGGCTGGCCGGATTGCTCGGCGCGGCGCGAGACGCGGAGGTGCGCGCCGACCGGTTCGCCGACCTGCTCACCGAGCATGCCGAGCGGGCCGGCCTCGACGCCGTCACCAAGCGTCTGGTCGACACCGAGCGCGAGCGCTATCGTGCGGCGCACGACGAGGTGCTGGCCGCGCTGGACAGCGCGCGCTACCGCGAGCTGCGCGACGAACTGTCCGGGTGGCGCACCGATCCGCCGCTGCGCCACTCCCGCGCCGCCGCGTCCGCGACGGACGTCTTCGGCGAGGTGCTGCGGCGCGACCTCGACCGGGTGCAGTCCCTGGTCCGCGCCGAGGCCACCGTCGACCCGCTGCACCGGGTGGAGTTGCTGCACGACATCCGCAAGAGCGCCAAGCGGCTGCGGTACGCGTGCGAGGCGGCGGAGCAGGTGATCGGGGACGAGGCCGCCGAGCGCGGCAGCCGCGCGAAGAAGCTCCAGACCGTGCTCGGCGATCACCGGGACGCGGTGGAGTCGCACGAGGCGATCCTGCACCGCGCGGCCGAGGCCGCCGCCGCGGGCGAGGATGCCGGTCTCTACGAGATTCTCGCCGCCGCGGAGGACGCGGCGGCAGGTCGCGAGCTGAGCCGCTATCCGGCCACCGCCGCCACACTGTTCGGATGAGCGGGCTCCCGGCCTGTCACGCCGGGTACTCGAACGACACTTTCCGCTCCACCGGGTCGGCCGACAGCAGCCGCACCCGCACCGTCTTACCTTCCGGCGGTTTCCCCACGCACGGCCCGAGCACCGGCGGGTCGGGAACGAAGACCACGGCGGGCCGGTTGCCGTTGGCCTCGCGCACCACCACGGCGTCGAACTGCGCGCCGGTCCGCGGCGCCAGCAGGGTCGACTCGGTCAGGTCGATACAGGCCCGTTCGAGCTTGCCCGCGACGTTGTCGCTGCGCCGCATGGCGTCGGCCGCGCCCGCCAGCCCCTCGCGCACCCAGCGCGGCACCTCGGTTCCCGCGCACCTGGCCAGGCAGATCTCGGTCGTGAACCGGTCCGACAACCGCCGCAGCGGGGCGGTGACGTGCGCGTACGGGGCGCCGATCGCACTGTGCCGCAGATTTTCCGGCGCGGGCGGCTCCCCTGACTCCCCGTCGACCACGGTGTAGGAAGCGCCGCGCAGCAGGGTTGTCGCCTCGGACATGAGGACCAGCGCCGCTGGTGTGCCGGTATCAAGTCCGGCCAGCATCCGCCCGACCGATTCGCCGTCGGACCACGCCACGCCCAGCGCCTGCGCGGTGCGGCGCATCGAATCGATCGCGGCTTCCGATGGTGGCGGCATGGTGCGCAGCAGCGCGACCCGCTCCCCGGCGGGCGCGTCCGCGTCCAGCATGATCCGCGCCGCGCACATGCCCGTCAGCAGCGAGACCTGTTCGTTCCAGTCGTCGGCGGCGGTGCGCGGTTCCACCACCAGCCGCCAGTGCCCGTCGGCGTGCTCGTCCTCGACCACGGCTTGCGCGGGCAACCGCAGCCCGATCGCGCCGCGCGCCAGCCCCGCCTCGATGCGCCGCGTGCCGAATTCCGGCAGGGCCGCGATGGAGGGGTGCAGCCGACCGGACGCCGCGTCGGCCTGCACGTGGAAGTAGTCGAACCGGGCCCGGGAGCGGACCAGGGCACGAACCACCGAGAACCGCACCGGTTCGGCCTGCTCGTCGAGTTCGATGGTCCACAGCGCGGCCGGGCGCGTCCGCTCGGGAAGCAGGCTCGCGGAGCCTTCCGACAACGCGGGCGGGTGCAGCGGCACGGTGCCGTCGGGAAGATAGAAGGTCTGTCCCCTGGCGCCGGACTCTTCGGCCAGCGCGCCGTCGGGGGCGATCACGGCGCCTACATCGGCGATGGCGTAATGCACGATGAAGCCGCCGGAGGTGCGTTCGATGTGCAGGGCCTGATCCAGATCCATGGCCCCGGGCGGGTCGATCGTCACGAACGGGATGTCCGTGCGATCGGCCCGGATGCCCGCGAACGCGTCCACCGCGTCGCGGGCCTCCGCGCTGGCCTCGGCGGGGTACGCCGAGGCCAGGCCGAACTCGGAACGTATGGCGCCGAAATCGACCGGCCCCGACACGATCCGCGGGTGGAGTTCCACGCTGAGGCGCCGGTCCTACTGGAGCGCCAGCATGGTGCCGTTCAACTGATCGAACGGACCGTAGACGGTGAAGGTGACCCGGCCACCGGGCACCGAGGACGAGACCCCGGCCGCGGCGTCCAGCGCCTCGCCGAAGGAGGCGGCGGACGGATGCGGCAACCCGGCGAGAGCCAGGCCGACGTGGTTCTGGTGCACCCACACCGTGTCGGCGGGACTCAGGTCGACCTGAACCCCACCCTGCAGTGGAGTCACCGCGACGGCGCTTGCCGAACCCGCACCCAGCACCGCGAAAATCGAAGCGGCGCCTGCGACCAATGCGCCTGCGACCATGGAGCGAACTACTCGCATATGTGTTGAGACCTGCTTTCCCGCGATCGAAGTATGAATGGCCCGGTGCTGCCCTGCGCCGGGCCTTGCCAACGGCGACTACTTTATGACGTCGATCACGATCAGGGCCAGTTCCGTACGAATCGGGCAGCGGAAAATTTCTCGCCCCGAGACACGAGCGCGCCCGCGCTGCTAACGTGGCCCGCCGTGACGGGCGTCGCGTTCGCCCGCGCCTTCGAAATGTCCCGCACGTCGACAATTTGGGAGCTCCATACCTATGTCATCGATTTTGTTCGACTACCTGTTGCCTCTGCTCGGCCCGGAGCAGGCCGCCTATTGGGCGCAGGTTTTCGTGATCAACCCGATCTGACCGCGCGATTCTTTTCTCCCACTACTCGTCGCCTCCCGTTCACCTGACGGGAGGCGACGGTCGTTACAGGCCGCTAGCATGCCGCTGCGTGACCAGAACTACCGCCGCGCTCGCGGCCAGAACCACGGCCGCGTTCGCGGCAGGCGCCACCCTCCTCACCCTGCTCCTCACCGGTTGCGGGGACGACAAGACCGGCGATGCCGGCTCGCAGGCCACGACCACGGCGACGCAGGCCGCCGCGCAGGTCGACAGCGTGAAGGCGGGCGCGTTCCTCGTCAGCTTCCGCGGCGCGTTCCCCAAGCTGTCCGAAGGCAAGGACGACGCGAAGATCGCGAGCATCCTGACCGAGACATGCGGGGACATCAAAGCCGGTAAATCGGAGGGCGACGTCGTCGCGAACATCACCAAGCGCGCTGGCGGCGCCACCCAGCCCAGCTCCGAAGAGGCCAAGGCGATCTATCAAATGGCCAAGCTCATGTGCTGACCCTGCTCTGCGCGGGCGTGCTTCGCACTTGTGAAGCACGCCCGGCGGGCGGACGAGTTGGTCTGTAAGCCGGATCCTGTCCCCGGCCCTGGGGCCGGGAGGCGACCATCCATCTGGGCACTCCGTCGCCGGGTACCTCGAGCGGTCCACCCGCAGGCTCGGGCGAGCAGCCCTCGAGCGCCTGCGCAGCCGCACCGCGAACGGTGCGACCTTCGACCTTGCTCCGGGCGGGGTTTACCAAGCCGCCCCGGTCACCCGGGGCGCTGGTGCGCTCTTACCGCACCGTTTCACCCTCACCGCACGGCCCGGAGGCCGTGGGCGGTCTGTTTTCTGTGGCACTTTCCCGCGGGTCACCCCGGGTTGCCGTTAGCAACCGCCCTGCTCTGTGGAGTCCGGACTTTCCTCGGCGCCGGGCGGCGGCACGACCGTGCCCGTTCCCAGCGCCGCGGCCGCCCGACCAACTCGTCCGCCGTCCCAGGATACTGGGTACGGTTGGTGGCCATGGAACGTGTCGAGGTCGGCTTCCCATCCGGAAGCGAACAGTGCGCGGCGTGGCTATATCGCCCGGACGGCGCACCCAAACCCCGCCCGCTAGTGGTGATGGGACACGGCCTGGGGGCCAATCGGGAAATGGGACTGGATCGGTACGCGCGGCGTTTCGCAGCGGCGGGGATGGCGGTCCTGGTATTCGACTATCGGCATTTCGGCGCCAGTCAGGGCACGCCGCGCCAGTTGCTGAGCATCGCGCGGCAACGCGAAGACTGGCACGCCGCCATCGCGTACGCGCGCACGCTGCGCGGCATCGACGCGACCCGGATCGCGCTGTGGGGCACGTCGTTCGGCGGCGGGCACGTGCTCTCGGTCGCGCCGGACGACGCCTACATCGCTGCCGTGGTCGCGCAGGTGCCGTTCACCAGCGGACTGTCCTCGGCGCTGGCGAAGGGGCCGATCAGCCTGATCAAGGTCTCCACCATCGCGGCCGTCGACCTGCTGCTCGGGCCGATCCAGCGTAAGCCGGTCCGCATCCGGCTCGCCGGGCGCAAGCGGGCCGCGGCGCTGATGAGCGCGCCCGACGTGCCGGACGGCTTCCGCAGGCTGACCGACGAGAGCGAGACCTACGAGCCGAAAGTGGCCGCGCGCGTCGCATTCTCCGCACTGTTCGACGCGCCGGGGCGACGCGCGAAGGCGCTGAAGATGCCGGTGCTGTACGCCCTGTGCGACGACGACTCCGTCGCGCCGGTGAAATCGGCGCTGCGCGCCGCCGAACGAACCAAGCACGCGGTGGTGAAGCGATATCCCGCAGGACATTTCGATATCTATTTCGACGAGGTCTTCGAGAAGACCGTGTACGACCAGACCGAATTCCTGGTGTCGGTACTGCGACCGTGAATCGCCCGCGGCCCGGCCGTGCGCCGGGCCGCACGAGAACAGCCGCGCTCGGTAGATTGCGGGTGAACACGCGTCGATCGGAACGAGGCACCGATGATCGATCCATTGATCCTGGAGGAACGGCGCGGCCGCTTGCTGCACCGGGTACGCGAGTTGCGGCGTGACCTCGCCGCGTTGGCCGATGATTACGGCGCGCTGCCGGATTCCGGGCTGCTGATCGATACCGACGGGGTCGGCGCGCTCACCACCCCCGGCTATTGTGTCGCGGGCGCGCGCGAGGTGTTCGAGGAAGCGCTGCTCGAACTCGCCGCGGCCGCCGACGCGCTCGACCGCGCCGCGACGTACACCACCCGGCTCAAACCCGTGGTACTGGACGGCTGAAGCTGTCGGTGCCCGGCGCTACAGTCCCTGCCATGCACTCCGCCACCGCCGTGGTCGCCGATGTCGTGCAGCGGATCACGCCGCTCGACGAGCTCGAGCGGCAGCACGTCGACACGACGCTGGATTGGCTCGCGTCGACCGACGACATCTTCCGGCGGGCCAAACCGGCCACGCCGCCGCGACACCTGGTCGCCTATGCCGTGCTGGTCGATCCGGTGGCGCGGGCCGTGCTGCTCGGCAGGCATCGCCTCGCCGGGCTCTGGCTGCCGACCGGAGGGCACGTCGATCCCGGCGAGCATCCGCTCGACGCGGCGCGGCGGGAAGCGGCCGAGGAGATCGGCGTCGAGGCACGGTTCGACGTCGTCGGGCCCGACCCGCTGTTCCTCACCGTCACCACCACCGTCGGCTCCGACGCGCACGAAGACGTCAGCCTCTGGTACGTGATCCGCGGCGACCGCGCCCGCGGCCACGCCCTCGACCCGCGTGAGTTCGACGGTGAACATTGGTGGGACGTAGCCGGTTTCGACCTCTCCGACACCGATCCCCACTTCGCGCGTTTCCTCGCCAAACTGGACACCGCTCTGCGAGCCACCGCAAGCTGAGGTCGCTTCGAGTCGACGCGGCCGACCGATGCTGTCACGATGGCGCGGATGATTGTCAGGCTTGCGCGAGAGGACGACCTCGCCGGTTTTCTCGAACTGGCGGGGCAGGTCGAGCACTGGTTCGGGGCGTCCGCCGAGGATGCCGAGTTTCGTGCCACCGTGCTGCGGCACATCGGGCGCGGGACGGCGCTCGTCGCTCGGTCCGCGGGGGCGGAGGTGCTCGGCGGCATCCTGTTCGGGTCGAACCCGCCGGTCTACCGGGTGCGCTGGCTGGTCGTCGCGGAACAGGCTCGCGGGCACGGCATCGGCCGGGCGCTCATCGCGGACGCGGTTCGCCGGTACGTGCCCGCCCCGGGGACGCTGGAAGTGGTCACCTTCGGGCCCGATCACCCCGGTGGGGTCGTCGGCGGTGCGCGCGCGTTCTACGAGAAGTTGGGTTTCCACCCCGCGGAGGAGGCCGCTCCAGGGCCGGAGGGTGGATCCCGGCAGGTCTATAGACGGCGCGTGTGAACCGGGTCAGCGCCGGTGGAACGCGCGCCAGAGGATGAACGCGAGGGTGGACGCCGGGATCGCGGCGAGGATGGGCTTGTCGCGAAGCATTTCCAGAAGCGTACGGCCGGGGCCGCTCACCGGTCCGGGGATTCCCGCGGCGCCGCGTTCGGCGGCGGTGGCGGCGTCCGCCTGGACCTGCTCGGCGCGTTCGGCGGCGCGGCGAACCGACTCGTATATCGGTGTTTCCTTCGGGCTGCCCTCCGCGGCCGAATGCCGCACGGCTTCCGGATCCGCGTTCCCTGTCGCGCCCGCGCCTTCCGGTGCCTGCGCCGAGGCCACCGTCTCCGGTTTCCCCGTAGCGTCGGCAGCGCCTGCCGTCGCGGGCACATCCTCCGAGACCTGAGCCGAACTCACCGACTCCGTCTTCCCTCCCGCGCCGGCGGTACCACCCGCCTGCGCGGACGCGCCCTCCGAGACCTGAGCCGAACTCGCCGACTCTGTCCTTCCGCCCGCACCGGCGCCACCGGCCTCCGCTGACCGGCCCTCCGACAACCGCGAAGTCACCGTCTCCGGCTCTCCCGCCACGTCGGCGGCACCAACCGCCTGCGCAGCCGCATCCTTCGAGATCCGTGCCGAGGCCGCCGTCTCCGACTTCTCCGCCGAACCAGCAGCGCCGCCCGCCTCCGCAGACGCGTTCTCCGAAACCTGGGCCGAACTCACCGACTCGGTCTCGCCTCCCGCCCCGGCAGCCGCGCTACGCGTATCCGACTCGGCCTTCCGCACCTCCGCAACGTCACCGCGTGACTCGCCGGACGTGTTCGCGGGACGCTGTGCGGCGCCCGGCTCCGCATCCCGGTCCGCTCCGGAGGCTCCGCCGCGCACCGCCGCGCCCTTGGACGGCTGCCCGGTTTCGGCAGGCACACCACCGGCGCCCCGCACGTCGTCGGTCCCCTTGTCCGCGGAATTGCGATCGGTCATGGCTGCCTCCTGTGCTCGGCGTCGCGGTGCGGGACGGATGTCTCGGATGCCGTCGCGGCCCGGATACCCTGCGGGTGGGCGGGCAAACCGGGCGTGGGCGGCCGCCAGGCCATCTCGAATTCCCGGCGCGGATCGCCCGGGGCGACCGGCCCGCTGCCCCCGGTCCGCACGAAGCCGTTGCGCAGATACAGCCGCTCGGCGAAGGCATTGTGCTCGGCGAACTCCAAGTGGACGACGTCGTGCCCGCCCTCGACCGCCCAGTCGAGCACCGCGCGCACCAGCCGGTCGGACACCCCGGTCCCCCGCGCCGACGGCGCCACCCACATCGAGATCAGGTGCACCCCGCCGCGTTCCGGGTCGGGCATGCCCGCGACGGTCCCCACTTCGGTGCCGTCCCACCGGGCCAGGAACTGCGCTCGATCCGACAGCGCGCGCCGCCAGTCGCTCTCGGTCCGGGCCTGGGCCTCGGCGAGGGTGCTACCGAAGAACTGCGGCGCGTCGGTCAGCGTCGCGAGCCTGATACGCCGGAATACCGCCCAGTCATCGGGCACGAGCAATCGGATCTCGGGCATAGAGACGTCCATCCGCATGTCTCTACCCCGTGGGCGGAGTCGGGCACAACGGAATTCCGATGAGCCGTCGAGGACGCAGACTGCCCGCTCACCCGAGCCTGCGCAGCCCGGCGGCTTCCAGTCCGGCGAAGATCGCGACCGCTGCCGCGCCGACGAGCAGGAAAGCTACGCCCGGACCGGTCAGCGCGAGGACATTCGCACCCGCCAGTCCGATCATCCCCACCGCCGACAACGCGTTGACCGCGACGACCGCCTGCGCGTGGCGCGCGGACACCACGGGACGTCGTGCGAGCGTCAGCAGTGCGAGCGCGCCGCCGACCATGACCACTCCGAACGCGATGCTCCAGCCGACCGCCAGCCCGAGCGGGTCGCGCAGCACTCCTGCTCCGGCCAGCAGCACCCCACCGAAGATCCCGGTGCTCCAGCCGTCCACGCGCAGCGCGGTTCGCAGGAACGCGGGGCGCTCCCCTCGCGGCGGGCCAGGGTGGCAGGTCTCATATCGCACTCCGTTCATCGATCCGGCGGGCCTATCGGCTCCCGCCGCCAACCCTGCTGTCCGGAGGTCGGCGTCGCAATGACCTCGGAGGTCATGGCCGTACCGCACGATCGAATGCTTAGCTGGTCGAATGACAGCGGTGCGGGCACCATCGAGAGCGGGCATCCTGCTCCGTGAATGGCGGCAACGGCGCAGGCTGAGCCAACTCGATCTGGCGCTGGCCGCGGACAGTTCGGCACGTCACCTGTCGTACCTGGAGACCGGCCGGGCCGCGCCCAGCCGGGCGATGGTGCTGCGGCTGTGCGACGCGCTGGAGGTGCCGCTGCGCGAACGCAACACGCTGCTGGTGGCAGCCGGTTTCGCCCCCGCTTACCCGGAGAGCGGTTTCGACGACGCCCACCTCGCGTCGGTCCGCACCGCGCTGAACACCATGCTGACGGCGCACGAACCGTACCCGGCGGTGGTCATCGATCGGCTGTGGAATGTGGTGACGGGCAACGCGGCGATGAGCGTGCTGATGGACGGCGTTCCCGAACACGTGCGGGCGCCGCGGCTCAACGTCTACCGGCTGGTGCTGCACCCCGACGGGCTCACGGGCCGGTTGGCCAACCTCGCCCAGGTCCGTGCCCTTTTCCTGGAGCGGCTCGGCAGGCAGGTCAGCGCGAGCGGCGACGCGGAACTGGCCGCGCTTCACGACGAGGTGGCGGCCTATCCCGAGCCGGCCGGAATCGACGGGCCGGAAGCGGAGGCAGGCGCACCGCCCGGCCCGTTCGAGGTGCCGATCCGGATCCGCACTCCGGCCGGTGAACTGTCGATGTTCAGCACGATGGCCACCTTCGGCGCACCCGCCGATGTGACGCTGTCGGAGCTGGCCATCGAATTGTTCTATCCCTTGGATGATTTCACCGCGGCCGTGCTGCGCGGGGCGGCCGCGGCGAAGGCGTGAGCTGACCTCAGGCATCCAGCATGGATTCGTCCCACTCACGGTCCAGATCGGGGTCGGCGGCCGAGAGCACCTCGTCCAGCCGCAGGCCGAGCTCGCCGATGTTCGGCTCGGACATCATGTTCAGGTGATCGCCAGGAACGTCGATCACCGTGAACCGGCGCGCCGCGTACTGTTTCCACCCGTTGTCGGCGCTGTCGAACATGCTGCCGACCGTCTTGTGCGCCAGGTCGACGCCCGGGGGCAGTCCCTCGGTCGCGCGCAGCAGCGTGATGTCGCGGTCGTACGGCTCGAGTTTGTAATCCAGCATCGATGAGTAGTTGGCGAAGAACACCTCGTAGAGCCGCCGGATCGCCTGTGGGGAGCTGTCGGCGGGCAGGATGCCCGAGCGCACCGACTCCGCCAGCATCGCCGCGAACAAATCCTCGGAATTGTGCACGTCGGGCTCGAAATCGACCAGCGCCGACTGGCTTCCGCGCGCGTACCACAGTAGTTCCAGGAAGAACCACCGGATGAGTTTCTCCTCCGGGATCGGTGTTCGCGTACGCGCGCGCAGCGCCATCGTGTCCAGCAGCGTCACACTGGACACCTCGTCCTCGGGGAGCCTGCGGGCCATCTCCAAGGCGACATAGCCGCCGAACGACCAGCCCGCCAAGTGATAGGTGCCGGTCGGATGCACTCGCCGCACCGCCTCCAGGTACGACTCCGCCATCGCGGGAATGGACTTCTCCGGCGCGCTGCCCGCATCCGCGCCCGCCGCCTGCAGCCCGTACACCGGGCGGTCCGGATCCAGGTGCCGCGCGAGAGCCAGGTAGCACAGCACGTTGCCGCCGATCGGGTGCACCAGGAACAGCGGCGGCTTGACCCCGCCCACGCTGATCGGCACCAGCGGGTCGAACGTGCGCTGCACGTCGCCCGCGCGCACCAGCGTGGCGAGCCCGGCGGCGGTGGGCGCGCCGATGAACGCGTCCAGCGGCACCTCGACCCCCCATCGGCGCGACAGCGCCATCACCACGCGCATCGCCCCGATCGACGTGCCACCCGCCGCGAAGAAGTCGTCGTCCACGCCGATCGAGCGCAGGCCCGCGTACTCGGCCAGTAGTTCGACCGCCGACCGCTCGTAGTCGTCGGCGGGCTCTCGCCGCGCCGATACCGACTCCGCGGCGTCCGCACCGTAGGCGCGCAGCGTCGCGTCGTCGCGCTTGCCGCTCGGCGTGCGAGGCAGTTCGTCGAGCCAGGCGAACCGCGAGGGCACCATGTGCGCGGGCAGCATCGAGCGCAGGTCGTGCCGCAGTGCGGCGAGGTCGGTCTGCTCGGCCGCGCCGACCAGGAACGCGATCAGCGAGCCGTCGATACCGCCGAAACCGCGGGCCACCACGGCGGCCTCGGTGATGCCGGGGAACTTCTCCGCCAGGCTCAGGATGCACAGCTCGACTTCGGCGGGCTCCACCCGGAACCCGCGGATCTTGACCTGGCTGTCGCTGCGGCCCAGGCAGACGATGTCGCCCGAGAACAGCCGGACACCGAGGTCGCCGGTGCGGTACCGGATTCCGCCCGCGTGCGTGGCGACGAACCGCTGTGCGGTGAGCGCGGGCCTGCCCTCGTAGCCGCGGGCGATGCTGCGGCCGCCGAGATAGATCTCGCCGATCACGCCGTCCGGCACCGGCCGCAGCGCGCTGTCGAGCAGTTCCACGGTGTCACCGTCGACGGCGCGGCCGATGGGCGGCAGCGCGGGGAACTCGTCGGCCGGACCGGTGAGCGTGAACTTGGTCGCGACGTGGGATTCGGTGGGACCGTACTGGTTCTCCAGCACCAGGCCCGGAACCACTTTGCACAGCGCGCGGATCTCGTCGGTGATGCGCAACTGTTCGCCGGAGGAGATCAGCACCTTCAGTTCGGTCGGGAACATCCGGTGCCCCACGGCGGCCTCGGCGAACGCCTGCAAGGCCACGTACGGCAGGAACAGCCGTTCGATGCCCTCCTCCACGACGGTGTTCAGCAATTGCTCGACGTTCGATCGCAGATCGGCCGAACTCACCCGCAGGGTGGATCCGGCCGCGAGGGTGGTGAAGATCTCCTGAAACGACACATCGAAACTCAACGGCGCCAACTGGAGTGTGCTCAGCAGGCCGGTGCCGGTGGCCGCGCGATTCTGCCAGTCCACCAGGGAGGTCAGGCCGCGATGCGGCATCGCGACGCCCTTGGGCTCACCGGTCGACCCGGAGGTGAACAGCACGTAGGCCACCGCGTCGGGCGAAATATGGTCGGGCAGTTCCACTTCCGGCTCGGGCGCGGAGTCGTCGAAGAGCGCGGCGCTGTCCAGGACCAAGGCGGCGTCGTCGACGATGTCGCGGTAGGCGCCATCGGCGATCACCCGGTGCGGGCGGGCGCGGTCGATCATCAGGTTCAGCCTGGCCCGCGGGTAACTGACATCCAGCGGTACGCACGCGGCCCCGATCCTGGTCAGGGCGAGCACGAGCAACACCAGTTGCGGACGACGCCCCATCAGGATGCCGACCCGGTCGCCCGGTGCCACACCGAGTGCGGCCAGGCGCCGGGCCACCCGATCGGAGCTTTCGATCATCTCGTCATAGCTGACCGATTCGTCGTCGCCGGCCAGGGCGACGCGGGCGGGATGGAGCGCCGCCGCCTCGGCCACCAGCGTGCCCACGTCGCGGGCGGTCGCGGGGCCGGCGCCTCGGTCGATCACCGCGTCGGGGTCGGCGACGATGCCCGCCAGCATGCGCAGCTGGGTGAGCGCCACGGTCTCGCACTGTTCGGCGGTCAGCGTGTGATCACCGTCGACCCGCAACCACATCCGGCCGTCGCGCGGGTCGGTCGCCGCGGTCACCAGCAGCTGGAAGTTGGTCTCCTCGCGGGCGTCGAAGTCCAGCAGGCGCACGCCGTCCAGCACCAGCATGGGCTGGAAGACGTGATAGTTGACGAAGTTGAACGCCGTCTCGAAGACCGGCCCGCCGTCGGCGAGGATCGATCGCAGCGGGTAGCGACGGAACGGATAGGCCTCACGTTCGCGTCGCGCGAGCTGCTCCACCGCGGCGCGCCACGTGGTCGCGGTGCTGTCCAGCCGGATCGGCAGCGTGTTGAGGAACAGACCCGCCACGCGTTCGGCGCCCGCGCGGTCCGGGCGACCGTGGCTCACCACGCCGGTGGTGACGTCCGTGCGGCCGGTGAGCGCCCGCAGCGCCAGGCAGTGCGCGGCCAGATAGACCGCCTTCTCCGGCACCTGGTGGCGCGCGGCGAAGGCGGAGACCCGTTCGGCCAGCCTGCGCGGCACCAGCGCCCGTGCTTGCGGCACGCCCGCGACCACGGGCTGGTGCACCCCGAGCGCGGTGAGCGCGGTGGGTTCCGCCCCGGCCAGGGCGGTCGACCAGTACTCGCGGGCGGCGGCGTCGTGCGCCGCGCCCTGCTCGGCCTGCGCGTACTCGGCGAGCACGGTGGCCGGATGGGCAGTGGCCTCCACCTGGGTCTGGGTCATGCCGAGGTGGTTGAGGTAGTCCAGCAGCAGTTCCAGCACCGACGTCGCCACACTCCAGCCGTCCAGGATGGCGTGGTGGAAACTCAGTACCAGGTCCACCGTGCCGACCGGCTCCTGCGGGCCGGGGCGGACGAAGACCCGGATGGCGAACAGCGGAGCGAGCGCGATGTCGTACTGCGCGTGGGCGCGCTCCTGGAGATAGATCTCGATCAGGTCTTCGCCGTCCGCCTCGCCCATGTCGGCGAGGTCGACGATCTCCAGCTCGTAGTGCGGTGCGACGTGCACGATCTGCAGCGGGACCGAATACCTGCTCAGCTCGAACGACGAGCGCAGCGCGGGTTGCCGCCGCACCAGCCGGTCCACCGCGTCCTGGAATTCCGTTGAATCCCAAGGGATTTCGAGCCGATAGCGGAACACGTCCTTGTAGGTCACCGAGTCGGCGCGCTCGATGCTGTGATACAGCATGCCCAGTTGCAGGGCCGTTGCCGGGAACGCGTCCTCGGCCTGGTGCAGCGCGGCGCGGTCGATCAGCGGCACCGTTTGCAAGGGGGCCGCGATGCGCCCGCGCTCATCGTGGCGGTCGTCGCGCACGACCCTGGCCAGCTCGGCGATGGTCGGCGCCTGGTAGAAGGCGTCCACGTCGAAGTAGAGCCCGGCGCGTTCGGCGGCGGTGCGCACGGCCAGCGCGAGGATGGAATCGCCGCCGTGGGTGAAGAAGTTGTCGTGCACGCCGATCGACTCGACGCCCAGCACGGTGCGCCAGACCTGCGCGAGCCGGGTCTCCACCGCGGTGCGCGGCGCGCCGCCTGCCGCCCGCTCGGCGCCGTGGCCGAGGACGAGTTGCTCGGCGAGTGCGCGCCGGTCCAGCTTTCCGTTGCGGGTCAACGGTATCCGCTCCACACGGATCAACCGGGACGGCACCATGTAGCGGGGCAGCCGGGCCGCGAGTCGCTCGGCGATCTCCTCGCCGGAGACGTCGGAGCCGACGAAATAGCCGACCAGTTGCACACCGTGCGCCTCTGAGACCTCGTCCACCACGGCCGCCGCGCGCACCCCGGCGCAGCCGAGCACGGCGTTCTGCACCTCGCCCAGGGTGATCCGGTTGCCGCGGATCTTCACCTGGTCGTCGAAGCGGCCCAGGTACTCGAGGTTGCCGTCGGGCAGCCAGCGCGCCAGGTCGCCGGTGCGGTAGCGGCGGCGGCCCGGCACCCCGCGGTCGTCGACGAACGCCGCCGCGGTCAGCTCGGGCCTGCCGCGATAACCGCGGGCCACGCCCACACCCGCGATGTTCAGCTCCCCCGGCACCCCGACGGGCACCCGGCGGCCGATGTGGTCGAGCACGAGCAGGTCGATGTTGGCGATGGGACGGCCGATCGGCACCACGTCCGGCGACTCGTCGGCCGGGCAGTCGAAATAGGAGACGTCGACGGTGGCCTCGGTCGGGCCGTAGAGATTCACCAGCTGCGGCGCTGTGGCCCCGGCCGCGGCGAAGACGGCGTGGAACCGGCGAACCAGCGCGGGCGGTAACGCCTCGCCGCTGCAGAACACCCTTCGCACGCTGCCGATCCGCGCGACCGTCGCCGGGTCGGCGGCCAGCTCGTCGACGAACGCGGCCAGCATGGAGGGCACGAAATGCAGCACCGTCACGTCGTGCGCGCTGATCGCGTCGGCGATGCGGCGCGGATCGCGCTCCCCGCCGGGTTCCAGCAAGGCGACCCGGGCGCCGGTGATCGCCCACCAGAACAATTCCCACACCGACACGTCGAAGGTGGCCGGCGTCTTCTGCAGGATCACGTCCGCGGCGTGCAGCGGGTAGCGCCGCTGCATCCAGGTCAGGCGGTTGACCACCGACCGATGCTCGATCATCACGCCCTTGGGCACGCCCGTGGAGCCCGACGTGTAGATGAGGTACCCGAGATCGGCCGGGTGCGAGACGCTTTCGACGCCGCGCGCCGGGACGGTGTCGGCCACCGCGATACTGGTGACGCCCAGCTCGTCGAAGACCGCTCGATGCCGCGGCCCCGCCACCACGAAGCGCGCCCCGCAGTCGGCGAGCACGGTGCCGATGCGGGCGGCCGGGAAGTCCGGGTCGAGCGGCACGTACGCGCAACCGGCCCGCAACACGCCGAAGATCGCGACGAGCAGCTCGGTCGAGCGGGGCAGCACGACGGCGACGCACTCGTTGCCGGTCGCGCCCAGCGCGTGCAATCTGGCGGCGAATCCATCGGCGAGCGCGGCCAATTCGGCGTAGCGCAGCGGCTGTTCCCCCGAGCCCGCTATCGGTTCGATCGCGATCCGCTCGGGATGCCGGGCGGCCACGTCGGCGACCAGCCGGTCGATGGTGGTGTACGGGAACTCCTCGCGCGGGCCCGCTTCGAACGCGGCGATGGCGGCCTGCTCCCGCGCGGGCATCAGCGGCAAGGCCGAGATCGGCACCCCGGGCCGGTCCAGCGCCGCCACCAGCAGCGCGCCGATGCCGCGCACGACCGACTCGAACGGGAAGTTCTCGTCGAAGACGTCCTTGTCGTAGTAGAGCTGGAGGTTGAGCGAGCCGTCGCGGGCGTGCTCGACACCGAGGATGTTCAGCGCTTCGAGCACCGTGCCGGGATTGACGATGTCGAGGGTGGCGAGGATCTTGTCCAGGTGATCCGACGGCGGCATCTTGATGTAGGAGTACGCCACGTCGAACAGCGGCGGCGCCGTCGGGTCGCTGCTGAGCGCACGCGCCAGGTCACCGTACGGAAAACGCTCGTAGCGCTTCAGTTCCCGGATCTGCGCGGCCACCTCGATGGCGACCGCCGACAGCGGCTGGTCCGGGTCGACCCGGATGCGCAGGGGCACCACGTTCGTCCGGTGCCCGGCGGTGCGGAAGGTCTCGGCGCTGTGCCGGTTGAGCATCGGGACCCCGATCACCACCTCCTCGGACCGGTGAATGGTGGTCAGGTAGGCGGCCAGCGCGGAAACGGTGAACGCGAAGACGGAGAAGCCGGTGGCCCGAATGCGGTCGAGGAACGCGGGTTCCACCACTACGCGCCGGCGTCCCCGGTTGACGTCGGGGGTGCTCGCACGGCCGGAGAAGAGCGCGGGGACCACGCCCTCGAAGCGGCGCACCAGCGCGTCCCGATCCGCCACCCATTGCGCCGAGGACAGATACTCCTCGTGCTCGGCGGCGATCTTGCGATAGGTGGCCGCGCCGCGATCGGTCTGCTCGGTGACCGGATCCGGCTCGGCGAGCTGTTCGAGCGACAGGTCTTTGCGGCTGTAGTTGTCCACCAGGGCGCTCCACAGTGCGTTCACGCCCCAGCCGTCGATCATCGCGTGGTGCATCGCCACGTAGAGATGGAAATGGTCGGGCCCGTCGACCAGCGCGGCGATCCGGAACGGCCGGCGCGGCGGGGAGGGTGTCACGTTCGCCCGGTTCACCCAGTCGCGCCGCGCCGCGGCGGGATCGGACGCCCAGCTGAGATCGACCAGCTCGACTTCGGGTAGCTCGTCACTGACCCACTGCCAGAAGCGGCCTTCGGAGAACTCGAACCTCAGGCGCAGCGCGGCGTCACCGAGCAGCGCCCTGCGGACCACCGCGCGCAACCGGGCCATATCGAAAGGCTCGTCCATGAACGCGCAGTATGCGTTTCGGGTGACCGGCGCCGGGGCATATCGGTAGGAGACCGACAACACATCGCGCTGATACGCGCTGACCGGCCAGGCTTCGGGAGGTCTTTCGGAAGTAGCACTCGGTTCGAATGGCACAGTCACTCCTATCGCGAAAGTCGCGGCACCGCCCGTGCGCAGATCTACCCAAGCCCACCCTGATCACTGTCACGCAAAGCTGCTACCACGCTTATCAAGTTATCGATATCGCGAATCACGGCATCGGCTCTGCCGATGCCGCGACTCTGCTGTTGTTATCGCGGTGTATGCGCGGCCGGTCAGCAGGCCGACAGCAGCGCGCGCACGCTTTCGTCGGCGAGACGGTCGGCCCGGTCGCGCGATACGGCGGGCTCGACGTAGCCGATATTGAGGGACAGCTCGTTGTGCGTCGCGTTGGCGGTGGCCATGATGAAACCGCTGACGGACATGCCGGAGACGAACTGCGCGCCCTCCAGCTGCCAGGAGCCGATCTTGTCCGGGAAGGGGTAGTCGCCCAGGTAGGTCATACAGAGATGACCCGGGCCGCGGGTGTCCATGAGTTTCACCGTGGACGCACTGGCCGACACCGACTTCGGCGCGGCCACCTTCAGCAGGTTCAACGCGGACAGATGGTCGCGCCGATCCATCCGCGCGCCGTACTCCCGCTCGATCTCCGCGGCGATCTCCCACAGCGACGCCCACGGCGCGTACTTCGCCGGGGTGGCGATCATGCCCTGATAGGTGCCGACCTCGGTGTCCCCCGCGGCGCCGTCGAGATGGTCGCGGAAGTTGACCGAGCTGCCGACGGTGTACCAGGTGGCCTTCTCGGTGCCCGCCTCCCTGGCCGCCGCGATCAGCAGCGCGGCGGAGAGGGCGGCCTGCAGGCCGACGCCGTGGCGATCACAGCCCGCGGTGAGCGCGTCGAGCCGGTCGGCGTCGAGGCTGCGGTGCACCACCCGGCTGCGCCGCTGTGCGGGTGGCGCCAGCGTGGTGGGCTCCAGCCTGTGCGGCTTGCGCAGCTGCGATTTCTGGTCGCGCAGGAACGAACCCGCGGTGCGCAGCGCACCGCCCGCGCCCTGGAAGCGCGGCGGGAACAGCTCCTCCGGGCCCGGCCGCACCGGGGCGGGCGAGAAGTCGGCCGCTTCCCCGGCGGCGACTTGGAGCACCTGCTTCGCCACCGACAGCGCGCTCTCGCCGTCGGCGATGGCGTAGTGCAGCGTGACGATCAGCTCGTTGGTGCCATCGGTCTCCTTGATCAGCACCGCCCTGGCCAGCGGGCCGGTGCGCCAGTCGAACGGCTCGCGCAGTTCCACCTCGTCGGCCTCGGCCAGCCAGTTCGTGCTGTCCTCGGATTCGATCACCCGCAGCGGAATCGGCGCCTGCACCGGCACGAAACGCGGTGCGGTGCCGTCGGGTTCGGCGGCGACGGCGACCCGCAAGAGCGGATGTCGGCGCTGCACCTCGTCCAGGCCCGCGCGGATCTGCTCGACCTCGACGTGCCCCCGGATCCGCACGCGCGACAGGATGTGCAGCGGCGCCAGCTGATCGGCGATCCAGTGCCAGCGCTCGACCGGCGAGAGCGGGCGCGGCAGCCGCGCGGTCGGCCCGTCCGGCGCCGGGAAGGACATCGGCTTGCCGAGTTCGCGCAGGAAGAATTCGGTGGGCGCGTGCCGGAAGTAGGTGTCGCGCACCCGCACCAGGCGCGGGTCGGTGGTCTGCTCGATCTTGGCCAGCGAAGCCGAGCCGTTGACGAACATGGCGGTGCGGTCGGCGCGCAGTTTCTCGTAACGACGCAGTCCCGCGACCGGATCCAGCGAGTTGCGCAGCACACCGGCCAGCACCACCGCGTCCTCGATGGCGGCGTTGGCGCCCTGGCCGAGGCTGGGCAGCATCGGGTGCGCCGCGTCGCCGAGCAGCGTCACTCGGCCGCGGCCCCACTGGGCCAGTGGCGGACGGTCCTGCGCGGGCACGGCCAGGATCGCCGCCTCGTCGGTCTGCTCGATGCAGGCGCGCACCTCCGGCGCCCAGTCGGCGTAGAGGCGCAGCAGCTCTTCCTTACCGCCCTGCCAGTTCGCGGCCTCGTCGGCGGGCAACGTCTTGGTGCCCCACCAGTACACCCGGCCGTGGCCGATGTCGTGGATGCCGAAACGCATTCCGGTGCCCCAGAAATGCGCCGAGAGGCCGCGGGCGACGTTGGGATGCTCGAAGGGGATGCAGGCCAGCCAGCACACGAAATTGCCGGGACGCGGCGCGGCGCGGCCGTGCAATTGGGCTCGCGCCACCGAGTGGATGCCGTCGGCGCCGACGAGCAGATCGCCCTCGGCGACCCGGCCGTCGGCGAACTCGACGCGCACGTGCTCGCCGTCGTCGACGAAGCGGGTGGCTTGCGCCCCGACGAACGTCGGTGTGTCACCGATCTCGCGCAGCAGCACGTCGTGCAGGTCGGTACGGTGCAGTGCGACCGCGGGAGCGCCGAGCTGGGCATCGAGCCGGTGCACGGGGAGCACCCGGATCGGGCTGCCGTCGGGGTTGCAGAAGCGGAAGGTCTCCACCCGGCCGCCGCGTTCGAGCAGTTGCTCGTCGAGCCCGAGGCCGAGGGTGCGCAGTGCGTTGATTCCGTTGGCCTGCACCGAAAGTCCGAAGCCCTGCGCCCGCAGCTCAGGACCCGCTTCATAGAGTTCGACGCCGAAACCCGCCTGCCGCAGAGCAACCGCGGTGGTGAGTCCTCCGATCCCCGCCCCGAGAACGACAACCTTGATCGGACTGCTCATCGAACCTGCACTCTCATCGAACCACTCGACGGCACAGGGGCTTCCTACCGCGACGCGGCGCGAGCAACACTGCACGCGCGAAACCGTCCCACCGAGCAGCACTGATCGAGGCCACTGCGGCGACCCCGACCAGGCAGCTGGACACCTGTGCCTGACCGACCGGAAGCCTACCGCTACTCGCCGCGCAAGGCAGAGTTGAAGTGAGATTCACCGCATCCCGCGATTGTGAAACGCAAATGTGTTGCAATGGGGCATAATTCGCCCTCCGCGCACCACATTCGCCCTCGATTCGGGCGCGGCGGCGGCCTCAGAGGTAGGACGTATCGTTCACCAGACGCACCGAAGACCCGCCGTCGAGATAGAACTCCGCTATCGATAGCGACGCCAGATCCAGATGCAACCGGTACAGCAACGCCGGGCCGGCATCGAGGGCCAGCCGAAGCAATGTCTTGATCGGGGTCACGTGGCTGACCACAACCACATTGGCGCCGGGATAGCGTCCGAGCAGATCGCGCAGCGCGGCCTGCACCCGCTCCAGAACCTCCTCGAAGCTCTCCCCGCCGGGCGCCGCGACGGTGGGATCACCGATCCAGCGGGCGTGCAGGCCGGGGTCGCGCTGCGCGGCCTCCGCGAAGGTCAGCCCCTCCCACTCGCCGAAGTCGGTCTCGATCAACCCGTCGTGGACCTCGACCGGGACCCCGAGCGCGGCGGCGGCCGCCTCCGCGGTCTCCCTGGCCCGGCCGAGCGGAGAACTGATCACCGCGGCGATACCGCCTTTGGCGGCGAGCATTTTCGCGGCCCGCGCGGCCTGCTCGCGGCCCAAGGCGGTGAGCGGCGGATTGCCGCGCCCGGAATACCGGCGCTGCACCGACAACTCGGTTTGACCGTGGCGAAGCAGCAGCAACCGGGTGGGACGACCGGTGACACCAGTCCATCCCGGCCCGTGCTGCGCGGATTCGGACTGCTCGGCCTTCGCGTCCCTGACTTCATCGGTCCGGCTCGGCAGATCGCGCTCGGTGACCGCGAGGGCCGGGTCCGCGGCCTCCCGCGCGTCGGCGGCCCGCGCGGTGGCCTCCGCGACGCCGGTGCCCTCGTCCATGGCCTCGTTCGCCAGCCGGTCGGCGTGCGAGTTCTGCGCGCGCGGAATCCAGCTGTAGGTCACCCGGCCCAATCCGGCGGCGATCCTGCGGGCTCGATCGGCGAGCGGGATCAAGGCCGCGTGCTTGATCTTCCAGCGACCGGACATCTGCTCGACGACCAGCTTGGAATCCATGCGCACCAGCACCGACTCGGCGCCCAGCTCCGCGGCCGCCTCCAATCCGGCGATCAGTCCGCGATATTCGGCGACGTTGTTGGTGGCGATGCCGAGGAACTCCCGGCGCTCGGCGAGCACCCGGACGTGGTCGGCGTCATAGACCACCGCACCGTATCCGGCCGGACCGGGATTGCCCCGCGATCCGCCGTCGGCTTCGACGATCACCTCGGGCAAGCTCATCGCTGTGCCCGGACAACCGATCGCGGCGAGCTCACAACCCCGATTCCTTGGTCCGGACCAGGATCGCACCGCACTCCGGGCAGCGCACGACCACGTCGGGTGCGGTCTTGGCGATCCGCGCGATCTCGCCGCGATCGAGTTCGATGCGGCACGCGCCACAGCGGCGAGCCTGCAGCAGCGCGGCGCCCGCACCGTGCTGTTCGCGCTGCCGATCGTAGATAGCGAGCAGTTCGCCGGGCAGCTTCGCCACCGAGCCCGCGCGATCGGTCTCGCAGCGCGTCTGCGCCACGTCCAGATCCGCGAGCGCCTCGTCGCGCTGACGCAGGGCGACGGCGAGTTCCTCCTCGGTCTTGCTCAACCGCGCGCCGGCGTGCTCGTAGTCGGCGGCGGAGGCTTCGCGCCGCTCCATCACCTCGAGCAGCTCGTCCTCCAGCACCGAGCGGCGGCGCTCCAGGCTGCCCAGCTCGTGCTGGATCTCCGAAAGCTGTTTGGCGTTCACCGTTCCCGCCGCGAGCATGGCCTTGTCGCGCTCCTCGCGCTTGCGCACCGCCTCGACCTCGCCCTCCAGCTTGCGGATGTCGCGGTCGAGATCGTCCAGCGCGATCTGCACGGCCACCGCGGCGTCGGAGTGCGCGTTGCGCTCGGCTTCCAGTCGCGCCACCTCCTGCTGCTCGGGCAGCACGGTGCGGCGGTGCGCGATCCGGGTCAGCTCGGCGTCGACGGCGGCGAGCCGCAGCAACTCGGCCTGGAGCGGGGGTTCGACATTCAACGCGGGCAAACTCCTGGACGGGGTGGACGGGACTGGTGTTCAACCGTACCCCGCCGGACCGGCGGACCCGCGTCAGCCGCCGACGGTGCGGGTTTTGATGGCGTCGCGGGAGATGTAGACGTCGTACTCGCCGGGCACCGCGATCACCGCGTTGCCGTAGGCCGATCGCACGAACGGCTGGGTCCACCAGCGGCCCTCGCGCATGTCGGCGAAGAAGTCCTTGTCGCCGTCGTTGAGGAAGATCTGGTTCTGCTGGGTCGCGACGCCGTCGAGGCGCTGTCCGTACAAGCGGCTGATCCGGTAGCCGGAGTGGAAGCCGAGGGCGTTGACCCACGGCTCCAGCTCGACGATGCCCGCTTGCAGCACCCACATGTCGCCCTCGACGCGGTAGGTCTCGCGCTGCTCGGAGTGGTCGTCGTCGCCGTACAGGACGAGATCGACGTCGAGCTGGTGTTCCTGCCCCGCCACCGGCTTGGCCACCACGTGGGCCGCCTTGATCTCCCCGGTCAGGCCGAGGTACGTCTGCAGCAGGGTCGCGATCCACAGCAGCACCGCCGCGACCAGCAGCAGCGCGAGCCCGCCGGTTCCGCGCGCGAGCAGCGGCCGCATCCCGACCCGGCGCGCGGCGATCAGGCCGGAGACGATCAGCGCCACACCGGCGACCAGCAGCAGGATCAGCCCGATCTGCACGAGCCCGAAATCAACCGGGAAGTTCATGCGGTAGTTGTACCCCGCACGAACTACTCGATTCACCCGAACCGCCCAACCTTTTCCGGCACGGCGCGGATACGCCCCGACACGCCGTTGCCGGTTCGTCGCCGCGACAACGACTTCGGACGCGCAGGTGCGGCGCTCAGCCCGGCGCGCGCACCGTCCACGGGTCGGTGCGCAGCGTGGACACCCTGGTCTCCAGGCCGGGCAGGGCGGTTCGCACCACCGTCTCGGCCTGCGCGCACCAAGGGAATTCGGTCGCCCAGTGCGCGGCGTCGACCACGGCGGGACCGCCCTTGCGCAGGTGCTCGTCGACCGGATGGTGGCGCAGGTCGGAGGTGAGGTAGACATCGACGCCGAGCCGCGCGGCCCTGCCCAGGTAGGAGTCACCCGCTCCCCCGCACACCGCCACGGTGTAGACGGTGCGGTCAGGATCACCCGCGGCGCGAACACCCCACGCGGTGGGCGGGAGAGCGCGGCCTACGCGTTCGGTGAAGGCGCGCAACGATTCCGGTTCCGGCAGGGTGCCGACGCGGCCGATGCCGAGCGACGACGGCAGCTGGGCGCGTTCACTGATGTGATAGGCCGGGTCCGCGCTCGGGTGGGCGGTGCGCAGCGCGGCGAGCACGGCCGAACGCGCCGCGGGCGGTGCCGTCACCTCCACCCGGTCCTCCTCGACGTGCTGGAGTTCGGTCAGGGAGCCTTGCTCCGGAGTCGGCCTGAACTGCTCTGTCGCGGGCACCCGCAGCGCACAGTCGCAAGCGTGTTCCCGCCTGCCCGCTCCGGCGGCGAAAAGCGCGGCGAGCACCGCGTCGGTGTGCGTGCGTGGCACCTGGATCACCCAGTGGTCCACGGCGGATTCGGGTTTCGCGTCCAGCGGGCCGGTCACCGTGAGGCCGAGCACCGCGGCGAGCGCGTCGGACACGCCGGGGTCGGCGGAGTCGGCGTTGGTGTGCGCGGTGAACAGCGCGCAACCGGAGCGGATCAGCCGGTGCAGCAGCGCGCCTTTCGGCGTGCTCGCCGCGACGGTGTCGACGCCGCGCAGCAGCAGCGGATGGTGCACCACCAGGGCCTGCGCGCGCCAGTCGATCGCCTCGTCGACGACCGCCGCGGTGGCGTCGACCGCGAACAGCACCCGGGTCAGTTCCTCGGCCGGGTCACCGCAGACCAGGCCGACCGAGTCCCACGGCTCGGCCAGCGCGGGCGGGTACGCCGCGTCGAGCACCCCGATGAGATCCGCGAGCGTGGTCATCGTCCACCTTCCTTCGCTTCCGTCCTGCACTGCTTCACTGGGTTCTTTCCGGGCGGGCCGGGGTCCTTCGACCGCTCTCCGGCTCCCCTGCACTGCGCGGCCGGAGCCGTGCGCTCACCCGGCATCCGCCGACCGGATCGCCGCGACCAGCCGATCGACCTCCGCCGCACCGCGAACCGCGACGCGCAGATGATCGGGGCCGAGACCGGGAAAGGTGTCCGCGCGCCGGACCGCGATCCCTTCTTCCGCCAAGTGTTTGCGCAGCAGTTCACCGTCTCCGACACGCAGTAACAGGAACGGGCCCTCGGCCGGAGTGTGGACGGCGATGCCGAGACCGCTCAGACGCTCGATCATCGCCGCACGGTGCGCGGCCAGCGCCCGCGCGCAGCGCTCGGACTCGGCCACGGCGGACGGGCTCGCGGTGGCGGTGATCGCCTCCAGCTGCAAAGTGCCCAGCGGCCAGTGCGCCCGCCCGTGGTCGAGGCGCGCGAGCACTTCCGGTGCGCCGAGGAAATAGCCGCAGCGCAGCCCCGCCAGCGCCCACGTCTTGGTGAGGCTGCGCAGCACGAGCAGGTCGGGTGCGGAGTCGGCGGCGAGGGATTGCGGCTCGCCCGCCACCGCGTCGGCGAAGGCTTCGTCGACCACGATGACGCGGCCCGGCCTGCGCAGGGCGCGGATGGTGGCGGCGGGATGCAGCACCGAGGTCGGGTTGGTCGGGTTGCCGAGCACCACCAGGTCGGCGTCGGCGGGCACCGCGGCGGGATCCAGCCGGTAGGGCGCTTCCAGTACCACCCTGGTGACCGGGACGCCCGCCTCCCGCAACGCGAGTTCCGGCTCGGTGAACGACGGGTGCAGCACCGCGGCCGAGCGCGGCGCCAGGCGGGGCAGCAGCGCGAACCCTTCCGCCGCGCCTGCCAGCAGCAACACCTCGCCGGGACCGCGGCCGTGCCGGGCCGCGACCGCGCGACGGGCGGCGTCGGCGTCCTCGGCGCTCGGATAGCGGCCCAGATCGGACAACCGCTCGGCCAGACGCCGCCGCAGCCACTCCGGTGGCGCGAGGCCTTGGACGTTGACCGCGAAATCGAGCATGCCCGCACGCGCGTCCACGTCGCCGTGGTGACGCAGTTTCGCGCGATCGACGGTGTCCTCGGCCACGAGAGCACACCCTACGTGGCGGTCCCGGAGCAGAACCGGCCAGAATGGCAGGCGTGGGTCAGCTGCACGTCTCGTTCGTCTGTACCGGCAACATCTGCCGCTCTCCGATGGCGGAGAAGATCTTCGCCTCGCACCTGTACCGGGCCGGGTTGGCCAACCGGGTCCGGGTGAGCAGCGCGGGCACCGGTTCCTGGCACGTGGGCGCCGACGCGGACCCCCGCACCAGCGCCACCCTGCGCAAATACGGATACCCGACCGGGCACGTCGCCGCCGTGTTCGGCGCCGAGCACAGCGACGCCGACCTGGTGGTCGCCCTGGACCGCTCCCATCAGCGTGACCTGGTCCGCCTCGGCATCCCGGCCGAGCGGCTGCGGTTGCTGCGCGCCTTCGACCCCGACGCCGACGACCACGACGTGGCCGACCCCTACTACGGCGACGCGGCGGACTTCGAACTCGTGCGCGCCCAGATCGAGGCCGCCGTCCCCGGCCTGCTCGACTGGGTGCGCGCCGAACTGGCCGCCGAACCGCCCGACCTGCGACCCGTTCCCGACGAGCGACGCTGATGCGCAGGCTCGCGTTCCTGTTGCGCCCCAGCTGGCTGATCCTGGCCGTGCTGGTCGCCGCGTTCGCCTATCTGTGCTTCACCGTGCTCGCGCCGTGGCAACTCGGCAAGAACACGGCCACTTCGCACCGCAACCAGCTGATCGCCGACTCGGTGCGAGCCGATCCCGTGGACGTCACCACCGTGCTCTCCGACACCGGGAACGGCGCGCCCACCGAATGGCGGCGGGTCACCGCCACCGGCAGTTACGTGCCCGACTCGACGGTGCTGGTGCGGCTGCGCCACCTCGACGGCGCTCCGGGGTACGCGGTGCTCGCGACGTTCCGTCTGGCCGACGGCCCCCTGCTGCTCGTCGACCGCGGGCTGGTTTCGGCTGTCGACGGGACGCGCCCGCCGCAGATCCCCGCACCGCCCGCCGGGCCGCAGCGCATCGAGGCCAGGGTCCGGATGTCCGAGGGCGTCACGCCGGGTAAGGATCCGAGCGTCCAGGACGGCTATCGCCAGGTGTACTCCATCGACACCACGCAGGAATCGACGGTCCTCCAGCAGTCCCTCACCCCCGTGCCCACCGGCGGCGAGCGCGGCGGTTACCTCCAGCTGGGCGAGAACCAACCGGGCGCGTTCACCCCCACCCCGCTTCCCCAACTCGACGCGGGCCCGTATCTGTCCTACGGCCTGCAATGGCTGGCCTTCGGCATCATGGCTCCCCTCGGCCTCGGCTACTTCGTCTACGCCGAGATCCGGGAAAGAAGGAAAGAGAAGGCCTACGCCGAGCCACCCCGCCCGGCGTCGCCCACCGAGCCGGCCCGGTCCGGGTCGATTCCCTCGCCCGCTCCGGCCGCGCCGACTACGGAAGCCCGTCTGGCCGACCGCTACGGCCGCGGCCGCGGTTGATCCCGGCCGGCGGCCATTCGGCACGACGCCGTCCGTGTTCGTATCAGGCCTGATGTGGCCCGAGCAGATCCCAGCGGTTCCCCGCGATGAATCACTCAGCGCCTGGTCGCGGCGACGGCGGCGGCGAGCAGAGTGGCGGTGAGTTGCACGGCCTCGGAAAGGCGAACGGCGCGGCGCAGGTCGTGCACGGTGGGAGCCGGGCCGTCGCCGAGCACCGGGCGCAGCTCCACACCGTGCGGGTACTCGGTACGGCCGCCCAGCCGGACGCCGAGCGCCCCGGCCATCGACGCTTCCACGACTCCCGCGTTGGGGCTCGGATGCCCGGCCGCGTCACGCCGCCATGCAGCCAGGGCGGCAGCGGGCCGCCCGCCGATCAAGGGGGCGAGCGCGGCGGTGAGCACACCGGTGACCCGCGCCGGGATCAGATTGGCCGCGTCGTCGACGCGCGCGGCGGCCCAGCCGAAGCGCCGGTAGCGCTGGTTGCGATAGCCGATCATCGCGTCGAGCGTGTTGATCGCGCGGTACCCGAGCAGACCCGGGACGCCCGCGACCGCGCCCCAGACCACCGGGGCCACGGCCGCGTCGGAGGTGTTCTCGGCGATGGACTCCAGGGCCGCGCGGGCGAGCCCGTCCGCGTCGAGCGCCTGCGGATCGCGGCCGCACAGCGAGGGCAGCAGCGCGCGAGCCCCCTCGAGGTCGCCACCCTCCAGTCGATCGGCCATCGCGTGCCCGGCCCGGGCCAGGCTGCGTCCACCCAGGACGGTCCAGGTCGCGATCGCGGTCGACGCCACCCCACCGCGCCGCACGGCCATGCCGAGCCCGACCACCGTGCCGACGGCCAGCGCCTCGTGCACCAGCCCCGCCGCGCGCCGGTCGGCATAGGTCACCGATTCCAGAGCCGCCACCGCCGAGCCGAATCCGGCCACCGGATGCCACCGCCGCGGATCGCCGAACGCCCGGTCGAGCGCAAATCCGAGCAGCAACCCGATCGCGGTGGAGGTCCCCTTCTGCACCCGGTGAGGCTATCGGTCGGGTGACCGGCCCCGCGCAGACGGCTCGCCTCTCGAAGCGATGTCACACTCTGTTCCCCTACGTCGTCGATGTGGTGACGCACCATAGACTCGCCCCGGCAGGGGCCGAACGACGAACAGGCGACCAAGTGACTTCCGAACAGCGTGAGCCCCTCGACCAAGCCGAGCTGGCCCGGCAGTTCGAGGAGCACCGCGGGTATCTGCGCAGGCTCGCCTACAGCACGCTGGGCAGTCTCAGCGACGCCGACGACGTCGTGCAGGAGGCGTGGCTGCGGTTGCAGCGCCAGTACGAGGCGGGCGCCGCGGGCGAGATCGACAACCTGCGCGCGTGGCTGTCCACCGTGACCGGCCGGCTCGCCCTCGACCACCTCGGCTCCGCCCGCGTGCGCCGCGAACAGTACGTCGGCGAATGGCTGCCGGAGCCGGAGGTGACCAGCTGGGAGGATCCCGCCGACCGGATCACCCAGGACGAGCGGGTCACCACCGCGCTGCTGGTCGTGCTCGAGTCCCTGTCGCCCGCCGAGCGCACCGCGTTCGTACTCCAGGACGTGTTCGGCATGACCGGCCCGGAGGTCGCCGAGGTGGTCGGCCGCACCCCGGCCGCCGTCCGCCAGCTCGCCTCCCGGGCTCGCAAGCACGTCGAGCAGGGCACGCCGCGCTTCCCGGCCTCTCCGGACGAGCAGCAGAAGGTGGTGTCGGCCTTCGCCCTGGCCTGGCGGTCCGGCGATCTGAGCGCTCTGCTCGGTGTGCTCGACGCGAACGTCAGCCTCACCGCCGACGGTGGCGGCAAGGTGCCCGCGATCCGGCAGCCCGTGCACGGCGCCGAGATCGTGGCCAAGCTGCTGCTCGGCTGGTACCACGCGCCGTCCGCGACGGGCGCCTGGGGCCGCGCGGTGCTGGTCAACGGCCGGCCCGGGCTGGTGGTCTTCGACGGCACCCACACGGGCGTCTTCGCCTTCACGGTCGACGACGGTCGCATCGTGTCGATCGACGTGGTCCGCAACCCGGACAAGCTGCGTGACCTACCTACCAGCGGCGAGCCGGACTGGTACCTGGGCGAGGGCCTCGCCGGGCAGGAGTAGTCAGCCCGCGACGCCGAGCGGTCGCGAATACCCGTGCGCGGCGGCGACTTCCGCCGACAGCAGCCGCCCGGCGTCCGCGGTGAGCCCGTGGGCCAGATCGGGGTGGGTGGCGCATGCCTCCTGCCAGCCGAGGTCGGCGATCGCCCGTACGTAGGGCAGGGTCGCGTTGGTGAGCGCGATCGTGGAGGTGTGCGGCACCGCGCCCGGCATGTTGGCGACGCAGTAGAACAGCGAATCCGCCACCCGGAAGGTGGGATCCGCGTGCGTCGTCGGGTGCGCGGAGGCGAAGCAGCCACCCTGGTCGATCGAGATGTCCACCAGCACCGCGCCGGGGCGCATCCCGGCGACGAGGTCGTCGGAGACGAGTTCCGGCGCACGCGCGCCGGGGACCAGCACCGCGCCGATCACCAGATCGGCCGACAGCACCGCCCGCCGGATCTCCGTGGCGTTCGACGCGACGGTGGTGATCCGCCCGTCGAAGCGGGCGTCGAGTTCGCGCAACCGGTGCAGGTTGGTATCCAGCACGCTGACGCGCGCGCCCATGCCCATGGCGACTGCGGCCGCGTTCGATCCCGCCACGCCGCCGCCGAGCACGACGACTTCCGCGGGGCGCACGCCGGGGACGCCGCCGGGCAGCAGCCCCGCACCGCCGAGCGGGGCCATCAGGTGATACGCGCCCACCTGGGCGCCGAGCTTGCCCGCGATCTCGCTCATCGGAGCCAGCAGCGGCAGCGAGCCGTCGGCGGCGCGGACCATCTCGTAGGCGATCGCGGTGACGCCCGAACGCAGCACGGCGTCGGTGCACTCGCGCGACGCGGCCAGGTGCAGAAAGGTGAACAGCACCTGCCCGCGGCGCATCCGCGGATACTCCGGCGCGATCGGTTCCTTCACCTTCAGCACCAGCTCGGCTTCCCGCCACACCTGGTCGGCGTCCGGAACCAGGCGGGCCCCCACCGCGGCGTATCCGGCATCGGGAAATCCCGATCCGACGCCCGCGCCGGCCTGTACCAGCACCTCGTGTCCGTGCCCGGTCAGTTCCCCGGCGCCCGCCGGAGTCAGGGCTACCCGGAACTCTTGGTCCTTGACCTCCCGTGGTACTCCGATCCTCATACCGTCATCGTCGCCCCGCCACCGGGCCCGCGCCACGACCGACGCGCCGAACGCGCACGGCGACCACCCGGCGCCCGCGCGGCGGGCGAGTTTCTCGGCACGTTGCCCAGCTGAGCGCGTACCGGACTGCTCACACGATCGCGGCGCGACCCAGCGGCGGTATCCGCAACTGCTCGGCGCGGCCGCCGTAACGGAAGACGTGGCCCAGGTAGTCGAGGTTCTCGCTGAAGTGCGCCCAGCCTTCGGCATGCACCGGCACGATCACCGCGTCGCCGAGTACCTCGGCCGCCCGCAGCGCGGTGCGCGCGTTCAAGGTGACGTCGGCGTCGCCGAAACGGCCGATGTTGGCGGCGCCGATGTTGAGTACGGCGATGTCGATGCGGCCGATCCGCTCGACGATCTCGCGCACCACGTCGACGGAGGCGTTGTCACCGGAGACGTATACGGTCGGCTCGCCCTCGGCGCGCAGTACGAAGCCGGTGACGATCCCGCTGAACGGCTCGCACCCCTCGGGACCGTGCAGGGCGGGCACGCCGGTCACCTGGACGCCGTGCACCGTCACGGTCTCCCAGTTCTCCAGCCCGCGCACCCCATCGATCCGGGTCGCGGCGCCGGGCGTGGACAGCACGACCGGCACCGTGGTCAGTAGTTTCCGGCCGGAGTCGTCCAGATTGTCGGCGTGTTCGTCGTGCGAGAGCAGCACCACGTCCACGGGACCCACCTCCTCGGCCGACACCGCCGGGCCGGTGAGTTTGTGCAAGGTGACGACGCCCGGGTAGTCGCCCGGCTCGTCGAAGGTGGGGTCGGTCAGCCAGGTGCGGCCCGCGTAGCGGAACCGCAGTGTCGGCCCGCCGATGTGCAGGACTTCTACCCCGGTGCGTTCGATCGTGTCGCTCATGCCGTTGATCTTGTCCTGCCCACGTACCGGTAACCAGTGGCCCGTGAGCCGCTTATCGTTAAGATCGGGCCATGCGTACGGTGGCCGTCTTGGCGTTCGACGGAATCAGCCCGTTTCACCTGTCGGTGCCCAGCCTCGTCTTCGGCCGGGTCGGCATCGAAGGACCCCCGCCCTATCGGGTGGACGTGTGCGCCGAGCGGCCCGGAAGCCTGGCCACCCCGGCCGGATTCGACATCCGTGTCCAGCACGGCCTCGACACGCTGACGCGCGCCGACACCATCGTCATCCCGAGCTGGCGAGCAGGCGAACCGCTGTCCGGCGAACTGAGCGCCGCCCTGCGCACCGCCCACGCGGGCGGCGCCAGGATCGTCGGGTTGTGCCTCGGCTCGTGGGCGGTGGCCGCCAGCGGACTGGCCGACGGACGGGAAGTGACCACGCACTGGGCCTCCGCCGCCGAACTGGCCCGGGCGTTTCCGGCCGTCCGGGTCCGCGCCGACACGCTGTGGTCGGATCTGGGCGATGTCGTCACCTCAGCGGGCGTGGCCGCGGCGCTGGACTGCTGCCTGCACCTGGTGCGCGGTGATCTCGGCAGCAAAGCGGCCACCGAACTGGCCAGAGCGCTGGTCACCGCTCCGCACCGCAGCGGCTCCCAGGCGCAGTACATCCCGGTCGCGGTCCCCGACGCCGCCGACGACGATCCGATCGAGCGCGCCATGATCTGGGCGCGAACCCATCTCGGCGATCCGGTCGACCTGGACAGCTGGGCCCGCGTCGCGCTCATGTCGCGGCGCACCTTCACCCGCCGCTTCCGCGACCGCACCGGCACCAGCCCGCAGCAGTGGCTGCTGCTCCAGCGCACCGACCGGGCGCGGCTGCTGCTCGAGTCCACCACCGATACCGTGGAACGCATCGCCGTCGACACCGGCTTCGGCACGGCAGTGAGTCTGCGCCACCACTTCCACCGCATCCTCGGCACCAGCCCCGCCGCTCACCGCACCAGCTTCCAAGGGCAGAGCCGAGCGGTTGCACTAAGTTCGTGACCATGCGGATTCAGCTGGGCGAGCATGCGCCGGAGATCGAGGAGAGCGCGTGGATCGCGCCGAACGCCACCGTGATCGGCCGTGTGCGGCTCGGCGCCGAGGTGAGCGTCTGGTACAGCGCGGTGCTGCGCGGCGACCTGGAGACGATCGAGGTCGGCGCGCGCAGCAATATCCAGGACGGCTGCGTGCTGCACGCCGACCCCGGCTTCCCGCTCACCGTCGGCGCGGGGGTCTCGGTGGGCCACAACGCGATCCTGCACGGCTGCACCATCGGCGACGACGTGCTGGTCGGCATGGGCGCAACCATCCTCAACGGCGCCGTCGTCGGGCCCGGCAGCCTGATCGCGGCCAACGCGCTGATCCCGGAAGGGGCGCGGATTCCGCCCGGTTCCCTCGTGGCGGGAGTGCCCGGCAAGGTGCGCCGGGAGCTCGGCGCCGAGGAGCAAGATCGCATTCGCCTGAATGCGACTGTCTACCTAGCAAATACAGCTCAACATCGCACGGGAAATCAGGTGTGAAACAGGACACATTGATCAAGTGTCCAGTCAAGATCGCTGATAGCATTCAGCCAGCGTGCCCGGCGACCCGGGCTCTCCTGTCGACACGGTTGTCGTGCGACTTGTAGCGCAGTGGTGAACCCACCCGGGTCGGTGGGTGGGCGAGCGTGAGGCAGGAGGTATCACGGTGTCGTACGTGCAGTCGGGTGTGCACGGGCCCAAGGGCCGGATCAGCGTCGCCGACATCGCGGCCCAACCCGGCGGAGTCGAGGCACTCCAGCGCCGGGTTCATGAATTGCGTTCCCGCGGTGTGGATTTCGCCGCGAACGCGATCGAGAAGGAGATGGCCGAGCTGGACCTGCCGTGCCGATGACTCCGTTACCACGGTCACCGCGGTTCACGATTCCGCGGTGACCGTGGCCAGTCCGGCCGTGGTGTGCTGATCCAGTGCCATCAACGCGGCCCGTATCCGTACCGGTTGCCAACCACCGTCGAGCCTGCGCAGACGCACCGTTCCCTCGGTGCGATACCGCGCCAGGTCCCGTGACATGGTCTTCGCGGTCGTCAGATCGTCCGGATGGATCTGCGGCCTCGGCTGCCCCGGCCGGTCCTCCCAGGCGATGTCCGGCATGGGCGCGCCGATCCACCGGATCAGCCGCAACGAGCGCAGATTGACGATCGCGCGGTACTCGCCGGGTTCGGTGGCGGCTTCCAGCAGCGTGTACTCCAGGATCGCGGGCGGCGGCGCCGCGGAAACCGCGGTGGCCGCGCCGATGTCCTGGGTCACGCCGCGCAGCAGCACGTGACACTCGCCGCGGTCATCGGGCTCGGCGACGATCCGGCAGGCGAAATGCGCGGCGCGCAGCGTCTCGTCGTCGCGCCGGACGGTCCATACCGCCTGGTGCTCGGTGCCCGGCGCGGAGTTGACGATCTTGGCCAGCGCTTCGCTCTCGTCGCGGTTGGTCACCAACCGGGTGAACGCGCCCGCGATGGCCACCTCGGCTGCACGGTTCTCCGGCGCGACGCCGTACAGATCCAGCAGGTCGGTACTGCGCACCGAGCGGTTGGTCGTGAGATCGAAGTGCCACGCCCCCATCGGGTCGGCGGCCGTGACCGGCTCCCGCCGCGGGCCCACCCACAGCCGGACGGCATGCGCCCGCCGCGGCGCGATGAGCAGCGGCTCGGCCAGCACCGTGCGCCGCCCGTCGGCGGAGATTTCCGCCACCGGCACACCGGTCGCGCATGCCCGCCCGAGTGCCGTCGCCGCGTCGGCCAGCGACAGCGGATTGCGCACGATGTTGGTCAGCGGCACGAACGACTTCGGCGCGGACCCCACCGCGATCACTCGTCCCGGAGAACCCGAGAAACATTCGACGAGAACCCATTTCGTCACCACTCGGATCCCCGCGCCCTACCGCCGCGCGACCCGTCCGGCTTACCCCGTAGAGTGAAACATGTTCGGCTGGTTGTCATTTCGTCAATCCCCATCCTGACCGCGATCAGGAACGGAATACCATGTCCAGCACCTTCTCGTGGTACGACCCGGCGATTCTTGTGACCAGGTCCACAGCGATGGCGTCCAGTCCGACCAGAATCTTGGCCTCGCCCCGCGCGGTGCCACGCAGGATCGTCCGCGCCGCTGCGGCGGGACTGGTCCGCGCCACGTGCCCTTCGAATCGGCGCACCACCTCCTGCGCGTCGATCCCCGGCGCGACGCTCGCCGACCGGGCGATCCCGGTGAGCACGCCACCGGGGTACACCCCGGTAACCCGCACCGAACCGCCCGCCGCCCGCATGTCCTGGCGCAGCGAGTCGGTGAAACCGCGCACGGCGAACTTCGCCGCGTTGTACGGCGCGTGCCGCGCCACGGCCACCAACCCGAAGGCCGAGGACATGTTGACGACATGCGCGCGATCGGCGGCCAGCAGATGCGGCAGGAAGGCCTTGGTCCCGTTGACCACACCCCAGAAGTCGACGGCCATCACTTGTTCGAAGTCGCTGAACGGCGACTCGAGCACGCTGCCGACGTGCAGGATGCCCGCGTTGTTGAACAGCGCCTCCACCCGGCCGAAGCGCGCGACGGTCCGCTCCGCGTACGCGAGCACGGCCGCGCGGTCGGTGACGTCCACCGTGCTCACCTCCGGCTCCCGTCCGGTGGCCGCGCACAACGCCCCCGTCTCGGCAACAGCCTCCGCCGACTTGTCCGACAGCGCCAGCCATGCCCCCGCACCGGCCAATGCCACCGCCAATTCCCGGCCGATACCGGAGCCCGCGCCGGTGATCGCCACGACTCGATCCGCGAAATACCCCATGGCTCAACCCCTTTCCGCGCCGGCCGAGGGTCCGGGCCGGACGCCGACCACAGGCTAGCCAGTCGCACATGGACACGCGACCTACTCGGCGCGACCGCCCCGTCCGGCGATGCCCGCTCACGCTTCGCTCACTCGGTGAAATAATGGACGTTCCCGTCCGCACCGTCGCGACGCCGCGCCCACCGGCCACGGCCCGGCCGCCGCGCCGAACCCACTGGAGATCCGATGCCAACCATCTCGCCCATGCTGCAACGCATCCTCGAGAAACCGGTCGCCGACGGCGAGAAGCTCCTGGAAAGCGCGCTCTCGGCGTTCCTGGATTTCGGCATCAAGCGGACCAGCATGGGCGAGATCGCCCGCCGCGCGGGGATCAGCCCGGCCACGCTGTACCGGCGCTACGAGTCCAAGAACGATCTGGTCGAGGCGGTCAGCGTGCGGGAGGCGCAGCGCTTCGTCGCCTCGATCGAGAAGCAGGTGCGCACCGTCTCGGGCAACGACGATCAGCTGGTGGAGATCTTCGTGGCGTTCATCGGCGCCATCGCGGGCAACGAACTGCTGCGCAGGCTGCTGCGGACCGAGCCCGACCTGATCCTGCCCCGGCTCACCACCGAGGCGGGACCGATCCTCGCCGTCGGCCGCGACTACCTGGCCGAGAAGCTGCGCGAGCTACGGGATGCCGGTGGCACGCACGACTTCGACGCCGAGCTGGTGGCCGAGATCATGGCCCGGCTGGCGCTGTCGCTCGCTCTCACCCCCGACGGCCTGATCCCGGTCAGCGATCGCGGCGCGGCGCGCGAATTCGCCCGCCGCACCCTGCTGCCGATGGTCGGCGTCCAGGTCAGCGCGTAGTCCGACGCCGAACGCGGCGGCCACCCGCTCGTCCAGCTCTGCCTGCGCCGCGAGATCCGGCACCCGGCCCTCCACGAACTCACGGACCAGATCGATCACACCCGCCGACCGGGTGGCCGCCGGGTCGGGCACCGGCAGCCGCGACACGTACTGGGTGATCCACCGACGCCTGCCCGAGTACAGCCGATTGCCGCAGACCACGTCGTAGAACCGCAACCCGAGCGCCGAATTGGCCACCCCCATCAGCAGATACGCCAAGCGCGTCGCCTCGGCGGGCAGATCGGCCAGATCGGGCAGCGAGATCCAGTAACAGTCGCCGTTGACCACCGCGCCCGAGCCGTCCAGCGCGAAACGCGGCCGGTCGCTGATGTCGGGGAAGACCAGCTTCGGCTCGCGCCATAGGTGCGGCCGCTGCGGGACCCAGATCTCGTACCAGGCGCGACCGCTCTCGGTGACGTAGCGGCGACCGGCCAGCGTCTCCCGATGGGACCGCAGATACGCGGCCGCTGCGGGATATTCGTCGAGATCGATCGGCGTGCGGCGTGCACTGGCCAGGTCGTAGGGATACAGCACGCGAACCTCGCGGGCGCGGGTGGTCCGCCACGGCGCGAGATCGTGGTGGGTGATCAGGTCGAGCAGCAATTCGGACTCCGGACACGGCTCGGCCTGATCCCAGCGGTCGGAGATGAACACGCGGTCGGCGGTCGTCTTGATGCCGACTCGGATGCGCGCCACATCGCCGAAACTGCGCCAAGTGGTCTCCGCTATCCGCGCCAGCCAGGAATCGATCCCGTCGTGCGACATCCGCCACGCGACCTCCGGTTCCCGCGCCACACCCCGGCGGTTCCTTCGTTCCGCCGCGAACTCCGATGGCCCGTCGCCCGTCTCCGCGCCGGTCGAGACACCGTCGCGTCCGCGATCGGCTCCGGCGGTGTCCGGGGACGTCGACTCCCGGGGCTCGGTCGCCAGCTCACCGACCTCGATGACGAAGGTCCGGCCGTTGTACTCGACGATCGAGCCGCCCGGGTCGATCAGCGCCTCGAACAGCGTCTTCGCACCGGGTGTTTCGCCGGTGGCCTCGTAGGCGGAGACGTAGCGGCAGCTGTCGCCGTGCGCGGCGCGGCGCGCGATGGCGATCGCGGGGAGCACGGCGGCGGTGAACAGTTTGGTGTCCCCCAGGTCGTACAGCTCGACCGGAACCAGGTCGGTCACCAGCAGCCGCCGGATGTTCGCGCCTGCCTTGGTGGTCAGGAACCGGTTGGCGCACAACAGGCCGAGCACGCCTCCCGCGGCCAGCAGCCGCGGCAGCGTCGCGACGAACGGATGAGTGAGGTCGATCCGCCCGCGCAGGCCGAACCGCTTGCTCAGCAACTGCGCCGTCGATCCGCCCAGCTGCTGGGTGCGCACATACGGCGGGTTGGTGATCACCGCGTCGAACGAGCCGTCCGCGAGCTGGGCCTCCACCGCGAGGAAGTCGGCCCTGCGCCATTGCGCGGCGATCCCCGCCGCCCGTGCGCGCTCGCGGGCGACCGCGAGTGCTCGGGCATCCAGGTCGTAGCCGACCAGCACCAGGCGGAGGCCGGGAAATCGGGTCGCGACCTCGTGGTGCACGGCGAACAGCAATTCGCCGTCGCCGCAGGCCGGATCGAGCACCCGCAGGACGCCCGCGTCCGAGAACTCGACATGGCGTAGCAGCCGTTGCGCCAGGAACCGGGCCAGCACAGGGGGCGTGTAATGCCTGCCGTGCCGTTTGCGGTCCCGCGCGGCGGGAGCTTCGGACGCCATATCGGGATTCTGCCTCGTCGCGCCGTGCCGATCGCCGTAACTCGGACAACGCGATCGCGGGACCGCGCGCGTCGCGGCCGACTCGCCCGTCCCGGGTGACCGCCCGGCTTTCGCGGCGGAGTGTTCGATGCTAGCGTCTGGTCTCGAATTAAGACTGATAAAGGAGGTGGGGGAATGACAGTGGCGACAGAGGACTTCACGGCGCTGAGCCGGGTGCTCGACGAACGGTGGACCTGCAGGCAATTCCATCCGCAGCCGGTCGAGCGCGACACCATCCATGCCCTGTTGCGGCTGGCCCAGCGGACGCCGTCGTGGTGCAACACCCAACCCTGGCAGGTCGTGGTGACGGAGGGGGCCGGCACGGACCGTTTCCGGAAGGAACTCGTCGAGCACATCGCGACCGCCACGCCCGCACCGGATTTCGAGTTCCCGGCGCAATACACCGGGGCGTACCGGGACCGCAGGCGGGAATGCGGAAAGCAACTCTACGAAAGCGTCGGCATCGCCAAAGGCGATCACGAGAAGACCATGCGCCAGGCCGTGCGGAATTTCGAACTCTTCGACGCGCCGCATGTGGCGATCGTGACCAGCGAAGCCGATCTGGGCATATACGGAGCGGTGGACTGCGGTCTCTACATCGGCAGTTTCCTCTTGGGCGCCCAGAGCCTCGGCCTCGGCGCGGCGCCGCAGGCCGCGCTGGCCACCTACTCCCCCTTCATCCGGGAGTACTTCGGTATCCCGGAGCAGCGCAAGGTCGTCGCCGGAATCTCGTTCGGCTACCCCGACCTCGACCATCCCGTCAACGGCTTCCGCACCACCCGGGCCGAGCCCGGCGAAGTCGCCACCTGGTTCGCCGACTGATGCCGCCGTACGCGGCCTCACCCGGCGAGGTCGCGCCGACGGAGTATGCAGCTGCGCCCGCCGTCGGTCACCGCGCTTTCGCTAGCGCGCGTGACCCGCGGCGGCCTCGCTACCGGTGACGCCCAGCAAACCGGGTCCCGGTTCCGGGGTGACCTCCCGTGCGGTGAGTTCGGTTCCACACGAATCGCATTCGAGCTTGACGTGCGCCTCTCCCGCGCAATCGCGATGGGCGTAGCGCACCGGAGGCCCTTCGGGCGCCATGTGGGTATCGCCCCAATCGCGGATGGCCAGCAGAATCGGGTAGATGTCGTGGCCTTTGGGGGTGAGGCGGTATTCCTCGTGCGCGCCCACGGCGGCCTTCTGTTTGACGAGGATGCCGTTGTCGATCAACCGGTCCAGCCGATCCTGCAGCCTGCTGCGCGAGATCCCCAGTGCGCTCTGGAAAGCGTTGAACCGCCGGATACCGGAGAAGCAGGACTTGAGGATCAGCAGAGTCCAGCGATCACCGAAGATCACGAGCGGGCGCGTGATCGAGCACGGCACGTCGGCCAGTTCTTCGTAGCGCACCTCCCGATGCTACCGACCACCGAGCCACCCTCGCCCCGTGAAACTTCACGACCTCCGCCTGCCCGCACACATACCCCCACCAAGCCACCGAATCGGCACACGCCACCGCTGGTTCGCCGGCCCATTACGCGCGGCCGGGAAACGCGAAGCGGGCCCCGGGAGTGCCGGGGCCCGCTTCGGTGGGTGGATCAGAGCGGGATGTTCTTGTGGTGGCTGGCGCGGGCCGGGGCCGCCGCGAGAGCCGCGGCGATGACGCTGCGGGTCTTCGCCGGGTCGATGACCTGGTCGACCACACCGATCGCGATGGCGCGCTCCACGCCGCCCGCGATGCGCTCGTGTTCGGCGGTGAGCCGCTCGTGCAGCGCTTCGCGCTCCTCCTCCGGCGCGGCCGCCAGGGCCTTCTTGTGCAGGATGCCGACCGCGGCCTTGGCGCCCATGACGGCCACCTCGGAACCGGGCCACGCGTAGACCGCCGTCGCGCCGAGCGAACGGGCGTTCATCGCGATGTAGGCGCCGCCGTAGATCTTGCGGGTGACCAGGGTGACCCGCGGAACGCGCGCCTCGGCGAACGCGTGCAGCAGCTTCGCCCCGCGCCGCACGACGCCTTCCCATTCCTGGCCGACACCGGGCAGGTAACCCGGAACGTCGGTGACCACGATCAGCGGGATGCCGAACGCGTCGCACAGCCGCACGAAACGCGCCGCCTTCTCCGCGCTTTCGGAGTTCAGGCAGCCGCCGAGGCGGATCGGGTTGTTCGCCAGCACGCCGACGGTGCGTCCGCCGAGACGACCGATGCCGGTGACGATGCTGCGGGCGTACAGCCCCTGCAACTCCTCGAACGACGACTCGCCGTCGACGTTGTCGAGCAGCTCGTGGATGATCGGCTTCACGTCGTAGGCGCGCTTGGCCGATTCCGGCAGCATCGCCTTCAGGTCCACGTCGCCGTGCTCGGCCGCGACCAGGTCGAACTCGCCCTGCTCGGCGAACATCGACACCAGGCGGCGCGCGCGGTGCAGCGCGTCGGACTCGTCGTCGGCCACGATGTGGGTGACGCCGGACTTCTTGCCGTGCGTCTCCGGGCCGCCCAGGGTGGCCATGTCCACCTGCTCGCCGGTCACGCTGCGCACCACGTCCGGGCCGGTCACGAAGACGCGGCCTTCCGGAGCCATGATCACGATGTCGGTCAGCGCCGGACCGTAGGCGGCGCCACCGGCGGCGAAGCCGAGCACCACGGAGATCTGCGGAACCAGGCCGGACGCGCGGACCATGGCCTCGAAGACCAGGCCGACCGCGTGCAGCGCCTCGACGCCCTCGGCCAGGCGAGCGCCGCCGGAGTGCCACAGACCGACTACGGGGACACCGGAGTCGATGGCGGTGTCGATGGCGTCGACGATGTGCTTGCAACCCTCCACGCCCATCGCGCCGCCCATGACGGTCGCGTCGGAGCAGTAGGCCACGGTGCGGACGCCGTCCACCTCGCCGATGGCGGCGAGCACGCCGGACTTGTCGCGCGGGTGGAGCGGAAGAATGGTGCCGGGATCGAAGAAGCGCTGGAGTCGACCGAGCGGATCACGCGGGTCGGTCGCAGTCTCTTGATGCAACGCGGGAGCGATGATTGTCATCGCGTGGTCTCCTCACCTCGATGAGTGTGCCGCTGCTGCGGCTGCGTATGTCGAACCACGGCGGGGCCGGGCCAGTTCAGCTGGCCGACCCCGCCGGGATCGTTGTGCAGTCGATCGCGCGGCTATGCCCGACCGAAGGCGAGCGCCACATTGTGCCCACCGAATCCGAAGGAGTTGTTGATCGCGTACTCGATCTCCTGACGACGGGCTTCGCCCCTCACCACATCGAGGTCGATCTCCGGATCCTGGTTCTCCAGGTTCAGCGTCGGCGGAACGATGCCGTCGCGGATACTCATCACCGTCAGCACCGACTCGAGCGCGCCGACGGCGCCGATCGAGTGGCCGAGCGCCGACTTGGGCGCGTACACCGAGGCGTGGCTACCCACGGCCTTGGTGATCGCGTTCGCCTCGGCGGTGTCGCCGATCGGCGTCGCGGTCGCGTGCGCGTTGATGTGCGTGATGTCCTTCTTGGTCAAACCCGCGGACTGCATCGCCCTGGTCATCGCCCGCGCGGCGCCGTCACCCGTGGGATCGGGGGCGACGAGGTGGAAGCCGTCGGAGGTGATGCCCGCGCCGAGCAGGCGCGCGTGGATGGTCGCGCCACGGGCCTTCGCGTGCTCTTCGGTCTCGATGACCATCAGCGCGCCCGCCTCGCCGAAGACGAAGCCGTCGCGATCCTTGTCGAAGGGACGCGACGCGCCCTTCGGATCGTCGTTGCGGGTACTCATGGCGCGCATCATGGTGAACGCCGCGATCGGCACCGCGTCGATGAAGCCTTCGACGCCACCGGTGACGACGATGTCCGCGTCACCCATGACGATCATGCGCCAGGCGTTGGCGATGGCCTCGGAGCCGGACGAGCATGCCGAGACCGGAGTGACCACTCCTGCCCTGGCCTTCAATTCGAGACCGACAACGGCCGAAGGGCCGTTCGGCATGACCATCTGCACAGCCAACGGCGAGATCTTGCGATAGCCGCCGTTCTTCAGCTTGTCCACCGAATCGATGAGGGCGTCGCCGCCTCCCAATCCGGTGCCGATGGCCACACCCAGCCGCTCCGGGTCGACTTCCGGGCTGCCCGCGTTCCGCCAGACCTCGCGACCGAGCACGGTCGCGAGCTGCTCGACATAGGCCATGCGCCGGCATTCGACACGAGACAGCAGGGTGTCGGGCCGGACCTTCAGGTGGCCGCCGATGCGGACCGGAAGATCGTATTCCTCGACGAAGGAATCCTCGAGAACGTCGATGCCGCTCTCGCCGTTGAGGAGTCCCTTCCACGTCGCATCGACGTCACCCGCGATCGACGTGGTCGCCGCAAGGCTGGTTACGACGACGTTGGGGAAATTCCCGTTCAAGGTGGAAGGAGTGGTCACTGTTTCGGCCCTACTCGGCGTCGAACTTGGCCTTGAGCTCGGCCGCCGCGTCAGCGTTCTCGGCCTCGAGCTTCTGGATGTAGGCGACGGCGTCGCCGACCGTCTTCAGGCTGGCGAGATCCTCGTCGGGGATCTTGACGCCGTACTTGTCCTCGGTCTGCACCGCGATCTCGACCATGGACAGCGAGTCGATGTCCAGGTCATCGACGAAGGACTTCTCGACCGTCACCTCGGAGGGCTCGATGCCGGTCACCTCTTCGATGATCTTGCCGAGTTCCTCGACGATTTGTTCCTGGGTCAGAGCGGCCACTTCGTGGCTCCCTTCTTGATACTTTGTAGGGCTCTACTGGTTTTTTTCGGATCGAGCGCGGAAATGGTTACCGCCTCTCGGTCACGACCTCGCATCTGAATGCATGGTCGCGGAGGAAAGCTAGCCGGATACGGTCAGCTCAGCCAACGCGGGGAGGTCTTGCGGGGTCTTCAGGGCCAGCGTGGGCGTGCCCTTCAGCTCCCGTTTCGCGATGCCGACGAGGGTGCCCGCCGGCGGCAGCTCCGCTACTGCCGAGACGCCGGCTTGCCGGACGGTCTCGGTGCACAGGTCCCAGCGAACTGGCCGAGTGACCTGCGCGGCGAGCTTATCTATCGCGTCACGTCCGGAGGCGACAGGCTTGCCGTCGAAATTCGAGAGCAAGGTCCTGATCGGCTCGTTCGGCGTGATCTTCGTTATGGCATCGGTCACAGCATCCTGCGCCGAGGCCATGAACGCCGTGTGGAACGCGCCCGCGACGGGCAGCGCGCGAACCCTGGCCTTCTCCGGGGGGTTCGCGGCGAGCTCGGCGAGAGCGTCCAACCGACCCGCGGCCACGATCTGACCCACCGCGTTGCGGTTGGCCGGGACGAGGTCGAGTTCGGTGAGCCGTTCCAGCACGGCGGCTTCGTCGCCGCCGAGCACCGCGGACATCCCGGTCGGCTCCAGTGCGCACGCCTTGGCCATCTCCGCTCCGCGGATGGCGGCCAGCCGGACCGCGTCGTCGGCGGAGATGACTCCGGCGACCGCGGCGGCGGCGAGTTCACCGACCGAGTGCCCGGCCACGATGGTAGTGGCGGGCAGCTCGTCGGGCGAGATCTCCGTGAACGCGAGCAGCGCCGCGGCGACCACCAGCGGCTGGGTAACGGCCGTGTCGGTGATCTCTTCGGCCGTCGCGGTGGTACCGAGACGGACCAAGTCCAGGCCGGAGGCCTTGGACCATAGTGTCAGGCGCTCAGCCGCGCCGGGGAGGTCGAGCCAAGGCGCGAGCATGCCGGGTGTCTGAGAGCCCTGTCCAGGGGCGAACAACGCGATCACGTCTCTAAGAAAACACTGTGAGGCGGGCCGCACGAGATGTCGACGCGGATGAAGGTTCGGAAGCGCTTTTGTGGGGGTTCCACAAAAGACCACGTGGGCTGTCCGAATCGACCGATTCCGCGGATGCGTTACAAGCCCTCGGGGCTGAACGCGACCGGAGTTACCTCTGGGGCAGGAGACGATGATTCGTTACGGGTTCGTGTCAAACGACCTACTGTGGCGGCGATCCGGAGCACATACGCGTCTCTCGGATTCAGCGGATCACGGCCCGTGATCTCGCCGATGCGCTTGAGGCGATACCGGACCGTATTTGGATGGACGTACAGCTGACGCGCACACGTCTCGACCGCACCGCCGCAATCCAGATAGGCGTCGAGAGTGTCCGCCAGCGACGACCCCGCCGCGGCCAACGGTAGGACAAGGTACTCGTTCAGCGCGTCGATCGCAGCTCGATCACCCAACAAAGCGCGTTCCGGCAGCAATTCCGCCGCGTGCACCGGACGAGGAGCCCCGCGCCAGCCCACCACGGCCTCCATCCCGGCCAGCGCTTCCACCGCACTGGCGTGCGCCGCACCCAACGTGCGGGTGGTCGGTCCGATCACCACCGGGCCGTCGGAGAACACCTCGGCGAGCAGATCGGCCAGGAACGGGGAGACATGCGAGGTCTCCCCCAGGTGCCCGGAGACGACCATCACCAGCCGCGCGCCCTGCACCACCGCGAGCGCGGCCCGCCCGTGCCGCGCCGCGATGGAATGCACCGCCCCCACCGACGACACGCCCTGCTCGCCGGGCGGGGTGCCCACCAGCACCGTCGCCGGTGCGGTGGCGTCCCAGTTCAGCGTGGCGGCCCGGGAGAGCATGTCCGGACCGGTGTCACCGCGCACCACGGCGTCGACGACGAGCGCCTCCAGCCGGGTGTCCCACGCGCCGCGCGACTCGGCGGCGCTGGCGTACACCGAGGCGGCGGCGAACCCGAGCTCGCGCCCGTACCGCAGCACCGCCTCGGTCAAGGCGACCAGCTGCCGGTCGTTGCGCGCGAGCGCGGGCAGCCACTGCTCGAAGAACTCCATGGCGACGCGCACCATGTCCACGGTCTGGCGCAGCGTCAACCGCCGCGCGAGATCCTGCGGAATGACCTGGAAGGCGTCCAGGCTGAACCGGATGTCGCTGTCCGGGTCCTGGAGCCATTCCAGGAAGTTCACCACCGCGGTCTGCACCAGCATCTGCACGCCGGCCCGCTGCGCGGCGTCCAGATCGGCGAAGAACGGCAACCGATCCTGCATCGACCCCACCGCCTCGGTGGAGAGGCGGCCGGAGAACTGCTTCACGCGTTTGAGCAGCGTGTCCGGAAGGGGGTCGCGGGTCTGCCGGTTCGGGGAGAGCGCGCCCGTCGGCAGATACACCTCGTGCTCGGAAGAGCCTTCGGAGATCCGTCGCGGCCGCGGCGGTTTACGGTCCACCATCCAATATTCCGCTACGCGAGGTCTTCGTCCGAACTCACCACTGCCTTCGGCGCGGCGTCCACGTCGGCGATCCCGTACTTCGCCGCCGCTTCCACGGCCTTGGCCGGGTCGAGCTTGCCGGTGCGGCCGAGCCCGGCCAGCGCCGCGACCACGATGGACTGCGCGTCGACGTTGAACACCCGTCGCGCGGCCGGGCGGGTGTCGGAGAAGCCGAACCCGTCCGTGCCGAGCGTGGTGAAGTCGCCGGGCACCCACTTGCGAACCTGATCGGGCACCGCGCGCATCCAGTCGGTGGCCGCGACGTACGGGCCCTCGGCGCGCGAGAGCGCCTCGGTGACGTACGGGAGGCCGGGATCGCTGCCCGGATCGCGCAGTGCGGCGATCTCCTTGTCGAGCGCATCCTTGCGGAGTTCGCCCCAGGAGGTCACCGACCATACGTCCGCCTGCACGCCCCACTCCTGCGCGAGCAGCGCCTGCGCGCGCAAGCCGTCCGGCACGGTGACGCCGGAGACCAGGATCTGGGCGCGCACCTGGCCCTCGCCTCCGCGCTTGTACAGGTAGACGCCCTTGAGCAGACCTTCGACGTCGAGGCCTTCCGGCTCGGCAGGCTGCGGGTACGGCTCGTTGTAGAGGGTGATGTAGTAGAAGATGTCCTCGCCGCCGAACTCGCCCGCGCTGCCGTGCGGATGGGTGCCGGGCAGCGGCGCGGCACCCTTCGGCGCCGCGCCACCGCCGTACATCCGGCGCAGGCCGTCGCGCACGATGTGGGCGATCTCGAACGCGAACGCCGGGTCGTAGGTCACCACGGCCGGGTTGGTCGAGGCGAGCAGCAGCGAGTGCCCGTCGTTGTGCTGGAGGCCCTCACCGGTCAGCGTGGTGCGCCCGGCGGTCGCCCCGAGCACGAAGCCGCGGGCGAGCTGGTCGGCCGCCGCCCACAGGCCGTCGCCGGTGCGCTGGAAGCCGAACATCGAGTAGAAGATGTACAGCGGGATCATCGGCTCGCCGTGCGTGGCGTACGAGGTGCCCGCCGCGGTGAACGAGGCCGTCGACCCCGCCTCGTTGATGCCCTCGTGCAGGATCTGCCCGACGGTGCTCTCTTTGTAGGCAAGCATCAATTCCGCGTCGACCGATGTGTACAACTGGCCGTTGCGGTTGTAGATCTTCAACGAAGGGAACCACGAGTCCATCCCGAAGGTCCTGGCCTCGTCGGGGATGATCGGCACGATCCGCTTGCCGATCTCCTTGTCCCGCAGCAGCTCCTTCATCAGCCGCACCAGGGCCATCGTGGTGGCGACGTTCTGCTTGCCCGAACCCTTGCGCACCGAGCGGTAGGCCTCGTCACCGGGCAGCTTCAGCGGCTTGGCCGCGGCGCGCCGCTCGGGCAGGAACCCGCCGAGCGCCTTGCGCCGGTCGAGCATGTACTGGACCTCGCGAGCCTCCATACCGGGGTGGTAGTACGGGGGCAGGTACGGATCCTTCTCCAGCTCGGCATCGCTGATCGGGATTCGCTGCAGGTCGCGGAAGTCCTTGAGGTCCTGCAGGGTCAGCTTCTTCATCTGGTGCGTGGCGTTGCGGCCCTCGAAGTGCTTGCCGAGGGTGTAACCCTTGATGGTCTTGGCCAGGATCACCGTCGGCTGGCCCTTGTGCGCCATCGCCGCCGCGTAGGCCGCGTACACCTTGCGGTAGTCGTGGCCACCGCGCTTGAGGTTCCAGATCTCCTGGTCGGACAGGTCCTGCACCAGCGCCTTCGTGCGCGGGTCGCGGCCGAAGAAGTGGTCGCGCACGTAGGCGCCGTCGTTGGCCTTGTAGGTCTGGTAGTCGCCGTCGGGGGTGCTGTTCATCAGGTTCACCAGCGCCCCGTCGCGGTCGGCGCCGAGCAGCGCGTCCCACTCGCGGCCCCAGATCACCTTGATGACGTTCCAGCCCGCGCCGCGGAAGAACGACTCCAGCTCCTGGATGATCTTGCCGTTGCCGCGCACCGGCCCGTCCAGGCGCTGCAGGTTGCAGTTGACGACGAAGGTCAGGTTGTCCAGACCCTCCATGGCCGCGACGTGCGCGAGACCGCGCGACTCCGGCTCGTCCATCTCGCCGTCGCCGAGGAACGCCCATACGTGCTGGTCGGAGGTGTCCTTGATCCCGCGATCGTTCAGGTAGTGATTGAAGCGCGCCTGGTAGATGGCGTTCATCGGGCCCAGGCCCATGGACACCGTCGGGAACTCCCAGAAGTTGTTGAGCAGCCGCGGGTGCGGATAGGACGGCAGCCCGTGGCCGGGACCGCCGTGGCTGTACTCCTGCCGGAACCCGTCGAGCTGATCGGCCGACAGCCTGCCCTCCAGGAACGCGCGGGCGTAGATGCCCGGCGAGGCGTGACCCTGGATGAAGATCGAGTCACCACCGCTGGGATGGTCCTTGCCGCGGAAGAAGTGGTTGAAGCCGACCTCGTAGAGCGCCGCCGAGGACGCGTAGGTCGAGATGTGGCCGCCCACGCCGATGCCGGGGCGCTGGGCGCGATGCACCATGATCGCGGCGTTCCAGCGGATCCAGGCGCGGAAGCGCCGCTCCACCTCCTCGTCGCCGGGGAACCACGGCTCGTTCTCGGTGGGAATGGTGTTGACGTAGTCGGTGGAGGTCAACGACGGGATGGCGACACGACGTTCACCGGCCCGCTCCAGCAAGCGGAGCATGAGGTAACGCGCCCGGCCGGGGCCCTCCCGGTCGAGCATCTCATCGAACGACTCGAGCCATTCGCTGGTTTCCTCCGGGTCGATGTCCGGTAGGTAGGACGCCACCCCTTCGCGGATCACCCGCACCCGGCCGCCCGGCTGCGGCGCGTGCGACCCGTTGGGATCGCCGCTCGCGGCGGGCGCGGGGGCGGAGCTGTTTCCGGCGGATTTCGCCGGTGCGGAAGAGTGGATCAGGTCGGTCAAATCTGCTCCTCGTACAGGGGTGGACATGCTGATGGCGTCGGTATCCCCGGGCGGGTTCGCTGGTTGGCGGACCGCCCGTTTACGAAAGGTTCGGGCGCACCATCCATCCTTGCCGATGGCGCGTCCCAAATCATCATGTCAGCCGGAAATCCAGTACCGTTCGACAGGCAAGGTGAGCATGAGAGCGTGGCAGCCCTGAGGAGCGGGAGGACGATGAAGCTGCTGAACCCACGCGGGTTCGGAATGGTGTGCGCCACGGGCGCGGTCGCTATCGGGGTGGTCGTCGCGGGATGCGCCAACCGGGTGGACGGCGTGGCCGGTCCGAACGCGAGCGATCTGGCGGCGTACAAGACCGAGGCGGCGTCCTCGTCGGCGGCGGCGACATCCTCCCGGCGCGCGGCGGCCCAGGGCAAGGCCATCGCCGACAACTGCGGTCAGTTCCCCACCACCACCGGAGCGGGCGTAAGCAAGTACAACGACTTCGTCGACGCGCACGATGCGAACGCGCCCGACTACGACGCCAAGCGCGACTCGGCGGTGCAGACCCTGGAGGACGCCGCCAACAAGGTGGAAAGCGGCGTGAACTCCGCCAGGGACGCGCTGCCCGTGGACTTGGCCGGCCTGCTGACCGAGTACGTGAACGCGGCACGCGCGCTGGCCGCCGAGACGCGCAAGATGACCTACACCGCCCCCGTCGCGGCACTCAACGACGCCAGCAGGCGGGTCAACGACGCGCGCAACGCCGTCCGCGACTCGTGTCCGAAGCGCTGAGAAAGCCCTTGACACACCCTCGCAACGCGACATTCGGCAGCTATTTCGCCGGATCGGCTTGCGCTGAAGCCCATAACCATGTTCGCTTGCAACTATCCATTGTCGGGAGTTGAGGAGGACACCACCGTGGTCGCCGCGGCGGACGCGCAGAACTACGCTCAGAAGCTTGGCATTACACACGGCTTGGTTGTCCAGGAATTGGGCTGGGACGAGGACGTCGACGACGACCTGAGAGCCGACGTCGAGGAAGCGATCGGCGGCGAACTCGTCGACGAGGACTCCGACGAGGTGATCGACGTCGTGCTGCTGTGGTGGCGCGACGGGGACGGGGATCTGGTCGACGCCTTGATGGACGCCATCGCCCCCTCGCCGACGAGGGTTTCGTGTGGGTGCTCACCCCCAAGACCGGACAGCCGGGCCACGTCGAGCCGAGCGAAATCGCCGAATCCGCACCGACCGCAGGTCTGACCCAGACCTCGGCGATCAGCCTCGGCTCATGGACGGGTAGCAGGCTGGTACAGCCCAAGGCGCCCTCGAAGCAGCGCTGAGCCACCGCGCTATGGTTTCCACCAGGGCGGTGTCGCACGCCCGCCCGGTGGAGACCCGACACGATGGAGGATTCGCTATGCCGCTCGAGGTTGGCACTGTCGCGCCGGACTTCACGCTGAAGGACCAGAACAACCAAGAAGTCAGCCTGTCGGACTTCCGCGGGAAGAAGAACGTCCTCATCGTCTTCTACCCGCTCGCCTTCACCGGGATCTGCCAGGGCGAGTTGTGCAAGGTCCGCGACGAGCTGCCCAAGTTCCAGAACGACAACGCCGAGATCGTGGCGATCTCGGTCGGCCCGCCGCCCACGCACAAGATCTGGGCCGCCGAACAGGGCTACACCTTCCCGCTGCTGTCGGATTTCTGGCCGCACGGCGCGGTGGCCCAGGCCTACGGCGTCTTCAACGAGAAGTCCGGCTACCCCAACCGCGGCACGTTCGTCGTCGACCGCGAGGGCTTCATCCGCTTCGCCGAGATGAACGGCCCCGGGGAGCCCCGTGACCAGGCGGCTTGGGAGAAAGCGCTCGCCGCGCTAGATTCATAAGCCGCCGGTAACGGTCCGGGCGTATAGCTCAGCGGTAGAGCACTGGTTTTACACACCAGCGGTCGGGGGTTCGATCCCCTCTGCGCCCACAAATCAGCCCACTTAGATGGGCTGTTGGCCGGCCTTCGATTTGCCCCACACCGGTTTCGTGGGGCAAACGTGGGTCAGACACATACAAGTGTGGGGCGGGTCCTTGTCCATCAGTCAACAGCTATGGCGCTCTCGGCGGAACCTTCCGTTGCAGCCGACCCACCCCGACGTGTCAATCTCCGCTTATACGGTGCGGGTGGCAAGGAGATACCGCGCGATCGTGTCGGCGGCGAGTCCGGCCTGATTGGCTTTCATCAAAACCTCCACAACGTCGCTGACCGGCGCGCCATCCACGTCGACCACCGCAGGCAGTTAGTCGTCGTAGTCGGATGGCCAGAAGATCATGACGAACACCACCGCCAAGGGGACGGCGATCACAAACACCAGGCCGATCTGAGCCCAGCTCATCGGCGCACCCCGCCGACGACCGCCCACCGGCCGAAGGATGCACGGGGCGCGGCGCATTCGACATCGACCACGGCCATGAGCCGATCCAAGGTCACCGCGTCGACGTGCGCCGAAGACGGCAGCAACACCACGTCGGTACCGCAGGCCGTGACCTGTTCGACCAGTCCCAGTAGCGAACCGGTGTCGGCCCAGTGCAGTGTGTAGCCCAATCGCCGCGCCAGGCGCCGCACCTGGGCCGCGTCCCATTCCGGTGTCGGCGAACACGGATCTATCCAGCCGATCGCGTCCAACACAATGCCTCCCCTGCTGCTCCGGTGGATGGTGCGCACCCGCCGCCGGGGACCGAGTCGACCCGGCGGCGGGGCGTGAAAATGGACGTTAGGCAGGCATTTTGGGTGCTGGAGCGTTTACGGTGGTTGCAGGGTGTCTGCAAGGTGTTCGCAATGCGCAATCGGTCGCCACGGTCAGGAAAGGTGTGCAGGATGAACGACGCGCCCGTACTGGGTCCGGCGCTGCGCGCTGCTCGAGAGGCGGCGGGCGTCGGGCTGCGGGAATTCGCCCGGCGAACACACTGGAGCGCCGCCTACCTGAGCCAAATCGAGCGCGGGCTACGACCGCTTAGCGACGAGATACGGCAGGCGTACGCGGCGGCGCTGGGCACCGACCCCGAGGCTTTGATGCCGCTGCCAGGTGATCCGTTGCGCATCGCGCATGAGTGGCTGTTGAGCGACCCGCCCCCGGTTGAGCACATGGCGTCTGGGAGGCGGGTCGGGTCGGGCTTGGCGGACGAGATGGAGCGGCGCGTGGTGAAGCTGCGCCGACTGGACGACGTGGTGGGCGGGACGACATTGCACCCGGTCGTGCGGTGCGATCTGGACGCCGCGCGGGTCGTGGTGCGCGACGGCTCACACGCACCCAACACGCGGCGCCGGTTGTTGCGGGTGGTCGGTGAGCTGTCACAGCTGGGCGGGTGGGTCTACGCCGACGCCGGGCATTACCGGCAGGCGCAACGCGTTTACCTGGACGGTGTGACGGCAGCGACCGAGGCCGGAGACAGACCACTTGCAGGGCAACTGCTTTCGACGCTGAGCTACCAACTCGCCAACGTCGGCGCCCCGAACGACGCCGCCCTGCTCGCCCGCACGGCGCTGCGCGGTGCCACCGATGCGCCGCCCATCGTGCGGGCGTTACTCGGTGAGCGCGTCGCGTGGGCGTCAGCGAAGGCCGGGGACGCCGACAACGCGCGTCGCGCGCTCGATGCAGTGGACGACGACTACGACCGTCGGCGACCTGGGGACTGTGAGCCGGACTGGACATATTGGCTCGACCGCGACGAAATCGACGTGATGCGCGCCCGCTGTGCCGTGCAACTCGGCGACATCGCCGAGGCCGAGACGCTGTTGTCGCCCGTGATCGAGCGGTACCCCGCCGACAGACAGCGAGAGGCGGCGCTGTACCGGTCGTGGCTGGCCGAGGCGTACGCCCGCAACGGGCAAGACGATGCCGCGCGCCGGACGTTGGACCGCGTGCGGGCCGATGCGGCCGCGCTGGGCTCGGTGCGGCTGAAACAGCGGGTAGCTGAGGTTGAAGCCACCCTCACCCAGCGCCGCGTTTGAAGGGCAGCGGTTGACGTGCCGAATAAACGGCAGGTCAGGCGTTGACGGGCACCGTGCCCGGCCGACTCCACGGCTGGGCACGCTGCACCGACGGCAGCTGGGTCGGCTTGGGTCGAACTTCTGGCCGCACGGTCACGCCGACCGCCACGGCAGGAGCCGACGAACCGCCTTTCGGCCCGAGGTGATGTGCGGGGGTTGCGACATCAGGGAATCCTTGCCCCGAATACACCACCCGAACGCCACCCACAGGTCGTCGTCATCGGTGATCACATACTCCTCGGCGCCCCCGAGAATGATCGCCTCGACCGCCGCGGCCGCCTGGGACGGCTTGTCCTCGAATTGGATTTCGTAGTCGGCGATGGCGCGGACGCACCAGCCCGTTTCGATGCGCACCGCGGCATCGCCCATATCCACCAGTTTGATGTGTGGATTGACCCCGCGCGCTTCGGCTTCCGTGGACGAGGAGCCGCTGGAGAGCACCAGGGCGCCGGGATTCGAAAAGGTCTGGATGGCGTAACGCTCGGCGATGGCAAACACCTCCGAGCAGAACATCTCCCATTCGGTCCCACTCACCCCGGCCTCCCCAGCCAAAACCCGCCCCAGCACATCGGAATACCACCTCAGATGCGCACCCCCGTTGAGATCGATTGCCGCCCCAGGATAGGCGTGCCTGCGGACGAAGGGCCAGGGGAACGGTTAGGGGATGGACAGCCGAGTTGTAGACCGGCTGTAGACGGGGGTCCGGAAACATCCACTAGAAATCACGCCCACAGCGACCCGGTAAGCTCGCCGTATCCCGAAACACCCACGGCCTGTGGGGGTTCCAGGGTTTGCGTGGTTCGCTTCTGTTGTGTCCTGCTCTGCCTCGGGAGGTTGTCGTGCGCTTTGGTCGTTTGATATCGGTTGTTGCCGCGGTGATGCTCGCCGCGCTCGTCGTCGGCGGAGGCCCCGCCGCCGGACAGAGCGATTACGCGCAGACCGGGCTCACCCTGCACAACAAGTACCGGGCCAAGCACGGTTCCCCGGCCATGACCTTGACCCAGAACCTGAACAACCTGGCCGACCAATGCGCGAAGTACTACGCCCAAAAGAACACGATCGATCACAGCTGCCCCTACAAGAACGGCGCCGGGGAGAACCTTGTCGGGGGAGCGGGCAGCTGGGACGGTGTCTCCTTTGTCCAGATGGGCACGCAGATGTGGTACGACGAGATCAAGAATTACGACTTCAACAATCCCGGGTTCAGCATGTCAACGGGCCATTTCACGCAGTTGGTGTGGAAGGCCAGCACCCGACTCGGTATCGGGTACGCCTCGCAGAACGGCTACACTGTCGTCGTCGCTCTCTACAACCCACCCGGCAACGTGGAGGGGCAGTTCCCTCAGAACGTGGCGCGTCCGCGCTGAGCCGGGCCAGATCGGCGGCGATCCCCTCGGCCATAGCGTGACTTCTCGCGTGGATGTCCCCAGCCCCCTTGGACACGAAAAGCCCGGCCGAGACTTCGGCCGGGCTTCTGTCGGTTGGTCGGATTACCCGGCGGGCGGGATGTAGGCGAGCAGCTCGTAGACGCGGCCGTAACCACCGCCCTCGACCGGGCCGACGTTGACCAGCTGATCGCAGCGACCATCGGCCTGCGGTCGACCCAGTACAGCGACTGCCCCTGGCCGGGCAACCCACGGATCAGCCGGACAATTCGAGGCCGGGATCCGGTCGATGTCAGGTGAGGTGGAGGGTCAGTTGGGTTCGGTCCGCCGCGAAGACCTCGACATGGATGTAACCCCGGGCCGCCGTGTACTTGCCGGTGCCCCCGGTGATCGCGATGTCGTAGGCGCGCGCGCCGGGCGTGCGGGGATCGGTCACCGTGCCCTTGGTGGTGATCCGGCCCTCGGGGAGGGACAACGCGCCGTCACACCGCATCTGCACCGAAGCGTTTTCGGCGATGGACACGACCGTACAAACCCCCGAGCCGCGGCCGAACCCGGCGTCGTCGCGCCGGAGGTCGTCGATGTGAGTCACCTGATCGCCCGGTCCGAGTCGCTTGTCGCCATCCCGGTCGAAAAAACGAGGAACTCGTCTCGAACGCGGTCAACTCGATCACCTCGGCGGCCGCCGATGCCGCCGCCGGGCCGGTGACCACCGCAGCCGCGACCACGGCGATCGCCCCGCCCTGAATCCTGTTCGCCACTCGCAGACCTCCCGGTGCGGTTCGGTTTGAAGCGGTACAGCCGCACAAGATATCCGGCGCCCGCCGCCCCGGGCCGCCACCGCGGCATGTGACGGCGTTTCTCGGCTCACCCGGCCTCGCGAGACCACCGTGCGGCAGGATCGGCGGGTGCGCCCGGCGCCGTCTCAGTCCACTCTGATGGGGCTGCCGCCCTCGAAGGACGAGCCGTAGTGGATTTCGCCGATCCTGATCGGCTTCGCGGGATCTCCATAGGTATGCCCGGCGGTCACTTTCAGGCGCGAGGAGCGGGCAAGCCCACCCAACTGCCGATGTCCCGGAAAGTAGAGAGCGACCCGGTCTTGCAACTCTTCGACGGGCCCCACGTCGTGGGTATGGGTGTACAGGATGCCGAGCGGGCACCCCCAGTGCGGCCAACCCTCGGTACCTGCCGATATCCAGCCGGCGTGGGTGTCGTCCGAATCGATGAAGAGCTCCCAGTGGTGAACGCCGGGCAGCCGCGGCACATAGTGCGAAGCGATCCAGACCACCAGGTCGGAGATCGTGGACGTGGCCGGGAACATCCAGCGTTGGCCGTGCGGGAGCGCGTCGTCGCCGGCGTTCAGCGACCCACGATCGAGGAGCACTTCCACCCAGCCCGACACGAACCGAATACTTCCAAAGGCAGGCGGCGATGCGGAACAGGCGCGCCGCGCGTTCGCGGCTCGTTCGGCGCGTTCATTGCCATGATCGCAGGCAGCGGGGTCGGTATCGTCGCGATATGCCCGCGTTGATCGCTCCGACGGCACGTCTGCATACGGCCTGGCTCGAGGCGCACGAGGAGTGGGGGCCCGGCCCGCATGAGGACGGTTTCGGATTGCGGCCGTCCGACGAGGTGAAATCGCCGACGGGTTTCGCGGCCTGGGTGGCTCGGCTGGACCACGAATCCGGTCGGGCGGTGGACGAGACGGGCCGGGCGCGGTGCACCTACCGATGGATCGTCGAGGGTGACCGAGTGCTCGGCGGGATCGCTCTGCGGCATGGCTTCGACGACTTCGTGCGGTGGGCCGGTCACATCGGCTACGGCATCCGGCCGTCCGCGCGGCGGCGCGGGCTGGCCACCTGGGCTCTGGGCCGGATGCTCGACGAGGCGCGGAGACTCGGCATGGATCGCGTGTTGATCGTCTGCGCGGCCGACAACATCGCCTCGGCGAAGACCATCGAGCGCCGAGGCGGCGTTCTCGAGCGCATCGTGGATACCCAACTCGGTCCGGCACGGCGTTATTGGGTCGATATCGGCGCTCGTGACCAGAGGGCCGCCCGCCATGGACAACAGACAACGGCCACACCGGGGCTGTGAGGAACACCCCTCGGCCGGGTCGAAATTTTCCAGCCCTCCCTGCTGCGGTCGTAAAATAGTCGGCACGAGTCCACTCCTCGAGGAGGTCGGCGATGACCGACAGCCCACGATCGATTGCCGCGACCGACAAGGCGCTCCCTTCGGGTACGGATGAGGAGCGATTCTCCGGCTACGGGGTGATGGGCATGCCGTTCGCCAGCGGTCACTACCTGGCGCTGCGGCACTTCCCTGCGAGCTCGGTCGGCGCGGGGTACGACGCGGTGTGGCATCGTGACCCCGACGGCAAATGGGTGATCCACAGCAGTGTCTCCCCGGCCACCAGCTGCGCCCGCTATTTCGGAGCAGCACTCGAAGACGCGCGAACCGAAGACATCTCGGTCGATTGGACCGGCCCCGCCACCTTCACCGTGCGGGTGGACGACAAGATCGTGTGGGATCTCCAGCTGGGACGATCGCTGGCGACAGCCGCGATGACGGGTCTCGGCCGCATGATGCCCGCCGCTCTGTGGCGACGTCCTGCCGTCTTGTCGCTGATGTCGCGGGCTGCGGGACCGGCGCTGGGCGTGGGGCGGGTACAGCTCAGCGGTACTTCGCCGAACGGTCAATTGTTCCGGGCCAACCCCCGGATGCTGTGGACCGTCGAAAACAGCACTGCCCGGATCGATGGAATAGATATCGGTCCTCCGGGACCGCTGGTCGAGCAGGCCAAACTCGGTGACTTCTGGCTGCCGCAACGCGGAATGTTCGCCGTGGGCGAGTCCTATTTCGAACAATACGATCCGACGCGCCATCACCCGGCCCACCCCCGTGCATGACGGACGCGCCGGTTCGGCTGCTCAAAGGTTTCGCCAGGCCGCCAGACACCGGCGGTCGGCGCATCGCGCCGACGCTCGGGTAGACCTCAGCGTTCCGGGCGCGGACGCCGAACGAATAGCCCGTGGCGCAGTCAGCCCGCTCGGCGTCCGGTGACCAACAGGTACTCCCACTCCATCCGCCCGTCGCCCAGGTCGTGCTCGGCCGCGAGTTCCGCGAGAGCCCGGTCCAACTGCGCGATCTTGTCGGATTGCCCCGCGATGGCCTTGTACACCGCGACCGTCGGTCCGTAGTACGTCTTGAAGAAGTCGCGGAATTCGGCGGCGTCGGCGAAACGGTCGATGGCCGCGTTCTCCCGGCGTAGCTCCAGGTCGGTGACGCGATCGCCGAGCAGCGACCGGACATGCGCTTCGTCGCCCCACAGCGGGGGCGGCTGCGCGCCGGGCGGGGGCGGCGGAGCGAACGGTTTCATCGTGGCGAACATCTGCCCGATGAATCCGGAGGGCGTCCAGTTGATCAGCCCGATCGTGCCGCCCGGTTTGGCCACACGCACCAGTTCATCCGCGGCCGCCTGGTGGAACGGCGCGAACATGACACCGACGCAGGAGATCACCGCGTCGAACTCGGCATCGGAGAAAGGCAATGCCTCGGCATCGGCTTCCTGCCACTGGAGGTCGACGCCCCGTTCGGCGGCGATGCGCCGACCCGCCTCGAACAATTCCGGTGTGAGGTCGCTCGCCACCACATTCGCACCGGCCTCGGCAGCCGGGATCGCGGCGTTCCCGGACCCGGCCGCGACGTCCAGCACCCGTTGACCCGGGCCGATACGGCAGACCTCCACGAGACGACGGCCCAGCCCGGGGATGACTTCGGTGGCGATGGACGAATAGTCGCCCAGTGCCCACATCGCGCGATGCCGCCGCTTGAGATCAGCGGAGCCGGATTCGGTCATCTGACGCTCCTCTGTAGTCGGGCTCGTGAACGCTGCCGAAATGGTTATCGGAATCTTGCGCGCCTGCCACGATCGCTCTCGCTGACGGTGGGCGAGTGCGTTCTCACGAGTCAGCGCGGCTCATCGAAACCGTGAGCCGAGCGAGTGTTACCCGGTAAAGGTCGCAACAAACGGAGCCACCTGCCGCGACAGGTCAGCTACTGCCCGTCGAGTCGCTGTCGGCAGAGTTCGTTCGGCCCGTTGGAAGCTATCCGGCCCGGTCGAGGCCACGGCAGCCGCCGGGCGACGTGAAGGACGTGTTGCCACCTGCCGGGGTGCCGGGATTACTGTCGGGATATGCCGAGCGAGCCCGCGCCCTCCATCCCCTCATTCCACGTGAACGCGATTCCCGACGCTTCGCGCCCTACTACCGACGACCCGATGGCGGCGCTTGTCGGCATCCTGGATCTCCAGGCGGCGCTGCCGGGTATTCGGCGTATGCGCGCGTGGGCGCACGAGGTTTTGGCCGTCCAACCCGGCGAGCGCGCGCTGGATATCGGCGCCGGAACAGGTAGCGAGGTGATCGAACTGGCCCGTCGAGTCGGGCCGGGCGGCGAAGCGGTCGGCGTCGACCCGAATCCCGCGATGCTCGCGATCGCTCGTGGGCGCGCCGAGACGGCGGACTCTCGGGCCCGTTTCGTCGAAGGCACCGCCTACCATCTGCCGTTCCCGGACGATTCCTTCGATGCGGTGCGCTGCGAGCGCGTCTACCAGCACCTCGACGACCCGGCCGCCGCCACCGCCGAGATCGCGCGGGTCCTGCGGCCGGGCGGGCGCGTGCTGCTCATCGACAGCGACTGGCACACGGCCATCGCGCATCCCGGCGACGACGATGTGATGGCCCGCCTGTCCACGTCGCTGCTCGCGACCACCCCGAATCCGAAGTCGGGCCGAAGCCTGCGCGGCCTGCTCACCGCCGCCGGTTTCGCGATCGACGACATCGGATCGGAAGCGGTGATCTGGGACCCACAGACCATCCGCCCTCTCTTCGCCCAGATGACCGAGCGCGCCCGCGCCGACGGCGTGATCACCGAGCAGGAACGCGACGACTTGGCCGCCACCATGGAGGCAGGCATCGCCAAAGGCGACTACCACCTCTCGGTCACCATGTTCGCCGTGCTCGGCCACCGAGGAGATTGAGCCGCCCGGCAATCACCGTTGCCGCCCCGCATCCGGCCGGATACGCCCGGCCTCCACGAGGACCCGCCACGCAGCCGTCTTACGCGGACACTCCCCCACGCGACAAGTACGGTGCCGCTGCATGGTCATCTGCGCTTCCCCCACCCCCATCGCGTGATCGGGAGCGTCATGCGGGAAACCCATCGGCCAATCCGGCGTGTCCATGTCTCCGCGCTCTCGTTCCACTCGCCGGGTGATCTCGTCCACGCTGCGCCCCTCCGGCAACCGAACAGGCCACAGCCATAAGGTCATGCCGACCAGCGAGGTGAGCAGCAACGCACCGATCGCGACCGCCACCAGTTGCCACCCGGTCACGGCAACCTCCGGTACGGGTGATCGATGGGCAGCAGCGACGGCCACCGATACCCGCGCGGATACGTCTGCTCGGGAGTGATCAGGTCGCATAGTTCGGTGACCGCCCGGGCGAACGGCTCGACATGAGCCAGCCCCGGCACGATCACCGCGACCGCATCCGCCACCCGGATATGCTCGACCGCCAGCAGAGCCGTCGTCCGCGCCGCCGTAGCGAAGACGATCAGCTCCACCACGAAATACCCACGCGCAGCGGCTAGTTGGCGGATCAGCCACTCATCGGGTTGCTCGTCCGCACCGGAAACCTCGCGCCGAATGAAGCCCAGCGCGTTCGGCCCCAGAGACTCTGTGCCACAGCAGTTCTCTCCATACATCCCCTGAACTCCCCTGATCGACCTATCGGTGGGCACCAGCCGCCAGGGACGCATGAAGAGCATCGGACCTGACGGTGGGCTGCGCAGCACGCTAGGTAGCCACGGAGGTGTCGCCGGGTACGGTTCGTACCCGATACTGTCCAGTGGACATCGGATTCATCCCTCTGCGGCCGAGATCGTCCGGCTACGCTTGATTCATCGAACCAGCGGCGAGAGGGGACAGCCGTGTACAGCTCTGATGATGCCCCGGTGGGCGCGCGGATTCGGCGGCACCGTGAGCGGGCCGGTATGTCGCGCCCGGTTCTCGCGGGATTGGTCGGCCGTTCCGCCGAGTGGTTGAAGGCCGTGGAGAACGGTCGACTGCAGAGTCCGCGCCTGCCGATGTTGCTTCGGATCGCCCGTGCCTTGGAACTGGACGATCTGGCCGAGTTGACCGGAGATGGACATGCGGTTCCGGTCGCGGTATTCGCCGGCGAACGCCATGCGGCCCTGACCGATGTGCAGTCGGCGCTGACGGACTATCGCCTGGCGGCTGCGGACGACTCGGCGGGCACCGAGCACTTGGCTTTGCGTCTGGCGCAGGCGTGGCAGGTGCGACACGCGAGCCCCGATCACCGGACGCAACTCGGTTCGCTACTACCTGGACTGATCAGGGACGCGCAGAACGCCGTGCGCCTTCGCGGCGATGATCGCCGGGCGGCCCGGCGTGTTCTGGCCGGGGTGTACCAGCTCGCGGATTTCTTCGTGGCCTACCAGCCTGCTCCGGAACTCGTCTGGCTCGTCGCTGATCGCGCTCTGAACGAGGGGTATGAGGCAGACGACCCGTACCTGATCGCGAGCGGCGCGTGGTCGATGGTTCAGGCGCTTCGGGACTCCGGCCGCTGGGAGGAGGGAATCGCTCTGGCCCGCACGGCTATCGCGCAGCTGGAGCCGTACCTGGACCGGGAGGGCACGTCGGACGACTGGCACGGGATCGCGGGGGCTCTGCAGGCCGAAATCGCCTATGTACATGCCCGTCGCGGCCGCTACGGCGAAGCGTGGGCGTACTGGGAATCGGCCGATCGGATCGCCCAGCGACTCGGGCCTACCTACCGGCACATCCAGACATCGTTCTCCATCCCGGTGATACAAGCGCACGCAACGACACTCGGAGTCGAACTGCGACGAGCGGGTGAAGGGCTCCGTGCGGCCCACGCGCTGGACGCCGACCGGATAGCTTCCGTCCCACGCCGCAGCCGTCATTTCATCGAGGTGGCCCGCGCCCACTACCAGCGTGACGAATTCGCAGCCGCCTTTGCGATGCTCGACAAGTCCGAACGCACGGCACCCGAGACGATCCGGTACAACGGCTACGCGCGCGACATGCTGCACGCGCTACGGAAGCGACCGCCGTCCGGAATGGGCGAGGACGTTCGAGCTCTGTGCGACCGAGTCGGCATCGCAGCGCACTGAATGAGCCACTCGTCCTCAGCCGGTAGCGGTGCCGCCTTTGCTCTCCTCAGAACAAATGGCACTGGTCGGGCGGCAGGACGCGCACCACGCACAGGCCGACGATGCCGAAGAACAGGACGCTCGCGATCGCGCCTCGTACCGCGTCGACGACGGCCGGGGGCACTTCCACAACCGACCCGACCGGTTCGGCGGTTGCCGTCGCAGGTGCGGCGGTCGCGGCCGTCAGGGCGATCGTTGCGGCGGCGATGATGCGCATACCGGCATGCTTCATGGTCGACTCCTCGTGCTCGGCCCCGACCGTGTCACGACCCTATCCCCGTCGGCGAAACCGGGGCAGACGCCAATTCCGGTGGCTACAGCGGTGACACCTACCCCACGTCCCGGCGCAACCAAGTGACCTCGGCGCCGGTTTCCGTTCCGTAGCGGTAGATTTCGAGGTCCTCGTCCCAGGCGGTGCCGAGGGCGCGGTCGATTTCGGCGGCCAAGTCGTAGGCGGAGTACTTGCCGAGTTCGCGGGTGGCCTGGAGCATGGCGCGCAGGCGCATCTCGCCGACCATGACGTCGCCGTTGGCGCTCGTGGACCCGTGCCACAGACCGAGGCCGGGGACGAAACTGTAGCGTTCGCCGTCCACGCCGTCGCTGGGGTCCTCGGTCACCTCGAAGCGCAGAACGGGCCAGGAGCGCAACGATTGGGCGATCTTCGAGGCGGTGCCGACCGGACCGATCCACTCACTGGTGGCGCGCAGTTGGCCGTCGGCCGGTTGGGCGGTCCAGCGCAGCTTCGCCGGGGCCCCCAGGGCCGAGGTGAGTGCCCACTCGACATGCGGGCACAGCGCGGCAGGCGACGAGTGGATGTAGACCACACCCGCCGTCGCGTCCGCGAACTGACTCGATGCGCGCACCACCAATACCTCCAGCTTCGACGAGGACCGTCTTCCCCAACGATTCGTCGGACTGGCGTTGCCTGAGTGTACTGGAGTGCCCGAAGTTACGCGTGTTACTTCGCGACCGTGTTGCGACCGGCTGTCGCCTCCGCGATCACGGCGTCGCTCAGTGGTGGCCAGGCCGCCCGCGCCCAGTCGCCGAAATTCTCGTCGCTCAAGGCGAGACACGCCAACCCCGATTTCGGGTCAACCCATAAAAATGTCCCGGATTGGCCGAAATGTCCATAGGTTTGTGGCGAATTCGTGCCACCGGTCCAGTGCGGAGACTTGCCGTCGCGGATTTCGAAGCCGAGTCCCCAGTCGTTGGGGCGCTGCGAACCGTAGCCGGGCAGCACGCCGTTCAGGCCGGGGAACTGGACGGAGGTGGCCTCCGCGTGCGTCTGCGCCGAGATCAACCGGGGGTTCAGCAATTCGGCGGCGAAGCGGGCCAGGTCCGCCGCGCTGGACCGGCCCGCATGCCCGGCCGGACCGGCCAGGACCGAAGCGGTCATGCCCAGCGGCTCGAACACGGCGTCGCGCAGGTACTCGTCGAACGCGATCCCGGTCTGCGCGGTGAGGAATTCGGCGAGCACTTCGAAACCCGCGCTGGAGTAGATCCGCCGGGAGCCGGGCGACGCCTGGATGTCGGTGGTGTCGAACGCTAGTCCCGAGGCGTGCGCCAGCAGATGACGCACCGTGGCGCCGGGCGGTCCGGCGGGCTGGTCGAGGTCGACCGCGCCCTCCTCCACCGCGACGAGCACGGCGTAGGCGACCAGCGGCTTGGTCACCGACGCGAGCGGGAACACCCGCTCGACATCGCCTTCGCTCGCGACGCCGCCGTCGGCGGTGACCACCGCGGCCGCCGCGTGCCGAACCGGCCATTCCCGAATCTGCTCGAGTGAACGCACCCTGCGAGCCTACGAGAACCGGGTAGCTACCATCGACTCGCCATGAGTGAAAAGCCCACTGTTCACGGCGAGGTCGCATCTGGTTTCGAACCGGTCGCCGACGCCTTCCGCCGCAACTTCGAGCGCCACGGCGAAATCGGCGCCGCCGTAGCGGTCTACGCCGGTGAACGCCCCGTGGTCGACCTGTGGGCCGGCTTCCGTGATCGCCGGCGCACGCTGCCCTGGGAGCGGGACACGATCGTTCCGGTGTTCTCCTCGACCAAGGGCATGGCGGCGTTCACCGTCGCCACCGCGGTAACCAAGGGTCTGCTCGACTACGAGCAGCCGGTGGCGAAGTACTGGCCGGAGTTCGCCGCCCACGGCAAGGAGGCGATCACGGTGCGCCAGCTGATCGACCACCAGGCCGGGCTGTCCGGCCTCAGCGAGATCGTGCGGCTGCCCCAGATCGCCGACCTGGACGGCCTCGCACACATTCTCGCGGCGCAGAAACCGGCTTGGCGGCCCGGCACCAGGCACGGTTATCACGCGATCACCCTCGGCCTGTACCAGGGCGAGTTGCTGCGCCGCGTCGACCCGCACCACCGCACGCTCGGGCGGATCTTCGCCGAGGACATCGCCGCACCGCTCGGTGTCGATTTCCACATCGGTCTGCCCGCCGAGCAGAGCATGGACCGCGTCGCCGCGATGTCGGCCACCCGCGGCCTGGACGTGTTGCGCTACGAGCGCGATATCCCGCTGCGGATCGGTGCGGAGATCTACGCCGGACGCGGGCTGTCGCACGCGGCGCTGACCAACCCGCGCTGCGGGGCTCCGGCGCGGGCGACCCGGCGCGAGTTCCTCGAGGTGGAATGCCCGGGTCCAACGGGGTGGGCAACGCCCGCGCGCTGGCCGAGGTCTACGGCGCGGCCGCCGGTCGCACCGGCGCGCTCCCGATCGACGACGCGCTGCTGGACCGGCTCGCCACCGGCCGCACCGCCGACGACGTCCCCGCCGAGGACTTGGTGCTGCACACCAAGAGCCGCTACCACCTCGGCTTCCGCAAGTCGCGCGGTAGCTTCCGCTTCGGCTCCGACAAACGCGCCTACGGCACCACGGGCCTCGGCGGTTCGTTCGGCTTCGCCGACCCGGCCACCGGCCTTGGCTTCGGTTACACGATGAACCGGCTGGGCCTTGCCGTCCTCGACGACATCCGCAGCCGCAACCTGCGCGAAGCCCTGCTGCGCTGCCGGATCTGAACTCCGGCGCCGCGCCGGGCCTCTCGCGAACCGCTGTCCGGCGTACCGGCTGCCTACACTCGGGAGGCACTCGCCGACCAGCTACCGACCGTGGAATCGAGGAAGCTCGTGGCAGACCGACCGGCCACCGTGGACGCGTATCTCGCGGCGTTCCCCGACGACGCGCGCGGCATCCTCGACGCGATCCGGCGCACCATCCAGGACGCCCTGCCGGAGGCCACCGAGGTGATCAGCTACGACATACCCACCTTCCGGTTGCACGGCCGCAACGTCGTGCACTTCGCGGGGTGGAAGCAGCACGTCAGCCTCTACCCGATCCCGGACGGCGATCCCGCGTTGGCACGCGAGCTCGAGCCGTACCGGGCGGGCAAGGGAACGCTGCGGTTCCGGCTCGGCGAACCGGTGCCGTACGACCTGATCGCACGGATTGTCACCGCGCTCGCCGAGCGGCGGTGAGGGCTCTCTACCAGTCGGCCTCGGTGTACTTGATGATCCCGCGAATGTTCTTGCCGTCCAGCATGTCCTGGTAGCCCTGGTTGATCTCTTCCAGGGAGTAGCTGCGGGTGACCATGTCGTCCAGGTTGAGCTGGCCGGCCTTGTACAGCGACAGCAGGCGCGGCGCGTCCTGGCGGGCGTTGCCACCGCCGAAGATGCAGCCCTTCACCGTCTTCTGCAACATCGACAGCAGGAAGCTGTTGAGCTTGACGTCGTTCTCGTCCATCCGGCCCATCGAGGTGACCACCAGGGTGCCCGCCTTCGAGGTGAGGATCAGGCCCTCCTCGATGTACTCGCCGTGCATCTCGCCCATGGTCAGGATGACCTTCTCGGCCATTCGACCCTCGGTGGCCTCCAACAGCGGCATGATCGCGGCGGCCATGCTCTCGTAGGTGTGCGTGGCGCCGAACTTCTGCGCCTGCTCGCGCTTCCACGGGTTCGGGTCGATGGCCACCACCTTCGACGCGCCCGACAGCACCGCGCCCTGCAACGCGCTCATGCCGACGCCGCCGATGCCCGCGATCACCACGGTCTCGCCCGGCGCCACCTGCGCCACGTGGGTGGAGGAGCCGAAACCGGTGGGGACGCCACAGCCGACCAGGCAGGCCACCTCGAACGGAATGCTCGGATCGATCTTCACCACGGAGGTGTGGTGCACCGTCATGTACGGCGCGAAGGTGCCCAGCAGGCACATCGGGATGACGTTCTCGCCGCGGGCCTGGATGCGGTAGGTGCCGTCGCTGATCGCCTGCCCCATCAGCAGGCCTGCGCCCAGGTCGCACAGCGCCATGTGTCCTGCCACGCAGGCCGGACAGCGGCCGCAGGCGGGGATGAACGACAGGATCACATGGTCGCCGACCTGGAGGTCGGCCGGGCAGTTCGGGCCGAGCTCGGTGATCACGCCCGCGCCCTCGTGCCCGCCCATGACGGGGAAGGACGGCATCGGGGTCGCGCCGGTCACGATGTGGTGATCGGAGTGGCACATACCGGCGGTTTCCATCCGGATCTGCACCTCGCCGGCGACCGGGTCACCGACCTCGATCTCCTCCACCGACCACGGCTGGTCGATCCCCCACAGGATCGCGCCCTTCGTCTTCATTCCTGTCGACCCTCTCGCATGCACGTGCTTTCATGTGACTGCACCCACAGTACGAGAAAAATGTAACGCGTTCTAGTACCGGTCGGAAAATTCGTCGGCAAAGCGTGACGTTGACGCCGAACGCGTTACAGTTCGGCGATGCGTTCACCCGCGAACGTCGTGCACATGGTGCAGGAGATCATGGAGGATGTACCGGGCGAACGACTCCACCGTGAACTCCGCTCCGTCACTGCGCGCACCGCGCAGACCGCGGCGTTCGGGTGGCACCGATTCGAAAGCCAGCGCCGCGCGATCGGCGGCCTCGGCCAGTTCCCCGGCCACCACGGCCGGCTCCTGCTCGTTGTAGCGGTCGGTGGCCGCGGCCGCGTCCTGATCCCAGTTCGGGAAACGCGGCGGCTCCCCGTCGGAGTCATCGGTCAGCATCAGGCCGAGGCGAGTGCCGGACATGCGGCACACGTCGCGCACGTGAGCGCCGTACTCCAGCGCCGACCAAGTCGATTCGTCCGGCCGCGCGCGCATGCCGGGGCGGTCGAGCACCGCGGCGAAACGGACGGCCGTCTCCCGGATCAGCGCGGGCACGGCTTCGTAGGCGGTCGCGGCGGCGTCGAAACCGCATTCGGGACAGGGGCGGCTCAGCACCCAGGTCCAGTCCTTGACATCGGGAACGATCGGCATGCGCTCAACCTAGGCGCGGCCGGACAGCGCCTTCCACCGATATCCGGTCAACTATCGGGCACATCCCGACAGTCACTCCATCAGCCGCCGCGCCCGCTCGAAGAGTTCCAGTGTGATCGCGTGCAGGAAGTCGCCGACCTGCTTGGGGGCCTTGCCCGCGAAGGCGCGGGCGTGCGTGCCCTCCAGGACGATGCCGAGCTTGAAGCAGGCCAGCACGGTGTACCAGGGCATCGCGCTGAGGTCGCGATCGGAGAACTGCCCGTAGTGCGCGATCATCTCCTCGGCCGTCGGCAGACCGCCGACCGCGCCGAGCTTGCCGACCAGCGCGGCGCCGGTGGTGCCGGGCTCCGGGCGGGTGGCGATCTGCCAGCCCAGGTCCAGCAGCGGGTCGCCGATGGTGGACATCTCCCAGTCGACCATCGCCGCCACCTGCGGGCCGTCGAACTCGAACATCATGTTCGCCAGATGGCAGTCACCGTGCAGGATGCCGGGAGTCCACTGCGCGGGGCGATTGCGGTCCAGCCACTCGCCCACCGCCGCCACGCCGGGAATCTCCGGACCGGGGTAGCCCTCGTTGGCCGAGTACGACTCCAGCTCGCCGAGCCAGCGCGGCACCTGGCGCTCCAGAAAGCCCTCCGGCTTGCCGTAGTCGGCCAAGCCGAGCGCCTGGTAGTCCAGCGCACCGAGCCGCGCGATGGCTTCGACCGCCGACAGGCCCATCTGCCTGCGAACTTCCGGATCGCCCGCGTGCAATTCGGGCAGTTCGTTCTGCGGATTGAAACCGTGGATCGGCTCCATCAGGTAGAAGACCGCGCCGAGCACCGACTCGTCGGCGCAGGCCGCGATCACCCTCGGCGCGCGGACCTCGGTGCCGCCCAGCGCGCCGAGCAGCCTGGCCTCGCGCCGGATCACGTCGTTGCTCTTGGCGCGCAGGTGCTTCGGGCCGCGGCGCAGCACGTACGTGCGGCCGCCGCGCGTGAAGCGGAGCATGATGTTCTGCGTTCCGCCACCGAGCGCGATCACATCCTCGAACGCACCCCCGGACAGACCCTGCTCATCCATCCACTTTCCGACGACGGTGAAGTCGACGACGGCGGGATCCACATCGACCGGTTGCGCAACAGACATGCACCACATTGTGCACCACCCGCCGACCCGAACTGAAGGCAGACGACAACAGTTAGCTCCGACCGGTGCGGCGTAGGGTTTCCAGAACCATGCACACGCTGTTGATCGACAACTACGACTCGTTCACCTACAACCTGTACCAGCTGATCAGCGAGGTGAACGGCGTCGAGCCGGCGGTCGTGCGCAACGACGAGGCGCGCACGGTCGCCGAACTCGATCTGGGACGCTTCGACAACGTCGTGGTCTCGCCCGGACCGGGACGGCCGGGCGTGGCACGCGACATGGGAATCTCCACGGCGGTGATCGGCGAGAGCGACCTGCCGTTGCTCGGGGTGTGCCTGGGCCACCAAGGCATCGTGGTCGCGGCGGGCGGCGTGGTCGCCGAGGCGCCCGCCGCCAGGCACGGGTATCTCGATCGCATCCAGCACGACGACCGCGACCTGTTCGCTGGGATTCCGCAGGGCTTCACCGCGGTGCGCTATCACTCGCTGTGCGCGCTGCGACCGCTGCCGGACGATCTGGAGATCACCGCGCTGTCCGGTGACGGCGTCGTGATGGGCGTTCGGCACCGCGCGCGCCCGCAGTGGGGCGTGCAGTTCCATCCGGAATCAATCGCGAGCGAGTTCGGCGCGGCGCTGCTGCGCAACTTCGCCAAGCTCACCGCCGCGCATCGGAGCAGGCGTGCCTCCACGGTGGGGAACCCGTCGATCATCCCGGCGCGTGATCGCGTGGCGGAGCCGGTCCCGGCACGATTCCCCCCTCCCGACGCGGCCTCGCCCGTGCCGCTCGCGGCCGAGCAGTTCCCCGCCGCGGCCGTCGAGCTCGATCGCGCGTCATCCGCTGGGCGCACGGGCCCGATGCGTTCCGTACCGCGGACCTACCGGCTCCAGCGGGCCGTGCTCGAACGGCCGATCGATACCGAGCGCGCGTTCGTGCAGTTGTACGGCAACTCCCCGACGGCGTTCTGGCTCGACAGCGAGCATGTGGAGCCCGGAGCCGACCGGTTCTCCTTCCTGGGCGACGCGAGCGGTCCACTGGCCGAGGTGCTGCGCTATCGCGTGGGCGACGGCGAGGTGACCGTCGAGTCCTCCGACGGGCATCGGCGCACCGCCCCGGGCGGCATCCTCGATTTCCTGGCCGCCGAACTGCGCGCGCGCCGGCTCGAATTGCCCGACCTGCCCTTCGATTTCGTCGGCGGCTACGTCGGTTATCTCGGTTACGAGGTGAAAGCCGACTGCGGTGGGAACGCGGTTCACCGCGCGCCGACCCCGGACGCCCAGTGGATCTTCGCCGACCGGATGGTGGTGGTCGACCACGTCGGCGGGCGCACGCACCTGCTGGCGCTGAGCGACGACGTGGAGACCGCCCGATCCGCCGCCGACTGGCTGCGCGACACCCGCGAAACCCTGAACACCCTCCCGACCTGGACGAATCCGCCGCCGCTCGAGGTGCCGCCGGACGATGACGCCGTCGAGCCCCTGCTCACCCGCGGCCGGGAGCGCTATCTCGCCGACATCGCGGTCTGCCAGGAGCGGTTGCACGCCGGCGAGTCCTACGAGATCAACTTGACCGACAGCGCCACGATCCCCGCCACCGCGGCCGACGGCCTCGATTTCTACCGCACGCTGCGCCGGTGCAACCCCGCCCCGTACGCCGCCTACCTGCGCTTCGACGACCTGGACATCGCCTGCTCGTCGCCGGAGCGCTTCTTGAAGGTCGACCGCCGCCGCATCGTGGAGAGCAAGCCGATCAAGGGGACCGCGCCGCGCGGCGCGACACCCGAGCAGGACGAGCGCCTGCGCCGGGAGCTGGCCGACAGCCCGAAGACCAGGGCGGAGAATCTCATGATCGTCGATCTGCTGCGCAACGATCTGGGCCGGGTCTGCGAGATCGGCAGTGTGTATGTCCCGAAGCTGATGGCCACCGAGCAGTACGCGACCGTGCACCAACTGGTCTCGACGGTGCGCGGCAGGCTGCGCCCGGAGGTCGGCGTGGTCGATTGCCTGCGCGCCTGTTTTCCCGGCGGCTCGATGACCGGCGCGCCGAAGCTGCGCACCATGGAGATCATCGATGCGCTGGAAACCGAAGCGCGCGGGGTCTATTCGGGCACGATCGGTTTCCTCGGGCTCGGTGGCACCGCGGACCTCAACATCGTGATCCGCACCGCCGTGCGCTACGGCGGACACTGGCGGATCGGGGCTGGCGGCGCCATCGTGCTCGACTCCGACCCCGCCGACGAGTACCACGAGGTCCTGCTCAAGGCGGCCGCCACGTTGCGCGCGGCCGCCGACCACGCGCACCGCTGAACGCGAGCGTCCTTCTCGACTATTTGCGCCGCTTCGCCGGCTTTCGCCGGGGGGGCTGCTCAGCGGGTTGTTCTTCGGCCGCGCTCAGGCCGGTCAGCTTGCCGAGCAAAGCGATTCCGGGCAGTCTCGCCAGACGCCCGAACACGTCCTCACCGAGCGAGATCATCGCCTCCAGCCGGGGCAGCAGCCGGTCGTAGGCAGCGAAGGCCGGGTCGGCCAGGGCCAGGGTGCGGTCGAGCCGATCGATGGTCGAGTTGAGCCGCTCGATCGCGGTCGAGAGGCTCTCGATGAGGCCGGGCAGTTGGGCGGCCAGCTGCGCGGACGCGGGCGGCAGCCGGACTGCCGTGTCGAACGCCGAGGTCGCGGTGAGCTGGGCGGCTTCCAGTGCTTGGCCCGCGGCCGTCTGCGCCGCTTCGACCGCCGCCTGGGCGGCGGCGAGGACGTCGGCGGGGCCGGGCACGCGCCCGCTGGGCAGTCTCGGGGTCGGCGGCTTACGACCCGGGCGTTTCGGGTTCGTCATGGGGAACACTGTGCCGCACGCCCCGCCGAAGGACCTCCCCTCGCGCGTTCGGCGTGTCGGAGGGGCGTGGCATAGTTCGAGCACAATGAAACTCAGCAAGGGCGCGAACGCAGCGGTACCGACATCCCTTCTAGCCGTGGTTGTTTCATGGCGATCGGAGCACGCGGTGGACGCGCACGCCTTGCTGCTGGACGCGAACGGCACGGTCCGCTCGGATCGGGACCTGGTGTTCTACAACGCGCCGCGGCACGTCTCGCAGGCGGTCACGCTCGATCAGGAACCCGCGCCGGGCACCGCGCGGCTGAGCGTCTCGCTGCCGCGCACCGAAGCGGACGTCGAGCGCATCGTCGTCTCCGGATCGGTGGAGGGAAGCACCTTCGGCGACATCCGGGAGCTGACCGTCGCCGTGCACTCGGTCGACGGGGTGGTCGCGGCGTTCGAGATCGATGACGCGGACGCGGTCTCGGCGCTGATGTTCGGCGAGTTCTACCGCCGCGACGGGCAGTGGCGGTTCCGGGCGATCGGACAGGGCTGGTCCAGCGGGCTGGCCGGGTTGGTCGGCGAGTTCGGCGTGCAGGTCGACGACCCGTCGGCGCCCGCCCGCACCACCCATCCCACCAATCCGTTCCGGGTGCACCGATCGGCGACACCGGCTCGCGAACGACTCCAGGCCGCCGCCGACTCCGGCCTCGGCTCGGCCGATCGCCACGACTTCGCCCAGTCCCGGCACCTCCCGCACGGGTCGTTCTCCTCCGGCCAGTCACGCAGGAACGGGGAATCCGCCGCGGCCGAGCGAACGGACGCATCGAACGTCGCCGCCGAACACGCTCCGGTGCAACGCGTCCGCGAGCACGACCACCGAGCCGAGAACCCACCTGGGCGATCCGAAGGGCCCGAAGCGCCACGCCCCGGCACCCCCGCATGGCCACGCACCGAAGTGCTCGGCCGCGCCGACACCGCTCCCCTCCCACGCACTCCTCGTCCGGTCGATCTCAACCGCTACACCCCCGAAAGCGCACCTCCCCCACCGCCCCCGGACCCCGAACGCGCGGACTGGCACCCGGATCCGGAGAACCCGCAGCGCATGCGCTGGTGGGACGGCGCAGGATGGACCGAGGACCGGTATCTGCCCCCTCCGCGCGGCGACCGCCACTGCGCTCGCTGCGCAAGCCCGCTGCGCCGCAAGTTCTTCGGCGGGTTCGCCCCGTGCCAGAGGTGTGCCGAGGAGATCGAGGAATACCTCGTCCATTGGCACACCCGGGCCTGGCGGGTGCTCACCGGCCACGGTCCGCGTGGCCCCGAGTGGGCGGCGCTGTGGGCGTCGTTGCGTTATCAGCGGATCGACGCCGAAGCCGGACGCGCGGCGTTGCGCGACGCGGCGCTCAGCTATGTGGAGCGGCTGGTCACCTTCGCCTTCGCCGACGGCGAGGTCAGGCACGCGGAACTGGAACTGTTCGAGCAGGCGGTCACCGAACTCGGCCTCGGCGGACCGCTGATCGATGACCTGCGCAGACGGATGCATCGCGGCAACACCCTCTATCGGTTGCGCACGGGCGACCTGCCGGTGGTGCGCACGCCCGGGCTGCACCTGGACCCCGAGGAGAAGGTGCATCTGGACCTGCCCGCGACGCACGTCCGTCAGCTCGCGCGCGGCCCGAAGCTCACCGAGGGCAGGCTGATCGGCAGCAACAAGAAGCTGCGTTTCGTCGGCGCCGACACCGGTATCGAGATGCCTTGGTCACGGGTGGTTTCCGTGCGAGCGGAGCAAGGCGCGGTGGTGATCGCGGCCACCTCGGCGCGCGGCGGCGCGACGTTCGCCGTCGACGATCCGGACTACGTGTCGGCCGCGCTGGAAGGCGCGCTGCGCGTGGCCAAACGTCTCGTCCTCACTCCGGGCCAGCGTGATACCCGCAGCATTTCGCAGGAGGTGAAGGCGCAGGTGTGGCAGCGCGACGGCGGTCGATGCGTCGAATGCGGCGACGGGCACTACCTGGAGTTCGACCACATCATTCCGCTCAGCCGCGGTGGCGCGACCAGCGCGGCGAACCTCCAGATCCTGTGCCGCGCGTGCAACCGGGCCAAGGGCGCCCGCATCTAGCCCGGTCTCACTCGGTGAGCAAGCCCGCCGTGCGGCCCAGATCGGCGAGCATCGCGTCGAACAGGATCTCCGGATTGTCCAGCGGGATCGGGTAGTTCCCGAAGACCTCGAGTGTGACGTGCCCGTAGAGCCGCGCCCAGATCTGGATCATCAGATAGGTCACCCCGAGATCCAGTTTCTCGGCGGGGAATTTCTGGCTCGACTCCGACAGCGCGGCCAGCAGCTCGGTCTGGAAGTGCACCAGGTCCTCGCGCAGCTCCGGCGGAATGACGTCGGTGGACGGCGTGACGATGTCGTAGGTGGCCAGCAGCCTGCCCGCCGCGGCCAGGAAGACCCGGCCGAAGGGCTCGTCGAAGCGGCGCAGCGCGCGGGCCTGCCCGGCGCCGGGCGAGGCGAACACCAGGGTGAACTCCCTGGTGTGCGTCAGCGCCCAGCGCCGGAAGCCACGGCAGATGGCGAAGAACTGCACGGCGCCGTCGTCGGGCAGGGTGGCGATCTCGGCGGTCAGTTCCGCCGCCAGGTCGGCGCAGAAGTCCAGCCGCAGCCGCTCCAGCAGGTCTTCCAGCGAGTTGTAGTACCGGTACAGCGCGGGCGCGGTGACTCCGAGTTCGCGCGCGATGGCGCGCAGGGTGACCGCATCGGGCCCGCGTTCGACCAGCAGCGCGCTGGCCACCCGCCGGATATCGGTGTCGGTCACCACCGGCGCGCGACCCCGTGGTCTGGACTGTTGCACCGATCGATTCAAGCGTATTCGACTTCCCAGCGCTTGATTCCGTTCAGCCAGCCCGACCGCAGCCGCACCGGCTCGGCGACCTGCCGCAGGTTGGGCATCACGTCGGCGATGGCGTTGAACATCAGATCGATCTGCAGCCTGGCCAGGTTCGCGCCGACGCAGTAGTGCGTGCCGGTGCCGCCGAAACCCACGTGCGGATTGGGATCGCGCAGCACGTCGAAGGTGAACGGATCCGCGAAGGCCTCCTCGTCGAAATTGGCCGAGCTGTAGAACAATCCGAGCCGCTGCCCCTTCTCGATCTCCTGGCCGCCGAGCACGGTGTCCTGGGTCGCGGTGCGCTGGAACGCGGTGACCGGTGTGGCCCACCGGACGATCTCGTCGGGGGCGGTGCGCGGGCGCTGCTGCCGGTAGATCTCCCACTGCTCGGGGTGGTCCACGAACGCTTTCATGCCGTGGGTGATCGAATTGCGCGTGGTCTCGTTGCCCGCGACCGACAGCAGGATGACGAAGAACGCGAACTCGTCCGAGCCGAGGTGCTCGCCGTCGATGTCGGCGTTGACCAGCTGGGTGACGATGTCCTCGGCCGGGCAGGCGCGCCGCTGCTCGGCCATGTTCCAGGCGTAGCCCATCACCTCGGCGGTGGCGGCGTGGTGATCGCCGTCGAACTCCGGGTCGTCGTAGGAGATCATCTGGTTGGACCAGTCGAAGATCTTCTTCCGGTCCTCCTGCGGGATGCCGAGCAGCTCGGCGATGGCCTGCAACGGCAGTTCGCAGGCGACCTGTTCGACGAAGTCGCCGCTGCCGGACTTCTTCGCCTCGTGCACGATCCGCGCGGCGCGTTCGGTCAGCGCGGCGCGCAGGCTCTCCACCGCGCGCGGGGTGAAGCCCTTGGAGATGATGCGGCGGGTCTTGGTGTGCTTGGGCGGATCGAGGTTGAGCAGCAGCATGTCGCCGAGCATGTCGATCTGCTCGCGCGTGGTCTCCTCGTTGAACCGGATGATGGCGGTGTTCTCGTGCGAGGAGAACACCTCGGGATTCTTCGAGATCTCCTTGATGTGCGCGAGCTTGGAGACGACCCAGTAGCCACCGTCGTCGAACCCGCTGGCCCGATCGGGCTGCGCGCACCACCACACCGGGGCGGTGCGGCGCAGTTCGGCGAACTCTCCGATGGGCAGGCGGGTGGCCAGCAGGTCGGGGTCGGTGAAGTCGAATCCCGTGGGGATCGAGGGCGTGGTCACGGTCACGGCTAACTCCTACGGCGGTCTGGGCGCAGACCTGACAACGATGCAGGGGACACGGTCAAGGAGATGCAACCACAGAACCAGGGTTCGTGAACAGCGTTTAGTAAAACCTGTTTACTTTTTTCGGCGCGCCCGGCCCCGCATCGCCTCGCCGGGGTGAACGCAGACCGGCTCGTCAGAGCGTGATCAGCGGCGGTGGCTGCCAACGCCGCTGCAAGACGGCCGCTTTCGGTGCGAACAACGCCAGGGTCACCGAGAATGGGTCCGATTTCGGGACGGGCAGCCAGTTGCCGTCGGGGATGCCCGAACCCGGATCATCGTGCTGGAGTGTGAGGTCGAGGGAGCCGTCCGGGTTGAGCACCACGGGCACATGGTGACCGATCGAGTAGATCCCGGCCGGATTGGACACCAGGTAATCGGCGGCATCGTAGACGACCAGCGACCAGAACGCGTCCACCGGCGGCAGCTCGCCCGAGGCGAAGTGCAGCCGGAACGGACCGGAGCCGCCGGGGACCGCCGTGAAGAGGTAATGCGCGTCCTCGGGCAGCGGGATGCCGAGCGCGCCGTACGCGGTGACCGCTCGCAGCAGATAGTCGGTGCCGTACCGGCCCGCCCCGAGGTCGGAGACCCAGCCGTTGTCGTTGACCGTATTCGTGCCCATCGTCACCGGGAGCTGCTGCTTCACGGTGTCGGCCGCGGCGGTCAGTTCACCGTCGGAGATGCCTTCGACCGCGCCGCCGGGCCGGATGCCGATCGTCGCGAAGCGGCGCATGGCGGGCTCGTCCTCGGGAGCGGGCGGATCGACCGCAAGCACCGCGCACATCCGATCGAAGAAATCGCGCGCGTTCATCTCCATGACCTGATCGACCGGGCGTCGCGTCTCCGGTTGCCCGCTGGGCGCGCTCGCGGGCGGCTCGGCGCCCGCCCTCCACGCACTCAACGGAACCAGCCGCAACCTCTCCTGCACCGAGTGCACGACCGAGAGGTCCTTCTCGCCGTCGACCTGGATACGCACGATCAGCCACACCGTCGGCGTGGGCATCGGCAAGGGCGTGAGACCTTCGGGCAGGGCACCCGACCAGCCCGGGCCGGTCACCACGTAGGTGAACGGCGCCGATGCCGACCGCGCCTGCGGCCGGACACTGCTCGGGTTGTGCACGTTGTTCGTCCAGGCGTCCAGCACCTGCGCCAGCCAGAACCGGCCCCCTTCGATCGCGGGGACGCTCAGCACCATCGGCTCGTTCGTCACGTCGAGCCACGCGGTCGAGTGCAGCGTGTCGGGGTCCGGCCGCGCCACGTTCCGCTGTGCGTGGGTCGGCAACGAGGTCTCGTGCTCGAACCGGTTGACGGGCGTGGACGCCCCCGCCGCGATCCGGGCGACGTCCATCAGCACCAGCGGAAAGCCGAACACATAGGCGTCCTTGGCGATCGCTCCGGCCTCGCTGGTCACCGTCGGGTGGGCCGAGTCGTCCTCGTCCGATCCGCCGCACGACGCCGCGCCGAGCGCGGCCACCGACGCCGCCATCCCCAGCACGGTGCGCCGCGACAGCGCGGATTCACGGTAGGTCCGGTCGTCCATGATCCTGTTCCGTCTCCGATCCGATCGGTCGCCGAGCCGGGTCCGTTCCGGAGTATAGCCACCTCCGGCGGGAAAATGGCTGGTCAGCGCGCTGAGCGGTGCTCGCGCCGCAGCGCGCCGAGCACCGGCGAGCCGCCGGGAACGTGCGGCGGTGCGGGTCAGGGCACCGGCACCAGCGGCGGCGGACGCCAACGGCCGTGGATGGCCTCCTCCTTCGGCGCGTACATCCGCAGGGTCAGTGAGAATTGACCGGCTTCGGGGATGGGCAGCCAGTTCCCGGCGGGAACGGAAGGGCCGGGATCGGTGTACTGCAACGCGATGTCGGTGGACCCGTCGGGATTGAGCGTCACCGGCTCCGGATGGCCCACCGCGTAGATCTCCGCGGGGTTGGGCACCAGGTAGCTGTCGGCGTCGTAGGCGGTCAGCGACCAGAAGTTGTCGACGGGCGGTAGCTGACCCGGTGCGAAGTGCAGCCGGAATCGGCCGGTGCCGCCATCACCGCTGCCGGTCGAGGCGAACAGCGTCGGATAGAAGGCGTTCTCCGCCGCACTGGCGCCCAGAGCCACCCTCGCGATGGCGGCGCGGAGCAGGTAGTTGGTGCCGAACCGGCCGACATCGGGGTCGATGAGCCAGCCGTTCTCGTTGACCGTCCGTGCGCCCAGATAGACCGGGATCTGCTGCTGGGCGGTGTCCACCGCGGCGGCGAGTTCGACGTCCGAGAGGCCTTCGACCGCGCCTCCCGGCCGGATGCCGATCGTCTCGAAGCGCCGCATGGCGGGCTCGTCCGCCGGCGCGGGCGGATCGACCGCCATCAACGCGCACATCCGATCGAAGAACACCTTCGGGTCCATCTCGTCGACCCACTCCGGTGGTGGCTGCGCGATCCCCTCCCTGGGTGGCGCGGCAGGCGGCTCGGTGCCCGCCACCCACGCGCTCAACGGAGCCAGCCGCAACCGCTGCTGCAAAGAGCGCACAGCGGGCAGATCGCTCTCGCCGTCGACCTGGATCCGGACGATCAGCCACACCGTCGGCGTCGGCATCGGCAACGGGGTCAGCCCGGCGGGCAGGTCACCCGACCAGCCCGGGCCGGTCACCGCGTAGGTGTACGGCGGCAACACCGATCGCGCCTGTGGACGGCGACCGCTGGGGTTGTGCACATTGTTCGTCCAGGCGTCCAGCACCTGCGCCAGCCAGAACCGGCCCCGGTCCATCGCGGGGACGCTCAGCACCATGGGCTCGTTCGTCAGATCGAGCCACGCGGTCGACCGCAAGGTGTCCCGGTCCAGCCGCACCACCTCGCGCTGCGCCGGGGTGGGCAACGACGACGCGTGCTCGAACCGGTTGACGGGCGTGGACGCCTCCGCCGCCATCCGGGTGACGTCCATCAGCACCAGCGGGTACCCGAATTCGTAGGCGTCCTTGGCGATCGTGGCGGCGTCCCGGGGGACGGGATTCCTGTGCTCGGGCTCGCCGCATGCCGCCAATCCGAACGCGGCCACCGATGTCGCCGCGATGCCCAGCGCCGTGCGCCGCGACACCGTGAGCTCGCCCTCGGTCCAGTCGTCCATGATCCTGCTCCGCCTCCGATCCTATCGGGCACCGCGAGATCCGCACCGGAGTATAACCGCCCTCCGCAGCGAAAATCGCAGGTCAGCGGGGCAATCGCAGGGGGAGCCGAGTTCGGCGGAGTCACCGGCGAGTGCCACGGGCGGCGATCCCGCGCGGATCGCCGCGACCGCCTGCGGTCAGAACTCCAGAACGGTGTTCATGATGGTGCCCGCGCTGGTGGCGACCACCCCGCCGAGCATCGCCCCCGCGATCATCTTCGGCGACTGCAACCCGCCGCCGCTCCACTTCTCCCAGGCGAATCTGCCGCCCGCGTAGATGATGCTGACGATGCCGGACGCGAGCGCGAACCAGGTCAGATACCGCACGAACTGTAAGAGCTTGTCCGCCAGGGGCGGAGCCTCCGGGGTCGGATTGCCGATCTGCGCCAACGTCGTGAACGAATCGCCGACCGACGCCAGAATGATGCTCACCGTCTACTCCCTCTACGCTCGAATGCAACCCTGCGTCGACCAGCCGCTATGCGAAAACTGTTCGACCACCGATGAATTCGGCCACGCCCAGGATACGGGCACGCGGCCCGCCGCGGTGTGCGCACGGTGCGAATCCTCCGCGGCCGGACACGGGTTCGGCTACCCGGGTGCGGGCGGGGGAAACACGAACTTCCCTGCGCTGCACCGACCTGACTGCATCGGGGCGAGCGAACGGATACGATCTTCTCAGCGATTCACTTGCCCCTGTCCCGAATCCAGAATGAGCGAACGACGATGATCATGGCCGCCGCTTTCGACACCTTGGCGCAGATCGGCAATCCCACCCCAGAAGCGCCGCCGATCTCCGACAAGTTCCTCCAACTGGTCCGCTACCTGACGTGGTTCGTACTCCTGTCGGGCATCTGCGGCATCATCTACGCCGGTGGGCGCTTCGCCTGGGAGAAGTGGACCGGCGGCGGGCTCGAGTCGCCGAAGATGGTGGCGGGAGCCATGATCGGCGGGGTGATCGCCACCAGCGCCGGCACCATCATGAACGCCGTCATCGGCTGAGCCGCAGCGGAGCGATCACCGCCTGTCATAGCTTCTCGCTATGACAGGCGGGCGATGCTCCATGGGCAGGGCAGCCGCGGCCTCGTTGTGGCGATGACGCCCACGCGCGATCAGCGCAGGATGTTCGCGTTTCGCGCGGCGCGCAGCCAGTCGGGGAACTCGCCGAGCAAGCGGGCGTAGAGCTGCGCGTCGTCGACCTGATCGATGTCGTCGAGTGCGAAGAACCCCGCGTTGTCGACCGCCCGGTCGGACAATTCGTCCAGGGCGCGCAGCAGACCGTAGTTGGCGCGCCCGAGTCCGACGAACTGCCAGAACGCGGGCAGCAGCGAGGCCTCCCGCATGAGCGCGGCGATCTCGCGCTTCTTGGCGAAGCCGCCGTCGGTGAAGAACAGCACGAGGGTGGGGCGACCGCCGGGGCGCAACGAGTCGATGATGTCGCGCATGATCGGCAGCTCCTCGTTGCGGGCGCCGAGCGCGTCGTAGTCGATGCCGCCGTGGGTGCCGGTGAGGTGCAGATAGGTTCGCGCCCACTCCTCACCGTGCTCGACCGTGATGTCGGGCAGCTTGGCGAAGGAGCGGGCGTAGAGGTACGCCTCCAGGGTGCCGTCGTCGTCGAGCTGGGTGGCCACCGGAATCATCCGCTGCACGACGCGATGCACCACCTGGTCGCGATACTGGCGGTTCATGCTGCCGGTCTTGTCGACGACCAGAACGACGCGCGCGCGGATGCCGAAAGCGTTCTTGTCGATGAGGACTTTCGCGACCTCCCGCTTGCGCAGGTCCAGCTTCGCCCGCTTCTCGAAGGAGAGCTGCGCCTCGCCGGGGACGGTGAATACGTCCGTCGCCGGGGTGGGCCCTGCCGCCGGGCCGGGCTCGGCTCGATTCGCGGACGAGGCCGCTACCGCCGGGGCGTCGTCCACGCTCACGCCGTGATCGGTGACCAGCGCGGCGAATCCGCCCGCATAACCTTGCCCGACCGCTCGCACCTTCCATCCGCCCTGGCGGCGATACAGTTCGAGCGCGATCACCACGGATTCGCTGCCCAAGCCCTCGATGCGGTACTCGTAGAGCACGTTTCCCGCCGCGTCGGCGACCGTGGCGACCGGAGGCGCGAACCCGCCGAAGGTCTGCGCCGGATCGTCGAGAGTGAGCACCGCGCGTACTTGCGCGATGTCCACCGGCAGGTCGCTCAGCGAAACCGACAGCGCGCCGGGCGTTCCCTGCCCCAGCGACACGCCCGGTGCGCTCGGCTGATTGAAGAACACGAAATCCGCGTCCGAGCGCACCCGCCCCGCTTCGGTCACCAGCAGCGCCGACACGTCGACCGCGGCCTCGGTGCGCACCGACACCAGCACGCGCGCCACATCCAATGCCCCGTTCTGACCTTTGACCAATGCCGCGCCCACCGAGACTCCCAGCCGTCGTCGCTCCGAAATCGCCACCGGGATCAGCGTAAGTCCAGCACCGGAAGGATGCGGGGCGTTCGCCGCGTCATCGAATACCGGTAGCGGTCAGCGTGGCCATCGGCGGCCGGTCGGCCGCGGGCACCGCGCCGGGCGCCATGCGCCAGCTCGAGCCGTGCGGGAGGTACCGGGCCGGTGACGATGCGCGCCCCCGTGCTCATGGAAGGGCGCCGACCCGCACCGCGCGGTCGCCGTTCGCCACGACGTCGGCGACGATCGTCCGCATGGCGGTGACGTAGCGACCGATCACCTCGTGCGCCTGCGGGGTATCGGGGAACAGCAGACTGAGCGTGGTGACATCGTTGAACCGGTTGACCCAGATGTAGACCTCGCGCGAACTGCCGCGGTTGGCGAACATACCGCCGTCGATCTTGTCGAACATCTCGACACCCGCCATCTTGCGGATATCCAGGTACGACAGCATGCGGGCGGACCACCCGGGCCGGGTGCGGATCCCGAGTCCGGGCGGCGCGAGTTGCAACGCGCGGTGCAGGGAGACGTCGGTCAGTTCCTTGCCCTGGTCGTAGGCCGCCTGGGCCGCGGCGACCACGTGTGTGAACGACTGACCGGCGCCCACCGGAAAAGCCACCGGGATCAGATTCGTGTACCACCCGACCGAGGCGGCCTCCGCATCGGTGCGGCGCGTGTTCACCGGTGTGAGACCGAAATACCAGTCACCGCCCGCCAGTTCGACCTCCGCGAGCGCGGCCGCGGCGAACAGCCCGCCGGTGAACCGGCCGTCATGTGCCCGGCAGACCTCCTCGAAACGCAGCGCACCCGGTTCATCGATCAGGACGGTGGTCACCTGCGCACCCCGCACGTGCTCGTCGGCGTCGACCCACAGGTCCACCGGGAAGCCGGGAACGTCACCGCCGTTGCGCCGCAACAATTCCAGCCAGACCGCGATCTGCGGTGACTCGGCGGTCAGCTCGGCGCTGCGGCGGCGTTCCCGCTCGCAGTAGGCGATGTGACCGGTCACCGGTGCGGGAGTCGAGCTGCCGCCGGACAATTCGCTGCCGTAGAGCGTCAACAGGTCCACACACGACAGCGCCTGTGCCACGCCATCGGTATGCAAGTGATCCACCGCCGCGTACATCGTGAACGACTCCGCGTGTTCGATGATTCCGAAACCGAAGCAGTCCCAGTCCAGCGGACCGGGCGTCTCGGCGAGGACGTGCGCCCGGATGGCGTCGCTGTCGGCGTAGACACCGTGCTGGGTGGGCACCATCCGGATGTCGCCGGGGTCGAGAACACGGCGCTGCACCCGATCCGCCGCGGTGATGGCGAACCAGCTCCAGAACGTGTCGTGCCTGCGCAGGAAGGCCTCGACCGTGCGTGTCATCGCGGCGTGGTCCGGCGCACCGGGAATCGTGAACGCGATCATGCACACTCGCGAAACGCGCAAGCCCGCGTTCGCATTGCGGTGCGTGGTGCGCAGATACTCCTCCTGCTGATGGGACGGTGGCGCCGGATGCACCGGGGCGCGGCGCGCCGCGGCGAGCGATTCCGGTGCCGCCCGCCAACTGGTGAGCTCTCCCGCCGTGGGATGCCATTCGTCGATGAAACCGAAATTGACCACAGGTGTTCTCGATTCGTGCGGGTGAGGAGAATCCTCGACCGACCCCTTGAAAGGTAACGACAAAAATCATCGGATTACCATGGCTGCCGCCGAATTTTGTGACCACCACCAGACTCCCGCTCCGGCGCCTCGTCGAGTTTCCCAAGAATGCGCGTCCGCGCTTGCCGGACAGCGTGATCGCGCCCTACGTTCGCCAGCATTACAGTGCACGAACCCAATTCGGAGGTCTCGCGTGCGGGCTCGGACGACAAGCAGGCCGGGCGCGATCGTCACTTCGTTCGCCGTGGCGCTCGCGCTCGCCACCACGACATTATTACCCAACTGGCCTGCGGCGACAGCGCAGACGGATCCGTCCGAGCCGGTGCCCTCCGACGGATCGCGGGTGCTCGGAGTAGGCCAGGACACCGGCCGCCTGACCGACGTGCGGGTCTATTCCGCCGCGATGGGCACGACGGTCCCGGTGAAAGTAATCCGCGCGCCGGATATTTCGCGACCGGCGCCCGTGCTGTATCTGCTCAACGGAGCCAGCGGCGGCACCGGAGGAAGCAACTGGCCGAAGCAGACCGATATCGAGGATTTCTTCCGCGACAAACAAGTGAACGTCGTCGTGCCCATGGGCGGGGAGGGGAGTTATTTCGCGGATTGGCGGGTGGACGACCCGGTGCTCGGCCGGCAACGCTGGACGACATTTCTCACCAGGGAACTGCCGCCCCTGATCGACGCCACCTTCGCGGGCAACGGCGCCAACGCCGTCGCCGGAATCTCCATGGCGGCCACCTCGGTATTCCAGCTCGCGCTGGCAGCACCGGGGCTCTACCGCGCCTTGGGCTCCTTCAGCGGGTGTGTGCGCACCAGCGACCCGCAAGGCCAGGCCATGGTCACCGCCGTCGTCACCCGCTGGCGCGGCAACACACTCAACATGTGGGGACCGCCCACCGACCCGCGATGGGCCGCCAACGACCCTTACCTGCACGCCGAACAACTGCGCGGCACCGCCATCTACGTCTCCACCGGCACCGGCATACCCGGCCCGTTCGACACCTTCGACGGGCCGGGCATCGACGGCAACGGCGAGAAATTGATCAGCCAGCTCGTCACCGGCGGATTTCTGGAGGCGGTCATCAACCGGTGCGCCCACGACCTGAGCAAGCGGTTGGGCGAACTGGCCATACCCGCCACCTTCGACTTCCGCCCCTTCGGCACGCACTCCTGGGGCTACTGGCAGCAGGACCTGCACAACTCCTGGCCGGTGATCGCCGCGGCGCTGGCGATCGAGGACTCCCCCGCTCCCGGTTAACGGGTCATCACGTGCGGGAGGATTCCGCGGCGCCGGTGATGTTGCGCGCCATCCCGCCGAAGATGACCGCGTGGAACGGCGCGATGGATTTCCAGTACAGGTGCCCGGCCAGCCCGTGCGGTTCGAACAACGCGCACTGGTGATAGGTGGCGCCCGGGCCGTCCGGTTCGACCGTGAGCTCGAGCCACGCGCGGCCCGGCACCCGCATCTCGGCGCGCAAACGCAGCATCCGCGGTCGCTCCAGCCGCTCCACCCGCCACCAATCCAGCGCCTCGCCCTCGTGCAACCGGTGCGGGTCGCGGCGGCCACGGCCCAGACCGACGCCGCCCGCCAGCCGGTCTATCCATCCGCGCAGCGACCAGGCCAGCGGGAACGAATACCAGCCGTGTTCTCCCCCGATCGCCTCGATCACCCGCCACAGCGTCGCCGGGTCGGCGTCGGTGTGCCGTTCGCGCACATCCCGGTAGAGCGAACCGCCCGACCACTCCGGGTCGGTGGGCAGTGGATCCGACGGCGCGCCCGGCGAACGGGCATCCGACCACCTGGTCGGCACGTCCAGATCGCGAATCTTCTGCAACGCCAGCGTCACCGCCCGCCGATAACCGGTCGGTCCTTCCGGCGGGTCGGGAATGAGGTCGGCGATCGCGCGGTCGTGACAGACCACATCGTTGATCAGGGATTCCATCAACGGAACGGCGATCGCGCGGGGCACCGGGGTCACCAGATTCACCCACTGCGCCGACAACCACGGCGTCAGCACCGGCACCGGCACGATCAGTCGTCGCGGCAGCTGAGCCACTTCGGCGTAGCCGCGCATCATCTGCACATAGGTCAGCACGTCCGGACCGCCGATGTCGAACGCGCCGCCGGCGCCTTCGGGCAGCGCCGCCGCCTCGGTCAGGTAATACAGCACGTCGCGCACCGCGATCGGCTGGATCCGGTTGCGCACCCAGCGCGGGGTGACCATCATCGGCAGGCGCTCGGTCAGGTAGCGCAGCATCTCGAAGCTGGCCGAGCCGGAACCGATGATCACCGCGGCCCGCAACACCAGGGCGGGCACCGAGCCCGCCCGCAGGATCTCGCCGACTTCGGCGCGGGAGGCCAGGTGCCGCGACAACCGCTGCGCGTCCGGCACGATGCCACCCAGGTAGACGATCCTGGTCAGCCCCGCGTCCGCCGCCTCGGCCGCGACCAGGGTGGCGGCCTCCCGGTCCACGGTGTCGAAGTCGGCCCGGGTCAGCGAGTGGATCAGGTAGTACAGCACGTCCTGGCCGTCCAGTGCGGCGCGCACGTCGGCGGCGGCGGTCACGTCACCGGCCACCACCTCGACGCGATCGCGCCAGGGCGCGTCGGCGAGCTTGCCCGGTGTGCGAGCCAGCACCCGCACCGTGTGCCCAGCGCGCAGCAGCTCGGGCACCAAGCGGCCGCCGATGTAGCCGGTCGCACCGAACACCACACACCGCACGGCAACCACCCTTCCGATGATCTGCTCAGGTGATGACCCCGGGCTGCCGGGTCAAACAGGCTGTACGGCTCGGGTGGGCGGCCGCGAGCCCTGATCGATCGGGTCCTCACGTGCCAGACTGGGCCGGTGAGCGAACGTAGCAAAAGCCACGGACCGGACAAGCCCGCACCGCGCGATCGCGGCGACGTCATCGGTGCGGGCCTGGTGTGGCTGGCCAAGTGGGCGCTGTGCATCGTCGCCATCGCGGCGGGCGCGTGGGTGCTCGGATTCCTGGTCGCCCGGCTGTGGGTGGTGATCCTGCCGGTCGCGCTGGCGATCGTCGTCGCCACCGTGCTGTGGCCGCCCGTCCGCTGGCTCACCGCACGCGGCCTGCCGCCCGCCGCGGCCGCCTCGATCGCGGTGCTCGGTTTCATCGGCGTGCTGGCCGGCATCATCGCGCTGATCGTGCCGTCGGTCGTGGATCAGGCGCCGGAACTGGCCGACAAGTCGAGCGCCGGTGTCGAACAGGTGCGCGACTGGCTACAAGGCCCGCCACTGAGAATCCGTGACGAGCAACTGGATTCGGCCGTGGACGCGATCGTCTCCCGGCTCAAGTCGAGTTCGGAGCAGATCGCCAGCGGCGTGTTCAGCGGCGTGAGCACCGCGACGTCGGTGCTGGTCACCCTGTTCCTGGTGCTGGTGCTGGTGTTCTTCTTCGTCAAGGACGGACCGCGTTTCCTGCCTTGGTTGCACGGCGTTTCCGGCAGCCGCGGCGGCAAGCACCTGGAGGAGGTGCTCGGCCGGATCTGGGTCGTGCTCGGCGGGTTCATCCGCACACAGGCGCTGGTCAGCCTGGTCGACGCGGTGTGTATCGGCGCCGGGCTGGTCATCCTCGGTGTGCCGCTGGCACTGGTTCTCGCGGTGATCACCTTCCTCGGCGGATTCGTCCCGATGGTCGGCGCGTTCGTCGCGGGTGCGCTGGCGGTGCTGGTCGCGTTGGTGGGCAACGGTTTCGTGACCGCGCTGATCGTGCTCGGCATCGTCATCGCCGTGCAGCAGCTGGAAGGCAACGTGCTGCAACCGGTGCTGCAAAGCCGCAGCATGCAGCTGCACGCGGTCATCGTGCTGCTCGCGGTCACCGCGGGCGGCTCGCTGTACGGGATCGTCGGCGCGTTCCTGGCCGTCCCCGTGGTCGCGATGGCCGCGGTCGTCCTGCGGTACGTCGGCGAGCAGATCGACGCGGCCACCGCGCCGCCGCCGGAGCCGGAGAGCGAGACCGCGGACTGACCGCGTGGCGGGGAAGGCCATCGTTGCACTCAGTCCGAATGTAACTCTCGCCGTCGCCCGCCGCGGTTCCTAGCGTCAGTGGACATGACAACTGATGTGAGCACCCCGCTCAACGACATCGCCGACGCGACGGCCAGGGCCGTCGCGGAAGACGCGGCGACCGCGCTGGTGGTGTTCCGTGCCTCCGGAACCACGGAGGGGACGGTGGGCAGCGCGATCACCCTCGGCAAGTACACCGTGCGCGTGGATGAACCGCCCGCGCTCGGCGGCGCGGACACCGCGCCCAATCCGGTCGAGGTGTATCTGGCGTCGCTCATCTCGTGTCAAGTAGTGACCTACCGGTTCTGGGCGCAGCGCCTCGGCATCACGATCGATGATTTGTCGGTGAGCGCCGAAGGCGATCTCGACGTACGCGGATTCTTCGGCTTGGATGACAACATCCGCGCCGGGTTCCAAGCGGTGCGGGTGACCGTTCGCATCAGTGGACCCGACACCGAGCAGCGCTATGCCGAACTCCGGCAGGCCGTCGACGCGCACTGCCCTGTGCTGGATCTCACCACCGGGCGCACCCCGGTCGACACCACCCTGATCACCGATTAGCCGCCGCCCCACCCCGATCGCTCACCCACCAGAAGGAGGACCTCCCCGATGACCGAACCCGACCTGTCCCAGAACTGGAGCTTCGAGACGAAGCAGATCCACGTCGGACAGATTCCGGACGGCACGACCAACGCCCGCGCGCTGCCGATCTACCAGACGACCTCATACACCTTCCGCGACACCGCGCACGCGGCGGCGCTGTTCGGTCTGGCCGAGCCCGGCAACATCTACACCCGGATCATGAACCCCACCCAGGACGCGGTGGAGCAGCGCATCGCCGCACTGGAAGGCGGCGTCGCCGCCCTGCTGCTGGCCTCCGGGCAGGCCGCGGAGACCTTCGCGATCCTCAACATCGCCGGAGCGGGCGACCACATCGTCTCCAGTCCCCGGCTCTACGGCGGCACCTACAACCTCTTCCACTACTCGCTGCCCAAGCTCGGCATCGAGGTCTCCTTCGTCGACGATCCCGACGACCTCGAGCAGTGGAAGGCCGCCATCCGCCCGAACACCAAGGCGCTCTACGGCGAAACGATCTCCAACCCGCAGAATCACATCCTCGACATCCCGGGGATCGCGGGCGTCGCCCACGACAACGGCGTCCCGCTGATCGTGGACAACACCGTCGCCACGCCGTACCTGATCCAGCCGCTGGCCCACGGCGCCGACATCGTCGTGCATTCGGCCACGAAGTACCTCGGCGGACACGGCGCGGCCATCGCGGGCGTGATCGTGGACGGCGGCAAGTTCGACTGGACCGGTGGCCGGTTCCCCGGCTTCACCGAACCCGACCCGAGCTACCACGGTGTCGTGTACGCCGAGCTGGGCGCGCCCGCCTACGCGCTCAAGGCGCGCGTGCAACTGCTGCGCGACCTCGGCGCGGCGGTCTCGCCGTTCAACGCGTTCCTGATCAGCCAGGGCCTGGAGACGCTGAGCCTGCGGATCGAACGGCACGTGCAGAACGCGCAGGCGGTGGCCGAATTCCTCACCGGCCGTTCAGAAGTCACCTCGGTGTCCTACGCGGGCCTGCCGTCCTCCCCGTGGTACGAGCGCGGCCGCGCCCTCGCGCCAAAGGGCACCGGCGCGGTGATCGGCTTCGAACTGGCCGGCGGCGTAGACGCGGGCAAACGATTCGTCGAGGCACTGCGGCTGCACAGCCACGTCGCCAACATCGGTGACGTGCGCTCACTGGTGATCCACCCCGCCTCCACCACCCACTCACAACTCACACCCGAAGAGCAGCTGGCCGCGGGCGTCACCCCCGGCCTGGTCCGCCTCGCCGTCGGCATCGAGGGAATCGACGACATCCTCGCCGACCTGCGCGCCGGATTCGCCGCAGCCTCCTGACACGGTGCGCCCCGGGGTGATCGGCCCCGGGGCGTCGGGTGAGTTCCGGTCAGGCTGCCAGCGGCCCGACCGTGATCGCTCGCCCGTCGCGAGTGGTCACGGTAACCCGCGGTGTCTCGCTGCCGGTCGCGCGGATGACCGCGAACGCGAGACCGTCCGCGCCGATCGGCACGACGCATTCCTCCAACGAGGACGTAACCGAGAGGGACACCGCGTCGTGGGCGGCTCGGCCGATGACCGCGTACCAGCCATCACCGAACCGGTCGGCGGTGGCCGACCGGAACCGGGTGCCGAGTCGTTGCAGCGCCTCCCAGGCCGGGGTGTGTTCGTGCCGAGGACCGGAAGGACGGGGTGCGCCGAACATCGTTCCGCGCGTCTTCCACTGGTCACCGTCGGGGTGGACGAACACGATATAGCGGCCCCGGTCGCCGTCTACAAGGACTGCGACGATCTCCTCCCGGAGGACGACGTTGATCGGGGCGAGGCTCGAGTCAACGGCCGCAAGGGCATCGAGCGCTACGCTGACCGCTGGGTGGTCCAGTGTGCCCATCGGCGGTGCCCTTCCCTTTCGTGTCAGCAGATCGCGGAAATGGTGGCGCTGTTGTCGCCGCCGTCGTCCCACGTACCGGCGATCGCGGTCACCTCCACCTGGGTATGGAACCCGTAGAAAATTCCCGCCGACGAGCACGACGCGGAGTACAACGCCTGCACGTCGGGGTCAGTGCTGGTGTCGATGCGTTCGGCGTGCTTGTACCACTTCCCGTCGGCAGCATCGTAACGCCACAGCTTCGTGGTGACGCTGCGCATCGCGGGCCGGACCGGTGCAGTGCACCTTGAACCCGTAGTTGATCGGGGCCATCGACCCGTGATCGGTCTTCCACGGCTCGATGGCGTGGACGAAGCACACGATCTCGTCGTTCGCGGCGCGTACGGGTTCGGCATCGGCGATGGTGGCCGTGCCGAGCACCCACGCGCTGGTGAGCACGGTGACGCGGATCGCGACAGCAATGGTCATGGTTCCTCCCGTTCCGGCGGTGTCCGGGTTCTCGAAAGCGTGTGTCGATCGTCTAGTCGTGTCTTCCGTTGCGCGCTGCTCGCCCACCCGCGCTACCTCCGTATCCGGGCCGCACGCAATCCCGGATTGCACCTATCACCGCCAGCGCGGACGGCCGGTAAGAGTCGCTCGGAGCCTGCGCCCATACCCGGAACCGATCACCGACACCATCAGCGGGTGACGGCAACGCGATCTGCGCACCGATCGGTGCGAGGGTCGCGTTCAGCCGGAACAACTCGGAGAACAGCGGCATGTCATGCGGGATATCCGGGGCCACCAAGAAGGTCCACCGCTTCGAACGCGGGTGCGAAATGATCGGTCCGGCAGGGCTACCGAGTTTCTGCATTCGTATCTTCACCATCGCCCCCAATTGCGCAGGCACGGTGATCGCGCCGACACTGCCCGCCGGTACGAAGATTCGGCCCAGCTCGGGATCGATGCGCGCCGGTAGCCCGCAGACGTTTCGGTAGAAGCGACACCGTGCCACCGGCGTCTCCAGGATTGTCGTGGGTGCGTCCGCGAAAACCGTTGTCGGCCTATCCATCGCGATCACCGAGCCACCGTCTCCGGTCTATCCCGGTCACCGGAGCGAGGTTGATCAGGTACCGGAGGGATATGTCGTGGCGGTCATCCACAACCGTCGCTCCCACCCATGTGCACGGGCCGGGCATGTTTCGGACATGCGGGCCGAGCCGCCCGTCCTCGTTCCACAAACTGGGCCGATCTCTGCCACCGCTGCTCGGCGAGGTACGCGCTGCGGTGCACCGCAGCAGCGGCCGGGAGCGGAACCATGCGCTCCTCCTGTTGTGCGAGCTGTACTACTCCGCGCACAGCATCGCCCACAAACTCGGGTATGGGGACCTCGCCGCACTGGCCGTCGATCGGCTCGCGTGGGGGGCCACCGAATCCGGCAGCGAATTGTGGATCGCCACCAGTCAATTTCACCGCGCGGCGCTACTCAGCTCCGGCGGTGACTGGACCGCCGCCCTCGGATTCTTGGAGCGCTGCCGGTCCAGCATCGAACCCCGCCTCAGCGCCGGACACCGCGACGACCTCATCGCCTGGGGGGGCCTGCACCTGCAATCCGGGCTCGCCGCGTCGCGCTGCGGCAATCGCGACCTTGCCGACAAGCACTTGGCCGAGGCCCGGGAGACCGCGCTGCGCCTCGGTGATGATCGCGACGTCATTCTGTCGTTCGGGCCGACAAACGTCGAAATCTGGTCAGTGGCGCTTGCCGTGGAGAGCATGGACGGCACCGAAGCACTCAACCGGGCGCAGTCGCTGGTCATCCCCGATGGCACCCCGAAGGAGCGCGCGGGTCATCACTACATCGACCTGGCGCGCGCATACCTCCTGCATGGGGACCGCGCACGCGCCTTGGATGCGCTGCTTACCGCGAAAGCGATTGCGCCGGCGCAGACTCGGTGGAATCCAATGGTGCACGAGACGGTGCGGGCGCTGGCTCGTGCGGAAGCACGCAGCGTCGATACCGTCCACGGCTTTGCCGTATGGTGCGGGATTGCCGCGCGCTTGTGATCCGGTCAGCCCGCCGCGGGCAGGCCCTTCGTATCGGCGGGCGACAGGAACTCCACCCGGAACGAAGCGACGTAGTTCTCCCGCCGGCTGAGGAAGTGGCGCGTGTGCGGTTGCCGCTCGTGCTCCTCGAAGGCCGAGCGATCGCGGTACACCTCGTAGAAGATCCGCGACAGCGGCTCCCCCTCGACGGTATGCGTGGCGTACACCAGCGTCCCGGGTTCGAAGTCCGTTATCGCTCGAACGGTTTCCGCCACCAACTTGTCGAACTCGGCCGCCTTCCCGGCGTCTTGCAGGTCGAACCTCACGACGAGCGCGAACATGACCCCTCCTCCGCACAGTGCGCCCCGACGGGATGCGGATTCGGGACACGGCCACCGTACAGGCAGATGCGGCTATGCCACTGTAGAGCGGTCCACCCAGTCCGCGTACTCATCGGGGCACCATGCGATGGGCTGACCGGTCAGCTCCGGGTTGTCCCAAGGGTGCAGTTCCTTGATCCTGGCGGCGAGCTTGTCCCGGGTGGTGTCGGAGGTTCGCAGCTCGACGCGCCATTCCTGGCCTTCACCGGATTCGCCGAGGTGCCAGAACACCGACTTGACCGGGCCGGTGATGAACGCACCCGCCGCCAGCTTCTCCGTCACCGCGGCGCGAGCGATGGATTGGGCAGCGTCTTCAGTGGGGGTAGTGGTCGTTACGGTCCACACACTCGGAGTTGCCATTCCGACAGACTAGGGGACAAGCGCGCCACGGACCGGCCGCAGTCTCGTTGCCCCGGAGCGATCGCCCCCCGGGGCACTCCGGCTGTCCGCGATGCGGACCGGAAGCCTTGCAGCGGGGCGCGAACCCGTTTCCCCGCCGGTTTTCCTGATTTCCGTCAGTAATCGGACCGCAATCGCGAACGTCAACGGTTGCCGTACGGCGCCACCGATATTCGATACCGTCGCACGGATTCGATTCGGCGCGTGCGCGGTTCCTCGCTATCGGAAAAGAAATCCAACTTTCGCGCATCCGTATGGCTTTCTGAATCGAACTAGAAAGGTAGGTATATGTCCTCTTCAGAATGAGGTGGGTAAGTCCATGGGCATAGCAGTACCCGAAACTTCAGCACACCCCTTCTTACGCCGCGCCGCCACGCTGGTCGTCGCGGGCGCCATCCCGTTGTCCGTGGTCGGCGCGGCGACCGCCACCGCTGATCCGCTGCTGCCGGAGATCTCCGTCCAGCTCCCGTTCGCTCCGGCGCCCGCCGTCGGCGCCATCACCCCGGCGGCCGATCCCGCGGATCCGGGAGCCCTTCCGCCCGAAGCCGTTCCGCCCGCGCCCCCGGTTTCGGCGGGCCGCAACGACCTGAGCGTCAACCGGCCGATGCCGGATCCGAACGTGCTCGCCCCGATCGTCCCGCAGCGGCTGCACCTGCCCAACCCCGCCGCCCCGGCACCCTCGGTCGCGCCCATCGAGGCGCCTCCCGGCACCCTGCGCGTCGGTTCGGTGGTGATCGGCAGGCCGGACTTCCTCACTCCCGAGCAAGGCAAGATGTTCAACGACGCGGTCGCGGGCCCCGAAGCCGGCATCGCGCAGACGTTGGATTCGGCGGGCTTCGAGCCGTCGCGCTCCGACGCCATCGCCGCCAACATCCTCGGTTCCACCGCGATGGGCGCCTCGGTGGGCAGCATGGTGGCCTCGCCGGTCGCCTCGATCGGCGCGGTCATCGGCGCCGTCTGCGGAGCCATCGCGGGCCTGCCGATGTTCCCGACCGGGACGGTGGCCGTCATGGCGTTCGGCGCCGCCATCGGTTACGGGTTCGTCGCGTCCCCGGCCATCGCCGTCGGCGCGGCTGTCGGCGCGGGTGTCGGTGTGCTCCAGGGGCTTCTCACGCCGCCCACGGTGCCCGCCTCGTAATTCGCTTTCCGGCGCACTCGCCGCGCGAGCTCGTCGTTTCGATACGCCCGAATTTCGCGAAGACCCGGTTCCGACCGGGTCTTCCGCTTTGCGCGGAAAGGCCGGACGTTTGGCTTCTCGATAACGGGCTATCGCGAAGTAGACCGGCTGAAGATGGTCGGCCGGTCTCTTCACAAGGAGGTTGTGACATGAGCACAGTCGACAAGGCGAAGAACAAGGCCGATAAAGTTGCTGGTCAGGCCAAAGAGAAGGTCGGCGAGGCCACGGGCGACCGGGGGAAGCGCGACGAAGGCCGCACCGACAAGGTCAAGTCGGACCTGAAGGACGCAGGCGAGAAGGTGAAGGACGCCTTCAAGCACTGACCACCGTCGAACGGCGCCGCGGGAGGTGGTCCCCGGCGCCGCGCATGGCCGGAGCGATGACAGAGATACGCCTTCCCGAGCGGATGGCCGCACGAGCGGTCATCCGCTTTTCTCTGTGCCGTCCGCGCGCCGCGCCGATTCGGCGGCGTCGTCCCCCTCGACGAGCCGTAGCTCGCTCGGCCACCAGAGCTTGCGCCCGATCAGGCTGAACAGCGCCGGGATCACCACCGTGCGCACGACGAAGGTGTCGAGCAGAATGCCCAGGCCCACCACGATGCCGACCTGGGTGAGGGTGATCAGCGGGAGCACGCCGAGCACGCAGAACACCGCGGCCAGCACGATGCCCGCACTGGTGATCACCGCGCCGGTCACCGACACCGCCCGCACCATGCCGCGCGTGGTGCCGTACCGTGGCGTCTCCTCGCGCGCCCTGGTCACCAGGAAGATCGTGTAGTCGACGCCGAGGGCGACCAGGAACAGGAACGCGAACAGCGGCACGCTGATGTCCAGCGCCGGGAATCCGAACACGTGCTCGCTCATCCAGCTGCCCAGCCCCAGCGCGGCCAGCGCGCTCAGCACGGTGACCGCGACCAGCAGCAGCGCGGCGGGCACCGCGCGCAGCAGCGCGAGCAGCACCACGAGCACGACGACGAGGATGAGCGGGATGACCACCTTGCGGTCCCGGCTCGCGGCGGTCTGCACGTCCAGCGCCTGAGCGTCGGTGCCGCCGACCATCGCGTCGGCTCCGGGCACCCGCGCGACCGACGCGCGCAGCGCCTCGATCGTGTCGAAGGCGCGTGCGGAAGACGGTGGCGCGTCGATCACCACCGACCACCGGGTCAGTCCGGTCGGCGAGGTTCCCGTCTGCGACGTCAGCACCACGCCATCAGTGCGGCGCAACGCCTCATCGATCCCCGCCGCCGCGTCGCTGCGCGCGACGACGAGCGCGGGATCGGAAGCCCCGGAGGGGAAATGCCGCGCGAGGGCGTCGAATCCCTCCACCGACTCCGCGCGGACCCGGAACTGCTCGGTCTGCGAGAGTCCCACCTGCGTCGACAGCAATCCGGTCGCGCAGACCGCGAGCACCACGATCGCACTGCCCGCGACCAGCGCGGGCCTGCGCACCACCCGCGCGGCGATGGCGTGCCAGACGCCCTCCTCCGCCGTGTCGCGGTCGTCTGCCTGCGGCACGAAGGGCCAGAACACCTTGCGCCCGCACAACGCGAGCACGGCGGGCAGCGCGAGCAGGACGAACACCACCGCCACCAGCAATCCGAGCGCGGCCATCACACCGAGACTGCGTGTGCTCGGCACCGAGGCGAGCAGCAGCACGAGCAGCGCGGCGACCACCGTCACATTGCTGGCCAGGACCGCGGGTCCGGCGCGCCGCACCGCCTGCCGCAGCGCCGCGCGGTGGTCGGATTCCCGGTGCAGTTCGTCGCGATAGCGCGATACCAGCAACAGCGCGTAGTTGGTGCCCGCGCCGAACACCAGCACGCTCGTCACACCGGAGGTCGAACCGTCGAAGGTCAGGTCGGTCAGGCGCGCCAGCGCGGTTCCCGCGCCGGTCGCCACCCGGTCGGCCGCGCCGACCACCGCGAGCGGCACCAGCCACAGCACGGGTGAGCGATACGTCGCGATCAGCAGCACCGCGACGACCACCGCGGTCACCGCCAGCAGCGTGACGTTGGCGCCGGAGAACGAGTCGGCGATGTCGGCGCCGAAGGCCGGACCACCGGTGACCTGGAGGACGAGCCCGTCGGGCAAGCCGTCCCGCGCGGCGGAACGGATCTCGTCGATGCGGTCGGTCAGCGCGAATCCGCTCAGGTCGGCGTTCACCGGAACCTGCCCGATCGCCGCCTTCCGGTCCGGCGCGGCGAGCAGGTCGCCCGGACCGGGCGGGCGTCCCGACGCGCGGGAAACCGCCGCGGCGGTGGCGTTCCGGTCGTCGTCGGTCAGCTCGCCGTCGTCGGCACGGGTGACGACGACGATGGCGGCGGCCGTCCCGGCGTCCGGGAACTCCTCCAGCGCCTGTTCGACGTGTGCCGATTCCGCCGAGGACGGTAGCGCGGTCGGAGCCTGCCCGGCGGACTCGTTCTCACCCACCGCACCGATCAGGCCGACCGAGGCGGCGGCGAGCACCACCAGCAGCACCCACGAGGTCCGGGCGGTCACCACCGACGCATAGCGATCCCAAGCGCTCACCCGGCAACTCTCTCAGAAACTGAAATATTAAGCAATCGAGACACCGGCTGAACTACGCTGACCCCCGTGTGGAAAAGGATGCGCCGTTGACCCCTGAACCGAACGCGGACCGGACGGACCGTGATGGATTGGAAGCCGGTATCGCCGCCGACATCCGCGCCCTCACCGCGATCTCCGAGCAGATCGGCCAGGTCTTCGCGCGAACACACCAACTGCGCGCCAACGACTTTCGCGCGCTGATGCACGTCGCGACCGCCGAGATCGAGGGCGCGCCGCTCACCGCGGGCGGGCTCGGCAAGCTGATGGGAATCTCCTCATCGGCGGTGACCTACCTGGTCGAGCGCATGATCGACTCCGGTCACCTGCGCCGCGCCGCCGACCCGACCGACCGCAGGCGGGTCATCCTGCACTACGACGAGCACGGCATGGACGTGGCACGCGGCTTCTTCACCCCGCTCGGGCGGCAGACCCGCGCCGCGATGGCCGAACTGCCCGACGCGGACCTGGCCGGCGCCCACCGCGTCCTGGTCGCCGTGGTCCAGGCGATGCGCGAGTACCACGACGAGCTGACCGGCGAGTGAACGCCGCGCGCGTGCGTCAGTCCCGCAGAGCCTGCTCGCGCAGCGATTTCAACGTCTTCGACAGAATCCGCGAGACCTGCATCTGCGAACAACCGATCCGCTGGGCGATCTGCTCCTGGGACATCGAGTCGAAGAAGCGCATCACCAGCACCTGCTTCTCGCGCTCCGGCAACGCGGCCAGCAGCGGCTTCACCGCCAGGTAGTTCTCCACGGTGCCGAAGTCCGGGTCCTCGGCGCCGAGTGAGTCCAGCAGCGAGGGGCCGCCGGATTCCGAGTCGTCGGTGTCGGAGGCGGCATCGATCGAAGAGGTCTGGTAGGCGTTGCGGGCGATGAGCGCCTGGGTCACCTCGTTCAGGTCGGCGCCCAGTTCCTCGGCGATCTCCCGCGCTCGCGGCATCCGGCCCAGCCGCTGCGACAGGATCTCCACCGTGGGACCGATCGTGGACTGGATCTCCTTGAGCCGTCGCGGCACTCGCACCGACCAGGCGTAGTCGCGGAAATGCCTGCGCACTTCGCCCATGATCGTCGGCACCGCGAACGACAGGAAGGTCGCGCCGTGTCCCGGATCGAAGCGGTCGACGGCGGCGAGCATGCCCACCCGGGCGATCTGCAGCAGGTCCTCGAAGCTCTCGCCGCGCCCGCTGAACTTGCGGGCGATGTGTTCGGCCAGCGGCAGGCAGCGCTCGATCAGCTCGGCGCGCACGGCCTCCCGGCGCGGATCGTCCGGGGCCAGCGCGGCCAGTTCGGCGAAGAGCGGCTCGATATTGTCGTAGCTGTCTCCCCGCGATTTGCGCTTGGCACCGGCCGGATTCGACTCGCTACTCATTATTCGAGCCGCCGCGGACCCAACGGAAGTCGACGACAGTCGGGTAGCCGCCCGCGGCGGAGTCGTGTGCGCCTCGCGTGGCCGAGACCGAATCCGTCAGCGTCGCGACGATGTGCCAGCCGAAGCCGGACTCGTCCGGGCTGGTGTCCGACACCGTGACGGTGGACACGCGCACCTCCACCGCGTCGTCCTCGAAGCCGAACCCGCACTCGAGCTCCGCCCCGTCCACCGCGTCCAGCACGAGCGCGCTGGCCACCTCGTCGAGGGCCAGCCGGATATCGGTCACCTCATCGATGCCGAAATCGGCCATGAGCATGACGGTCTCGGCCAAGGCACGCAGCATCGCCAGCTGTTCGGAGACCGCGGGCACCCGCACACTGATCGTGCCGGTCCGCGTAGTAGCGGGAGGAGTCCCCTCACCCTTGCTCATGCACCGCTCCCAGAAAGTCGCGCCGTCCGTCGGAGCGCTCAGCCTACGCCCTCTCGTCCACTCGCTTCGATCGGCCACGGCACAACGCGTGCGTCCTCGCCCGCGGCGACACGTCACGACGGTCCGCGCCGGCTCCCCACCCCCGTGGACAATGCGGATGACCTGCACTTTCCCCCCGGGGTGGCAGACTCCGGCCCCTCGAGTCCGGCGCTCGATCGCTCCCGCCCGGATCATTCGGTTCCCGGGGCAGGCAACGGCCCTACCCGTTTCGGCGGAAGACGACGACGTCCGTCACCGACCGCACGCACCAGATCGGTGTAGGCGATCTCCAATTCCGCCAGCCGGGTCCATGCCGCGTGCATGCGCTCGCCACCCGGATCGTCGTTCATCAGCAGATGGAACGCCTCTTCCGCCACGGCGGCCATCCGGTCGATCATCACGCCCAGGCTGACGTCGTGCAGCCGCACACCCGGCGCGGCGGACGGCAGCTGCAACGTCGCCCACGTGTCGATCCGGTCGACGAACTCGGCACGGCGCCGCTCCAGCTCGGCCAGGTCCCGCGCCTGCTCACGCCGCTGCCGGTGCAGTTCGGTCAGCTCGCGTGCCCACCGGCTCACCGGCCCCTGCACGTGCTGACCGCCCAGCGCGCACAGCAGTGCGCTGGGGCTCGGCAACGCCGAACTCTCGGACGGCTTTCGTGGTCGCGCACGCTGGACCAGCATCGGCTACCTCCTCGGCACGACCACACCGATGCCGCGGCCGGTCGTCGAAGCCTTCATCGGGACAGCGTTCATTCCGGATCGGGCATGCCCGCGCTGGGCGCATGCAAACTCACAGTGGCGCAGTGAGTTCGAGATGTATGCCGTCGGGATCGGAGAACGACAGGATCGCGATGCCGAAATCGGCCATTTCCGTGATCTTCCCGTGTTCGATGCCTGCCTCGGACAGGCGCGCGGCCGCGGCCACCAGATCGTCCCGCGCGGGGACGGCGAAGCTGAGGTGGTCCAATCCCACACGCTCGGAATCGAATCGATCCGTCGCGGCGGCCACCGGGCGCAGGCCGAGCAACATCCCGTTGGCCTGGAACACCACCCCGCCGAACAGGCGCATCGGGTCCGCGCGCACCGCAGGATCATCCGGGCTGCCAGAGGATTCGGCGGCGATCGGGAAGCCGAGCACATCTCGGTAGAAAGCGCGGGACCGCTCGATATCGGTCACCGTCAACCGGATGTGGTGCGTACCGGTGGTATCGATCATGGTCACGCGAACTCCCAAGCGTCGAGGTACTGCGGGCTGGAACGACTCCGCCGGCGGCGAGCCGTCTCGCGATGACAGTAGGACAGAACTTCCGCGGAACGGAGTGTCGTGAACGACATCTTCGGTACCGTTTCCGACATGGACGTCGTCGTCTTCGTGGTGGACGGGGTAGCCGATTTCGGATACGCCGCCTTGCTGGAGACCTTCAACACCGCCAACGCCGTGCGCACCGAACTTGCCGACCCGCCGCAGCCGTGGCGGATCCGCAGCGCGTCGTTCGGCGCCACGGTGCGGTCGGGCAACGGCAACACCGTGCCGACGATCCCGCTCGACGAACTCGGCGACGAATTCGAGCTGATGATCGTGCCCGCGGTGAACGTGCTGGAGGCCGCGGCGCTTATCGAGCTCATCTCCGCACCGGCCAGCCGCCCCGTGCTCGACCGGCTCGTCGCCGCACGGGATCGGGGCGCTCATCTGGCCGCGGCCTGCACCGGAACGTTCTTCCTGGCCGAGGCGGGCGTGCTGGACGGTTCCGCGGCGACCACGAGCTGGTGGCTCGGCCCCAGCTTCCGGCGCCGTTATCCGCGCGTCGAACTGGACGAGGGCCGGACGCTGTGCCGCGGCCAAGGCGTCACCACCGCGGGCGCGGCGCTGTCGCACATGGACCTGGCGCTGTCGCTGATCGCCTCGAGAAGCCCGGCGCTGGCCGAGCGCGCGATGCGCTATCTCGCGGTCGGCGCGGGACGACCACAACGCGAGTTCATCGTTCCCGAGGTCATCGCCAGGGGCGATTCCGTCACCGCCGCCTTCGAACGCTGGGTCCGCGAACATCTCGGCGAGAATTTCCGGATCGCCCACGCCGCCCGCGCCATCGGTGTCACCGAACGCAGCCTGCAACGCGCCACGCACGCCGAACTCGGCATGTCCCCCACGGAGTTCGTGCACGACATCCGCCTCGAACGGGCCGTGCACCTGCTGCGCACCACAGCGCTCACGGTGGACGCGGTGGCCGCCAAGGTGGGCTATCTCAACGCCGGAACCCTGCGCGGATTGTTCCGCCGCCGTCGGGGCATGTCGATCTCCGAGATCCGCATGACGCGCGTGTCGTATTGAGTCGAGCGCCGGAAGCGGCCGAGGAACCCGCGCGAGGAGAATCTCCGTGACCGATCAGCAGTACACGACCACATCCGACGAGGCACGATCCCCGGCGTCCGCCGGGCCGAACGCGCACGACACCGCGCGGCTGAGTGTGGTGATCGCCGCACTGGGCGTGGTGTTCGGCGACATCGGGACCAGCCCGATCTACACCATCCAGACCGTGTTCAACCCGCGCGACCCGCATCCGGTGCCCGTCACCACGGACAACGTGTACGGCGTGGTCTCGCTGATCTTCTGGTCGGTGACCATCATCGTCACCGTCACCTACATCCTGCTGGCCCTGCGCGCCGACAACGACGGTGAGGGCGGCATCATGGCGCTGATCACGCAGCTGCGCCGGTGGGGCTCGCAACGCGGGCGGCGCCAGACCGCGGTGCTGGCGGCGGTGGGCATCTTCGGCGCTTCGCTGTTCTTCGGCGACAGCATGATCACTCCGGCGATCTCGGTGCTGTCCGCCGTCGAGGGAATCGAGGTCGTGGAGCCGTCGCTGCGGGAATTCGTCGTGCCGATCACCGCGGTGATCATCGTGACGCTGTTCCTGGTGCAGCGCCGGGGCACCGCGGCGGTGGGCCGGGTGTTCGGACCGGTGATGATCGTGTGGTTCCTGACCATCGGCGCGTGCGGGGTGGCGGGCATCGCCGCTCATCCGCAGATCCTGCGGGCCCTGTCACCGACCTACGCGCTGGGTTTCCTGTTCGGTCATTTCGGCACCGCCTTCTTCGCCTTGGCCGCGATCGTCCTCGCGGTGACCGGAGCGGAGGCACTGTTCGCCGACATGGGTCACTTCGGCCGCCGCTCGATCACCCGGGCCTGGCTGATCATGGTTTTCCCGGCGTGCATCCTCAGCTACTTCGGCCAGGGCGCGTTGATCCTCGGCGATTCCCGCCACGTCAGCAGCCCGTTCTTCCTGCTCATGCCCGCATGGGGCCGGCTGCCGCTGGTGCTGCTGGCCACCGCGGCGACGGTGATCGCCTCCCAGGCGGTGATCACCGGCGCGTACTCGGTGGCCTCCCAAGCCGCCCGGCTCGGCTACCTGCCCCGGCTGCGGATCGCGCACACCTCCGAGGCCACCGTCGGCCAGATCTACGTCCCGTGGATCAACTGGCTGCTGATGGTCTCGGTACTCACCCTGGTGTTCGCCTTCCGCAGTTCGGCGGCGCTGGCCTACGCGTTCGGCATGGCGGTGACCGGCACGATCACCATCACCACCCTGCTGTTCTTCTACATCGCCCGCCGCAGATGGAACATCCCGCTGTGGCTGCTCGCCTTGGGCGCCGTCCCCTTGGTGTCGGTAGACCTGCTGTTCGTCGCGGCGAATCTGACCAAGCTCGTGCACGGTGCGTGGCTGCCACTGCTGATCGCGCTGACCGCGTTCACCGTCATGACCACCTGGCAGCGTGGACGCGAGATCGTCAGCGCCGAACGCGAACGACGGGAAGGGTCGCTGCGCGAATTCATCGATCACCTGCACGCGGGCGACGACCCGTCGATACGCCAGGTCCCCGGCACGGCCGTCTTCCTCAACCGCGGCAAGCGAACCGCGCCGCTGGCCATGCGGGCCAACGCCGAACACAATCACGTACGCCACGCGCACGTCGTGATCATGTCGATCGAGACCGAGCCCGTGCCCCGCGTTCCGGCCGATCAGCGGATCAGCGTCGACTCCCTGGGCTATACCGAGGACGGGATCATCCACGTCCGCGCCCGGTTTGGCTACATGGAACCCCAGGACGTGCCCGGCGCGCTGGCGCTGCTCGACCCCGCCGTCACCGAGGGGCCCTTGCAGCTGGACCAGGCGTCCTACTTCCTGTCGAAGATCGAGCTGCGCGCCGGCTCCGAGCCGACGATGGCCGCGTGGCGCAAACACCTGTTCATCGCCACCTCCTACATCACCGCCGACGCCGCCGAGCAGTTCGGCCTGCCGCGCGAACGCACCGTCATCATGGGCGCGCACATCGAGATCTGAACACTCGGCCGCGGCGTCGTCTCCCAGCGGGCCTCGGACGCTCAGGACCGCAGCCGACCGGTGCGCAGGAGCGCGGTGCGCAGGCCGCGCCGGGGAAACGCGCCGGATCCGGACGCCGCGTGGGCGTCGAACTTGCGTTCCGAGGCGGTCTCGGGCGCGTCGTCGGAGGTCGCGGTCAGCAAGCTGTCCGGGAGGGCCAGCTTGTGGATGGTGCGCAAGGTCAGCAGGTACTGCCGGATCAGCGGCCCGGTGGTATAGGGCAGATCGTATTTGTCACATATCCCGCGCACCCGCACGGCTATCTCGGCGTACCGGTTGCTGGGCAGGTCCGGAAACAGGTGGTGCTCGATCTGGTGGCACAGATTCCCGCTCATGAACGCCAGGACCGGTCCGGCCTCGAAGTTCGCGCTGCCGAGCATCTGCCGCAGATACCACTCGGCCTTCGTCTCGTGCTCCACCACGGCCGCGGTGAATTTCTCCGCGCCGTCCGGGAAATGACCACAGAAGATCACCACATATGCCCAGAGGTTACGCAGAAGATTGGCAGTGGTGTTCGCAGCGAGCGTGCGTCGCCAGCGCCGCCCGCTCAGCGCCGGAAAGAGCACATAGTCCTTGCCCGCCTGCCGCACTATCTTCCGGATCAGTGCCCTGCCCTGGTCGGCCTCCTCCGCAGGCCCAGGCGCGCGGGCACGCTCGGAGTCCAAGTCGTGCAGGGCGATGCCCCATTCGAACGTCATCGCCAGGAACAGGTTCTGCAACGGTTGCAACAGCAGCCGCGGCCGCCACCGCTGATCGCGGGTCACCCGCATCACGCCGAAGCCGATATCGTCGTCCATGCCGAGCACATTGGTGTACACGTGATGGCGATAGTTGTGCGCATAGCGCCATTGGGACGACAGACCGGCCATATCCCATTCCCAGGTCGTGGAATGAATTTCCGGGTCGTTCATCCAATCCCATTGGCCGTGGCCCACATTGTGGCCGATCTCCATATTCTCGATGCTCTTTGCCACCGCCAGCGCCGTCGTACCCAGCAGCCAGCCGGCTTTCGTTCGCGTGCCGGCGATCACCAGCCGGGACGCAGCGTCCAGTATTCGCTGGAACGCGATCGTCCGGCGGATATAGGCGGCGTCCCGGGCGCCGCGTCGTTCGAGGATGTCACGGCGAATCGCATCGAACTCCCGCCCCATCGCTTCGATATCCGCCTCGCTCAGATGCGCGTAAGCCGCGACCTGCGTGATTGCCATCGGTCAGTACCTCGTCTCTGGAGCACTTCGCCGCGACGAGAGCCGCCATCTCCGGACGGTCGAGTTCGGAATCAGTGGGTGAACGCCTGCTTCAGCTTGCGCCCGGCCAGTGCGATGGTGCCGCCGGGACGTCTGCCTCCGACGTCCGTCCTGCGACGGCTGTCTTCGTCGGTCCTGGCCAGCAGCATCCGTAGACGCGAGCGGCCCGACCGAACCTGGTGCGCGATTTTGTTCTTGATGGTCATCGAAGGTTCCCTCTTCCGATTCCGCGGCGACGGACTCGTCCGATCGGCCGACAGCGGATGCGCGAACCGGTTGTCACCAGCCTACGGTTCATACCGACTCCGGTCTACAACGTAGATGTACATCGTTGACAACTCACTTCCGACCGGGCTGGAGCAGTGTGACGCTCAACCCGGCGAGCAGGATGTCGATGCCGCGTTCGAGTTCGGCTTCGCCGTCGTAGGCGGCGAGGACGGGCGCGAGTTGGCGGAGCAGTGGGAACTCCGCCAGCGGGAGGCGGTACAGCCCGAGTCGCAGCACCTCGTCGGTCTCGTCGGGACGTTCCACGATCTCTTGCAGCTCGTTGAGAACGTGCCCGTACAGGAAGCCGAACACCGCGCGGTAGACATGCAGCGCGTCGGCGCCCGAGAATCCGGCACGGGTGAGCAACTGAAGGATGTCTTCCAGGGGGCGGATCACCGCAGGCGGACGCAACCCCAACGGCGTGGCCAACGGCCGGGTCACCAGCAACGGCACCACCCGCGGATGCGCCAGCGCCAACCGGCGGAAATCCTGGGCGACCGCCCGCAGTTGCGCCGCCCAATCCGGATCGGTGGCATCGATCGACAGCTGCGCGAACACGAGTTCGGCCACGCCGTCGAGCAAGGCCGCCTTGTTCGGTACGTGCCGATAGATCACCATCGGATCCCGCCCTACCGCCTCGGCCAACCGACGCATCGACAACCCCTCGACGCCGTCGCGATCGATGATCTCGAGCGCCGCGGTCAGCACGACCGCCCTCGTGACCCGGCCGGTCGGACGCCGGGAACGGCGATCTACCGGACGCACATCCGTGCGATCGACCGGTTCGGCCATCTCGATGCCTCCAACATGCTTGGAACCCACTGTGAAGTGTAGACCTACAGTGTTGACATTGGGACATATTCGGCGTGTACTGGAGGAACACGGCATTCGAGCCCGGTCGCTTTCGTCGATCCCGCTCCCGGAGATCACGACCACCGCCCACGCGGCCGCTTCCCGGCACGCGCCCCGAGTCGAACCGCCGGCCGTCTACGAAGCCGTCGGACCAGCGTCCGCACCGCCCGGCATTCAGAAGCCATCGCGCCATCATCGGCCGGGCGACGCGACGCTCCCGCGAGAGGACACGACATGCGACTCCACCGCATCGCTACCAGCACGACATCCGAACGGTTGCCCTACGCGCGGCACGACGTTCCACCCGACTACACCCCGCGGCTGAGGTTGAAGCCGAAAGCGGACCGCGGCGATTACATCGATGGCGCGTGGTGGCCCCGCTCCGGTGACCTCACCGCGGAACTGCCCGATCTGCTCGCAGTTCTCACCGTGCGGCTCGGCCCCATCTGGCGCGTCGTCTACGACCCCACGTGCTGGGCGGCCGCGCCCCGGCAGACCACCATCCACGGTGGTCACACCGTCCGGCTCGACTCCTATGCCTTCGAACTGTGGAACACGATGTACGTCTTCGGCCGCGACAACGACCTGATCGTGCTGCGCGTCATCCCGTCGGACACCGACGAGGACATCGCCCATACGGCCCTGATGGCGGCCGTCACACCCGAATCCGCGAGCCTCACCGGCTGACCAGAGGAACAGACCATGACCAAGATCAATACCCGCCGCCCGATCACGAACCACTTCGACATGACCGCCGGCACCGGCCCGCCCCAGCCGGGGCGGCAACCCTTCCGAACTCCCACCCGCACCCCGCGGCTGCTCCTGCGCGAATCCAGCGCCGGCCCCGAGCAGGTCGACGGCGGCTGGTGGCCGTGGACGGACAACCTCACCGCCGAGCTGCACGACCTGATCAGCGCCCTCACTCCCCGGCTCGGTCCCACCGAACGGGTCAGCTTCGAATGGAACGCCGTCAGCATCACCCAACGCCGCATCGACCGCCAGGACGGCATCGAAGTACACGGACCCGACACTGGTCAGCCGCCCGGCATCATGCACCTGATCGGGACGAACGGCGCCGAGGCGACGCTGCTCGTAATCCCCGCCGGCACGCCATCCGGTGAAGCGGAGGATCAGCTACGGTGGGCGGCGGGGCAATCCTGAGACGCCGTGCGACGGCGCCCAGCGCGCCTGGCCGCGGGATCAGAACGCTCCCCCACCGGCGGGCACACTCGCCCCGGTGATCCAGCGGGCCGCGTCCGACGCCAGGAAGGCGACCACGTCGGCGATGTCGTCGGGTTCGCCGAGGCGGCCGAGCGGGATCGACTGGACGATCTGCTGCATCGACCCGATCCCGCTTTTCACATGCCGACCGGCGCCCCGGGACTGGCGCCCGCCTTCGCGCAGTTGCACCGCGAGATGAGCACTCTCTACAGCCTGATCGCGCGGCGTTTCGAGCTGACGAGTCAGCAAGCCGAATTGCTGTGTCTGCTAGGTGCCGACCGGCCACCGTCCTTCGGTGAACTGGCCGCCATGCTCGGTTGCGACAAGACCAACGTGACCGGCATGGTGGACCGACTCGAGCGGCGCGGATTGCTCGCCAGAAAAACCGATCCCAGCGACCGCCGCGTGACTCGCGCCGTTCCGACCGACCAAGGCTCGGCGGTGCGCGAGAAGTTCCGTGCGGATCTGGAGCGAGAACTGACCCGAAGGCTTCCCGATATCGATCGAACCCGATTGATCGCCCTGGTGACCGCCACGGCGACAGCTTTGGCCGAACGTCGGTAAAGCCGACAGCGATTTTCGCTGTATCGGTTACCCGAAGAAACTTTTACCCAGCATTACGACCGGGCGTTCCGGGTAGTTCGCTACTCGTGTGCTGCGGGCACCGCGACCCGACGATGGCAACAGCCGGTGCGACGACGACGTCGTCACCCCGCTCACCTCGAACACGGAGTCCCCGATGCCTGCGAAAAAGAACTCAGTTTCCCACCGGTCCCACGCCGAAAACGACGATCTGCTCTCCGCGCTGCGCACATTCATCCGCAGCAAAGGGGAAAGCTTCCTTGAAGACCCCAATATCTCCTCGATCGGCGTCGGCTACAAGCAAGTCGACGGAAAACCGACCGACGAGATCGCGGTGCAGTTCACGGTGAACGAGAAGGTGTCCGAGCCGGAGGAGCTCGAAGCGCTCGGCACGTCGACGATTCCGGAGACGGTCACCGTCGACGGGTTCGAGGTGCCCACCGATGTCCTGCAGCGCAAGTTCGAGCCCGCCTTCCGGCTGGTCACCGAAGCGGTGGCGCCGCAGCGCAAGACGCGCCAGGATCCGATCGTTCCCGGCATCAGCGTCGGCCATCCCGCCACCACGGCCGGAACGATCGGTTGCGTCGTCTACGACCGAGACGACGGGACGCCGTACGTCCTGAGCAATTGGCACGTCCTGCACACCGCGGCGGGCGCACTCGGCGACGTGATCGTGCAGCCCGGCCCGCGCGACGACAATCGAATCGACCGCAATCGGCTCGGCAAGCTCGTCCGGTCTCATCTCGGCACGGCGGGCGACTGCGCCGTCGCCGCCATCGAGGACCGGCGGTTCAGCGCCGAGATCACCGGGCTGGACGTCGTTCCGGACCGTCTCGGCGAACCCGAGCTGGGCGACAAGGTGATCAAGAGCGGCCGGACCACCGCGGTCACCCACGGCATCGTGCGGCGCGTCGACGTGATCGCCCGGATCGATTACCGCGGGGTCGGCCCGAAGAGCATCGGCGGCTTCGAGATCGGACCGGATCCGGCCCATCCCGCGGCCGACGGCGAGATCAGCAGCGGCGGCGACTCCGGGTCGGCGTGGCTGTTCGAATCGGCCGACGGCCAGACCAGCACCGTACTGGCCGGATTGCATTTCGCGGGTGAGACGGGCGCCGACACCGACGAGCACGCGCTGGCCTGCCTGCCGCGATCGGTGTTCGAGAAGCTCGGCATCAGCTTGACCCCGCCGCCCGCGGAGGAAGTCGCGGCGGTGGCCGGATACGATCCGCGGTTCCTCGCATCGCCGATACCGCTGCCCGAGGTGGACGCGCAGCTGCGCCCCGACGTGGCGACCGCCCTCGACGGCGCCGACGTCCTGCACTACACGCACTTCTCCCTCGCGATGCGCCGCTCACGCCGCTTCGCCATCTGGGTGGCCTGGAACATCGACGGCGCCTCGATCAAGAAGCTCTCGCGCAAGAAGATCGACTTCGTCAAGGATCCGCGACTCGACGCGGACGCGCAGGTCGGCAACGAGTTGTACCGCGACAACCGGCTCGATCGCGGCCATCTCGCGCGACGCGCGGATCTGCTGTGGGGCAGCCTGCCCGAAGCGGCGAAAGCCAACAAGGACTCGTTCTTCTACACCAACATCACCCCGCAGATGGACGACTTCAACCAGAGCATGCGCGACGGGGTGTGGGGGCGACTCGAGGACGCCGTCTTCGCCGACGCCACCGTCGACGATCTCAAGGTCAGCGCGTTCGGCGGCCCGGTTTTCACTGCGGACGACCGCGAATTCCGGCAGGTCAAGATTCCCCGCGAGTTCTGGAAGGTCATCGCGTTCGAGGAACACGGTGAACTGAAGGCCCGTGGCTTCCTGTTGAGCCAGAGCCTCGACCAGCTCGAGGCCCTCGACCTCGACGAGTTCCGCGTCTTCCAGGTCCCGTTGAACGAGATCGAGCAGCGCGCCGGCTTCCACTTCCCGCAAGCGCTGCGGGACGCGGATCTCCAGTTGGCGCCGGAGGAAGTGGAAGCCCCGTTGAACTCGGTCGCGGACATCCAGTGGTGAGCCCGGACCGGTTCGTTGCGTGACAGCTATACCGCGCGCGATTGCGGAGGCACGGCGAATCCCTCCGCGAATTGGATGAAGTTGCGCGCGACGGTTTCACTCTCCCGGCGCACGCTGCGTTTGAGGAGGAGCCCCGGCAACAGCAGCGAGGACTGCAACTCGGTGTGATACCAGACCTGCGCTCCCGCACGGTCCTCGGACACTTCGAACCATCCGCCTCCGCCGAGGCCGACACAGCTGTCCACGACCTGCCACGACACCCGGTCATCGGTCCACTCGTATTCCAGCACCTGGAGATCGGACCTGCCGAGCAGAGTATCGGCGGTCACGTAAACCCGTTGTGGCCGACCGGATTCGCCGCGGGTGGCCACGCGCGCATCCGAATACGCCGACCATTCGGGGAGCATTTCGATGGCCGCGAGGGCATCGAAGACCTGGGCGGGTTCGACAGCGACGTCGAAATATATATCCGTTTTAACGCGCATAACTCCTCCACCCCCTGTTCCGACCCGGCCGATTCTGCCCGTGGCGGTTCGCATTCGTCAATACGTCCTCGGCCCGCAATCACCGGCTAAGCGCTAATGCCGATGTCAGAAGCTCCCCAGCGTTGAAAATAAGTAGTCAGCTACTTGCGAGCTATTGGGAGTTATAACAGTTACCGGCGAGTATCAAAGTAGGATCCGCGGGTGGCGACGCCGGCGCGTCCAGGAGAAATCCTTGACTCGAGGCGCGACTGTCTTGACCGGTCCTCGGGGCGGGGATCCACCGAATCCCCGCCCGAGGTTCTTCCGTTTTACCGGGCCGTTTCCGTCCAGGTGACCGGCAGTGCGTGGACGCCGTAGATATTCATGTCGGTCCTGAGTTTCACTTCGCCCGCGGGGACGGCCAGCTCGAGGGTCGGGAAGCGGCGCAGCAGACCGGCGAAACCGGCGCGCATCTCGATGCGGGCCAATTGCTGGCCCAGGCACTGATGGATGCCGTGACCGAAGGACAAATGCCCGCGGGTCGTGCGGTGGATGTCCAGGGTGTCGGGGTTGTCGAAGCGCTGGGGGTCGTGGTTGGCGGCCAGCAACGAGACGACGACCGTCGAGCCCTTGCCGATCGTCTCGCCGCCGAGTTCGATGTCGTCGGTGGCGTAGCGGTAGAAGATGTCGGCGACGGACAGGTAGCGCAGCAATTCCTCGACGGCGCCGGGCACCAGATCCGGGTCGGCGCGCAGTTGCGCCAGCTGTTCGGGGTGCTCCAGGAGCGCGAAGGTGCCCAGGGCCAGCATGTTGGCGGTGGTCTCGTGGCCCGCGAGCAGCAGCAGGAAGGCGACGCCGGTCAGCTCCTCGATGGTGAGGTCGTCGTGGCGGGCCAGATCGGACAGGATGTCCTCGCCGGGTTCGGCGCGTTTGCGGGTGACCAGTCCGGCCAGGTACGTGGTCATCGCACCGTAGGCGGCCATCTTCTCTTCCAGCGGCTGTTCCTTGACCAGGAATTTGGCGGAGTTGACCTGGAAGGTCTCCCGATCGGCGTAGGGGACGCCGAGCAGCTCGCAGATCACCAGCGAGGGCACCGGCAGCGCGAACGCCTCGACCAGGTCGACCGGCGGGGTCAGCCGCGCCATCTCGTCCAGTTGCCGTTCGGTGATCTCGATGATGCGCTCTTCGAGCTGCTTCATGCGTCTGACGGTGAAGGCGCCGGTCAGCTTGCGCCGCAGCCGGGTGTGGTCCGGCGGGTCCATGGCGACGAACAAGCCCGGCACCTGCGGGGACGGTTCGGTAGCGGCGGGCATGCCGGGGGTCGGGAACGGCACGTGGAGAATGCCGATGTCCTGGCGCGAGCTGAACCGGGTGTCGGCCATGAGCCTGCGGACCGCGTCGTAGCCGGTGACGAGCCAGCCCTCGTGACCGTCCGGGAAGATCAAGGGGCAGACCGGGCGGGTCTCGCGCAGCCGGGTGATTTCGCGGGGCGGGTCGAAGGGGCTGGCGTCGCGCTCCATGGGGAGGCCGTTCGGGATGGGAACTGCTCGAGTCATCAGGTTTCCTTTGTTGCGGTTGTTGTGCCGGAGCTGTGGACTAGTCGCCGGAGACGAGGGTGATCGCGCCGGACGGGCACACCTGTGCGGCCTCGCGGACCGCAGAGCCCTGGCCGGGCGCGGGCGCGCGGTTCAGCAGCACCACCCGGCCGTCCTCGGTGTCCTGGTCGAACACTTCGGGGGCAGTCAGTGCGCACATGCCTGCGCTGATGCAGCGCTCACGATCCACGCTCAGTTCCACTGGTAACCCCGGGTGAGGGGCAGGGAGCGCATGCCGCCGCCTGCAATCGCTGAACTATTCACAGGGGATACTGTCGCCAGTCCGGCTGATACCGCCCTGACACCGACCTGACACGTCCGCTGACAGGGCGTTCGACGGTCGGGAGAACTGTCCTGGTCGTTGTCGGTCGATACCATCGGACCGGTTATCACCCCAGGGACGGGCGGCCCGCTGACCGCCGATCGTCCACGGCAGAATGGGCCGGTGCAGATCGGGATGCTTGGACCGCTCGAGATCCGACTAGACGACGGCGGATCGATCGAGGTGCCGGGTGCTCGGTTGCGGGCCCTGTTGATCGCCCTCGCGCTCGAACCCGGTCGCGTGGTCGGCAAAACAACGCTGGTCGACTGGATCTGGGGTGCACAGCCGCCCTCCGACGCCGCGAATGCCTTGCAGGCGCTGGTCTCCCGGCTGCGCAGGGTGCTGCCGGACGGGTTGCTCGACGCGCAAGCGGGCGGCTACCGGCTGACGGTGGAACCCGGCGCTGTCGATGCCGTGCGCTTCGAACAGCTTCTCGACCAGGCACGCGGCGGTGCGGACGCGCGACAGGCCGGGCTGCTGCGCGAGGCCGTCGACCTGTGGCGGGGTGCGCCGATGCAGGACATCGGTATCCAGGACAGCGAAGCTTTCGATGCGGTGGTCACCCGGCTCGAGGGGCTGCGCCTGGCCTCCATGGAGGATCTGTACGAAGCGGAGATCCGCCTCGGCCGGGGTCAGGAAATGGTGGCCGAACTGACCGAACTGGTGGCTCGGCACCCGGTGCGGGAACGGCTCGTCGCCGCGCTGATGCGCGCGCTCGGCGCCGCGGGTCGCGGCAACGAGGCACTGGTCGTCTACCAGCAGGCCCGGGAGGCACTCGCCGACGAGTTGGGCGTTGACCCCTCACCGGAACTCTCCGCACTGCACGTCGCGCTGCTGCGCGGCGAAGTGGGCGCGCGGGAAACCGACCGCAAGACGAACCTGCGGGCCGAATTGACCAAGTTCGTCGGCAAATACGCCGACGTCGCCGTCGTGCGCGAACTCATCGCCGACCATCGGCTCACCACGTTGACCGGGCCCGGCGGTTCCGGCAAGACCAGGCTGGCCCTGGAAACCGCGCGGACCATGCTCGACGACCTACCGGACGGGGCGTGGCTGGTGGAGCTGGCGTCGGTCGGCGCGAGTGGTGACGTGTCGCAGTCGGCGCTCGCCGCGCTCGGGCTGCGAGACGCACTGCTCGGCGGCGCACCGAACGCGGAGCCGATGGACCGGCTCGTCGCCGCGATCCGCGAGCGCGAAACGCTGTTGATCCTGGACAACTGTGAGCACGTGATCGAGTCCGCGGCGGCGTTCGCGCACCGGCTGCTCGGCGAGTGTCACCGGCTGCGGATCCTCGCGACGAGCAGAGAACCGCTCGGCATCACGGGTGAGGCGATATGGCAGGTCGAGCCGCTGGCGTTGCCCACAGAGAACGCGGGCCCGGACGAGATCGAGTCCTCCCCGGCCGTTGCGCTGTTGCGCGACCGGGCCGGTGCGGTGCGCAAGGATCTCGCGGCCGATGCCCGCGCATTGTCGACCATGGCGCGCGTCTGCCGGGCGCTCGACGGAATACCGCTGGCGATCGAACTGGCCGCGGCCAGGCTGCGCACCATGTCCCTCGATCAGCTCGCCACCCGCCTCGACGATCGGTTCCGCCTGCTGACCGGCGGCAGCCGTACCGCGCTTCCGCAGCATCGGACATTGCGCGCGGTGGTCGACTGGAGCTGGGAGCTGCTCACCGACGCCGAACGAATGGTCCTGCGCAGGCTCGCGGTGTTCTCCGGCGGCGCGAGCCTGGAAGCGGCCGAGCAGGTTTGCGCGGGCACGGAGGGCGGCCCCGAAGGGCAGGCGGGCACGAAGAACGTGGTGGTCGAGCAATGGGAGATGCTCGAGCTGCTGACCGCGCTGACCGAGAAATCGCTGCTCACCGCCGGGGACGGCGGACCGCGCTATCGGATGCTCGACACGATCAAGCAGTACGCCCTCGAACGGCTCGTGGAGGCGGGGGAATCGGACGCGGTGCGCCGGGCCCATCTCGCGTACTTCACCGGACTCGCCGACAGCGCGGAGCCGCACCTGCGCCGCGCCGAGCAGTTGGAGTGGCTCGCCACGCTGGAAATTGAGCACGACAACATCGCCGTCGCGATGCGTGGCGCGCTCGCGGCGGGCGACGCGGCCGAGGCGATGCGGCTCGCAGCGGCCACGGGCTGGTACTGGTGGCTCAGCGGGCACAAGGCCGAAGGCATGGAGCTGATCACCGCGGCCGCCGAGCTGCCCGGCGAGGTGGAGGACGAGATCCGCGCCAGGGTGTACGGACTGGTCGTCCATTTCATGAACTCCGGGCCGACCGACGAGCACCAAGTGGAGGAATGGATCCACCAGGCATACCGATTCAGCCGGCGCAGCAAGAGCCGATACCCATTGCTGGGGTTCGTCGCCGCGATGGAACGCATGTTGGAGGGGCCCGACGCGCTGCTGCCCGCGTTCGAACCGCTGCTCGCCGACGACGATCCCTGGGTGCGGGCGCTGGCGCGGCTCCAACTGGGCAAGGCGCGGATCGCGCTCGGCCAGGAGGGCCGGGAGGCGGACACCTATCTCGAGACGGCGCTCGCCGAGTTCCGGGCCATCGGCGAGCGCTGGGGAATGTCGTTCGCGCTGACCGAACTGGCGAATCGAATCGCCATGCGCGGCGAGTTCGCCGCCGCGTGCGAACACCTCGACCAGGCGATCGCGGTGGTCACCGAGGTCGGCGCGATCGAGGACGTTTTCCTGATGCGGGCCAGGCAGGCTCAGCTGTACTGGCTGCTGGGTGATGCGGAGGCGAGCGCGGCCGCCATCGCCGAGGGGCAGCGGTACGCCGACCGGTCCGCCTGGCAGAACGCACTGGCCGAACTCGCCTTCGCGAAAGCGCAACTGGCCCGTTGGAACGGCGACACCGCGCAGGCGCGCCGGGAGATCGACCTCGCGACGACCATGCTGGGCAGCGACGCGGAGCAGGTTTACGTCAAGGCGGTGACACACGACCTGCTCGGTTACCTCGCGGACGGTCTCGACGAAGCCCGCGAACAACGTGCCGCGGCCTTCGAGGCGGCGTCCGCTGCGGGCTACGCGCCCCTCATCGCCCAAATCCTCGTCGGTGTCGCGGATCTGGCGCTGCGCGACGGCCAGGACGAACAGGCCGTGCGGCTGCTCGCGGCGAGTGCCGCAGTACGCGGACTGCCTGATCGTTCTCAACCGGACGTGGCTCGGATCGAGCAGGCAGCACGGCATCGCCTCGGGGAAGCAGGGTTCACCGAGGCGACGAGGGAAGGTGCGCAGGCGAATTGGAGTGAGCTGGTCGCGACGACGCTCGCGTGTTGAGCATGGCGGAAAACGGCCGCACCCCGGTGCACGACCCGACATGGAGTCGCGCACCGGGGTGCGGTGTTCAACCACGCTGACGTGGGGTGAAGGTGTCTGTGGAGAGGACCGGCCTGCTGAGCTGGATGAGCTAGGCGGCGGTGGCGTGCCGAATGATGATGTTGCCGTACGAGTTACGTGCGTACACCTCCACAGTGTCCTCCTTGCCTTGCGGCCGGTCGACCGGTCGCATCAGGTTCTGCACGGCGCCGGAGAGGGCGTTTGCTTCCAGCCGCGCCGCGCTGCCCGGGCTGATACCCACCTCCAGCTCGCCCATGGATGTCTCCAACCGGAGCACCCCGCGCGAGGCTTCGCCGATGCGGATATCGCCTTTGGCGGTTTTCGCGGTCACCGAACCGCCCGGGCGCTCGACGGTGATGTCGCCTGCGGATATCTCCAGGTCGCACTCGCCGAGTTCGCCGGTGCCCTGCAATCGGCCCACAGCGGCCGTGCCCTTCAGCCGGGAGCCGTTCGGTACCTCGATGGTCACCTCGATCGACGGGTTGCCGCCGAACGGGGTGTAGGTCCGCCAGTCTTTCGGCGTCTTCACGGTCAATGTGCCTGCGGCGAAAGCGACCTCGGTCTGCTCGGCGGCGCGCACGTCACCCTTTCTGGACCCATCGGCCGGCCGGACCTCGACGACGGTGTCGGTACGGTCGGAGGCGATCACAGTGACGTTGCCGGAGAGCACGTCGACAGTGACGACGATCGGCTTCGGTGTCTCGAACGTGGGCATGGCTGTCTCCTCAAAATTGTTCGGTGTGTGAGATGGGTGGCGACTACGCGCGCTTGTTGAACGTGGCCCGCGACCACAGGTATCCGACCAGGGCGAACCCGGCGCACCAGGCGAGCGCGGCCGCCGTGTAGCCGCCGGAAGGATGGCCGCCGAGAAACCCACGCAAGGCTTCGATGATCGGCGTGAAGGGCTGATACCGGGCGAACTGCCGGATACCCTGTCCCATCTGGTCGGCGGGTACGATCGCGCTGCTCACGAACGGCAGCATGATCAGCGGCACCACGGTCATGCCCGCGGATTCCGGAGTCTTCGCGGCCATGCCCAGTGCGACCGTGAGCCAGGAGGCCGCGAACGATGTGGCCGCGATGATGCCGATCGCGCCGAGCCAGTGGAGTGCGGTCGCCGACGACCGGAAGCCCAGCAGGAATGCCACGCCGAGCACGGCCGCGATGGCTATCACATTGGTCAGAATGGTGGCCGCGACATGGCCGGTCAGCACGGCGCTGCGAGAGACGTCCATGACCTTGAAACGGTTGATGATGCCCTTCGCCATATCGGAACTCACCGATACCGCGGTGCCCGACAACCCGTAACTGATGGCCAGCAGGATCATGCCCGGTGTCGCGTAGTTGATGTACTGTTCGCCGACATCGAACGCGTTGCCGAACACGTACACGAAGATCAGCATCATCACGACCGGCATGAAAGCCGCGTTGAATATGGTGACCGGGCTCCGGGCGATGTGCTTGAAGTTGCGACGCAACATGATCGACGAATCGGCCAGCGGTGCGGTAATGGTGCTCATTGTGCGACAGCCTCCGCGGTGGCGTGACCGGTCAGGGAAAGGAAAACGTCGTCGAGGTCGGGGGTGTGGACGGAGACCTCGTCGGCGTCGATCGAGTGTTCGGCGAGCCGGTCCAGCAGGTCCCGCAGTGATTTCGTGCCGCCGTCACCTGGGATCCGCAAGGTCAGGGCCTCGTCGTCGCGGGTGGCGCCGGGCACGGTCCGCGCCGCCGCGTCGAGCGCCGTGACGTCGGCGAACCGGAGCCGGATGTGGCTGCCGGGCACGCGGCGCTTGAGTTCCTCGGGGGTGCCTTCGCCGACGATGCGGCCCTGGTCGAGCACCGCGATCCGGTCGGCCAGCTGATCGGCTTCCTCGAGGTACTGGGTGGTGAGGAAGATCGTGACACCGCCGGCCGTCAACTCCCGGACGATTTCCCACATGGTGCGACGGCTGCGCGGATCCAATCCGGTCGTCGGCTCGTCCAGGAAAACGATGGCGGGCTTGGTGACCAGCGTCATCGCCAGGTCCAATTTCCGGCGCATACCGCCGGAATAGGTCGACGCCGGCTTTCGCGCCGATTCCACCAGATCGAACCGTTCCAGTAATTCGGCGACCACCCGCTTGCCCTCGGCGGCCCGCAGATGATGCAGATCCGCCATCAGCCAGAGGTTCTCCTCCCCCGTCAGCAGGTCGTCCACCGCCGCGAACTGACCCGTGACCCCGATCGCCGCGCGCACCGCTTTGGGCTCGGTCGCGATATCGTGCCCGGCTACCCGCGCCGTGCCGCCATCGGCCTTCAGCAGCGTGGTCAGCACGTTCACCGTCGTCGTCTTACCCGCCCCATTCGGACCGAGCAGCGAGAAAATCGTCCCTGCACCGATATCCAAATCGATGCCATCGAGGATCGTCCTGTCCCCGTATGCCTTCCGCAGCCCGGAAGCCGCGATCGCTGTGCTGTTCATGTGGACAACTGTCGCCAGGATGGCTGACACGGGCCTGATACCGGCCTGACACGTCCACTGACACGGTGTTACCCCTGGTCACAGCGGGAATGTCGGCCGAGCGGACACCTGTGTACCGCCGTCTTGCGTCAACTGGTCTGGCAAGATCTTCCTGGTCACACGGCTGTCACTCGCGACCGCTCGGTAATGCCGAGTTCAGGGCGTTCGCAGGAGCGTGATTCCGGCTGCACCGATGAATTTCGGATGGATCCGTCGTCGATTCCTCTGGAGAGACCGAATGACAGGAGTCCGGACATGACGAGACCGTTTCGATTCGGGGTCGTTGCCCCGCTCAGAACCGACCTGCCGACGTGGCGAGATCGCGTGCGCCGCATCGCCGACAGCGGCTACTCGACGCTGCTGGTGCCCGACTTCCCGCAGCTGCAACCGGCGCCCGGCCCCATGCTGGCCACCGTCGCGGCCCTGACCGACCTGCGCGTGGGCACGTGGGTGTACGCCTCTCCGCTACGCCCGGCCTGGCTGACGGCATGGGAAGCGCACTCGCTGTCGCTGCTGACCGACGGCCGCTTCGAGATGGGCATCGGCACCGGCAGACCGGGAATCGAGGACGAGCTGCGCGACAAGGGACTGCCCGCCGTACCACCGCCGAACGAGCGGCTGGCACATGTACGTGAGACAGTCACGAGGCTGCGAGATCTCGACGGACCCGACCGTCACACGCCCGTGGCGATGGCCGTCTACGGTCCGAAGGCCCGGGCGCTGGCGGCCGAGGTCGCCGACACGGTCACCTTCCCGCTGGGGGATCAGCCTCGGAGCGAAGTCGAGCGGCTGGCACGCGACTTCCGCACCGACGGGAAGGCTGAGCTCGCTCTCGCCGTACCGGTTATCGGTGACACTGTCGCGCCGTTCATGGCGCCTCCCGACACCGACCCCGCGGCACTTCGCGCGGCAGACTCGGTGACCGTACTTCCGGACGATCCGGCGGCCGCCGCCGAGGAAATCCAGCGGCGACGGGAGGAGATCGGCTTCTCCTACTTCGTCTTCGGCGCCGACTTCGCCGACAGGTTCGCTCCGATCGTCGCCCAGCTCGCCGGACGTTAGTCGGGCGGTGCGAGGCGGAACCCGCCGATTTCGAGAGCGCTATGCCCGGCCGGAAAGTCCGACGCCCCCAGACCCCGCATGTATCGAAAACATGTTCGACTCGAGGTAGGGTGCCGGAGCATGCCGGACCTCGAGCCCACCCAGTTCGCCTACTCGCAGATCAACGCCGTACGCAGACAACTGCTCGATGCCGCCGCCTTCGGGAAGCACCTGCGCCCCGAACACCTGGAGAACATGGCAGGCAAGCTCGCCGAAGGCTTGCGCGCCTACACCGAAGCCATGACCCCCACTACCCCACCCACCGACGGCCGCGCCTGCCTCGACTACCGAGGACGCAACCACTGACGGTCACCGGTCGTCATAGTCGGACGGCCAGAGGATCAATGCGACGACGACCGCGAGCGGCATGCCGACAGTAGATGAGGCCCACTCGAGCCGCGCTCACCGGCGCACCCCACCCACCGGTGCCCAGCGCCCGAACGACGCTCGCGGCGTCGCGCATTCGACGTCGGCGATCGCCATCAAGCGGTCCAGCACCACGGCATCCACACGCGCCGACGACGGTAGCAATACCACTTCGACCCCCGAAGACTCAGCCTGTCCGACAAGACCGAGCTCTGAACCAGGGTCGGCCAAGCACAGCTCGTATCCCAACCGGCGCGCCAAGCGGCGCACCTGCGCGAGGTCCCATTCCGGTGTCGGCGATGTCGGATCAATCCAGCCCAGTGCGTGCATTCCCCTGCCCCTCGTCCCCTGTCGTTGCTGAGCTCCGGCCGCCGAGGAAACTGTCCGCTCGGCAGCGGGGCTGCGATCGACAGTATGAGACAACAGCTGAGCCGCATACGATTTCGCTGTTCACAGGCGTCCACAGCCCTCGGCGAACCCTTAGGCTGGAGTTATGGAACCGGGTGCGCTCCTGCGTGCCGCACGCGAGGCAGCGGGTATCTCGCTGCGCGCGATGGCCGAGCGGAGCTACTACAGCAAGGCTTACTTGTCGCTGATCGAGACCGGTCGGCGTCCGGTACCTGCCGGTGTCTCCGCCGCCTACGAGAGGGTGCTAGGCGCGGACCTGGAGCGGCTGACGACGGTGGCGCGAAGACCGGCCGGCGTAGACACCACCGCGCTGTCCGACGTGGCGGTGATGCTGGCGGCGACGCGCCGCATCGAGGACGCGGCCGGGGCGGTCACGGTACTTCCGGCGGTGCGAGGCATGTCAGCCATGACCGAGGAATTCGCCCGTGAGGCACGCATGGCGAAGATCGAGGCGGCGGCTCTCGCGTCAGAGGTCACGCAGTACCGGGGATGGCTGGAGCATGCGATCGGCGCCGACGTTGCCGCCCGGCGTAGCGTCGGCACAGCAGTGAGCCTGGCGAAGGAGTCCCGCGATCCGGACCGGCTTGCGCACAGCCTGGGATTCCTCGGCTACGTGACTGTCAGCGCGGGAAACTTCGGGGAGGTCGTCGCTCTGTCGGACGCCGCATTGGCCGTACAGAATGCGCACCCCATCGTCAGCGCTTACGGGCGAATGCGGCGAGCTGAACTGCTGGCTGCGCACGGGGAGAGGCGCGAAGCACAGCGCGCCCTGTCCATGGCGGACGCGGCGACGGAAGCGGCGGACGGCATCGAACCTCCCGCGTCGATGTATTGGTGGAGTACCGGATTCGGGGCCGTGCAGCGTGGGGGCGTCCTAGCCCTGCTGGGACAAACGGCCGAAGCGGTGGCGGAGGCGACACATGGACTGGCCTCGATGCCGACCGAGCACCGCGAGAGTGAATGGCTGGCCTCCGCGCTACGCCGAATCGACCCGGACATGAGCGGCACATGATGCGCTCATGCTCGGCCACCTCCACCATCCAGCTCGGTCTCACCGAAGGAGCAGGCCCGCTGGGGATCCGGGCCGCAGAGCAAGGAATCCCCAGTCAGGTCGAAGCATCGCCTCGGGTCTGGTCGGCCGTCAGGCGCAGACGCGATTGAGTTCGTCGGTGTAGGGGTTGAGATCGGTGACGTTCTCATCTACCAGCGCGTAGGCATAGGCGGAGATGACATCCTTCTCCGCACCCTGGGCCAGATCGGCGAGGCCACTGAGCCTGCCGGACAGCGCTTCCGCCGTCGCCCCGTCCAGGGTGCCGCCGTTCGTGTCGATCGCGATGTTGATCAGCTCGATGGCCTTGGCGCACTGCGGGGACTGGGCATGCGCGGGTGCGGCGGGCAGGAAGAACAGAGCGGCAGCGGCCGCGGAGAACACAGCGGCGAAGGCCGTCGACTTGGTCATGATTTCCTCTCAGAACGTTAGCGTGATCGTAGCGCCCACGGGCGTGGAGTCCGGATCACTGCTTGCGGGGGGTCGAATTTCGCGTCGCCCCCGACGAAGACATCACCGCCTACGTCAACCGGGGAATCTCGAGCACAGCGACAGAAGACGAGCGAACGCAGCGGAGTGCGACTTCGGAACCGCGCTGGTGCTCGACCGATGAATCCTCCTGAGTGCCGCCGTCCTATCAGGTGAACCCACCGCCGAACTGCGCCACCGACCCTGGAGGAACGAACAATTACCACCATCGCCGCTGCGAACACCACCACCGTCCACCCCGGCAAAGTCCGCAACCACGTCCTGTGGGGACTGCAGATCTTCTTGGCCCTGTTCTTCATCCTCTCCTCCGGCTTGCCCAAGGTGCTCGACATGATTCCAAAGGAGAACATGGCGGCGATGCGTGAGGCCGGTTTCGGCTCGCCCTGGTTCATGTACTTCGTGGGCATCTGCGAGATCGCCGGCGGTATAGGCCTGCTCGTGCGGCGCCTGAGCGGGCCGGCCGCGGTTGGCCTGTCCATCCTCACCCTGCTGGCCGCAGCCACCAACCTCTTCCTGACGGACATGCCCGCCTACGCACCCTTCCCGCTGGTGCTGGCGGGAATCTTCGCCTGGATCGCCTACGAGCGCCGCGACTCCATCCTCACCCTGCGCTCGCTGGCCACCCGATGACAACGCAATAGGCACGCAAAACGATCGGCAGGCACCAGCCCGCCGATCGTTTCAGGCGCTACCCGGCAGGGACATTCAGGGTCGGTCCGCCCTTGCCAGGAAACGCATTCGCTCGCCCCACTCGCGGGCACGCAAGTAGCGTGCACAGTCTGCGACTTGCTGACCTACACCACAACCGGACCGCCCAAACCGGACCGCCCAGGATTGGGCTCGTTACCTCGATTCTGCGGCGGCGGCCATGCGCGGGTTAGCTGGGTCCTCCCCTATTGGTTCAAGGCGGCCTTTTTCGCGGACTGCACCACGTCGCGGATGTGCCCTACGAACTGGTCGACCGAAGATGAGGGGTTGTCCTCCGGGAAGTTCGTGCCGTCCCGCTGGTGTTTTTCGCGGAGGACTTGCGCGTGATGGATGGCGTTGTGTACGAGTTTCATGTAAAGCGCGCCATCAAGGTGCTTACCGTCAGACCCATCGAGCTCACGCCGGAGTTGAATTGCCTCGGCGGTGGACAGGTGACCGGCGTGTCGTCGATGGTGAAGGACAAGCCAGATCTCGAAGCACGGGTTACTGATTGCCAGGTGAACGCCGTTGTCTTTCGCCATCTGTCTTGCGCGGTCGAGGTGTGGATGACGTTGTGGGAACTCCACGTCGAACACACACCAGTAGAAATCGACGTCCAGGTCAGCACGACGTCTATCGACGCAGGCACTCTCCACGAGGTGCATCGGCGTCGCCCCGGACTCTTCGATAGAGACATCCACGGAAACTACTTCAGCGAACTCAGGGAGCCGTTTGAGGGCATCAATGTATTCGGGTTCAGTCGACACACCCTCCGCGTACACCCGGAAGGTCGTGCGAACTGGCTTGATTCCTGTCTTGCGCTTGAGGTTCTTCCCGTGCTTGCCTCGGTCTTTAGCGCTCATCCAATCAAACCCAGATCATGCAATACCTCGGTACGGGACACATCGGGCAGCGCACCGAAACGGCCGCTGAGGTAGCCGCTCTCAAGGTTCGCCGATCGACGAACGCGTTCGCCTGCGAAGTCCGAGAGAGCTGCGAAGCGTGTCGACCCATCGGACGCCTTCTGAGTTAACCAAACTTCGTCACGATTGAGGTGGTTCAAGAGGTTGGTGTCATGCGAGGTGAACAGAAGCTGGGCGCCGTGCGGGTTGGATTTCCGGCCCTTGAAGAGTTTGACGAGCTGCGCCGTGAGTGTCGGGTGCAGGCTCGCATCGAGTTCGTCAAAGACGATGATGGCGCCGCCCCGCAGGGCGTCAAGCACAGGTCCGATCAGTTCGAACCATGTGCGAGTTCCAGCCGACTCATCACGGTAATCGAAAGGCTGTCGTTCACTATTGGCGACGTGGACCAGTTGAGGCATGCGACGGGTGATGGGCTCGCCTCGGCCAGACTCGATTCGTGTTTCCTCAATCTCCACATCCGCCACTCCAAGATCAGCGAGCCGTAGCATTGCCATCGCTTGTTGGCGAGTCGATCGCCAATCGTCCTCGTCGTAAAGCGTGTCTTCCTGGTAAAGATCGAGTTCTTCATCTTGAGGCACATCGAAGAGACGGAGCGTCGATCGCATCGTGCCGGTCAGGAAGCGCCGATGACGGTTCAAAGGCTGACCCAAAGAAATCAGGCGAACGAGGGATTGTGCGAATGCAGAGGTGGTCGGCTCGTCAAAACGTCGCATGATTGACAGAGCCAGTGACCGATCAGTAAGGAGGGTTCGAGTTCCTGAGAGTTCCCCAAGCCCGCGCTGCAGAGTGAGCCCGTTCGCTTCCCGTTCGAAGACGCGTCGGCGCCGCCCTTCGGGATAATGATAGAGCGCCTCGTAGCTAACTCGATGTCTGCCGACATCGAGAAGGTACTCGAAGCGGACACCATCAATCTCCATTTCAAGAGTGAACGACGAATCTCGACTCTTTGCGGCACCGAAAGCGAATGGCTCGACCGGGATCTCGTCGTCCCACACGCGCAAGGAATTCTGAACTGATGCACGAAGCCAGGCGAGCGCCGCCAGCACATTCGACTTCCCCGAGGCGTTGGGACCAAAGATGCCTGCAACCGGGACAAGGGAGGCTCCGAACTTCGGATAGGCCCGCACTTCCGGCCGGTCGTCCACTGCAACCATCGACAGCTCTACAGGCTCGAGAATCGAGCGGAAGTTTTCCACTTCGAACCGAATGAGCATGAGCACCTCGCTGCACTTAGATGGGTGTTTTCGTCAAGACCGTACCAAAGAGGGGCTTTGTCAGCGCCCTGTCGGCGATCCGAGTGTGATCCTATCCTTGACACCGACGCGCCAAAGACGTCGTCGAGGTAAGCCGCGATCTCACTCCCCTGGGCAATCCGAGAAGCGCGACTGAGAGCTCGATCCCATCTACCGCTAGGCCGCCCTGTCGTTACCCCAGGTCTTCGGCTTGACCAACCCCCTCGATCCTGCGGGGGCATCGATCCACAACCTCCCCAACCCCCATCGGCCGGGAAGGAATTGGACGGGCTAGTCGAGGGTGGCTCTGCCGTCACTCGCCAGAAGGCGTTACCTGTACTCGTTCCACCACCGCAGACGCATTCGGCGACGAGTGTGATCCACCGGTGGATACGGTGCTCGTTGCCGTGGGCGTGTCGCAGCCCACAAGCAGGCCGTGAAATCCAGCGAAGAGGCAGCCCAGGACGCGGCCGACTACGGCGACGACGGCGACTCGCGGGTGGTAACAAACGGATTCCGCGTAGCTAACTCCAGAACTTCGACCATTCGCCGTCCTTTAGAAACCGGGCAAAGTTATCCTCGTCCATCTCTTCTATCCACTGCGGGGCTACGTCTTGAACCATAAGGTCAGCAGGGTAACCAGCAACTCCGCCGAGCTGTTGAACTATCTCTGGAGTCTCAACCGCAATGGCAATGGCAAACGGATTTTTAGCACCGATAGCACGCTGTACTGCCGAATTTGTAAATCCAGAGTATGAGTACAATATCCCTCGATCTGCACCCACGTCCAATAACTTCCCTATGAACCGATCCATTGTCCCAATATCGACAGGCCGTTGGTGCCGCTTACATTCGACGACAACCGTGATATCTACCCCGACTACCATTCCGCGCGCTAACACATCCAGTTGGCGCTTTACCCCGCTGAGTTGACCCGCAACAATCACATTGTGGGAAACTTCCGACCCGGGATCGATGGCGGCAAGTAGTTCGCGCACCGAAAGCTCGTAACGCTCCCACAACCGGTTGGCATCTTCAACACTCCCCATGAGTTGAATCTACACAGGGCATCTATTCTCCGGAGCCGTTGCGCATGGATACACTACTCTTACAATCCAACTGGACCACCGACACCTCAGTGAGGACTGAGTTCGAGCACGACGCAGTCGACTACCATAGCACCGATCGACCTACAGCCAGCAGCATCGCCAGGCAACGGGCGCGGCGTGGCCGAAAATAGGGCCAACGATGCCCACCCGCGCCGCGATGACGTCAGCGGCATTCTCGATGCTACGTGTGCTTCAACTCGCGCAGATTGTTCAGACCAAGCGTCTCCATACGCGCCAAATGCGCCCCCGGAATCTGTGACCATACGTGCGCCGTTCTGGATCAACTTGCCCTTTCACTGGAAGATTTCTCCAGCTCAGCGGGCGTTTGTGGGGCGGGCGGGGCTCGAACCCGCGACCAATGGATTATGAGTCCACGGCTCTAACCGACTGAGCTACCGCCCCGTGCCGCGGGAACCGCGAGCGTTGTGGATGCTACCGGGTTGTGTGGGGTGGAAACCAGTCGCCTGGCTTAGGGTGGATGCTTCGGAAACTTACTGGAGGGTCAGGTATGGCCGGTCTGTTCACGAAGGTGCTGAAGGCGCATCAGTGGGTGTACGAGAACAGTGGTGGGCTGGTGGGGCATCGGCTGCTGCTGGGGAATCCGACGCTGCTGCTGCGGACGGTGGGGCGTAAGTCCGGTGCGGAGCGCACTTCGGCGCTGACGTACGCGCGCGACGGCGGGGACTATCTGGTGACGGCGTCCAACGGCGGGTCGCCGCGGCCGCCGGGGTGGCTGGCGAATCTGAAGGCGCGGCCGGAGTGCGAGATCCAGGTCGGGCGGCGGAAACTGACGGTGCGGGCCCGGGCGACGTTGCCGGATGATCCCGAGTACGCCCGGCGGTGGGCGCTCGTCGACAAGGTGAACAAGGGTCGCTACAGCGCCTATCAGAAGCTGACCAAGCGGCCCATCGCGGTCGTGGTGCTGACCCCGGCGGAGCGGGGTCAGCCGTCGCGATAGTCCTCGTCCCAGTCGTCCTCGTAGTCGTCGGCGTCGTCCCGGTCGTCCCATAGCTCGGCTTCCTTGGGTGGCCGGCTGGCGAACGCCACGACAGCGACGACGAAGCCGAGGACCACGATGACGATACCGACGACGAGCAGAGTCTCCACCCCGGCACCCTAGCGCCGTCACCGGGACCTCGCACTACGTCGATTGTCCAGTTCGCCGCTTTGTTCACACTGTTAACAAAGTGCGCCCCACTGCCGCTCGGGACTCGATGGCGGCATGCGCCCGATGGGCTTCGCCGAGCGGGAAGGTCTGGCCGATGACGACCTCCAAGCGCCCCGCGGCGACCTCGTCCTGGGCGCGCCGGGCCAGCGCCTGCCAATCGACATCCGCACCGGTGATGTCGAACAGCCCGTAGACGGTGACACCGCGCGCCGTCGCGTCGTCCCGGTCCAGTGTGGCGAATTCACCTGCGGCAGCGCCGTATCCGAGGAAGCGCCCGCCGTCCGCGACGACCGTGAGGGCGGCCTCGCCGAGCGCGCCGCCCGCGCCGTCGAGCACCACGTGCGCGCCCGCTCCCCCGGTCGCCGCGCGCGCCTCGGACGCCCAATCGGGCGCGGAGTAGTCGACCACCGCGGTCGCCCCGAGCCGCGCGGCCAGTTCCAGCTTCGTGGCGCCACGCGCGGCGGCGACCACGTTCGCGCCCGCGGCGCGGGCGAGCTGGATCAACAGGACGCCCAGGCCGCCGGCCGCGGCGGTGATCAGCACCCATTCCCCCGGTTGGACAGCGGCGCGGTCGAACACGGCCAGCGCCGTCCTGCCGTCGTGGGTGAGCGCGACGGCCTGCGCCGGGGTGAGCCCCTCGGGCGAAGTCACCAGCGTGTCCGCCTTGGCCAGTGCTTTCTCGGCGTATCCGCCGATCGGCAGGCCTCCGCCGATGCCGCTGGCCGCGGTGGGCGTCGACACTCGCTTGCCGACCCAGGACGGATCGACGCCGGGACCCACCGACGCCACCACACCGGCGATCGCACCGCCGGGCACGTAGGGCAGCTCGATCGCGAAGAAGTCGGTGCCCCAGCCGGAGCGCAGCCGAGTGTCCAGGAACATCACATCCGCGGCGGCCACGTCGACGACCACCTCGCCCGGCCCGGCCGTAGGCTCCGGCAGTTCCCGCACCACGAGCACCTCTGGCCCACCGAACTCACTGGCTTGTACAGCCCTCATGACATACCCTTCGTCGTTCCTTGCCGTCCATCGACGAAGATCAGCATGGAACCTCAAGGCATGTTGAGGTCAAATCGTGCGTCAGGAACCGCCGCCGCAGCTGGAACTACTGCCCCCGCCACAACTGGAACTGCTGCCCCCGCCGCAGCTGGAACTGCTGCCGCCGCTGCAACTGGAACTGCTTCCCCCACCACAACTACTTCCGCTCCCCCCACCACAACTACTGCCATGGTGGTGATGGTGATGTCCGCCCCCGCAGCCGCTCGGCTGGTCGGATCCCCCGATCAAACCGGCGCCGCCGGCCGCCCAGAACGGATCCGTGGAACCCCCCTCGTGATATCCCCCGCTTCGATTCCCGACGCCCCACCCACCATACGGTGGCGGCGGCAGGTGCCGATTGCGCTGCGAGCGGATGACGACGACCACGATGATGATCGGAACCGCCACGAGGAGCAGCACCATCATAAGAATGATCAGAAGGATGAGTGCGCTCATGTCAGAACGGTAGCGGCCTATCGGCGCGCACGTACAGTGAACTGTGGTGAACTTCAGGTTCCGTAGATCTCCGGCGCGCGAGATCGACCTGGCGACCGTGCGCGCAGCCGTCGACGCGCTGGAACTGCCCGAGGCCGTCTACAAGACCTGCCCATGGCAGCCGCGGGAATTGGTGGACAAGGGATTGCGGCAGTGGCTGTTGTGCTGCGGCGCCGCCATGCGGGACGACCAGGTGATCGGCATGCCGTCGCACGCGGTGGACGAGGCATGGCACGGGTTCATCCTGTGCACCAAGCGTTATGCGGAGTTCTGCGCGACCGCCTACGGCCGCTTCCTGCACCACTTCCCGGAAGGCGCCGGGCCGCCGGTCGATTCGCACGGCAGCATGGCGGAGCAGCTCGGCCGCACGGTGGTGGCGTGGTCGTTCGTGGCGGCTCCGGGCGAGGACTGCGTGCTGTGGGATCTGGACCGCCGGGTCGGCGTCGAGCAGCCGTGGGGCGTCGAGCCCGAGCGAGTCGTGGCCGTGGAGGCCGAACTCGCCCGTGCCCTCGCCTCCTGATCAGGTCAGCTTCACCCGCGCCGCCAGGAACCGGACGACGGCGGGCGCGAGCCGCCCGAAGTGGTATTGCAGGTGGGCCTCCGGCGTCACCGGCACGACGCTGCGATCGCCCTCGATGGCGCGCACGATCCGCTCGGCCACCTTCTCGGGGCCGTAACGCCGCATCCGATAGAGGCTGTCGTAACGCTCCTGCTTGCGCCGCTCCTCCTCCGCGCTGACACCGGAGAACCGAGTGCGCCGCACGATGCCGGTGCGCACGACGCCGGGGCAGATGGTGTGCACCGAGATCCCGCGCCCGGCCACTTCGGCCCGTAGACAGTCGGAGAACATGAACACCGCCGACTTGCTGGTGGAATAGGCGCTGAACCCTTGTTGCGGACTGTAGGCGGCCATGCTCGAGAGGTTCACGATGTGCCCGCCGAGGCCGCGCTCGGCCATGGCCGGGCCGAACGCGCGACAGCCGTTCAGTACGCCGCCGAGGTTGATCCGCATCACCCGGTCGAATTCCGCCGCCGACGTCTCGAAGAATCCCCCGGACTGTCCGATTCCGGCGTTGTTGATCAGGATGTCCGGCACGCCGTGGGTTTCCAGCACTGTCGCGGCGTGCGCCCGCATCTCGTCTTCGTCGGCGACGTCGAGCGGATAGGCGTGCGCCACACCGTGTTCGGCGGCGATCAGCTCGGCGGTCTCCTTCGCGGCCGCGAGATCGATATCGGACACGACGATCTCGGCCCCGCGACGGGCCAGGGCGAGCGCGGTCGCGCGGCCGATACCGCTGCCCGCGCCCGTGATGACCACCAGCCGATCGTCGAACGGCCGCCCGGTGCGACCTACCTCGGCGCGGCGCAGCGTCCGGGGCGCCGCCGAGCCGCCGAGCGTGTCGATCAGTTCGGTGGTCGCGGTGGCCAGTAATTCCGGATGCGAGAACGGCATCCAGTGCCCGGCGGGCACATCCCGCCGCCACAGCCGCCCGGTCCACTTGTGTTCGTCGTCGAATCCCGCGGGCCGCACGGCGACGTCGCGTCCGGCGACGATCAGCTGCACCGGCACCTCGGTGTGCCGCTCGCGCGGGGCGAGCATGCGCTGCACGATGTTCGCGCGATAGATCAACAGGCCGTCGACGATGTCGGCGCGGAAGGTCGGGCCGAGCCGCACGTTCGACGGCGCGGTCTCGTTCATGATCGAAACCACCCGCTGCCATACCCGTTCGGTCCCGGCCAGGCCGAACGCGGCGCGCGGCAGCCCGGGAGTCATGAAGAAGAAGGTGTAGGCCGACGACAGCAGCTGGGTGAACGGCTGCCACACGTTGCGCGGGGTCGGACGGGCCAGCCGGTGGCGGATCCACTTGCCGATGTGGTCCAGGTTGGGCCCCGACACCGAGGTGAACGACGCGACCCGAGTGGCGGCGCGCGGCTCGCACACCGCTTCCCAGACCTGCACCGAACCCCAGTCGTGGGCGAGCACATGCACGGGCCGGTCGGGGCTCACCGCGTCGGCGACCGCGTAGAAGTCCGCGGCCAGGCGATCGAGCCGGAAGTCGGCGGTACGCCGGGTACGGGTGGAACGGCCGTGCCCGCGGGTGTCGTAGGCGACGACGTGGAATCGCCGGGCCAGCCGCGGCACGACCGCGTCCCAGAGGTGATGGGTGTCCGGCCAGCCGTGCACCAGCACGACGGTCTCGGCGGCCGGGTCGCCGTATTCATAGACGGCGAGGTCGAATTCGCCGCTGCGCACGGTTCGTTCGATCGCGGGGAGTTCGGCGATTTCGGTGGTGGTCATCATTCTCCTTGGCCGATCGGGAGGCCGGATCACAGATCGAGCACGAGGCGTCCGCCATCGGCGCGCGAGACGCAGACGAGCATCGCGCCCGCCTCGCGCTCGGCGGCGGTGAGCACGCTGTCGCGGTGGTCGGGTTCGCCGGCCAGCACCCGGACCTTGCACGTGCGGCAGAAACCCTGCCTGCACGAGTACGGACGGTCGGGCCGGGACGCGAGGATGGCGTCGAGCGCGGTGCGCGTCGCGCCGACCTCGACGACCTCCCCGGTGGAGGCGAATCGGATTTCGAACGGCTTGCCGTTGACGATCGGCGGCGGCGAGAACCGCTCGGAATGCAGTTCTACGGACGGCATTTCCCGCACGGCGGCGGCGATCACGGCGATCATCGGCGCCGGACCGCAGCTGTAGATCGCGGTATCGGGACCGACGCCGGGCAGTAGGGCGCCCGCGTCGGGAAGCCCGTGCTCGTCGTCGGTGCGCACCATGACGCGGTCGCCGAAGCCCTCGATCTCGTCGAGGAACGGCAGTGTCGCGCGGCCGCGCCCGGTGTACACCATCGACCAGTCGATGCCGAGCCGGTGCGCCAGCCTGGCCATGGGCAGGATCGGCGTGACGCCGATACCGCCCGCGACGAAATGCAGTCGCTTCGCCGGAGATCCGTGGCCGGGCACGGCGAAGGGGAACGCGTTACGTGGACCGCGCACCACGATCGGCGAGCCCACCGGAAGGGAGTCGTGCACCTCCACCGAGCCACCGCCGCCTTCCGGGATCCGGCGCACCGCCACCCGGTAGGCGCGGACGTCGGCCGGATCGCCGCACAGCGAGTACTGGCGCAGGCGGCCGGACGGCAGTTCGATGTCGAGGTGGGCGCCGGGGCGCCAAGGCGGCAGCGCGCGTCCGTCGGGGGCGGCCAGCCGCAGGCCGACCACGTCTCGGTCGTGCGCCTCGATCCGGCGTTCGGTGACGACCAGCGCCATCCGCCGGTCGTCCACCTTCGGGCGGGGATCGCGCCGGTTGACCAGCGTGGTCCAGCGCAATCGCGCCGAGGCGACGGCGTCGAACACCCGCACGGTGCGATCGACGTCGCGCCTGCCGAACAGATCCGCGGGCAGGTGGTCGGGGACGGTCACGAGGCGATCGCCCGCGCCGCAGGGGATTTGGCCAGGTAGGCCACCGCCTGCGCGGTGGAGCCGACCGTCTCCGGGTTGTAGCCCGGCTCGAAGGTGCTCAGTGCGCTGCGCAGCAGCGAGGGGACGCCGGGCAACGCGCCGCGCCACATCGCGCCGCAGACTCTCGCCAGCAACCGGGGGTAACCGAGATCGGGCAGATCGCGGTCCTGGTGGACCAGGAACTTGGTGCCGCGCACCACCAAGGTCAGGAAGATCGGGAACACCAGCAGCATCAGCCCGGCGCGCCGCAGGTAGCCGGCCCCGAAGTAGACGGCCACGTCGTGCGCGACGTGCCGGTGCTCGACCTCTTCGGCCCCGTGCCAGCGGAACAGGTCGGCCATGCGCGGGTCTGCGCCGAATCGCTCCAGATCCGCGTTGAGCACCCAATCGCCGAGGTAGGCGAAGAAGTGCTCCAGGCAGGCGATGAAAGCCAACCGCTCGACCAGCACCTGCCGTTCGGCCACGCCGTCCACAGCACGCGGCCCGAGCGTCCGGCGGAACAGGTACTCGGCCTGCCGCAGATACGGCTCCGGATCGATGCCGTGCACGGCGAGCACTTCGTGCAGCACCTTGTCGTGCGTCTCGGCGTGCATCGATTCCTGACCGATGAACCCGAGCATCGCCTCGCGCAGCTTCTCGTCCCGCACGTACGGCAGCGCTTCGGCGTAGGCGGCGCAGAACATGCGCTCGCCTTCGGGCAGCAGCAGATTGAGCGAGTTGATCAGGTGCGAGGCGACGGGTTCGGTGGGCATCCAGCGCAGCGGAGTGTCCGACCAGTCGAAACGCACGTTGCGGGCGTGCAGCGCCACCGCGCCCGGGTCGGTGTCGGGCCGCCGCCCTGCCCTGCGAAGTAGCTTCATCGGTACTCCTCGATCCGCACGCGTCCGCACTCGTCGCGCGTTTCCTACATATCCGTAGCAAGCATCATACACATATATGGAACCTTCGGTAACACACAAAGCGGCTACCCGCCGTTGTACGGTGGCATCACTTCGCGACAGTCGTCACACCGGCCGCGATCGCCACAAAACTAGAACATGTTCTAGTAGGCTTTTGCTATGGAACGATTGACCGGATTGGATGCCAGCTTTCTCTACTTGGAAACCGGAACCCAGCATCTGCACGTGTGCGCGCTGCTGATCCTCGACCCGTCGTCGGGTGACTACTCGTTCGAGGGCTTCAAAGCCGAACTGGCCCGGCGGATTCCGCTGATTCCGCAGATGCGCCGTCGCGTGTACGAGGTGCCGTTGAATCTCGACCATCCCGTCTGGGTGGAGGACGCGAATTTCGACCTCGACTACCACGTGCGCCGCATCGCGATCGCGCCTCCGGCCGGGCGCCGGGAACTCGCCGAACTCGTCGGGGACATCGCCGGCCGCCCCATGGACCGCGACCGGCCGCTGTGGGAGATGTCGGTGGTGGAAGGCCTCGACGACGGAAAGGTCGCGGTGGTCTGCAAATACCACCACGCCGCCGTGGACGGCATCACCGGCGCCAACCTGATGATGCACCTGTGCGATCCGGAACCGGGCGCCCCCAAAGAGGTCCCCGACCAGCAGTGGCGCCCCGACCCGAAACCGAACGACTGGCAACTGCTCGCCGAAGCGGTGGTGAAGTTCCCGGCCCGGGCGGGCATCGTCGGCATGCTGCCGAAAACCGTCGGCATCGTCGCGAGCTTCGCGCAGCGCCGCCGCAAGAACAAAGCGGGCATGGCGGTACCGTTCTCCGCTCCTCGCACGCCCTTCAATCTCGCCATCACCCCGCATCGCGCCGTCGCGTTCACCGACGCCGAACTCGACGCCATCAAGGAGATCCGCTCCGCGTTCGGCGTCAAGGTGAACGACGTGGTGCTGACCGTCGTCGCCGGCGCGCTGCGCACCTATCTGGCCGCACGCGACGAATTGCCGGACCGCTCGCTCATCGCCTCCGTGCCGGTGTCCGTGCACGAGTCGACCCGGCACACCGCGGGCGTCAACAAGGTTTCCGCGCTGTTCGCGACGCTCGGCACCGATATCGCCGACCCGGTGGAACGCTTGCGGGAGGTGGCCGAGGCCAACCGCGGGGCCAAGGAAGAGCACGAGGTGATAGGTGCGGACTTCCTGCAGGACTGGTCGAAATACGCGCCGCCGAACACCTTCCGGCTCGCGGCGCGGATGTACTCGTCGCTCAAACTGGCGGAGGTGCACCCCGTGGTGCACAACCTGGTGGTGTCCAACGTGCCCGGCCCCGCGATGCCGCTGTATTTCCTCGGCTTCCGGGTGGACGGGATGTACCCGTTCGGGCCGGTGTTCCACGGCGCGGGCCTGACGGTGACCGTGCTGTCGAACAACGACAAGCTGAACTTCGGTTTCATCGCCTGCAAGGAACTGGTGCCCGACATCGGGGCGCTCACCGACGCCGTTCCCGGCGTGGTCTCCGAATTGCTCTCCGCGGCGCGGACCTCGGGCTGAGTGCCGGTCGACTGTCCGCCATCGCCGCCGGACAGGACCGAGCACCCATCAGATCTTCGCCGCGACGGCCTCGCAGGCTTCGAGCAACACCGGGACGAAACGATCGGCCTCGAGCACGCAACACGCGTGCCCGGCCGCGACCCGGTGCGTGCTCGCCCCCGGGATCATGGCCGCCATCTCGACCTGCCGGTAGACCGGGACTGCCCGGTCGCGGGTCGTGACGACCACGGCGGTCGGCATCGTCAGGCTCGGCAGCCACGCGGTCGCGTCGAAGCGCCCGACCGCGGCGAGCACCTGGGTGAGCGCCCAACCACTGGTACTGCGGAACTCGCCCAATGCCCAGCGATCCAATCGCCCCGGCGTCCAGGTGACCACCGGGAGCTCGGGCAGACGCCCGGCGAGCTTCTCGGCCCGGCGGTAGGAGTAGGGCCCCACGGCGGCGGCGAAGGCCGCGAACGTTCGGTGAAAAGCGTGCTCGCGCCATTTCTCGCGGAACCGATAGGGCGTCGCGCAGAGCACCAGTCCGCTCACCCGGTCCGGATGGCGATGCGCCGCCAGCAGGCCGACGATCCCGCCCAGCGAGAACCCCGCGCAGACGGCCCGCTCCAGTCGCACCGCGTCGAGCACGGCCACCACGTCGTCGGCGCAGTCCTCCAGGGTGAACCGCTCGGAGCGGATGCCGCGCCCGTGCCAGCGCTGGTCGAACAGGATCACCCGGTACCGCTTGGCCAGCGCCGCCAGCGACGGGAACCAGGTGAGGTACGCGGTGCAGGCCGTGGCGTGCAGCAGCACGAGCGCGGGCGCGTCCTCCGGGCCCGGGATGTCGACCACGTAGGTCCGGCCCCGGCCCGGCAGGTCGACCAGGCGGCCACCGGGTACCTCGGCGATGTCGGGCACCCGGAAACGTCCACCGAACCGCGTCGCGCTTCGGCCGGGATTCGTCATGACGCACCTCCCGAGCGGTCACACCGTGGCGAGTTTTAGAACGCGTTCTAGACGATCATGTCACATCTGCGCGCGACCCCGGAGGGATTACCTGGGTTACTGTCGCGGGGCGCGCCGCCACCCGGCGCGTTTCTGTAACGTGTTACAGACAGTACGAGAGACGGAGGTACCCCGGATGGGGCGGTTGACCGGCAAAGTGGCGTTGATCAGCGGCGGTGCGCGCGGCATGGGCGCGGCGCACGCCAGGGCCCTGGTCGCCGAGGACGCGCGCGTGGTGCTGGGCGACGTGCTCGACGACGAGGGCGCCGCGGTCGCCGCGGAACTCGGCGACAACGCCGCCTACGTCCACCTCGACGTGCGCGAGCCGGGCGACTGGCGCAAAGCCGTCGACGAGGCGGTACAGCGGTTCGGGTCGCTGAGCGTCTTGGTGAACAACGCGGGCATCGTGAACGGCAACCTGCTCGTCGCGTTCGAGCTGGCCGAATGGCAGCGGATCATCGACATCAACCTCACCGGCACGTTCCTCGGCATGCAGGCCGCCACGCCCGCGATGATCGAGGCGGGCGGCGGCTCGATCATCAACATCTCCTCCGTCGAGGGCATGCGCGGCAGCCCGGGGCTGCACGGCTACACGGCCACCAAGTTCGCCGTGCGGGGGCTCACCAAGTCCACCGCGCTCGAGCTGGCGCAGTACAAGATCCGGGTGAATTCCGTGCATCCCGGCATGATCCGCACTCCGATGACGGAGAACATCCCCGAGGACTTCCTGCAGATCCCGCTCGGTCGCGCCGCCGACCCGGCCGAGGTCTCCGCGCTGGTGACCTACCTGGCCGGCGACGAGTCGTCGTACTCCACCGGCGCCGAGTTCATCGTCGACGGCGGTCTGACCGTGGGCGTGCCGCACAAGAGCTTCGGCTGAGTCATCGGCCGGTGGCCAGCAGCACGAGGGGTGGCAGCGACACCGACGCGAGGCCCATGAGCACATTGCTCCACTTGTAGGCCACCAGCAACGCGGCGAATTCGCGCAGGAAAGCGCTCGGCAGGTAGTAGAAGGCGGTCCTGGCGCCCGTCACCTCGGCATCGAGGCGGAGGCGGCGCGCCAGGATCGCCGTGCGCAGCACGTGGAAATTGCTCGTCACCAGCACCATGCGGGTGGTGGCGCCGCGCTCGCCGAGCAGCCGCTTGGTGAAGAGCAGATTCTCCTCGGTGGTTTCCGAGCGATCCTCCAGCACCACGTGGTCTTCGGGCACCCCGTGGCGGATCAGGTAGTCCGCCATCGCCGACGCCTCGGAAACCTCCTCATCGGAACCCCTGCCGCCACTGGCAATCAACAGCGGGGCGCGTCCCGCATCGGCTTCGCCACGGTAGACCTCGATCGCGCGATCCAGGCGCGCGGCCAGCAACGGCGGCACCTCGCCGTCGACCAACCCGGCGCCGTGCACCACGATCGCGTCCATCTCGGGACGATAGGGCAGCAGGCGGTAGCAGAGCGAATACAACAGGAACGCCGCGAACACGAACCCGACGTAGCTGATCGCCATCGTCAGCGAAGCCAGCAGCACTACCAGCCAGCGATTTTCGGTCACCAAGGCGAGAGCCAGCACCACATAGGGCACCAGCAGCCCGAAGCCGAGCCCGAGCGGCAGCAGATTCGGCAGACTCCACCCCTCTCGACGCACCAATTGCGCGCCGTTGGCGATCGACAACCCGGCGAGCACCAGGACCAGCAGCGGCGATAGGAGCACCAGCAGCGGTGCGAGCACCACCGGAAGATCGCCTTCGGCGATCCGGCCCACCGCCCACGCGCCGACGAATCCCGCCCCGAGAAGCAGCAGCACTCCGTGTCCGAGCCGCCTGCGGTCCCTGCCGAATCGCACCGCGAACACACCGAGCAGGACCACACCGACCAGCAGAAGCACCGGGCCACGGTAGCCGACCGCGGGACGGCGCGCCCCTGCGTCGACAAGCGGCGCGGCTACCTCGGCTTTTTTCGATCGTCCCCTACAGTGTGCAGGTCCAGGCATCGGTCAAAGCGACCGGCGGCCGGGAGCATTCGACTTCAGCACACCAGCGTTACGGAACAGCACGTCGTGATGAATGGGAGTCGTCGAAAACCATGCTTCGATTGGTCATCGCCACCGCCGCGGCCGCGCTCTGCGTGATCACACCGCAAGCCGCAGCGCAGCCGATCTATCCCGCACCCGATCCGGATCCGTTCTACGCCACCCCGGCCGGCCTGGATCGCGCCGCACCCGGCGATGTCCTCGCCGTACGGCAGATGCCCGCACTGCCCGTGTTCCCGGGCTCGACGGTCACGATGATCAAGTTCCGCTCCACCAACTCCGTGGGTGACCCGATCGCGGCCACCACTACCGTGCTGACTCCGCCGAATCCCACCCCCGGTCGGCCGCTGCTGTCCTACCAGCACATCATCAACGCACTCGGCACCCAGTGCTCGGTGTCCCGTGTGCTCTACACCAGCGATCCCAACCTGGCGGTGCGCGAAGCGCCCGCGCTCAACGCCCTGCTGCTGCGCGGCTGGTCGGTCGCTCTCCCCGATCATCTGGGCCCGACCAGCGCCTACGGGGCCGCGAAACTCGGCGGCATGATCACCCTGGACGGTCTGCGCGCCGCCCGGCGGGTCGCGGAACTGGAGCTGGTGGACAGCCCGATCGCCCTGCTCGGCTACTCCGGCGGCGGCATGGCGAGTTCGTGGGCGGCCGCGCTCGCGCCGACCTACGCGCCGGAACTGCCGCTCGCCGGGGTGGCGGCGGGCGGGGTGCCGATGAATCTGGTCAAGATGATCGAGGGTCTCGGCTACGCGCCGCACGCGGCATTCGGCCTCGCCTTCGCGGCGGCCCTCGGACTGGAGCGGGAATACCCGGCACGGCTGCCGGTGAGCGAGCAACTGAATTCGGTCGGATTGGCGGTCCGCAACAGGATCGCCGACAGTTGCACGAACGAGATCCTCCTGGCCGGCGCCGGGCGCGGCATCGTCGACGTCGCGGCCTCGAATTCGCTGGCCGACGACCCGCGCGCTCGCGGGGTGCTCGAGGAGAACAGTCTGGAACTCTACGACGGTATTCCGGCCGTGCCGCTCTACCAATGGCGCGCGGAGAACGACGCGCTGATCCCGGTGGAGTCGGTCGATGCCACGCTCGGACGGTATTGCCGGGCGGGCGTGCGCGTGCAATACGAGAAATTCCTCAGCCCGGACCATTTGTCCGCCGCCGTACTCGGAATCCCGGCCGCACTCGATTGGTTGGACGCGCGCCTGCACGAGGTGCCCGCACCGAGTAATTGCTGAGAACGGCCCGGTCGGCGGCAATTCACCGCCGACCGGGAACGGATCGCTCCGCCACATCGGATCTCGCGACGGGAGCTAGACGTCCTTGCCGCTCTCGTACGCGTTCTGCCGCGCCTCGTCGAGATCCGCTTCCGCACGGGCCTTTTCGGCCTCGGCTTCCTTCTGCGCCGCGTCCCGCTGGGACTCGGCCTTGTCCTGCTGGGCGCGACCCTCTTTCTTCAGGTTCTCGTCACCGGTGACGACGCCAGCGGCTTCCTTCGCCTTCCCCTTGATGTCCTCGACGACACCCTCGACAGCTTCCCGGGGTCCGCTCTGATGCTCCGGCATCACATACCTCCCATTGATTAGTCGGCTGACATCCTGCGCATACCCGTCCTCGAGGTCATCAATCGTCCTGTGACTCCCACCACCTGCCATATCCACAACCGCAGACGCCGTCATCCGACGGAGAGGACCGCGCCGTTTGGCGAATTCCCGGTGGGACGTGGCTTGAATGCCGCTGGGCGGCAACGGGCCCGGTCGATACATTCGATTCGCCGAAGACCCTGCTCACAAGGAGTCCGCCGATGATGAGTTATGTCGCGCCGATACTGATCGGCGTCCTGTACGCGCTGGCCATGTCGGCGATTCCCGAGCCGCATCGCCGCCGTTTCAACGCCGTCATGGTCGCCGGCGCGGGAGCCGCGTACCTCAGTGGAGGCGGATTCGGCGGCTGGGAATTCGTCTTCACCGCCGCCGTCACCTACTGCGCCTACCGGGGACTGGACTCCTGGACGTTCATCGGCATCGCCTGGCTCCTGCATACCGCCTGGGACCTGCTGCACCACTTCAAAGGCAATCCCATCGTCCCGTTCGCGCATGACTCGTCCCTGGGCTGCGCGATATGCGATCCGGTGATCGCCGCCTGGTGCCTCTACGGCGGACCCTCGCTGTTCCGTCTGCGCCGCGAGGCCGCCGTTTCCTGACCGCTGCCGTCGCGGGTGACCTGACGGGCGCCGTGTCGAGCTGGACGAGTCACTTCCCGCTACTACGTGTAAATCGCCGGACGAGCGGCCGATCAGTAGCCGGCACGCGGCTCGAAGCCGGGGTCGGGGAGAGAGGGCGGCTCGGCCTGCGGCGGCGGCACGGGTTTCGGCGGCGGCGCGGGCTGCGGGACCCGTACGGCGGGGGCCTCGACCGGCGGCGGAGCAGCGGCTTCCGGTACGGCAGCTTCGGATGCGACGACCTCCGGCACGGCGGCTTCGGGCGCAGCGGCTTCGGGCGGCCGGTTCGCGGCTTCCGAAACGATCGGCGGCGCGGACTCCGCGACCGGCGCCGGATCCGTAACCGACGTCGGCGAGACAGCGCCGACAGGCGACGGCTCGGACGGCTCGGCGCAACCCCCGATCGCGAGGGCGGCGACACCGGTCGCGATCAGCAATCGATGAGATCCGAATCGGCTGGTGCGCACGGTGCCAGGCTAATCGCGGGCCTCGTCGAGGGCAGTCGGCCGTTCGACGGACAGCGGCGGACTGCGCGGCAACGGAATACTAAATCCTCCTGTGCCATCTAACGATTGGGTGTGTGATGAGGTCGCTCCGAGGGAGGTCGACGGTCACCGCGGTGCTCGCGGCGGTGACAATGGCCGTCCTGATCCCCGGCACGACCGCCGTGGCCGATCCGGCCGGCGGGGCCGCACTGGTCGTTCTGGGCGATTCGTTCACGGCGACCGCCCCCGTCCTGGGCCACGCCGACGACGGATGCACCCGTTCGCCCTCTTCCTGGCCGAACCAACTCGCGACGGCGACACAGCTGTCCGGGACGGCCCAATTCCTCGACGTGTCCTGCAACGGTGGCACGATCGACACCGGCAACGGCTGGACTCTGGTGCACCAGGCGCGGAAGGCGTTCGCACAGGGCGGTTTCGGGCCCGACACCCGGGTCGTCCTGATCCAAGCCGGACTGAACGACGTGTGGGGCAACTCGACCGGAACGGCGTTCCCCTCGACCGACTGTCTACTCAATATCGTCGCAGGGTGCGGGTTCGACGCCGCCGATCAGAACCGGCTGCCCGACTACCGCGCGGTGACCGGCTCCGGTTACGCCGATCGGGTACGCGAGGTCGTCACGTTCGTGCGTTACTACGCACCGAAGGCACGGGTGGCACTCGTGGGGTATCCGGAAGTGTTCCCGCCGGGACAGTCGACCGCGTGTATGGATCTCGCTGTGGCCGGACGGGTCGTCCAGCCGCGCGCGGAAGGCTATATCGCGTACCTCGATCGAGTCCAGGACGCACAGCGGACGGCCGCGGGGCTGTTGGGGATCGAGTTCGTCGACGTGCGCGCCGTCACCACGGGGCACGCCAGTTGTTCGGACGATCCGTGGATCAGCGGCCTTGCCGGCGCGGACTCACCGTTCGACGGCGCTCCGGTACATCCCAACGCGCGGGGCAACGGCGTCGCCGCCGACCGGATGCGACAGCAATTCGGGCTCTGAGCAGGCCTCGCCCATGCTGTCCGACCATCGTCCAGGCACCGAACTGCCCGCCCTCACCGGCGCTCGATGGTGGGCGGCCTTCGCGGTATTCGTCTTGCACGCACTGGTATTCCTTCCGGTCTACCCCTTCCAGAAGTCCCAGCTGTTCCGCACCATCCACGGCTTCGTTCCCATGCAATTGGGCGCGGCGGGGGTGACCTTCTTCTTCGTGCTGTCCGGCTTCGTCATCTACTGGTCGTGCCGCGACGGTAAGTCGGTCCGGCTGTTCTATCGCCGCCGGATCCTGAAGATCTACCCGACCCACCTGGTCGCCGCACTGGTATTCGTCGTCGCGGCCGGCGTACCGCTGGCCCGTCCGGTGGTGTGGGCGCCGAACCTTCTGCTGGTGCACACCTGGGTGCCGAAGTGGACCACGCTGGGAGGGCTCGATGTGCCGTCCTGGTCGCTGTGTGCGGAACTGCTCTTCTACCTCAGTTTTCCCCTTGCCGCACCGGCTGTCGCCCGGATTCCGCGGCACAGACTGTGGTGGGCGGTGGCGGCGCTGCTCGTCCTGATCCTCGCCTTGCACACCGGCTTCTACCTCTGGGCCGACGGGCCCAAGGGCATCGCCAACACCTTCGCTCCGAGGCTGCTGCGGGGTGAGGTCTCCCCCGAGTTCGAAATCCACGCCTCACCACAATGGTTCGCGCAACGCGATATTCCGATACCGCCGTCGTACTGGCTCAGCTACCTTTTCCCGGCATCGCGACTGCCCGAGTTCTACCTGGGAGTCCTCGCCGCTCGCCTGGTCGCCGAAGGGCTGTGGCGCAACACTCGGCTGACCATGCCGCTGACCGCGCTCGCGCTCGGCTATGCCGCCACCTGGTTCGTTCCGGTGAACTACAAGATGTCGGCGCTGCTGGTGGGACCGATGGCGGCGGTCGTCGCCACCCTGGCCGCCCGCGACCTCGCGGGCGTCTCCGGTCTCAACGCCCGCCGCCCACTGATCTGGCTCGGTGACATCTCCTACGCGTTCTACATGATCCAGTTCCCGGTCATGGTGATCATCACCCGGCTGTTCATCGGCGGCAGGCGATACTCGATCGGCGGCTGGGCGATGTGGGCGACGATCACTCTCGTGGCATCCATCCTTGCCGCCGCAGCCATCTATCACGGCATCGACAAGCCGATCATGAACCGTTTCGCCGGGCGATCGGCCCGCGAACGCCGACGCTCGGCCGTCGCGACGCCGAGTCATCCACCGATCAGCGTGCGGACGAAGCCGTAGGCGATCTCGTTCGCGGGCCTTCCACCCGCGGGCCCGTCGCGCAACGTGCACAGCACGATGATGGTGATGTCCGTGACGGGGTCGTAGCCCATGAACGTCTGAAAACCCGGAATGGCCCCGTCGTGGCCCATCATCGGCCCGAACGACTCCAGCCCGAGGCCGTAATGGATGCCCGCCGGATCGCTCCGGTTCAGCGGAGCCGCACTGTCGAGGCGCTGTCGCTGGAGCGGGGACCCGAGCAATTCGTCGCCGCCGACCAGCTTCCGGACGTAGGCGGCCAAATCTTCCGCGGTCGAGATAGCCGCTCCCGCGGCCCCGATCCACGAAGGATCGAGATTCGTCACATCGGTCGGCAGCAAGGTGCCCGCTCGGGCTGCCAGGACTTCGCCGTCCGGTAACCGCGGCGACGCGAGCGCCTCCACATTGGTGCCGTACAGGTATCCATGCGGTGACGGCGCGGGCAGGGAAGCGTCACCGGGGGCCGGAAAGGACGTCTTCGCCAAACCGAGCGGGCGGAAGATCCGATCCGTGAGCAACGAGCGGATATCCTGCCCGGTGATCTGCTCGAGCAGCGACGCCAACAGGATCGTATTCGTATTCGAATAGCGGAAGTCCGCGTCGGGTTCGAAATACGGCGGCGACGAGAGACCCAGCCGCAAGAGCTCTTCGGGCTCCCATGTGCGCCCGGGATCCTCGTCCATCGCTCGCGCGAGCCGCGGCGCCTCGTTGTAGCTGAACAACCCGCTGCGCATGTTCAGCAGCTCGGTGATCGTGATCCGCGCGCCGTTCGGAACGCCCGGCCGGTACTTCGACACCGGATCGTTCAGTGCCAGCTTGCCTTCCCGGACCAGTTGCAGTGCGACGGTGCCGACCATCGTTTTCGTAGTCGAACCGACCCGGAAGAAATCGTCCACCGTGATCGGGTCGTCCTGCCCGACGGTCCGCGTCCCGAACGCCTGCCGCCAGACGGTGTCCGGGGTGCGCACGTACACCACCGCGCCGGGAACGAGCATCGAATCCAGAACGCCGCGCACGATCGGCTCCAGCCTCCGGCCGAGGGCAGTCGACTCACTCGGTCCTGCGGGCAACTCGTGCTCGGTTCCGCTACCCGCGACAACGACAGTCGCGTACGCGACGACCACTGCCACACCGAGCCGTGACCAGCGCGTTCTCCCCTTGTGGAGGTTGTGTATCGGCATCAGTCACCGATCACGGACAGCGTGCCGTCGGTGAAATTCGTGACATAGACGTTTCTGGTGGCGGGATCGACGACGACACCGTGCGGGCGGGCTCCGACCCGGATCGAATCGCCTGCCTTGCCGGTCCGGGTATCGATCGAAGAAATGGTGTTGCCGGTACGCGCGTCATCGAGACCGTGGTTGGTGACGTACACCGTCCGCCCGGGTTGATCCACCGCCACACCGACCGGCCCGAGCCCGACGCGCAGCGTCGCAGTGACCGCGCGTGTTCGGATGTCGATCACCGAGACGGTGCCGTCGGCGTGATTGGTGACGTACACGGTTCGCGTATCGGCGTCGATCGCCACACCCCACGGCTGGTTCCCGACATTGATGGTGGCGACCACGGCCGACGCCACGGGGTCGATGACCGACACCGTGTGATCGACCGCGCCGGGCGGGCCCGCGTTGGCGACGAAGACGCCGCGCGTACCGGGATCCACGGCCACGCCATAGGGATGGCTGCCGACCGGGATCGTCGCGGTGACCACCCTGGATCCGGTGTCGATCACCGACACCGTGTTCGCCTCGAAGTTCGTGACGAAAGCGGTGCGCGCGGCGGAGTCGACGGCGATGCCATACGGCCCCGCGCCGACCGCGATACTTCCGACCACTGCCCGGCTTCGCGTACTGATCAGGGATACAGAGCCGCTTCCGGCATTGGTGACATAGGCGATGCCCGCTGCCGCGTCGATCGCGACCGCGGCCGGTTTCACCATGCCCGGCGCGGTGACCGACGCGGCGGCAGACGTCCGGGTATTGATCACCGAGACCGAGTTGCCCGCGCTGTTGGTGACGAAAACGCTTTCGGTGTTCGGATCGACCGCGACGCCCCACGGTTGCGCCCCCACCGCGATCGTCGAAGTCACCGTCGCCGGGATCGCCGCCACGGCCGGCGCCCGATCGCCTGCCGGGCTGGGATTGTTGCCGCCCCACGTCTTGCTGGTCAGCAAGCCGACGATGACGAGAAGAACTGCTATCCCGGCGATCACTTTCACACGCGTCGAAATGCGCTGGTAGAACGGGCGGCGGCGAGCGGGCCGAGGCGGACCCACCGGGGCAGGGCCCGGCACCGGCGCACCGGCCCCGCCGGTGGGGGCCTGGCCGCGCCAAGGTGGTGTGCGCGTTGTTCCTGGTGGTGGCGAGGGCGTTCGCGTCGTCGCGTGGGCGGCCGCGTCGGTGAGCGCCGGAAGCCAGTCCGCCGGGCGGGGCCGCTGCCCCGGCGTGGCGGACAGGGCCGCGTCGACCAGCACACGGACCGCACTCGGCACGGCGGCGGGCAACCGGTGCGGATCGCGGGTGCTCTGGTCTCCGGCCAGCAGCCGCAGGACGAGCAAGCCGAACTTGTAGGCATCCGATTGGGCGGTCGCCAGTTCCTCTCCTGGATTGATCACCCGGACCTCCCAGTCCGGAGTCTCGACCTGCGCGGACACCGACCGGGAGCGCAGTCGCATGGCATCGCAGTCGATGAAGTACACCTTCCGGTCCGGCTGCAACGAGAACAGCAGGTTCTTCGGTGACAGGTCACCGACCGCGATGTGGTGGCGATGCAGAATCGTCAGCGCCTCAGCGGCGTCCGCCAGCAATTCGTAACGGTGCCGTTCGGTCAAGGGGATGCCACGCCTCGCGAGGAAGGCGTCACCGTTGAGCAGGTGCTGGAACTCCGCGGTCTTCGACTGCACCGCCGAGGACATGGTCATCTTGATGAAGAACTCGTCCGGGATCGCGGGCATCACGAACCCGGTCACCTGAATGGAGTTGTCCGCCTCCACCAGTCGGCACGGCCACGCCACCCGGGAGAGCAGATCCATGCCCTCGGCGAAGGGCAGCGATTCCAGATAGACAGGCATCTCGTCCAGCACGTCGACCGAGACGCTGGGCAGCACAGCGGGTTTGTACTCCTTGTACACCACCGCCTTCGCGTATCTCATCCGCGCACCGGGGGCGCTGTAGACCACCCCTTGACCGCCGGAAGCCAGTTTGGTCAATGGGCCCAGCTGACCGACCTTCACTCGCTGCTGTGTCACTGCCCGTCCCGTCAGTTCTCCCTCGGCCAGATGGCCACCAATGTGCGGTCGTCGTCGAAGGTCTCCCGCGAGAAATCAAGGGCGTGCGCGAATTCCAGCTGCGACGGCACTCGACCGGCGAGCACCGAGGCGAACAACGCGCCGACTTCGCCGTCGCCGCTCCCGAGCGGATCCCCGAATCCGTCGGTCCCCACCAGCAACACCTGACCCGGCTCGACGATTACCGAGATGGGCTCGACGTCGTTCGGAACCCTGGGCAGCCCGCTCACCGCGGATGACGTCAACCCGGAGCCGGAAGCCGGCTTACCGCCGAGCACCGGAATGAAACTCGCGCCAGAGAGCAACCACACACCGGAGTCACCGACCCCGGCCAGTGTCGCCGACAACCCGCCGTCGGCGTGCTGCTCGCACACCACGCACGTCAGCGTGGTCGCCAGCGCTTGCTCGGCTTGCTCGGCATCCGCTTGCGGCAGCGACAGGACGGCGGCCGCCCGCTCGGTCAACATCCACGCGGTGTTCTGGAACAGCGAGTGCCAGCCGATGTCGCCGAGCTCCCGCGCGGGCTGCTCTTCCAGCCACTGCGTGGCGTAGCGCACGGCGGTGGTCGAGCCGATGTGCGAATGCCGCGCCGCCGACACTCCGTCGGCTACGGCCACGATCAGTCGTTCCCGATCCGGCGCGGCGGCGACGGCGAAATCGTCCTGGCGCGGAGCGCCGTTGTACCGGTGCAGGTATCCGCGCACCGATGCCGCGCGGATCGTGAACGGGCCGCGCGACCATCCGTCGATCATGGTGTCCGCACGGTAAGGCGTCCTGCCGTATTCGTCGCCGACGGCTTTCGGCTCGAACGCCGGTGTGGGATCACCGACGACGATCGGCTCGCTCGTCGGCCGACTCGGTAGGGCCGAGGCGATTCGCTCACTTGCCGGTTCCGGATTCGCGACATCAACCGTGTCCGCCGACGAGGAGTCGTCCGGCGCTTGCTTGTCTCGCTTGCTCAGAAAGCGCATCACACCGTGTCCACCGCGAGCGAGACGAAGTTGTCCGGCTTCTCCACCTGAAGCGTCGCCTGGCCCGTGGCCAACGCCTGGCCCGAATTGATCACCGATTGCGTCAGCGCGGTGATGAATTTCGAGATCGCGACGCCTGTGTCGGTCCCGGCGGCGGTGATGAACGCGTAGTTCGGGCTCGTGGCGACCCGCCTGATAACGTTGGCGTCGGCCTGCCCGATGCCGAACGCGAGAATGTTGGGGCGCGCCGCGAAACTTGTCAAACGCGCGTGTTCGCTCTCCCAGCCGTCTCCCGGATTCGGCGCACCGTCGGTGAGGAAGAACACCGCGGGCCGGTTCACCAGGTAGCCGTCGGATTTCAGCGCGGCGATATCGCGCGGTATCCGATCGGTCAATTCGGCGAATGCCGCCGCGAACGACGTCGAACCACGAGCCCGCAGTTCCGGCATGGCGTCCAGATGCCGCAGATCGGTGGGCTCCAGATAGCAGACCGCGGTGTCGGAGAACCCCAGCACACAGAAACGTACCTTCGCCGCGGCCATGGATTCACCCTGCAAGGTGTCGAGCAGGCTGGTCAGGCCCGTGTTCAGATCCGCTACGTCGTCGACCATCGAATACGATTCGTCCGCGACGAAATACACCGGAAGAATCGTCGCCTTCGGTTCACTCATTCGGTGCCACTCCCTTTCACCTGCCACCCGGGCGTGCCAATGCTACCTTTTCCTACGAGAATTCACTGTCGGCCGTTCAACCGACAAAATCGCTCGGCGCTGCCGATTTTCCGCACGCACCGTCGATCGTCACGGTTCGAGCCATCCGAAGAGAATCAGCACCACGACTGCGACGGCTATACCGATACCACCGATCCCCATGACGATGTCGCTATTCGTGAGATACCCGATAGCCAGCGCGAGCAGGCCGATACCACCGGCATAGGAAATAATGATGTGCCCGTACTCGGCCAGCACCAGAAATGCGACGAGTGCGACAACGCCATTTCGCACGTCACCGGTCACGCAGGGCGGAGACGGTGACGAGGACCAGAGACAACCCGATGGCCACGGCGATACTCCAAGCGAAGGCGGTCGCGCTCGGATCGGTGAGCACAGCGGCGCCGCTGAAGGTGACGGCGAAGGGTAGGAGCAGAAACGAGATGACAGCGATGGTGGTCTGATTTCTGCGATCGCGGTCCTCGGACACCCGATGACGCTCCTCGCTGCGGCGCCTGCGCGCCTGCGCTTCGGCGGTCGCCTCGTCCTCCAGTCGAGCACGACGGGCTTGCAGATACCGGGAGATGTCGTCCAGGTCCGCCACAACCTGTGCGTAGAGGTCGGTCATCCGATGCTGGTTCTGGAAGGCGCGCAGCACATCCGCGACCTGCGCCCCACGCTCGGAGATGTTGTTCCACCACAGCTTCGCGCGGGTGTCGAGGATCTCGGCTTCCAGCGACTCGACCGGCCCCGCGCCGGTGCGATCGACCCGGATGTCCGCGATCCGATCCGCGATGCGGTGCAAGGCGTTCAGTTGCAGCGAGCCGAGCAGAACGGCGTCCACATGGATCGACCGCACGTAAACGCGTGCGACGGTATGGAATTCGGTGGCGTCGGTCGATGTCAGTGCCGTGTAGGTCACGCCGTCGCGCAGCACCAACGCGCGCCAATCCCCCGACAGATGGACGACGTCAGCGAAAATCCGGGGATCGCCGGGGTCGGGCAGGCCGTCCGCCACCGACGTGCCGGACGCCAGAAACCACTGCCATCGCTGCACCGTGGACCAGGAACCGAGTGCCGTCGGATCGGAAATCGGCTCCGGCATCGAATCGTTCGTCCAGCAGAGGTGGGTGACGACGCGCGGCCTCCCCGACTCGAACGATACGTCGTCGACCAGGCTGGACAACCATCGGCGGCCCTCCCCGCGCACCTCGGTGAGTTCGGACAACACATCGACCGGCTGCTTCGACAGCTCCACATGCGCGACGGCGTAACCGCCTTCGTCGCCCAACAGCAATTCCCAGCCATGGACGATCGCACCCTGCCGGTCCGGCGGCTCACCGGTCGTCAATCTGTGCCAACGGCCGGTGGCCGCCACCGGGTCCGCCGCGCCGTACAGCGCGTCGTGCACGCGGGCCGAGAAGTACGCGGTCCTGGCGTTTCGGTCGGCGACCACCGCTTCGCCCCCGCGGCCGATCGCAGCACCGGCGCTCGGGATCGGCACCGGAAGAGGGCCCGGGAACCAGCCACAGGCAGATGGCATTCGATCGGCCTGCCAGCGCACCCGAAAGATCAGGCACGCGAACACGTCAGCGGCCACGATTTCTCCTGAGTCCAGTGGTCACGGGCCTAGTAGCCTTCGATGGAGAACGCGTCGGCATACTGCTCGGCTCGCGGAGACAGCGGTGCGTTCTCGAGCACGATCTTCACCTCTCGCAGCACCTCGACGACACCGGCCAGCAATCCGACCTGCAGCTTCGTCCACGAGTCCGCGTCGTCGTCGGCGAGGACCTTCCGTCCGGTCAACTTGAGGCAGACCGCACCGAGCAATTCGGCATCACGACTCTCGATGAACGCGTGCCCGTCGCTGTTGCGGAACCGCCGGACGGCGTCCATCCGCCAATCCCGGATCTTCTCGTAGACACCGTCGACGCCGTACCGGTCCTTGGGCTCCTTGGGCTGCTCGCCTTTGAGCCGCCGGTCCAACGTCTCACCGAACGCCTGATGACAATCCAGGATCCATGACGTGAAATCGCGCGCACCGTGCAGCGGACGCCCGAGATCGAGCAGTTTGCCGTGGTGCACCTGGCCGAAGAGATCGCTTTCACCGCATCGGCGCGAGAGGTCGTTCAACTGGGTCCGCAAGTCCAGCAGCTCCTCGGAAAGATCCCCGAGTCTCCGCCGCACTTCGCGGTCGACGCGGCGACCCGCGGGATGGAGCGTATCGATCGTCGACTGCAGCCTGGCGCCGCCGGGACCGGACGGTTTGCCGACATGATGCGCGACACCCGTGCCCAGATCCGCGAAATAGCTGTGCAGTACGTCTACCCCGCCGGTCCGGCTCGGATCGCCACCACCCACCCGCACCAGTTCCCGCAGCAACGCGTGGTTCGGGATCACACTGATATGCGGATCGCGCTCGCCCGGTGGACGATTCGTCTGCCACCAGCGCATGAACGTGTCGCGATCGCCGATTCCGACGGCATGGAGGTTGATGCTCAGGAATTCGTGCAGTTCCTCCATCAGCGAGACCGGATCGGCGATCGCGACCACGGCCTCGCCCGCGGTTTCCTCGCCCTTCTCTTTCCAGTCGGCCCCGTCACTGACCAGAACGATCAATCGGTCGTTACCCGGCACACCGTGGCGATGCAGCAGGTCGGACGCGAAATGCAGGGCCTGCCCGATGTCGGTGGCCGCGTTCTCCGGCCGCAGCAGGCCGATGGCGCCCTGGAAGTCCCGCAGTGTGCGCTCGTCGTCGGGGCCCTGGATCTCGGCCATCGAGCCCGACCGAGGAAAGACGCACATCGACGTGGTGGTGAACTTCACCAGCGCGATACGGGCCACCCGCCCGGTCACGTGCCTGCGGATCTCGACCATATCCATGAGCGAACGCTTCAGGGCATCCATCCGCGATATGTAGGCGGATCTCCGGCGCGACCCGAGACGGACGACGTCGGCGCGGTCCTCGATGTCGTCCCAGCTCATCGAACCGCTGCAATCGGCGAGGATCACGATGTCGACCCCGTTGCGATTGCCGGCCAGGAACACGTCCATTTCGGTCTCGGCGTCGATATAGCAGAGGTCCGTCCGCTCCCGCCCGGAGCGGTCGAAGACCTGACGCACCCGGAAGGACTCCCCGTCGGCGTATACCCACGAGTCGCCTTCGCCGAGATGAACTTGCTGGCCCACGATGTCTTTCGCGTTCCGCAACTGCTGGCAGACCTCGTCCAGACGGTTCTCGGTGAGCGGTTCCAGGACGATCCGCGCAGCCGGATCGCACGCCATCGCGCTCAAGCGCCAACCGTGCTCGTCGATCACGCCCAGCCGCAGCTCATCCACCAGATCCGTGCTGACGACGACGGATCCCTCCGCGACCGAAGGCGAGGCGACGATCCGCACCGGTGCCTGCCGCGACGAGTCGGCGCCCACCTCGAAGAGACCGACCCGGGCGGTGTCGACCCGGCCGGACGTACCCTGACGATCCTCGGCGCTCACGGCGACGATATTCGCGGTGACCAGCCCATTTCCCTTGGCGACCTGCAACGTGTGCCGCCTGCTGTCCCATTCGGTCGATGTCATTTCCGCTCCACTTCGACCCTGACCCCCAGGTCGTTCGACGCCGCTCGCTTCTCCGCGCCGCCGCGTCCGATGAATCTGCCCATGTATTCCGGCTCGACATCGACGAACAGCAGGTTGGACCGAGGCCGGTAGTCCGCGAAGCTGATGTGGCTCGCCACCTCGCCGCGGCCGCGTGCCCGCAACCAAGCGGTGAGTTTGTCGAAGAGTTCGCGACCGCGTTCCTCGTCTGTTTCGAAAACGGCCACGTCCTGTTTGCGTATCTTCTCGTGCTCCTGCAACAGACGGCGCACAGCGTTGTCGGTGCGGCTGTCGTGCTGCAGCTCACCGAACATCCGGTCGATGGAAACCATGTCCAGCTTGCGTGAACGAGAATTGATGAAGATATGCCGGACGATCGTCAACCGAGGCAGCGCGATATATGTGCGCCTCGCCTCGGAGCGCTGACCGCGCCGCCGATTCGCGGTTCCCGCCACGATCTGGAAGACGATCTGGCGGTCCTCCAGCGACTTCAGCCGTCGCGCGTGATCCGGGCACAGCCCGAGCCCTCGTTTATGTGGTCCGAAGATCTGCCAGCGATAAGCGTGCCTAGCGCATGCCGCGTTTCCGCAAGTCGCGCGCTTGCCATCGACGACGAACTCGCAAGCGATGCTTCCGGTCGAATCGCATCCCGGGCCGGCGCATTCCGGGAATTCTTTTCGATAGCAATCGGGGCAGTACGACATGTCGGCGCCGCCGGGGTGCCCGACCCGGTGCCGGTCGCAGAACGCCTTGCGTCCCCGGCATATCTCCCCGTTGCACCAGAACGTGGCCGCGGCCCCGCACGTGCAGCCGGGCCGGTGGCGCGCACACGTCGCGGTCATCCGACCTTCGATGACGACGGCGTGCTCGTCGCACACACGTCCCAGCCGATCCCCTTGGCCGCACCCGGTACACAGGAAGGGCCCGTAGGTGACCCTGCCTTCCGCCGAGCAGGTCGTGCACTTGTGCCGGACCATGGCGGGCTCCAGGACACCCCGGATGGAGAAGGCCGTGGTGTCGTCGACCCGCTCCGGAGCGCGCAGCCGATCCTGTATCCACAGAACGCACGTCCGGTTGTCCCGCAGCGGGACAACGACCTTCTCGGCGTCGCGAAGGCTGGCGCCGTCGAGATGCTGTTCGATCTGCGTCCACAGCGCCCGCAACTCGGCCGCGTCGGTGGGCGGATTGCTCGTCTGCCGGATATCCAGCACGACATTGACGGGCTGATTCACGACTGCGCCCCTTCGGTGGAGCCCAAGATGATCATCTCGATGCTGGCGCGGCGATCGGTCTTGCGCGCGTAGGTTTGGTTGGTGATCAACCCGGCACACGCTCCCCTCGGCAGTCTGCGTGCCAGATCCATCAGCGCGTCCACCGCGGACTTCCGTTCGGTCTCGGCCACATCGAGACGCACGCAAACCCGGTTGTTCCGCGACAACCGGCTGCCCAACTCGTCCGGCACGCCATCGCCGAGTTCCTCCGGCGCGCTCAGTTCGAGCACCGTGGCGTTCGGCTGCCGCAGCACCCGGCGAATCTCCTTGCTGCGACCGAGGCGCGACAGCGCCGGAGCCAGATTGCGCGGCGGGCGACCGGCCAGCAGAGCGCGCAGCCGTTCATCCATGTCACGCTGCTCGGTCAACTGGTCCAACTCGCGAATGATCTCGTCGTCCGACCGGCGCTGACGAGCGGGGCGAACCGGCCCCTTGCGCCCGTTCGGCGTCGAACGTCGCGGCCGGGCCGTCAGCTTGGTTCGCCAGGCCGCTTCCAAGGTTCCCAGGCTGCCCGGAGCAATCCGCCTGTTGTGCCTGGTCAACTGGTCGTCCGCGAGCGTCGCCCGGTCCCGCAGCAGTGCCGCGATCTGCTCGACTCCGAACGCGCGCTGCCGGCTCCAGACGGCCAGCAAGTCATTCTCGGTCTGGGCGTATTCCGGATGCAGCTTCGCGAGTTCCGGAGCGGAGAGCAAGGGCAGGATCTCGCGCGGCTCGATCTGCATCGCGCGCAGTTCGGCGTCGAGGTCGTCGAGCAGATCGGACACCGACTCGGCCGCCGAGCGGCGGACGGTCGCCTGTTCCCGCGCTTTCCGCGGGTCGTCCGCCTCACGCTCGAACTCCCCGCCCATGCCCCTGGCAATGGCGTTCGACCGATTTCTGTCGAGCATCCGTTGCGGAACAGCGGGCATCCGCCGGCCGTCGCGCTCCATCATCCGCGCACGGACCGCGAGTGCTTGCAGCACGACCGCCTGCGCGACGGCCGAACTCGGGAAGATCTGCGCGTCCAGGCATCGAACGCTGACATTCGGGATCTCCAATTCCGTGTCACCGACCGGATTCACATCCATCACTGCGAAGCCCGATACGCGGTCGTCGCGGCGCAACGCCTGCTCGACCCGCCGCAGGTGCCGGACGGACGCGGATGCGATATAGCGCGTGGAGACTTGGTCTTTCGACTCCGCCAGACGCAGCGAACCACGTCCGTTGACGCGGCCCGCGACGAACAGCGCGCGCCCACTGAGCGCGACGAGTTCGGGGACGTAGCGCCGGATCAGGTTGCTGAGAATCTCCCGCTGCAAGTCATCGGCGACTTCGACGGAATGCCCATCCTCACACAGCCGACGATGCGGCGGGCCGCCCCAGGAGATGCCCGACGGCAACAGCGTCCCACCGGCCTGCCGCACCTGTTCCGCCGCGGCGGCCACGACGTCGGCCAAGGCGCCGACGAGCGCGGAGCGCTGCGCGGGATCGCTGATCCAGACCGGCCCGGTATCGATCCACAGACAACCCGGCCGGTTGGCATTGAAACACACTCGCGGGAACCCCCCGCCAGAACCGGACAACGCGCTGGATGACCGTCGCAACTTTCGATGCATTTCGTCGATATCGTCCGCGACGATTACGTAGCCCTTCAGAATTCGATGCCGTAATGGAGCATTTCTGTAGGCGCTTACGAGCACAATATATACCTCATCACCCCGGCGGCGATGCGAACGTTCACGTCCCGTCGCCGATCATACTTCCGATAATGTTACCGCTGAGCTACTCCGAGGGAGGCGCCTGCGAGGAGTCATATATCGCCGACTTCGACGCGTATCGAGCAATATCTTGCCGAGTCCCTGCATTTCCCGGCAAAATCCCGACCGGCGTCAGCAGCGTCATACCCGAACACCCACGCCCGGATCCCGAGCGGGCGCGAACGGTCCCGCCGTCCCGGCAGCCTCGGTCGACGCGGTCCGCGACTCACAGCTCCGGACCCGTCGAGCCGCCCGGACCTTCGGCGCCGCAACGTCGTCCGGACCGTCCGACCGGGACAGCCCGGGACACCCGATGGTCAGAGGTCCTCGATATCGATCAGCCCATCCTGCAATGCGCGGGCAACGAGTGCGGCCTTGGTCGGCGCCGGTCGGCCGACCGAGGCGTACTTGTCCCTGATCCGAGCCAGATGGGTATTGACCGTCCCCAGCGAGATGTACAGGCGCCGACTGACTTCCAGTTTGGAGTCCGACGCGATCCACGCCAGCAGCACCTCGATCTCCCGACTGCTCAGCGCCGGACGCTCCCGCGCCCCCAGCGCGGCGGGCAGCGGGTCGTTCCTGTGGTCGAACGCGACACTCATGAATTCTTCCTTTACAACACTTCGATATTGTTTTCGAGCTACTCGAAGGCGCGCTGCCGATTCCAGGGGAACTCGGCGCGCCACAGTTCTTCACCCCTGCTTCGCGGCGAGACCAGCCGAAACGTGTCTCGCGAGATGAACCGGTGGACGACAGAGAAGGACTCGTGGCAACGACGAATCCGGTGGCCGGAGGACGACAGCGACCCGACCGGCCGGGTCGCGGATGCCTACCGCCGTCCGAACAGGTCGCGCAGACAGACCCGCAGCAAGGCCACGGTCCCGACGAACAGCGTGAAAAAGATCAACGCACGCGATAGATCACCGGAGTTCCCGGCGTTTCCCGTGTAGGCGGACTGGCCGTAGAAGAAGTACGCGATGTCGAGGAGCAACATCCCCGCCAGCACATACCAGGTCCAGAGGCGCCGCCGCGGGCCGTGGTTGATGCTTATCCGCTGTCGGCCACCATTGTTGGCGAAGATGCTGCCGCCGTTGTTGGCCATGTTGACCTGATTGTTCGCATTGGGATTGTTGTTCGATCCCGGCGAAGGATGCATTTTCATCTCCTGCCGGGGCCGTCCAGCCTGATGCGCTGGGTCCCGTTCTGATTGGCGTTCACGATGCCGCCATCGCTTGCCACGTTGACCTGGTTGTTCTGCGTACCCGGCGCGGCCGCCCGCTGCCGATCGTCAGGCCGGCTTTCGACCTGCGGGGCGAGTCGCCCGAGTAGGCTGCGGACGTCTTCTTCGAGCGTCCGGTAGCGAATACGCCAGTATTGCGAACCGGAGAGGGCGCGAATGTCATTCGGAAGCTGCTCCGGGCTCGGCAGCGGCGTGTCGTCCAGCACCACGGGAACCACACGTATCCCGCGTTCGAACGCGGTGCGCAACTCCAGCCGCACCCAGTCGCGAGGGTTGTCGATCCGACGACGTCCGCGTGCGTCGCGCGCCTCGAGCCAATGCGGGCCGATCACCGACACCATCGTGTCGCATTCCTGGAGCGCCCGGCGTATCCGGCGTGCGTACAACACGCCCAAGGCCAGGGAATCCTCGTCCCGGAAGACGCGCGCCCTGCCGAGATGGTGGGCCATCTGCTTCGATATCTCGTTGACGGCGTAGACGCTGTCGACGATGCGGTAGTTCAAGAATATCTCCGTCAACTGGGGCACTCCTCGAGGACGGTTATCAGCGCAGCACGGCGCGATGGTGAAGATTTATGATGCGGAATAGCGGAGACAGTAATTAAACCGACCAGTTCGTTGCACCCCTCGCGTGACATCCTTCCGGATGTCTCGCGGTCACAAATCTCGCCCTCGACCGAAACACCACGGTTTTCGAATATAAGTCTGCACTCGAACCCAGATCCGGGCGACCGGAACAGCAAACGTTCGGTCATATACCCGACCGGATGCAGCAAACGACCCCGTCACGAAAGATTCTGGTTGGTTTATTTCCCTATTATGGTCGACTTCCCGCCGCCGGTGCTCGGCAGTCGACCTCACGCTGAGCCACGTGTCGATGTTTCAGTGTAGGTCGGTGTATTCCTTCCCTCGTCGCCGCGACGCATCGAAGCGGCGTTGTCCCTTGGTCGCCCCCGACGTATCCGGTCCGAAGACAGTGCCGCCCAGCGCGATATCGCCTGCGCCGGTGGCCCAGGATTTCCAGGCCGCGAACTACGGCTCGCTCTCCAGCATCCAGCGGGCAGCCGACCGGCAACAGTGGTTGTCCGTTGCCGCTGCGAACGGCAACGGACAACCGGTCGTTCAACGCCTCGACAGGGCGGACATGAGAGCCGGTTGGATGTCGTGCAGGGCGGAGTGCCCGCGGTAGCGTCCGATCGTGCGAGCGAACTCGCGCAGATCGGCGCGGATGGTCATCGAGTCGACCGCACTGATGATGTCGAGCAACGGCTCGATCAGTGCACACGCTCGGTCCAGCTCACCGAGCGCGGCGTACACCAATGCCCGGCGGGTGCCGAACCGAGCACGGTCACGGTCCGACTGCTCGAAGTTCTGCGACAACGCACGATCGAAGAGAACGGCGGCTTCCCTGAGGTTGCCGAGGTCGTAGTGGCACCAGGCCTCGATGAGCACAGGCCGTTCATGCAGCGCTGACGGCCCCAGCGCGGTATCCCCGGTGCGGTGTGCCGCGTCGTAGAGACTCGCGGCCTTGTCCAGCGCGCGCATCGAACTCGAATCGTCCAAGCCGATGGCGTACCCCTGTGCGGCTCCCAGCGCGGCCAGCCAGCGGATCCGAGGGTGGACGGCGTGGTCGGCGAGCACTCGTTCGGTGAGGCCGGTCGTCGCGGAGGAATCGCCGCGATACAGGCTCAGCACCGCACGGCGGACGAGCGCGTAGCTGGTCATGTGTTCGTCACTGACGGCAGAGGCGTGCAGGACCGCCTGATCGGTCCACCACAAGGCGCCCCGCTCGTCACCGCACTCCTGCGCCATCCATCCGCCGAACTCCGCGGTACGCGCGGCGTGCAGCAGCAGTCGCTGACGGAGCTCGCCGGTGCTCTGCCGCGCTGAGGTGACCGCGGCATGCGTCTGAGTGACGACCATCGGCAGCACGATGCTCGGGCTGCCGGCCCGGCCGAGCTGTCTCGTCTGCTCGAACATCGCGCTCAGACCGGGTAGGACGACGGCGGAGCCGGTGAGCACCGGAGGGAACGCCGTCACCGGCGGCGCGTGCGACTCCCCGAGGTGGAATGCACCGGAACCATCCACCTGCAATCGGACGAGCCACTCGGCCTCCGAATAGATGTCGTCATCGCTGTCGGGATCGCCATCCGGTTGCGCTTCCGGCGGAGCGAGCATCAGTAGATCGCCGCCGGCGGACAGGACCGTGTCGCACATGCGCGCCAGCGCCGCGGAGGGCGACTTGTGCCCGTTCTCTATTCTGCTCAGGTGGCTCGTGCTGTAGTGCACGCGTTCGGCGAACTTCCCCAGGGTCATCTTCTGCTCGACTCGGCGTCTGCGCAGCTCAGGACCGAACTCAGCACTTGCCATCATTACCTCGGATCCGTTGCCTGCCGGGGCGTCTCGTCCACGACGAGATACTCCGACGAACCTGCAACTGCCCCTTCGAGCCGGGGCCGACCGGCTACCACACCCCTTGTTGCTGCGAGTCTATCGTCCACCGCTTCCAGCGGTACGCGAATTCGTTGTCGGACAATGCCCGCACAGCCGATGCGCCGATGCCCTGATTTGTCCGTCGCGGCCGTCCCGCTCTTACTGCCGTACCCTGGCGACTCGGACCAGAAAACTGAATTGCTCTCCGCCGGACAAGAATTGGGGACGGAATGGATACGGATCATCGAGTCAAGCACCTCGAGATGTTGCAATCCATCATCGCACGGTTGAGTCAGCAGTCGTTCACGGTGCGCGGATGGTCGGTGACTCTGGTCTCGGTGATCTTCGCGCTGCTCACCGCGCAGGCTCGGCAAGGATCGGGTCTGATACTGCTGGCTTTGGCGCCCACCTGGATCTTCTGGGGTCTCGACGGGTACTACCTGAGCCTGGAACGCCGCTACCGTCAGCTGTTCGCCTCCGTCGCCCAGCAGTTGCGAGACCCGGCAACGACCGGATTGCTTCCGTTCGACATGACCCCCGTTTCCGGCCGTCCGGCTCGCGATTTCGCGCGAGCGATCGTCACCCCCAGCGTGGCCGCGATCCCCGCGGTGCTGACCGCCCTGATCATCGGCTACCGGGTAGTCACGATCATCAACGATTGAGAGGCGGCCGCGCCTACGGCTACAACCTCATCTCCTTCGAGCCACCATCCCCGGCCGCCATATGGCGAAGCCCTGGCAGTCGATGCTGCCAGGGCTTCGCCGTGCCGGATTCGCTCAGTGCTTGGCGAGTTCGGGAGTCGCGGTCTCGAATTCGTCGGCTTCCGCCGGGGCGGCGGCCCGGCCCGGCAACAGCACGGCCATGACGATCACGAGCAACGCCAGAGCCGCCGAGACGAGGAAGGCCAGGCGCATGCCGTCGAGATGAGCGGTGACCAGATCCGCGCCTTCCGCGGCGCGGGTGGTGGCGTGCGCCGACATCACCGTCACCACCAGTGCGGTACCGAACGCCGCTGCGACCTGCTGCAAGGTGCCGAGCATGGAGCTGCCGTGCGAGTACAACTGCTGCGGCAACGCGCCGAGACCGAGCGTGAACACCGGAGTGAACGCCGCCGCGAGCGACACCATCAGCAGAATGTGCAGGGCCAGCAGCTGCCAGTACGGCATGGTCATCGAGATCTGAGTGAACCCGGCCAGCGACACGGCGATGCCGATCGAGCCCGGAATCACCAGCAGGCGCCCGCCGAACCGGTCGAACAGGCGGCCGACCGTAGGTCCGAGCAGGCCCATCGCCAATCCGCCCGGCATCACCAGCAAGCCGGTGGCCAAGGGGCTCAGGCCACGCAGGTTCTGCAGGTACAACGGCAGCAGGATCATCGAACCGAGCATCGCCATGAACGCCACCGACATCAGGATCAGCGCCTTGGCGTAGGTGGCCGACAGCAGGACCCGCAGATCCAGCAGCGGCGTGCCGGTGCGCTGCAGGCGCAGCTGACGCCACACGAACCCGGCGATCAGCGCCGAGCCCGCGGCGACGATCAGCGCCGGGCCGGCGAGGTTGCCGCTCTCGAACCGGCTGAGCCCGAACACCAGCCCACCGAACCCGAGCGCCGCCAGCGCCACGCTGGAGACGTCGATCTGCCCGGCTTGCGGTTCACCGACGTTCTCCAGCTGACGCAGACCCAGCCAGGCGATGATCCCGGCGATCGGCAGCACCAGCACGAAAAGCCAACGCCACGAACCGATTTGCAGCACTGCCCCGGAGATCACCGGACCCATCGCGGGCGCGACCGAAATAGCCAAGGTGACGTTGCCCATCACCCGGCCCCGGTCCCGTTCGGGCACCACCGTCATCAGCGTGGTCATCAACAGCGGCATCATCACCGCGGTGCCGAACGCCTGAACGACTCGCCCGAGTAGCAGCACCGCGAACGACGGCGCGACCGCCGACAGCGCGGTACCGGCCAGGAAGACGCCCATCGCCGCGGCGTAAGCGTGCCGGGTCGGCACCCGCTGGAGGAACCAGCCGGTGGTCGGGATGACCGCCGCCATCGTCAGCATGAACGCCGTCGACACCCACTGCGCCGCCCGGTCGGTGATCGCGAGGTCCTCCATCAACCGCGGAATCGCGTTGATCATGATGGTCTCGTTCAGGATCACGACGAAAGTCGCGAGTACCAGCACCCGGATGACGGTCGGTGTCCGCCCTCCCGAGGCGGGAGCGGATAATTCGGCGGACATCGGATACCTCCGGGGCAATGGGTCGTTGACAAGAACATGTGGCCCTGGGCCGAGTCACCGGATCGGGTCCCGGCGCCACAGCTGTAGAGACGGCGTCGATCGCTCGAACTCATCGGGCGCGGGTCAGTATTCCGGTCGGCACCGACAGAAATCACCCGATTTTCCGGCCGACCCACCTCACACGCCTACCAGAAACCGCTGTTCAGCAGTCGCTCCCACCAGGTGCCGAAACCGAATCGTGAGCCTGGTCACTGCCCGCGAACCACTGGTTCCGGGCTCGCCGCCCGCTCCTACGCCGACCTGCGGACGAAGACCGCGATGTCGTCGAGAGCATCCTCGACCCGCCCGGCGATCTCGGGCTCGTTCGATAATCGGCGCAATGCCGGAACAACACGTTCCTCATCGATTGCCCGATGGATTCGGGCGAGATGCCCGAGAGCGGTGACCGCAGCCGCCCGCACGCCGAAGTCATGACTATCCACCAACCGCAGCGCACGGTCGGTCACCCGCGCCGCATCTGGATCATGCAGTGCCACAGACAGAATCGCCTCGCAAACAGCGGTGCCGTCGCCCGAATCGAGCATCGCCGTCGCCTCGCCCCTGGCGATCCAGCCTCCGTTAGATGGTCAACCCATTCCCCTCCACGTTGTCCTCGACCGGCCGGACCGATGAGGACCCCTTGCCCACGGCCGGTTTCCTCGTTCACAACCCGACCTCATTCCCAGGGAGCAGGACCGGTCCCGGAGTTCCATGCGGCCAGCGCACGGTTGTCCACGAGCCGGATTCCACTCCGGGCGGCTGTGGCTCGAGCGGGCGCGGTGAACGACGCCGTCGCGACCAGTGCGGCGATGTCGAATCGGTGCCAGGTCAGCAATCCACCGACCAGTTGCTGCATCTCCTTGTCACCGACCCTGCGTGTGATGTTGTACCGCTTGGCCTGCAGGATCAACCTGCGCCCGTCCGGAGTCAACGCGACCACGTCCGCGCCGTGGTCACCCGAGCCGCCGGAGACCTCCACCTGACGGCAACCGCTGTCGCGACACAGCGAAGCCAGCGCGTGCTCGAACTGCTTGTCATTCATATCGTGAAACGGCAAGACAGCACGTAGCCGCTTGTCCTCGAGCGCCCGACGCCGCCGGATACGCTGCGACAACCCCGCAAGCGCCGATTGACCAGCGATCAGGATGACCGGTCGATCACTTCAGGACGGACAGGGAATTCAATCCCGACCGGTGCAAGGTCGAGTTCTCTGCGAGCAGCGGCCAAAAAGCACTCGAAAGCCCTACGTGCGGGGTCGCGAGCGCGGTCCCAATCCTGCTGGGACACGATCTGCCGCCTAAGCGCCCCATCATGTAGCTCGCCAATAGCCTTGTCGAGCAGAGTCGCCGCCGTCACTACTTCAGGCGATCCGTGTAACCAGACAGACGCAACGGCGCTGTCCCATGAAGGGAAGACGCCATTTCGCGTGTGCTCGATGAGAGCATGGCGGCTATCGGCGTCCGTGTCCGCCCGAGCCACGGCTCGGATCGCCTCGTAGGTCGTTTGGAACTGCTCGGCAAGGCGCTGGTAGCACCCGGTCTTCTGATCGCGTCGCCATCGCGTGGATTCGGATCGCGTGTCCCAGAGACGACCGACCATAATCCCTAGCACTCCTGCCACAGCCGCCACAATCGCTGCGGTCACGAACTCCCCCTCTCCGCCCGAACATAGGTCGGCGCAGTTCCTACTATTCTACGGAGCGATCCGCAATTCGTTTCTCCACCAGACGGCATGCGCCACTAGACCAAACAAGATCCACCTTCTCGGGGGCTCTCCCTGCAATGAAGCGTCGTTGCCGGATCTAGTCCATTGTGGTAGTTCCCAAAACAGCTTCTCGAGGCCGACGCCACACCCCGCGCTGTCGTGCTCCCCAACCGCGACGGCGGCATCTGGGACCCCCACAACTTCAACCGGCTGTGGCGTCAAGCACGCGGAGAGAAGTTCGCCTGGGTCACCCCCAAGACCTTCCGCAAGACCCTCGCATCCCTCATTGCCGACCAATACGGCCCCCAAGCCGCCGCCCAGCAACTCGGCCACGCCAACGACTCCGTCACCAAACGCCACTACATCGACCAACCGACCGAAGCACCCGACTTCACCGCGGCCCTGGGACGCCTCGCAGGATGAAAACGTGTCGTTTCCGTGTCGTTCGACCCCTAAAACGGACAAAACCAGGGTCGAACTGATACGTTCGCCCTGGTCACAGCTCCCCCATCTGGACTCGAACCAGAAACCTGCCGATTAACAGTCGGCTGCTCTGCCAATTGAGCTATAGGGGATTGCCCTTGGCTCGTCCGGTTGGTATCGGGCGGGCCGAGGAGAAACTCTAGCGTATCGCTGGGCGGGAGCCCAAATCGTGTCGCTACCTGCGACTTGTCCGGGTGGGCGCGGTGCGGAGCTATCGGGTGTCCGGATCGACAGGCGCGTGGGGCGTCGGGCAGGATGGGGGCGGCGAACTGGCAACTGGGAGGAGCACATCGAGATGCTGCGGTTGATCATCGGCGTGGCGGCCGGGTACGTACTCGGCAGCAAGGCCGGGCGGGCTCGCTACGAACAGATCAGCGCCGCGACCCGCGCGCTGACCGAGAGCCCGGTGACTCGCAAGCTCGTGCTCGTCGGCAGGCAGAAATTGTCGGACAAGCTCAGCACCCGACCCCGCCTGGAGCCGATGGAGCCGCTCGACGAGCGGACCACCGTGCTGGTGCCGCACGACCAACTCCGCCGCTGACCTGCCGCACACCAGACCTTCCCGCTGTGCCGGAAAATCCGCGCCTACCCGCACAGACGCGGCCGGACGCTAGGTGGTGGCGAAGTCCCCGTGGCTGCCCATCGCCTGGGTGAGCAGGCTCTTGCGGTACTGCTCCAGGGCGACGAGGTCGCCGAAGAGGGCGAAGTAGGCGTCCGGCTGTTCGGTCGAGGAGACCCGCTGGAGCTTGGACTTCAGCTCGGCGATCTGTCTGCCGACCCAGGCCTCCTGGGTGCGCGCCAGGACACCGGCGACGAAGCGCGGGATGTCGGCTTCCGTTTTCACCGGTAGTGGCTCGTTGGCCAGCTCCGAGAGCAGGGCGCGAACCGTCAGGTCGTCGGTGCGGTCGGCGACGGCATTGACCCACTCGGCGCCGCCCAGCCCGATCGCCGTCCCGCCCACCTCGGCGATCAGGGCGCGCAGGACGGCGTAGGCGGGATGCGTGAAGGCTTCCGCCTCGAGCGCGTCGAAACCGGCTCCGGCCATCGCCGGATACTGCAACGCGGCGGCCAGCACTTGGCGTTGCGGCAGGAGCGTGGGATCGTTCGGATCCGGCCGTGCCGCAGGACGTTCGGCGACCACTTCGCGCGGCGCGGGCGCGCGCCCCACACCGGTGGTGCCGCCGCCGTTGCGGTGCCGCTTGGCTTCCTCGCCGACGCGGCGCACCACAGTCTGGATGTCGTCCCAGCCGACCCAGCCCGCGAGTTTGGTGGCATAGGCCTTGCGCAGGGCGTTGTCCTTGATCTGCGCGACCACCGGCACCGCGCGGCGCAGCGCCTCCACCTGGCCCTCGGCGGTGTCCAAGTTGTGGTCGGCGAGCAGGCCGCGAATCACGAACTCGTACAGCGGGGTCCGGCGGGCGACCAGGTCGCGCACGGCGGCGTCGCCGGAGTGCTGCCGCAGTTCGCACGGGTCCTGTCCGTCCGGGGCGATCGCGATGTAGGTCTGACCGGCCAGCTTCTGATCGCCTCCGAAGGCCTTCAGGGCCGCCGCTTGGCCCGCGGCGTCACCGTCGAAGGTGTAGATGATCTCGCCGCGCCAGAAATTGTCGTCCATCATCAGGCGGCGCAGCAGGGCGAGATGCTCGTCGCCGAAGGCCGTGCCGCACGAGGCGACGGCGGTCTTGACCCCGGCCAGGTGCATCGCCATGACGTCGGTGTAGCCCTCGACCACGACCGCCTGGTGGCCCTTGGCGATCTCGCGCTTGGCCAGGTCCAGGCCGAACAGCACCTGGGATTTCTTGTACAGCACCGTTTCCGGCGTGTTGATGTACTTGCCGGGCATGGTGTCGTCGTCGAAGAGCTTGCGGGCGCCGAACCCGATGACATCGCCGGACAGGTTCCGGATCGGCCACAGCAGCCGCCGGTGGAAGCGGTCGATCGGGCCGCGCTGACCCTGCCGGGACAGTCCGGCCGCCTCCAGCTCCTTGAAGTCGAAGCCCTTGCGAAGCAGGTGCTTGGTGAGGGTGTCCCATCCGGCGGGCGCGTAGCCGCAGCCGAAAGTGTGCGCGGCCGCGGCGTCGAAATTGCGCTCGGTGAGATAGTTGCGCGCGGCTTCGGCTCCCGGCTCGCGCAGCTGGGCGACGTAGAACTCGTGCGCGGCCGCGTTCGCCGCGACCAGCCGGGACCGGGTGCCCCGGTCGCGCTGCACCGAGGTACCGCCGCCCTCGTAGTTGATCTGGTAACCGATCCGGTCGGCCAATTGCTCGACGGACTCGACGAACCCGACATGCTCGATCTTCTGCATGAAGGCGAACACGTCGCCGCCCTCGCCGCAGCCGAAGCAGTGGAACAGTCCGTGATTGGGCCGCACGTGGAACGACGGCGACTTCTCGTCGTGGAACGGGCACAGGCCCTTCATGGAGTCCGCACCGGCGCGCTTGAGCGCGACGTACTCCCCCACCACGTCTTCGATCCGGACGCGTTCGCGTATTGCCGCGATATCGCGATCTGGAAGTCGTCCGGCCACGGCAGAGAGTCTAGGCGAACGCGAGGCCGACGCGCCCGGGCGGCTCCGCACAGCGAGTTCCGGCCGCACCTGCCGACGAGCGGATGATCGGGCGGGCCACGGCGGCTCGGGCCGAGGCGGTGTCCGGCCTTCGACGGGCTGCTCGCGTGGTCGAACCGGAATCGCTCGCGCGAGTGTCAGGATCGGTCGAGCTGCGCGCGGATCGCCCCGATTGTCTCGGCCAGTCGTGCCTGGTGGGAGCCCTGCCAGTAGATCCGGCCGCAGTCGCGGCACCGCCGGAAGGTGTCGTAGTAACGACGGGTGAGCGGTGGCAGCCGATCCTCGACCTCGGCTTTGGCGACCTCGTCGACGACGCCGCCGCAGCGCAGGCAGCGGGTGAACGGATCCAGGCGCGCGACGAGGTCGAACCGCCGGATCACCTCGACGACCTGGTCGAGCGGCCGATCCGACCGGATGTAGACGCCGTGTGTGACGTTGCGGCGCTTCAACAGGCCGCGGTCGCGGGTGAGCAGGATCCGGTGCTCGGCCGCCGACAGCTCGGCTAGTTCGGCGTCCGCGGCCTCCCACCGGCAGTGCACGTCCAGACCCATCAGCCGCATCAGCTTGGCGAGACCGCCGAGATTCACGTCCGCGAGGAACCGCGGCTCACGCAACGGGTGCGGGCGAACCCTGGTCACGCGGCCGATGTCGAGCGTCTCGAAGACGGGATACGCGGTGATCCGCCCGCCGGAACGTGTGTGATGGCCGAAGTGCACCGGTTGTCCGTCGGCCAGGACCAGGTCGACCTCGGTGTGCGGGACGCCCGCGGCCTCGATGACGTCCTTGACGGTCTGGTGCGGGCGGTAGGGCCGCCGCAGCACGGTGTATCGCTCGCCGGGCCGCAGGAAGTCGTTCAGCTCGGCGTAGACCCGCAGGTCGACGCTCATTCGACGAACAGCGCCATCGACGCCGTGAATCCGTGCAGCGCGTTGCGGCCCGCGATGGGCCCGATCTCGCCGGCGGCGAAGAATCCCGCGAGCGGGATGCCGTCGAGCAGGTCCTCGATCGTCGTGGCGTCGTGATCCGCGACCCCGAACATCCGCCTGCCGCGTCCGTTGCAGGTGAACAGGAGCGCACCGGCCGGACGGCCCGGAAGATCGGTGCGCGCCCGCGCCAAGGCCGCACGCAGGTCCTGGTCGGCGCCGATCGCGTCGCGGACCTGGAATTGGACGGTCGTGCCGACCTCCACGACGTCGCCCACCTCGATCGCCCCGCTGGACGGATCGGCGCCCAGCAGGCCGCGGATCAGGAAGTCGCCCTGCCCGGGCTCGGCGAGATGCTCGTCGACGACGAATCCGATCTGCAGGCCGCGCGCGAGCTGTTCCTGCTGAGCGAGCGGCAGCACGGCCACGATCTCGCGCAACCGCTCGATCGGGGGCAGGCCGCCGAGCCCGGTGATCACCGTGCCGTCCGCGCCGGTGACGGTGTAGGGATAGCCGATCGGCCTGCAGCCCTGGGACACGATCGGCACGCTGTGCAGGCCGGGGAGGCGCACGCCGACCGCGCCCGAGGTCACCACGGTGTGGTCGCGGAACAGACGGCTGCCTTCCGGGCCCCGTCCGCCGCTGACCAACCCGCCCATCACGACGGTGCCGGGCAGATCCGTGTTCACGTACTCCAGCAGGAGATCGGCCGGGAACGAGTAGGGGTCGGGCAGCAGCAGGTGGAAGTCGCGGGCGGCCTTGTCGAAGCGGTAACCGGCGAGCAACCCGCCGCTCGCCGTGCGGAGGAAGTCCAGCTGGAAAGTCTCGGCGGCGGGCAGTCCGGAGGCCAGCCACACCACCACCGCGGGCTCGTCCTCGATCTCGCGGCGACCCGCCACGATGGCCTGGGCCACGCATCCGATCAGCGCGGGCACCCGGACCGTCCGGTGGACGCCGTACAGCACCTCCACGGCGTCGTCGGTGTGGACGCGGGAGGCGAGCAGCACAGCGAGCGACGGCGCTTCGCCCGCGAGTTGGTCGCGGGCGCGCGCTGCGGCTTCCCGGCCCGCCAGCCGCGCTTCGGACGCGGTGGAGAGCCCTACTCCGATCCGCACCCTTCCATGGTAACCAACTGGAAGCTGTAACGAATACCATTGCCGCACAAGGTAGTTCATCGGGACGATGAACAACACCGGGCCACGGGGGCGGGGAGCCGACCGCCCGGTGCTTCGGCATCGAGAGCAGGGCGGTAAGGATGCGGGCAGGTTGCGATTCGATAGCTGTTCGGCGGCTCGCGACCCATCATCCATCTTCCCAGCCCCGAGAGGTCCGGCCGGTCTGAGCGACAATGGCGCGACCACAGTTTGCTTTACGGTCACGCGAGATCAGCATGTCGGCGCACCGCGACACGACCTGATGAGGACAAGCGGGAGACATCGTGAGTCAGCCGTCGCGGATCGACACGGGCGAACTGCGGGCGATGGTATCGACGCTGGAGCGGCTCATCGCCGACGCCTCCCGGACGGTCGGCGCATTGAAGGCAGCCATCGCGTCCGCCGAGGCGCAGCTCAGCGACCAACTCGACCATGCGGGCGCGCTGTCTGTCCCGGTAGCGGAGTCCCGGGCTCCGGAGTCCACGCCCGAAGCATCGGCCGCGCCCGAGCGGCAGGCGATGCCCACCCCGTGGGCCCGAAGAGCCTCGGCGTCGACGCCGTGGTCGAGGCGGGTCGTCCGACCGTGCCCGACGCCGCCGAGTGCGCCGGTTCGGATACCCGCGCCCGGCGATGCGGCGGCAGACGTGCCCGCGCCTTCACGGCCACCGGCCGCCGCGCGCTACTCGGAATTCGACCCCGCAGCTCGTCGGACGGATGCCGTCGACGACCCGATATCCGTCCGGAGCACGGATGTCGCGCACAGCCCTCCCCCCGCCCCGCAAGCCATCACCGTCGATTCGGCGCTGATTCAGAGGCCGGGCCGCTCCGCCCCCGTCACACGAACCGACGGCGCGTCCTTCCGCCGGACGAATGCCGTTGACGACTCCACAGCGATCGAGCCGACCGGAGCCGCATCCGCCCCACGGGTCGAGAATCGCACCCCGGGCTTCCGGCAGGCGAACAGGACCGACGACCCGGCCGGGCGCCCACAGATCGATGTGACGGTGCAGAAGCCGCCATCGGTCCCGAAGATAGATTTCTCGCACCACCCCGAGCCCCTTCCCCGGCCCGCGACTACGCACCATCGCGAATCAGCCCCGCGAGCAGACAGCGCCGACGATTTCACGCCTCGTCGACACGTCGACATCGCAGACGACTCGACACCGCTAACGACCCCGGCAGACCCCGCGCCAGGCACGCCGACCGGCTCCGCGCCGATTCGACAGACCGATCTCGCTGACGCCCCCGCCTCGACCCATACCGACTCCCCGGACATCCTCGAACTCGACAGCGCACCCCAGCCCGAGACGACGCCGTCCATCGAGGTCGCCCAGGACGAACCCATTCGGCAGACCAGCGACGCGCACCCGGCCCCTCCTACGGATTCAGCTGGGACGTCCGCAGCGATCGAAGACACCGCTACCGCCCCTGACTCCACACCCACACCAGACGACGCACACACCCCCGACTCCACACCCACACCGGACAACGCACACACCCCCGACTCCACACCCGCAGCCGCGCTCGCACCACCCGCACCCGCAGCACAGACGAAAGACGCGGACCTTCTCCGCCAGATCGACATGGCCGACGACCTCGGACCCGTCCCGGCGGACGGCGGGCAGCGTTCCCCCATCGATGCCGGAGACATAGGGGGCACCGAGACGAGCGGAACTCCGCACCCTCTGTCGACCGCTCAGCAGAGCGACGTCACTATCGACTCCCCCGCCGCCCCAGAGTCCGAGATGGCAGGCGAGTCCACCCATTTGCGAAGGGACGACGCCCCCGCCCGGTCGGCCGACGCCGCGCCGCGGAGCGATCTGCCGAATGGTTCCCCAGCCCCCGCCGCACCCAGCCCGCCGATCGAGACCGCGGAGCCGCTCGCCCGCAGGCAGACGACCGGCGCACACGGCGCGGTAGGGGCGGTCGCTGCCGAGGATTCGACCTCCGCACCGGAGACCGATGCCGCGCGCCACTCCGCCCATATCCACCCGACCGGCGTGGCGGATCCCAGGGCGGCCGATCCGCGAACAGGCTCCGCGCCCCTCCAGCAGACGGACACCGGTGACGAACCCCTGTCGCGCCGACGAACCGACACCACCCCCGCCGCTCTCCCCTGGCTCGACACACTGCGCTTTTCCTGGATCGACGCCGCGCGCGGCGGCGCACTGGTCACCCCGCCGAGTGCCGAATCGGCGGACGACCCCTCGGTCCACCGCCAGGACCCCGGACCGCATCCGCCGACCGACGATGCGAGCAATCGCACCCCGGCCCAGCGAACCGGCAGTGCATCCATGGAACAAATCGGCCCCCGGTCTTCTCCGGAACCCATCGTGCGGGCCGACATCACACCTGGGCAGTCCGGCAGCACAGACAACGTCGAAGCCGACCGGAAGACCGGCCGCACGCCTCATCGAGCGACCGGCCGACGGACTGATTCGCCCGACCGCACCGACGCGGCCGAACTCAGCCGACGAACCGACGCCCCGCGACCGCCCGCACCGATCGAAGACACCGCTACAGCGCACCGGCCCGGGCCTGTCCAGCGGACGATCACCACCGACGGCTCCACCGCTGCTCGGGAAGGAACGCGGCCGCCACAGGCGCGCGAGGCCGTCCCGCCGATCGCCGGCGCTGCTGCCCAACGGACCGACGACGCCGCGGCCGCTCGGAGAAAAAAGCCGGCACACGTCGAGCGGAGCAGCACCACACCCCGCCCCGCCGTCGCGGAGCGGACCGAGACCGCGGACGGGCCCGAGGCGCTTCGGATCGTCCGGGAGATGTCGGCGCGGCACGGGGTGGAAGTCGTCGGGTTCGACGCGGCGGACGTTGACGTTCAGGTGGTCCGTGAGATCGCCTCCGCCATCGATGAGTTGCTCGCGAAATACCCGCTGCCGCTGCGGGGCGTCGAGCTGACCGACGGCGCGGAATCTCGCCCGAGGCCGGATCGCACGCCGACGGCGAACCAGTCGGCGGAGTCCGCGATCTGGATCGTCCTGGACCGGGCTGCACTGAATCCGCCGCGGGCGGCGCCGGTGGAGACGCGAAGAGTGTTTCGTAGACGTGGGCCCGCCGAGCGGCCGGTGTACAAGGCGGTCGTCCGCGAATTCGCGGGGGCATTGGACCTGGCGGGTGGTTTCCGGGCTCGGCAAGAAGCGTTGCGGACGTTGATCAACGAGTCCCTGCGCGGCGGCGGGGGTGGTGCCGGGCTGCTGGATCCCGGCCGGGCCTTGGTCGACGGCTTCACCGAGGTGGTCCTGCGGGGAGAGCGAGCGGGGGCGTCGGCCAAGGAGTTGCACGCGGCGCTGGTCAAGATGGCTCGAGCGGAGTCCACCGACGGCCTGTCGGCATGACGCCGCCCGGTCTAGACGTTCAGTTCCACCACGACCCGTTCCAGGCGGCTTTCGGTGTAGGAGGCGATCTGGTCCACGACGACGCGCACGCGAGCGGTGTCGTCGGTCGCGGCGTTCCAGAACGGCAGCAGCAGCGGATCGAGGTTGTGCGGGGCGGTGGACAGCAAACGATCGGCCACGGCGAGGATGCGTTCGCGCTGCGCGGCCTGCCGTATCCGGTGCGCCGGGTCGGACATGACGTAACGCAACGCGACGGTCTTCAGCAATGCCACCTCGGCGGCGACGATGCGCGGTACTTGCAGGTCCGCCGCGTATCGGGACACCGGTTCCGGCCCGGCCACCTCCCGCGTCGCCATGATCGCGGCGGTGGCGAAACGGCCGACGAGCTCGCTGGTCAGGCGCTTCAGCGCCACTGAGGCGGTGAATGTGCCGTCGTAGGCGGTCACCGCCGCGACCACCGGGAGTTCCGACAGACGTTGCGCGGCGGCGATCAACTCGTCGGCGGCCAGCGAATGCTGGAACTGGCCGAGCGCCGCCAGCGCGTCCTGTTCGGCCGGGTCGGCCAGCGCGCGCAGGTCGATGCGGCCCGCGATCACGCCGTCCTCGACGTCGTGCACCGAGTAGGCGACGTCGTCGGACCAGTCCATGATCTGGCATTCGAGGCTGCGGCGCCGGTCCGGCGCTCCCTTGCGGATCCATTCCAGACGCTCGGTGTCGACCTCGTAGGCGCCGAACTTGGTGCCGGGACCCGTTCGGCCCCAGGGGTATTTGATCGCCGCGTCGAGCGCGGCGCGGGTGAGGTTGAGGCCCGCGCTGGCACCGTCGAGTTCGAGCACTTTCGGTTCGAGGCGGGTGAGGATGCGCAGGTTCTGCGCGTTGCCTTCGAACCCGCCGAACGCGTCGGCGAAGGTGTCGAGGGCTTTCTCGCCGTTGTGGCCGTAGGGCGGATGGCCGATGTCGTGGGCGAGCCCGGCCAGGTCCACCAGGTCCGGATCGCAGCCGAGTCCGTCGGCGATGCTGCGGCCGATCTGGGCGACCTCCAGCGAGTGGGTGAGCCGGGTGCGCGGGGTGTCGGCCTCACGCGGACCCATGACCTGCGTTTTGTCGGCCAGCCTGCGCAACGCCGCGGAGTGCAGCACGCGGGCCCGGTCGCGCGCGAATTCGGTCCGGTGGCCCATCTCGAACTCATCGCGCGGCGGGCCGAGCCCCGCGGTCTTGGCGCGCTCGACGACGAGGCGTTCGGTGTCGTGGCCGGTGTACCGGGCGCTCAAAGTCTCACTGTCCCGCCGTGTAGGGGAAGTCCGCTGCGAAGTGGGTGAGCTGGTACCAGAGCAGGGCGCCGGTCTCCCGGGCGATGCCGTGCGCCTGGGATTCGCGGGTGTAGACGGCGGGACCGGTTCTGGTCGGCGCGGTCCACGCCGACAGACCTTCGTCCCTGGCCATGGTGCGGGTGCGCAGCGAGTGCCAGGGATCGCTGACCAGCACCGCCGAGGACATGTCCCGCGCGCGCATCGCCGTTGCCACCGCTTCGATGCTGCGCAGGGTGTCGGACCCGGTCTCGACGGCGAGGATCTTGTCGCCCGGCACCCCGCGCGCCTGCAAATAGTTCTTGCCAGAGGCGGCCTCGGTGAACAGATCGCCCTCCTGCTTGCCGCCCACGGTGATGACGCGCGGCGCGACACCGGCGCGGAACAGCTTGTACGCCTGATCCAGTCGCGCTTCGAACACCGAGGACGGGGTCCCGGAGTACTGTGCCGCGCCGAGCACCACGATCGCGTCGGCCTTCGCGTAGTCGTCGACACGCGCGACCTGCCACACGCGGAAAGCGGTCCCGCCGACCAGCACCGCGCCCATCACCACCGACCCGATGACCAGCCGCCGCGTCCAGCGCAGCAACCCGGCGCCGAAGCCGTGCGGCCGGGCAGGGTCGGGAGCCGGGAGAGCCCGGGTGCGCATCGTTGGCAAATCCACTCCCCAAGTCTGCCAGGAGCGGCGCCGACCCCGGACCGGCAACCACCGGTGCCGGTTACCAGCCCCGCGCTCGCCACTCCGGAAGGCTGGGCCGTTCGGCACCGAGGGTGGTGTCGTCGCCGTGGCCGGGGTAGACGACGGTGTCGTCGGGGTAGCGATCGAAGAGTTTGGCCGAGACATCGGTGAACAGGGAGGTGAAGTCTTCCGGGGCGGTGGTACGCCCGACGCCGCCGGGGAACAGCGAGTCCCCGGTGAACAGGTGGGTGCGTCCCGCCCCGTCGGTGAGCGCGAGGGTGATCGAGCCCGGCGTGTGTCCACGCAGGTGGATGACTTCGAAGACCAGGTCGCCGATCGTGACGGTATCGCCCTCGTCGAGCAGCCGGTCGGGGCGCACCGGCAGCGGGTCGGCGTCGAGCGGATGCGCCGCGGTGGGCGCTCCGGTGGCGGCGGTGGTCTCCCGCAGCGCCATCCAGTGGTCGCGATGCTGATGGGTGGTGACGATCAGCCGCACCTGCCCCGGCGCCTCCTGCTCGACGAGCGCCGCGATGCGCGGCGCCTCGTTGGCCGCGTCGATGAGCAGGGCTGCACCGGTGCCGGTGCATTGCACCAGGTAGCAATTGTTGTTCATGCCGCCGACGGACATCTTGACGATGCGGGCGCCGGGGACGTCGCGCTGCTGCGGATCGGAATCCGGGGACACGTGGCCGCTGTAGGAGCGATCGATGGTGATCACGAAACGATGCTAGCGAGCTAGATTCGTGCCATGTCACTGCCGCCGCGGATCGGCCTCGTTCGCTTGCTCGCGACCAGCGTCCTGTTGGCCGCGATCGCCCTGCTCGGCGTTCCGCAGAGCGCGGCGGAACCGCCGTCGCGGATGAACACCTACGTGGTGGATTCCGCCGGCGCGCTGGACCAAGGGCAGCTCGATCGGGTGCGCGGTGCGGTGGACCGGCTCTACGCCGACCAGCAGATCCGGTTGTGGGTGGTGTACGTGCGCGGCTTCGACGGGCTCGATCCGCAGAAGTGGGCCCAGCGCACAGCTTCGATCTCCGGGTTCGGCGGGCGCGATCTGCTCCTCGCGGTCGCCACCGAGGACCGCGCGTACTGGCTGGAGGGTGAACTGCCCGGCGGCGTCAGCGATTCCGAACTCGACAGCATGCTGATGGGCGAGGTCGAGCCCGCCCTGCGCGACGGGCGGTGGGCCGACGCGGGGATCGCGACGGCCGACGGGCTGGACGCGGCCATGCGCGGCGGCGGGGTGAACGTACGCGCCTTGCTCGTCATCGCTCTGCTGGTGGTTCTGGTAGCGGCGGGCCTGGTCTGGTACGCGCGAAAACGGCGCCGTGACCGAGCCGAGGCCGAGCTGGCGGCGGCGCGGCAACTGGATCCGGAGAACACGACCGCGCTGGCCGCGCTGCCGCTGGAAGCGCTGCACGCCCGCTCCCGCGAGACGCTGGTGGAGATCGACAACGCGATCCGCACCAGCGGCGAGGAACTCGAACTCGCCACGGGAGAGTTCGGCGCCACCGCCACCACGCCCTTCCGCACCGCGCTCGACAACGCGAAAGCCGCTGCGGCCGAGGCCTTCGCGATCCGGCAGCGCCTCGACGACGCGATCCCGGAGACCCCCGAAGAACAGCGCTCGCTGCTGGTCGAGCTGATCGGCACGGTAGGGCGCGCCGACCGCGAACTCGACGCGCAGGTAGCCGAATTCGACGCCATGCGCGATCTGCTGCTCGACGCCGCGGGCCGGCTGGAAGCGCTGACCCGGGACATCGTCGACGTCACCGCCCGGACGCCCGGCTCGGAAGCCGAGCTGAACCGGCTCGCCGCCACCCATCCGGCCGGTGTCCTCGCGCCGATCGCGGACAATGTGCGGATGGCGCGGGAGCGCATCGCGTTCGCGGAGCGGAACATCGACGCGGGGCGGTCGGCGCTCGCCGAGCCGGTCGGCGAGCAAGGCGGCGCGGTGGCCGCCATTCGTTCCGCCGAAGCCGCGATCGGGCAGGCCCGCGCGCTGCTCGACGCGGTCGACAACGCCTCGAGCGCCATCCAGCAGGCCCGCGACGGCCTACCGGCTGTGCTGGACGAGCTGCGCCGCGACCTCACCTCCGCCGCCGAACTCTCCGCCTACGGCGGGCCGGAACTGGCGGATGCCCGCACCGCGGCGCGGTCCGCGCTGGAAAAGGCGACGTCCACGGCGGACACCGATCCGCTGAGCGCCTTCCACGACGCGGTCACCGCCGACGCCGATCTCGACCGCGCCCTCGCCGCCGCCACCGACCGCAAACTCGCCGTCGAGGATCTGCGGCGCAGGCTCGACGGCGCACTCGGCGACGCCCGGGCCCGGATCGGCGCGGCCGCCGACTACGTGACCACTCGGCGCGGCGGCATCGATGCCGAAGCGCGCACCCGCCTCTCGGAAGCTCAGCGCAACCTCGACGAGGCGCTGCGGGTGGGCGCGAGCGATCCGGACCGGGCACTGCGGCACGCGCAGGCGGCGGCGGATCTGGCCGGGCGCGCCCTCCAAGCGGCGCAGGCCAGCGTGCGGGCATGGGAGGCGCGGCAGGCCCCCTCCGGTGGCGCGCAGGCGGGGGCGGTGCTCGGCGGCATCCTGCTCGAAGGATTGCTGCGCGGGGCGGCCGGTGGCGCGCGGCACTCCGGAGCCAGCTGGAGCCCGGGCTCGTTCGGTGGTTCGTCCGGCTCCCGGCGGATCGGTCGCGGCGGGAGATTCTGACCGAGTGGACACGCCGGATCAGCGGGCGCCGACCGCCGCCAAGGCGGTCAGCTCCGCCCGCACCGCCTCGGGCAGGCCCTCGGCGTGCGCGCCGCCGCCGAGCACGCCGACGGCCAACTCGCCTGCGAAGGTGTAGGCGAGGAAGGTGACCGCGGCGGACGCGCCCGCGGACGGGCGGGGATGCGCCGACACGTACACGATCTCGTAATCGGTGAACTCGAGGCCGGGGGGCATGCGGAACACCGGGACGACGCCGGTGTTCGTCACCGCGATGTGCCCGGCCAGCGAGTGAATCCTGGTCGCGCCGTAGTAATCCGGGAAGTGCAGCACGGACTGCTGCACGACGCCGTCGGCCAGGTCGCGCGTCAGGCGGTCCGAAATGCGCTGTGCCAGTTCGAGCGGGTTGGCCGCGGGATCCACCTCCGCCGCGAAGGAGGCCAGACCGGCCATGTTGGTGCCCGCCGACGCGGCCACCGGCGGCTCCAGCCGGGTACGCAGGTCGACGGGATACAGACAGCCCGCATGTGCCGCGCCGCCGACTGTCTCCCGCGCATGAGCGCGTAGCAGCGCGGCGGTGAGCAAGCCGTTCACCGTCACGCCTGCTCTGCGTCCGAGTTCGACGATCCGGGCGGTGGCCTCCCGGTTCAGCCGCACACGTACCGGACGGGCGAGCGTGCTCGGTGCCGGTGGCGCGCTGTCGGGCGGCAGCTCCCGCGCCTGCGGCGGAAGCGGCTCGCTCACGTCCTCGAAGCCGGATGTCGTGGTCCTGGTGATGCCGCGCGCCGCGACATGCCACTCCAATGATTGCGGAATCCCTTGTGGCGCAAACTCTATGGCTTGCCGTTCGGTGATGCCGGTATAGCAGTCCCAGAGTCGCGACAACAGCTCGACGCAGTGGCCCGCGTCGGCGACGCTGTGGTGCGCGAACAGCGTGACCCGCCATTCGTCCGCGCCCGAGCCGACGACCTCCAGATAGGCCAGTTGCGCCGCCGGATCCACCGCGGGAACGTCGATCACCGCCACGTCACCCTCGCGCACGGAGACCGGGGTCCACGCCGCCTCGTCCCCGGCGAGCAGATAGCCCTGTCCTGCGGCGTCTTCCACGATTCTGCAACCGATCACCGGATACCCGCGCCGCAAAGTCGCGAATGCCTCCCCCAGCGCCGTCACGTCGAGCGCTCCCCGCACCGACACCGACCGGCCCGTGTAGGTGCCATGCCGCACGAACCGCTGCTCCGACGGCGCCAGCATCCGAACCGGAGAATCCTCATCCCACAACACATCGCAAGGGTGCGGCACCACCGCCACGGGTGCAAACCGACCGGGCGGACGGATGCGGAAGACTGCCGGTATGAGTCTCGCGGCGCGTTTGGAGATCCTCGGCCTGTCCTCGGTGGAGGAACAGCTCAACCATCCCACCGTGGTGGGTATCGCCGAGGGCACCCTGCCCGAACCGGTCTTCCGGTCCTGGCTGGAGCAGGATTACCTCTTCCTGCTCGACTACGTGCGGGTGTTCGCCCGCCTGGCATGGCAAGCTCCGCAGGCTCATCTGGGCGACCTGGTCGACCTGGCGCACGCCACCTACCACGAGGAGCTGTCGCTGCACCGCTCGCTGGCCGCCGAGTTCGGCGCGGATCTCGACGGCGCCACCAAAGGCGCGCCGTGCGCGGCGTACACCGCGTTCCTCCTGGACTCCGCCGCGTCCTACGGTGCGGGGCTGGCCGCCCTCTATCCGTGCATGTGGGGGTACTCCACGCTGGGCGCGCGACTGGCACAGCGCCCGCCCGCCGAACCGCGCTACCGCCGCTGGGTCGACACCTACGCCGATCCCGGCTTCGCCGCCCTCACCCGCCGCTGCGCGCAGATGATCGATGAATCCGGAGTCGACCCGGCCCGCGCGGAGGAGCTGTTCCGCGAGGGGTTGCGGCACGAACTGGCGTTCTGGGACGTTCCGCCGAATCCATCCGGGCACGGATGAGTGACCTCGGTCGCGGTGCGGTGGGGACTCGCGCTGTTGATACCCACCACGATCGGCATGATCACCCGCAAGAAGAGCCGCTGAACGCCGGTGCCCCGTGGCCCATCACGACCACGGGGCACCGCGGCGGACTCAGGCTCCGATCAGGTGCTGGGCCAGGTAGCCCTCCACCTTGTCCAGCGCGATGCGCTCCTGGGTCATCGTGTCGCGCTCACGGATGGTCACCGCCTGGTCCTCGAGCGTCTCGAAGTCGACGGTGATGCAGAACGGCGTGCCGATCTCGTCCTGGCGGCGGTAGCGGCGGCCGATCGCGCCCGCGTCGTCGAACTCGACGTTCCAGTTCTTGCGCAGTTGCGCGGCCAGGTCTTTCGCCTTCGGCGTGAGGTCGGCGTTACGCGAGAGCGGCAGCACCGCCGCCTTCACCGGCGCGA
>NZ_BAFZ01000042.1 GCF_000308575.1 Nocardia exalbida NBRC 100660 | reverse complement strand
GACGGCCCGGCACCGGGGCACCGGGCGTCGTGGTGACCGGAACCACCCGCTCCCCCTGTGGCGAGCGCGCCGAAGGCCCGGCGTTCAGCGGCGGCACCGGAGTGCCCTGGGCCGGGGTGGGCTTGCCGATCACCGTGACCGAGCCGTCCGGCCCGATCAACAGCCGGGCCGGGTCCTTGGCGGGGATCATCCCCAGCTCCCGCGCGCGCAGCGCCAGTTCCGGGGCCGAATCGGCGACCTCGACCTCGCGTTGCAGCGCCGCGCGCTCGTCGGCCAGCCGCCGATTCGTCGCCCGCGCGTCACCGAGCTGATAGCTGTCCTCGGCGGCACGGGTGGTCAGCAGCAAGGTGAGCGCGAGGCCGCAGCCGAGCAGAACGAGGATGGCCGTGACGAACGGGATGCGCGCGGCCATCGCCGAGCGCCGCACGGTGGGCAGAAACGTGGTGTCCGAACCGGTTTCGGCGCGCATGCGCCGCTTCGCGTAGGCGCGCTGCGCCGCGCCGGATTTCACCCGCTCGGCGTCCTGAACCCGCCGGGCGACCCGGCTCGGCGCTTCGACGGTCCGCGTCCGCACGCTCATCGATTCCCCTCCTCTGTCCTCCCGGGACGCCGGACCAGCACAGCGCGGCGCTGTCTCATCCGGCCTCCGACATCGCTGCGGGACATCCGCACCCGACCGGCGCGACGCGGCGCCGGGCACTGCTCGATCACCGCGCCTCCTGGATCCGCTCGGCGGCGCGCATGCGTACCGGCGCCGCCCGCGGGTTGTCTTCGATCTCCTGTTCGGTCGCCTTCTCCGCTCCGCGGGTCAGCATCCGGAACTCCGGTCCCATGCCGGGGAGCTCGACCGGCAGGTCCACCGGTGTCCTCGACGCGGTGTGCGCGACGAACTCGTGCTTGACCACCTTGTCCTCCAGTGACTGGTAGGACATGACGACGATGCGGCCGCCCACGCGCAGCGCGGCGAGTGCGGCGGGCAGCGCGGCTCGCAACGAGTCGAGTTCCCCGTTGACCTCCACCCGCAGCGCCTGGAAGGTGCGCTTGGCGGGATGCCCGCCGGTGCGGCGTGTCGCGGCGGGGATCGTGGCGTACAGCAGCTCCACCAGCTCCGCGCTGGTGCTGAACGGTTTGATCCGGCGGCGGCGGATCACCTCGGAGGCGATCCGGCCCGCGAAGCGTTCCTCACCGTAGGTCTTCAGCACCCGGGCCAGGTCACCGTGGCTGTAGGTGTTCAGCACATCGGCGGCGGTGAGTCCGCTGGTCGGGTCCATCCGCATGTCCAGCGGGGCGTCCACGGAATAGGCGAAGCCGCGATCGGCCTCGTCCAGCTGCATCGAGGAGACGCCGAGGTCCATCAGGATCGCCGAGACCGAACCGGTGGCCGACAGGCCTGCCTCGGACAGTGCGTCGGCGATACCGTCATAGCGGGTGTGCACCAGCGTGATTCGATCCGCGAACGGCGCGAGCCGCTCACCGGCCAGCTTCAAGGCGGTGGTGTCGCGGTCGAGACCGACCAGGTGGATGTCCGGATAGGTGCTCAGGAAGTGCTCGGCGTGACCGCCGAGACCGAGCGTCGCGTCGACGTAGACCGCGCCGGGCTCGGACAAGGCCGGACCGAGTAGCGCGTCGGCTCGCTCGAGCAGAACCGGAACATGGCGGGGACCGCGCTGTTCACGGTTCACCTCGACCTCCCGGAGTCCTGCCTCGCGTCGTCGCGCACCGCCACACGGGTCGCCTTGATACAGAGTGCTTTCGATACGGATTACGAATGCCCCGGGGTCTCTGACCGAACTCCGGCACCTGGCGTCGGGGAAGTACGTCAGGGTCCGCGTCCGGGCAGAGACCGCGTGGCACTCGTGCGCCCGCGGCTAGAAGATTCCGCCCAGCGACTCGTCTCTGGCTTGCGAAAAGTCCTCCTCGTGCTCGGCGAGGTAGGACTCCCACGCCTGCTTGTCCCAAATCTCCAGGAAGTCGACCGAACCGATCACCACGCAATCCCTTTGCAGGTTGGCGTAGCGACGATGGTCGGCGGACAACACGATCCGGCCCTGCGCGTCCGGACGTTGCTCGTCCGTTCCGGCCGCGAGGGCCCGGACGAACGCACGGGCCTGCGGGTTGCTTCGAGACGCGGCCGCGGCACGCCGTGCGAGCGCGGTGAACTCCTCTTTCGGGTACACGGCAAGGCTGTGGTCCTGCCCCTTCGTGACCATCAACCCTCCCGCCAGATCGTCTCGAAACTTCGCAGGCAACGTGAGTCGCCCTTTGTCGTCCAAGCGAGGTGTATAGGTACCGAGAAACAACTCGATACCTCCCTAACGATCACCTCGATGGTCGGCCCTTCAGTACTGCGCGCTCCACATTACCCCACTTTCCCCCACTTTCAATCGAAACAGGCGGTGATCTGGCTCCCGACCCAGACGATTACGCAGGTCACCCCAGCTATCACCGCCGTGGAGAACTTTCGCGAGTTCTGCCGACACGCGCCGCCCCCCGGGACAAACGCCCGAAAACACCCAGCAAACGCCCGGATGCCCCCTGCGAGGGGGCGTGGTGGGGGAAGTTTGTGGGGAGGTGTGGGGGAAGGGGGAAGTCCGGTTCGAAGATCATCCGTGCGGCGATCGGACACACACGCGAACCGGCGACGCCGCACCATCGCGGTGCGGCGTCGCCGGTTCTGCTGAAGTTGTCAGGCTACGGGCGAGCTATTCCTGCTCGAACCGCCGCCGGAAGCGATCCTCCATGCGCTCGGAGAAACCGCCCGATTTCCGCTGCCGGCCGCGCCCGCCCGAACCGGAGGTCGCTTGACCGCCGGATCGATCGTTCTTGGCGACGTTCTTCGAGGTGCCGAGCAACAGGAGTACACCGGCGCCGAACATCACGATGAATCCGATCAGGCTGATGATCGGGAAGCCGCCGGGCTTCACGGGCGCGGCGATGCCCGCGACGAGGAGAAAGAGGCCGAGGACGAACAACGCCGCGGCCTGGAGTCTGCGACGACTCGAGGTCGAACGTAGCCGTCCGCCGCGGACGGATGAGGCGAACTTGGGATCCTCAGCATAGAGAGCGCTCTCGATCTGTTCGAGCATGCGCTGCTCGTGCTCGGAGAGTGGCACGGTACCTCCCCCGGCACTAGGACGTGGCTGTCGCCTCCGGGTAGGCGACAGATAGCCGACCTTGGCGGCCATCTGTCACCAATGATACGAGTTCGATCAGGGCCAGACCACCTTATGGGTGCAGTCGGACGTAGTCCGTCTTCAGCACGCGCACGGCCGGAGCGAAGGCGGAGGTACGCCTTATGGGTGCAGTCGGACGTAGTCCGTCTTCAGGCCGATAACTATGCGGTCATGTCGCCGGTCACTCCCGGGGCGGGCCGCAACCGAGCCGATGCCGCGAGGAGGTCTTCCACGTCATGGAGGAATGCCGCCACCCGCGAAGAGAACTCGTCCGCCTCGTGTTCGTCGACATTCCGGTCCAGCCCCGCCTCCAGCGCCGCCCGGATCTCCGAGCGGGCGCTGAAGTAGTCGGCCCACATCACGAATTCCGGCGCGGCGCGCTGCATCAGCACCCACGCGTTGCGCGAGCGCGCCCGGGGGGCGGCGTCGGCGCCCGTGAGCGCGATCACCGCGCCCGCGCCGCGCAGCGCGGCGAGGTAGGCGGTGCGGAACCGCTCCCGCGGATCCCGCTCCCCCGCCGCCTGCATGAGCAACCCGTCCGCGCGCTCCAGCAACTTGCCGGCCCGGCCGGGCCGGCCCGGATGTTCCACTCGACCAGACATCGCCGTCCCTCCACCATCGCGTACCTTGGCCGGTATCCCGTACTGGAGGCGGGGTGCCCCACCGCTTTCCAGCACCACCCGGACCGAACAGGTATTCGAACGTTTGAATTGAGCTTCAATATAGAGACGCCCACCGACAAACTTCCGCGTCCGCGCGACCGACGAGAGCCATGACCGCCGTCAAGCCCAATCACACTCCCGCACCCGCCGTCATCGATCTCTCGGTGGCGGCTCTGCGCTCCCGGCTGCACGACGCGCTGGCGGTCTACGTGGCCGCCATGGACTATCCGCACGGGACCGAGAACCATCGCGCGCCGATGTGGACCGAGCACACCACCCGCCCCGGCTGGCAGGCGGTCGCCGCGGTGCTGCCCGACGACTCCGGCCGGATCGATCTGCGCCACGCGCCGATCGTGGCGATCGCCTACGGCTATCGCGGCGCCGCCCACCAGTGGTGGCACCAGCAGGTGCACAGCGGGATGAGGCGCTCGGGCTGGCCGGAACACTCCGCGCGCGAATTGCTGTCGGACTACTTCGAGCTCACCGAACTGCATGTGCATCCCGCCGCGCAGGGTCGCGGCATCGGCGGCACACTGCTGGAACGGCTGCTGCGCGACCGCACCGAGCGCGCCGTGCTGCTGTCGACGCCCGAGGTCACCGGCGAGGACAATCGCGCATGGCGGCTGTACCGCAGGCAGGGATTCACCGACGTGGTCCGCAATTTCGTGTTCGCGGGCGACAACCGTCCGTTCGCGATCCTCGGCAGGCGGCTGCCGCTGTGAGGGTCACGTGACGGTGGTCGTCGTCGGCTCGGGTCACAACGCCTTGGTCGCCGCGTGCTATCTCGCCCGCGCCGGACACGAGGTGGAGGTGCTCGAACGCGACGACGTCCTCGGCGGCGCGGTGTCGACGGTCGAGCGGTTCCCCGGCCATCGGGTCGATCGCGGCTCGTCGGCGCACATCATGATCCGCCACACCGGCATCGTCGAGGAACTCGAACTCGACCGCTTCGGTCTGCGATACATCGACTGCGACCCATGGGGTTTCACGCCCGCGCACGCGGACCGCTCCGCGATCGTGTTCCATCGCGACCTGGAAGCGACCTGCGCGTCGATCGCGGCGGCTTGTGGCCCGCGGGACGCGGCCGCCTACCGCCGGTTCGTGCGGACGTGGGGTCCGCGCAGCGCCCGGGTGATGCGGGCCTTCGGCGGCGGACCGACGCCGGGACGGCTGGTGCGGTCGTTCTGGGGGCTGGACGCGAAGGACGGCGGCAGCGCTCTGTCGCGGGAATTCCTGCAATCCGGTGACGCGCTGCTGGACGCCTGCTTCGAGGACGAACGGTTGAAGGCGTCGCTGGCGTGGTTCGGCGCCCAGTCCGGGCCGCCGATGTCCGAGCCGGGCACCGCGCCGATGGTGGGCTTCGCCGCGCTCATGCACACCCTGCCGCCGGGACGCGCGGTCGGCGGCAGCGGGGCGCTGAGCACGGCCCTGGTGGCGCGGCTGCGCTCCGACGGCGGGGTGGTGACCGCGGGCGACGCGGCGTCCGCGCTGCGCCGCGACGGCGACCGCTGGCGGGTGCGCACCGCCTCGGGCCGAGACCTGCGCGCGGACATCGTGATCGCGGGCTGCCATGTGCTGACGACGCTGGAGCTGCTGCGCGACGGTGGCTTCGACGGCGCGGTGCTCGACGACTGGCGCAGGCGCATCCGCGTGGGTCCCGGCATCGGGATGGTGGTGCGCGCCGCCACGTCGGCGCTGCCCCGCTACCCCGGCAGCCCGGCCGAGCATTCCGCCCACGGCCTGCAATTCCTGGTGTCCGACCGCGCGCAGTTGCGCCGTGCGCACGGTGCGGCGCTGGCCGGGGACCTGCCGCCGCGACCGGTCGTCCTGGCGATGAGCTTCAGCGCACTGGACCCGACCATCGCGCCGCCCGGTGAGCATCAGTTGTCGCTGTGGGCGCAGTGGCACCCGTACCGCCTGGCCTCCGGCGCCGACTGGTCCGATCTCGCGCGGCAGGAAGGCGACCGGATCATCGCCGAAGTGGAGTCCTACGCGCCCGGTTTCGCGGAGACGGTGCTGCGCGGGTATGTGCAGACGCCGGTGGATCTGGAGCGCGAACTCGGGCTCGTCGGCGGCAACGTCATGCACGTGGAGATGTCGCTGGACCAGATGATGCTGTGGCGACCACTGCCCGAGCTGGCGGGGCAGCGGGTGCCCGGCGCGCGGGGGCTGTATCTGACGGGCGCGTCCACCCATCCCGGCGGCGGTGTCTCCGGCGCGAGCGGCCGCACGGCCGCCACCCTCGCACTGCGCGACCTGCACCGGCGCGGGCTGACCCGGTGGCTTCGACGATGACGGACTCGGGCGATCCGCCGCCTGTCCCGGCGGAACCCACCGCGCCCGAGCACGCCACGGGCCTGCCGTCCGGCTATCGCTCGGCGAGTTTTCTGCTGCCCCTCGTCCTCGTGGCGCTGACGATCGTCGCGCAGATCGGATATCCGCTGACCACGGGCGGTGGGCGCGACCGCATCACCGTCGCGGTCGTACTGCTGTCCACCGGCGCCGCGCTGGCGCACGCGACGGCGACCAGGGGATCGCGCTATGCCGTCGGCTTTCTGACCATCGTCTCCGGCATCGGGCTCACGGCGGAGGTGATCGGCACCGCGACCGGCATCCCGTTCGGCTGCTACGAGTACGCGACCGACCGGCTCGGGCCGGCCTTGCTCGAGGTGCCGTTGATCGTCCCGCTGGCGTGGACCGGCGGGATGTATCCGGTGTGGGTGGTGGCCGGGATGCTGTCGCGGCGCACGATCGCCCGGATCGGCTGGACGGCGGTCGGCGCGGTGGGCTGGGACCTGTTCCTCGATCCGCAGATGGTGGCCGACGGGCAGTGGACCTGGTGTGACATCCATTCCGGACTGCCCGGCCTCGACTGGATTCCGCTGACGAATTACCTGGGCTGGTTCGGCGTGGCGTTCGTGATGGCCGCGGTGCTCGCGGTCTGGGAGCGGGCGGCGCCGGATCCGGTGCCGACGCCGCGATCGCACGGCCGCGCGATCGCGCTCACCGTTCCGGTGGCCTTGTTCCTGTGGACCTGGCTCGGGTCGGCGCTGGCCCACGCGGTGTTCCTCGACCTTCCCTCCTCGGCGGGATACGGCCTCGCCGGTATGGGTCTGCTGGGCGTTCCCCTGCTGGTCGCCCTGGCTCGCGCGCGCCGCTGACCCGCCGCCGCGTCCCGCGCCGGGCGCGCCGACGCGCGCTGCGACTGGCGCGTTTCATTCCGGGCGGCAGGCCTGGCACGATGTCACCCGTGCAGCCGAGTCCCGTCATCACGAAGCCCGATGCCCCGGACCTCCCGCGGCGGCGGGCCCCACGCCGCGGCGTGCGTGTCGCGTCGGTGGTCCTGCTCGCGGCGATGCTGGTGCCGATGCTCGCGGGCTGCCTGCGGGTGCAGGTCTCGATGGGGGTCTCGTCCAACGACCGGGTGTCCGGCCGGATCGTCGCCGCCGTGGTGCCCGCCGACGCCGGGGACAAGGGCCCGCAGCTGAAGGCGCCCGAGACGCTGGCGGCCAAGTTACGGGTGGAGCCGTACGCCCAGGACGGCTACACCGGCAGCCAGGTGTTCTTCGAGGACCTGTCCTTCGGTGATGTGCAGCAGCTCGGCCAGCTGTCCGAGCAGACCCAGGGCATGTTCCAGTTGCAGTTCCAGCGCACCGGCGACCTGGTCAGCCTGAGCGGGCGGGTCGATCTGAAATCGCTGCCGCCGCACGGCTCGGACGTGCAGTTGACCATCGCATTCCCGGCCCGCGTCGCCAAGACCAACGGCAGCCGCGAGGGCGACAACGTCGTCTCCTGGAAACTGCCGCCCGGCGAAGTGACCAGGCCGCAGGCCGAGGTCAGCTACGCCGACCCGAACACCCGCTCGTTCGCGGGCTGGGCGGGCATCGCGGGCGGCATCACGCTCGCGGTGGCCGCCATCGTCGCGGCGATGGCGTACATGGACCGCAACCCCGCCGCGCCCGGCGCGCCGGAAGTCGGCTTCTCCCTGAGCCGCTGGTGGCGCTCGGTGACGCAGAATCGCTGAGCGGCAGGTCGGTGCGCCGGGATAGCGTGGCCCACATGGTGAGTGCCGACCTGCCGAAGACGTTGCGCGCGAACTCGATCCTGCCGATCTTCGCCACCGCGGTGGCGGCGCTCGGCGCGGGCATCGCGCTATACAACCGCATCACCGTGCAGAGGTTGACGAATGCCCCGACGACGGTGATCGAACCCGTCACCGTCTGCGTTCCCGCGCGCAACGAGGCCGACCGGCTACCCGCCCTGATCGGTGACCTGCGCGCGCAGGTCGGCGTACCGCGCCTCGCGGTGCGCATCCTCGATGACGCGTCCACCGACGACACCGGCGCCGCCGCCCTGGCGGCGATCGGCGACGACCCGCGTTTCACCCTGCTGCGCACCGAGTCGGATCCGGTCGCCGGCTGGACCGGAAAGGCCGCCGCCTGTGTCCGGCTTGCGGAGGAGGTGTCGACGCCGGTGCTGATCTTCCTGGACGCCGACGTGCGGCTGGCCCCCACAGCGGTCGCCGCGGCGGTCGGCGCGCTGCGCACGCGCGCGGCCGCGCTGGTCTCGCCCTGGCCCCTGCAAGTGGCCGATTCCGTGGCGGAAGCCGTGGTGCAGCCTCTGCTGTGCTGGTCGTGGGCCTCGACGCTGCCGATCGCGGTGGCCGACCGGAGCCTGCGGCCCTCCACGGCGGTGGCCTGCGGCCAGTTCCTCGTGTTCGACAACGCCGCCTACCGCGCGGTCGGCGGCCACACGGCCGTGGCGGGGAGCGTCACCGAGGACCTCGACATCGCCCGTACGCTGCGGCGAGCCGGTCACGCCACCGCTCTGGTGGCCGCCGGAGAGCTGGCCCGCACCAGGATGTATCGCGGCGCCGCCGACTTGGACGCGGGCTACACCCGCTGGCTCTGGTCGGCCTACGACGGCACGATCACGGGCGGAGCGGCGGTGGGACTCGTTGCGGCCCTTGCCTATTGGGTGCCGCCCGCGGCCGCCGTGCTCGGCAGGGGCGCGGTCCGCCGGACGGGCGCGATCGGCTGGCTCGCCGCCGTCGCCGGGCGCCTGTTGGCCCGGTCGACCGAGACCGGCGGCCCGCTGGGACGCGCGGACGTGCCTGCCGCCCTCGCGCATCCGGTGTCGGTGGCGGCGTATCTGCTGCTGTGGGCGCGTTCGCACCGGGCACGCCGTCGCGGCACGGCGCACTGGAAGGGGCGTTCGCTCCCAGGAGCGGCGCCGCGCCGCGACAGCTGAATCTCACGGGACCGCGGTGATTCCGACCGTCGGCAGGAAGAAGCAGGACTTGGCGCCGTTCTGCACCGTGCCGAACACCGCGGCGAGAACGGTGCCCTTGCCGGTGTCCACCGGGACCGCCCGCACCCCGCCCATGGGGAGGGCCGCGAAGAGGAAGTCCCGGATCGCCTGCTCGGCCACCGGCCGCTGGTCCGCGGGAACGGCCGCGGGGATCATCGCGCGGGCGATGTCGGCCAGCGGCCCCATGGCGGCCGTTCCGCTGCGTCCGTTGCTCAGATTGAGCCAGGCCACCTGCATTCCCGCGGTGTTCGCGCCGTCCGGCCCGAGGCCGTAGGGCACGAAGGTGAACATGGCTTGCCCGGCCTTGACGGCGCTGAGGTCCAGTCCGGGAAGCTGCACGGTGTTCTTCGGCCACGGCCCGGGTATGGCTCCCGCCACCGCGGGCGCCAGCCCGGCCGTGGTGTTGTCGAGGCAGAACGCCGACGCACTCGGGTACGCGAACGGCTGGATACCGAGCGCGCGCAGCGCGTCGAGCGCGGTTTGGTAGGCGCCGAACAGGTCACCGGGGGCGGCGATCGGCGCGGAGAGATCGGAGAACGCGGGAATCGTGGCATCCGGAGCCGCGAACACGGCACCCGGCCCGGCAAACGCGAGGGCGACCGAACAGGTCGCGACAGCGGACAATTGGGTCAGACGACGCAAAATGATCACGAAACCTCCTCATCGGCGGAACGATCGAGGGGCACAGTACTCCGGCAAACGGCTCCAACAGCACGGATTGCGTACAGCAATTTCGCGGCGAGTCTCATTTGCCCGAAACAGGCTTCCGCGTGGCCGACCCGCGTTCCCCAGCGCTGGCCATACCCGTATGCTGCATCGGACCGCCGTCGTCCGGCGCTGGACGCCCCTCCGCGACGACGCGACAGGTTCGCACCGCCCATCGGCGAAGCAGCGCACGCCTGGTTACTACAAAGACCCGATCAACTGGCGTGGACAAGGTCTACGCTCACGCTGATTACTTCCCTTGTTCCAGCCTTCCCTTGCTGGGCATCATGATTCGGCTCGCCCCTGACATCGGTTGACAGGGGGTCGGCGCCAACCATCCAGAGCGACCGAGAGACCTGGCTCGTCGACGTCGCAGCAACCCCCCGGCCACCGGGTGCGGGTGCTTCCGCCGGGACCGATGGAGGAACCGAAGTGATGATCGAGGACCCGTCATGAGTGCGTCCACCGCACCCGCGACCGCCCCGGCGCGCGAACCGGACCCGACCGGCACACCCGTCCCCGCGCCGGACGCCGCCGAGTCCGGCACGCCGCCGACCGTGGCCAAGACCCGGCACCCCTGGCGCTGGGTGGTCAGTGCCGTCGCGCTGATCCTGCTCGCCCAGTTCGTGCACGGGCTGGCCACCAACCCCGGGTGGGACTGGCCGACGTTCGCGCAGTACATCACCGCGAAATCGGTGCTGTCGGCGTTGCGGGTCACCGTGGAGCTGACCGTATGGGGCACGGCGCTGGGCTTTCTGCTCGGCACCGCGCTCGCGGTCGCCCGGCTGTCGAACAATCCGGTGCTGCGGGTGATCTCGTGGGTCTACATCTGGGGGTTCCGTTCGATCCCGCTGATCGTGCAGCTGCTGTTCTGGTTCAACATCGCCTACCTGTACCGGACCGTCTCGATCGGCATCCCGTTCGGGCCCGCGCTGTTCACCTTCGAGGTGAACGGGGTGATCAGTGGTTTCACCGCTGCCGTGATCGGCTTGGCCCTGCATCAGGCGGCGTATTCGGCCGAGATCATCCGGGCCGGGTTCATCGCGGTGGACGCCGGTCAGCTGGAAGCCGCCGCCGCGCTGGGGATCCCACGGCTGCGGCAGTTCCGCACGGTGGTGGCGCCGCAGGCCATGCGCTCGATCCTGCCGAACGCGACCAACGAGGTGATCAGCCTGTTCAAGGGCACCTCGATCGTGTCGGTGATGGCGATCGCCGAGCTGTTCTACCAGGTCCAGGTCATCTACGGGCGCAACGGGCGGGTGGTGCCGCTGCTGATGGTCGCGACGGTCTGGTACATCGTGCTCACCACCGTGCTGTCGGTGGCGCAGTACTACATCGAACGCCACTACGCCAAGGGCGCGCACCGCACGCCGCCGCCGACACCGCTGCGACGCGCCTGGCAGAAGCTGCGCGAGGTCGCGGAGGCCGGTCCCGCCGCACCGCGCGGAGCGACCCGATGAGCGCGGCCCCCGCCGTGGAGGTCCGCGGCGTCCGGAAATCCTTCGGCGCGCATCCGGTGCTGCAAGGCATCGATCTCACCGTGCGCTCCGGCGAAGTGGTCACCGTGATCGGTCCGTCCGGTTCGGGCAAGTCGACCCTGCTGCGCGTGGTGAACCACCTGGAGTCGCTGGACGCGGGCACCGTGCGCATCGACGGCGAGCTGATCGGCTATCGGCTGCGCCGCGACCGCCTGCACGCGCTGCCCGACCGCGAAGTGCGCAAACAGCGCTCGCGGATCGGCTTCGTCTTCCAGCAGTTCAATCTGTTCCCCCACCTGACGGTGCTCGAGAACGTCACGCTCGCACCGCTTTCCGCGCAGCGACGCGACCGGACGGAGGTCGAGCGCGAGGCGCACCGGCTGCTGGAGCGGGTCGGCATCGGACAGCTGGCCGACGCGTATCCGCGCCGGTTGTCGGGCGGGCAGCAGCAGCGGGTGGCGATCGCGCGGGCGCTGGCGCTGCGGCCGCGCGTGATCCTGTTCGACGAACCCACCTCCGCACTGGACCCGGAACTGGTCGGCGAGGTGCTCGACGTGATCCGCGATCTCGCGCACGGCGGCACCGCACTGGTGATCGTCACGCACGAAATCGGTTTCGCCCGTGAGGTGGCCGACACCGTGGTGTTCCTCGACGAGGGCGTCATCGTCGAGCAGGGCCCGCCCTCGGCCGTGCTCGACCATCCCGAACACCCGCGCACCCGCGCCTTCCTTTCCCGAGTCCGCTGATGAACAGGTATCCGATGAAGTTCTCCGCCCTGGTCACCGCCGCCGCGACCGCGGTCGTGCTGCTGGCCACCGGCTGCACCGAACCCGAGGCGGACACCGCCGCGCAGCCCGCCGGTTCGATCACCTTCGACCTCTCCCCTACCCAGTCCGGTCGCGTCCGGACCGCGAAGGTCGATGCGATCGCCGCCGAAGTGCCGCAGGCGATTCGCGATCGCGGCACGCTGGTGGTGACCGGCGCGTCCGGCGCCGCGCCGCCGCTGCGGTTCTACGCCACCGACGACAAGACGGTGGTCGGCTCAGAAGTCGACTTCGCCGCACTGATCGCCGACATCCTCGGCCTGAAACTCGACGCGCAGGTGGCGGACTGGTCGCAGAACTTCGTCCGGGTGGACTCCGGTGAGGTGGACGCGTTCATCTCCAATGTCACCGTCACCGAGGAACGCAAGGAGAAGTACGACTTCGCGACCTACCGCAAGGACAACGTCGCGCTGGAGGTGCCGATCCAGAGCAAGCTCGAATACACCGACCGCACGAGCCTGGCGGGCAGACGGATCGGCGTCGGCAGCGGAACCAACCAGGAGCAGTTGCTGGTCAAGTGGAACGAGCAGAACCGGGCCGAAGGGCTGCCGCCGATCGATATCGCCTACTTCCAGCAGGTCACCGACTACTACCTGGCGCTGGCCTCGCAGCGGCTGGACGGCTACCTCGGCCCCAACCCGACCGCGATCTACCACGCGGCCACCGCGAAGCAGACCAGGATCGCGGGCACCTTCTCCGGTGCGGGCGAGGCGCTGCAAGGCGAGATCGCGGTGCTCACCAAGAAGGACAGCGGGCTGATCACCGCCGTGCAGCACGCGCTGGCCTACGCCATCGAGCACGGCGCCTACCAGCAGGTGATCGACCGCTGGGGGCTGCGCAGCGAGGCGGTCACCGAATCGCGAATCAACCCACCCGGCCTGCCGAAGAAGCGCTGAGCAGATGACGCACCGCCGCCGTATGCCCAGCCGACCGTCGGCGACCGGTGTCGCCGACGCCTTTCCCCAGCAGGGCGAGCAGCTCGCCCGCACCGAAGTATCTGGAGTCGCCTCGTGATCCGAACCCGTCACCGAATCGCCGCGCTGGCCGGCGCGCTCGCCGCCGCCACCACCGTGGCCGCCTGCGGCAGTGATTCGGCCGCACCCGGCGGCGACGCGGGTCCGCCCCGGCCGGGCGGCACCCTGCGCTACGGCCTGTCCCAGGCGCCGACCTGCTCGGACCCAGCCCAGGCGGGCACCAACCAGACGCTGTACGTGACCCGGCAGATCGTGGATTCGCTGACCGACCAGGATCCGGCCACCGGCGAGCTGAAGCCGTGGCTGGCGCAGAGCTGGGAAGCGAGCCCCGACGCGAAGGTCTTCACCTTCCACCTCACCGACGGCGTCACCTTCAGCGACGGCACGCCGCTCACCGCCGACTCGGTGCGCAACACGTTCGATTCGGTCGTGCGGCTCGGCTCGGGCAAGGCGCCGCTGGGCAGCAGCTACCTCACCGGCTACGTAGGCACCACGGCCGTCGACCGGCTCACCGCCCGGGTCGAGTTCAGCAAGCCCAACGCCCAATTCCTGCAGGCGGCCTCGACCGCCCAGCTCGGCATCCTGGCCGACGTGACCACGGCGAAGCCCGCCGAGCAGCGCTGCCTCGGCGACAACGTCGGCAGCGGGCCGTTCACCTACACGGCCTACCGCCAGGACGCCGCGGTGACGCTGGCCAAGCGCAGCGGCTACCACTGGGGTTCGGCGGTGTTCGCCCATCGCGGCGAGGCCTACCTGGACAAGATCGAGTTCACCGTGGTGCCCGAATCCGGCGTGCGCACCGGCAGTCTCGCCTCCGGGCAGCTGGACGCGATCAGCGACGCGTTGCCGCAGGACGCGCCGCAGATCGAGGCGGCGGGCGGCCGGGTGCTCAGCACCGCCAACCCGGGTGTGCCGTTCGGCCTGCAGCCCCACGTCACACGCGGACCGCTGCGCGATCCGGCGGTGCGCCAGGCACTGCTGCCCGCGATCGATCGCAAGCAATTGGTGGACACCGTGCTCGGCCCGCAGTTCAAGCCCGCCACCAGCGCGCTGGCGAGCACCACACCCGGCTACACCGACCTCTCGGCACGGCTGGCCTTCGACCCGGCGAAGGCGCGCACCATCCTCGACCAGGCCGGGTGGGTGCCCGGCGCGGACGGCATCCGGGCGAAGAACGGTGAGCGGTTGACGTTCTCGGTGCTCTTCAGCCAGGTGTTCGCGGGCAACCAGGCGATCCTCGAACTGGTGCAGCAGCAACTGCGGCAGGTCGGCGTCGAACTGAAGCTGGACCTGGTGTCGGTGGCGGAGACCACGGCGCGGCAGAACAGCAAGGACTTCGACACCTTCTACGGCAACACCACCCGCGCCGATGGCGACATCCTGCGCACCTCCTTCGGTCTCGACGGGCGCAACCTCAATGGGCGCGGCCCCATCCCGCCGCTGGACGACGCGCTGAACGGGCAGGTCGCCACCGTGGACACCACGGTGCGCAACGGGCTCATCCACACCGCGCAGCAGCAGGTGCTCGAGGCGGGCCTGCTGATCCCGACCGTCGAGCTGTCCCAGGCGATCGGAGCGGCGGCGAACACGCAGGACCTGAAGTTCGAAGCCTCGGCGCGATTGCAGTTCTTCGACACCTGGCTGAGCGGGCGATAGTCATGGCGCGTTATCTGGCCCTGCGGGTGTTGCAGGCGATCTGGGTGCTGTGGGCGGCGTTCACGCTGTCGTTCGTGGTGCTGTACCTGCTGCCCGCCGACCCGGTCTCGATCGCGGCCGATGCAGGCGGGTCGGGCACCCCGGTGGACAAGGCCGCCATCGCCGAGTTGCAGGCCCGCTACGGGCTGGATCGGCCACTGTGGGAACAGTATTGGACCGCGCTCGGGCACGCCGTGACCGGCGATCTCGGGCATTCCATCGCCACCGGGCAACCGGTCACCGGCGCGATCGGTGACGCGCTGCCCGCCACGCTCGCGTTGACCGGCGCCGCCCTGCTCTTCGCGGTCACCGGTGGCGTCGCGCTGGCGTTCGCGGCGACTCACTGCCGGCGGCCGTGGCTGCGCAACGCCTTGGCCGCGCTGCCGTCGCTGGGTGTCTCGGTGCCGACCTTCTGGACCGGGCTGCTCCTGCTGCAGGTGTTCTCGTTCCAGTTGCGGCTGGCGCCCGCGTTCGGCGGGCACGGGTTCGCGGGCACGGTGCTGCCCGCGCTCACCCTGGCGCTGCCGATCGGCGCGGTCATCGCGCAGGTGCTCACCGCCGGGCTGGAGACGACCTGGCGTCAGCCGTTCGTCGATGTGGCCCTGGCCAGGGGCGGATCGCGCTGGTGGGTGCAGCGCACGCACGTGCTGCGCCCGGCCAGTGTGCCCGCGTTCACCATCGCGGGGGTGCTGGTGGGCAACATGCTCGCCGGATCGGTGGTGGTGGAGACGGTCTTCGCCCGTCAGGGCGTCGGGCGGCTGACCCAGACCGCGGTGCTGGCGCAGGACATCCCTGTGGTGCAGGGCATCGTGCTGCTCACCTCGGCGGTGTTCGTGAGCGTGAATCTCGCGGTGGATCTGCTGTATCCGCTGCTCGACCCGCGCATCGCCGCCCGCTCCCGCGCCGTGGGCGGCGAGTCCGAGCGGACCGCCGTCGACGCCGCCGAGGAGGCGATCATCCGTGCCTGACGCCGCTTCCGTCATTCGTACCGCCGCCGGACGCGCGCTCGGCGCGCCGCCGGCCGAGGAGGTGAGGACTCGTGGTTGACGTCATCGAGGAACGGCGCGCAGCCGTGCTACCCGGCCTGCGGCGCCCGGCCGTGCGCTGGAAGAGGCTGCGCGGCAATGCCGGACTGCTGATCGCGGGCGCTGTCGCGCTGCTCGCCGTGGGATGGGCGCTGGCCCCGTCGGTCTTCGCGGGCGGCGACCCGCTGACCGGAGTGCCCGCGCAGAAGTTCCAGGGCCCCAGCGCCGAACACTGGTTCGGCACCGACAATCTCGGACGCGACCTCTACACCCGGATGGTGCACGGCGCCGGGCTCTCGTTGACCGCCACGCTGGCCGCCGTCGGCCTAGCGCTCGTCACCGGGTCGCTGCTCGGACTGCTGTCGGGCGCGATCGGCGGCGTGGTCGACGCCGTGGTCATGCGTTCGGTCGATGTGCTGCTGTCGGTGCCCGCGTTGCTGCTGTCGCTCGCATTGGTCACCGCGCTCGGCTTCGGCACCAGCAATGTGGCGATCGCGGTAGGCGTTTCGCTGGTGGCCAATTTCGCGCGTGTGATGCGATCGGAAGTGCTGCGGGTCCGGCAAGCGGTGTACGTGGAGGCGGCCCACGCCGCGGGGGTGCGCTGGTACACGGTGCTGGCCAGGCACGTGCTGCCCAATGCCTACCAGCCCGTACTCGCCTTGGCCGCGGTCGAATTCGGCATGGCGGTGCTGGCGGTGTCGGCGCTGAGCTTCCTCGGTTACGGCGCGAAGCCGCCCACCCCCGAGTGGGGCACGCTGATCTCGGAGGGCCGCAACTACCTCGCGACCGCGTGGTGGATGACCACCCTGCCCGGCTTCGTCATCATCGCCGTCGTGCTCGCCGCACAGCGCCTCGGACGCGCGATCGGGAAGGGAGAACACCCGTGAGCACCCCCGCATCTCCGCTGCTGCACATCGAGGACCTGCGGGTTCGGTACCGGTCCGGAACCGGCGCGGCCACCGCGCTGAACGGGGTGTCGCTCACGGTGGACCGCGGCGAGGTGGTGGCCCTGGTCGGCGAATCCGGCTCCGGCAAGTCCACCCTCGCCCACGCCGTGATCGGCCTGCTCGGGGCGAACGCCGAGACCACCGGGGGGACCGTCACTTTCGACGGCGCCGTGGTCGACACCGGCTCCGAACGCGTGCTGCGGCGGCTGCGCGGAGCTCGCATCGGGTTCGTCCCCCAGGACCCCGGACTGTCGCTGAACCCCGTCCGGCGCGTGGGTGATCAGGTGGCCGAAGCACTGGTGGTGCACGGACTGGCCGACCGGAAGGCGGCGCGGGCGCGGGCGATCGAACTGCTGGCCGACGCGGGACTGGATCGGCCGGAACTGCGGGCCGCTCAGTACCCGCACGAGCTGTCCGGCGGGCAGCGCCAGCGGGTGCTGATCGCCGCGGCGCTGGCCTGCGCACCGGACCTGGTCATCGCCGACGAGCCGACCAGCGCGCTCGACGTGACCGTCGCGCGCCGGGTACTGGACCGGCTCGCCGAGCAGATCGCGGCACGCGGCACGGCGGTGCTGCTGATCACCCACGATCTGGCCGTCGCCGCCGAACGCGCCGATCGGCTCGTCGTGCTCAACGGCGGCGAGGTGGTGGAGAGCGGCCCGACCGCCGAATTGCTGGCCACACCGCGCCACCCGTACACCAAGCGCCTGCTCGCCGCCTCGCCCAGCCTCGCTCCGGCGGGCGGCTACCGCGAGCCCAAGCCACGCGACGGTAAGCCGCTGCTGGTCCTGCGCGAAGTGCACAAGACCTTCCGGGCGCACGGGGGCGACAGCGTGACCGCGGTGGCCGGGGTCGGCTTCGAACTGGGCCGCGGCGAGACCCTCTCGCTGGTCGGCGAATCCGGGTCGGGCAAGTCCACCACCGCGCGGATCGCGTTGCGGCTCACCGAACCCGATCGGGGCGAGGTCACCTTCGACGGGCAGCTGCTGTCGAAGGCACGCGGGTCGCGGCTGCGCGCGCTGCGCAAACGCTTCCAGGTGGTGTACCAGAACCCTTACGCCTCGTTGGATCCGCGCTGGCGGGTGGGCTCGATCATCGAAGAACCGTTGCGCGCGTTCGGAGTCGGCAGTCGCGCGCAGCGGCGCGACCGGGTGGCGGAATTGCTGACGCAAGTCGCGCTGCCGTCCGGGTTCGCCCAGCGCAAGCCCGCCGAGCTGTCCGGCGGGCAGCGTCAGCGCGTCGCCATCGCCAGGGCGCTGGCGCTGCATCCCGAGCTGCTGGTGCTCGACGAACCGGTCTCCGCGCTGGACGCCTCGGTGCAGGCGCAGATCCTCGAACTGCTGGACGGCCTGCAGGCCGAACTGGCGCTGAGCTACCTGTTCATCTCGCACGATTTGGCGGTGGTGCGCCGCATCAGCGACCACGTCGCGGTGTTGCGGCGCGGCCGCATCGTCGAATCCGGCCGCACCGCGGAGATCTTCGGCAACCCGCGGCACGAGTACACCCGCGAGCTCTTGTCGGCCATCCCGGCGCCCGCAGTCTCGAAAGGCGTGTCGTAATGCCCCGTCCGACCTACCGCCACAGCCGGGTGCTGGACCGGCAGCAGCGCTGGGCCCCGTGCCGCAGCCGCCCGGAACCCGCCGTCGCGTCCTGCGCGATCACCCCTCCCTCCGCACCGGAGCCCACCACCGGCCACGAGCCGTGGTGGCACCGACCGAAAAGGATCGCTCTTATGGTGTACTCCGCCTTCAACCGGAAACCGGCCGCCACCGACGCCGAACCGTCTCCCGCGCCGGACATCCCGGCCGCCCCGGCCGTCTTCGCACCCGATCCCGCGCGCTGGTGGCGCACCCGTCTGCGCGCCCCGCGTGCCGCCGACACCTCCGGCAACCCGCGCGTGCACGCCGTCGCCCCGGTCCGCGCCGAGCGCGACCGCCGCGCCGTCCGGTCCGCGCGCGGCATGCGCGCCGCACTGTGGCAGCAGGCGTTGCTGCTGGGACCCGATGTCGCCGGATCCGGGACCCATCCGGCGCTGCGGCAGCAGATCGAGGCGGAGGGCACGGCCTGATGGCGCACTCCGGCTTCTTCCTCGCCGTCGAAGCGGCGGGTACCGGCGCGCACCCCGCGTCCTGGCGGCGTGCCGACTCGCGCGCGGAGGACCTGTTCACGGGACGGTACTGGACCGAGGTGATCGTCGCGGCCGAGCGAGCGGGCATCGACGCGGTGTTCCTGCCCGATTCGTTCGGCGTGCAGCCCGGCGGCCCCGGCGCCACCCGCGGCAGGCTCGACGCGGTCGCGATCGCCGCCCGCGTCGCCGCCGTCACCCACCGCGTCGGTCTGATTCCCCAGGCGCCGGTCACCCACACCGAACCGTTCCATCTGGCGAAGGCGATTCAGAGCTTGGACTTCGCCACGCTCGGCCGGGCGGGCTGGGAGGTCACCGTCTCCGAAGGAGACGAGCAGGCGCGGGCGTTCGGGCGCAAACCGGCGCAGGACGAGGCCGCGCTGTGGCACGAGGCCGACGAGGCGATCGAGGTCGCCACCCGGCTGTGGGACAGCTGGGAGGACGACGCGGAGATCCGCGACGCTTCGACCGGCCGCTTCGTCGACCGGGACAAGCTGCACTACATCGACTTCACCGGCGACAACTTCGCCGTGAAGGGGCCATCCATCACACCGCGCTCGCCACAGGGCCAGCCGATCGTCGCAGTGCGCGCCGACGGCGTGGCCGCCACCGCGGTCGCGCTGCGCCGCGCCGACCTGATCCGGATCGGCGCGGACGATCTCGACGCGGCGCGGACACGGCGCACCGCGTTGCGCGCCGCGCTCGCGGACGCGGGACGCGACCCAGACAGCGTGCACGTACTGCTGGATCTCGACATCCACTTGGCCGGCTCCGCGGACGCGGCGCGGGAGGAAGCACACACCTTGGACGGCTGGGCCGGCCCGGTCCGCAGCGCAGCGCCCAGCGCCCTTCGCCACCTCGGGACCGCAGAGACACTGCGCGAAGTGCTCGCGGCCGTGGACAGCGCGGAGGCCGCCGACGGCGTCGTCCTGCGCCCGCTCGCGCTTCCGGCCGCCGTGCGCCTGCTGCCCGGTATCGACCGGAAGCCGCTGTCGGACAGCACATTACGTGCGCGCCTCGGGCTGCCTCGTCCGCAGAGCCGCTACGCCATCAGCACGAAAGGCACCCCGTCGTGACCGACAAGCCTCGCAAGCCGGTTCACCTCGCCGCCCACTTCCCCGGCGTGAACAACACCACCGTCTGGAGCGACCCCGAGTCGGGCAGCCAGATCGATTTCGCGTCGTTCGAGCATCTGGCGCGTACCGCCGAGCGCGGCCTGTTCGACTTCTTCTTCCTCGCCGAAGGCCTGCGGCTGCGCGAACATCGCGGCCGCATCCACGACCTCGACGTCGTGGGCAGGCCGGACACCTTCACCGTCCTCAACGCGCTGGCCGGGGTCACCGAGAAGCTGGGACTGGCCGGCACCATCAACAGCACCTACAACGAGCCGTTCGAGCTGGCAAAGCAATTCGCCTCGCTCGACCACCTCTCCGGCGGCCGCGCGGCCTGGAACGTCGTGACCTCCTCCGACGCGTTCACCGGCGAGAACTTCCGGCGCGGCGGCTATCTCGAGCACGGCGAGCGCTACCACCGCGCGGCCGAGACCGTCGAGGTGACCCGCGCGCTGTGGGACAGCTGGGCCGCGGACGCACTGGTCGTCGACCGGCAGGCCGGGGTGTTCGCCCGGGAGATCCCCGAAACCCGCCATCGCGGAGCACAGTTCGACATCACCGCACGATTCGTGCTGCCACCGAGCCCGCAGGGCCATCCGGTGCTGTTGCAGGCGGGCGACTCCGAGGACGGCCGGGAATTCGGCGCGGCCACGGCCGACGCGATCTTCACCGGCCACGGCACCCTCGAGGACGGGCAGCGCTTCTACGCCGACCTGAAAGGCCGCCTGGCCAAGTACGGGCGAACCCCCGACCAGCTGAAGATCTTCCCCGCCGCCACTTTCGTCCTCGGCGACACCGAGGCCGAGGCGCAGGAACGCGCCAGGCACATCCGCCTCCAACAGGTCGGCCCGCAGACCGCGATCGCCTTCCTCGAACAGGTCTGGGGCCGGGACCTGTCCGGATACGACCCGGACGGACCGCTGCCCGACGTCGAGCCCGTCGACGACGTGAACATCACCCGCGGCCGCGTGCGGCACGCCAAAGATCCCCGCGCGGTCGCCGAGTCCTGGCGGGCCAGAGCCGAAGCCGAAGGGCTCAGCATCCGGGAGCTGATCATCGAGGTCACCGCGCGCCAGCAGTTCGTCGGCACGCCCGCGGCGGTCGCCGAGCGGATCGACGCCTACGTGCAGTCCGACGCCGCGGACGGTTTCATCCTCGTCCCGCACCTCACCCCGCACGGCCTGGACGAATTCGTCGACCGGGTCGTCCCGGAACTACAGGAGCGCGGCAGCTTCCGCACCGAGTACGCCGGAACCACCTTGCGCGACCACCTCGGCCTGCGCCATCCCCACCGTCGCACCACCGCCCACGAAGGAGCCGAAGCGTCATGACCACGAGCATCACCACCGTTTTCGAGACCGAGTGGGCGCGCTGGCACCACACGCGGGAAGACCTACTGCGCGACCCACTCGGCTTCCTCGGCCTGACCGCGCTGCACTGGCTCACCGACCGCCCCGAACGCCTGCCGGACCTGCCCGGCACCTGGTGGGTCACCGACGAGAAGGTGTTCATCACCGCCCAGCCCGCCGACCGGCTCGAATACGACGGGCTCGGCATCGCGGGCGTACAGATCGTCACCCCTGCCGAAGGGGCGCCCGGACTGCACGTCCGGCAGGAGCGCCGGGTGCTCGAGGTGATCCGCCGCACGGGCCGCTACGCCGTCCGGGTGCACGACCCAGCTTCGCCCGCCCTGCTGACCTTCGACGGCATCCCGGCCTACCGGCCCGACCCGCGCTGGGTGGTCCCGGGACGCTTCACGCCGTTCGCGCAGCAGCGGACCGTGGTCACCGGCGCCGTGGTCGATGGTCTCGAGCATCACCACAGCGCCGCGGGCACCATCGAATTCCGCATCGGCGAGGTGACCGAACGCGTCGTCGCGTTCGGCGACCAGGACAACCTGCGGGTGTTGTTCACCGACGCCACGAGCGGTGTGACCACCTACCCGGCGGCGCGATCGCTGACCGTGGGCACGCCGGAGGCGGACGGTACGGTGCTGCTGGACTTCAACCGCGCCGCGAATCTGCCGTGCGCCTTCACCGATTTCGCGACCTGCCCGGTGGCGCCCGCGCAGAACCGGCTGCGCGTGGCCATCGAAGCGGGCGAGCAGGACCCGCGGCCGGGACGTGCCGCATGAGCGGCCGGTTCGTTCCCCTCTCGATCCTGGACCTGTCCCCGATCAGCGCGGGCTCGACCGCGCAGCAGGCCCTGCGCAACACCGTCGATCTGGCCCAGCACGCCGAACAGTGGGGCTACCACCGGTACTGGCTGGCCGAACACCATTTCGTCTCGGTGGCCAGTTCCTCCTCGATCACCCTGATCGGGTTGGTCGCGGCGGCCACCGAGCGGATCCGGGTGGGTTCGGCCGCGGTGCAGGTGGGTCATCACACCTCGGCCTCGATCGTAGAGGCGTTCGGCACGATCGACGCGCTGTACCCGGGCCGGCTCGACCTGGGCCTCGGCCGGTCGGGTCATCGACGCGGCCAATTCGGGGCGGAGGCCGCGCGCGGCAAGCCCGTGGTCGGCACGGTGACCGGACGCACCGAGATCCGTGACGGCGTTGTCGTTCCGCCGCCGTTCGACCCGGGCCGCATCCTGGACCGGTCCAAGTTCATCGCCTCGGTGGGCGCCCTCCAGCAGCGCGGCGCGCAGCCACTGGAGTTCGCCGAGCAGGTCGGCGAGGTGCGCGCCCTGCTGGCGGGCACCTTCGTCAGCCCGGAAGGCGTTGCGTTGCACGCGGTTCCCGGTGAGGGCGCGCAGGTGCGATTGTGGCTGTTCGGCAGCACCGCGAGCGAGAGCGCGGAGCTGGCCGGGCGGCTGGGGCTGCCGTTCGCCGCGGCCTATCACGTCTCGCCGGGCACCGCGCTGGACGCGATCGAGGCGTATCGCGCGGCGTTCCGCCCGTCCGCCGAGCTGGCCGAGCCGTACGTGGTGATCTCCGCGGACGTGGTCGTGGCCGAGGACGACGCCACCGCCCGGCGGCTGGCCGCGAGCTACGGCCACTGGGTGCACAGCATCCGCAGCGGCGCGGGCGCGGCCGACTATCCCGATCCGGCGACCGTCGCCCCGCTCACCGCGGAGCAGCGGCGCCTGGTCGACGATCGACTCGCCACCCAGTTCGTGGGGTCACCGGGCACCGTCGTGGAGCGGCTCTCCGCGCTGCAACGCGTCAGCGGAGCGGACGAACTGCTGGTGACCACGATCACCCACCGGCACGCCGATCGGCTGCAATCGTATCGGCTGCTCGCCGAGGCGTGGGGGCTGCGCGCGGCCCGCGCGGCCTGACGCTGCGCCGGCCGGTGCGCCCTCGAGCGCACCGGCCGGTCACCGAGGCCGCCACAGTGCTCGCCGGAGCGGCTCGAACGAGCCATCCGGGGACGAGCGGCCGGTGCGGCGCACGTAGCGCACCCGAGACGGGAGACTCAGACGCTGACCGGGGCGGCCGTGACGCCGTAACCGAGGTTGGTCAGCACCTCGCTGGTCGCCTTGGCGAAATTGAGCGTGATGAAGTGCAGGCACGGCGCGCCCTCGTCGATCAGCCGCTGCGCGATCTCGGTGGCGATCTCGATGCCCGCCGCGCGCACCGCCGCGGCGTTCTCCTCCCCGCCGTCGCCCGCCGCCGTGCGCAGTCGCCGCATGACCGAGTCCGGCAGCGGCCTGCCGCACAACTCCTCGGCGCGCTGCACCGTGCGCAGCGAGGTGATCGGCATCAGCTCCGGAATGATCGGCTTGGTGCCCTCGATCGGGTCCAGCGCCACCAGCCGATCGCGCAGGCGCAGGTAGTGCTCGACGTCGAAGAACATCTGGGTGATCGAATACTCCGCTCCCGCACGCAGTTTCGCGGCCAGGAACGCGGTGTCGGTCGCCAGGTCCGGCGAGCGGTGGTGGCCCTGCGGAAACGATGCCACGCCGACGTGGAAGTCACCGAGGTCGCGCACGATGCGCACCAACTCCTCGGCGTAGGAGACGCCCTGCGGATGCTTGTGCCACTCCCCCAGCGGGTCGCCCGGCGGGTCGCCGCGCAGCACCAGGATGTTGCGGATACCGGAGTCGGCGTACGCGCCGACCAGCGAGCGCAGCTCCGCGACGCTGTGCTCCACCGCGGTCAGGTGCGCGACCGGCAGCAGCGTCGTCTGCTGCGCCAGCTCCCCGGTCACCCGGACGGTGCGGTCGCGAGTGGAACCACCGGCGCCGTAGGTCATCGACACGAACGCGGGATGCATGCACTCGAACTGCCGCACGGCGCGCCACAGCCGCGCCTCGGCGGCGGCGTCGCGGGGCGGATTGAACTCCACGGAGAACGGCACAGCATGCCCGGCGTGAGCCCGCAGACTCTGTACGACCGAAGGTGTTCCAGAGACGTTCGGGTGCGTCCGGGACGGCCGGCCAGGGGTCGAGCTTCCCCGCACGTTGTCGAAAGTCACCGGTTCAGTGTAGAGGTGGCCGGTGGCGGCCCCGTCGGGTCGCTCGGGCGTCCCGCGTATTCTTCGCTTCGAGCGACATGTTCGCCACGCCGAGCGACACGCGCGACCGCCCCCGCTCGGCCCCGAATCACCCGTAGCGCCCGGGCACCCTCCGCGACCCCGTGCGTGAACCATCCGCACGACCTTGGAGGCTCCTCTGTCCGCCGCAACCGGTACTCAGACGCCGCGGCCCGCGGTGCCGCAGCCGGGCACCCCCGCCTTCGTCACCGCCGTGGAAGACGCCCTGACCAGTTTCTTCGCCACCCGCCGCCCGACGACCGAGCGCCTCGGCACGGTCTTCGTCGAGGCCACCGACGCGCTCGAACAGTTCGTGTTGCGCGGCGGGAAACGCACCAGGCCCGCGTTCGCGTGGACCGGGTGGCTCGGAGCGGGCGGCGATCCGCACGCCCCCGAGGCCACCGCGGTGCTCACCGCCTGCTCCGCGCTCGAACTCGTCCAGGCCTGCGCGCTGATCCACGACGACATCATCGATTCCTCCCGCACCCGCCGCCGCTTCCCCACCGTGCACGTCGACTTCGAGCAGCGCCACCGCGACCGCGGCTGGGCGGGCGACTCGGCGCACTTCGGTACCAGCGTGGCCATCCTGGTCGGCGACCTGGCGCTGTCCTGGGCCGACGACATGGTGCACGCGTCCGGACTGGCGCCCGCGGCCATCGCCCGGTTCGCCCCCGTGTGGGCCGATATGCGCACCGAGGTGCTCGGCGGTCAACTGCTCGACATCAACGGCGAGGCGGGCGGCGACGAATCGGTCGAGGCCGCGCTGCGGATCAACCGCTACAAGACCGCCGCCTACACCGTCGAACGCCCGCTGCACCTCGGCGCCGCCATCGCCGCCGCCGACCAGCAGCTGATCGAGGCCTACCGCGGGTTCGGCACCGCCATCGGGATCGCCTTCCAGCTGCGCGACGACCTGCTCGGCGTCTTCGGCGATCCGGCCGTCACCGGCAAGCCCTCCGGCGACGACCTGCGCGAAGGCAAGCGCACCGTGCTGCTGGCCGAGGCGCTGCGCCGCGCGGACGAGACCGATACCGCCGCGGCCGCGCTGCTGCGTTCGAGTATCGGCACCGACCTGAGCGCCGAGCAGGTGCAGCGGCTGCGCGCGCTGCTCGCCGAACTGGGCGCGGTCGACGAGGTGGAACGCCGGATCGCCGAACTCACCGACAGCGGTCTGGCCGCCATCGAAGCCAGTTCGGCGACGCCGGTGGCCAAGGAACGGCTGCGCGCGATGGCGCTGGCCGCGACCAAGCGCGCGGCGTGAGCCGGGTATCGGGCGCCACGGCAAGGAGACGAACCGGATGAGAACCGTTGCGGGACCGACCGATCGCGTCGTGGTGGTCGGCGCGGGCCTGGCCGGCCTGTCGGCCGCCCTCTACCTGACCGGCGCGGGCCACACGGTCACGCTGCTCGAGCGGGCCGACCACCCCGGCGGCCGGGTGGGCCGGTACCAGGGCGCCGATTACGAGATCGATTCCGGCGCCACCGTCCTCACCCTGCCCGAACTGATCACCGACGCGCTCGCCGCCGTCGGCCGCGCCCCGGAGACCTGCGAGCCCCCGCTGCGCATCCACCGGCTGGCGCCGGGCTATCACGCCCGGTTCGCCGACGGCGCGCAGATCAGGGTCTTCGCCGACCCGGACGCCATGGCCGCGGAGGTCGAGCGGACCTGCGGCCCGGCCGAGGCACGCGGATACCGGCGCCTGCGCGCATGGCTGGCGCGGGTCTACGCGGCGGAGTTCACCGAGTTCATGGACACCAACTTCGACTCGCCGCTGGATATGGTGCGCCTCCCCGAAAAGCGCCGCGCGCTGGTCGAATTGGCACGTCTCGGCGGGTTCGGCAGGCTCGGCCCGCAGGTGCGCCGGTTCCTGCGGGATCCACGCCTGGCGCGCCTGTTCACCTTCCAAGCCCTCTACGCGGGCATGCCGCCCGCGCAGGCGCTCGCCGTCTACGGCGCGATCCCGCATATGGACACCTCGCTGGGCGTCCACTTTCCCGAGGGCGGTATGCGCGCGATCGCCGCGGCGCTGGCGCAGGCGTTCGCCGAGGCAGGCGGCACGCTGGAACTGAACGCCGAGGTGGTCGGCATCGACTACGCGGGCAGGCGGGCCCGGCGCGCCCGCACCGCAGACGGGCGCTCGTTCGACTGCGACGCGCTCGTGCTCACCGCCGACCTCGGCTCGCTGGACCGTTTCGGTGTGCGACCGCGGCGCGGGCTGCGCGCCTCACCGTCGGCGCTCGTCGCGCACGGCACCGTCCCCGCCGCGGTCGCGGCGCGATGGCCGGTGCAGGCGCACCACACCATCGAGTTCGGGCAGGCCTGGGACCGCACGTTCACCGAGATCACCGCCCGCCGCGGCCGCGGCAAGCTGATGAGCGACCCCTCGCTGCTGCTGACCCGGCCCGCTCTGACCGATCCGCGCCTGTTCGTCGAACGCGGCGACGGGCGCCACGAGCCGTTCTCCTTGCTCGCGCCGTGCCCGAATCTCGCGGCGGCGCCGCTGGACTGGCCGCGCCTCGGCCCCGCCTACCTCCGCGAGTTGCTCACCGTGCTGGAAGCGCGCGGCTACCGGGGCATCGCCGAGCACTTCACCGTCGACCGGCTCGACACACCTCGGACGTGGCTCGACTACGGCATGCTCGCGGGCACGCCGTTCTCCGCCGCACACCTCTTCCGGCAGACCGGCCCCTTCAGGCCGCGCAATTTCCCGCGCTCCAGCGACAACGTGGTTATCGCCGGTTGCGGCACCACTCCGGGCGTGGGCGTGCCGACCGCCCTGTTATCCGGAAAACTGGCGGCAACCCGCATCGCGGGCGAGGTCGGGCACACTTCGCGTGCGACCCCGCGCACCAGCCGGATAGTGTTCGAGACGACGCCGTAAACTAAGCGCCGACCTATTCGCTCGCGGTTGCGACCGCCGACCACTCGGGGGGACCGACACCAGATGGCATCCCCCGAAACGCGCACCGCTGAAGCCGCCTCCGCCGGTGACACCCGTCCCTCGTCGCCCGCTTTCGCACCTCGCGAATCGGCCACCGACCGCGGTTTCCTGTGGTGGATGCGCACCTGCGCCGTCTTCGCCAGAAGCCCGGAGGGCCATGCCGCCCTGCTCGGTTTCTTCGGCGCGATCATGATCATGTTCGGCGGTTTCGGCGCGGGCAGCGTGCGCAAGCGCGACCCGCTGCTCGAGGCCATGCACCTGTCCTGGCTGCGGTTCGGGCACGGTTACGCGCTGTCGACCATCTGCATCTGGATCGGCGTGCTGCTCATGATCACCGCCTGGGTCCGCCTCGGGCGCGCCACGATCGGCACCGGCGACCGGACCGGCGCCGAGGTGACGCTCAACGAGCTGCGCGCCATCGTCGGCATCTGGATCGCGCCGCTGCTGTTCGCCGTGCCGATGTTCAGCCGCGACGCCTACTCCTACCTCGCCCAGGGCGCGCTGCTGCGCGACGGCTTCGACCCATACCAGGTCGGTCCGGTCGCGAATCCCGGAGTGCTGCTGGACAACGTCAGTCCGGTGTGGACCACCACCACCGCACCCTACGGCCCGGTCTTCCTGCTGCTCGGTCGCGCGATCACCGCCGTGACCGGCGACAACGTGGTGGCGGGCACCATCGCGATGCGGCTGGTCATGCTGCCCGGCCTGGTGCTGATGATGTGGGCGGTGCCGTATCTGACCAAGCACCTCGGCGGCAAACCGACCGTCGCGCTGTGGCTGGCCGTGCTCAACCCGCTGGTGCTGATCCACCTGATCGGCGGCGTGCACAACGAGATGCTGATGGTCGGACTGATGTGCGCGGGCATCGCGCTGGTGCTGGAGCGCCACCACGTGGCGGGCATCGTGGTCGTCGCGATCGGCGTGGCCATCAAGGCGACCGCGGGCGTCGCGCTGCCGTTCCTGGTCTGGATCTGGATGCTGCACGAACGCGAACGCCGCGCCGCCCAGCGGGTCGGCCGCGATCCGGCGCACCTGCCCGCCAGCGAGCAGCCCGGTGACGCCGCGGAGCCGACGGAGGACATGCCGCATCCCGCGCTGATGTTCGGCAAGATCGCCGGGCTCGGCCTGAGCGTGTTCGCGGTCGTGTTCGTCGCCGCCTCGGCCATCGCGGGCGTCGGCATCGGCTGGCTGACCGCGTTGTCCGGGTCGAAGAAGATCATCAACTGGCTCTCGCTGCCGACCGTGATGGCGCACGCGATCACCTGGATAACCCCGCTGCGGCTGGAATCGGTGCTCGAGGTGACCCGCGCGATGTGCGCGCTGGCCTTGGTCGCCGTGCTCGCCCTGACCTGGTGGCGCTTCCGGCACAGCGAGCGCGAGGCGGTGCTGGGCATCTTGATCGCGTTCGTCGCGATCGTCATCCTCTCGCCCGCCGCGCTGCCCTGGTACTACTCCTGGCCGCTGGCGCTGGCCGCCGGGTTCGCGCTGTCCACCACGACGCTGATGGCGCTGGTCGGCGTATGCACCTGGTTGATGCTGGTCTTCCAGCCGGACGGTTCGATCGGCCTGTACAACTTCTGGCACGTCGTCGCCGCCACCTTCGCCGCGAGCGTCGCGGCGCTGTCGCTGCGCACGGTGGACCCGCTGCGCCTGCGCACCACGCCGCCGAGCACGGTCCCGGCCACGCCCGGCGAGGCCACCGCTTCGCCCGTCGCCCGATGACCGAAGGCCGGCTACCCAGCTCCGCCCTGCTCCCGCTCGCCTACCGCGAGTGCAGGCAGATCGCCGCCACGCACGGCCGCACCTACTTCCTGGCCACCCGGCTGCTCTCGGCCGAGCGACGGCCCGCCGTGCACGCGCTGTACGCGTTCGCGCGCATGGTGGACGACGTCGTCGACCGCACGGGCCGTCCCACCGCCGCGCACGACGGCGACCCGGTCACCGAACTCGACCGAATCGAGCGGGACCTGCGGGCCGCGCTGGGATCGCACACCGGCGACGCGCTGCTGCCTTCCGGCCCGACCCCGGAGCGCGAACGAAGCCGGGAAGCGGGCCTACAGCCGCGCGCCCTCGTGCTCGCCGCCGTCACCCACACCATCCACCGCTACGGCATCGCGGCACAGCACTTCTGGACGTTCCTGGACTCCATGCGCATGGACGCGCCCGGCGCCCCGTCCTTCCGTAACCGCTACGCCACCATGGCCGAGTTGCGCGACTACATGCGCGGCTCCGCGGCCGCGATCGGATTGCAGCTGCTGCCCGTGCTCGGCACGGTCGTCCCGGTGCCGGAGGCCGAACCCGCTGCCGCCGCTCTGGGCGAGGCGTTCCAGCTCACCAACTTCCTGCGCGACGTCGCGGAGGATCTCGACCGCGACCGGGTCTACCTGCCCGCCGATGCCCTCACCGCGTTCGGCGTCGACGACGACCTGCTGTTCGAATGCCGGCGCACCGGCCGCACCGATCCGCGCGTACGCCGTGCCCTCGCCCATCTCATCGCGGTCAACCGGGATCTCTACCGCCGCGCCGAATCCGGCATCGACCTGCTCGAACCCCGGGTACGCCCCGCCATCCGCACCGCGGCCACCCTCTACTCCGACATCCTGCACCACATCGAACGCGGCGACTACGCCGTCTTCGACCACCGCGCCGCGGTGCCCCGCCACCACCGCCTGCGCGTAGCCGCCGCCGAATTCACCACCGCCACCCTGCGCAACCGCCTGGACCGCTGAGCACCCTCCCGGCATCGCACATCCACAGGGGATCTCGGCAGCCGACATCTCGGCAGCGCGAACCGCCGGATTTCCACCCGTCCGCGCACAGACGCCGAGCGGCACGGCGCACCGCATCCATGCGCCCGAACAGCCGCCACGTCACGATGAAGGTCATGAGTAGGCCGAAACCTCCGACCACCCCACAACGACGAACTTCAAGGCAGCACCCTCCCTGCTACCGCAACCACACCGGCCCAACCACCGGTTTCGAGCGAAGCGAGACCGACCATGCGCCGTTCGCGGCCCGGCTCGCGTCCGAGTGGCCGCCGCGTACGCGACGAAGGAGCAAGCGGCGGTCGCTCGGACGCGAGCCATCAAGGGGCCGCGAACACGCCGCGACGCAGTCGCGGCCAAACAAACACAGCCCGGCTCGCGTCCGAGTGGCCGCCGCGTACGCGACGAAGGAGCAAGCGGGGGTCGCTCGGGCGTGAGCCACAAAGGGGCCGCGAACACCCAGCGCCGCAGGCGCTGGAAAAACAACTCAGAACGGATCCGCGGCTGCCCGGCGCAGGACTTCGCGGGCCAGGGGGCCGTGCAGGGCGTCGATCGGTTTGCCGGGCAGGCTCTCATCTTCGGTGAAGATCCACTCCAGGATCTCCTCGTCGGTGTACTTGGCGTCGCGCATCACGGTGATCAGGCCGGGCAGCGGCTTCACGACCGCGCCGGTGTCGTCGAAGAACCGTTCGGGGACGCCCGCGACGCCGTTTCTGCGGAGGGCGAGCAACTGGTGATCGCGCAGCATCTGGTGCACCCGGGTTACCACCAGCCCGAGTCGGTCGGCCACCTCCGGCAGCGGCACGAGGGCCACCGACTGCGGAAGGACGTCGTCACAGCAGGGAAATGCACTCACCCGGATAACGGTAGACGGTGACCTGCCGCACGTCGTGAGACACCCGGAGTGGTGGGAGTCGATACCATCGTGGGGGCCGCACGGAGCGGCAAACTTTGTGAAAGCCGGAGGACTTCTCTTGATCGGCCAGATGCTGGAAGGGCGCTATCGGATCGATGCGCCGATCGCCCGCGGCGGAATGTCGATGGTCTTCCGCGGGGTCGACACCCGCCTGGACCGGCCGGTCGCCATCAAGGTGATGGACCCGAAGTTCGCGGGCGACCCGCAGTTCCTGTCCCGATTCGAGTTCGAGGCGCGCGCGGTCGCCAAGCTCAAGCATCCTTCGCTGGTCGCGGTGTACGACCAGGGCATCGACGGCGACCATCCCTTCTTGATCATGGAGCTGGTCGAGGGCGGCACGCTGCGCGAGCTGCTGCGCGAACGCGGCCCGATGCCACCGCACGCCGTGCGCGCCGTCGCCGAACCGGTACTGGCGGCGATCGGCGTCGCGCATTCCGCGGGGCTGGTGCACCGCGACATCAAGCCGGAGAACGTGCTGATCTCCGACGCGGGCGAGGTGAAGATCGCCGACTTCGGCTTGGTGCGCGCGGTGGCCGCGGCGAACACCACGTCGGCCAGCGTCATCCTCGGCACCGCCGCTTATCTGTCGCCCGAGCAGGTCACCAGCGGCTCCGCCGACTCCCGCAGCGACGTCTACTCCTTCGGCGTGCTGATCTTCGAAATGCTCACCGGCCGTGTCCCGTTCACCGGCGACACCTCCATCTCGGTGGCCTATCAGCGCATCGAGAACGATGTGCCGAGCCCGAGCGGATTCATCTCGGGGGTGCCGCCGGAGTTCGACGAGCTGGTGGCCAAGGCCACCGCGCGCGACCCCGCGCACCGGTTCGCCGACGCGAACGAGATGGCGGCGGCGCTGCGGCAGATCGGCACCACGCTGCGCCTGCCTCCCTACCGGGTGCCCGCGCCCCAGGAGTCCGCCGAGCATCTCAGTGCCGGCTACCGCGCCGTCGCGCCGGATCACGACCGGCCGGATTTCGCGGGCGCGTCGGCCCACGACCCTCATGCGCCGCAACCGGTGCAGCACACCAAAGTGGTCACCGCCCAGCGGCCCCGCGTCGACTACAGCCCCCCGGCGGACTACGACCGGCCGCAACCGGCGCGTCAAGCCCACCCCGCGCCGCCGTACGCGCCGCCCTACGCCGACGAGCTCAACCGCTCGCGGCGCACCGTGTGGATATGGGTGGCCGTCGTCGCGACGCTCACGCTGCTGGTCGGCATCGGGGGCTGGTGGCTGGGTGTCGGCCGGTATTCGGCGGTGCCGCCGATCGCCGGGCTGGACACCGACAAGGCGGTCGCCACGCTGCAGAACGCCGGGTTCGAGACCGAGATCCGGCAGAAGGCGTCGGACACGATCCCGGTCGGCGGCGTGGTCGGCAGCGACCCGTCGGCCGGTTCCAAGATCACCAAGGGTTCCACGGTCGCCGTCCTGGTCTCCAATGGCAAGCCCAAGGTGCCCGATGTCAAAGCGGGTGACCAGGTGTCGAAGGTCAATCAGTTGATCCGGGACTACGGGCTGCAACCGGTCGACGCGGGCGAAGAGTCCAACGCCGCCCCCAAGGGAACGGTCGCCCGGGTGGAACCGCGGCCCGGCACCGTGCTGCCCCTGGGCGCGCAGGTGAAGGTCTACCGCAGCAAGGGATCGCAGCCGGTCAAGGTTCCCGACGTCCGCGGCAAGCCGACCGACGAGGCCACCAAGATCCTCAGCGCCGCCGGAATCGCGATCCGCGAGACAAAACCCCAGTTCGACCGCAGCATCGAGGCGGACAAGGCCATCGGCACCCAGCCGGGCGCGGGAGCCACCATTCAATCCGGCGACGGCGTCGTCCTCCTGATCTCCAATGCCCTGAAGATGCCCGACGTACGCGGATGGACCGTGGCCAACGCCCGCGCCAAGCTGGAAAGCCTCGGCCTGCAGGTAGAGGTCAAACAACTGGCCCGCGCCGATAGCTCTCTGGTGGTCTCGCAGACTCCGGCCATCGGAGTCAACCTCGAGGCGGGCGACACCGTCACCATCGTGGCGCTTCCCTGACCGGAAGCGAGCGTGCGAAGTCCGGCCGCCGACGCGGCTTGGATCTCAGCGCAGCATCTCGGCGACGAGGAACGCCAGCTCCAGCGACTGCTGGGTGTTCAGCCGGGGGTCGCAGGCGGTCTCGTAGCGGCCGGACAGATCGAGGTCGGAGATATCCTGGGCGCCGCCGAGGCATTCGGTGACGTCCTCGCCGGTGAGTTCGATGTGCATGCCGCCGGGGTGCGTGCCGAGCGCGTGGTGCACTTCGAAGAAGCCCTGCACCTCGTCGACGATGCGGTCGAAGTGACGGGTCTTGAAGCCGGTGGACGCCTCGTGCGTGTTGCCGTGCATCGGGTCGCACTGCCAGATCACCTGGTGGCCGGTGGCCTGGACCTTTTCGATGATGGGCGGCAGCACGTCGCGGACCTTGCTGTGGCCCATGCGCGAGACGATCGTCAGGCGGCCCGGCTCGTTGTTCGGGTCCAGCCGCTCCACGTATTCCACGGCTTGCTCGGGCGTGGTGGACGGGCCGATCTTCAGGCCGATCGGGTTGGCGACCAGTTCCGCGAACGCGATGTGCGCGCCGTCGAGCTGGCGGGTGCGCTCACCGATCCACAGGAAGTGCGCCGACAGGTCGTAGAGCACCGGCTCGCCGATCGCGTTGTGACTCAGGCGCAGCATGGCGCGCTCGTAGTCCAGCACGAGCGCCTCGTGGCTGGCGTAGATGCGGGCCGCTTTCAGGCTGGGATCGTTGACCCGGCACGCGGTCATGAACGCCAGGCCGCGATCGATCTCCTCGGCCAGTGCCTCGTAGCGCGCACCGGCGGGCGACTTGGCCACGAAGTCGCGGTTCCAGTCGTGCACCTTGTGCAGGTCGGCCATGCCCGCGCCGGTGAGCGCGCGCACGAGGTTCATCGCCGCGCTGGCGTTGGCGTAGGCCCGGACCAGGCGGGAGGGGTCGTGCTCGCGCAGCGCCGCGTCGGCGGCCAGCGCGTTCACCATGTCGCCACGGTAGGACTTGAGGCCGAGCGCATCGGTGTCCGACGAGCGCGGTTTGGCGTATTGGCCCGCGATCCGCGCGACCTTCACCACCGGCAGGCTCGCACCGTAGGTGAGCACGACCGCCATCTGCAGCAGGGTGCGGATGTTGCCGCGAATATGCGGCTCGGTGTTGTCGGCGAACGTCTCCGCGCAGTCGCCGCCCTGCATGAGGAACGCCTCACCGCGGGCGACTTCGGCCAGCTGAGCGCGCAGCTCCTCCACCTCGGCGGGCACGCAGATCGGCGGCACGCTCTCGAGCACGGTGCGCATCTCGGCCGCCTGCTCCGGATCCCAGGACGGCTGCTGCAGCGCAGGTCGCGCCAGCGCGTCGTCCAGCCGCCTGCGCAGCTCGGCGGGCAGCGGCGGCAGTTCCGGCAGGCGATCGATGGGTACGTCGACGGTCCAGTTCACCAGTCCAGAATACGGACCACCGGCCCCTCGCAGGAACCCAGTCCCAGGGCTGGAATCGCCCCACCTGAGGTGAATGGCTTGCACCTCGGTGGGAACCGGCCAACGGGGAACCCCTTTAGACGCAGCGCGAATTCACTACCGATTCGGATGCCGCGTCTACGACCTCGTCGCATTATCGTCTTCGGCAGCACCGTGGAGTTCGAGTGTTTCTTTCGCCCAGGCGGCCGGATCTCGCACTCTCCGCCCTGTCGGCTGACGCCGGAGCCACAACTCCGAGGTGCTCCGGCCGGTTGGCCGACTTATCGCCGTTGATATGGTGAACATTCTCTCCCGGACGGAGCTTCCTGCCCGGTTCAGCCTCCATGACAAGCCGGCACTCTAATTCTCAGCCCCCTTCCGGAAGACGGATCATCAAATAACCATACGAAGAATCCACCGCCATCGTGCAAGCTTTTGCGACGCCGTCCGGGCAACCCACGCCCCGGGGCGGCATCGACGCTCCCCCATCGCCGAACCTTACGGATGTGCGCTCGACAGATTCCATGCTTCATAACTGCTGGCCTAGAACAGCTTTCGATGGCACAGCGCGGAAGCACCCGTACTGGTCCTGCGCATAATGTTTGCCACACACGCCTCGTGCTCGTACCCGATGCGTGCAACCTTCTACACTGCATACGAGAACACTGGCCATTCCCCCGTGTTGCCGAATTACTGCCAGCGAAGATATAGAGAGGCTTGGTGCTTGAAGTATTTTTATGACTGCGAATTCATCGAGGACGGTGTGACCATCGATTTGGTCTCCATCGGCGTCGTCTGCGAGGACGGCAGGGAGTACTACGCGGTGTCCACCGAATTCGATGCCGGACGTGCGGGTCCCTGGGTGCGCAAATTCGTCTTGCCCCAGCTGCCGTCGCCTTCCTCTCCGTTGTGGCGCAGTCGCGCCCGGATCCGGGACGAGCTGTACGCGTTCCTGGTGCCGCGGCCGACCGTGCAACCGGAGCTGTGGGCCTGGGTGTCCGCCTACGACCACGTCGCCCTGTGCCAGCTGTGGGGCTCCATGGTCGACCTGCCCAACACCCTGCCGCGCTACACCAACGAATTGCGCCAGCACTGGGAGGTGCACGGCCGTCCCGAACTTCCGCCGATCCCGCCGGACGCGCACGACGCACTGGCCGACGCCCGGCACAACCTCGCCAAGTTCGAAGCCATCGAGGCCGCACGCCGCGCGGCGCCACGCCTGTGACACCCGCGGTATGACGCGGAACGGCCCCCGAGTCGCATTCGACTCGGGGGCCGTTCGGTGGGGCGGGCGTCAGTGGCCGTGCTTGCCGTTCGCCGCCTCCTGAGCGCGCTGCAGCACCTTCAGCTGCCTGTGCTCTTCTTCGTGCTCGATCTCGAAGTTGCGAGCACTCTCCTCCTGCGGATCGGGCCGCAGGAAGCTGCCGGTGCCCGGCTTGCCCGCCGAACCCAGCTTGCTCATCTTCTTCGGGACGGGTGCGCCCTGGTACTCCAGCGGAATCGGGTGACCGTGTCCGTCGACCGGGCCGAGCGGCTGATGCACCTCGATGTACTCACCGTGCGGCAGACGCTTGATCACACCGGTCTCGATGCCGTGCTCGAGCACCGCGCGGTCGCTGCGCTGCAAGCCGAGGCAGAACCGGTACGCGATGTAGTACGCGGCAGGCGGGGCGACGAGCAGGCCGATGCGGCCGATCCACGTGGTCGCGTTCAGCGAGATGTCGAACTTCAGGGCGATGATGTCGTTGACGCACGACAGCGTCAGCACCACGTAGAACGCGATCGCCATCGCGCCGATCGCCGTCCGGACCGGAACGTCACGCGGACGCTGCAGCAGGTTGTGATGCGCACTGTTGTCGCCGGTGAGCCGCTTCTCGATCCACGGGTAGGCGATCAGCACGGTGAACACCAGGCCCATGATCAGCGCGACCCAGAACACCGCCGGCACGGTGTAGCGGCCCAGATACAGCTCCCACGGCGGCATCAACCGGGCCATGCCGTCGGTCCACATCATGTAGAAGTCCGGCTGCGAACCCGCCGACACCTGCGAGGGGTTGTAGGGACCGAGGTTCCAGATCGGGTTGATCTGGAACACCCCGCCCATGATGCCCACGATGCCGAGGGTGAAGGCGAAGAACGCACCCTGGTCGGCGGCGAACACCGGCACGATCCGAGCGCCTACCACGTTGTTCTCCGTACGGCCCGGACCGGGGAACTGGGTGTGCTTCTGGTACCACACCAGCGCCACGTGCGCGGCGATCAACGCCAGGATGATGCCCGGGAACAACAGCACGTGTGCGATGTAGAGCCGCGGGATGATGATCTCGCCGGGGAAGTCCCCACCGAAGATCAGCCAGTGCATCCAGGTGCCGACGATCGGGATGCTCATCGTGATGCCGCCGAACGCGGCCCGCAGGCCGGTGCCCGACAGCAGGTCGTCGGGCAGCGAGTAGCCGAAGAAGCCCTCGAACATCGCCAGGATCAGCAGCAGCGAACCGATCACCCAGTTCGCCTCACGCGGCTTGCGGAACGCGCCGGTGAAGAAGATCCGGAACAGGTGGATGATGATCGACGCCGCGAACAGCAGCGCCGCCCAGTGGTGGACCTGCCGCACGAACAGACCGCCGCGGACCTCGAAGGTGATGTTCAGGGCGGTCTCGTACGCCCGCGACATGGTGACACCGCGAAGTGGCTGATAAGCGCCGTTGTAGACGACCTCGCTCATCGACGGGTCGAAGAACAGGGTCAGGTACACGCCCGACAGCAGCAGGATGATGAAGCTGTAGAGCGCGATCTCGCCGAGCAGGAACGACCAATGGGTCGGGAAGACCTTGTTGATCGATCGCTTCATGAACGCGGCGGCGCGGTACCGCTCGTCCGCCTCGCTGGCTTGGGCTGCGACTGAAGGACTCATGAACGGCGCTCCCAGTAGGCCGGGCCGAGCGGCTCGATGAAGTCGCCGTTGGCGACCAGGAAGCCCTCAGCGTTGACGGTGATCGGCAGCTGCGGCAGCGCGCGAGCGGCGGGACCGAAGACCGGCTTGCCCCACTCGGTCGCGGAGAACTGCGACTGGTGGCAGGGGCACAGGATCCGGTTGGTCTGCTGCTCGAACAGCGAGGTGGGGCAGCCGAGGTGGGTGCAGATCTTCGAGTAGGCGAAGTAGTCGCCAAAGTTGAAGCTCTCCTGACCCTTGCGCTTGATCGCCTTCTGCGCGTCTTCGGTGCGCAGACGGATCAGCATGACGGCGTTGCGGATGCCGCGCAGCGACTGCAACGTCGCGTGCTCGTCACCGCGCCACTTCTCCTTCCACGGGAACACCGTCTCCATGGCGCCGGCGTCCAGGTCCTCCGGGCGCACCAGCACCACGTCCTCCGGGCGACCGGTGTCGCGGCGGATGTAGATGGTCTCGCCCGGGTAGTCCGGAGTCCAGCCGGAGACCCACAGCGGCGACTTGTCGCCCTTGGCCCACGGGTTCTTGATCATGCCGCCGACGAACACCAGCAGCGCGCCGATGCCGAGCACGCCGACACCCGCGCCCGCGGTGCGGGTGATCATCTTGCGGCGGCCAAGGGTGGAGGTGTCCAGCGCGTCCTGCAGCTCGGCGACCAGGGTGCGGCGCTCGACCTCCGGCGACGGACCGTCGTGCCGCTGCTGAATGGACAGTTCGGCGGGGATGAACAGCTTGCGGATCAGCACCACCGCGACGCCGATCACCAGCACCGAGATGCCGAAGGTCAGGCCGACCAGCGGGGTGAACAGCGAGTAGAGCCCGTGGCCCTCCTCCTCCTTGCCCTTGAACTCCCACGGCCAGAACAGGAACACGCCGACCAGCGCCGCGGCCGCGATGCCGGAAACGGCGAACCAGAAGGTGACCGCGCGCTCGGCGCGCTTCTCCGCCCGGGTGCCCGGGATCGGGAAGCGCTGGCGGCGGTAGGCGACGTCGACGCCGTCGCGCTCGGTACCGAGCTTGACCAGTTCGTCGCGCGACATCTTGTCGAGCTCCGCCTCGGTGGGCTCCGCCGGAGTGGCGTTCACCGCGTGCTCGTTCGACGGCTGCGCGTCGTGGCCCTCATCCGGGCGACCCATGTCGTCTCGCTCCTTACTGCTCATGACCTGTGTCCTTTCGGCATGGCCGGGCGCTGACCGGTCATGACCGGGATCCGATCCACATCGCGGCACCGACCACGAGCGTGATACCGACCACCCAGATGGCCAGGGCCTCGGTCGCGGGACCGAAGCCGCCGAGGTCCCAGCCGCCGGGGCTGTGCTCCTCGGTCGCGTTCTTGACGTAGGCGACGATGTCGCGCTTCTCCTCCGCGCTCAACTGGCGGTCGGAGAACTTCGGCATGTTCTGCGGGCCGGTGAGCATCGCGGCGTAGATCTGCTGCTCGCTGGCCGGTTCCAGCGGCGGCGCGAACTTACCGGAGGACAGCGCGCCGCCGCGTCCGGTGAAGTTGTGGCAGGACGCGCAGTTCATCCGGAACAGCTCCGAACCGCGGGCGATGTCGTCACCGCGCAACGACTCCTGGGCGATCTGGCCGTCGGCGTCGCGTATCACGGTCGGACCGCCGCCGTTGGCCGCCACGTACGCGCTCAGCGCGTCGGTCTGGTGGGCGTCGAACTTCGGGGGCTTGCGCTGCGCCTGGGCCTCGTTACGCGCCATCGGCATGCGCCCGGAGGACACCTGGAAGTAGACCGCCGCCTCGCCGACGCCGATCAGGCTGGGACCGCGATCGGCGACACCCTGCAGGTTCGCGCCGTGGCAAGTGATGCAGGACGTGTCGTAGAGCTGCTGACCCTCGCGGATGAGCGCGGACTGGTCCTCGTGCGCGGTCGCGCGCTGCGGGTCCGGCGTGAGGGCCGATGCCAGGAAGCCTGCTCCGACGAGGCCCACCAGCAGCGCAAGCCCGCCCGCGATGCGACGGCGAACGCGGCGCTGCCTGCGCGTCTTGCTGGCCTGGCCGTTCCCGGGGCTGGCGGGCTCTGGCGCTGACGGGGGAGATGAACTCATCTGTGTCCCTTTGGAGTAGACGGAACCGACTTCTGCGAAAGATCCTGGGTCGCACCGCGCGCGTTCGGCAGCGCGGCGGCCACGATCAGCGGACGAAGTAGATCGTGGCGAACAGCCCGATCCACACGATGTCGACGAAGTGCCAGTAGTAGGAGACGACGATCGCCGCGGTGGCCTGCGCCGGGGTGAACTTGCTGACCTTGGTGCGCATCAGCAGGAACACGAACGCGATCAGACCGCCGATCACGTGCAGACCGTGGAAGCCGGTGGTGATGTAGAACACCGAGCCGTAGGAGCTGCTGGAGATCGACGTGCCCTCGTGCACCAGGTTCGTGTACTCGTAGCCCTGGCCGCCGACGAAGAACGCGCCCATGATCAGCGTGATGACGTACCAGCGGCGCAGGCCGAACACGTCGCCCTTCTCCGCGGCGAACACGCCCATCTGGCAGGTGAACGACGACGCGACCAGCACGGCCGTGACCGGCACCGCGAGCTTCAGGTTCAGCTCGGTCGGCTCCGGCGGCCAGTTACCGTGCGCCTGGGCGCGCGCGACGAAGTACATCGCGAACAGGCCTGCGAAGAACATCAGCTCGCTCGACAGCCAGATGATGGTACCGACGCTGACCATGTTGGGCCGGTTCAGCGAATGCACACGCTGAGTAATGGCCGATCCTGGGGTCCCTACTGCGGTCGTCACGGGGGTAAGTATGACTCGTCGTAGTACGACAGCCGAACCCGGGTACGAAACTCGTTCCTCCGTGTCCGAAAACGCAGGAAGGGACGGGCTCTCGACCAGGCGGGGCTGGGGGCGAGCGGGGCCGGCGACCCCCGGAACGGGTCGCATAGCGCGGACGAAACGCCCGGCCAGCATGACAGGTGAGGGTAAGGAGAAGCTGAGATGAAGACGAATATGGCACCGCGGCTGTGGCGGCGGCTGTTCCGGCGGGACCGGCCCACCGCACTGGACCCGGCGCGAGCGGATCTGGTCGTGGTCGCGGCCTGCTTCGACGACACGGAGGCGTGCTCGGCCGTGCTGGCGCGCGCGACCGGTCTGACGCCGGACGCGCCCGCGGTGCTACGGCATCACCTGCGCATCCCGCCGCGGCACGTGCCCACCGTCTGCGCGATCGCCGCGCAGGACGGCTACTCCCCCGCGCCGCAGGTCGGCGGCCCGGGCAGCGACGAACTCGAGACGGTGATCCTCCAGCGGGTCCAACTGCTGGACGCCCTGCACTGCTCCCAGGAACGCTCGCGCATGGCCGGCCTCGCCCAGCGCCACGACGGCACCGCCGACGGCTGGGACGCCCTGCAACCGGGCCCTTCGGCATAACCGGTCGCGCACTAGGCTGCTTGCGGACAAACTGGTGCGTGGACCGGTGTGACGGGAGAAGTGTGGAATGAGCGTGCGCAGCTGGCCTCAGGTGCTCGGAGTCCTCGCCGACGGTGGCGACCTGGCCGCGGACGACACGTCGTGGGCGATGAACGAGATCATGTCCGACAACGCCACTCCCGCGCAGATCGCCGCATTCGGCGTCGCCATGAAGATCAAAGGCCCGACGCCCGCCGAACTGACCGGCTTGGCCGCGGGCATGCTCGACCACGCCCGGCTGGTGCGCATCGATGGCGACGCGGTGGACATCGTCGGCACCGGCGGTGACCGGTCCGGTTCGGTGAACATCTCCACCATGTCCTCGATCGTGGTGGCCGCGGCCGGTGTTCCCGTGGTCAAGCACGGTAACCGGGCCGCGTCCTCGAAGAGCGGCGGCGCGGATGTGCTGGAAGCGCTCGGCGTGAAGCTCGCGCTCGGTCCCGAGGCGGTGGCGCACTGTGTGCGCGAGGTCGGCATCGGCTTCTGCTTCGCGGCCGTGTTCCATCCCGCCCTGCGGTATGCGGGGGCGGCCCGCAGCCAGATCGGCATACCGACGGTGTTCAACGTGCTCGGACCGCTGACCAACCCCGCGCAGCCGCGCGCCGGGCTGGTCGGCTGCGCGTTCGCCGACCTGCTGCCCGTCATCGCGGGGGTGTTCGCCGAACGCGGTGCGAGCGCCCTGGTGGTGCGCGGCAACGACGGGCTCGACGAGATCACCACCTCGGACACCACCGAGGCGTGGATCGTCTCGGGCGGACGGACGCGCCGGAGCACCATCGACCCGACCCGCATCGGCATCTCCCGGGTCGAGTTGGACGCGCTGCGCGGCGGCGACGCCGAGGTGAACGCGGGGGTGGCCCGCGACGTGTTCGCCGGTCGCGGTGGAGCGGTCCGCGACGCGGTGCTGCTGAATTCGGCGGCGGCGATCGTGGCCTACGACTGGTCGCGCGGCGCGGGCGATCCGGACGCGGATCTGCACGCCGCGCTCGCCGCGGGCATCGACCGTGCCGCCGAGGCGATCGATGCGGGCAACGCGGCCGCGCTGCTGGAGCGCTGGGCGAAGCTGACGCAGACACTCGGCGACAACTGACGCGGGTCGGCCGATGCGTGCGGGTCGACACGCTGACCTGAACGAAGGCCCTGATCGGCGCTGTCGCGGCCGGTAACGTTCGAGGCGGCAATCCGGCGCATCGCCGAGTTCGTCGGGCACCGCGTCGGCCGGTTCGACCGACGAGGAGCACAGATATATGCGACCCACCGTTCCGGCGCTACTCGCTGTCCTCGCCACCGCGGGTATCGCCGCCGCCGCGCCAGGAGCGAACGCGGCCGAAGGCGCTTTGTTCGCCGCGGGCCTCAGCTACGAGAACCCGGCGGGCTGCCTCGATGTCGGCGACGGGTCCGATGTGGAGATCCGCAACCGCACCGACGGCGTCGTGCACCTGTACGACGTGCCGGGCTGCACGGGCGATGTCGTCGAAGTGCTCGCGCCGAACGACGCCGCCTATTTCGCGGTGCTCAGCGTCCGGGTCGAGGACTGAACGGGTTCATCTGAACGGGGTTAGTCGCCCAGCGAGAACGCGGCCTCCACTTCGGCCCGCGAGTACGACTTGAACGCGATGTGCGTCGTGGTGCGCAGGACACCGGGCGTCTTGTCGATCCGGGCGGTCACCACCTCGGCGATCTGCTCGTGGTCGCGCACCCGCACGATCGCGATCAGGTCCACGTCGCCCGCGCAGGAGTAGACCTCGGCGACGCCCTCGGTGTCCGCGACCGCCTGCGCGGTCTCGGGGATGCGGCCGTTATCGGCGTGAATCAAGACGATCGCGGTAATCATGACGCTCAGCCTAAGCGGTCGAGATAGCCCTGCTCGGTCGGTTGCGCGCGGACCGCCGCGTCGGCCAGTTCCGCCCAGCCCAGCCACCGCGCGGCGCCGAACAGCGGCTCTCGATAACCCTCCGTGGTGCGCACGATCCGCACTCCCGGCCGGGACAGCCAGCGGGCGACCAGCGCCACCTCTTCCGGCGAAGCGCCCCGCAACGGCGGCGCGTCTTCGGTGATCGGTGCTTCCCCCGCCAGCGGACGCTCGGCGAGAACCCCCGTCGGAATCACCGTTTCGGCGGCGGCGACGATCTGTTCCACGAGGGGCATCGGTGGCACACCGCGCGGTGCCGTGCCGGAACCGGCCAGTCGGCCGTACCGGATGACCGCGAACTCCCACCCGCCGTCGCCGTCGGGATGCGCGGCGATCAATTCGGCTATGCGTGCCAGCGCGGCCAGCCGTTGCGTACGGCGCAGCGCCCGCACCACCCGCGCCGCACGATCGCGCAGCCGCGCGGCCGCCTCGAAATGCTGGGCACGGGCGTGGGTTTCGATGCGATCGAGGATGGACCGGATCGGCGCGTCGCTGTGCCCGGCGAACAGTGAACGCACGAGCGCGGGCGCGGCAGCGTACTGCGCCATATCCAGCGGGTTGCCCGTGGACCCCGCCGGACACCCACCGACGAGGGCGGGCGGGCACTCGTGCACCGACCCGCGCGACAGCCGCGTCGTGCAGGTGCGCAGTCCGGTGAACTCGGCGATGATCACGCCCAGGTCAGCGGCGTCGTTGCGGGAGCGGAACGGCCCCAGCGCGTCCCGAGTGGGTTCGCGCACCACCGAGAACCGCGGGAACGGCTCGTCGGTGAGGGTGAGCCACCAGGCCCGCTTCGGGAATTTCGACCGGCGATTGTACGGCGGAGTGTGCGCCACCAGCAGCCGCAGTTCGCGCACCCCCGCCTCGAGCGCGTGCGCGCACACCACGTGGTCGACCCGAATCGCCAGGGACACCATCTCTTTCATCCGGCCCCGGGTCTCCGAACCGGTGAAGTAGTTACGGACACGACGGCGCAAGTTCACGGCCGTACCTATATATAGGACTTCGCCGGAAGGACCGCGGAACAGATACACACCGGGAGCAGCGGGGAGATCGGCCGCGAGGACGCGCTTGGAGCGCTGCCGGGGCGTGACGTCGGGCAGATAGTCCAGCAGCTCGGTGAGGCTGTGGACGCCCTGGTTCCCGACTCGCCCGATCAGCGCGTGCAACACGTCGACGGTCGCCCGGGCGTCGTCCAGTGCGCGGTGGGTCGGTTGGGTGGAGGCGCCGAGCAAGCGCGCCAGCGAGCCGAGCCGCACGGAGGGGGCCTCGTCGCGCCCGAGCACCCGCCGCGCCAGTTTCACGGTGCACAGCACCTGCGCGGCCGGCCACGGGGTGTCGCACTGCGCCGCGGCGGCGCGCAGGAACGCCATGTCGAACCGGGCGTTGTGCGCGACCAGCACCGCGCCCGCGGCGAACTCCAGGAAGCCGGGCAGCACCGCCTCGATCCCCGGCGCGGCGTACACCATCGCGGTGGTGATACCCGTGACGTGCACGATCGCCGGCGGAATCGCGCGTCCCGGGTTGACCAGCGTCGCGAATTCGCCGAGCACCTCCCCGCCGCGCACCTTCACCGCGCCGATCTCGGTGATGCCGTCGGCTCCGGGACTGGTCCCGGTGGTCTCCAGGTCCACGACCACGAAGGTGGTGTCGTACAAGGGGGTGTCGAGCTCGTCGAAAGCCAGCTGCTGGACGGCCGGGCGCGGCGCGGGGTCGGACACGGCGAGCAGCGTAGGGCCACGGTCCGACAGGAACCGGGCACGCGGATCCGCCACGAATGTCCGAATTACACCGTGGGGATTCTCGGGCGATACCCGGGAAATGATCTAGAAATGCGGAAAAGAGACCCAGATCACAAGAGGTACAAAACTGTATCAAACATTGCCGCGAGTCTTGCGAAATGCAGTCGATCACCAACAGGCGAGCCCACCACTCCCGGCTCTACGGTGTACGAACGGGCGACCATGCCGTGACCTACGGTGCTTTCCGGCCACCTACCTGCCAAAACACCACCAGGGGCAACCAGGGGCCGCCGACCGATCCGGTCCGCTTCAGCAGACCGCCGAAACCGGACTTTTCCTGGGATTTCAGCATCGTTATCTTTTCGTGATTCCGTGGGAGATATCTCACAGCGTTTGGACCGCGCAATTGTTGAGCGGACGCTTTTCGGATTGCCCGGCCTTTACAAATCACCGTGATGTGTTCGTAACCTTTTCGAGACCTCACGGAGTCCGCCGCGCCAACCGGTGCGGCCCAGACGAAGTCCGCGGCACCACCGGGTGCGGCGTCGTGAGGCAGATTGGGAGTTCCGCATCATGACGACCAACGCCGTCAAGCGTCACGCACAGCGCGCTGTTGCCGCCGGGGCCGTCGGCGCTGCCACTCTCGGCGCGTTCCTGCTGCCCGCAGCCCCCGCGTCGGCCCAGCCGGTGACCCTCCCCGGCGTGGGAACCTTCGACGTTCCCAACGAGATCCCGGTCCCGCCGGCCCTGCCGGGCCTCGAGCTGCCCGGCCCCGCCCCCCTTCCTTTCGCCGCCCCCAAGAGCTCCGGCGAGATCGCCTTGGACGCGGCCATGAGCAAGGTCGGCTCCCCGTACGTCTACGGCGCCGCGGGCCCCAACTCGTTCGACTGCTCCGGCCTGGTCCAGTGGTCCTACCGCCAGGCGGGCGTCGAACTGCCCCGTACCAGCGGCGCGCAGCTGTCCGCGGGCAGCCCGGTCTCGCTGAACGATCTGCAGCCGGGCGACCTCGTCTCGTTCTACGGCGGCAGCCACTCCGGCCTCTACGCCGGTGACGGCAATGTCGTACACGCGTCCACCTCGGGTCAGCCCGTGAAGGTCGCGCCGATCTCCTCCATGCCGGTCGCGGGTGCCCGCCGCTTCTGACGAGCAGCTGGTCGGGCCGCTGTATCGCGGCCCGACCGCACCAACGGCCCGTGATCGTTCCGTGCTCTACTGGACAGCGATGCGGGCCGTTCCGTAACCTAACCGAGACCTTCCACCGATTACCCGCGGTTCGCCGACGCAAACCTCGGTTTCGGCGAAGGACTCTGCGTCGGTTTCACGAGAGATCGCTTCACGAGAGAACGGGGCACCGCGGGCTGTGGCTGAACATCACCGGAGACAGCAGACCAAACGTCTGGTGGGCGGGACGCTGGCAGCCGGAATCCTGGCCGCGGGCCTCTACGGCGGCGGTCCGGCCGGAGCCGATCCGGTAGCACTTCCCTCGACGGCCACCGAAGCCGTGCAGCGGATGATCGATCTGTCTCATCAGTCCGAGCAGCTCAACCAGCAGGCACTGGGAGCGGAGGCCGAGCTGGAGGCGAAACTCGCCGTGCAGCGCGACGCCGACGCCCGGCTGGCCGCCAGTACCGACGTGGTCAACCGTGCCCGCGACGAGGTCCGCCGGTACCAGCCGGTCATCGACCGCACCGCGATCGCCGCCTACCAGGGCGCCCGCACCAACCGCCTGTTCGCCGTGCTGGTCAGCGACTCACCGCAGCAACTGCTCGACCAGATGTCCACGCTGGACGTGGTATCCGCGCAGACCTCCGAGCAGCTCGACCACTACGAGAAGGCCACCGACGCCGCCACCGCGGCCGAATCGGCGGCCCGCACCGCCTCCGACGCGGCCCGCTCCGCCGCGCAGAAGGCCGAGGCGGTGCGCATCGATCTGGAACACAAGCGCAGTGATCTCGGTGGCGCCATCGCCCAGGTGGTGCAGGCCTGGGGCACGCTGTCGGCGAAGGACAAGTCGGCCCTCGCCGGATCGCCGTTCCCGCCCGGATTCGACCGCGACACCCTCTTGCAGGGTCTCGTTCCCGGCAGCGGCACCAGCGCACTGGCGGCGGGACTCACGCGAATCGGCGACCCCTACGTCTGGGGTGCCACCGGCCCGGACCAGTTCGATTGCTCCGGTTTGGTCCAGTGGGCCTTCAAGCAGGTCGGCAAGAACGTGCCGCGAACCAGTTCGCAGCAGGCCAGCTACGGCACCCCGGTCTCCAAGGACGAGCTGCAGCCCGGCGACGTCGTCTTCTTCTACTCCGACATCTCGCACGTCGGCATCTACGCGGGAAACGGACTCATGTTGCACGCCTCGACCTTCGGCGTGCCCGTCGCGGTCGCGCCCATGGGCTCGACACCGTTCCATTCGGCTCGGCGATACTAGACCGTGTGAGCGAGCCAAGCAGCGGCACCGCACTACCCCAGGCACGACCGACCGGCTACGGGCCGTGAGCGACCGGCGCGGTCGACACGGCGCCTCCGCCACCGCACGACACCGCGGCGCCATGTCGCCGGACGGCGTGCGCCGATGACCGGCATGCGGAAATCGCGCGACTGGTGGTCGGCGCGGCGGCGATTCGAGTTCTGCCTCACCGTCGCGATGGTGGTGGCGCTCACCGGCGTGTGCGTCGCGCTGATCATGTTGCCGAACACGGTGCTACCGAAACTGCGAGCCGCCGAACCGGGAACGACCGAGGCGGTGGGTCAGGCGGCGGCCGCCGATCCCAGGCTCGCCGAGGTGCGGCGCATCGTCGAACCGTTCGGCTCCATCGTCGCCCGCGAGGTGCCGACCGGCGACGGACGGCAATCCCTGGTCGTCGGCCATTCCGACCAGCGGATCGAAATCGACGTGCTGGAGCGCGAACTCGCCGATGCCACCGCCGCGGTAACCGACGTCTGGGGTCCCGGCTGGGCGCAGTCCGCGCTCGTCGTGGTCGCCTCGTCGCCTTCGGAGTTCGCGGCTCTGCTGCGTTCGCCCGACCTCCTGCCCGCCGAAGTCGCCGCCGCCTCGGTCGCCGACCCGTTCACCGAGGGCAGCCGCCCTACCGGCCAGCGTGTCGTCTTCGGTCCCGACACCGGGCGCCGCCTCGATCCCGAAGGCATGGCCACCCTGCTGCGGCACGAACTCACCCACATCGCCGCGCGCGCGGCCACCGTCGACGGCGCCCCGCTGTGGATGCTGGAAGGCTTCGCCGACTACACCGCGCACCACGGCGAAGGCCAGCGGTTCGCCGACATCGCCCCCACCCTCACCGCGCATGCCCACGCCGGGCGGATCCCCGCCGATCTGCCCGCCGACGCCGAGTTCTCCGGCCCCGACGCCGCCTTCACCTACGAAAAGGCCTGGTCGATCTGCGCATTCGTCGCCGAGAAATACGACCGTCCGCACCTCGTCCAGCTCTACCACCGCATCGCGGCGGGCAAACAGGACCCGACCACCGAAGACGGCATCCTCCGCGAAGTCCTCGGCACCACCCGCACCGAGTTCGTCGACGACTGGCGCGAGTGGGTACGAGCCAGGACCGCCTGACCCCACCTCCGCAACCCGCGAATCGCGCACTGCTTCTACGCCGCGCCCCCACCGTTAGGCAGGGTCGGCGGACGGCACAGGCAACGGAAGAGCCGTGTCGAGCTGGGACTGACCGGCCCAGCCCCGCCCGAACCAACCCGCCCCCGCACAAGCGTTGACCAACGAATACCGCCAACTGGAAAGCCAGCCGGTCCAACCCGCGTGCACTATGCCGACGCACCCAGCTCCCGGTTTCAAGCGAAGCGAGACCAAGCATCCGCCGTTCGCGGCCCAGCTCGCGTCCCACGGCTATCGCGTCCGTGACTGATCACCGGTCACCAGGACCACCACCACGAGCCGCGTCCACGATGCCCAAAACTCACGCCCCCCACGCGCCCAGCGCACCCCAACTCCCGGTTCCGAGCGAAGCGAGACCAAGCATGCGCCGTTCGCGGCCCGGCTCGCGTCCGAGTGGCCGCCGCGTAGGCGACGAAGGAGCAAGCGGCGGCCGCTCGGACGCGAGCCACAAAGGGGCCGCGAACACCCAGCGCCGCAGGCGCTGGAAAAACCAACACAGCCCGGCTCGCGTCCGAGTGGCCGCCGCGTACGCGACGAAGGAGCAAGCGGCGCTCGCTCGGACGCGAGCCACAAAGGGGCCGCGAACACGCCGCGACGCAGTCGCGGCAAATCCAACCCAGTATTTTGTTGCGCATGGCCCGAACTTTGCTGGTTACCAATGATTTCCCGCCGCGGCCGGGCGGTATCCAGTCGTATCTGCAGGCGTTGGCCGGTGAGCTGCCGCCGGATGACCTGGTCGTCTACGCTCCGCGCTGGCGCGGCGACAGTCATCTGAAGTTCGACGCCAAGCAGAAGTTCCAGGTGATTCGCCATCCCACCACGCTGATGCTGCCGACTCCGCTCGTGCTGCGCCGCGCCGCGCGACTGCTGCGGAGCGAGCAGTGCGACACGGTCTGGTTCGGGGCGGCGGCACCGCTGGCGCTGATGTCGCCCGCGCTGCGTCGCGCGGGCGCCGAACGCATCGTGGCCAGTACGCACGGCCACGAGGTCGGCTGGTCGATGCTGCCCGGAGCCAGGCAGGCGCTTCGGGTGATCGGCGAGCAGACCGACGTCGTCACCTACGTCAGCCGCTATACCCGCCGCCGGTTCGCGTCCGCGTTCGGGGCGAACGCGGCGCTGGAGTATCTGCCGCCCGGGGTGGACACCGAGGTGTTCCGCCCGGATCCGGCGGCGCGTGCCGAGCTGCGCGAGCGTTACGGCTTGGGCGACCGTCCGACCATCCTGTGCCTGTCGCGGCTGGTGCCGCGCAAGGGGCAGGACGCACTGATCCTGGCCATGCGCGCTATCCGCGAGCGAGTGCCCGGAGCGGTCCTGGTGATCGCGGGTGGCGGCCCCTTCGAGGACAAGCTGCGTACCCTCGCGGTCGCCGCGGGCGTCACCGAGGACGTGGTGTTCACCGGCCGCGTCCCGTCCGGCGAGCTGGCCGCGCATCACACGCTGGCGGACGTCTTCGCGATGCCCTGCCGGACCAGGGGGCCGGTCTGGACGTGGAGGGGCTGGGCATCGTCTACCTGGAGGCCTCGGCGTCCGGCGTCCCGGTGGTGGCTGGCAATTCCGGCGGCGCGCCGGAGACCGTGATCGAGGGCAGGACCGGGCGGGTGGTGGACGGCCGCTCCGTGCAGCAGATCGCCGACGCCCTGGTGGAGATCCTGTCCGATCGGGACGCGGCCGCGCGGATGGGCGTGGCGGGCCGGGCGTTCGTCGAGCAGCAGTGGCGCTGGGACACCCTGGGCGCGCGCCTGCGACAGCTGCTGCGGTGATCCGCGTCGCATCTACTACGCTCAGCGGAGTGAGCAGTATCCAGGTCGCAGATCAGACCTTCGTCGCCGCATCGGGGGCCGCCGTGGCCGACCTGCTGGCCGGCCCGAACCAGTGGCGCCGCTGGTGGCCGGACCTGGACTTGGAGGTCCGGGAGAACCGGGGTGAGAAGGGTATCCGCTGGTCGGTGTCCGGGGGACTGACCGGAACCATGGAGGTGTGGCTGGAGCCCTCGCTCGACGGGGTGATCCTGCATTACTTCCTGCACGCCGAACCGCAGCCCCCGCTGCCGGTGGGCAAGCTCGCCGCCGCCAACCGGGCGCGCCGGGTCGCGGGCAAGAACATGTCGTTCGAAGTGAAGTCCCGGCTGGAGTCGGGTCGCCCGGCCGGCGTCGCTCCCGCGGCCCTGTCTTGATCTACCAGCACCGACGCTGAAAGGAATCGCTGTCCGCATGGCCGACAGGACCCAGAGATCAATCGTCATCGAGGCCCCGTCGCAGCAGGTGATGTCCGTCATCGCCGATCTGGAGTCCTACCCGGAGTGGGTATCGGCGGCGAAGTCGGTGGAGGTGCTGGAGACGGGACCGGACGGCTTGGCCGAGACCGCCCGGTTCGTGCTGGACGCCGGGGTGGTCAAGGACACCTACGTCCTGTCCTACGACTGGCGCGCCGACCGTAAGGCGGTCAGCTGGCGGCTGCTCAGCGGCGAGTTGCAGAAGGCCCAGAACGGCACCTACGAGTTGCTCGATCGGCCGGACGGCGGCACCGAGGTGGTCTACACGCTGACCGTCGATCTGAACATCCCGATGATCGGCATGTTCAAGCGCAAGGCCGAGAAAGTGATCACCGACACCGCGCTGAAGGAACTGAAGAAACGGGTCGAAGGCTGACCGCGCACAAGACCCGGGTCGAACTGTTCATCGGCAAGGGTGGGGTGGGCAAGACCACGCTCGCGTGTGCCACCGCCATGGCCGAGACCGGATCGGGCCGTCGCGTGCTGATCGCCTCGCTCGATCAGGCGCATTCGCTGGGCGACGCGCTCGGCTTCCGTTTCCCGCACGATCCCGGCACCGTCACCGGCGTCGCCACCGTGCTGCCGGGCCTGGACGTGATCGAGATCGATTCGCTCGCGCTGCTCGAGGACCGGTTCCGCGATGTGGTGCGGTTGATCTCCACCGGCCGCGGGCACGAGCACGGTTTCGACCTCGCCGCGCTGGATCCGGCGGAGCTGACCGGATTGCCCGGCGTGCAGGAACTGCTGATGCTGGTGGAGATCACCCAGTTCGCCGCCGAGGACGACTGGGATCTGATCGTCGTCGACTGCCCGCCGTCTGCGGACATGCTGCGCCTGGTCACCGCGCCCGCCACCCTGCTCGGTTACCTGGAGCGGATGTGGCCGCCGCACGCGCGGACGATGAGCGCCATCGGTACCGACCTGCGCCGCGCCGTGCTCGCGGCCACGGTCGAACGGATCGTCAAGGCGGTCACCGAGGTTCGCGATCTGCTCACCGACCACCGGCGCACCGGGGCGCGGCTGATCACCGTCGCCGAGCGGGTGGCGGTGGCCGAATCGGAGCGGGTGCGTTCCGCCGCGGCGCTGCTGGGCCTGCGACTGGATGCCGTGGTGGTGAACAAGGTGCTGCCCGATCTCGCGCCGCCCGCCGAACCGAGTTCGGCCGAACATCCGGCGGTGCACTGGTATTCGAACCGGCGCGGTGAGCAATCGGATGTCATCGCCGATTTGCGGCGCAAGATGCCGGGTATCCCGGTGGTGGTCGCGCAGCACACCGGCGCCGAGCCGATCGGGCTGAACTCGCTGGCCGCGCTGTCGTACGCGATGGACTCGGCGGGCGACACCGGTGACGCTGCGCTTATGCTGAGCGACAATCAGACGGAGGTCGACGCGAGTTCCGGCGAACCGCTGGTTCTGCGGGAATCCGGCACCGGGGTGCAGTCGGTGTACGCGCTGCGCATGCACCTGCCGGTGGTCGACGCCGCCACGTTGCGCCTTGGCCGAGTGGAGGACGATTTGATCGTGGGAGCGGACGGTGTCCGGCGGCGGGTGCGCCTGGCGCCGGTATTGCGGCGGTGCACGGTCGACGGCGCCGAGCTCGATGACGGGTATCTGGTGGTCCGCTTCCGGCCCGATCCGCGGGTGTGGGCGCAGGCGTCCGAAAGTCACGACCATGACCGGTGATCCGCACCCGCCCGAGGGCCACGAGGCAGGCCGCCACAGCGCGCCGGACGGCATCAGCGAACTCGCCGAGGAGTTGAAGCTGCTGGCCGAGGCGGTGCTCGAACGGGTCGAGCCGGTGCTGCGGCGCGCCGCCGACGGCCAGGCCGAGTGGACCGGCTGCAGCTGGTGCCCGGTGTGCGCGGCCGCGGCGCTCGTGCGCGGGGAGCACCACGACGTGCTGGCCGCCGTCGCCGATCACGGCACCGCGATCGTCACCGTGCTGCGCGAAGCGCTGGCGGGGGTGCCGGTCGAGCCGGTCATGCCCACCGACGCCGACCCGGAAACCGGTGCGCCGCACCGGCACGGTCCAGGCGAGGACGGCGATGGCCCCAGTTACGTCGACATTCCCGTGACGATCAAGGTATGACGCACCAGATGGCCGGTACACGACCGCTGACCGTCGGAATAGATGTCGGCGGCACCAACATTCGGGCGTCGGTGATCGATGACAGCGGCGAGGTGCTCGACACGGTCCAGGCGCCGACGCCGCATTCCGCCCGCGCGCTGGAGGACGCGCTGGACCGGGCCGTGCGCGACCTGTCCGGCCGGCATTCCATCGGCGCGGTCGGGTTGGCGGTCGCCGGGTTCATCAACGGTGATCGCTCCACCGTGCGGTTCGCCCCGCACCTGCCCTGGCAGGACGCGCCGGTCGCCCAGCGACTCACCGAACGGCTGGACCTGCCGGTGATCCTGGAACACGACGCCAACGCGGCGATGTGGGCCGAATACCGGTTCGGCGCCGCGGCGGGCGGCCACAACGTGGTGCTGATCGCGATCGGCACCGGCATCGGCGCCGCCTTGTTGATCGACGGCCAGTTGTACCGGGGCACGCACGGTGTCGCGCCGGAACTCGGTCATCTGCAAGTCGTTCCGCAGGGGCGGCCCTGTCCGTGCGGCAAGCACGGCTGCTGGGAGCGCTACTGCAGCGGAACCGCGCTGGCCGAGACCGCGATCGAGATGCTGGCCAGCGACACGGTGCACTCCGTGCTCGCCAGGGACGTGGCGCGCGATCCCGGCTCGCTGACCGGACGGCGGGTCGCGGGCGCCGCGCAGGACGGCGATCCGCTCGCGGCGCGGGTGATGGCCGACTTCGCGCGCTGGCTCGGCCTCGGGCTGGCGTTCGTCAGCGACATCTTCGATCCCGACCTGGTGGTCATCGCGGGCGGGGTCAGCAGTTCGGCGCCGCTGTTCCTGGACGAGGCGCGTGAGGAGTACGCGCGCACGATCACCGGTGCGGGGCACCGGCCGCTGGCCCGCATCCGGACCACTCAGCTCGGCGAGGCGGCGGGCATGATCGGCGCCGCCGATCTCGCCAGGGCCGCCCTGCCCTCCGGCGCGGGCAAATCCGCCCGCATCGCGCGGACCGGCCGTTGACAGCGCAGGCCACGAGGATCGTGGTCCGGCGCGACACGCCGATGCTCGCCATCGGTCGGCGTCGGCGCCGAAGTGTGGTGAGATTCGCCGCTGCGGTTGGATGTGATCTTGTACCAGCGGTAAAGTCGGCATTTGAAGCAGGTGCCCGCAACTATCCCGGTCCCGGGGGAAGGACGTCATGTTCTACTGGCTGCTGAAGTACGTGCTGCTGGGACCGTTCATTCATCTCTACAACCGGCCTACGGTCGAGGGTGTGGAGAACATTCCGGCGGACGGGCCGGCCATCATGGCGGGTAACCATCTCTCCTTCGCCGACTGGCTGTTCGCTCCGTTGCTGAGTCCGCGGCGGATCAACTATCTCGCCAAGGCCGAGTACTTCACCACCCCGGGCATCAAGGGCCGGTTCCAGAAGTTCTTCTTCAGCGCCTCGGGTCAGTACCCGATCGACCGCAGCGGAGCCGACGCCGCCGAGGACGCGCTGAACGCCGCCCGCAAGCTGCTCGACGAGGGCCGTCTGGTCGGCCTCTACCCGGAGGGCACCCGCTCCCCCGACGGCCGGCTGTACAAGGGCAAGACCGGCTTGGCCCGCTTGGCGCTGGAGACCGGCGTCCCCGTCATCCCGGTCGCCGTCATCGGCACCGACGAGGTCAGCCCGCCCGGCCCGTTCCGCTGGCGCCGCAGGAAGGTGACGGTCAAGTTCGGCAAGCCCATCGACTTCTCCCGCTACGAAGGCATGGGCGGCAACCGATTCGTCGAGCGCGCCGTCACCGACGAGGTCATGTACGAGCTCATGCAGCTCACCGGGCAGGAATACGTCGACGTCTACGCCCACAGCCTGAAGAAGGGCGTCCCCCACGGCAGCCGCCCCGAGGCCGTGCCCGTCCGCATCCCGGACACCGCCGCCGGCTGAACCAGGCACGACGTCTGCCCCGAGACTGCTCGTCTCGGGGCTTTTTCGTTGCGGGCGTCGGGCGGACAGGCTACGCGAGCAGAAAAGCGACGACAGGGAACACGATTGCCGTGAACGCGGCAAATACCACGGCTGCGACTCTGCCTTTGGGAATCGAGTTCAACCTGGTGGCCGCAAAACCATAGATTCCGAGGAAGACGAAGATCAAGCCCCAGGAAACCAGAGCTCGACTGGCGATCTCTCCCGATCGTCCGGCGAATATCAAGGCGAGAGTAACGATGGTGGAACCCGACGCGGCGCCCATCGCCAAGAACGCCGCTCCTGCGGGGCTGTTCATCACCATCGGTGCACGACCGACCGGGACGACCTCCTGCGGGTCCGTGTGATGAACACCTTCGTGTCGGCACAACATGTCGAAAACTCTCGCGGGGTTGACCCACTCGCCGACCTGGGACCGTACCTGAGCGAGGGCATGCACGGCCTGCGCGGTCGCATACGAGGTGATGAACCCTTCACGCGACGTGCGGAATCCACCGCGATCTCGGTGGATCGGTGACAACTGCTGATAGTCGAGCAGTTCGATGAACGCCCTGCGGAAGGTCGGGTGGAAGATACATCGCTCACCCGAAGTCGCCAGCGCCGCTACCGACAGCTGCAACGTAGCGTGATGCCAGGTCTGTGCCACGCTGCCGCGGCGTATCTGTTCTTCCTCGAGTCTGCCGAGGCCCGTGTCCAACGCGCTGAGCACTCTTTCGGTCGCCAACTCATGGGCTCGGCGCACCCGGGTACCACCGAGCCCCGCGATCTCAGGTACCGCCAGCAGACTCGCGATCTGCGCCGCCGCGTAATTCGGGTCGACCCGTGGGTCTTCGGCGAGCATTGCGGACACCAGGAAGGTGGTGCCGCGCAGCGCGGCTCGCGCAGCCTCGTCGTCTGACGCGGACAACTCCACCAGCGCCCGGATCGCTGCGGTCGTGGCCGTCACCGAAACCGCGGAGACACCGTCGGCCAGCGACCAACCACCTGTGTCGGCATCTTGTGCGGCAAGCAACGAGTTGCGGCAGGCAATCAGATCGGCGTCTGTGCCGGCCACACCGAAGCATCGCAGGGCACGCAGCCGCCACGCCGCGTCTACCGGCGCATGGAACTCCCACTCGCCGCGAGTGCTGTGGCGGACCACGTCGCGCCGCACCAGTGCTAGTACCGCTGTTGCTTCCGGCATAGGCCGGTTCACACGGGATAACGCGCACACGACCTCGGCGGTGTCCTGCGGATTGGGTGGCACGTCAGGCGACCATCCCCAGCCCGCATACCCCTCGTCGTGCTGGACCAGATTCCTGCCGAACCAGTCGGCAGCAAGACCGATACGGTCGTCGACGTATGACATAGTGCCCCCTTGAGAACGGTGAAACTCATTGCCCTAGTGGGTCTTACAGCTCACCCGTCCGGACGTCGACCGTCAATATATCCGCTCTCGGCATCCAGCAGTACCGCTGCGACGACGAGAATGCCACCCAGCACCGTCGGCAGCGAGAGCTGCGATCTGTCCAGTGCCACGACAACGATCGAGGCCACGACCGCCTCGTTCACACCGAGCGCACCGGCGATCGGCGCGCTGAGACGCCGCATCGCTCGCCAGTACAGCGCGAATCCCGGACCGAGCAGGGTTGCGCCGAGCCCCAACTCGGCCAGCATTCGTTCCCACTCCCAAGTGGTCATCGTCAGAAAAGGCGCGGTGAGCACGCCCGCGACGGCCAGTTGCAGCCCGGCCGACACGATGGGGTCGCGGTCCTGAGACTCCCGGGCCACCAGCGCGATCAACGCGGTCACCGCGGCCGAGCTACCGAGTGCCAAAGCACAACCGATCAGTGCATTGCCACTACCGATCTGCGCCCGAGGCCGCGCGGCGACCAAAACGATGGCGGAAGCCAGCAGGAGCAGCTCGACCACGATCCGGAGATTCATCGTCCGCTTCCCGGTGACGATGGCCAGGACCAGTAACATGATCGGAGAGACCAGGTGCAGCGCGACGACTACGGGTGCAGGGCCGATGGTCAAGGCAGCGACATACAGGGAAATGTTCAGCGCCTCGAGCAAACCCAGTTGGATATAGATTCGCGGGTACGAGCCCAGTGCGAGGCCTGGTCGCCGACCAGTGACCGCGGCTGTTACCAGCAGAGGAATCGCGGCGCCCATCGCCACCGTCGGCCCCGCTCCGCTCGACCCCAGCAAGGCGAGCCCGGCACTGAACAACCCCCACAGACTTGTTCCTGCCACGAGTAGCGCCACCGACGATGCCCATCCTCCAGCCGACTGTCGCATACCCACCCCCTTCTGGAGTCAGGAGGCTCGGGCACCTCGTGACTCCGATATCGCAGCAACGTCGAGTACCGGAATGTGCTGCGTCATCGAGTATTCCAAGTTCGATCACGTTACGGTGGCCGCACCTATGAGGGGCCACACACGAGGTCGTGCGGTGAGGTTGCCCACAACACAAGAAAACGCCAAGGTTTCCTTCGGCAGTGGCGAGGAGACTGCGGACCATGTTCAAGAAGTTGCTGGCGGCGGCCGGGGTCGGTGGGGCCGAGGTGGAGACCGAGTTGTTCACGCCGGGTGTGCAGCCCGGGGGCACCGTCGAGGGTGTGATCCGGTTGCGGGGTGGGGCGGTCGCGCAGGAAATCGCTCAGGTGGCGGTCGAGTTCGTGACCAGGGCCGAGCAGGAGTACGACGATCACGAAGGCCTGCGCGATATCGCGTTCGGCCGTACCGGGGTGCACGGGCCGTTGCATCTGCCCGTGGGTGCGGTGCCGGAGTTCCGCTTCGCGGCCCGCGCGCCGATGGAAACGCCGATCACGTTCTACAACGGCAGGCACCTGCCCGGCACGGTGGTGTCGCTGCGCACCGTCGTGGAGATCCACGGCGCGGTGGACGCCGCCGACACCGACCCGATCGGCGTCGGCGCGCTGCCCGCCCAGCACGTGCTGCTGGAAGCGGTGGAGCGCTTGGGATTCCACTTGCGCAGCGCGGACGTGGAATCGGGACGGGTGCACAACACACCTCAGACGCTGCCGTTCTACCAGGAGATCGAGTTCGCCGGTTCGCCGCGCTACCCCGCCTGAACCAGCTCGAGGTGACTTTCGTCCCGACCGAGACCGGTATGAGCGTGGTCCTGGAGGCGGACAAGCGCGGCGGATGGATCTCCGAGGGCCGCGATGTCTTCGACGCGCTCTGGGTGGATTACCAGCATCTGGGCGGCGTCGACTGGGCGGGCGAGCTGCACCACCGGCTGGAGCGACTCGCGCACTGAGGTCCCGTTGCTTGTTGGCCGCACGGACTCGACGAGTTCATGTGACGTTGACGTAATTGCGCCAGAGTTTCCTCATGAGCGGCTCGGCCTCAGGACCATCCCGGCGCACCGTCTTGCGCGCCTGCGCACTCGGCCTCGTGGCGGCCCCCGCGCTGGCGGCCTGCTCGCCGGGCAACGGCCCGGCGCTGGTCCGGCAGCGGCCGGTGCTCACCCACGGCGTGGCGGTGGGTGACCCACGCACCGACGGCGCGCTGATCTGGGCCCGCGCCGATCGCCCCGCCACGTTGCTCGTGGAAACCGCCGCGACGGAATCGTTCACCGATCCCATGCGCTTCACCGGGCCACTGCTCACCCCGGATTCCGACGGCACCGGCCGGGTGCGGGTCAACGGCCTGCCCGCGGGACAGCAGGTGCACTACCGGGTGACGCTGCGCGGCGAGGACGGCGCCACCTCCGAACCGGTCACCGGAGTCTTCCGCACCGCGCCCACCGCCGCGGCGGACATCCGGCTGCAATGGTCCGGCGACGTCGCGGGTCAGGGCTACGGCATCAACCCGGAACTCGGCGGCATGAGGATCTTCGCCGCGATGGCCGCCCGCGACCCGCACCTGTTCCTGCACTCCGGCGACTCCATCTACGCCGACGGAGCGTTGAAGGAATCGGTCACGCTGCCCGACGGCCGGGTGTGGCGCAATCTGGTGAGCGAGGCGAAAAGCGCTGTCGCGCAGACCTTGGATCAGTTCCGCGGCAACTACGCCTACAACCTGACCGACGAGAACTACCGCCGGTTCAACAGTTCGGTCGCCCAGGTGGTGCAGTGGGACGACCACGAGACGGTGAACAACTGGTACCCCGGCGGACTCGTCGCCGAGTCCAAGGGCTACACCGAACGCGGCATGGACACCCTCGCCACGCGCTCCTGGCAGGCCTTCCGCGAGTGGATGCCGCTGGAACCGAGAGAAGCGGTGGACGGCCGCCTGTATCGCAAGATCGCCTACGGTCCGCTGCTGGACGTCTTCGTGCTCGACATGCGCGCGAACAAGGACGCCAACGACGTCAACAACGGGCCGAACGGCCGCATTCTCGGGCCGGCGCAGACGAAATGGCTGATCGACGGTCTGCGCGAATCCACAGCCACCTGGAAGATCATCGCCAACGACCTGCCGCTCGGCGTGATCGTCCCCGACGGTGAACAGAAGAACACCACCGCCTACGAAGGTCCCGCCAACGGCGATCCCGGTGCGCCGTCGGGCCGGGAACGCGAGATCGCCCAGGTGCTGTCGTCGATCCGGGCCAACAAGGTGGCGAACGTCGTCTGGCTCACCGCCGACGTGCACTACACGGCCGCCCACCGCTATTCGCCCGAGCGCGCGGTCTTCACCGACTTCGACGAGTTCTGGGAGTTCGTCTCCGGTCCGCTCAATGCGGGCGCGTTCGGCCCGAATCAGCTGGACGGCACGTTCGGCCCCGAGGCGGTCTACGTCCACGCGCCGCCGGTGCAGAACAGCTCGCCGCTGGACGCCTTCCAGCATTTCGGCGAGGTCCGCATCGACGGAAGGTCGAGGGAATTGACCGTCGACCTGTGCGATGCCGCCGGATCCGTCCTGTTCAGCAAGAGCCTTGCGCCCGCGTCGCGGTGACTCCCGGATTCGGGGAAGCGGGGCGGCCCGCGCTGTGGTTAGCTTTTGGGCCATGAGCACGCCGCAAACTGTCTCCAACGCCGAGGAATACCTCCCGCGCGATACCGCCGATGTCGTTCGCACGGTGCGGGATTCGCGCGGGCGAACGGACCGGTTGATGGTACGCGGCGGCGAGCTGCTGGACGAGGGGCTCACGCTGCCCGCCCAGCCGACCGTGGTGTCGCTGCGCCGGATGAACCAGGTGCTGGACATCAACCTGGGCAGGCGCACCGTCCGGGTGCAGGCGGGCGCCAAATTGTCCGACATCGACCGCAGGCTCGGCGCCCACGGCCTCGGCCTGCCGATCGTCGGCGATCACCGCGACATCACCGCGGGGGGCTTCGCCTCGGTCGGCGGCGTCAGCGCGGCCTCGCACAAGCACGGTCTGTTCATCGACCAGATCGTCGATCTGGAGTACGTGGACACCGACGGGCGTATCGGTACCTGCGGGCGCACCCACCACACCGAGCGATTCCAGCGCATCCTCGGCGCGGGCGGTCGCGCGGGCATCATCACCGCGCTCACTCTGGATGCCATCGAGATCGACAAGGAGCACACCTGGCTGACCACCGACGCCGACCGGTTCCTCGACTTCGATTCCTTCGTCGAGCACGCCTACGCCGAGATCACCCGGCCCGGCAACGCCGAACTGCAGGTCGGCCGCTGGGTCGACACCGCGCCGCTGAAGGTGGCGCGTCCGGTCGGCACCGGCCACGTGCAGTTGGGCACCGTGCGCTTCGGGCAGTGGTCGAGCCTGTACCCCACCGCGCCCACCCGGGGACTGCGTGCCCGGCGCGAGGTCGGGTCGCGGGCACGGAAATCGCTGGGCGCCATCGCCTCGGCCGCGCCCGGCAAGGCGGGCATGCCGGTGCGCAACGCGGCCGCGGGCGCGGTGCTGTTCGCGCCGAAGGTACAGACCCTGCGCGATGCCGAGTACCTGGCCGATACGGCCCTCAGTTCGTCCGAGCGTGGTCCCGCCTACCGGGTGGGTGTTTTCGCGCCCCTGTCGAGCTATGCGTCGGTGTTCTACCGCCTGCACGACCTGTTCTCGGGCCATCGGGAACGCACCGGCTGCTTCACCGTCATCTCGGCGATGACCTACGGCGTGCGCTCGCGCTACCTGCGCGCGGAATCCGCCGCCCGCGGCCTGCCCCCCGAAGACCACGGCCTGATCACCTTCACCTGCCGCCTGCGCCCCGCCGCACTGCCCTCGGAACTGCTGCGCGACATCGTCTCCGGCATCGAGGAGATCTGCCGCTCGGAGAACGCGCTGCGATACGAAGCGGAGTAGATTCGCGTGCGCCCGGCCACAGCGCCCGCGGCACGCGAGCTTGTGCAATCACGTCGCTGCTGACCGCACCCGGGGCGAAGACACTGCTGAACGGCTGAAAAGCCTGGAAGAGCAGTGAAGCGCATCGACGCTCTCGAAGCGGCTCGAGAGTGCCTCCCACGGCGCCCGGCATGACCCGGCGTGCGGAGGCGGATCGGCGTCCGGCGAGCGGATTCCCGGAAACACCCCCGAAGGGCGCCACTCTGCGACATAGTTGTAGACGCTTGCGTACCCCACTCATACGCGGCGTACCTTATTTCGTGTTGCTGAATTGGATTCGAAACTTCATGAGGACGAGCGCATTTCCCGCGACGGCCCGCGGCCTCGCCATCGCATCCCTGATCGCGGCAACTGCAGGCGGATTCCCTGGCGCGGCCTCCGCCGACACCGTGCCCGATGCGAATTCTCCAGCGGTGATCACCGTGAACACCACAGCCGACGGCGTCGCGGCCGATCCGTACAGCGGGCTTTGCCGTACCGTCGCCGGCGCCTGCACACTGCGCGCGGCAGTGCAGACCGCCAACGCCCGGCCCGGGAGCACAATCGTGGTGCCCGAAGGACGGTACATCTTGATGATCCGTCCCGATCCACAGAAGGTGCAAGGCCGCAATCCGGATGCGAACACCGGAGACCTGAACCTCACCGCGGCGACGACCCTGCGTGGCGCGGGCCGCGATCAGACGGTGCTGGATGCCGCGGGGATCGACCGGGTCCTCAGTGTCTCCGCGCCGGTGACGTTGACGGGATTGACCGTGACCGGCGGAGTCACCGCTCAACACGAGATCCCGTACTACGACACCGGCGGCGGCGGAATCTCCAATTCGTCGAACCTCGTACTCGAGGATGTTGTGGTCCGGGGTAACAGCGCCGGGTACGGCGGCGGGATCTTCAATGTGCCAGGCTCGGACCTGCAAACGAGAAATACGATCATCACCGGCAACGTGTCCGGCGAGGCGGGCGGCGTGCGATGCGATAACACCTGCACCTTCACCGACTCCAGGATCTCCGACAACCGCGTAGTCGATCCCGGAGTGTGGTACCGCCCGGGTGGCTTCGCCGGACGCGGCGGCGGTGTAGATGTCCGAGGCCGAGGGGTGGTGACCTTCGATCGGACGACGGTCACCGGAAACAGTGCCTCGGACGCCGGTGGCGGCATCAACGTGGCGCCCGCCTATCTCGATACCCTCCCACGTCAGGTGACGGATGCGCTCGATGTTCCGGTGGGCATCGTGAAAGTGCGGAATTCCATCATCACGGGAAATACCTCCGGCATCGCTTCGTCCAACTGCGCGAAGGCGTTCGCGAGGATTGTCTCCGAAGGCGGCAACACCAGCGACGACGCTTCCTGCGACCTCACCGGTCCTGGCGACACAGTCGTGCCCTAGTCGGCCGACGTCGCGAGACCGAGCAGCGCGCGGTGGATGTACAGCACGGTGTCCTCGAGTGCGAGCAAGTCACCTCCCGCCCGCAGGGTTCGGCGGATGGCCTCGTTGACCGCGTCGGTCACCGCCAGATACGCGTCATCCGGCACCGGTGGATCGACGGGGCCCGCCGCCTCACGCCATGATCGGATGAATCCGGCGAACCAGCGTTGACATCGTTCGAACGACTCGATCGCGCGCGACCCGGCCACGGCGGTTTCCAGATAGAACGCGCGGGCGAACGACGGTTCGTCACGCAAGAGAGTGAGATACTCGCGGATTCCGAGCCGTAAAGCCTCGAGCGGCTCGACCGGTCCCGCGAACACCTGCCTCATCACGCGCTCGAGGTGCTCGATCATCAGATCCCGGCCGGTCTCGGCCGCGGCGAGGAAACACGCTTCCTTGTCCGAGAAGTGCTGGTAAAACGTGCGGCGCGAAACCTTCGCCGCTGCGGCGATATCCGCGATTGTCGCGGTGGGATAGCCGCGATCCGCGACGACAACCGTCACCCCGTACAAAAGCCGCTGCCGCTGGGACCCGGTCACCAGATCACGAGCCAGACCGTGCGGCCCGTGCGGCAACTCCGTCAGGGTCGGCTCCAGCAACTTCTTACGTCCCACCCGGACTTTCATATCAGGCGCGGTCTCGTCGGGGATGAGCCGGTTCGACCGAACAGGCACAGGCAGACGCGAAGCGGCCCCACCGGTTTTCCGATGGGGCCGCTTCGGCGGGTTCTCAGGTCAGTGCTTCTCCGGGCCGAGGTAGTACTCGAACACCAGCCCGGCGGCGGCGGCAAGCACGCAGACGACGCCGATGCCGATCAGCCAGAACTGGAAGAACGCCAGGCCGAGGGCGGTCACCGAACCGGCGGCGGCCAGGGTGATCGGCCAGAAGCTGCCGGGCGAGAAGAAGCCCAGGTCGCCGGCACCGTCCACGATCTCGGCGTCCTCGTAGTCCTCTGGGCGCAGGTCGAGACGACGGGCGACGAACCGGAAGTAGGTGCCGATGATCAGCGACAGGCCCGCGGTCAGCACGGTGGCCGTGGTACCCGCCCACTCGACGCCGGTGCGCGACTGGCCGGTGAAGAAGCCGTAGACCACCGCCACGATGATGAAGAACACCGTGAGCAGTTCGAAAATCCGCGCTTCGATCTTCATGTCAGATCAAATCCTCACTTGCTCTCGGCCGAGGCCGCGCTCTTGGTGTCGCGCCTGGTGTTGAACGGCGTGGTGGACGTGGCGACGGGGGACTCGCCGATGGCCTCCAGCGCCTCGGCGTTGGTCTTGCCCGCCTGGCGTGCGTCCAGGTACTTGGTGAACTTCTCCGGCGTGACCGCGCGGACCTCGAAGTTCATCATCGAGTGGAAGGTGCCGCACATCTCGGCGCAGCGGCCGACGAACGCGCCCTCCTTCTCGATCTTGGTGATCTGGAAGACGTTGTCGGAGTTGTTTTCCTTCGGGTTGGGCATCACGTCGCGCTTGAACAGGAACTCCGGCACCCAGAAGGCGTGGATCACGTCGGCGGCGGCGAGCTGGAACTCGATGACCTTGCCGGTCGGCAGCACCAGCACCGGGATCTCGTTGCTCGAGCCGATCGTCTCGACCTTGTCGTAGTGCAGGTAGGACAGGATGTCGTTCTCCGGCTTGCCGTGCACCGGGCCCGGCTGCGGGTGGCCGTCCTTGGTCCGCTCCTCGTACTGCTCGAGCTGCTCCTGGTTCACCGTCTCACGCGCGGTGTCGATGCCGTCGAACTTGTAGCCGTCCTTGAAGTCGACCTCGCGGTAACCGAACTTCCAGTTCCACTGGAAGGCGGTCACGTCGACCGTGACATCGGGGTCGGCCACCTTCTCGTGCACGTAGTTCTGCACGACCACGGTGAAGTAGAACAGCACGGCGATGATGACGAACGGGATCGCCGTGTAGGTCAGCTCCAGCGGCACGTTGTAGCCGGTCTGGCGCGGGAACTCCGGGGAGTCCGCCTTCTTGCGGTGGAACGCGACGGTCCAGAAGGTCAGGCCCCAGACCAGCACGCCCATCGCCAGCGCGGCGATGACCGACCAGGTCCACAGTTCCCGCATCCGGGTGGCCTGCGGCGTGATTCCCGACGGCCAGCCGAACCGCAGCCAAACATTGTCGATCGAGCAGCCCGAGACGAGCAGCGCGGTGATCCCCAAGGACACCACCAGCCCGGCCCGCCGAAGGATGCGGCCCTGCCGACCCCGGGCGGGTCGTGCCCCGATCTCTTCGCTCGCCTTGTGCGCCACGCTCACGCCTTCCTGGTCGCCACACATTCCGACAGTGCATCGTTCGGGGCTGCGATAGGCCCCGACGATACGTCCTAAGCTCGTTCAGGACGCCCTCCGGGCCAGCGCGTTGCGCGCCGGTCGCCTGAGAGAGACCTGAGTACTACGCAGCGTAGACCAAACGCACCCCCGGTTCGTCGTCGGGTCGGCTTCGGCACCTCACCGAGCGCGCGCCGATCACCGTCACCAGCGATTCCGTCCCGGACGTGGTGCGCACGACGCGCGAATCCCGTGGGTGCGGCATACTCGGACACTAGATTTCGCCCCTTTGCGCCCCATCCGGTGCGCGCGTATCCCGACTGTGAGAAATGAGGTTGCCGACGCCGTGTGTGGACTGCTCGGATTCCTGGCATCTGACGAGGCGGCACCTGGCACGGTGGAGCAGGTCTACGAAGCCTTGCACTGTGTGCGTCACCGCGGCCCGGACGAGCGCGGCACCTGGCACGACGACCAGGTGATCTTCGGCTTCAACCGCCTGTCGATCATCGACATCGAGCACTCGCACCAGCCGCTGCGCTGGGGCCCGCCCGAGCAGCCCGACCGCTACGCGCTCACCTTCAACGGCGAGATCTACAACTACCTGGAGCTGCGCGCCGAACTCGCCGAGGCGCACGCCGCCGAGTTCCCGGACGGGAAGATGTTCCACACGGAGGGCGACAGCGAGGCCATCGTCGCGGCGTTCCACTACTGGGGCCCCGAGGCGGTGCGGCGGCTGCGCGGCATGTTCGCCTTCGCGATCTGGGACACCGAGACCAAGGACCTGTTTCTCGCGCGCGACCCGTTCGGCATCAAGCCGCTGTTCCTGGCCACCGGGCCGGGCGGCACCGCGTTCGGCAGCGAGAAGAAGAGCCTGCTGGAACTGCTGCCCGCGCTCGAGCTGAGCGACGCGCTGGACCCGCGGGCGCTCGAGCACTACACCGTGCTCCAGTACGTGCCGGAACCGGAGACGCTGCACAAGGACGTGCGCAGGCTGGAATCCGGCAGCTACGCCACCGTGCGGCCCGGTGCAGCGCCGGTCGCCACCCGGTATTTCACCCCGAAGTTCCCGGTGCGCCCGTTCACCCCCGGTTCGGCCACGGCGCGCTACCGGGAGATCGCCGCGGCGCTCGAGGACTCCGTCGCCAAGCACATGCGCGCCGACGTGACGGTCGGCTCGTTCCTGTCCGGGGGCATCGACTCCACCGCGGTCGCCGCGCTGGCCATGCGGCACAACCCGAAGCTGATCACGTTCACCACCGGGTTCGAGCGGGAGGGCTACTCGGAGGTGGACGTCGCCGCCGAGAGCGCCGAGGCGATCGGCGCGCGCCACGTGGTGAAGGTGGTCTCCCCTGCCGAGTTCGCCCAGGCGATCCCCGAGATCGTCTGGTACCTCGACGACCCGGTGGCCGATCCGGCGCTGGTCCCGCTGTATTTCGTCGCCAAGGAGGCGCGCAAGCACGTCAAGGTGGTGCTCTCCGGTGAGGGCGCCGACGAGCTGTTCGGCGGATACACCATCTACCGCGAGCCGCTGTCGTTGCGGCCATTCGAGAAGCTGCCCCGCGGCCTGCGCAGGCTGGCGGGCAAGTTGTCGGAGCGGATCCCGGAAGGCACCAGGGGCAAGAGCCTGCTGCACCGCGGCTCGCTCACCCTGGAGGAGCGCTACTACGGCAACGCGCGCAGCTTCAGCGACGCCCAGCTGCGCGCCGTGCTGCGCGAGTTCCGGCCGGAGTGGACCCATCAGGACGTCACCGCGCCGCTGTACGCCCAGTCGCGCGGCTGGGACCCGGTGGCCCGGATGCAGCACCTCGACCTGTTCACCTGGCTGCGCGGCGACATCCTGGTCAAGGCCGACAAGATGACCATGGCGAACTCGCTGGAACTGCGCGTGCCGTTCCTGGACACCGAGGTGCTGAAGGCGGCCGAGGGGCTGCCGTTCGATCAGAAGATCACCAAGGAGACCACGAAGTACGCGCTGCGCCAGGCGCTGGAGGGCATCGTCCCCCCGCACGTGCTGCATCGCGCCAAGCTGGGCTTCCCGGTCCCGCTGCGGCACTGGCTGCGCGGCACCGAGCTCTACGACTGGGCACAGCAGCAGATCGCCGAGTCGCAGACCGGCCACCTGCTGAACAAGGCCGCGATCAGCGAGATGCTGGTCGCGCACCGGGCCGGAACCGCCGATCACAGCCGCAGGCTGTGGACCCTGCTGGTGTTCATGGTGTGGCACGGCATCTTCGTCGAGGACCGGATCAAGCCGGAGATCCAGGAACCCGCGTACCCCGTTTCGCTGTAGCGCGCGAACATGCGAAAGGCGCGCACCCGGCCGGGTGCGCGCCTTTCGTCGTGACGATCAGAGCAGGGTCTTGATGTCCGCGGCGGACTCCGGGCCGTAGGCCTGCGTGAGGCGCTCCAGCGCGGACTCCTTGCTCAGCGTCCACTCCTGGGTGCCCATGGTCTCCAGGACGAGCACGGCGATCAGCGAGCCGAGCTGCGCGGAACGCTCCAGGCTCAGCCCGGCGGTGTGCGCGGTGAGGAAGCCGGCGCGGAAGGCATCGCCGACACCGGTCGGCTCGACCTTCTCGACCTCGGGTACGACACCGACGGTCACCTCGGTGCCGTCGCGGTCGACGATCCGCACGCCTTCCGCGCCCAGGGTGGTGACGCGGACGCCGACCTTCTGGGCGACCTCTTCCTCGCTCAGACCGGTCTTCTGCAGCAGCAGCGCCCACTCGTACTTGTTCGTGAAAAGGTACGCGGCGCCATCGATGAGCTGCACGGACTGGTCGCCGTCCAGCCTGGCCAGCTGTTGGGAGGGATCGGCGGCGAACGGGATGCCGAGTTCACGGCACTCGGCGGTGTGCCGCAGCATCGCCTCGGGGTCGTTGGCGCCGACCAGGACGAGATCCAGGTCCCTGGTCTCGGCGAGTTGGGCGATGGAGATGTCGCGGGCCTCGCTCATCGCGCCGGGGTAGAACGACGCGATCTGCGCCATGTCGTCGTCGGTGGTGCAGACGAAACGCGCGGTGTGGGCGCGCTCGGAGACCAGCACCGTGGAGCAGTCGACGCCGTGCTTCTCCAGCCAGGCGCGATACTCGCCGAAGTCGGCGCCGACGGCACCGACGAGCAAGGGGGTGCGATTGAGCAGGCCCATGGCGTAGGCGATGTTGCCACCGACGCCACCGCGACGGATCTGCAGATCATCGACGAGGAAGCTCAGCGACACGTGGTCGAGCTGATCGGCCAGCAGTACGTCGGCGAACCGTCCGGGGAAGCGCATGAGGTGGTCGGTCGCAATGGACGCGGAAACGGCTATGGACACGTGGCTGGGCCCTTCAACTGTAGGCGGCAGGCGGTCAAGACCGGGACGACAAAGGTCCCGGTCTCACCGTAGCGGATCCGCCGCCCCGATCCGGGCGCAGCCGCGCACCTACATGTCCGGACGGGACAACCGATTTCGCGAGCCCACGGCACCCGACTCGTACGGCCCGAATGCCGCAGCGGCGGGCAGCCTCAGTTGAAGGAGTCGCCGCAGGCGCAGGAGCCGGTGGCGTTCGGGTTGTCGATGGTGAAGCCCTGCTTCTCGATGGTGTCGACGAAGTCGATCGAGGCGCCCTGCACGTACGGCGCGCTCATCCGGTCGACGGCCAGCGTGACGCCCGCGAAGTCGACGGTCAGGTCGCCGTCGAGCGAGCGGTCGTCGAAGAACAGCTGGTAGCGCAGGCCGGCACAACCACCCGGCTGCACCGCGATCCGCAGCGCCAGGTCGTCGCGTCCCTCCTGGTCCAGCAGTGCCTTCGCCTTCGCGGCGGCGGCGTCGGTCAGACTCACACCGTGGGTGGCGGTCTCGTTCTGCACAGTCATGAACTCTCCTCGAGGAACCTGTGGTCTACCCGAACAGCGCACGGGGTCGTGTCGGTCAACACCACTCGGCCGGCTGCTATTCCTCCATCTTGCCACCACCCGATCCGCGGTGACACCCAACCTGCGTGACACCGCGCACTCCGGGCGAATCGGACCGCATTTCTCGCCGCGCTACCCATCGAATAGCCTGGTCTGTGTGAAGTTGTTCCGTCGCGGCGAGTCCAGCAGCACCGACGCGACCGCCGAATCGACGGTGGTCACGGACGGTGGCTCGGCCGCGGGCACCACCCGCGCGGCGGCCACGGCCACCGCGGGCAAGGGCCGCCCCACCCCGAAACGCCGTGACGCACAAGGCAAGCGCCGTGGCCCGATAGCGCCCGCTCCGCTCACCGCGAAGGAGGCCCGCGCCCGCCGCAAAGCCGCGCGGGGCACCAGGGCGGAACGCAAGGCCGCCTCCGCCAGACGGCGCGAGGCCGCCGCGGATCGACGGGAACGCATGCTCGCGGGCGAGGACAAGTACCTGCCGCCCCGCGACCAGGGCCCGGTCCGGGCGTTCGTGCGCGACATCGTCGACGCCCGGCGCAACCTGGTCGGCTTGTTCATGCCGATGGCGCTGGTGCTGATCCTGTCGATGTTCGTCGCGCCCGCGCTGCAGACCATCGTCACCCTGGCCATGCTGGTGATGATGCTGTTCATGGGCGTCGAGGGCGTGCTGCTCGGCCGGGTGGTGAACAACCGGGTCAGGGAGCGTTTCCCGGAGACCACCGACGGCGGGTACCGGCTGGGCTGGTACGCATTCGTCCGCGCCTCACAGATCCGCAAGATGCGCGCCCCCAAGCCGCGCGTCAGCCCCGGCGACGCTGTGTGATTTGCCAGCGCCTTCGGCGCTGGGTGTTCGCGGCCCCTTTGTGGCTCGCGTTCGGGCGCATGCTCGGTCTCGCTTCGCTCGGAACCGGCAGTTGCGGTGCGCTGGGCACGTCGGTGTCGAAGCTCGCTCCCGGGTGCATACGGTCGATAGACGCAGGCTGACGACTCGAGTCGGCAGCCGCGTGTGTCCCTACCGCCTATGCGGCGGCCGGTTGCATCCCTGTCACCCACGCGGCGGCCGCTCCAGCGCGAGTCGGGCCGCGAACGGCGCATGCTCGGTCTCGCTTCGCTCGGCAGCTGTGGTTGAGCCCGGGCGGTTCACGGTCGCCCTTCATCCGACTTGCCCCGGCTGTGCCGCTGCGCGATGCCGGAGGGAAGCGCGGCGTTGCATCAGCGGTGGTGGGTGTTGCGGCCGAGCATGGCCGTCAGCTCGGAGTCCAGTCGTTCCGCGTCGCGGTCGACCACGTTCGAGGAACCCGCGCGAGCCGTTCCGCGGGCGACGAGTGTGGCGAAAGCCACGATGACTGCCAGGGAGACGAGGAAAGTAACCATGGCAGTAATTTTTCGCTCAGCCATTTACGGCCGAAAGTGGCGGTGCTGACATTGTTCGTAAAAATACGGCCACTAGACTGACGGCATGCTGTCGAAGGTCGCCGTGGTGCTGTCCGAACGCATGGCCATGTTCGAATTCGGGGTGATCTGCGAGGTTTTCGGCCTGGACCGCACGGCCGACGGGCTGCCGGGCTTCGATTTCCGGGTGTGCGGGGCCGAGCCGGGCGTTCCGCTGCACTCGACCAGCCCCGGGATCACGGTCACACCGGAATACGGGCTCGCGGAGCTGGCGGCGGCCGATCTGGTGGCCATCCCCGCCGCCGCGACCGACCAGGGATTCGATCCACGGGTCGTCACGGCCGTCCGCGAGGCGGCGGCAGCCGGGGCGACGGTGCTCACCGTGTGTTCCGGTGCCTTCCTGGCGGGCGCGGCCGGGCTGCTCGACGGCCGCAAGTGCACCACGCACTGGCGTCATGTGGAGCAACTCGCCGCGGCGTACCCGGCGGCGACCGTCGATCCGGACGTGCTGTTCGTCGACGAAGGCGATCTGATCACCAGCGCGGGCACCGCCGCGGGCATCGACGCCTGCCTGCACCTGGTGCGGCGGGAACTCGGCAGCGGCGTGGCGAACGCGATCGCGCGGCGCATGGTGGTCCCGCCGCAGCGCGACGGCGGGCAGCGACAGTTCATCGAACGCCCCGTCGCCGCCTGCACCTCCGACAGCCTCATCCCCACTCTGGAATGGATGAACGAGCACCTCGACCTGCCACACACGGTGGAGGACCTCGCCACGCGGGCCAACATGTCCACCCGCACCTTCGCGCGCCGATTCGTCGCCGAGACCGGAACCACGCCCGTGAAATGGCTCACCAACCAGCGCGTGCTACTGGCCAAGCATTTGCTGGAGGACACCGACCTCGGGCTGGAGCACATCGCCGCCCGCTCCGGCTTCGGCTCCGGCGCTCTCCTGCGCCACCACTTCCAACGCCTCGTCGGCATCGCCCCCACCGAATACCGTCGCCGCTTCGGCCGCAGCCCGGAAGCCTCGATCTGAACACGGAAACGAGACAGCTCTGACGCCCGGCCTCGCCCACGGCCACCCCAACGCCGATCGGCGAGCCCGCATCGGATGCCGACCGGCCTACCGCGCCACACAGAGGTCTCCCGGCCCGCGCGTCGCAGTTCGGTGCGGACGAGTCTTGTTGGGCGGCCCCTGAGCGCGGATCCGCAGACACGCGTGGCGGGGTTGATACCGTGCACCCGTGTCACAAACTTCCTCGTCGGCAGCGCCACGCAGCACCCTTGTTCTCGGTGGCGCGCGGTCGGGGAAGTCGGCGTTCGCCGAGGACATCGCGGTCCGGGCGGGCGGGCCGGTGCGTTATCTCGCCACCGCGGTGCCCGACCCCGCCGACCATGACTTCGCCGAACGCATCGCCACGCACCGCGGCCGACGCCCGGCAGGCTGGTCGACCGTCGAAAGCGCCGATCCGGCAACAATTCTCGCCGACCCCGCGCAGCCGCCCGCCCTCACCCTGATCGACGACATCGGCACCTGGCTGACCGCCCGCATCGACGCACGCGACGCGTGGGACGCCCCGCGCGGCACCGTCTGCCCCGACACCGACGCCCTGGTGGCAGCCGTCGCCGCCTACACCGGCGATCTGGTGATCGTCAGCCCGGAGGTCGGCATGGGCGTCATCCCGGCCACGCGCTCCGGCCGCCTCTTCCGCGACGAGATCGGCATCCTCAACCAGCGCCTCGCCCAGGTCTGTGACGAAGCCTTCCTCGTCGTCGCGGGACTCCCGCTGCGCCTCAAGTAGCGCCGCACTGCCGCCACCGCGCGGGTGCGCGAGGCCCGCTCGACGAAATGCGGCCCACTGTGCAGGTGGGTCGTAGACACCTGCTGCCGCCTGCGCGACGGGGTGGCACAGCTGACGGTTTGCTCGCAGGCGCCGCGTAAGCAGCCGCTCATCCTGAGGACGGTGTCTGCCGTGAAGCGGGATGCGCTCGGAGACCCGAAGAGAAAGGCGAGCACGAACGGGCCACTGCCGCGAGACAGGTCACGGGCGGACGACGCGAAGGGGGCAATGGCAAGATTGGGCGGCGTAGTCGGCGTAACCGCCATGACCGAAAGGCTCGATAGTGACGCACGGATTCGGACCGGTAGCGCCTCCGGACACACAGTTTCGTGCGGCCGCCGAGCAGCGGCAGGCGCAGCTGACCAAACCCGCCGGGGCGCTGGGCCGATTGGAGGAACTCGGCAACTGGGTGGCGGCTTGCCAGGCCGCCTGCCCGCCGAAGCAGTTCGAGCGCGCCAGAGTCGTGGTCTTCGCCGGGGATCACGGCATCGCACGGCACGGGGTATCGGCGTACCCGAGCGAGGTCACCGCGCAGATGGTCGCGAACTTCCTCGGTGGCGGCGCCGCGGTGAACGCGCTCGCGGCCGTTGCGGGCGCGACGGTCCGGGTGGCGGACATCTCCGTGGACGCCGACACCGACCCGCAGGTGTCCAAGCACAAGGTGCGTCGTTCCAGCGGGGCGATCGATCGCGAGGACGCACTCACCGCGGAAGAGGTCCGCGCGGCGCTCGAGGCGGGCCGCGCCATCGCCGACGAGGAGATCGATGCGGGCGCGGATCTGCTGATCGCGGGCGATATGGGCATCGGCAATACCACCCCGGCCACCGTGCTCGTCGCGAGTCTCACCAACACCGAACCGGTCGCCGCCGTCGGCCGCGGCACCGGCGTGGACGACGCCGGATGGATCCGCAAGGTCGCCGCGATCCGCGACGCGATGCGCCGTGCCCGTCCTGTGGTGAAGGATCCGGTCGAACTCCTTCGCGTCGCGGGGGGCGCCGACTTCGCCGCGATGGCCGCTTTCCTCGCCCAATCCGCCACCCGGCGCACGCCCGTCGTCCTCGACGGCGTCGTCGTCACGGCGGCGGCGATGGTCGCCGAGGATCTCGCCGCGGGCGCGAGCGCCTGGTGGCTGGCCGGTCACCGCTCCACCGAACCGGCCCACGATCTCGCGCTGCGTCACCTGCGCCTGGACCCCCTGCTCGATCTGACCATGCGCCTCGGCGAAGGCTCAGGAGCCCTGACCGCCCTCCCCATCCTCCGCTCGGCGGTGGCCACCCTCGCGGAGATGTCCACTTTCGGCGAAGCGGGCGTCAGCACCGCCGACCCGCAACCGGCGAGCCCCGCACCGAACCTGCGCAAGTGACGCCGTCCCGCACGACAGGCCGACGGCGGATCGCCCGCGCTCCCGAGCAGGCGCGGGCGGATCTCCGTCACCACGGCCATTCACCTGCGGGCTGTATTCCTCAGCCGTCGACGGTGCGCAGGCGGAACTCGACGCGGCAGCCGGTCATCTCCCACATCGTCAAGCCGCGCGAAGCGCCGGTCGCCGCTCGAGGTCCGGCATGAACGGTGTCCGGTTGGCGATTTCCTGGCTCACCGTGCTGCCGGTCAGCGGGCCGGATGCCGTGGATCGACCGGCGGCGGCGCGCGCGATCTTGTGGGCGCCACTGGTCGGGGCTCTGCTCGGCGCCGGGGCGGCAGCCCTGCTCGGGGCACTGTCCCGGGCCGGAGCAAGCACCGCGCTTGCCGGGCTACTGGTGGTGGGCGCGCTGGCGTTGATCACCAGAGGCATGCACCTCGACGGCCTGGCCGACACCTTGGACGGGCTCGGCAGCTACGGGCCGCCGGAGCGGGCCAGGGAGATCATGAAGAGCGGCGGGGCCGGTCCGTTCGGTGTGGCGGGACTCGTCTTCACCATCGGGGTCCAAGCGTTCTCGTTCGCGGCCCTCGCCGATTCGGGCAGATGGCTCGCGGTCGCCCTCGCCGTGGCGACCGGCCGTGTCGCGGTAATCCTCGCCTGCCGAGGTATCCCGGCCGCGCCCGGCACCGGTTTCGGCATTCTGGTGGCCGACACGCAGTCGGCCCTCGCCGGGGCCGCCTGGTCCGCGATCGCGATCGGCCTCGCTGTACTCGCCGTCCCGGGCTGTGCGTGGCTCGGCCCCCTCGCGGTGGTGCTCGGTCTGGCCGCCTCGGCGATTCTGGTCCGGCACTGCGCCCGTCGCTTCGGTGGACTCTCCGGTGACGTCCTCGGCGCCGCGGTCGAGACCACCGTCGCGCTCACGGCGGCCGTGCTGTCGCTCGCCGTCCACCCCGGCTGACCCACCCCCGGCGGCAGGCCCCCCATGCCGATTTGAACATTTGTCCAGTTCGAACGCGGGCGAGAGTCTGGGTCACTGGAATTTTTCCGGCCGTGCCGCGCGGATCGTCTGGGTCGGGCAATAAGGTGGGCGGTATGTCTTCTGAGCGCCTGTATTTTCGCCAGCTGTTGTCGGGACGCGACTACGCCGTGGGCGATCCGATCGCGACGCAGATGCGCAACTTCGCGTATTTGATCGGCGATCGGGAAACGGGCGAGTGCGTGGTGATCGATCCGGCCTACGCGGCGGGTGATCTGGTAGACATCGCCGAGGGAGACGGCCTGCGCCTGAGTGGCGTGCTCGCCACCCACCATCACCCCGATCACGTGGGCGGCACGATGCTCGGCTTCACCCTGCGCGGAGTACGTGAGCTCCTCGAAAAGACAAGCGTCCCAGTGCATGTCAACGCCAAAGAGCTGCCGTGGGTGGCCAACGTCACCGGGATCGCCGAGAGCGAGCTGACCGGCCACGAGCACGGCGACAAGGTCGGCGTCGGGGCCTTCGAGATCGAGTTACTACACACACCCGGCCACACACCGGGCAGCCAATGCTTCTTGTTCGACAACCGCCTGATCGCCGGCGACACGTTGTTCGTCGACGGCTGCGGCCGAACTGATTTCCCGGGCGGCGATTCGGACGAAATGTTCCGCAGCCTGCGCTACCTGGCCGGACTCGCCGGCGACCCGGTCGTCTACCCGGGGCACTGGTATTCGCAGGAACCCAACGCCGCACTGTCCACTGTCCGGGACAAAAATTACGTCATGCGTCCGCAGACGCTGGAGCAGTGGCACATGCTGATGCCGGGCTGAGTCACATCGGCCGCATCCACCCGTGCTTGTCGGCGAAGGTGCCGCGCTGGATGCCGGTGAGGGTGTCGCGCAGGGCCATGGTGACCACGCCGGGCTCTCCGCCGCCGATGGTGAATTCGCCGTCACCGGAACGGACCCAGCCGACCGGGGTGATCACCGCGGCGGTGCCGCACGCGAAAACCTCGGTGATCTCACCGGATTCGGCGCCCTTGCGCCATTCCTCGACCGAGATCTTGCGCTCCTCGACCGGGAAGCCGGAATCGGCGGCGAGGGTGAGCAGCGAGTCACGGGTGATGCCCGGCAACAAGGAGCCGGACAGTTCCGGCGTGACCAGCCGCGCCTCGGAGCCGGAACCGAAGACGAAGAACAGGTTGTTGGTGCCCATCTCCTCGACATAGCGGCGCTCACACGCGTCCAGCCACACCACCTGGTCGCATCCCTTGGCCGACGCCTCGGCCTGCGCGAGCAGCGACGCCGCGTAGTTGCCCGCGACCTTCGCCTCGCCGGTGCCGCCCGGCGCGGCGCGCACGTATTCGGTGGACAGCCAGACCCGCACCGGCTTCACGCCACGGGGGAAGTACGCCCCCGCCGGGGAGCCGAGCAGCAGGTACTTGTACGCCGCGGCGGGCTTCACACCGAGCCCCGCCTCGGTGGCGAACATGAACGGCCGCAGGTACAGCGATTCCTCGCCGCCCGCCGCGGGCACCCAGTCCCGGTCCACCTCCAGCAGTTGCCGGACCGACTCGATGAACAGCTCGTCCGGCAGTTCGGCCATCGCCATCCGGCGAGCCGACCGGCGGAAACGCGCGGCGTTGGCATCGATGCGGAAACAGGAGACGCCGCCGTCACTCTGCCGGTAGGCCTTGAGTCCCTCGAAGATGGCCTGGCCGTAGTGGAACACCATGGTCGCGGGATCCAGCGCCAACGGTCCGTACGGCTCCACCCGCGCGTTCGTCCACGTGCCGCCCGCGTAATCGATCGAGACCATGTGATCGGTGAAGTGACGCCCGAACCCCGGCTGCGCCAGTACCTCTTGTCGCCGCTGCGCTGCGAGTGGCGCGGGATGCGGAACACGGGTGAACTGTGCGGCAGCGGTCATGCCGACGATCCTATCCGGCCCGATCCGCGCCATTTCGCCACGGTCCGCGCCCTCCCGCGCCGCACCGATCTCAGCCGAGGCCTGCGTCCGCGCGCAGGGCGGTCACTTGGTGTTGGTCCGGACGAACGGCGGGCGGACGGTCTCGCAGCGCAGGCGGCGGCCGCGCACGTCGACCTCGACCTCGGTGCCGGGTTCGACGCCGGCCGAGGTGTCCAGCAGGGCCAGCGCGATGCCGACCTTGAGGGTGGGTGAGAAGGTGCCGGACGTGGTTTCGCCGACCGGTTCGCCGTCGCGCAGCACGGTTTGCCCTTGCCGGAGCACACCACGGTCGAGCGCCCGCAGGCCGAGCAGGATTCGGCGCGGACCGTCCGACTTCTCCTGTTCCAGAGCGGCCTTCCCCCAGAACTCCGGTTTCGTCCAGCCGACCGCCCAGCCACAGCGCGCTTGCACCGGCGAGATGTCCGGCGAGAGTTCGTGTCCGTGCAAGGGGTAGCCCATCTCGGTGCGCAGGGTGTCGCGGGCGCCGAGCCCGGCCACCTGGCCCTCGGCCGCGCGCACCCGCTCGGCCAAGGCGCGGAACAGCGGCTCGGCGTCGTCCCAGCGCGGCAGCAACTCGTAGCCGTGCTCGCCGGTGTAGCCGGTGCGGCAGACGCGGACGGGGCGGCCGTCCCAGTCGGCGTCGGCGTAGGCCATGTACTCGAGGTCGGTGGGCAGACCGAGCGCGCTCAGCACCTCGGTGGAGCGCGGCCCTTGCACGGCGAACACGGCGAAGTCGCGGTGCTCGTCGGTGACCGTGACGCCCTCCGGCGCCGCCTTGCGCAGTTCGGCGACCACCGCCGCGGTGTTGGCGGCGTTCGGCACCAGGAAGATCTCGTCGTCGGCGACGTAGTAGGCGATCAGGTCGTCGATCACTCCCCCGTCCGGGGCGCAGCACAGCGTGTACTGCGCCTTGCCCGCCCGGATCCGGCCGAGATCGTTGGTCAGCGCCGAGTTCACGAACGCCGCGGCGCCCGGACCGCGCACCGTCGCCTTGCCGAGATGACTGACGTCGAACAGCCCCACCGTCGTGCGAACCGCCTGGTGCTCGGTCACCGTGCCCGCGTACGACACCGGCATCTCCCAGCCCCCGAACGGCGCGAAGGTGGCGCCCAGCTCGACGTGCACGGCGTGGATGGGTCCTTGCAGGAGGCTCGTCTCGGTCACCCGCCGAGCTTATCCGGGACCGATGCCCAGATCCTCGCCCCCGCTCACGCCCCGAGACCGAACCACATCGGGATCAGGGTCGGACCGTTCTCCGGCAGCGTGTGCGTCGTTCCCGTCGGGGCGAACCCGCACCGGCCGTAGAGCCGAGCGGAGCGTTCGGTGCTCGCTTCGAGAAACACCGGCACGACCGATTCCGTCAGCCGGTCGGCGAGAATCGCCGCACCGGCTCCTTTGCCGCGATGCTCGGGCCTGGTCACGATCACTTGCAGGTACCGGTGCGGGAACTCGCGGGGATGTTCGCGGGCGAGCAGGTCGGTGACGATCGCGGCGCGTCGCAGCGCCCGCACACCGGGCGCCTGTTCGACCATGGCCCGCGCCTCGGCGGCTTCCGCGGCGAATCGCTCGATCGAGGTGACCTGCTGCCAGATCGAGATCGACCAGATCTCCCCGCCCGCGCCCGCGACCCAGATCTCGTCGTCCCGCAAGGCGCGATCGATCAACCCCGGCACGAACGCGGTGCGGAACCCGGTGTCGGTTTGATCTTCGAGGATCCACGCCGTCACCACCTCGTCCGCACTGGCCGCGACGAACGCCTCGATCAGCGGGTCACGGTCCCGCCCGGTCGCCCGGCGAGCAGTGATCTCCATTGCGCTCCCTTCGATGTGAACACCGTATTCGTACGCGAATCTATGCGGCCGCGCCCCGAGTTCGCCGAGTTGCTCGACCCGCGGACCCGTCACGTCTGCCAACACTTCCTCGCCGACCCGGACTCCGGCTTCGAGATGGACTTCGACGAGCGGCCGCACGGCGCGGGGAACTCCAGCTCGACGGCGTCGCGATGCGGTATCTGGAACGGACCGAATAGCCTGTGCCCATGACCGCTGTTGCAGATCGCTCGCTCGGACCGGAACTGGCACGCACCGAGACCATCGGCGCGGACACCGATGTGCTCGTCCTCGGGTTGACCTCCTCGGAGGACGGCCCCGCCATCGTGCCCGAGGACCTGTTCGGCGACGTGCTCACCGCCGACGTGCGCGCGGAACTGCTCGATCAGCTGGGCGCGGTCGGCGCGAAGGGCAAGGCCGAGGAACTGACCCGGATACCGGCACCGCCCGGACTGGACGGGGTGACCAGCGTGCTCGCCGTCGGCCTCGGCTCCGCCGACAAACTCGACGCCGAGCAGATCCGCCGCTCGGCCGGTGTGGCCGCCCGCTCGCTGTCCGGCACCGAACTGGTGGCGACCACGCTGTCGGGACTGGACATCGGTGCCGCCGCGGAAGGCTTCTACCTGGGCGCCTACTCGTTCACGCCGTTCCGTTCGGACAAGTCCGCGCCCAAGCCGGACGAGCACCCCGTGGCCCGCGTCGAGTTGCTGGTGCCCGAGGCCGGATTCGGCGAAGAGGCCCTGTTCCGTGCGCAACTCACCGCCGAGGCCGTCGCCACCGCACGGGATTTCGTGAACACCCCGCCCAGCCACCTGTTCCCGGCCGAGTTCGCCGCGCGGGCGGAGGAACTCGCCGAGGCCGCGGGCCTCACCGTGGAGGTGCTCGACGAGAAGGCGCTGGAAGCGGGTGGTTACGGCGGCGTCCTCGGGGTGGGCAAGGGTTCCTCGCGCCCGCCGCGCCTGATCCGGATCACCTACGCGGGCGGCCCGAAGAAGGTGGCGCTGGTCGGTAAGGGCATCACGTTCGACACCGGCGGCATCTCCATCAAGCCCGCGCAGAACATGGAGAACATGACCTCCGACATGGCGGGCGCCGCCGCCGTGATCGCCGCGACGCTGCTGGCCGCGCGGTTGAGCCTGCCGATCACGGTCACCGCCACGGTGCCGATGGCGGAGAACATGCCCTCGGCCACCGCGCAGCGCCCCGGCGACGTGCTCACCCAGTACGGCGGCACCACCGTCGAAGTGCTCAACACCGATGCCGAGGGCCGGTTGATCCTGGCCGACGCGATCGTGCGCGCGAGCGAGGACGAGCCGGAGTACCTGATCGACGTGGCCACCCTGACCGGCGCGCAGATGGTCGCGCTCGGCACCCGCACGCCCGGCGTGATGGGCACCGACGAGTTCCGCGACCGGGTGGCCCGCATCTCCCGCGAGGTCGGGGAGAACGGCTGGGCGATGCCGCTTCCCGCCGAATTGCGCGGTGACCTGAACTCCAAGATCGCCGACCTGGCCAACGTCGCGCCGCACCGCTGGGGCGGCATGCTCTCGGCGGGACTGTTCCTCAAGGAGTTCGTCCCGGAGAACGTGCAGTGGGCCCACCTCGACGTGGCCGGTCCGGCCTACAACACCGGTGGCCCGTTCGGCTACATAGGTAAGGGCGGCACCGGCGTCCCGGTCCGGACGCTGATCGCCGTGTTGCAGGACATCGCCGCGGAGTGAGTGCCGAGCGCGTCGGCCGGGCTGAACTCCCGGCCGACGCACTCCATGCGGCCTGGCCGGAGAGCCCGCGCACACGCCATGGAAAACCGGACGGATCAGACAATCCGACGGCTCACAGGTCGTACAGATCCCGCTCCAGCTCGCGTTGCCGCTCCACCCGCTTGCGGGCGTCGTAGTCGCGCATCCGCTGCGGATATCCGGTCTTGCGGACGTCGTAGACGGGGATGTGCAAATCCTTGGCAAGCCGCTGCGCCCCGCGCTCGCCGACGATCCGCCGCGTCCATTCACCATCCGCGGCAATAAGGACAACTGTGACATCTGTCACCGTGGTCTTCGGTTCGATGTAGCCTTCGACGCCCACGTGCGTGCGCACCCAGTCGGCCAGGTAGCGAGCATCCCGCCCGTCCACCGAACGCCCACGTAGAGTGCCGCCACCCCGGGTCGCGCCGCCGCGGAAACGATCCAGCAAACCCAACGACGCCGACCTCCTTTCCTGCACCGGAGAATGTTCACCGCCGGTCTTCCCATACTGCCAGCTCCGCGCAGTACGCCGCCCTGTGCTACATGGCTTGCGCGCGAGTGCAAGGATGGACCGCGGTACAAGAACCACACGGATCTCCGGCGCCACCACAATGATCGGTGGCTTACGGACTCCCGGCGCGACCCGCGGCGGGCGTCCGCAGCGAGATCAACTGTTGTAGAACCCCGTCGAGCAGTCAGAGGAGTCAACGGACATGGCCTTCTCCGTCCAGATGCCCGCTCTTGGTGAGAGCGTCACCGAGGGAACGGTGACCAGGTGGCTGAAGCAGGAAGGAGACACGGTCGAGGTCGACGAGCCGCTGCTCGAAGTCTCCACCGACAAGGTCGACACCGAAATCCCGTCCCCCGCGGCGGGTGTGCTGTCGAAGATCGTCGCGAACGAAGACGACGTGGTCGAGGTCGGCGGCGAACTCGGCGTCATCAGCGAGGCCGGTGAGGCGGAATCGTCTGCTCCCGCGCCCGCTCCGGAAGCCGCCGCGCCCGCGCAGGAGACTCCCGTCCCCGCCGAGGAGGCGCCCGCGGCCGAGCCCGAGGCCGCTCCGGCCGAGCAGTCCGCGCCCGCCGCCCAGGCCGCGCCCGCGTCGTCCGGTGACGGCACGCCGGT
>NZ_BAFZ01000043.1 GCF_000308575.1 Nocardia exalbida NBRC 100660 | reverse complement strand
CGCGCCGCGACCGGCGAATCCGGTTCGAACAGCTTGCGTTTGGCGGCGAAGTAGTCTTCGAAGTCGGCGTGGAAGTCGAGGTGGTCCTGGGACAGGTTGGTGAACGCGCCCACCGCGAAACGCACCCCGTCCACCCGGCCCAGCGTCAGCGCGTGGCTGGACACCTCCATCACCACCGCGTCCACGCCCTGCTCGACCATCAGCGCGAACATCGCGTGCAACTGCGGCGCCTCGGGGGTGGTCAGCGCGCTGGGCACCCGCCTGCCGCCGATCCTGGTCTCGATGGTGCCGATCAGCGCGGTGGACAGCCCCGCGGCGGCCAGACCCGCCTCCACCAGGTAGGAGGTGGTGGTCTTGCCCGAGGTCCCGGTGATCCCGACGATGCGCAACCGCTCGGACGGATTGCCGTAGATCGTCGCCGACAGCTCGCCGAGTACGGTCCTGGGGTTCTCCCGCACCAGCACCGGCACCCCGAGCGGCCCGGCCAGCTCCGCGCCCGCCGCGTCGGTCAGCACCGCGACCGCGCCCTGGGCGACCGCATCCCGCGCGAAACGCGCGCCGTGCGCGCGGGCGCCGGGCAGCGCGGCGAACAGGTCACCGGGGAGCACCGCATCCGAGCGCTGCTCGATGCCGGTGACCGATACGCCGTGTACAGCCGATTCGGGGCTCGTCGCGGCCCCGATGACGGCGGCCAGCGACGCCAGCGGCGTTGACGGCGAATGCTCTGGCCGCAATGCGCGCGGTTGACCGGACTGCACAGAAACCAGGCTCCTTTCGGGGGCGGTGATCGACGTGTCAGGTTACCGGCGACCGGTCACGGCGGGACCATGCGCCCCATCGCAAACCCGGGGAGGTCGCCCACCGCACCCTACGGGTTCGCCCACCCGGCCCGGACCGCGCCACGCGGCGCCCGGACGCCACCGGGTGAGGACGCGGCGCGCACGGCGGTCCGCCGCGTGCCCCCGCTCCTCGAACACCGCACTCACCTGCTGTTTCCTCCGCACAGATCCGATGGCTTCGCTACCGCTCGCACACCCCGGTCACACCGGGCCGGAGAGCTCGATCACCCCGCCTGCAGGACGAATTGCCTGGACGGCTGCGCCGACGGCGGAATACGGTCGCGCTGCAGCGCCCAGGAGGCGATGTTGTGGAACAGCGGAGCGACCGAACCGCCGCCGGAGCCGTCGGAACTGCGGACGGGCGCGTCGAGCATGAGCCCGATCACGTACCGCGGATTTTCGGCGGGGACCATGCCCGCGAACGTGATCCAGAACGACGACGTGGAGTAGCACCGGCAATTCCGGTCCACCTTCTGCGCGGTCCCGGTCTTGCCCGCCACCTGGTAGCCGGTGATGGCCGCGGGCCATCCGGTGCCGTTCTGGTTGGCGTTCATCGGGTCACGCTGCACCACCGCCTGGAACATCGTCCGCAACGTGGCGGCGGTCTGCTTGCTCACCACCCGCACGCCGTCCGGCTGGGTCTCCTCGGTCCGGGTGCCGTCCGGCGCGATCTTCGCGCGCACGATCCGGGGCGGGATGCGGACGCCGTCGTTGGCGATCGCCTGGTACATGCCGGCCATCTGCAGCGTCGTCATCGAAAGGCCCTGCCCGATCGGGAGATTCGCGAAGGTGCCGCCGGACCACTGATCGCGGTCGGGCATCAGGCCCGCGCTCTCACCCGGCAGGCCGATGCCCGTGCGCTGGCCGAGCCCGAACCGGTGCGCCATGTCGGCGAAGTGGTCCTCGCCCACGCGCTGCGCGAGCATCAGCGTGCCCACATTGGAGGACCTGCCGAAAATACCCGTGGTCGTATAGGGCTCGACGCCGTGCGTCCAGGCGTCGTGCACGGTGACGCCCGCCATCTGGATGGCGCCGGGCACCTGATGCACCTCGTCCGGATCGGTCAGGCCGTATTCGATGGCCGCGGCGGCCGTGACGATCTTGTTCACCGAGCCCGGCTCGAACACGTCCGTCACCGACGGGTTGCTCAGCTGGGCATTGGCCCACTTCTGCGGGCCGAGGCCGGGGTTGAAGGTGTTGTCGTTGGCCATCGCCAGGACCTGCCCGGTCTTGGCGTCCAAGACGACGGCCGAAGCGGAACCCGCACCGGAGACGTCCTTGGCCTGCTGCACCTGCTGCTGCACGTAGTACTGCAGATCCGAGTCCAGGGTGAGTTCGACGGCGGACCCGTTGACCGCGGGCTGCTCGTCGCGCCAGCTGCCGGGGATGACCGCGCCGTCGGAACCGCGATCGTAGGTGTGCGATCCGTCCGTGCCGGCCAGCGCCGAGTCCAGCGAGGACTCGAGCCCGACCTGTCCGTGGCCGTCCCAGCCGACGGCGCCGACGACGTTCGCCGCCAGCGACCCGCCGGGATACACCCGGGGACTCTGCTGATCGGAGCCCACTTGCGGGAACTTCTCGGTGATCTCGTCCGCGATCCGGGGATCCACGTTCTGGGCGAGGAATACGAATTGCTCGTCACTGTTCAGCTTCGCGAGCAGGTCCGCTTCCGTGGGCGCGTCTTTGCCGAGTTTCTCGTGGATGGTGCGCGCGATGTCGCGCAACCGCTGGTCCGGATCGGGCGCCTTGTCGTTTTTGGCCTTGGCGTCCGCCAGCTCCTTGCGGACGGCGACCGGCCGGAAGTGCAGGGCTTTGGCCGAGACGGTGAAGGCCAGCGCCTTGCCGTTGCGGTCGTTGATCGGACCGCGGATCGCCGGGTCGGGCTGATGGGTGGTGCGCTGGCTGGCCGCCTGGGCGGACAGTCCGGGCGCGGCGACGCTCTGCACCCACAGCAGTTGCATCGTGACCACCGCGAGCGCGACGAGCATGACCACCCGGCCGACGCCGAGACGCAACCGGAGCGGACCGTCCGGGACAGCTTTGGTC
>NZ_BAFZ01000044.1 GCF_000308575.1 Nocardia exalbida NBRC 100660 | reverse complement strand
GCGAAATCAGCCCCATCGCCAAACCCCGCGAAATCCACATCGTCCCCGAACTCCCCAAAACCCGCAGCGGCAAAATCATGCGCCGCCTCCTCCGCGACATCGCCGAAGGACGCGAACTCGGCGACACCTCCACCCTCGTCGACCCGAAGGTGTTCGAATCGATCGCCCGCGGGTAACCACAGAGCGGCGGACCCGGCCACAAGGCAGATGAGGGGGTCCGGGTCCGCTGCTCGCCCTCCTGGGTCCGCCGTCCCGCCGCGACACGCCGGGCAGCGACCTCTGAGCACACCGGATTGAACCGCAGAGCCGCCCTATTCCGTTGACGAGGCGAAGCAGCACCGGCACAACGCCGCGCCGCGCGCCTTCGGAACGGAACCCGACATGACACTCGACGAACAACTCCGCACCCGGCGCAGTGTGGTCGCCGCCGGGGCGGGCATCGCCGCCGCGGCGGCGGTCACCGCCTGCGCCACCTCCGGCAAGAGCGAACCCCCACCCGCGCCGGGCGACCGGCCCGCCGATGCGGACCGGCAGGCGAACACGCTGGCCAAGACGGCCGACATCCCCGTCGGCGGCGGCGTGATCGCCGGTGACACCGTGGTGACCCAGCCCAGCGCGGGCACCTTCGTCGGACTGTCGGCGGTGTGCACGCACGCGGGATGCAAGGTCGCGGCGGTGTCCGGCGGCACCATCAACTGCGCCTGCCACGGCAGCAAGTTCGCGTTGGACGGCTCGGTGGTCAACGGCCCGGCCACCAAACCCCTCGCGCCGCGCGCCGTCCGGGTCTCGGGTGATTCGGTGATCGCCGGGTGAGCCGGTCGGCCGGGTTCAGGAACCGCCGAACATCTCCGCCATCCGGCGGTCCATCTCGTCGGGCGGCACGTCCTCCACATGGGTGGCCACGGTCCACCGGTGCCCCCACGGGTCTTCGAAGGCGCCGCTGCGATCCCCGTAGAACTGGCTGGTCATCGGCGTGAGCTCCGTGGCGCCCGCGGCCAGCGCGGCGGCGAAGGCGGCGTCGGCGTCCTCGACGTACACGTACAGGTTCACGGGGGTGCCGCCGACCGTCTTCGGGTCGAGGAAGTCCATATCCGGGGCCGGATCGCCGAGCATGACGACGGAATCGCCGAACATCAGCTCGCAATGGGCGATCTTGCCGTCCGGACCGGGCATCCGCATACGTTCGGTGGCGCCGAAAATGTTCTTGTAGAAATCGATCGCCGCCGCCGCGCCGTCGATGGCCAGCCCGGGTGAGACCACCGGATAACCCTCGGGAACGGGTTTGACATCAGACATGGAGAACCTCCGGTCGAGGCGTTGTGTCGGACCATGTCGAGCCTATTCCCGCGATCCGCGCAATTGGCCGGATCGTCGGAAATCAGGGACCCGCGGAGCCTTGCAGCCGACGCGCCTGGGCCGCGGTGAGCGCGCTGAGCACGGCGGGGTCCACCGCCTCCGGCGCGGTCACCGCCACCTGTAGCAACGTGCTCCCCACCTGGACGATCGCGACCGACGAGCCGAGGGCGAGCCCCTCGCTGGTGGCGCGCACCTGGAAGGCGCCCGCGGCGTCGCCGACCGGTGGCTGGGCGAGCCCGCCGATCCGGTAGTCCACCGCGATATCGGTGGCGTCGTCGCCGGAATAGCGCGTGCACCGGCGCAGCGTCTCCTGCACGGCCGAGAACGCGGCCGGGAGCGAATCGGCCGGATAACTCGCCGCGTCGATATCGATGCTGGAGAAATTCGGCCCGGCGTATTGCGTGGAGGCCTGAGCCAGTGCGCCGGAGTATTGCGCGCCGAGCGGAGTGAGTACCTTCGCGCATTCCGCCGGATTCGTCGCCGAGGTAGCGGTCGAGGCGGTGCCGGTGGCAGCGCGTGGCGGCAGCGCGGTGAAACCGGATGGCAGATCGGCGTCGCCGAGGAGCCGGGCGGCCAGCCGTGCGGAATCGGTCTCGGGCGCGGCGGTCACCGGGACCGCGGCCACCGTGGGCCCCAGCGGCGGCAGCTCGTGCGCCTTCGGCTCGGCGGGCTCGGCGGTCCCGCAGCCCACGAGGAGCGCGACGGACGCCACCGCGAACGGCAGGGCGCACGCACGGGTCATTCGGTCCACGACACCTGCGTATCGAGCGTCTGGCGCAGCGTGCTGTCGCTGTGCGGATCGCGGTAGGCCTGATGCCCGCCGACGGTGATGGATCCGGCGACCGGCAGCGGCAATCCGAGATCCACCGTGATGGTGCCCGCGCCCTCCATGACGTAGTCCCGGATGTCCAGCGTGCCCGCGTTGTTCGGCAGGTTCCACACCGGCGACTTGGGCTTCTGGGTGACGTGCAGTTCGATGGTGAGCCGGTCCCCGTCGCGTTTGCTCAGCGTCGCGGTGGTCACCTGGTCGAGCAGGACGCCGCTGCTCACTTCCTGGCGCACCGTCCACACCGCGCCCTCGCCGACGGGCTCGTCGGGAAACGCGATCGACCGGTACACGGCCTGGTAGAACGCCTGCTCGAGGGCGGCGCGCGCGGTGTTCGACGCGTCGGGGGCCGGTTCGAGCCGCAGGGCGGTGATCGTGCCCAGATCGCTGAGGTCGAAGCCCGCGTGCGAGCCACCGATCTTGGTGAGCGCTTTGGCCATCGTCGGGTCCGGTGAGGTGACCGTGCCGAGGGTCAGATCGATGCCGTCCGCGGTGGTCTGCGCGGTCATCGGAATGGTCAGCGCCGGGGTGGAGAAGTCGCGCTTGGGCTGTTCATCGATCTGCTGTTCGATGTGGTGGGCGGTATAGAGCGTGACCCGCTGCACGGTGCCGGCCGGATACTCCGGCCGCAGCAGCGAACGCGGTTCCGCACCGGCCGATTCGACCGTGGCGACCGCGGCCGCGATCGGCACGGTCACTTCCTTGCCGATTCCCAGCGGCTCCGTTCCGTCGGCCTCACCGCTCGACTCCGCGCCGTCGCCGCAACCGACGCCGAAGGCCGAAAGCCCGACCGCGAGCACCATGAGCAGCACGCCCGAGCGTGCGCTCCGGGCAGAGCCCGGGCTCCGATGAAGGCGGGGGGAAGACAACACCGTCACGAGCAACAGCGTACGACCGCTTCCTGAGTGTCAGCTGGGACATCCGAGTGTGCGCCGGTCGGCGTGCCACGCGCCGTCCGCCGGGCGCGGGCCGGGCAATCGGACGCGCGCACCGGGCCCGATCGGGCTCGAGAGATGATAGTCGGCGTGAGTGACGACGGGCCGCCCGAGGAAAACCCAGCAAACACCGCCGATCCGACGACCGAGCCTGCTCCACCGCAGCGCCTGCGGACGCTGCTCGTTCTCGCCGCGGTGGTGCTGGGCCTGGATCTGCTCACCAAGACCATCGCGGTCGCGAAACTGACGCCGGGCGACCCGGTGTCGATCATCGGTGACGTCGCGCGCCTGAGCCTGGTGCGCAATCCGGGCGCGGCGTTCTCCATGGCCACCGGCATGACCTGGCTGCTCACCCTGGTCGCCGCCGCCGTCGTCGTCGGAGTGGTGCGCATCGGCCGCACCTTGCGCTCGCTGGGGTGGGCGATCGGTCTGGGCATGGTGCTCGGCGGGGCGCTCGGCAACCTGATGGACCGGTTGTTCCGCGCGCCGGGCCCGCTGCAGGGCCACGTGGTGGACTTCGTCGCGATCGGCTGGTGGCCGGTGTTCAACGTCGCGGACTCGGCCATCGTCTGCGGCGCGATCCTGCTGGTCGCGCTCACCGTGTTCGGCTTCGAACCCAACGGCACCCGGGTCGGTCACGGCAAGCCCGGCGACGCGAGCGAGGGCAGCGCGGCATGAGGGAGACCAGGACCATGCCCGTCCCCGACGGGCTCGACGGCATGCGCGTCGACGCGGGCCTGGCCCGCCTGCTCGGCCTGTCCCGCACCGCGGTGGCCGCGCTCGCCGAGGAGGGCTCGGTGCAGCTCGACGGCGTCGCCGCGGGCAAGTCCGACCGGCTCACCGCGGGCGCCTGGCTCGAGGTGATCTTCCCCGAGCCGAAGCGAGAATTGACCATCGAGGCCGAACCGGTGGAGGGGATGAAGATCCTCTACGCCGACGACGACATCGTCGCGGTGGACAAGCCGGTCGGCGTGGCCGCGCACACCGGTGTCGGCTGGAGCGGGCCGACCGTCGTGGGCGGGCTCGCCGCGGCCGGATACCGCATCTCCACCTCGGGCGCGCACGAACGGCAGGGCATCGTGCACCGCTTGGATGTCGGCACCTCCGGCGTGATGGTGGTCGCCCAGTCCGAGCATGCGTACACGATGCTCAAGCGCGCGTTCAAGCAGCGCACGGTCGACAAGCGCTACCACGCCGTGGTGCAGGGCCATCCCGACCCGAGCAGCGGCACGATCGACGCCCCGATCGGCCGGGCCCGCGGCAACGACTGGAAGTTCGCCGTCACCGCCGACGGACGGCCCAGTGTCACCCACTACGACACCGTCGAGGCGTTCCATTCGGCCAGCCTGCTGGACATCCATCTGGAGACCGGCCGCACCCATCAGATCCGGGTGCACTTCTCCGCGATCCGCCACCCCTGCTGCGGCGATCTCACCTACGGCGCGGACCCGCGCCTGGCCGAGCGGCTCGGACTGCAACGCCAGTGGCTGCACGCCCGGTCGCTGGGCTTCCAGCATCCCGCCGACGGCCGCTACCTGGAGATCACCAGCGAGTACCCGGACGACCTGAAACACGCGCTGGACGTCCTGCGCGATGTCTGACCGCCGGCTGCCGCCGCGGCGCGGTATCTTCCTCGCCGCGGCGGTGGTCGCGCTGATGGCGCTGATCTACGCGCTGGGCGCGCTGCATCCGCCGTATCGCACCGCGCCGGGCACCGACCGGCTCGGGCCCGACCGGGGTGAGCAGGTCACGGATTACCTCGACCGGTCCCGTGATTCGCTGGAGGCGGGCGGCGAGGAACCCCGCTGGGCACTGGTGTCGTTCACCGAACCGCTGGCCCCCGAGCAGATTCCGGCGCACAGCGGCGGATTGCGGATCTCCCAGGTGCTCTACCGGGTGCCGGTCCCCCGCGTGCAGACGCCCTTGGTAACCGTGCCCGTCCCGGAAGGTGCGGCCGCGGCGGTGGATTCGGCGCGGGACGCGGCCTGGCTGCTCCCCCGCCCCGCCGACGACCGTTCCGCCCGCGTGGTGGAGTACTCCGCCGCCCGGCTCCGGGACGGCTGCGGCTGCGTCGTCGGACTCGTCGTCCGGGGGTCCTCGGCGCAGTTGCGGGACCTGGCCGGGCGCAACGGCATCCGCGCGGTCCAGGCGCTTCCCGCCGACGCGGTGGCGGGCAGCTTCGCGGTGGTTGCGCTGCTGCCCGATTACCGCGACGTCGTCCTGCCCGGCCCCGACGACGGACCGGTTCCGCAACCGTGAGCGGCCGGGCGCTCAGTCCGGCAGGGTGACGACGCCGTCGAGGTAGCGGCGGCAGCGCCCGAACAGCAGCACCCGGTCGCCCGCCAGTTCGCAGCGCAGGCTTCCGCCGCGGCGGGAGAGCTGCCTGGCGTGTAGTTCGGTGCGGCCGAGCTGCTCGCTCCACAGCGGCACCAGCTGGGCGTGCGCGGATCCGGTCACCGGATCCTCCGGAACGCCCACGCCGGGGCCGAAGAAACGGGAGACGAAATCGACCGAGTCGCCGGGCGCGGTGACGATCGCGGCGCGCGGCAGGGCGGGGAACGCCGACAGCACGGGCGCGGCATCGCGCACCTCCTGTTCTGTCGCCACGACGATCACCTCGTCGGCGCCGGAGTACGCGGCCACCGGACGCACGCCGAGCGCCGCGACGAGCGCCGGATCGGGCCGAACCGGGATGCTCGGCACCACCGGCAGGTCGAGGACGAACTCGTCGTCGTCGGTGCGGTCGACGTGCAGCCAGCCGCTGCGCGTGTAGAAACTCACCCGGTCCTCGCCGGGATGCAGGTCGGCCAGGATCTGCGCGGCGCTGGCCAGGGTGGCGTGCCCGCACAGCGCGACCTCCACCCTCGGGGTGAACCACCGCAGGTGGAAAGCGGGCCACTCACCCGGCGGCATACCCGCCTCGGGAGGTAATTGCGATGTATAGAACGCGGTCTCGGCGAGATTGTTCTCCTCGGCCAGCTGTTGCAGCAACGCATCCGGGAGCCAGGACGGGAGCGGCATCACCGCGGCCGGGTTGCCCGAGAACGGTGCGTCGGCGAACGCGTCGATCTGGTGCAGCAGTACCTCCATAGTCTCCAGAAGGTACTCCAACTCTGAATGGCCGCTTCGCACAAGGCTTCTCGTGGCGCGGCTAGTCAGGCGTCCAGTCTGTCAGGCGGCTCCGCCGGGCGAGCTCGGCAGCAGTTGCCGCTTGTCGCCGAGCAGCACCGCGCTCACCCACCACGCGACCTCGACCAGCACGATGCCCACCACGCCGCAGGCCACCGCCGCGCCGGTGAGCGCCGGGTTGGAGGGGTCGAGTTTGAAGAACTCGCGGGTGAAGGGAACGGTGAACAAGAAGACGTACGCCGCCACCGACGCCGCGATCAGGACCACCTTCCACCAGACGTACGGACGCGCCACGATGGCCAGCACCCACACCGCGATCATGATCAGGGTGATGAGGGCGGTGGTGCCCGCCTGGACCTTCTGCTCCTCGCTCGCGTCCGGTCCGGCGTAGGCGATCAGGTACGCGACAAAGGTGGCCGCGCCGATCACCGCGCCCGACGGGATGGCCAGTCGCATGACCCGTCCGACGAAGCCCGTGCGGGCGCGCTCGTTGTTGGGCGCGAGCGAGAGGATGAACGCCGGGATGCCGATGGTGAACCAGGCCGCGATGGTGACGTGGCGCGGCAGGAACGGGTAGGCGATGGGCTCGTAGTCGAAGATCTGGGACCCGACACCGGCGATCCCGACCAAGAAGGCGAGCAGGACGGAGTAGACGGTCTTGGTGAGGAACAGATTCGAGACGCGCTCGATGTTGCCGATCACCCGGCGTCCCTCCCCGACCACATAGGGCAAGGTGGCGAACTTGTTGTCCAGCAGGACGATCTGCGCCACCGCCCTGGTCGCGGGGCTGCCCGAACCCATGGCCACGCCGATATCCGAATCCTTCAACGCGAGAACGTCGTTGACACCGTCACCGGTCATCGCCACGGTGTGCCCGCGTGACTGCAAGGCGGACACCATGGCCCGCTTCTGGTCCGGACGGACCCGGCCGAAGGTGGTGTTGCGGTCCAGCACGCCGGCCAGCCCATCGCGGTCCTCCGGCAGTTCCCGCGCGTCGATCGGGTGATCGCCGCCGGGCAGGTCGAGCGAGGAGGCCACCGCGCCGACCGACACGGCGTTGTCGCCGGAGATGACCTTGATCGAGACCTCCTGGCTCGCGAAGTACTCGAGTGTGTCGCGGGCGTCGGGCCGGACCTTCTGTTCCAGCACGACCAGCGCGGCGGGCCGCACGACGCCGGGAGCGTCAGCCGCGTCCACCGCACGGTCGCCGCGTGCCAGCAACAGCACGCGCAGACCGGAGGCGCCCAGTTCCTCGGCCACCCGCGCGTCCGCGGAGTCCGGGTCCAGCAGCACGTCCGGCGCGCCGAGCAGCCAGTCGCCGTGCTCGCCGTAGGAGCAGCCGCTCCATTTCTTGGCCGAGGAGAACGGCGCGACGGCGGTGCGGCGCCAGCCGGGACCGTCCGGCAAGGCCTCGACGATGGCCTGGACGCTCGCGTTCGGGCGCGGATCGTCGGCGGCGAGCGCGGCCAGCGCGGCGCGTACCTCGGCGTCGTCGAAGGTGTCCAGGGTCTTCAGGTCCGACAGCCGCATGCCGTTCTCGGTCAGCGTGCCGGTCTTGTCCGCGCACACCACGTCCACGCGGGCCAGGCCCTCGATCGCGGGCAACTCCTGGACCAGGCACTGGCGCCTGCCCAGCCGCACCACGCCGACCGCGAACGCTATCGAGGTCATCAGCACCAGCCCCTCGGGCACCATCGGCACCAGCGCGGCCACCATCCCGGTGAGCGCGGGACGCCAGGACTCCTTGCTCGAGACGAGCTGGTTGTAGATGCTCAGCAGGCCCGCCGGGATCAGCAGGTAGGTGATGAACTTCAAGATCTTGTCGATACCGCTGCGTAGCTCGGAGTGCACCAGGGTGAACTTGCTCGCCTCCTCCGCCAGCCGCGCCGCGTAGGCGTCCCGGCCGACCTTGGTGGCGCGGTACGCGCCGGACCCGGACACCACGTAGCTGCCCGACATCACCGTGGCGCCGACCGCCTTGTCGACCGGATCGGCCTCGCCGGTGAGCAACGACTCGTCCACCTCGAGCTGCGCGGACTCCTCGACCGCGCCGTCCACCACGATCTGGTCGCCCGGCCCGAGCTCGATCAGGTCGTCGAGCACCACGTCGTGCGGCGCGACCTCGACCGCCGTGCCGTCCCGGCGGACCGTTGGCTTGGCCTGGCTGACGATGGCCAGCTCGTCGAGCGTGCGCTTGGCGCGGATCTCCTGGATGATGCCGACCGCGCTGTTGGCGACGATCAGCAGGCCGAACATGCCGTCGATGATCGATCCGGTGGCCAGCACCAGGACGAAAAGAACCCCGAGGATGGCGTTGATCCGGGTGAAGACGTTCGCGCGCACGATGTCGCGGACCGAGCGGCTGGCCCGATCGGGGACGTCGTTGGTCAGCCCGTCGCGGCGACGTTGCTCGACCTCGGCCGCGGTCAGTCCGGTGGCGCCCGAAGCCTGCACGGTAATCGACATGACCGCAAGGCTACGGGACAACTACGTTCGTCCTCGTGCGGCGAAGCAGGTCCATCCCCGGTGCAGCGTTCGGAGCGAGCGCGTACTTCTTGTGGGGACTTTTCCCCGCGTTCTTCGGTTTGCTGGCGTTCGCCAGTCCGGGTGAGGTGGTGGCGCAGCGGATCGTCTGGACGCTGGTCGTCGTGCTCGCGGTGCTCGCCGTGAGCGGCCGGATACGCGAGTTGCGCGGCATCGGCGGCCGCGTCTGGCGCCTGGCCGCCGTCGCGTCCGCCGCGATCGCGCTCAACTGGGGCGTGTACGTCTACGGCGTCACCTCGGGGCACGTGGTGGAATGCGCGCTCGGCTACTTCATCAACCCGCTGGTGACCGTCGCGTTCGGGGTGGTGATCTTCCGCGAACGGCTGACCGGCGCCCAGTGGGCCGCCCTGGCCCTCGGCGCGGGCGCGGTGGCCGTGCTCACCGTCGACTACGGCAGGCCGCCGGTCATCGCCCTGGCCCTGGCCTGTTCGTTCGCCACCTACGGCCTGGTGAAGAAGGTGATCCCGCTGGACGCGCTGCGCGGCATCGCCGCCGAGGGCATCGTCGCCGCGCCCTTCGCGCTGGCGTTCGCCGTCGCTCTGGCGATCACCGGGCACAGCGAATTCGCTTCCGGCCCCGCGCACACCGCGCTGATGGCGGCCACCGGACCGGTCACCCTCGTCCCGCTGCTGCTGTTCGCCGTCGCGGCTCAGCGCGTCGCGCTGTCCACCATGGGCCTGCTGCAATACCTGACCCCGGCGCTCCAGATGGCCTGGGGCGTCGCCGTCGCGCACGAGCCGATGCCCGCCTCGCGATGGGCCGGTTTCGCGCTGATCTGGGCCGCGCTGGCGATCTTCACCACCGAAGCGCTGCTGCGAGCCCGGCGGGCGCGGCGCACATCGCGCGTCGCCACCACCACAGGCCCACCCGCGAGCGAAACTCGGACCACCCTGTGAGCTATGTCCTCCAAGCGATGTGGAGGCGCGCCTCCGGCGGATAATTGCTACAGGCGTAGCATATGACTACGATCGTAGAATGACCGCGCTTCCTGCTCGCGACCTGCGAAATCACACCGCCGACGTGCTGCGCCGTGTCGAGGCCGGCGAGGAGATCGAGATCCTCAAGGACAACCGGCCGGTCGCGAAGATCATTCCGTTGCCGCGGCGGCGACAGTGGGTACCCGCCGCGGAGGTCCTGCGTGAACTGGTTCGCCTGGGGCCGGATACTACGGGCCTACGGGAAGAACTCCGTCAGACATTGTCCGAGACGACGGACGACCTGCCGTGGTGAACGACCAACGCGCCCTGGCCGACACGTCGATATTCATCGGCCTCGAGGCGGAACGTTTCGACCCGGCACGATTCGACGGGTACGAATGGGGTGTCTCGGTTGTCACTCTCGGTGAACTCCGCCTCGGGGTGCTGCAGGCCGCCGGCCCCGAGGTATCGGCCCGGAGGCTGGCGACCTACCAGCTGGCCCAGCGGTTTCAGCCACTCGAGGTAGACGAGACCGTTTCGGAGCAGTGGGCGTTGCTGGTCGCGCGCCTGCGGGCCGCCGGACGCAAGGTGCCGATCAATGACAGTTGGATCGCGGCGACCGCGCTGGCACACGACATTCCGATCGTGACCCAGGACGGTGATTACGATGCGATGCCCGACCTGAAAGTGCTGAAGTTATAGAAGTCCGGCGGCGCACCGACCCATGAGGCCGACGCCGAACAACCAGCTCTTTCGAAAACGACGACGGGCCGGTCGCGGGGACGAATCCCGGCGACCGGCCCGGCCGGTGGTGCGAACTCAGCTGCAGGCCGCCGACTGCTGGCCGAGGTTGGTCAGCATGGTGCAGGCCCACGCCTTCTGGATCTTCCACTTGCCGTTGTCGGCGACGAACGGCACGTCGACGATGTTCTCCTGGCCGTTGAGGATGAACTTGGCCTTCGCGTTCACGCTGTCGCCGAACGAGGTGACGTCGGTGACCTCGATCTTCACGTCGGCGCCCGCCGCGGCCTGGGACAGGCGGTCCGGCAGCGTCGGATCGGCTTCGGCGCCCTGGACGTTGTCCAGCTTCTCGGAGGCCGGCACCGACGGGTCCAGCGCACGGGAGAGGGCGGTGTTCAGCTCCGCGGGAGTCGGGACCGGCGGCAGGTTCGCGCTCGCGGTCGCCGACGCCTTGGCGCTGGTCGACGTCTTGGCGGCGGGCTTGCTGTCCTTGTCGTCGCCACCGCAGGCGGTCAGGCCAAGCGCGGCGACGATGGCCAGGCCGGCGATCGCGATGCGTCCAGTCTTACGAAGCTTCAACTGCTCGTCCTTTGCGTTCGAGAGGTCCGTGTCGTGTTCCACCTTGACAGCCGCCACCCGAACCGGCGGCGCTGCACGAGGTCCCAGGCTACCGGCACCGGGCGGCGCCGCCGAAGATCCACACGGACCGACGATGGTCGTCGGCAGCGAACGTACGCGCCCGGCCGGGCGATGTCGAGCCGCGGGCCCGGCCGTCAGAGCAGGCTGCGCAGCGGATCGGCCCGGGTGAGCGCGGCATCGTCGGCGGCGAAGGTACGCGCGGGACCCGGACCGGTGGAACGGGTTTCGAAGCGAACGGTCACCACGCCGAGCCCCGCGCCCTGCACCCAGCCGTGGCCGTGCTCGGGATGGGTCACGTCCATGCCCGGATGCCAGACGGCCACCGGCAAGGTGGGCGCGCTGATCTGCGGGGCATCGCCGAGTCCGGCGGAGTGCGAGGGCTCGGCTTCCGGCTGCGCCGTGACGACCTCGGCGGCCGTGCCGCGATCCAGTTCGGGGAACAACGACTCCTGGCGGATCGTCGACAGGCCGCCGTAGCCGACCCCGACGAGACGGATCGGGCCCAGTTCCCGCGGGTCGAGCGCGGAACGTTGCGCGGCGGCGGCGAGGGTGGCCAGGTCCTCGGTGGCGTACGGCAGGGTGAAGGAGCGGGTGACGATGCTCATATCGGACTTCTTCAGTTTGAGCACCACCGTGCGCGCCGCGCGCCCGTCGCCGGTGAGGCGCCGGTGCGCCGCCGCGGCCATGTCCTCGATAGCCGGGCGCAACTGCTCGAGGCTGACGATGTCGGTCTCGTAGGTGGTCTCGGCGCTGATCTGCTTGGCCTCGGTGCGTTCGGCGACCGGACGGTCATCGATGCCGCGCGCCAGCCGGTGCAGCGCGGCGCCCACACTGCCGCCGAGGATCGACATCGCCTCCGACTCCGGCAGGGCGGCGAAAGCGCCCACCGTCTCGATGCCCAGCGAACGCAATCTGCCCTCCGCGACCGGCCCGATGCCCCACAACTTGCGCACCGGCAGCCCCGCCAGCAGACGCGGCTGCTCGACCGGCGAGATCACCCGCACCCCATCGGGTTTGGCCAAGCCGGAGGCGATCTTGGCCAGCTGCTTACCGGTGCCGGCGCCCACCGAGGCGGTCAGCCCGGTTCGCTCGCGCACCACCGCGCGCAACTCCTCGCAGAACGCGTGCACCCGCGCGACCGTCGCGCCCGCCAGCTCGGCGGGCTCGCCGAACGCCTCGTCGTACGACAGCGTCTCCAGCACCGGGATCCGGCTGCGCAGCGCGTCGAAGACCTGCCCGCTGACCATCCCGTAGACCGCCCCGCGCGGCGGCACCACCACCGCGGTGACACCGACCAGCCTGCGCGCCTGATGCATCGGCATCGCCGAGCGGGCGCCGAAGACCCGCGCCTCGTAGCTGGCTCCGGCGACGACCCCGCGGCCACCGGTTCCGCCGACCAGCACCGGCCTGCCGCGCAACGTCGGCCGGGTCAGCTGTTCGACCGAGGCGAAGAACGCGTCCATATCTATATGCAGAACCCAGCGGCGGGCGACGCTGTCCGCGTCGGCGAACGCCGGAAGAGGCCGCGGGCTCACCGAGCCGTCCCCGCGCGCCGTCCCGATCCGGTCGACGGCGCGGCCGCGCGCTCGACGCTCGGTCTCTCGGTACGCACGGGTGCAATGTACGCCCGCCCACCGACAGCTCGGAGCAGGCGGTGACGCTGTCGGGTGGCTGTGTGCTAGCTACCGGTTACCTGCCGGTATCGCGGCTCGTCTCCCTTCGCCTCCGGGTGCCCCTCCGTCTCACCGCACCGGCCTTGATCTGCCCTTTTCCGCGCCTGCCCCGGTACTCGACAGTCCTGAAATAACTGTCGACGTGCCGCGGGGAGGGAGCTCGGCGCCCGGTCCGATATGTGATGATCGGACGCATGAATATCCGCAAGGCCGTCATCCCGGCCGCAGGTATCGGCTCCCGTCTGCTTCCGCTGACCAAGGCCATCCCCAAGGAGATGCTGCCGGTCGGCGACAAGCCGGTGATCGAGCACACCGTCCGCGAGCTGGTCGCTTCGGGCATCACCGACATCACCATCGTGGTCAGCAGCGGGAAATCATTGATCCAGGACCACTTCCGCCCCAACCCGGCGCTGGTGGCCCAGCTGCGCGCGGACGGCAAGACCGCCTTCGCCGACGCCGTCGAGGAGGTCGGCGAACTGTCCCGGCTCGGCCACATCACCTACCTCGACCAGCACGGGCCGTACGGCAACGGCACCCCGGTGCTCAACGCCGCCCGCAATCTCGGCGACGAACCGATGCTGGTGCTGTGGCCGGACGACGTGTTCGTCGCCGAGGTACCGCGCGCCCAGCAGCTCATCGACGCCTACGAGGCTACCGGGGCACCCGTCCTGGCGTTGATGCCGATGGATCCCGCCGAGTCACAGCGCTACGGCGTCCCGGTGGTCGCCGACGACCAGGGCAACGGCCTGCTGCGCATCACCGGACTGCGGGAGAAGCCGAAACCGAAGGACGCGCCGTCGTCGTTCGCCGCGATCGGCGGCTACGTCGTCACCCCCGGCATCATCGAGGAGCTGCGCAGGCAGACCGAAGCGTGGTACGAGCACCGCACCGGCGAGGTGTACCTCACCGACGCGATCAACGTGCACGCGGCGAACAATCCGGTCTTCGGCCAGGTGATCCGCGGCCGGTGGTACGACACCGGCAACCCGGCCGATTACCTGGTGGCGCAATTCGCCTCGGCGCTGGCGCACCCGCAGTACGGACCGTCGCTTCGCGACCTCGCCGACGGTCTCGACGGCTGACCTCCCGGCCCCGGCCGCGGCGAGCGACTCGCCGACACGGCCCCGACCACACCGGTGGCCGGGGCCGTGCCATCCCCGGGGAGCGACCGCGATCGGCGTCGCGTGCCCTCGCCGGGTGCGCGCTCAGAAGCGGCGGATGGCGTAGATGTCGAATTCGTCGAGCGGGGTGTAGCCCACCGGCACACCCCAGTCATAGGCGTTGAGTACCAGTCCGTTACCCGCGTAGATGCCGACGTGCGAACCGTCCTGGTTCAGCACCACCACGTCGCCGAGCGAGAGCGAGCCCCGCGGCACCGGCGCTCCCGCCTTCGCCTGCTGCCAGGTGGTCCGCGGAATGCTCACGCCGACCTGGCGGTACGCCCACTGCACGAGACCCGAGCAGTCCCAGCTGAAGGGGCCGGTCCCGCCCCATTCGTAGGGCTTGCCGATCTGTGTGGTCGCCGCGGCCAGCGCGCCGACGCCGAACACACTCGGCACCGGTAGGAAGCCCGAGCCGCTGGCGCTGCCGGAGTCACCGCCGGGACCGCTGCCCGAGGCCGAACCGGAGGAGGCGCTGCCCGGCCCGATGCCGGAGGCGCTGCCGGTGTCGGCCCAGACGGGTCCGGCGAGCAGGAGGATCGTGATGGTGGAGAGCAGAAATCCGAGTGCGATGCGGTGCGTCGATTTTCTCGGCACGTACTCGCCCCTTCCATGGGCGCGGATGACTGACCGCCGATCGGCGGCCTGGCTAATACATGGCATCAGTAGCGGCCACCGATGTGGAGCCACCACCACCCGCGCCGGGCGTGTTACCGGCGCGGCCGAATTCCAAGTAGGACAAGCCAGATAGAGAAACTGCCGCCCCGGATGCGAGCCGGTCAACAGCAGCGACACCGCAGATTGTGCCTGGGATTTCGGCGAATTGTCGGGAATCAGCAAACTCTCAGCATGTGATCTACATCACTAAATTTACCGCTGATTCGCAGCGATCGGGCCCGGAACGGCGGGCACGAGCACCGCTCCGCACAGCAGCCGGGGCGGGACCCGATGGGTCCCGCCCCGGCTCGCTCGGTACTCGGCGCGCTATGCCTTGGCGAGCTTCGCGCGCACGCTGCCGACCAGATCGGCGGCCTCCGGACCCGCGTCGCCGAAGGTCAGCGTGGTGGCGAGGATCTCGCCCGCGATCAGGTCACGGTGCGCCTCGGCCCACGCGGCCCGCTCCGCCGGAACCTCCAGCACCACGGTGATGCGGTCGGAGACGTCCAATCCGGACGACTTCCTGGTCTCCTGGAGATCGCGGATCAGGTCCCGCGCCCAGCCCTCGGCCTCCAGTTCCTCGGTGACCACCGAGTTCAGCACCACCAGACCCGCGTTCCCGGGCAGCGCCGCGGTCGACTCGGGTTCGGCCGCGACCAGGCGCTGGGTGTACTCCTCGGGCAGCAGGGCGATTCCGGCCGCGCGAACCGTGCCGTCCGCGTCCTCGGACCACTCCCCGGCCTTGACCGCCTTGATCACCGTCTGCACGTCCTTGCCGAGCCGCGGACCCGCGGCGCGGGCGTTGACCACCAGCTCGAAGCGGCCGTGCGCGTCCACGTCGGTGGTCAGGTCCACCTTCTTGACGTTGACCTCGTCGGCGACGATGTCGGCGAACGGCGCCAGCCGCTCGGCGTCGGCCGCGGCGATGGTGACCTCGGCCAGCGGCAGCCGCACCCGCAGGTTCTGCGCTTTGCGCAGGCTCAGCACCGTCGAGCACACCACCCGCACCTCGTCCATGGCGGCGACCAGCTCCGGGTCGTCCGGCAGTTCGCCCTCCTTCGGCCAGTCGGCCAGGTGCACCGAGTCGCCGCCGGTCAGGCCGCGCCAGATCACCTCGGTGATCAGCGGCAGCAACGGCGCCGCCAGCCGGGTGACCACCTCGAGCACCGTGTGCAAGGTGTCCACCGCGTCGCGATCCTCGCTCCAGAACCGCGACCGCGACCGCCGCACGTACCAGTTGGTCAGCGCGTCGGCGAACGAGCGCAGTTCCTCGCAGGCGCCCGCGATGTCGTAGGCCTCCAGCGCCTCGGTGATGACGTCCCGGGTTCGCGCGAGCTTCGCCAGGATGTAGCGATCGAGCACGTGCGGCGAATCCGTGCGCCACACCCCGGGCTTCGAGGCGTACAGCTGCAGGAAGGTCCACGCGTTCCACAGCGGTCGCAGCGCGTGACTCACGCCCTCGCGGATGCCGCGCTCGGTGACGATGAGGTTGCCTCCGCGCAGGATCGGCGAACTCATCAGGAACCAGCGCATCGCGTCCGAGCCGTCCCGGTCGAACACCTCGTTGACGTCCGGGTAGTTGCCCTTGGACTTGCTCATCTTCAGGCCGTCGTCACCGAGCACGATGCCGTGCGCGGCAACGGTCTTGAACGCCGGGGAATCGAACAGAGCCGTCGACAAGACGTGCAACGTGTAGAACCAGCCGCGGGTCTGCCCGTTGTACTCGACGATGAAATCGCCCGGGAAGTGGCTGTCGAACCACTCCTTGTTCTCGAACGGGTAGTGCACCTGGGCATACGGCATCGAGCCGGACTCGAACCAGCAGTCCAGCACCTCCGGTACCCGGCGCATGGTGGAATTCCCGGTCGGGTCGTCGGGATTCGGCCGGGTGAGTTCATCGATCATCGGGCGGTGCAGATCGGCCGGGCGCACGCCGAAGTCGCGCTCCAGCTCGTCCAGCGATCCGTACACGTCGACGCGCGGGTAGGCCGGATCGTCGGACACCCACACCGGGATCGGGCTGCCCCAGTAGCGGTTACGGCTGATGTTCCAGTCCCGCGCGCCTTCCAGCCACTTGCCGAACTGGCCGTCGCGGATGTGCTCGGGCACCCAGGTGATCTGCTTGTTCAGCTCGACCATCCGGTCGCGGAACTTGGTGACCGCGACGAACCAGGACGGCACGGCCATGTAGATCAGCGGCTGCCCGGAGCGCCAGCTGTGCGGGTAGGAGTGCTCGATCGTCTCGTGCCGCAACAGCTTTCCCGCGGCCTTGAGGTCCTTGATGATCACCGGGTTGGCGTCGAACACCATGAGACCCTCGTATGGCGGGACCATCGAAGTGAACTTGCCGCCCGCGTCCAGCGGCTGCACCAGCTCGATGCCGTGCGCGGTGGCGACGTCCATGTCCTCCTCACCGAAGGCGGGCGCCAGATGCACGATGCCGGTGCCGGAGTCGGTGGTCACGTAGTCGGCGGTGAGCACCCGGTGGGCGTTGGGGTGGCCGAGGAAGAAGTCGAACGGCGGCGCGTAGGACAGCTCGGCCAGCGCGGCGCCGTCGTACTCGGCGAGCACCTCCGGATTCTCGCCGAACTCCCGCGCGTAGTGCGAAACCCGTTCGGCCGCGAGCACATAGCGTTTGCCGTCGGCGCCGCGCAGATGCACGTAGCGGACGTCGGGGTGCACCGCGATCGCCAGGTTGGACGGCAGCGTCCACGGCGTCGTGGTCCAGATCAGCGCGTTGGCGCCGTCGAGTTCGTGCAGCGGATGCTCCGCGGGCACGCGCAACGCCATGTCGACGGTGACCGCCGGGTCCTGGCGCATTTTGTAGGCGTCGTCGAGGCGGGTTTCCTGATTCGACAGCGGCGTCTGCTCGTACCAGCTGTAGGGCAGCACCCGGAAACCCTGATAGATCAGACCTTTGTCGTACAGCGACTTGAACGCCCACATCACCGACTCCATGAAGTCGGTGTCCAACGTCTTGTAGTCGTTGTCGAAGTCGACCCAGCGGGCCTGGCGGGTCACGTAGTCGCGCCATTCCCCGGTGTAGCGCAGTACCGACGTTTTGCAGGCCGCGTTGAATTCCGCGAGCCCCATCGCATCGATCTGTGATTTGTCCGTGATACCGAGCTGCTTTTCGGCTTCGATTTCGGCGGGCAGTCCGTGGCAGTCCCATCCGAATCGCCGATCGACCCGCTTGCCGCGCATGGTCTGGAAACGCGGGACGAGGTCTTTGACGTATCCGGTGAGCAAATGTCCGTAATGCGGCAGACCGTTGGCAAAGGGCGGGCCGTCGTAGAAGACGAATTCGGCTGCGCCGGAACGGTTTTCAATGCTCGCGCGGAAGGTGTCGGCGGCCGCCCACGCGTCGAGCACGCGGCGCTCCATCTCGGGGAACGACGCCCCGTTGCCGACGCCGAGGTCGACGCGCGGGTACGCGCTGTTGCTGGAAGTGTGGTCCGCCATGGCGGATACGTCTCCTCGTGCCGTGTGTCATGGGCACGGGGACGATGACGGCGCCCGGTGCGCCGATACCGCGGTACCACCCCGCTTGTCCGGTGTGACGAACTCCGGACCTCTCATTCGCGAGCTGTGACGGGCTCACCCGTTCGGTTCTACTGAGCGCCCGGCCCGCGGGCCGCGCCACCGTTCTTCCGAAGGCTCCCCGGTGATAGCCGGATCGACGCCGTATTCATGTTTGATTCTAGCCGCAGCGGTCAACTCATATCGGAGAGCAGGTCAGCGTTTGGCATGTCGACCAGGAGGCGGTGGGGAATCACCCTCCGGACTCCGCATGGACAAAGCGCTCACCAGCAGGAGCATCGCACCGACGACGCACACCACGATGCAACCCCACGCCCAGATCACCGATCCGGTGGTGAGCGCGGCCACGAGCAGGGCGAAGCCGATCGCGGCAAGGACGAGTGTCAAGACGAGCATGGTGACCCCCAAGGCATGCCGGGCGGCTCGACAGTTCCTCTAACGGTATGCGAACTGCTGTGCTCGTGCGCGGCGTGCTACTTGCCGCCCTTGGCGAAGGACGCCGGCGCGAGGTTGTTCGCCGTGTTGGCGTCCGCGAACGCTTCGCCGCCGTCGACCGGAACCGCCGAGCCACGGTTCTCCAGTTCCTCGAGCTGCGACTCCAGGTACGACTTCAACCGCACCCGGTACTCCCGCTCGAAGGTCTTGAGCTGCTCGATCCGGCTCTCCAGCACGCTGCGCTGCTGGGTGATGGTCGCCATGATCTCGGTGTGCTTGCGCTCCGCGTCCGCCTGCAACGCGTCGGCCTTCTCCTTGGCCTGGCGCAGCTGGTTGTCCGAGCGGGTCTGCGCGTCCGACAGCATCGCGTCCGACTTCTGGCGGGCGTCGGCGATCATCGCCTCCGACCGCGTCCTGGCGTCTCCCACCAGTCGCTCGGAATTCGCCCGGGCATTCGACAGCAAACTCTCCGCTTCGGCCTTGGCATCGCTGGTCAGCCGATCCGCCATCTCCTGGGCGAGGCTGAGCACCTTGGCGGCCTGCAGGTTCGCGTCCGCGCCCGGAGCGTCCTTGGCCACCGGCGCGGCGGGCATCGGAGCGGGCGGCGCGGCGGGAACCGGGGGCTTGATCGGTTCCGGCGGGGGCGGCGGGGCCTGCGGAATCGGCGCTTTCACGGTGTTCGCGACGCCCGGGCCGCGGTTCTTCTTCGCGTCGGCCAGTTCCGCGTCCAGTTCGGCGACCCGCTGGCGCAGATCCGCGTTCTCCTCGATCAGGCGCGAGAGCTCCTGCTCAACGAGATCCAGGAACGCGTCGACTTCATCCTCGTTGTAGCCGCGCTTCCCGATCGGCGGTTTGCTGAACGCGACGTTGTGCACATCGGCTGGGGTCAGCGGCATGGAAGGATCCCTTCACGCGTCTTTTGGAGATCTAGCAGATCTAGCAAGCTGTCTTCTCGGCCCATTCTGTCACACGGGAGCTACCGGTTGCCCGAGCCTGCCCACGATCGACATCAGGATGAAGACGATGAAAAGCAGGACCATAATCGACAGATCCAGGCGAATTCCGCCCAGCGACACCGGGGGTATCAACCGCCTCAGCAGTTTCACCGGCGGGTCGGTGATCGTGAAGATCACCTCGAGGACGACGACCACGACACCGGTAGGACGCCAGTCTCGGGCAAAGCTACGGATGAACTCGACGATCACCCGGCTGATCAGCAACAGCCAGAAGATGAACAGTACGAAGTACAGCACCGCGAACAAGGCCACGACTTCACTCTGCCGTAAAAATCGCTTCGCGCAAAATGACCGCGCCGCACAACGGGCGACCGGTCCGCTTCACCCCCCAGATCACGACCTTATTTCTGGTTGTAGAAGCCGGTTTCCGCGATGCGCCTGCGTTCTTCCGCTGATACGTCGACATCGGCCGGTGAGAGCAGGAACACTTTCGTCGCCACCTTGTCGAACGACCCGCGCAGCGCGAAGGCCAGACCCGCGGCGAAGTCGACCAGCCGCTTGGCGTCGGCATTGCTCAGATCGACCAGATCCATGATCACCGGATTGCCCTCACGGAAGCGCTCGCCGATGATCCGGGCCTCGCTGTAGTCGCGCGGGCGCAGCGTGGTGATCTTGGACAAGGGGCCTCCGTCCTCGAAGATCCCGGGCCGCCGCACGGGGGCGGGCTCGGGACGCACGCGCTCCTCCAGCCTGCGCTCCTCGGCGTCGGGATCGACGGCGAGCGCGCCACGGGTGGTGCCACGCAGCGGTGGCGCGCTCCCACCCGCCCGGAAGCGGCCGGACGGTGCGGCATCGATCCGGGTGGGACGCCTGGGCGCGTCGTAGCGGTCGTCACCGTAGGGCTCGTCGGCGTAGTCGTCGCGCCGCGACACCGAGTAACCCGCCTTGTAGGGCGACTTGTAGGCGGGCTCGGGGTAGTCGACGTCGTCGAAGCGGCCCGCGCCGTAGCGGTCGTCGCCGTAGCGGTCGACGTAGCCGTCGCGGTCGGAGTAGTCACGGGGCCGGGGCCGGCGAGCACCGCGCTCGTCCACGCCTCGGGGAGCGCGATCGTCGACGTAGTCGTCTTCGTAATCCTCGAGCGGAACCATGCCGAAGTACGCCTTGAACTTGTGCAGCGTGCTCATTGGTCGACCTTCCTTCGGCCCCGGTGGCGGCCGGGTGTTGAAGTCTTGCTCAGCCCTCGTCAGATCCCAGCATATGTGTCGAATGTGACTGATGAGGTTTCTTTGCTAGCCCGAGGTTATCGGTCGCATACCCATCAAGGCGGTACCGACACGCACAACCGTCGAACCGTGTTCGATCGCGCATTCCAGATCGCCGGACATTCCCGCGGAAAGCTCTGTCGCCTCCGGATGATCGGCGAGCAACAACGTGTGCAACATCGCAAGTCGCGCAAATGCGGCATCAGACTCCGCCCCCAAGGGCGGAATGGCCATCAGACCCGACAAACGTAATCCCGGCGCGTTCGCAATCCCGTCGGCGAGCACGGGGAGATCCGCGGCCGCGACACCCCCTCGCGTGGGGTCGTCATCCAGGCTCACCTGGAGCAACACCCGAAGCGGTTCGGTGCGCTCTCCCGCCTCCAACGCAGCTCGGGCACCGGCGTCCAGAGCAGTTGCCAGACGTTCGCTGTCGACCGAGTGGACGGTGTGCGCCCAGCGGGCGACAGCCCTGGCTTTGTTCCGCTGCAACCGCCCGATCATGTGCCAGCGAATGCCGGAGAGGTCTTCCTCACGCAGCGCCGCCACCTTCGCCGCGGCCTCCTGCTCCCGGGACTCGCCGAACTCGCGCCTGCCGAGCCGGTGCAGGATCGCCACGTCGGCGGCCGGGAAGAATTTCGTCACCGGCAGCAGCCGCACCGAATCCGGTGCCCGGCCCGCCGCGCGGCAGGCGGAGTCGATGCGGGCGAGCAGACCCGCCAGGTTGGCCGACAACTCGGCCGTACGGGTCGTGAGCGCGCCGTCCACCGCGGCCTTCGCCTCGGCGTTCATGCCCGCACCCCACCGACGCTCGGCTCCGGGACCGCGCGGGCGTCACGCGCGCTCACGCGCCGGTCTCCATCCAGATCACACCCGCGATCCGGCCGGTCGGCGCGCCACGGCGATGACTGAACAAGGTGCGGTCCTCGATGGTGCAGCGCGGGTCGACCGCGATCGCGCCCACGCCCGCCTCGGTGAGCTGCCGGGAGATACCCGCGCGCAGATCCAGGCCGGGGGTACCTCGGACCGTGGTGGTCGCGCTGCCGGGCAGGTGTGCTTCGACGTCGGCGCGCATGGCGGCGGGAACCTCGTACTGACGGCCGGAGGCGGCGGGCCCGAGAAAAGCTCCCACCCGGTCCAGGCGCGCACCGGCCGACACCATCGCCTCGAGCACGCGCGGCACGATGCCGATGCGAGCGCCGATCCGTCCCGCGTGCACCGCGGCGATCACGCCCGCCTCGTCGTCGGACAACAGAACGGGCACGCAGTCGGCGGTGAGCACGACCAGCGCGAGTCCCGGCACGGTGGTCACGAGCGCGTCGGTGGCGGGAACCGGTTCGGGGCGGGGGCCGTCGACGATCTCCACGGCGCGGCCGTGGATCTGTTCCATCCAGACCAGGCGCTCCGGCGGCAGGCCGATGCCATCGGCCAGCCGATCGCGATTGCGCCGCACGGCCGCCGGATCGTCGCCGACGTGGTCGCCCAGATTGAACGAGTCGTAAGGTGGCGCCGAGAAGCCTCCGGCCCTGGTCGTGGTGACCCGTCGGACAGTGATGGTCGGCGCGATAGTCATGGCGACGAGCGTAGTTGCGCTCGGCGACGGGCGTCGAAATGCCCAGGTAGAGAGCGAATATTCCCCGGGCGGTGGCGATCATGCCGCATCGGGCGCCCCGGCGCCCGGTCCCGCCCGGCCGGCCCCCACGCCGGCCTTCCCCCGAAATCACTGATCGACAGTCGAACTCCGGGACACCACTCCCCGTGTCCCGCCGAGACGTCCCGGCCCGGGCCGGGATCGCTCCGCGCGGTCGGTCCCGGCCTGCGCCGGAACCACACTCCAGCGCTCAGCCCCTCCGCATGAACGACGGCACGTCCACGTCGTCGTCATCGTCGCCGGCATCCGGCGGCGTGATGTGCGAGCGGGTGTTGCTCGTCACCGTCGGCTCACCCAGCGTGCGCTGCCGTTCGGTGTCCCGGTAGCTCGGCAGCGTGCCGCGGCCCGCGGCGGTCGCGCCGGAGGTAGTCGGTGTGCTGTCGCTGCCGCGCGCCGCGATGTCACCGGTGCGGCTCTGCGCGATCTCGCCCGAGCGCGCCGTGCCGATCGTGCTGCGGCCGGGATTCTCGAAGGTGCGCCGGGCCGGGCCGCCCCCGTCGAAGCCCGCCGCGATCACGGTGACTCGCACCTCGTCTCCGAGCGAATCGTCGATCACCGTGCCGAAGATGATGTTGGCCTCGATGTGCGCGGCCTCCTGCACGAGCGACGCCGCCTCGTTGATCTCGAACAGACCGAGGTCCGATCCGCCCGCGATCGACAGCAGCACGCCGTGCGCACCGTCCATGGACGCTTCCAGCAGCGGCGAATTGATCGCCGATTCGGCCGCTTTCACCGAGCGGCCCTCGCCACGCGCCGAACCGATTCCCATCAGCGCGCTGCCCGCGCCGGACATCACGCTCTTGACGTCGGCGAAGTCGACGTTGATCAGACCGGGGGTGGTGATCAGGTCGGTGATGCCCTGCACACCGTTGAGCAGCACCTCGTCCGCGGAACGGAACGCGTCCATCAGGCTCACCGCCGCGTCGCCGAGCTGGAGCAGCCGGTCGTTCGGGATGACGATCAACGTGTCGCACGACTCGCGCAGCAGGTTGATGCCGACCTCGGCCTGGTTCCCGCGCCGCTTGCCCTCGAAGGAGAACGGACGGGTGACCACGCCGATGGTGAGCGCGCCGAGCTTGCGGGCGATCTGCGCGACGACCGGGGCGCCACCGGTGCCCGTGCCACCGCCCTCGCCCGCGGTCACGAAGACCATGTCGGCGCCCTTGAGCACCTCTTCGATCTCGTCCTTGTGGTCCTCGGCGGCCTTGCGCCCGACCTCGGGGTCCGCGCCCGCGCCGAGGCCGCGGGTCAGTTCACGGCCGACGTCGAGCTTGACGTCGGCATCACTCATCAGTAGGGCCTGGGCGTCGGTGTTGACCGCGATGAACTCGACACCTTTGAGTCCTTGCTCGATCATCCGGTTGACGGCATTCACACCGCCGCCGCCGATACCGACGACCTTGATCACCGCAAGGTAGTTGTGCGGGGGCGTCATGGGCTCTCGCCTTCCTTCGATCTAAAGCCTGTCGTTTCCGGACTCTCGGCACACCGCTTTGTGGGCCCGGTCCGGAGGTCGGGTCGCTACGAAGAGCGAACCGCGGCTCGGGCAAACTCTAAAGCTCAACCATAGGGTTAGCGTTATGTCAAGTATCCGACTGTTGCGGAACGCTATTCGCAGCCGACGCGATACGCGCGCAGGCGCGCCGAAACGAGAGCCAGAATCTTGCGTGATCCCGCTCGCCTCGCCGCTCCACACGTCGTATGGTGAACGGTTGCCCCCCGGCCCCCTTCTCGGCGCCGGAATCACTTCCGGACCGCTGAAAATTACCTGGGCGCAATGGGTGTGGATCACTTTACCGTGACCAGATTGGGACTCGACACATCGAACACCGTTCCGGGGCGCGTCAACAACGGCAACACCACCGCCGCCTTTCGCTCGGCGTCGTCGCTCCCGCCCCAGAGTACCGTGCGGCCGTCCTTCAGATTCAGCGAAATATCCGAAATGGACCGGGCCGCAACCTCGCTCACCTGAACTGCCAGCGCAGGCGGCACGATGGCGAGTATCGCGACCGCCGCACCGGTCACCGGATCGGCGGCGCCGGGATGGCCGGTGACCAACTTCGGCACGCCGATCGGCGCGGGCTCGACCGCGAATTCGACGCCGTCGGCGTCCAGCAGGTGCGCGCCTTGCGGGGTGTCGTAGTACAACACCGCGGCGCGCTCGACCACGGTCACCCGGACGGTGGACGGAAATATCCGTTGCACCCGTGCCGAGCGCACCTTCGGAATGCTCACCACCCGCCGGGCGACGGCATTGGTGTCGATTCGCAGCATCGAGCGGCCGGAGGGAATTTCGAGCAGATCCCGCACCTGTTGCTCGGGGACCGCCACCGCCCCCTCGATCCGCACGGTGCGTACCGAGAGCGCCGGGGTGAACCAGGCGATGACACAGAGCACTGCAAGAACGCACACGCTCAGCAATCCCCACAGGCGAATCCGGCGCCATTCGATCTCGCCGAACCGATCACCCGCGCGGCGCCCGGCCGCGCGCGCCGAGTCGACCCCGCGCACGCCGGGTCACCGTCCGTGCTGGGGACGCGCCCGTAATCCGTCGAGAATCTGGCTGCCCAGCATCGTGACGTCACCGGCGCCCATGGTGATCACCACGTCGCCCGGCAACGCCAGCCCCGCGACCTGGCGCCCGACCCGGGACATATCCGGCTGGTAGTGCACCGGTTTCGTCACCGACTGCGCGACCAGCGCACCGTTCACGCCGGGCAGCGGCTTCTCCCGCGCGCCGTAGACGTCGAGCACGACGACCTCGTCGGCCAGGCTGAGCGCGGCGCCGAAGTCCTGCGCGAAGGTCGCCGTCCGGCTGTAGAGGTGCGGCTGGAAGACCACGATCACCCGGCCCTGCCTGGACCGGGCGCCGTCGCGCGCCTCCTGCTGGACCAGTTCGGCGGCGGCGCCGAGCACCGCGCGGACCTCGGTGGGGTGATGGGCGTAGTCGTCGAACACCCGCACGCCGTTCTCCCGCCCGGCGAACTGGAACCGTCGATGCACACCCCCGAACCCCTCCAGGCCCTGGATGATCTCCCCCACCTCGGCGCCGGCGGCCCTGGCGGCGAGCAGGGCGCCGAGCGCGTTGAGCGCCATGTGCCTGCCCGGCACCGCCAGGCGCAACGCGCGCGGCGCGGCCTCGTCGGCGAGCTGGAACTGCGCGATGCCGCCGACGTCGCGCGGCTCCCAGCTGTGCAGCCGGGCGCCCACCGGGACCGGCGCGTCCGCGAGGTCGCCGGAGCCGTAGCCGAGGACCTGGACGTTCCGCTCGGCCAAGCGCTCGCCGACCCGCTCGGCCAGCGCCCGCGAGCCGGGATCGTCCAGGCACACCACCAGCAGGCCGCCCGCGGCGAGCCGGTCGGCGAAGTCGTCGAAGACCTGAACATAGGCCTCGTCGGAGCCGAAGAAATCCAGGTGATCGGACTCGATGTTGGTGACCACGGCGACGTCCGGGTCGTATTGCAGCAGCGAGCCGTCGCTCTCGTCGGCCTCGGCCACGAAGATGTCGCCGGTGCCGTGATGGGCGTTGGTGCCCGCCTCGTTCAGCTCACCGCCCACCGCGAACGACGGGTCGACCCCGCAGTGCTGCAAGGACACGATGAGCATCGAGGTGGTGGAGGTCTTGCCGTGCGTGCCGGAGACGAGCAGGGTGCGATGCCCTCGCATCAGCGACGCCAGCACGGTGGGGCGCAGTAGCACCGGGATCTCGCGCCGGTTGGCCTCGACCAGTTCCGGATTGGTCTTCGGAATGGCCGCGTACGTGGTGACCACGGCGGTCGGGCCGCCGGGTAGCAGGTCCAAGGCGGTGGCGTCGTGCCCGATCCGCACCTGCGCGCCGCGCGCGCGCAGCGCGAGCACGCCACGGCTCTCCTTGGCGTCCGATCCCGATACCGAGCCGCCGCGGGCGAGCAGGATCCGCGCGATACCGGACATCCCGGCCCCGCCGATGCCGACCATGTGCACGCGTTCCAGCTCCGGGGGCAGAGCTGTGCGTTCGGTGACAGCGTCCGGCGTGGCCTGGTCGGCGGTGGTGTCGCTCATCGGCGCGCCACCTCCATCGCGATCCGCGCCACCTCGTCGGCGGCGTCGCGGTGCCCGGCGCCTGCGGCGGCCCGGCCCATCTCGATCAGCCGTGCGGGGTCCATGAGCAGCGGAATCACCTCATCGATCACGTACTTCGGCGTCAACTCGGAATCGGGGACAATTCTGCCACCGCCCTGGCGCACCACGGGCCGGGCGTTGAGTTCCTGCTCCCCGTTGCCGTGCGGCAGCGGCACGTAGAACGCGGGCAGCCCCACCGCGGAGACCTCCGCGACCGTCATCGCGCCCGATCGGCAGACCACCGCGTCAGCGGCGGCGTAGGCGAGGTCCATCCGGGACAGGTACGGCACCGCCGCGTACCGGACACCGTCCGCACCGGCCGATTCGTCCACCTCCAGCGTGTTCTTGGGGCCGTGCGCGTGCAGCACCGAGATGCCCGCGGCGGCGAGCTGGGGCGCGGCGCCGGAGACCGCCTCGTTCAGAGTTCGCGCGCCCTGCGAACCGCCGAAGACCAGCAGCACCGGTCCTTCGGCCGGCAGGCCGAAGTGCGCCCGCGCCTCGGCTCGCAATGCGGCGCGGTCCAATCCGGTGATCGATTCCCGCACGGGGATGCCGACCACGCGCGCGTTGGGCAAACCCGAGTCCGGGACCGCCGCCAGCACCCGCGCGGCGCGGCGGGCGCCGACCTTGTTCGCGATACCGGCCTTGGCATTCGCCTCATGCACCACCACCGGAACCGGCCGCCTGCGCCGCAGCACGCCCGCGCCCGCGGCGAGATACGCCGGCAGCGCCACGTAGCCGCCGAATCCGATGATCACGTCGGCCTCGACCGCGTCGATGACCGCCCGGGTCGCGGCCACCGAGGCGCGTACCCGGCCGGGCAACCGAAGCAAATCGGCGGTGGGTTTACGCGGCAGCGGGACCGGAGGGATGAGCTCGAGCGGATAGCCGCGTTCGGGGACCAAGCGGGTCTCCAGCCCACGTTCGGTGCCCAGTGCCGTCACCCGGATCGAATCGTCGAGCCGCCGCAACGCGTCCGCCACCGCCAGTGCCGGTTCGATGTGGCCCGCCGTGCCGCCGCCCGCGACGATTACCGAGATCACCTAGATCTTCCCCGTTCTCTTGCGTGATTGACCGGATAACTGGGTTCCCAAGCCCTGGTGGCACGCGCCGAGCTGGTGCCGCGGCTCTCCGGCGACCGGCGCCGCGGCGGTTCCGCGCTGTACCGCCCGCCCCGCCCCCGCGGAAGCGCGGACGGTCCGCGGTCGGCCTGCCTGGGCGCCCGGCCGCGGCGGGCCGAACTCGCCCGGGCCGGTGCGTACACCTCGGGTTTGGGCAACCGCAACAGCCTACTGAAACGACCGTCCTGTCCGGCGTGCAGCGCCGCGACGGCCTCCGGCTCGTGTCGAGCGGCGTTCGCGATGAGCCCGAACATGAGCAAAGTGATCGCGAGCGATGAGCCACCGGCCGACACCAGCGGCAGCTGCAGTCCGGTGACCGGCAGCAGACCCACCACGTACCCGATGTTGATCATGGCTTGCCCGGCGATCCACGTCGTCGCGGCGGCGGTCAGCAGTTGCAGGAACGGATCCGCCGACCGGCTGGCGATGCGCAGGCCCGTGTAGACGAACAAGGCGAACAGTCCGAGCACCAGCGCGCAGCCGAGGAAGCCCAGTTCTTCGCCGATGATCGCGAAGATGAAGTCGTTGTGCGCGTTCGGCAAGTAGCTCCACTTGGCCCGGCTCTGCCCCAGTCCTCTGCCCCAGATCCCCCCGTCGGCCAGGGAATACAGGGCTTGCCGGGCTTGGTAATTGTCGCCTTGCGGATCGGAACCCGGGTTGAAGAAGGACCGGACCCGATTCGACCGGTATCCGGCGGACATCGCGAGCACGCCCGCGGCCACGACGCCGGAGACCGCGATCGTCACGAACAACCGGACCGGAAGGCCGCCGAACCACAGCAGGGCGCCGAGGATGATCCCGACCGCGACCGTGGTGCTGAGGTTCGGCTGGACCACGATCAGCAGACACACCAGCACGCCCGCCGGGACGAGCGGAACCAGGATGTCGCGCAGACCCGAACCGATCGCCCGCCGGGAAACCAGCAGGTGAGCGCCCCAGACGATCAGCGTCACCTTGACGACTTCGGACGGCTGCACCGAGACCGGGCCGAGGATCAGCCACCGGCGGGCGCCCTGCACGCGGGTGCCGATACCGGGAACGAGGACGAGCACCAGCGCCAGCACCGACATCGCGAACAGCGGGAACGACGCTTGGCGTAACAGGCGCAGCGGAACCCGCAGGGCCAGATAGAACAGGACGGCGCCGATCGCCGCGAACAGGGTCTGCTGGATGAACAGCGAATACGCCGACCCGCCTTCCGCGTATTCCACGACTCCGGACGCCGACAGGACCATGACGAGTCCCAGGGCGGTCAGCAGGGTCGCGATGGTAACGACGAGGTGGAACGACGCGAGCGGGCGTGCCAGCCACGCCGCGGGCCCCATACCCGACGCCCGGCTCCGCTGTGGCTGCGCGCCGGTCTTCTGGGTACCTGCTTTCGCTGCGGACCGCGCGCCGCTACCTTTACGCACCATGCGCCCCCCGGTTCACTCTCGGCCGTAACCGGTTCGGCGCCGAGGTATCTCGGCGCCGAAAGCGATGCGGCGGCGGGCCCGCCGGTCCGCGAAGGTGGTTCGACCGACCGGAGTGGGCGTCCGGATCACACCCGCCCCGGTCGGCAGTCACCGCAAACCTCCGATGTCGGTGGTTCCCAGGTCGCGTTCTTCCAGGGTGTGCACCGCCGCGGCGAAGCTGCGACCCCGGTGGGTGTAATCGGCGAACATGTCCAGCGACGCGGCGGCCGGAGCCAGCAGCACGGTGTCGCCGCGGCGGGCGAACCCGGCGGCCGCTCGCACGGCGCGCGCCATGACGGCGTCGGCCGCGGCGGTTCTCGACGCTTCGTCACCCATCCCTGCATCGTCTCCCGCGATCAGCTCGACCACCGGGACCTCGGGCGCGTGTCGCGCCAACGCGGCCGCGATCACCGGCGCGTCGGCGCCGATCAGCACGGCCGCGACCAGGCGGTCGGCGACCTCCTCGACGAGGTCCTCGACGTGCGCGCCCTTCAGCTGGCCGCCCGCCACCCAGACCACCTGCGGATGCGCCAGGATCGAGCAGCGCGCGGCATGCGGATTGGTGGCCTTCGAGTCGTCGATGAACTCGACGCCGGCCAGCTCGCGCACGAACGCGGCACGGTGCGGGCCGACCTTGTGCTCGATCAAGCCTTCCCGGACGAACTGCGGCGCGATATCGATCGCCCTGGTCAGCGCGGAGGCGGCGAGTGCGTCGGCGACGCCGGCGGGACCGGGCGGGCTGATGTCGCCCACCTCGGCCAGGATCGCGGCCTTGGTGAACGCGCGGTCGAGCAACTTGCCGTCGACCACGCCCAGTTCACCGTCGGCGGGCACCCCGACCCGGAAACCAACGGTCCGGCGCGCCTTGGACTTGCGCGCCAGCGAAGCCGCGACCGGATCGTCCAGGCCGACCACACCGACCCGGCCGACCAGCGCCCTGGCCTTGGCGGCGGCGTAGGCGTCCAGGCCGCCGTGCCAATCCAGGTGATCCTCGGCCACGTTGAGCACCACGCCCGCCTCCGGGCGCACCGACGGCGCCCAGTGCAGCTGGAACGACGACAGCTCGACCGCCAGCACCTGCGGACCGGGGTTGCGCCGCAACGCGTCCAGGATGGGAAGGCCGATGTTGCCGCAGGCGACGCTGGCGATACCGGCGGCGCGCAGGATGGCGTGGGTCATCTGGGTCGTGGTGGTCTTGCCGTTGGTACCCGTGACGACCAGCCATTTGCGCACCGGGCCGTAGATCCTGGCCTGGTCGACCCACCAGGCGAACTCCACGTCACCCCACACCGGCGTGCCCTCGGAGACGGCCGAAGCCAGCACCGGCGAGTCCGGCCGCCAGCCCGGGCTGGTGATCACCAGCGCGAACCGGCTCCAGTCGGTGTTCTCCAGCTCCGCGGCGGTGGCCACGTCCAGCCCGAGTCCGGCCGCCTCGGCCAGGGCGGCGGCGCCGCCGTCGGTGACCACCGGACGCGCGCCGATGTCGCGCAGCGGTTCCACCAGCGAGCGTCCCGAGACTCCCCAGCCCGCGACCAGGACGTCGCGGCCGCGCAGGAATTCCAGCATGGGTCCGGGTGAGCGCAAAGCCCGCGGAGAATGTTCGACCATCTCGTTCACCCGACCGCGGAGAGGTATTCGCTGTAGAACAGCCCGAGCCCGACGGCGGAGGCCATCGCGGCCAGGAGCCAGAACCTGATGATCACCGTCGTCTCGGCCCATTTGCTGAGCTCGAAGTGATGGTGGAACGGCGCCATCTTGAACAACCGGTTGCGCGTTGTGCGGAAGACCGCGACCTGCAACACCACCGAGGCGGTCTCGGCGACGAACAGCGCGCCGATCACGATCATCAGCAGCTCGGTGCGGGTGGTGATGGACAGGCCCGCCAGCAGGCCGCCGAGCGCGAGCGAACCGGTGTCGCCCATGAAGATCTTGGCGGGGGCGGCGTTCCACCACAGGAAGCCGACGCACGCCGCCGCGCCCGCGGCGCAGACCAGGGCGAGGTCCAGCGGATCGCGCACGTTGTAGCAGCCGGTCTCGGGCTTGGTCTCGCAGGCGTGGTAGTACTGCCAGAACGTGATGATCACGTAGCCGCCCAGCACCAGGCTCATCGATCCGGCGGCCAGCCCGTCGAGTCCGTCGGTGAGGTTCACCGCGTTCGACCAGGCGACGACCACGAAGCAGACGAAGACCAGGAACACGACCACGCCCATGGTCACCGTGCTGATGTCGCGCACGTAGGACAGGTGCCTGCTGGCGGGGGTCAGCCCGCTCCCGCCGCGGAACTGCAAGGCGAGAATGCCGAAGATCACGGCCGCGGACAGCTGGCCGAGATACTTGCCCGCCGCGGTCAGACCCAGGTTGCGTTGCTTGCGGATCTTGATGAAGTCGTCGATGAAACCCACCGCGCCCAGGGCCGTGGCCAGGCCGAGCACCAGCAACGCCGACGCCGACGGCCCATCGGCGTCGTAGCCGATGCCGATCAGATGGGAGCCGAGGTAACCGGCCCACATGCCGACCAGGATGGCGACGCCGCCCATCGTCGGGGTGCCGCGCTTGGCCTGGTGGCTGGCGGGACCGTCGACCCGGATCTCCTGCCCGAAGCCCTGCTTGGCGAACAAGCGGATGAGCAGCGGCGTCAGCAGGATCGAGACCGTCAGCGCGATCGCCGCGGCGAAGAGAATCTGTCTCATCCTGCTGCCTCCGTGTCCTGTCCCGCCCCGTTGTCCGCCGCGCCGCCGCGTGCGGTCACAGCGCCCGGGTCGGTCAGATGCTCGGCGACCTCCCAGAGGCCGACCGACTTCGATGCCTTGACCAGCACCACGTCGCCGGGGGCGAGTTCCTTGTCCAGCAGTGCGATCGCCGCCTCGATGTCGGGTACGAGGATCGATTCCTCACCCCAGGACCCTTCCATCACCGCGCCTTGGTGCAGCGCGCGGGCGGGCCTTCCGGTGCCGACGACGATCACCCTGCTGACGTCCAGCCGCACCGCGAGCCGTCCGATGGCGTCGTGCTCGATGACGGATTCCTCGCCGAGCTCGGCCATCTCGCCGAGCACCGCCCAGCTGCGCCGCGGCGTGTCTGCCGCGCGGGCCATGCTCACCAGCGCTTTGAGCGCGGCGCGGACCGAATCCGGATTGGCGTTGTAGGAGTCGTTGACCACCGTGATCCCGTCCGCGGTGGTCCGCACGTCCATCCGGCGGGCGGACGCGGCGCGCGCACCGGACAGCGCCGCGGTGACGGTGTCGAGGTCCGCGCCGCATTCCAGCGCGACCGCGATCGCCGACAGCGCGTTACCCACCTGGTGCTCGCCGTGCACGGCCAGGCGCACCGGGGCGCTGCCCACGGGCGTGTGCACGGTGAACTCGGCCCTGGCCTGGTCGTCGAGCCGGATGTCGGTGGCCCGCACCTCGGCGTTCGCGGCCCGGCCGACGGTCACCACCCGCGCCGACGTGCGCGCGGCCATCGCGGCGACCTGCGGATCGTCGGCGTTGAGCACGGCCAGCCCGGTCGGCGGCAACGCCTCGACCAGCTCGCCCTTGGTCTTCGCGATCGCCTCGCGGCTGCCGAACTCGCCCAGATGCGCGGTGCCGACGTTGAGCACCACCCCGATGCTCGGTGGCGCCACCTCGGCCAGCGCGGCGATGTGCCCCGGCCCGCGCGCGGACAGCTCGAGCACCAGGAAACGGGTGGCCGCGTCGGCACGCAACGCGGTCCACGGGTGGCCGAGTTCGTTGTTGAACGAACCCGGCGGTGCCACCACCGTGCCCAGCGGCGCCAGGACGGCGGCCAGCAGGTCCTTGGTGGAGGTCTTGCCGGACGAGCCGGTGACGCCCACGACGGTGAGTCCGCCCTCGGCGGCCAGACGCGACACGCTGGCGCGGGCCAGCGCGGCGAGGGCGGTCAGCACGGCGGCGCCGGAACCGTCCGAATCATGGCTGAGCGCAACCGAACTCGACGGCACGGCGCCGCGGGCGGGGGTGACCACGATGGCCGGCACGCCCACCGGGCGCGCCGCCAGCACCGCCACCGCACCCGCGGCGATCGCCGCCTCCGCGTAGTCGTGGCCGTCGGAGCGCTCGCCCGGCAGCGCCAGGAACAGATCGCCGGAACCGATTCGACGCGAATCGAATTCGACCGCGCCGGTCACTCGCACCTCCGGGTCTGCGACGTCGTGCAGCGTGCCGCCGACGACGTCCGCGATGTCCCGCAGTGTCATCTCGATCATGAAACCGTCAAGTCCTCCGCGTGGTTTCCTTGCGGACTGCGTCTTTCCAAGACGGCCGCGAGTACATCGCGGTCGTCGAACGGGTGCTTCACGCCCTGGATCTCCTGCCCTGCCTCATGTCCCTTGCCCGCGATCAGCACCGCGTCACCGGGGCGCGCCCATGCCACCGCGGCCGCGATCGCTTCCGCCCGGTCACCGATCTCCCGCACCTCACCGCGTTCGGCCGCCGGGACCTCCAGCGCACCGGAGCGCACGGCGGCGCGGATGGCCGCCGGGTCCTCGGTGCGCGGGTTGTCGTCGGTGACGATCAGCAGGTCGGCGCCGCGCGCGCCCGCGGCGCCCATCAGCGGCCGCTTCGCCGCGTCCCGATCGCCGCCCGCGCCGACCACCACCGCGAGCCGTCCCGCGGTATCCGCCGCGAGATGCCCGCGCAGCGTGGCGATCACGGACTCCAGCGCCGCGGGCTTGTGCGCGTAGTCGACGATCGCCAGGAAGTCCTGCCCGCGCTCCACCCGCTGCATCCGGCCGGGCACGTCCACGGTCGCCAACGCGGGCGCCGCGACCGACGGCTCGACGCCCGCCGCGGCGCACACCGCCACCGCGAGCAGGCCGTTGGCGACGTTGTAGTGGCCGGGAAGCCGCAGGCGCACGGGAATTTCCCCCTGCGGACCCGCCGCGGTGAAGTCTTGTTCGCCGCCGTGCGCCGACACCGCACCGGTGACGCTCCAGGCGGCGGTGCGGGTGGTCGACACGGTGACGGGGTTCGCCAGACCGGCGGCCAGCCGCCGCCCCCACTCGT
>NZ_BAFZ01000045.1 GCF_000308575.1 Nocardia exalbida NBRC 100660 | reverse complement strand
TGAACTACCGCAATGTCGACACCGGTCAGGAAGGTACGTTCCAAGTGGTCGCGCAGGGCCCCGGCTACTGGGGCAACAGCGGCCACTCCGCGCTGTTCCTTCCCGGCATCGGCAAGTTCACCGCGACGGTCGGCATCGGCGCGGCGCACTTCCCCGAACCCGGCACCATCGAGTTCACGGTCCCGCAGTACCAGGGCTGAGAATTCCCGCAGGCCGGACCGCGCGGTCGCCCGGCGGCGCGGTCCGCGTGGACGGATTCGGCCATTCAGTGCGGCGGTGGTATCCACCAGCGGCGACGCGACCCCTTACCGAACTCCGCCATAATCGCAGGACAGCGGCCACGCCCGACGAAGACGGGTTTCGCGTTCACCGGATTCGGCCCCTTGCGTGGCCGTCGACGCCGACGCCCGCACTCGGGCACCCCGCACTCGCGTCACGCCCGCCGCCTTGCCGCGGTGTTTGCGGCCGACGCGATAATCAGCCCATGCAGTCCGTGCGCCGATGCCCGCCATGACCACCGCACTCGCCGTCGCGGCGGCGGCGGCGCTGATCGCCGGGGCGCTGCTGATCTGGTCGCGCACCCGCAGAGTGGTGACCACCCCCGCAGAGCGGGCGGTGCATTCGGCGTTGCACACCGCGTCGCTGGCGGCGGTCCCGCTGCGGCGCGGGCTGACCGAGCAGTCCGCGCGGGAGGCGGCGCCGCACCTGCGCGCACTCACCGGCGCCGAGGCGCTCGCGCTGGCCGACCCCGACGGCACGCTGCTCGCCTGGGACGGCCCGCACGCCGAACTGGCCGAATACTTCGGCGAAGCCGCCGTGCGCGCCGTCGCGGGCGAACGCCCGGTGCTCGTCGCCGGACCGGGACGCGGCGAACACGCGGGACGCACGCTGATCGCGCAACCGCTGCTGGTCGAATCCAACGGCGTGGCCGGTGTGCTGGGGGTGGTGAGCGCCGGGCAGCCGGGACCGGGCCGGCTGGGTGCGGTCGCCGAGGTTGCGCGCTACGCCTGCGGGCAGCTCGAACTGGCCGAGCTGGACGCGTCGCGGGCCCGGCTCGACCGCGCCGAGGTGCGCGCGCTGCGGGCCCAGATCAGCCCGCACTTCATCTACAACGCGCTGAACACCATCGCCTCGTTCGTCCGCACCGACCCGGCGCGGGCCCGCGAGCTGATCCTCGAGTTCGCCGACTTCACCAGGTACTCCTTCCGCGCCGCGGGCGAATTCACGGTGCTGTCCGACGAGTTGCGCAACATCGAGCGGTACCTCGCGCTGGAACGCGCCCGTTTCGGCGACGCGCTACAGGTCCGGCTGCGGATCGCGCCCGAGGTGCTCGGCGTGGTGCTGCCCTTCCTCGCGCTGCAACCGCTGGTGGAGAACGCGGTGCGGCACGGGCTGGCGGGCACCGCGCACGGCGGCACCGTCAGCATCGTCGCCACCGACGCGGGCACCGACTGCGTGATCAGCGTCGAGGACGACGGCGTCGGCATGGACCCGGATCTGCTGCGCTCCGGCGCGCTGGACGCCGTCGACACCGGGACGGGCCCGGCGGCCTCCGGTGAGGCCGCGCACGTCGGGCTGGCCAATGTCGACGACCGGTTGCGCGCGGCCTTCGGCGACGACTACGGCCTGGTCGTGGAAACCGCGCCCGGCGCGGGCACGAAGGTCAGCCTGCGCGTCCCCAAGTTCCGCGCGGGCATCCGGGCATAAGACCGGCACGCGACACCAACCGGCACGCCCTTACGATGGTGCGATTGTGACCCGTGTTACCGGCAAACCGGCGGGCGCGCTGCGCGTGCTCGCCGTGGACGACGAGAAACCCGCTCTGGACGAGCTGGTGTATCTGCTGCGCACGCGGACCGAGATCGGCGAGATCCACGCGGCAGGCGACGCCACCAGCGCACTGCGGGTGCTGCGCGCCCATCCGATCGACGCGGTGTTCCTGGACATCAACATGCCGGGACTCGACGGCATGGAGCTGGCGGGCATCCTCTCGGAGTTCGCGGCCGCGCCCGCCGTGGTCTTCGTGACCGCCCACGACGACCGTGCGATCGCGGCGTTCGACCTGGGCGCGGTGGACTATCTGCTCAAGCCGCTGCGGGAGGACCGGCTCGCGGAGGCGGTGCGGCGGATCGCCGCGGCGCGCAGCGCGCCGCAGCCGCCCGCCGCCGAAGCCCGCACCGACCCGAACGAGGTCATCCCCGTGGAACTGGGCGGAGTGACCACGCTGGTACCGCGATCGAGCGTGAGCTGGGTGGAGGCCGACGGTGACTACGCGCGGCTGCACACCAGCGCCGGATCGCACCTGGTGCGGATTCCGTTGTCGGCGCTGGAGGCTCGCTGGCACGACGCGGGATTCCTCCGGGTGCACCGGTCGTACCTGGTGGCGCTGCGGCTGGTGACCGGGCTGCGCAGCGTGGGTTCCGGGACCGTGGTGTGCCTGCGGGCCGAGGGCGACGCGCAAGCGGTCGAACTGCCGGTCAGCCGAAGACAGGTTCGTGAGCTGAAACAACGGCTGGTGCACCGGCCCCGGCAGCACCGGGGCAACCAGTGACCGGGCCGCAGCGTCCGGTCCGCAGGCGCGTCGTGCTCTCCGAGCGACGTGGCGCCCGGCGGGTGCGCACGCGGGTGGAGGTCGCCGAGCAAACCGAGTTCGGCGAAGCGCTCATCGGGGGCCTGATCCGCGCCCAACTCGGGCTCGCGCTACGCGTGGGCCTGGTGAGCATCGCGCTGCTGTGCGCGCTGCCGGTGCTGTTCCGGACCGGCTCGATCGGCTCCATGGCGGTGCTGGGCATCCGGTTGCCGTGGCTGCTGCTCGGTGGAGCCGTGTACCCGATGCTGTTCCTGCTCGGCCGCACCTATGTGCGCTTGGCCGAACGCAACGAACAGGACTTCCTCGAACTGGCCGAGGACTGATGGTGCGCCCTCCGCCATGACCGAGTCGATCACGTCCACATCGCCCGCCGAACCGATGCGCCGACCCCGGAGCGCTCCATGACCTCGGGCACGGCGCCTGCGCTCACCGTGGCCGCGCTGATCCTCGCGGCGCTGGCGACCGTCGCCATCGGCGCGTACGGCGTGCGGCTCGCGCGCACCACCTCCGACTTCCTCGTCGCGTCGCGCAGCGTGGGACCGCGCTGGAACGCCGCCGCGATCTCCGGTGAATACCTCTCGGCCGCCTCGTTTCTCGGCGTGGCCGGGTTGATCGCGAAATACGGCGCGGACGCGCTGTGGTATCCGGTGGGCTTCACCGCCGGATACCTGACGCTGCTGCTGTTCGTCGCCGCTCCGCTACGCCGCTCCGGCGCGTACACGGTGCCCGACTTCGCCGAATTCCGGCTGGGCTCACTGCGTTTGCGCAGGCTCGCGGCCACCGTCGTGGTGCTCATCTGCGCGGTGTATCTCATTCCGCAGTTCCAAGGGGCCGGGCTGACCCTGCACATCCTGCTCGGGGTGCCGGACTGGGTGGGCGCGGTGGCGGTGGGCGCGATCGTGCTCGCCAACGTGGTCGGCGGCGGAATGCGCTCGATCACCCTGGTCCAGGCGTTCCAGTACTGGCTGAAGCTGACCGCGGTGGCCCTTCCTGCGCTGGTGCTGCTCGGGCACTTCCTCGCCGACGAGCGGGAACTGGGCGCGCCCGCCCCGCCGGTGGTGTCCGAGCGCACGACCGTCGACGTGACCACCGACGTGGTGGTGCGGGTCGGTGCGCCGCAGCAGGTTTCGATCACGGGAACCCTCGACGACCGCGCGGTCGACGGCCCGGTGCCGCTGGCGCCGGGCACCCACGAGCTGTCCGCGGGCACGCGGCTGGTGCTGGAAGCCGGGGCCGCCGTGCCGGTGGTCGCGGGCGCACCCGCCGACGGCGCGGGCTGGCTGGCGCCGGGCGGCGGCTTGGGCGGACCGCATCCGGCCTACCAGGTCTATTCGCTGATCCTCGCGACCTTCCTCGGCACCATGGGCCTGCCGCACGTGCTGGTGCGTTTCTACACCAACCCCGATGGGCGGGCCGCGCGCGCGACGGCGCTCGCGGTGATCGGCCTGGTCGGGCTGTTCTACCTGTTCCCGGTCCTACTCGGCGTCTTCGCCCGGCTGTACGTGCCGCAACTGCTGATCACCGGGACCTCCGATGCCGCGGTGGTGCTGCTGCCCGGCTCGGTGGTCGCCGGACTACCGGGGCAGCTGCTCGCGGCGCTGGCCGCGGCGGGCGCGATCGCCGCGTTCCTGTCCACCTCGTCGGGGCTGCTGGTGAGCATCGCGGGCGTGCTCAGCACCGACATGCTGCGCGGGCGGATCCGGGACTTCCGCGCGGCGGCGCTGGTCGCGGGCTCGGTTCCGCTGGCGCTGTCGCTGACCGTCGTGTCGCTGGACCTGTCGCGCACCGTCGGGCTGGCCTTCGCGGTGGCCGCCTCCACACTGTGCCCGCTGCTGGTGCTTGGCATCTGGTGGCGCGGGCTGACCGCGGCGGGCGCGGCGGCCGGCCTGATCGCGGGCGGGCTCGCCGCGGGCACCGCGACCGCCGTCTCGGTCACCGGCGGATTCTCCGACGCGGTGGCGGGCGGCTGGCCCGCGGCGCTGCTCGGCTACCCGGCGGCGATCAGCGTGCCGTTGGCGTTCGCCACCATGGTGCTGGTCAGCTCGTTCACCCGCGGACTCGGCGCGAGGACGGTGAGCCGGATCTTCGTCCGGATGCACGCGCCGGAGCGACTGGGCATGGGCGCCGACCGCGAGCGCAGCCTGCGCTCGGACTGACCGACGCCACGGGCGGCCGACCGTTCATCGCGTCACATCGACCGCTCGGCGCAGATTCGGGCACCTTCACAGAGTGACCCACGCCACAGCCTACTGGTGAGCCGCGGGCCTGGCTTACCGTCCTCGAGAAGTAAGCCACGTCACTTGGTAGGACACTCATGATCAGTACCGAACTCGACGACACCGCCCCGCGGCGAGCGCCGAGCGCAGCAGAATTCGCCGAAGTGCAGGCGAGCCCCCAATTCCAGGAACTGCGAATGCGCCTGCGCCGCTTCGTGTTTCCGATGACCGCGTTGTTCCTGCTCTGGTACCTCGGATACGTCCTGCTCGGCGCCTACGCCCACGACTTCATGAGCCGCCCGGTGTTCGGCGACGTCAACGTCGGGTTGCTGCTCGGCCTCGGCCAATTCGTATCCACCTTCGCCATCACCGCGCTGTACGTCCGGTTCGCCAACCGGGAACTGGATCCGCGCGCGGCGACCATCCGCGGCTACCTCGAGGGAGACCGAGCGTGAACACCGTGCACACCTACGCCGCCGCCGCGACGGTCGGCAACCCGGTCGCCAATATCGCCATCTTCGGCGTCTTCGTCGTGTTCACGATGATCGTGGTGATCCGCGCCAGCCGCAACAACGCCACCGCCGCCGATTACTTCACCGGAGGGCGCGGCTTCTCCGGCCCGCAGAACGGCGTCGCCATCGCGGGCGACTACCTGTCGGCCGCGAGCTTCCTCGGCATCGCGGGCGCCATCGCGGTCTACGGCTACGACGGTTTCCTCTACTCCATCGGATTCCTGGTCGCTTGGCTGGTCGCACTGCTGCTGGTCGCCGAAATGCTCCGCAACACCGGCAAATTCACCATGGCCGACGTGCTGAGCTTCCGGCTGAAGGAAGGCCCGGTACGCACCGCCGCCGCGCTGTCCACGCTCACCGTGTCGCTGTTCTACCTGCTCGCCCAGATGGCGGGCGCGGGCGGCCTGGTCGCGCTGCTGCTGGACATCTCCGACAAGACCGGCCAGTCCGTCGTGATCGCCGTGGTGGGCGTGCTGATGATCGTCTACGTGCTGGTCGGCGGCATGAAGGGCACCACGTGGGTGCAGATCATCAAAGCGGTGCTGCTGATCGTGGGCGCGGCGCTGATGACCGTCATGGTGTTCGCGAAGTTCGGTTTCAACTTCTCCGACATCCTGGGCTCCGCGCAGGAAGCGGTCTCCGGCTCGGCGAACAAGGCCGTCGCCGCGCGCGACGTGCTCGCTCCCGGCGCGCAGTACGGCGGCAGCGAGACCTCGAAGCTCAACTTCCTCTCCCTGGGCTTGGCATTGGTGCTCGGCACCGCGGGCCTGCCGCATGTGCTGATGCGCTTCTACACCGTGCCCACCGCCAAAGAGGCACGGCGCTCGGTGGTCTGGGCGATCGGCCTGATCGGCGCGTTCTACCTGTTCACCCTGGTGCTCGGCTACGGCGCGGCGGCGATCGTCGGCCCGGACCGCATCCTCGCGGCCGCGGGCGGGCAGAATTCGGCGGCGCCGCTGCTGGCCTTCGAACTCGGCGGCGTGGTGCTGCTCGGCGTGATCTCCGCGGTCGCGTTCGCCACCATCCTCGCGGTGGTCGCGGGCCTGACCATCACGGCCTCGGCCTCGTTCGCCCACGACATCTACGCCAACGTCATCAAGCGCGGGAAAGCCGGTGAGCGCGAACAGGTCCGGGTTTCCCGGATCACCGCGGTGGTGATCGGCGTGCTGGCCATCGCCCTGGGCATCCTGGCCAACGGGCAGAACGTCGCCTTCCTGGTGGCGCTGGCGTTCGCGGTCGCGGCGTCGGCGAATCTGCCGACCATCCTGTTCTCGCTGTTCTGGCGGCGGTTCAACACCACCGGTGCGCTGTTCAGCATGTACGGCGGCCTGATCTCGACGATCGTGCTGATCGTGTTCTCCCCCGCGGTCTCCGGCAGCAAGACCGCCATGCTCCCCGGATCCGATTTCGACTGGTTCCCACTGTCCAACCCGGGCATCGTCTCCATCCCGTTGGCGTTCGCGCTCGGCGTCATCGGCACCTTGGTCGGCGGCAGGTCCGAGGATCCGGCGAAGGCCGCGGAGATGGAGGTCCGCTCGCTCACCGGCGTCGGCGCGGAGAAAGCGGTGGTGCACTGATCGCTGCCCGGCCTTCCTCGTCCCCCTTGCTCTTTCGTTAGGAGACCTCGCGTGACCAGCGCAACCACCGATGACCGCGACACCACCACCGCCTACCCGCCGAGT
>NZ_BAFZ01000046.1 GCF_000308575.1 Nocardia exalbida NBRC 100660 | reverse complement strand
GACGAACATCACCACCTGGGTACTGGTGACGCTCGGCTGCGAGGGCCGCATCGTGCGCGGCAGGCCGAACGGCGGCTGGACCAGCAGCCAGTACACCTGGGCGCCGATCGAATCGTGGCTGCCGGACGGCGTTCCCGCCCTTCCCGCCGCCGAGGCCAGGGTGGAACTGGTCCGCCGCTGGTTGCGCGCCTTCGGTCCCGCGCCGGTCTCCGACGTCAAATGGTGGACCGGATGGACGCTCGGCGAGGTGCGTGCTGCACTGGGCGCCCTGGATCTGGTCGAGGTCGACCTGGACGGCGTGACCGGCGTGCTGCTGGCCGACGACGTGGAGCCGATCGCCGCGCCGGAGCCGTGGGCGGCGCTGCTGCCCGCCCTCGACCCGACCCCGATGGGCTGGCAGGCGCGGGAGTGGTACCTCGGCCCGCACGCACCGCGGGTGTTCGACAGCAACGGCAACATCGGACCCACGGTCTGGTGGGACGGACGCGTCGTCGGCGGCTGGGCGCAGCGCAAGGACGGCGAGATCGTCTACCGCCTGCTCGAAGACGTCGGCGCGGACGCCGAAACGCTGATCGCCGCGCAAGCGCAACGCGTCGCCGACTGGTTCGGCGAGGTCCGCGCCATCCCACGGTTCCGGACACCGCTGGAACGCGAGCTCACCGCCTGAGCGAACGGCACCGGATAGCTTCGACGGCATGGAGATTCGCGGAGTCGCCGACAGCGACCGAGCCGGGTTGTTCGCGAACCCGCCCTCCGCTGCTCGATCGATACCGGCCCGTACCGGTCCCGGCGCCTACATGTCCAGCCCGAGGTCGAGCACTCGGACCGAGTGGGTGAGCGCGCCGACCGCGAGGTAGTCGACGCCGGTGCGGGCGTAGTCGGCGGCGACGTCCAGGCTCAGGCCGCCGGAGGACTCCAGTTTCGTCCGCGGGGAGGCGGTGTCGCGGCGCTGGACGGCCGCCTGGGTCTGCCAGAGCGGGAAGTTGTCCAGCAGCACGAGTTCCACGTTCTCGGCGAGCACCGCGTCGAGTTGTTCGAGGCTGTCGACCTCGACCTCGCAGGCGATGTCGGGGGCGGCGGCGCGGACCGCGCGCAGCGCCTCGACCACCGAACCGGCGGCGACCACGTGGTTGTCCTTGATCAGCGCGGCGTCGCCGAGACCCATGCGGTGGTTGACACCGCCGCCGACCCGCACGGCGTACTTCTGCAGCCCGCGCAGTCCGGGCAGCGTCTTGCGGCTGTCGCGGATGCGGCAGCGGGTGCCGGCGACGGCGTCCACCCAGGCGGCCGTCGCCGTCGCGATACCGGACAGATGACACACCAGGTTGAGCATGGTGCGCTCGGCGGTGAGCAGCTTGCGCGTCGGCGCGATCACCGTCAGCACGGGCTGTCCCGGCGACACCCGGGTGCCGTCGGCGACGCGATCGGTGATCTCGTACTCGCCCGCGCCGATCACCTCGTCGAGTACCAGCACACCGGCGTCGAGCCCGGCCACGGTCCCCGGTTCGCGCGACACCACCGACGCCTTGATCACCGCGTCCGCGGGCACGGTGGCCATGGTCGTGACGTCAGGGCCGTAGCGCAGGTCCTCGTCCAGCGCGGCGCGGATGAGGCCCAGCACCTCGTCGCGGTCCAGTGCGGCATCCAGAGCCATCGAAGTGTTCCTCTCTCGCCGAGCGGGGCGGTGGACAGCTCGCGGCATGTCCGGCTCGGCGCGTGTGGTCAGGGAAGTGGTGCGTACTCGGGCACGCCGTCGCCGTTCAGCCGGATCGGGAGGCTGTGGCGGAGTTCGTCCACGGCGTCCGGGTGATCCGACCGGGTGTGACAGCCGCGGCTCTCGGTGCGGGCGCGCGCGGCCAGTAGCAGGGTGCGTGCCGCGAGGGTGAGCGCGGCGTCCTCGATTCCGGCGATCGGGTGTGCGGCGGCGGTCGGTCCGGGCGCCGCTGAGGTCGGCGCGCAGGGCGACGGTGTCGGAATGTGCGGGTCGCGGCGGACGGTCACATCGTCGAGCCGCTTGAGCGCTTCGGCGAGGCCCGCGCGGTCGCGGACCACCGAGGCGTGCGTGGTCATCAGGCTCTGCACCACCGCACGGTCGGCGAACTCGACGGTGCGAGTGGAGATCTCGCTCACCCCGGCCCGCTCACCGAGCCGCTCGGCGGCGGCGGCCCCGGCGCGCTCACCGACCACCAGTCCCTCCAGCAGGCTGTTGGACGCCAACCGGTTCGCCCCGTGCAAACCGGTGCGCGCGACCTCACCGGCCGCGTACAAGCCGGGAACTCCGGTACGGCCGTGGGTGTCGGTGACGACTCCCCCGCACTGGTAGTGCGCGGCGGGAGCGACCGGGATGAGGTCCGTGCGCGGATCGATGCCCGTCGCCAGGCACGAGGCGGTGATCGTCGGAAATCGTTGCGCGAAACCGTCGATCGAGCGCGCGTCGAGGTAGACGTGCTCGGTGCCGAGCGCTCGCATGCGCGCGGCGATGGCACGGGAGACGACATCGCGGGGAGCCAGGTCGCCGCGCGGATGCACCCCCGCGGTCACCGAATTGCCTTCGGTGTCGACCAGTGTCGCGCCCTCGCCGCGCACCGCTTCGCTGATCAGCGGCCTGCGCCCCAGGCCGCCCGGGGTGTAGAGCACGGTCGGGTGGAACTGCACGAACTCCAGGTCGGCGACGGCGGCACCGGCCCACAGCCCGAGCGCGATACCGTCCGCGGTGGCGCCCGGCGGGTTGGTGCTCAGCGCGTACAACTGACCGAGGCCGCCGGTGGCCAGCAGCACGGCGGGCGCGTGGACGACGCCGAAGCCCTTCTCCGACACCGCGACCACACCTCGCACACCGTTCGGCCCGGTGACGATCCCACCCACCGCCGCGCCGAACAGCACCGGCAGGCCGGCCTCGTTCAGCGCCCGCTGCACCTCCGCGCCGGTGGCGTCGCCGCCCGCATGGATGATCCGGCGGGTGCTGTGGCCCCCCTCGCGGGTCCGCGAGATCTGGCCGTCGCGGCCGAGGTCGAACACCGCGCCCAGGTCGGTCAGCGCGGCCACCGCGGCCTGGCCGCCCTCGACGATGGAACGCACGGCGTCCACCTCGCACAATCCGGCGCCCGCCTCCACGGTGTCGTGCACGTGCGATTCGACCGAGTCACCGTGCGGCGCCACGACGGCGATGCCGCCTTGGGCGTACTGGGTGGACGTATCGGTCGGGCCACCCTTGCTGAGCGTGAGCACCCGCAGGCCACGCAGCGAGGCGGTGCGCGCTGCGGTGAGTCCCGCGACGCCGCCGCCGATCACGACCAGATCGGCCTCGGCCTCCCAGTCGATCGAAACCCGGGTTGTCATCGGCCCGCGCCTCTCCGTCTCCCGATCCGCGAACGTTCCCCCGCGCGGGCACGGTGGTCAGCGCCGTGGCCACCGTGTTCCGCCGGAGAACGACCCACCGCCCTACGGGCAGCGGTCGGACTCATTCACCGCCGCCGGGATTGCCGATCGCGATCATCCGCTGCACCGAATTGCGTCCCAGCGCGGCGGTTTCGGGATCGACGTGCACCTCGTCACGGCCTTCGACCAGGCAGCGCAGCAGCGCCGCCGGGGTGATCATCTTCATGTACTTGCACGACGCCCGGTCGTTCACGGCCTGGAAGTCGATGCCGGGGGCGGCCTTGCGCAGCTGGTGCAGCATGCCGACCTCGGTGGCCACCAGCACCTGACTCGACTTCGCCGCCTTGGCCGCGTCGATCATGCCTCCGGTGGACAGGATGTGCACCCGGTCGGCCGGGAACGCGCCCTCGCCCGCCAGGTACAGCGCCGAGGTGGCGCATCCGCATTCGGGGTGCACGAACAGTTCCGCGTCCGGATGGATGCGCGCCTGCTCGGTCAGCTCGTCGCCGTTGATGCCCGCGTGCACGTGGCACTCACCGGCCCAGATGTGCATGTTCGCGCGGCCGGTGACCCGCTTGACGTGCGCGCCGAGGAACTGGTCCGGCAGGAACAGCACCTCGCGGTCCGGGTCGATCGAGGCGACCACGTCCACCGCGTTGGACGAGGTGCAGCAGATGTCGGTGAGCGCCTTCACCTCGGCCGTGGTGTTGACGTAGGACACGACCATCGCGTTCGGGTGCTCGGCCTTCCACGCGCGCAGTTCGTCGGCCGTGATGGAATCGGCGAGCGAACATCCGGCGCGCTGGTCCGGGATGAGCACGGTCTTGGCCGGGCTGAGAATCTTGGCGGTCTCGGCCATGAAGTGCACGCCGCAGAACACGATGGTGTCCTCGGGCGCCTCCGCCGCGATCCGGGACAGCGCCAGCGAATCGCCGACGTGGTCGGCCACGTCCTGGATCTCCGGCAGCTGGTAGTTGTGCGCCAGGATCGTCGCGTTGCGCTCTCGAGCCAATCGCTTGACTTCCTGCGCCCACTCCGGCGTTGCCTCGACACCCGCGAACCCGGAGGGCCCGTCGAACACCTGCCCCATCAGCGGGGGCGCCAGTTTCGCACCCGTCGTCGCCATGGATGGCTCCCTTCCTCGTGCGGTCGGCCGCGCGCCGATTCGCACCAAACCAGGTTTTCGACTTACAATCGAAAACGTGGCCCATAGTAGCACCATCCACGAATCGCTCACCGCGGTGTTCCAGGTTCGCCGCTTCCCCAGAGACATCGCCGCAGGTCACCGCCCCGTGGACCGCGCGGAGAGCATGCTGCGGCGTTGCCCGCCCGATCAGCGGACCGAACTCGCGGTGTTGCTGTGGGAACGGGCGCTCGACCCGCAGAAGGGCACCTGGTCGCTGCCCGGCGGCCGCCTGCGCGACGACGAGGATCTCGACACCTCCGCCCGCCGCCAGCTCGCCGAGAAGGTCGACGTGCGCGAGCTGAGCCATCTGGAACAGCTCTCGGTGTTCAGCGCCCCCGACCGGGTGCCGAGCCCGCGCCGCATCGCCTCGGCCTACCTCGGCCTCGTTCCGCTGACCGCCGACCCCCACCTGCCCTCGGACACGGCCTGGCACCCGGTCTCGGCGCTGCCGGACATGTCCTTCGACCACCGCACGGTGGTCGACCACGCCCGCACCCGCCTGGCGGCGAAACTGTCCTACACCAATATCGCCTTCGCCCTAGCGCCGGACCGGTTCACGATGTCGACCTTGCGTGAAATCTACTGCGCGGCCCTCGGATACGACGTCGACACGACGAACCTCCAACGAGTCCTCTCCCGCCGCGGGGTGATCACCCCCACCGGAGCCACCGCGGCCCCCGGCCGCGCGGGCGGACGCCCCGCCGCGGTCTACCGCTTCACCGACTCGGGCTTGCGCGTCACCGACGAATTCGCGGCACTGCGCCCACCCGGCCCCTCCTGATCAACAGCGCCCGCCGTGACGGGCGCTTTCCCGCTCGCACGGCTTTCGTGAACGACCCGTCGTACTGCCGGCCCATGCGGGAAGGGGCTCGGGTCAATGGCCGGTGGCCGCTTTCCGGTGCTTGTCCTGGCGGCGATACTGCCGCTTACTCCGCACCGGGCGCGCGGCGTTGCTGCGGCGCAAGGCATCTCGCCGTCGCCAAGCCGCTAGATCCGCGCGCTCCTGCGCGGCAGGAGGCGTCTGGGCCACCGCTTCCTGTGCTCGATTCATCGCCGCCTCCTCTCGACATCCGGGCGCCCACCCTATCCGCGCTATCGGCCGCATCTCCATTCATTTTCTCCGCGGAACTGGTCCACCACGGCGACTCACCCGACCACGGCCCGGATACGCCGGCCAGCGGAGCCCTCGCTCGCGATGGCGGTGCGGTCTGTGCGCCGTGGCCCCAGCATCACGGCTCGGGACGGCCGATTCGGCCGGAATCGCTGGAACGAGCGCGTCGGCCGCCCCCAAGGCCGGATCCGGCGTATCACGCGACGGGACCGGCGAAGGCCGCTTGTGTCGGTTAGCTCACAAACCAGCCCGCTCGGTGTCGCGCGGCCCCGGTTCATGGCAGTGTTGACCGTTGAGACCGGGCCATCGAAGTGATTCGCTCGGCTCACCTACAGAAAAGAATGAAGTAAAGCAATGGCTCAAGGCAGTGTGAAGTGGTTTAACAGCGAAAAAGGCTTCGGCTTCATCGCGCAGGACGGCGGCGGCGCCGACGTCTTCGTTCATTACTCCGCCGTGTCCGGCTCGGGATTCAAGTCCCTTGAAGAGGGACAGCGCGTGGAGTTCGAGATCGGCCAAGGACAGAAGGGCCCGCAGGCTCAGGACGTCCGCGCGATCTGATCGACGTGGCTAGGTAAGAGCCCCGCGCCTCTGGAGGTGCGGGGCTTTTGCATGTGGTGGCGCGAGTTCCAGTGTTGGTCATGAAGGACCGTGACCGGTCAGGCGGTTTTCATCTGCGGGTCGGGGGGCGGGGCTTCGGTCCGCCGGGCCACCCGGGATGCGGCCCAGAAGGCCAGTTCCACCAACCAGAACAGCAGGAGGAAGACCGTCACCACGGTGACGGGTGCCGCGAGGAAGAGCACCGAGGGAACGGCGACGACGATGAACCGGGCGACGTCGGCCGGGCCTGCGCCACGCAACCCGTGGGCCGCGCGGACGGCCGCCCACATCATCCAGCGGCGCGGCAGCGATACGCCGAGTTCGTGCAGGCTCCGGCGGAAGATGCCATCGGCGTCGGCGACGCTCACCCTGTCCGAACCGAGCAGGTAGTCGTGCAGGATCGCGGCGCGGGTGTAGCTGCCGTAGCGCGGGAAAAACCAGACCAGCGCGCGCGGCACCGAGGCGAAATCGGTGCGGAAACCGGCGGGCACCACGAATTCCTCCGTCGCGCCGCGATAGACGAGGGGTTCGGCCACCCGCCAGAACTTGGCGTCGAGCTCTTCGACGACCGGCCCGCCACCGACAAAGGTCACGTCCTGTTCCTTCCGCGCACGCTTCGTTCCCACACCCGCGGTGGGCTCGGAAGCCTTCCGTCGCCGCGGCTGCCCGCCGGGCGACGCGTCAGTACCGCGGGCGATATTCGGGGACCGAATACCCTTCCGCGGCAGGCTCGTAGCCACGATAGGGCAGCTGCGCCCCACTCGCAGCGTCACCGTAGGGCGGGAGGGAGCCGAAGGCTTCCTCCTCGTCGCGGGCGGCGCGGCGTCCGCTGCCGAGATCCTCGGACGTACTGAGCGCGGCGAGGAACAGCATGACGAACGACGCGATCAGCGGCTGCACGATGAACGCGAGCGCACTGCCCAGTTCGATGGGCAACGTGACGATCTGCCCGACCGGCGGGTCGTGCGGGCGCGGATGCAGCCATTCGGCGACCTGCTCCCCCACCTTCGCCATCACCACCGCGCCGACGCCGGAACCGACCAGCAGGCCCAATTGCAGTAGCGGCCCGCGCGCCGAGCGCCACCGCCACACGGCGAGCGCGCAGAGCAGACCGAGCACCGCGCCCGCGAGCACGAACAACGCCATGGCGTCGAATTGATGCGCGCTCTCACCGGTCAGCGCGACTCCGCGGCCCGGCTCGACCACCAGCAGCCGCTCGGTCGGCGCCAGCAGGCCCCACCCGGCACCGGCCAGTGCGCTCACCACCACCACGGCGACGGCGATCACCGTCGCCGCGCGCGCCTCACCCCGCAACGGCGAGGCCACTAGCGGCGTTCCGATTCGGCCGACTCGGTGACGCCGTGCCGGGAGCACTTGGCCCACCAGCCGTCCGGGCTCACCTGCACGATCATGCGGCGACCGCACTGTTCGCAGAAGCGCGGCGGTTCCAGGCCCAGTGCGGCGGCGGCCGGGATCGCGTCGTCGAGACCCGGCACGATTCGCTTGCCGGTGAACGGGTTGTAGCGCTCGTCCATATTCATGACAGTACCCATGCTCGCCTGCCTCATCGTCGCAACCGAGCCGGGTCAGAGTGTTTCGTTGAGCGCCTTGATCGGCATCTTCAGCTCGCCGAGCAGATCCAGGTCCTGTTCGGCCGGGCGGCCGAGGGTGGTCAGGTAGTTGCCGACGATGACGGCGTTGATGCCGCCCAGGATGCCCTGCTTGGCGCCGAGATCGCCCAGGGTGATCTCGCGGCCGCCCGCGAAGCGCAGCATGGTGCGCGGCAGCGCCAGCCGGAACGCGGCGACGGCACGCAGCGCGTCGGACGCGGGCAGCACCTCGAGGTCGCCGAACGGGGTACCCGGGCGCGGGTTGAGGAAGTTCAGCGGCACCTCGTCGGGCTCGAGCTCGGCCAGGTTCGCGGCGAACTCGGCGCGCTGCTCCAGCGTCTCGCCCATGCCCAGGATGCCGCCGCTACAGACCTCCATGCCCGCCGCACGGACCATGCGCAGGGTGTCCCAGCGCTCCTCCCAGCTGTGCGTGGTGACCACGTTCGGGAAGTAGGAGCGGGAGGTCTCCAGGTTGTGGTTGTAGCGGTGCACGCCCATCGCGGCCAGTTGGTCGACCTGCTCCTGGGTGAGCATGCCCAGCGAGCAGGCGACCTGGATGTCGACCTCGTTGCGGATCGCCTCGACGCCTGCGGCCACCTGGGCCATCAGGCGCTCGTCCGGGCCGCGCACGGCGGCCACGATGCAGAACTCGGTGGCGCCGGTCTTCGCGGTCTGCTTGGCCGCCTCGACCAGGCTCGGGATGTCCAGCCACGCGGCGCGCACCGGCGACTGGAAAAGCCCCGACTGCGAGCAGAAGTGGCAGTCCTCGGGGCAGCCGCCGGTCTTGAGGCTGATGATGCCCTCGACCTCCACTTCGGGACCGCACCACTTCATGCGCACCTCGTGGGCCAGGGCGAGCAACTCCTCCAGCCGGTCGTCACCCAGACGTAGCACCTCGAGGGTCTGCTCCTGGTTCAGCCCTTCCCCGCGTTCGAGCACCTGCTCGCGGGCGATCGACAGAATGGGCGACGTCCCGACCTGCGTCGGTCCTGGCGCGGCGGTGTCTACGGGTGCCTGGGTCACTGCAACGCATCCCTTCGTTCGGCCGAGGTGGCCGTGCAACTTGAACGGTGTTCAGGCTAGGGTAGCGGTAGGAGTGAGTCAAAGCACGACGGGAAGGGCATCGAGTGCAGCTGCACCGGGCGGACGTGGTCGACGGCGCCATCGCGATTCTGGACCGATACGGCCTGGCCGACCTGACCATGCGCAGGCTGGCCGGATCCCTCCAGGTCCAGCCGGGCGCGTTGTACTGGCACTTCCCCAACAAGCAGGCGCTGCTCGGCGCGGTCGCGGACAAGATCCTCGCGCCCATGGAGGACCCGATCCAGGCCGAGGATTGGGCCGGGCAGATCACCGAATTGGCCCACCGGATGCGCGACTGCCTGCTGGCCTATCGCGACGGCGCCGAATTGGTCTCGGCGACATACGCTTCCCGGCTCACCACGAGCAAGGGACGAGAACGACTGGTGAGCGCCACGATTCGCGCGGGCATGCCGCGCCAAGAGGCCGAACTCACGGCGTTCACGCTGCTCTACTACGTCCTCGGCGAGACCGTGGACGAGCAGTCGAGGATGCAGATGGACTCGGCGGGCGCCCTGCCCGACGGAGCGTCGCCGCTGGGGGAAACCACGGACGCCACAGCCCGTTTCGACTTCGGCCTGCAACTGTTCGTGGCGGGCGTGCGGCACCTGCTCGGCACCCGCGTCCGCTGAGGCGGGGCGCGGCTCGCGGGTACGGGTCCGGCGTCAGCGCAGGTGCGCGTTCAGGAAAGCCAGCGCATCCGGAAGCGAAGCCAGGAACGCGCCGCTGTGGTCTTTGCCGGGGTATTCCTCGACCGTGACCCGTATCCCGGGGTTGGCCTCCTGCAAGCGCCGACCGTAATCGGCGGTGTCGGTGGGAAGGACATCGACGTCGTCGGTGCCGTAGCCGATCATGAGATCACTGGTGAACCGGTCTTGCGGGTATCCGGCCAAGGCGGTGATGTCGTCGGCGAAGGTGGGCGTCGGCCGGTCGGGGTCGGCGAACAGCGCCGCCGGTCGGCGGCCTTGCGCGCGTGCGACCAGGTCGGAAAGGCATTCCTGGGCGGCTTGCGCCACGAATTCCTTGCCGAAGTCGGAGAGATACGGCAAGACGCTGCCGGGTTTCCATTCCTCCAGCGAGGCCAGGAAGTACGCCGCGTAGGCGATCTGGTTCTTCGAGCCGGTCGAGGTCGGCCGGAACATCTCCGGCAGGCTCTTGCTCGGGTCGGTGCGCAGACCGGTGGCTACTACCCCGCTCAACCCCGTGGCGGAACCGCCTTTCTCGGCATTCGAGGCCGCCGCGCTCATCGCGGCGTGCGCTCCTTCCGACTGGCCGATCACCACCCAGCTACGCGACAGCGGAAAGGGGGTGGTGCGAATCGCCGCTACCGCGTCCGATATCGACGCTCCCTCGACGTTCGAGTTGTAGTAGCTGAACTGCCCTGCGGTGCCGAGCCCTTGATAGTCGGGAGCCAGCACCGCGTACCCGTCGGCCAGAATCCGATCGAAGTAGGTGGAATTCCGTGAAGACTGCGGGCGGCGCGACGGCGCGCAGGCATCGCCGATGCCCGCCGTCCCATGTGCCCACACCACCAGCGGCCACCCGCCCTGCGGTGGCAGTCCCGCGGGCAGATACAGCGCACCGGACGCCTGCGCGGGCATGCCGTGCTGATCGGTCGTGGTGTAGACGACCCCGAACGACGCCGCGGCCGCGGCGAACGACCAGGCGGGATCGAGCAGTCCGATGCTGCTCAGCCGTCCGGTTTCCGGACCTTCCGCCCTCGCCGACGGCATCGCGACAGCGGCCGCGACGCAGATGCTCATCGCGGCGGCGGCAAGGCCGTTCCGCCGAAGCAACCATGGGGACACGCCGCAGAACCATACCGACGCAAGCCGGGCGGCATCCTTACCGACACCCGCCAGTAGTGACAATTCCGCCGACCGCCCGGCTAACCCGCGGACCGTTGCGGGCGTGTCGGCGGCCCCACCGCGCCGGGGAACCAGCGGTGCATCGTGTACGCGCCCGCCGCGGCGGTGACCGCGAGCGCGATGGCCGCCCCGCCGAGGACGGTGAGGGCGCTGATCGCGCCGACCGCCACCGGACCGGCGAACATGCCGATGTCGTGGGTGAGCCGCCAGGCGCCGAGGAATTCCGCGCGCTGCCCGTCGGGTGCGACGTCGGCGCCGACGGTCATGATCAGCCCGTTGCTCATTCCGTTGCCGAGCCCGAGCAGCACGGCGGCGCAGCCGAGACCCAGGACCGAGGAGGTGAACGGCAGCGCGCCGAAACCGAGGGCGAACAGGATCATCGACGGCACGCCGGTTGCGCGCCTGCCGTAGCGATCCAGCCACACACCCGCCGGATAGGACATCAGCACGTCCACCGCGCCCGCGACGCCGAACACCAAGCTGGTCGCCGACGCGCTCAACCCGATATGCGCCGCCCACAGCGGCAGCAGCGCCAGCCGGGCGGCTCGTGCCGCACCGACCAGCAATGCCGCAAGGCCCAGTGTGCCGAGGGTTCTGCGGTGCTCGACCACGACCGCTCCCAGCGAATGCCGCGCCCCCGCCCCGCCCGCCGCCTCGGGTGATCGGATCGCCGCCATGGCCGCGCCGGAGATCACCGTGGTCACCAGCTGCAACCACAGCCCGCCGTTCGGGCCGAGCGAGTGCACCACCGCCGCACCGAGGAACGGCCCGCAGAAGAAGCCCAGCCGCATGGAACCGGCGAGCGTCGACATCGCACGCCCGAGGTCGCCCGCGGGCACCACGGCCACGAGGTAGGTCTGACGCGCCAGGCCCCACACCGCGCCCGCCGCGCCGCCCAGCAGCATCCCGAGCGCGAGCACCCCGACATTCGGCGCGACGATCGCCGCGAAGACCCCGACGGCTCCGAGCACCGACCCCACCGCCAACGCGCCGCGTTCCCCGATCCGGGCGACCACCCGTCCCGCGGGCAGGTCGGTGAGCACCATGCCCAATCCGGACAGCGCGACGATGACCCCCGCCAGTCCGGCCGACGCACCCAGGTCCAGCGCGCGCAGCGCGTACATCGGCGCCGCCGCGCCGGACCCGATGCCGTACACCACCATCGGCACGAACACGGTCCAGGTCAACGACCGCAACCGCACCGGCCCCGCGACCTCGCCGACCAGGACGGACCGCTCGCTCATCGCCGTAGCCCCGATCGGCGGGAACCGCCCCGCCGCTGCGAGGCCCCGCGCCGATCGGTCGTTTGCCACTCGCAACCGAGCCTCGAAACAAGCCGGGTGCGTGTCGCAGATCCGATACCTTCGGCGAAGTCGACGCCGTCGGCTCGCAGCGTTGCCGCACGTCCACCGGGCACCCCGTGCGGTGCCACGACGCAACGCGCCGATAGATCAGTGGGACAATCCTTTTCGTCCGCGCCGATCACCGCGACAGCGCGGGCTGGCGGGCGAAGCGGCTGTCGGGGCGGGGCAAGCCGAAGTGGTCGCGCAAGGTGGTGCCGGTGTACTCGGTGCGGAACAGCCCGCGCTCCTGGAGGATCGGCACGACCGTTTCGGCGAAGACTTCCAATCCGCCCGGGTAGTACGGCGGCATCACATTGAAGCCGTCGGCGGCGCCGTTGCGGAACCATTCCTCGATGGTGTCGGCGACCTGTTCGGGGGTTCCGGCGAACACCCGGTGACCGCGCGCACCGGCCAGGCGGTGCAGCAGACCGCGCACGGTCGGTCGTTCGCGCTGCACGATGCCCGCGACGACCTGCAACCGGCTCTGGCCGTTGTCGGTCACATCGCCCGCCGCGTCGAACAAGTCGACCGGGATCGGCTCGTCCAGCGGCAGGTGCCGCAGGCTGATCCCGACGATGCCCTCCAGCTGGGCCAATCCGTATTCCGGCACGGTGAGTTCGTTGAACTCCCGTTCCAATCGCTTGGCCGCGGCCTCCGTGTCGGCGATGAACGGGCTGATCCCGGGCAGGACCTTGACGTGCTCGGGATCGCGCCCGAAGCCGCGGGCCCGTTCCTTGATGTCGGCGTAGAACGCCTGCGCGTCGCCGAGCCGCTGATGCGCGGTGAAGATCGCCTCGGCGTACTTGCCCGCGAACGCCCGGCCGTCGTTCGACGCGCCCGCCTGCACCAGCACCGGGTAGCCCTGCGGCGTACGCGGCGCGTTGAACGGCCCACGCACCCGCAGGTATTCGCCCTCGAAGTCGATCGGGTGGATCTTGTCCGGGTCGGCGTACACGCCGGAGGCCCGGTCGTCGACGATGGCGTCGTCCTCCCAGCTGTCCCATAGCGCGACCACGGCGTCCACGAATTCCCGCGCCCGCGCGTACCGTTCGGCGTGGTCGGGATGCTTGTCCAGGCCGAAGTTCGCCGCGGCGAGATCGGTTCCGGTGGTGACGATGTTCCAGCCCGCGCGGCCGCCGGAGATGTGATCCAGCGTGGAGAACAGCCTGGCCAGGTTGTAGGGCTCGTAGTACGTGGTCGAGGCGGTGGCGATGAGGCCGAGATGCGTCGTGGCCGTGGCGATCGCGGTGAGCAGGGTGATCGGCTCCAGGCCGGAGGCCGCGTTGTGCCGAACGTTGGTGCGCAGCGCGGGACCGTCGGCGAAGAACACCGCGTCCAGCTTCGCCGCTTCGGCGGTGCGTCCGATCTCTTGGTAGTAGGCGACGTCGTAGATCCGCTCGGGGCTGCTCCACGGATGGCGCCAGGCGGCCTCGTGGTGGCCGGAGGGATAGATGAAGGCGTTGAGGCTGAGTTGGCGCGGTGCGGTCGTCATGAGGCTTTCTTCTCGTCGGTAGGTGTGTTCGCGATGTCGACGCCCAGGCTGGCCAGCAGCAGGGATCGGTGTCGCAGGAACGCGGGATCACCGTGGCGGCGTGGACGTTCCAGGTCGATGCGCTGGTCCACCGCGATACGCCCGTCGTCGAGCACCAGGACGCGGTCGGCGAGCAGCACCGCCTCGTCCACGTCGTGGGTGACCAGCAGGACGGCGGGCCGATGCTTCGCGCACAGGTCTTGCAGTAGCGCGTGCATCTTGATCCGGGTGAGCGCGTCCAGCGCGCCGAACGGCTCGTCCGCCAGCAGGAGTTCGGGTTCGCGCACCAGCGAACGCGCCAGGGCCACGCGCTGTTGCTCGCCGCCGGACAGCTCCTTGGGCCAGGCTTTCTCCCGGCCGGCGAGCCCGACTTCGGCCAGCGCCGCGCGACCGCGACCGGCCGCGTCCGGACCACCGAGGCCGAGGGTCACGTTGTCCAGCACGCGCGCCCATGGCAGCAACCGGGAGTCCTGGAACACCACGGAACGCTCGGTGGGCACGCTCAGCTCACCGGATCCCGGCACGTCGTAGTCCAATTCGGCCAGCGCCCGCAGCAGGGTGCTCTTGCCCGACCCGCTGCGGCCGAGCAGTGCGACGAACTCGCCGCGGGCGATGTCGATATCGAGGTCGCGCAGCACCACACGGTCGCCGAAGCCACGGCGCAGCCGCCGGGCGCGCACGACGTTCAGTCCGCGAGTGTCTGCCGCCATGACAGCGCCTTCCTTTCCGCCGCCCGCACCAGGATGTCGCCGAACAGTCCGAGCAGGCCGTAGATCACCAGGCCGACGACGATGATGTCGATCTGGCCGTAGGTGCGGGCCTGGGTCATCAGATAGCCGATGCCGCTGGTGGCGTTGACCTGTTCCACCACGACCAGCGCCAGCCACGAGATGGTGACGGCCAGCCGCAGGCCGGTGAAGAAGCCGGGCAGCGATCCGGGCAGCGCGATCCGCCGGACGAATCCCCGGCGCGACAGCCCCACCGTCTGGGCGAGTTCCACGTACCTGGCGTCGACGCTGCGCAGGTGCGCGTGGGTGTTCAGGTAGATCGGGATCGCCACGCTGGTGGTGATCACCACCAGCTTCATCTCCTCGCCGATGCCGAACCACACGATGAACAGCGGGATCAGCGCGAGGGTGGGAATGGCGCGCTTGATCTGGATCGGCCCGTCCACCAACGCTTCACCGACGCGGCTCAGCCCGGCCAGCAGCGCCAGCACCAGGCCGATCGCCACGCCGAGCCCGAGCCCGATCGCGGCGCGCTGCACGGAGGCCAGCAGATTGCTCTGGAGACGGCCGTCGGCGATCAGGTCACCGGCGGCCTCGGCGACCGTCCACGGTGCGGGCAGGGTTTCCGGATCCAACGTGCCCGTGGCGGAACCGGCCACCCACGCGGCGACCAGCAGCGCGGGTCCTATCGCGATACCGAACGGGATCGGGCGCGCCCGGCCCGAGGCGCGGCCGGGCCGGTTTGCGTTTCGCCAGTACCGGCTGCGCGGAGCGGCCGCCGAGGCCGATGCGGCGCAGCACCGCGGCGTCCAGGGTGGCCATCAGCGCGCCCTCGGTTCGAACGACGCGCCGCTCTCGCCGACCGCCTGGGTGATCGCGGCGTCGAAGCGCAGGTCGAAACCGTCGGCCGCCCGCACCTTCTTGGGCAGTTCGCCCGCCTTGGCGATGGCGTCGATGGTGGACTGCTGGCGGTCGACGAGCTGCTGGTCCAGATGCGGGAAGACATAGGTGCCCAGCGAGTCCACGATGCGCCGGGCGTCGTCGGCGCTCACCTTCTGGTTCTCCACGTAGTACCGGCGCGCCCACTCCTCCGGGTGGGTGTTGGCCCACTGGTAGGCCCGGACGAACGCACCGACCAACGCGCGGGTGGCGGCCGCCTTCGCCGGATCCCGCACGACGGCGCGACGGGCATACAGGTAGGCGAGGCCGCCGTAGATGCCCGCGGTCTCGGAGTCGGGGACCAGCGAGGCGCCCGGTGTGCGCAGGAATCGGGTGACGTTCGGCTCGATCAGCGGCGCGACATCGACCTGGCCGGTGCGCACGGCATCGGGGAACTCGGCCAGCTGCAGCCGGATCAGCTGCACGTCGGAGGTGGTGAGCCCGGCCTTGTCGATGGCGCGCAGCACGGCGGCCTGCTGGGCCGTGCCCTCGGCGTAGGCGATCTTCCTGCCCTTCAGATCCGTGAGCTTCGGCACCGACTTGCCCGGCGCCACCGCGAGTTTCAAGGCGGTGGTGCTGGTCTGGTAGGACGCGACGATCGGCACGTCCTGCCCCGCCACCAGTGCGTGGATCGGCGGGACGTCGCCGACCTGCGCGACGTCGGCGGCGCCTGCGCGGAACGCCTCCAGGATGGCGGGGCCGCCGACGAAGTTGGCGAACTCCACCTTGAACGGAAGCTTGTCGAGTTCGCCGGAGATGCGCAGCACGGACTGCAGGCGCTCGGACTGGTCGGCGACCACGAGGGTGGTCCCGGCGGGAACCTCGGTGGGCAGTGGTCCGTCGGCGGTGGGACCGACCGGCTCGTCGTCCTTCGCGCAGCCGGTGAGTCCGAGGATCGCAACGGTTGCCACGGCGAGCAATGCGGCGGTCGTGCGGCCGCGGCGGCCGGACCGGAACGTACTTGGTCGGAACATAGGCGAATTACAGCAAGGGGAAACCGGCCCGGATACGGTTTGTCTCAGCCTGGTTCGAACCCCTCAGCGCGGCGGCGCGGCCACCATCGTCGACCGGACCTGCTGCTGGTAGCGCTGCAGGAACGGCAGAATCTGCTGCTCGATCACCGTGTTGTATTCCCGGGGGCGCTGCATCGGGTTGGCGTGCCCGGTGTTTCGCGCGAGCACCACCAGCAGCGTGCCGTCCACGCCGCCGGATTGCTCGATCAGCGCCCGGTGGGAGTACTCGACGTCGACCACGCGGTCGGCGCTCGCGTCGCGCGGCCGGATGAAGACGATGGCGGGTCGCGGCTTGTCCGCCACGGGCTGGGCCAGAGTGCGCAAGTCGTCGGTCGCGCCACCGGCCACGATCGCGGTGAACTGGGATTCGATCAGGCCGTTGCTCGCGGCGTCGCGCGAGACGATCTTGTCCCGCATCACTTCCGCCAGTACCTCGCCGAGCTTGCCGAACTCGAGCCCGAGCGGCCCGTCGCCGCGGTCGAGGAAACGGTCCCGGCGGGCATAGGTCTCGACGGCCAGCCGCAGGGCGCGGCTTTCGCGGGCGCCGGGCAACCAGCCCATCCAGCGCAGCATGTCCTCACCGCGACCGCGGCTCTCCGGACGGACCGCGTTCAAGTCCACCGGTGTGCAGTCCAGGATGACCCCGGCCAGCCTGCGGTCGCTGTCGCGGTGGATGTGCTCGGCGACCTCGAGCGCGATCACGCCACCCATGCTGTGGCCGACGAGTACGACGTTGCGCAGGCCGGACAGTTCGGCGGCGCGCACGATGAGGTCGGCGATCACCTTGGTGTCGATGCCCTGGTTGTCGTAGCGGATCGCCCACACCATGCCCATCCGGCGCAGCGCGGGCAGCGCGGCCGCGGTGGCACTGGCATCGAGCCCGCCGAGCCCGACCAGGTCCACCACGACGGTGTCCCAGTTCTGCGAGTCCACCGGCGGGGCGACGGGCAGGATGGCGGGCTCGGTGCGCGCCAGTCGCGCTTGTTCCGGCGCGACGTCGTACTTCCAGTACTGCGCGAACACCACGAGTCCGGCCAGCAGCAGTGCGGCCACCCGAAGCAGCGTCACCTTGGTACGGCGCAACGTCTTCCACCCGTGCCCCAGGCTCGTGTCCCGCAGCCGAGCTCGGCGTCGCGCGTCGTCCCAGTCGGAGACGGTGGACGGGTGCCGGGCGTCCATCGGCGACATCCATCCCACTGTAGGCACGGGTGCCGAGGGTCGCCACGAACCCGCTACCGCTCAGCGTGCCACCTGGGGCATGGCCGCGAGTTTGCCCGACGAGACGCACCGACCGGGCCTTTGTCTTCGGGCGCGACGGCTTCCGGCAACAGCGGTGTGACTGACTTCGACATCGGTGCCGCCTCCCAGGCTCGTGCGGCGAGCAGGTGATGGTTTTGCTCACCGGTCGCCGCAGGGTCGACGGGTTCGCACGAGATGATCTGCCTCACTGTTCGTGCGGGACCAGCCGTGCGAAACGACCGTGCGCGGTGGTCTTGCCGGTGCGGGTGGGTTCGTCGTGGGTATGTCACCGACCGGCCCGGCTCGTCAGCGGAAAGGCGACCAGGCGGGATCGAACCACCCCGCGGCGGCGGCGGTGAATCGCGCGCGCTGCCAGCCGCCCGCGCCTTCCGGTACCGAGCCCACCAGATCGACGCCGGTGACGCGGGGCAGATCGGTGCGGTTGCACTCGGCGGCGAGGTCCGGTTCGGCGGGCCAGGAGCCGATCACCAGGCCCGCGCACCGCACGCCCGCCGATTGCAGTGCGCGGGTGGTCAGTTCGGTGTGGTTGAGCGTGCCCAGCCCGGCGGCGGTGACCAGCAGAACGGGTGCGCCGAGTTTCTGGGCGAGGTCGAGCAAGGTGAAATCGCCCAGGCGCACCAGCAGCCCGCCCGCGCCCTCGACCAGAACCAGGTCGGCGTCCGCCAGGGAGTCGACGGCGGCGGCGGTGTCGGCGAGCGTCAGCTCGGGCAGCCCGGCGCGGCGGGCGGCAGTGTCGGGTGCCAGCGGGTCGGGGTAGCGGGCGAGTTCGACCGTCCTGGTGACGCCCGACAGCCGCTCGATCTCCGCGAGGTCACCCGGTTCGCCTGCCGCGACACCGGTCTGGCCCGGCTTGCACACCGCCACCGAACGACCGCTTGCCCGCGCCACGGCGGCGACGGCCGCGGTGACGACGGTCTTGCCGACGTCGGTGGAGGTTCCGGTGATCAGCAGGACGGTCACGCGGGCACCGCCTCTCGCGCCTCGGCCAGCACCTCGCCGAGCACCGCCGCGATGGCGTCGAGTTCGGCCGCGGTGAGGTTCGCGCGCGCGGTCAGGCGCAGTCGCGACGTGCCTTCCGGAACCGTCGGCGGACGAAAGCAACCCACGTCGAGCCCGCGCGCCCGGCAGGCCTGAGCGGCGTCGAAAGCCACCTGCGCCGGGCCGAGCACTACCGACACCACCGCCGACGGCGGCGTAGGCACCCCGGCGATCCGGGCGATGTCGGCGGCGCGGTCCAGCACCCGACCGGCCAGCGCCGGTTCGGTGCGCAGCAGGCGCAGCGCGGCCCGCGCGGCGCCGACGGCGGCGGGCGCGAGACCGGTATCGAAGATGAACGTGCGCGCGGCATCGATGAGGTGGGCACGCACCCGCGCACTGGCCAGCACCACACCGCCCTGCGCGGCAAGGGATTTCGACAGCGTGGCGGTGATCACCAGGTCCGGCGCACCGGCCAGCCCGCACTCGTGCACCAGCCCGCGCCCGCCAGCACCGCGCACGCCGAGGCCGTGCGCCTCGTCCACCACGAGCACCGCCGCGTTGGCCCTGGTCACCCGGTGCAGTTCGGTCAGTGGGGCGAGATCGCCGTCGGCGCTGAACACCGAATCGGTGAGGACCAGCGCGCGTTCCTCGGTGCGTTCCGACAGCAGCCGGTCCACCGCCGCGACGTCGCGATGCGGCGCGATCTCCACCCGGGCACGAGACAGCCTGCACGCGTCCACCAGCGAGGCGTGACTACCGGCGTCGGAGATCACGAGCGAGCCGCGCCCGGCGAGCGCGGTGACCGCGCCCAGGTTGGCCGCGTAACCGGAGGCGAACACGAGTCCCGCTTCGGCGCCGACGAATTCGGCCAGCTCCGTCTCCAGCAGTTCGTGCTCCGCGGTGGTGCCGGTGACCAGGCGCGACCCGGTCGCCCCCGCGCCCCAGCGGCGCACCGCCTCGATGGCGCCTTCGATCACCTCGGGGCGGCGGACCAGGCCCAGGTAGTCGTTGGAGGCGAGATCGATCGACGGCGCCTGTGCGGCGCGCGGGCGCAGCTCGCGGCGCAATCCCGCGGCCACGCGCGCGGACGCGCGTTCGTCCAACCAGCTCAGCGGATCGGTAGTCACAGCTCCGCAGCATACTTGAACACTGTTCAGGCCGCCCGCCCACCGCCCGCTGGTACCGTTGAGCCAACGTTGGTGGTTGTCACCGGCCTGCGGTGGCGAAGTTTCACCGGGGAGGAAAACGGCCGGATGCCGCGGTGGGCGATAGTCGTCGAGGAAACAACGGGCTCGGGGGAGCAGAAGCGCTGGTCACCCCGGATTCTCACCGAAGTGGTCGGCACGCGCGCGCAGGCATTGGCGAAGCTGGCCGGCGTGCTGCCCACCTACACCCCCGAACATCCCAAACTGCGCGGTCGCCGCATCGTCCTGCGCGACGGCGACACCTACTTGCTGATGGTTCGTGGCTGGTCGGACGATTACCACTGCATCTTCCGGGTGTGGGAGATGGTGTCGGACAGCGATCGTCCGGAGATCCCCGGCACCCCGCACGACCGGTTCACGGACCGGTGAACCAATTCGGCGTATCGAGCCGGAACACCTCGCCGGGCGTCAGCAAGCGCAGATCGCGTTCCAACTCGGCCAGCCGGTGCGCGCCGAGCAGGTTCGCCCAGCGGTCGTGGATCCGGTCGAAGGCGCGCGCCGATCGGGTCAAGACGTCCTCGGCGCGTTCGGTCAGCGTGTAGACCTTGCGGCGCGCGTCGGTCGGATCGTGCCCACGGCGCAGGTAGCCCAGCCGCTCGAGCGTCTCGATGTGCTTGCCCGCGGCTTGTTTCGAGACGCCGAGCGCGCGCCCGAGATCCGCGGCCGTGCAACCGTAGGGTCCGCCCGCGCGGCCGACCGCCTGGAAGACGAAGCCGTGCATCGGCCGTAACTCGGCATGCCCGTGCTCGGCCAGTTCGGCGTGCACCTCGTCGACCACGGCGCGGAAGCCGAGCAGCATGCGCAGCGGCAACTCGTAGCCACCCGCGTCACTTGACATGATGGACAACCTCGTTGACTATATGGACAACCATGTTGTCTATTTTAGGTGGTAGCCCGATGACCGTCATCCGACACTCCGACACCCGCCGCACCGAAACCCCGAGCGGCGTCATGACCACACTCGCCTCCCCCACCCAGGGCGGCTCCGGGCTCGCGCTGTGGCGGGTCGATGTCCCCGCGGACACGGCCGGACCACTGCACTTCATCGACGCCGAACAGATCTGGACCGTCCTCGCCGGACGCGTCGACATCGCGCTCGACGGCACCGAACTCACTGCCGCCGAGGGCGATACGGTGATCCTCCCGGCGAACGTCCTGCGGCAGGTGCGCACCGGGCACGGCTTCACCGCCATCGTCACCGCACCGGCGGGCGCCCGGGCCGGAACACCGGAGGGCGACGGCACGATCGTCCCACCGTGGATCGCCTGACCGGTCACCGAGCGGTCTGCGCGGCCACCGCGGCGCGCATCCCGGCGGTGATCGTCGCGATGTCGCCGGAGGTGCTGATGAACGGCGGCATGGCGTACACCAGGTTGCGGAAAGGACGCAGCCACACCCCGGCGGCCACCGCGGCGTCGGTCGCGGCGCGCATGTCCACCGGACGGTCCAGCTCGATCACGCCGATCGCGCCGAGCACCCGCGCCTCCACCACACCGGGCAGGCCGCGCACCGGAGCCAGGCCCGCCGTCAGCTCCGCCTCGATCCGGGCCACCTCGCCGCGCCAGTCGCGCGAGCGCAGCAACTCGATCGACGCGACGGCGACCGCGCAGGCCAGCGGGTTACCCATGAACGTGGGACCGTGCATGAGCCCGCCGTGCGCCGCGCTGATCGTCTCGGCGATCCGCGTGGTGCACAGCGCGGCGGCCAGGGTGAGATAGCCGCCGGTCAGCGCTTTGCCGACGCACATCACATCCGGGCTCACGCCTGCCACGTCGGCCGCGAACAGCGTTCCGGTGCGGCCGAATCCGGTCGCGATCTCGTCGAAGACCAGCAGCACTCCGTGTTCGTCGCACAGCCTGCGCAGGTCGGTGAGATAGCCGGGGTCGTGCCAGCGCATCCCGCCCGCACCCTGGACGAGCGGCTCCACGACGACCGCCGCGAGTTCGCCCGCGTGCGCCGCGATCAGGCGCTCCAGTTCCGCCGCGTACTCCGGCCGGTACTCGCTCGGCGGCACCGGCGCGAACACCTGGTTCACCAGGATGTCGGTCCACAGCGAGTGCATGCCGCCCTCGGGGTCGCACACGCTCATCGGCGTGAACGTGTCGCCGTGGTACCCGCCGCGCCAGGTGAGCAGCCGCCGTTTCTCCGGCTTGCCCAGCGAGCGCCAGTACTGCAGGCACATCTTCACGGCGACCTCGACCGACACCGAGCCGGAGTCGCACAGGAACACTTTGTCCAGCCCGGCCGGTGTCGATTCGACCAGCAGTTCGGCCAGCCGGGCCGCGGGCTCGTGGGTGAGCCCGCCGAACATCACGTGACTCATCCGCCGCGACTGGCCGACCAGCGCGGCGTCGAGCACCGGATGCCGGTAACCGTGGATGGCGGCCCACCAGGAACTCATGCCGTCGACCACCTCGCGGCCGTCGGCCAAGGTCAGCCTGGTGCCCGCGGCGGCGGTCACCACCAGCGGTTCGGTCGTCGCGGGGAAACCACCGTAGGGATGCCAGACGTGTTCGGCGTCGAGTGCGGTGATCTCGTCGGGGGTCAGTGCCACAGGAATCCTCGCGTCACGGCCCCGGCCGTCCGGGGCGGCTTGAACGCCGTTCAAGTTAGCACCCGAGCCGGTCGGCTCCCTCAGGCAGGTCGGCGGAGTCCGGCCGTTTCCCGACCGGGCGAGCCGCCCCGCGATATTCTTTGACTCAGTCAAGGATTGGAGCCGACGTGACCGCCGCCGACATCGCCGCCGTCCGCGAGTTCAACCGCCACTACACCCGGGTGATCGGCGTACTGGGCGAGGGACTGCACGACAGCCGGTACTCGCTGACCGAGGCGCGGATCCTGTTCGAACTGGCGGCATCCGACGCGACCGAAGTGGTCGCGCTGCGGCGCGCGCTCGACCTCGACGCCGGCTACCTCAGCCGCATCCTGGCCCGGTTCGAACAGTCCGGTCTCGTGCGGCGCAATCGCTCCGGCACCGACGGCCGCCGCCAGGAGGTGCGGCTCACCGACCGGGGCAGGGAGGTCTTCGCGACGCTCGATCAACGCTCCAGCGACGAAGTCGGCGCGCTGCTCGACGGGCAGCCGCGAGCGAATCGGACCCGGCTGATCACGGCGATGCGAACCATCCAGCGGATTCTGGACCGGCCCGCCGCCGCGCCCGCCTTCTCGCTGCGAGCCCCGCGCTCCGGCGACTACGGCTGGGTCATCCAGCGCCATGCGGAGCTCTACGCGAACGAATACGGCTGGGACGCGACCTACGAGGAACTGATCGTGCGCATCGTGGCCGATTACCTGGCTTCCCGCGACGAGCGGCGCGAGCGCGCCTGGATCGCGGAAGCGGACGGTCACCCGGTGGGCAGCGTCTTCTGCGTTCGCGAGGACGACAGCACCGCGCGGCTGCGATTGCTCCTGGTGGAGCCCACCGCCCGCGGCCTCGGCGTCGGTTCGGCGCTCGTCGGCGAGTGCCTGCGCTTCGCCACCGCGGCGGGGTACCGCGAGATCGTGCTGTGGACCAACGACGTGCTCACCGCGGCGCGGCGCGTCTACCAACGGGCGGGCTTCGAGCTCGTCGACCAGACCCCGCATCACAGCTGGGGTCACGACCTGGTCGGCCAGACCTGGCGGCGGGCGCTCACGCCCGGGGACTGACGCGCCCGCGCCGCGCGGGCCGTACCCTCTCGCGAGCGCACGGCCCGACCCGCTTGTGGGGCTACCAGGACGGTTACCCGGCCGTGTCCGGCCTTCCGCAACGGGCCGCACCCGGCGGTCTCGCGCGCGTCGCGGTACTTCCCGGCTACCGCCGCCGCTGGCCGGAAAACGCCTTCGACCTCCCCTGATCCGGTCGTCCGGAACCACCCGCACTGCGGAATGCCCCGCTGGCGCTACTGTCGTTGCCATGGCTCAGCCCGACGCAGCGCCCGGCGACGCGACCCCACTGGGTGTCTGGCCCGGCACCGCCTATCCCCTCGGGGCCACCTACGACGGCGCGGGCACCAATTTCTCGGTGTTCTCGGAGGTTGCCGACGCGGTCGAACTCTGTCTGATCGACGGGGACGGCGCCGAGACGCGGATCGCGCTCGACGAGGTCGACGGCTATGTCTGGCATGCCTACCTTCCCGCGATCGATCCCGGTCAGCGCTACGGATTCCGGGTGCACGGCCCCTACGACCCCGAGCGCGGCTTGCGCTGCGACCCGAGCAAGTTGCTGCTCGATCCGTACGGCAAGGCGTTCGACGGCGATTTCGACGGCGACCCCTCGCTCTACACCTACGGACTGGACTCGCTCGGCCACACCATGACCGGCGTGGTGATCAACCCGTACTTCGACTGGGGAGCCGACCGCGCGCCCAACCGCCCCTACCACGAGACCGTGATCTACGAGGCGCACGTCAAAGGCATGACGATGACCCATCCCGACGTGCCCGAGGAATTGCGCGGCAGCTACTCGGGCATCGCGCACCCCGCGATCGTGGATCACTTGAAGGGGTTGGGCGTCACCGCGATCGAGCTGATGCCGGTGCACCAGTTCCTGCACGACCGCGTGCTGCTGGACCAGGGACTGCGCAATTACTGGGGCTACAACAGCTTCGGCTACCTCGCGCCGCACAACGGGTACGCGGCGATGGACCGCGCCGGGTCGGCGGTCACCGAGTTCAAGGCGATGGTGCGCGCACTGCACGCCGAGGGCATCGAGGTGATTCTCGACGTGGTCTACAACCACACCGCCGAGGGCAACCATCGCGGCCCGACGATCGGCTTCCGCGGCATCGATAACGCCGCCTATTACCGCCTGGTCGACGACGATCCCTCGCACTACATGGATTACACCGGCACCGGCAACAGCCTCAACGTGCGCCACCCGCACACCTTGCAGCTGATCATGGACTCGCTGCGCTACTGGGTCCTGGAGATGCACGTCGACGGCTTCCGCTTCGACCTGGCCGCGACGCTGGCGCGGGAGTTGCACGATGTGGACCGGCTCTCGACCTTCTTCGACCTGGTGCAGCAGGATCCGGTGGTGAGCCAGGTCAAGCTCATCGCCGAACCGTGGGATGTCGGCGAGGGCGGCTACCAGGTCGGCAATTTTCCCGGCCTGTGGACGGAATGGAACGGCAAGTTCCGCGACACCGTGCGCGACTACTGGCGCGGCGAACCGGCGACGCTGGGCGAGTTCGCCTCTCGGCTCACCGGCTCCTCGGACCTCTACGAGGCCACCGGCCGCAGGCCGAGCGCGAGCATCAATTTCGTCACCGCGCACGACGGATTCACATTGCACGACCTGGTGTCCTACAACGAGAAACACAACGAGGCCAACGGCGAGGACAACCGGGACGGCGAGAGCTGGAACCGCTCGTGGAACTGCGGCGCCGAAGGGCCGACCGACGATCCGGACATCCTCGCCCTGCGCGCCAGGCAGAGCCGCAACCTGCTCGCGACGCTGATGCTCAGCCAGGGTGTGCCGATGCTCGCGCACGGCGACGAGATGGGACGTACCCAGCAGGGGAACAACAACGTCTACTGCCAGGACTCGCCGCTGGCCTGGATGGACTGGTCGCTGCGGGAGAAGAACGCCGAGCTGCTCGAATTCACCCGTGCGGTGATCGCGTTGCGCACCGAGCACCCGGTCTTCCGGCGCCGCCGCTTCCTGGCGGGCGGCCCGACCCGTTCGGCGGGCGGCGCCCGCGACATCGCCTGGCTCACCCCCTCCGGCGAGGAGATGACCGAAGCGGACTGGGACAGCGGATTCGGCAAGTCGCTGGCGGTCTACCTCAACGGCGAGGCGATTCCCGAGCCCGGCCCCCGCGGCGAACGGATCACCGATGACTCGTTCCTGCTGTGTTTCAACGCCCACGACGAGGCTATCGACTTCGTGCTACCTCGCACCGGCGACGGCGGGGAATGGTCGGTGGCACTGGATTGCTCGACGCCGACCGGCCTGGCCGACGCCGGGTACCCCGGTGGCGCGACCGTCACCGTCGAAGCTCGCTGTCTCCTCGTCCTCCGCCAGGCCTCCTGACCAGAATGCCGATGAACCCACCCGATTCCACCGAGATGCACGTGACCGACCCGGTATCGCTGCGACGCAAGCCCGCCCGCCAGACGACGATCCGCAGCGCCTACCGGCTCCAGCTACGGCCGGACGCACTGACCTTCGCCGAAGCGCGCACCATCGCGGAATACCTCCAGCAGCTGGGCATTTCGCACCTCTACCTCTCACCGATCCTGACCGCCACGCACGGCTCGACGCACGGCTACGACGTCACCGACCCGACCACGGTCTCCGCCGCCCTGGGCGGGCCGACCGGGCTCAAGGCCCTCGCCGACGAGGTGCGCAGCCGCGGCATGGGACTGATCGTGGACTTGGTGCCCAATCACGTCGGCGTGGCCGATCCGCGACAGAACGCCTGGTGGTGGGACGTCCTGCGGAACGGGCAAGAGTCCAGGTTCGCGCCGTACTTCGACATCGACTGGAGCCCCGGCAACGGCGCGGGCGGACGACTGGCGCTGCCGGTGTTGCAGAGCGAGAACGATCCGGCCGCCTTGACCGTGGACCGCTCCGGCGCCGAACCCATGCTCGCGCTGCACGATCTGCGTTTCCCGATCGCGCCGGGCACCGACGGCGACAACGCCCTGCGCATCCACGACAAGCAGCACTACCGCCTGGTGAGCTGGAAGGCCGGGCTGTGCACCTACCGGCGGTTCTTCGCGGTCAGCAGCCTGGCCGCGATCCGGCAGGAGAACGCCGAGGTCTTCGAGGTCACCCACCGGGAACTCGCCGCGTGGTGCGAACACGACCTGATCGACGGCGTGCGCATCGACCACCCGGACGGTCTGGCCGATCCGGCAGGCTATCTGACCCGGCTGCGCAGGCTGATCGGCCCGCACCGGTTGCTGCTGGTGGAGAAGATCCTGGCCAACCGCGAGCCGTTGGACGCGACGCTGCCGATCGACGGCACCACCGGCTACGAGGCGCTGGCCGATTTCGGCGGCGTGCTGATCGATCCGCGCGGGGAACACGCGCTCACCGAACTCTCGCGCCGGGTCGCCGGGCACGGCAGCGACCGGGCCTGGATCGGCGAGACCGAGCACCGGATCAAGCGGGCGGTCGCGGAAACCATTCTGACGCCGGAGATCCGGCGGCTGGTCGCCGCCATCAAACAGGATGCGAACGCCGAGAGCTTCGACACCATGGCGCTGACCAACGCCACCATCGAGGTGCTGGCGTTCATGCCGGTGTACCGGGCCGACTACGCGCCGCTGGCCGGAATGGCGGACGCGGTGATCGCCGAGGTGGAGAAGCGCAACAGCGAGCTCACCGCGCCGCTGGCCGTCCTGGTCGCGGCGCTGGCCGCCGACGGGGCCGCGGCGGTGCGCTTCAGCCAGGTCTGCGGCGCGGTGACCGCGAAGGCGGTCGAGGACACCATGTTCTATCAGGCCGCGCGGCTGGTCTCGTTGCAGGAGGTCGGCGGCAACCCGGCACGTTTCGGTCACTCGCTCAACGAGTTCCACCTGTCCAACAGCCAGCGCGCGCAGCTGTGGCCCGCGACCTTGACCACACTGTCCACGCACGACACCAAACGCGGCGAGGACGTGCGCGCCCGTATCGGCGTCCTGTCCCAGGCCGCGGAGACCTGGGCGCGCAATGTCGACGCCTGGCTGGAGACCGCTCCGGCGCCGGACGGCGCGACGGCACTGTTCCTGCTACAGAACATGTTCGGGGTGTGGCCCGCGGACGGCAGACCCGCCGCCTCGGTGCCCGGCCTGCGCGAACGCCTGCACGCGTTCGCCGAGAAAGCGATCAGGGAGGCGAACACCAAGACCTCCTGGGAGGAGCCGGACGCCGAGTTCGAGTCCGCCGTGCACGCGTGGCTGGACGTGGTGATCGACGGGCCGGTGGGCTCCGAACTCGGTGACCTGGTGCACGAGCTGGCCCCGCACGCCTGGTCGGACTCGCTGTCGCAGAAACTGCTGCAACTGTGCGGACCGGGCATACCGGACGTCTACCAGGGCTGTGAGCTGTGGGAGGACTCCCTGGTCGACCCGGACAACCGCAGGCCGGTGGACTTCGCCGCCCGCGCGGGCATGCTCCAGTCGCTCACCGGCACACCGGCGCTGGACACCACCGGCGCGGCGAAGATGTGGATCGTCGCCTACGCGCTGTGGTTGCGCCGCGAACGTCCCGATTGCTTCGTCGGCGGCACCTACCGGCCGCTGTTCGCCACCGGCGACCACGCGGCCAAGGTGGTGTCCTACGCCCGCGGCCGCACCGGTGAGCCGCCCGAGGTCATCGTCGCCGCCACCCGGCACAGCGTGAGCCTGGCCGAGACCGGGTGGGGCGATACGTTCCTCGACCTCCCCGCCGGCAGCTGGACCGACCGGTTGACCGGCCACACCTTCCAGGGCCGGGCCAGGCTGGAGAAGATGTTCGGCAGGCTGCCCGTCGCGCTACTGGTGCGCTGAGAGCTCGAGCGGGGGCGGCGCGTCGGGCACCGCGGGAACCCGCTCGAGTTCCTTCGCGAAGTCGCCGCGCACCTGCTCGAAGGTCTTCTCCGGGATCACGCCGCCCAGCTCTTCGCGCCAGCGGCGCAGATTCGCGGGCTGGTAGTCCAGCGCGTCCTGCGTGCTGACCGACAGCCGGACGCCCTGATCGGTGGGCGTGGCGATCCGCCGCCAGGAATCCCAGTGGAAGCGGCGGCTGCGCGGATTGCGCAGGGTGCGCACCAGATTCAGGACGCGGTAACCGATGCTCAGCGAATCGTGCAGCCGCATGTGGTCGCCCTTGGTGGTGTCGCAGCGCTTGGACAGCGCGTCCAGCCGATCCCGGTCGAAGGCCAGCCCGACCGACTCCGCCTCCCGGACCATCCACTGCAACGTCGCGTCGGACAGGCCGCATTCGGCGTAGCCGCCGCCGATATCGGTGTGCACGCCGGGGAACCACACCTGCTTGACCCGCTCGAAACCGCGCCGGTACTTCACGGTCGGTTCGACCGGCACCTCCCACAGGGACGGTTCGAAGTTGCGCCGCCGTTCATCGATGGCCAGCGCCTGGCGGGCGCAGTGCACGTGGCGGGAGAGCTTGACGTCGTGGAAGCGGTGCCGCAGCGAGGTGACGCCGGGGACGCCCAGCGCGCCGACGGTGTCGAACACGCCGAGGAAGTCGATCTTCGCTCTCCTGCAATTCTTCCGGCGGAACTCCTGCCATTCCTCCGGCTCGGCCGGATCCGGGTCCTCGGGTGTCGGCACCGGCGGGCGCTGCCGATAGATGCGCAAGGCGTCCGGGTACTTGCCCGCGATCATCGCTTCCGGGGTCATGATCCCGATCCGGCTGATCAGACCGGCCAGGCTGCGCGCCGTGAAGGCGCCGCGGCTGAAGCCGAAGATGTAGATCTCGTCGCCCTTTTCCCAGTTCAGGGCGAGATGCCAGTAGGCGGACGACAGGTTCGCCTCGAGTCCGAGTCCGAAGGCGCCGCCCAGAAGGCGATCGCTGAGGAAACCGCGGGCGCCCGGGCCGGAGACGTAGGTGACCCACTGCTGGATCGTCTCCCCCGCCGGGCCCGGCGCGTCGAAGCGGATCGTCTGCGCGATCTTGACGATGTTCGACACCGTGCTGCTCGATTCGGCCTTCCAGGTGCCGTCGCAACATACAACGAGACGTTTCATGCGCTGATCCTCCCGCTGCCGTCCCACCGAAACCCGCGTATTCCACTACTCGAATTCATCGCGTGAGACGGGAAAGCGTTAATGCGGGGGGCGCTACGGCGCGTCGCCGGGCCGCTCGCCCAGACCCGCGAGCGCCATGCCGATCAGCCACCGCGCCGCCGCGAGCGCTGCCGCCGCCAGCACCGCGATCTGCGGCGAGCCCGTGATCAGGACCAGGACGAGGCAGGTCGCCAGCCCGACGACGAGTGCGTCGAGCTTGTAGGCCGGCCACGCGCTACCGGCGATGTCGATCGTGGTAGCGCGCGCCGAAGAGTGAACGACCGCCATCTCCTCAGGGTAGTCGGAAAAAGAAGTTCGGGCCAGCGAACTTTTGTCGCAGGGAACACACCGATTCGCCGCGGTGTTGCGGCAGATATGCCACTGACAGGTGAATACGAACCGAGCACATCCGACTGGGCCCGCGAGCAAGCCGAGAAGTACGAGAACTCCGGCGGCACCGAGGGCGCGACCTTGCAGGGCAAGCCCATCATCCTGCTCACCACCAAGGGCGCGAAGAGCGGCAAGCTGCGCAAGACGCCGCTGATGCGAGTCGAGCACAATGGCGAGTACGCCGTGGTCGCCTCCTTGGGCGGCTCGCCGAAGCACCCCGTCTGGTACCACAACATCAAGGCCGAACCGCACGTGGAGTTGCGCGACGGCGCGGTCAAGAAGGACTACACCGCCCGCGAGGTCTTCGGCGACGAGAAGGCGCAGTGGTGGGAGCGCGCCGTCGAGGTGTGGCCGGACTATGCGGACTACCAGACCAAGACCGACCGTCAGATCCCCGTCTTCGTCCTCACGCCCAGGTAGTTTCCTACGCAGGTAGCCAGCGTGTCACGGCCACCCGCCGCAGCTCACCGGCGCGACGGGTGGCACCATGATTGGGGTGTCCAATCCGCTTGATGTCCTCGACGCATTGTCCGCTTCTCGCCCCGCGCTCACCGCGGACGAGATCGATGCTGCCGCCAAGCGAATTGCCGACGTCATCGATCCGACCCCGCTCCAGCACAGCGAGCGGCTGTCCAAGCTCACCGGGGCGACCGTCTATCTGAAACGCGAAGATCTCAGCGCGGTCCGCTCCTACAAGCTGCGCGGCGCCTACAACCTGGTGATCCAGCTGACCGAGGCCGAACGCGCCGCGGGCGTGGTCGCGGCCAGCGCGGGCAACCACGCCCAAGGCGTTGCGTTCGCCTGTCAGACGATGGGGATCAAGGGCCGCATCTACGTCCCGACCACGACACCGAAGCAGAAGCGCGACCGCATCCGGGTGCACGGCGGCGAGTTCGTCGAGCTGATCGCGGTCGGCGAGACCTACGACGCCGCCGCCGCGGCCGCCGCCGCCGACGTGGAGCGCACCGGCGCGACCATGGTGCCGCCGTTCGACGACGCGCGCACCGCCGCCGGTCAGGGCACCATCGCCGCGGAGATCCTGGAGCAATTGGACGCAACGCCGGACCTGGTGATCGTGCCGGTGGGCGGCGGCGGCTGCCTGGCCGGTATCGGCACCTACCTGCGGGCGCGTTCCCCGCGCACCGCCATCCTGGGCGTGGAGCCCGCGGGCGCGGCCTCGATGACGGCGGCCCTGGTGGCGGGAGGTCCGGTGACGCTGCCCGAGATCGACCCCTTCGTGGACGGCGCCGCGGTGCGCAGGGTCGGCTCCGTGCCGTATGCCGCGGTGGCCGGATTCGGCGGGCGCGTGGTCTCGCACGCCTCGCTGCCGCTGCTGACCGTCACCGAATCGCCCAGGGGCGCGGGCGCTTTCCAGATGATGCAGGTCGACGAGGGCGCGATCTGCACGACCATGCTCGATCTGTACCAGAACGAGGGCATCATCGCCGAGCCCGCCGGCGCGCTCACCACGACGGCGCTGGCGGAGATCAGCGTGGAGCCCGGGTCGACGGTGGTGTGCCTGGTGTCCGGTGGCAACAACGACGTGTCCCGGTACGGCGAGATCATCGAGCGCTCGCTGGTGCACAGCGGCCTCAAGCACTACTTCCTGGTGGATTTCCCGCAGGAACCCGGCGCGCTGCGCCGTTTCCTCAACGAGGTGCTCGGCCCCGAGGACGACATCACCCTGTTCGAGTACGTCAAACGCAACAACCGGGAGACGGGCGCGGCGCTGGTCGGCATCGAACTCGGCGCCCCGGACGGCCTGGGGCCGCTGCTGGAGCGGATGCACCATTCCCCGATCCAGTGCGAGCGCCTCGAGCCCGATTCTCCGGCCTACCGCTACCTGACCTGAGCGAATTGTCCGGCGGTTCCAGGCCGACCCGAGCGGGATGTCCGGGGGGTCGACCCGAGCCACATCCTCGGCGGGTCGACCCCACCTGAGCCCCATCCGCTGCGGGTCGACCCCACCTCAGCCGGACCGCCGCCGGGTCAGGCCGCCTTGGGCGTTTCCACCGCCGGTATCCGGCGGCGGGAAGCGCGCAGGCAGTTCATCATGAGCGGCAACAGCCAGAATGCCGCCGTCTGGTCGTAGCTGAGCTGCGCGGCGGACAACCGGTTGTGCACGAAGCCGACCGACAGGCCCAGCCGGGGTTCGGCCCAGCCGAAGGAACCGCCGAGGCCGATGTGCCCGAACCCGGCGTGGGCGCCCGGTGCCGGCAGCGAGTGGTAGCCCAGCCGCCACATCATCGGCAGGTAGAACAGCGCGCGGTCGGGCTGATAGGTCTCGACCCGGCGCAGCGCCTTGATGGTGCGGCGGCCGAGGTACCTGCCGCCCGCCACGGTGCCGTCGCCCGCGAGCGCGCCGTACATCGTGGCCAGCGCGGGCGCGGTGCACACACCGTTGCCCGCGCCGAGTTCGGTCTCCAGGATCGGCGGGCTCGCGCCCTCGAGAATGGCTTCCAGACCGGGCAGGAACAGGCAGCGGGTGGCGGCACCGAGCGCGCCGGGAATCCGGTGGCTACGGCCGAGAACCGCGGCACCAAGCGGCCTTCCGAGCATGCTCAGCTGGGTGCCCGCCAGCGGCGCGTAGGTGATCGCCGCACCGGCCGGTGGCTTGCCCAGATGCAGCCCATCGATCCCGAGCGGCTCGGCGACCTCGGTTTGGAACAGCTGGGCCAGGCTCGTGCCGGTGATCGCGCGGGCCAGGCCGCCGACCAGCCAGCCGAAGGTGAGCGCGTGGTAGGTGGGCACGCCGAGCAGGCGGTCGGGCTTCGCCGCGGCCAGGCGCTGCTCCATCAGCTCGTGATCCAGCACGTCGGCCAGTCCGCCGGTGGCGAGCGGGGCCAGCGCCGACAGTCCCGCCCGGTGGGTGAGCAGCTGGCGGACGGTGATCTTGCGCTTGCCGTTGGCGCCGAATTCCGGCCAGTACTCCGCGACGGGGGCGGAATAGTCGAGCAACCCGCGGTCGGCGAGACGATGCACGACGGTGGCGGCGATCCCCTTGGTGGCCGAGAAGATGATCGTGCCGGTGTCTCTGGTCCACCGAGCGTCACCAGCGGAACCGATCCAGATGTCGATCAGCGGCTCTCCGTGCCGGTGCAGCGTGAACGCCGCGCCCGCACCCCGGCGAGTGCCGAACGCCCGTGCGAAAGCACGCACGAACGGTGCGAATTCGGCGGCGGCGCTGCCACCCATCCCCGGGGGAAGAACCGCGAGGTCCCCGGAAGCGACGTTGCTCATCTCTCCACGGTAATGGCATGGGACGATTCCGGCAAAGTACCCGTCTCGGACAGTGGCCCGCCCGTTATCCGAAACTGCCCGAAAGGCGGCCCGGAGCTGGGATTCCACGCTATCGGCGCGGGCCGGGCAGCGCGGTTTCCAGCAGGGTGAAGGAGTGGCCGGGAACGGTTGTGGCGGAAGGGCCGATCGTCGGGGATTCCCAGGACAGCAGCGGGAGGCCCGCGATCGGGATCGCGACCTGATCCTCGCCGAGGTTGCACATCAGGGCCAGCGTGCCCCGGCGCACGACGATCCATCGCGCGGCCTCGTCGTAGTCCACCGAAACGTGGGTCAGCCAGGGGTCACTGAGCTCCGGCCGGTCGCGGCGCAGGGCGAGCAAGGCGCGATAGCAGGACAGCAGCCGGGCGTGCTCCGGCTCGTCGGCTTCGGTCCAGTCCAGCTTGGAGCGCAGGAACGTCTTCACCTCCTGCGGGTCGGGCACCTCGCCTGCGGGCCAGCCGTGTGCGGCGAACTCCTTCTTGCGCCCGGATGCGGTGGCGGCGGCGATTTCTGGGTCGGTGTGCGAGGTGAAGAACTGGAACGGCGTGCGCGCCCCCCACTCCTCCCCCATGAACAGCATCGGCGTGAACGGGCCGCACAGGACGAGGGCGGCTTTGATCGCGAGCTGGCCGTCGGTCAGGTAGGCGCTGGGGCGGTCACCGAGCGCCCGGTTGCCGATCTGATCGTGGTCGCAGGTGTAGGCCAGCAGGGCGCTGCCCGGGATCAGGCCGCGATCGATCGGCCTGCCGTGCGTGCGGCCCCGGAAGCTGGAATACGTTGCGGCGTGGAAGAACCCGTGCTTCAGGGCGCGGGCCAGGCAGCGCAGCGAGCCGAAGTCGGCGTAATAGCCCTGCCGCTCACCGGAGACGGCGGTGTGCACGGCGTGGTGCAGGTCGTCGTTCCACTGCGCGGTCAGACCGTAGCCGCCTGCCGCACGCGGGGTGATCAGCTTCGGGTCGTTGAGATCGCTCTCCGCGATCAGCGTCAGCGGCCTGCGCACGTGGGTGGCCAGCCGCTCGACGGCGACCGACAGCTCGGCCAGCAGGTGGGTGGCCGTGCGGTCGACCAGGGCGTGCACCGCGTCCACCCGCAGCGCGTCGATGTGGAAATCGCGCAACCAGCGCACCGCGTTGTCGAGGATGTATCCGCGCACGTGGTCGGACTGCGGGCCGTCGAGGTTGAGACTCTGCCCCCAGGTGTTGCGGCCCTCGGTCAGGTAGGGCGCGAAGCGCGGCAGGTAGTTGCCGGACGGGCCGAGATGGTTGTAGACGACGTCCAGGCAGACCGCCAGCCCCCGGAGATGGCAGGCGTTGACGAAGCGCTGGAGGCCGTCGGGCCCGCCGTAGCTCTCCTGCACCGCGTACCAGAGCACGCCGTCGTAGCCCCAGTTGTGCGTGCCGTCGAAGGCGTTCACCGGCATCACTTCGACCACGGTGACGCCCAACCCGACGAGGTGGTCCAGCCGGTCGATCGCCGCGTCGAAGGTGCCTTCGGGGGTGAACGTTCCGATGTGCAGTTCGTAGTAGACCGCCCCGGCGTGCGGCCGCCCGGTCCAGTCCGCGTCCGTCCACCCCGCTGGATCGAGGGTGTGCAGCGCCGAGCGGGCGTGCACCCCGTCGGGCTGGCGCGGCGAGCGGGGATCGGGCAGCACGGTCGGGTCGTCATCGAGCAGGAAGCCGTACCTGGCTCCGCTCGCGGCCGGAATATCGGTGCGCCACCACCCGTCCGGCGACCGAGTCATCGAGTGGACGACACCCTCCAGATCCAATCGCACCGCCTCCGGCCGCGGCGCCCACACCTCGAACAAAGTCACCGCGCCAGCATCGCACGGGCACACCCGGCCCGCCGGATACGGACACCGACCTCGGGCGCAGCAGCGCGCACAGCCACCGGATACGAGCACCGCCCCGGGCACAACGGCGCACGCGACCACCAACACGAGCACCGCCCCGGGCACAACGGCGCACGCGACCACCAACACGAACACCGACCCAGGCCCAACAGCGCACGCGACCACCAACACGAACACCGACCCAGGCCCAACAGCGCACGCGACCACCAACGTGTACTCGGCCTCCCACACAACAGCGCGCACGACCGTCAACACGGACACCGGCCCCGGGCGCAGCGGCGCGCAACCACCACCAACACCGAACCGGGCACCACAGCGCACAGCACCGCGAACACCGACCCTCGGCACAACAGCGCGCACGACCACCGACACGGTCACCGCCCTCGACCACAGCGGCATGTGCGGTCCCGGCTTGTCTGCCAACCAGCTGAAGTCGCTTCACTCGGTCCGCGCAACCACGCTGACCGGGCCACGCGCGGGGCGCCCACCGGTTTGTGGCCGTAGGGCCCTGGCCCGGACGGGCGATGCCTGCAAGAGTGGAGGTGTGGGTGTCTATGCGGAGCACGTGGTTCCCCGGATCGTCAACCTGGCCTGCGGGATGCGGGACCTGGATCCGCTGCGCGAGCGGGCCTGCGCCGATCTGCACGGGCAGGTCGTGGAAGTCGGTTTCGGTTCGGGACTGAACGTGCCGTTCTACCCGGCGACGGTCGCGTCGGTGCGTGCGGTCGAGCCCGCCGATCTGGGCTGGCGGCTGGCGAGCGACCGCGTCACCGCCGCCACCGTGCCGATCGAGCGGGCCGGTCTGGACGGGCAGGCGCTGCCCTTCCCGGACGACACCTTCGATTGCGCGCTGTCGACCTGGACGATGTGCACCATTCCCGACATCGCCGCCGCGCTCGCCGAGGTGCGCCGGGTGCTCGTCCCCGGCGGAACCCTGCATTTCGTCGAACACGGGCTGGCGCCGGACGAGAAGGTGCGGGCGTGGCAGAACCGGCTGAACCCGGTCCAGAAACGACTGTTCGGCGGCTGCCACCTGAATCGCGATATTCGCGGCCTGGTGACAGACGCCGGTTTCGAGATCCGCGACGCCGAGTCGTTCTACGGGGAGCACGCTCCCCGCTTCCTGGTCGCCCAGACGCTCGGTGTCGCGGTGTCGCCCTGACGATCAGACGATGCGGACCGACAAGGTGTAGGTCGCGTTGCCGCGACTCGGCTCCACCGAGATGGTGTAGTAGCCGCTGCGCGGCAGGGTGATCCGGCTCCAGGTCTCCTCGAGGCACAGGACGCTCCCGTCGGGAGCGGTGGTGCTGAACCGGGCGTTGCCCTCGACCGAGGTGAGTTCCGTGATCAGTGTCTGCCCCGCCCGCGCCTCGAACGCGTAGGTGTCGGCGTCGCCGCGAACCACCGCGCCGTCGATCGACGCGTGGTCGCTCCCCGGCGCGAATTCGATCTCGTACACCGACCCCGCGTTCGCGGCGCCCGCACCGACCGCCGCGACGGCGAACGCGGCCGCGAGCACGGTGACACCGAGTACGAACATCCGGAGTATGGCTTGCATGACGATCCTCTTTCCTGGAGTGGACGACTTGCCCAGAACTGTCCGCCAACCCGCCAATCGAATGCTTAACAGCCGCTTGGACATCGGAACACCACAGGTCGGAGCGCTGCCCGGACGATATTGTAACGCTCTGTTCAAAACCGTGCTAGCGTGAACCCATGCCACGTCCCAGGTTGTTCGACGAGGACCGCGCGCTGGACGCCGCGATGCACGCGTTCTGGCGCACGGGGTACGAAGCGACCTCCACCGAAGACCTGTGCGCCGCGACCGGACTGGGCCGCAGCAGCATCTACAACACCTTCACCAGCAAACGCGACCTGTTCGAGCGCGCCCTGCGCCGCTACATGACGACCAAGAACGCCGCGACATTCGACCTGCTCGACAGCCGGACGGAAGTGCGCGCGAAGATCCGCGCATTGCTCTGGCAAATCGTCGAGGCCCCCGAGGAGGACCCACTCGGCTGTCTCGTGGTCAATTCGACGATCGAGCTGGCCCCGCGCGACCCCGAACTGGCCGCCGTACTCGCCGCCGACCAGGAGCGACGGCTCGCCGTGCTGACCGACGCGTTCGAAACGGCCAGACGCGCGGGCGAGATCGCGCCGGACAAGACCCCATCCGCCCTGGCCCATTTCGTGATCGCCACCATCGGCGGCATGCGAGTGGCCGCGCGCGGCGGCGCGGATCGCGAGACACTGGCCGCCATCGCGATCACCGCCCTCGACGCGCTCTGAACCTCCCATCCCTGGCGACGGTTTCGCCGCGCCCTCATTTTGAATAGATCAGTACAATACAAGGAGGTACCGATGCCCGTGGCGATCTACGTCCTGGGTCTGTCGATCTTCGCCCAGGGCACCTCGGAGCTGATGCTCGCGGGCCTGCTCACCGAGATGGCCGCGGACCTGGGCGTCTCCGTGCCGCGCGCGGGCCTGCTCATCTCCGGGTTCGCCCTGGGCATGCTGGTGGGCGCGCCGGTGCTGGCCGTGGCGACGCTGCGCTGGTCGCGGCGCACCGCACTGCTCGCCTTTCTCGCGGTGTTCGTCGGCAGCCACGCGGTCGGGGCACTGACCTCGGACTACTGGGTGCTGTTCGCGACGCGGGTGGTCGGCGCGTTCGTCTACGCCGGATTCTGGGCGGTCGCGGCGACGACGGCGATCGGGCTGGTGCCCGCCACCGCGCGCGGCAAGGCGATGAGCATCGTCGCGGGCGGGCTCACCCTGGCCATCATCATCGGGCTCCCAGCGGGCACCGTGATCGGGCAGCAACTGGGTTGGCGGGCGGCGTTCTGGGCAGTGGCGCTGCTGTCGGCGGCGGCCGGGATCGGCGTGCTGGCGAAGATCCCCGGCGGACGCACCGACGCGCCGCTGCGAGTGCGCACCGAACTGCGCACGATGATGCGTCCCGCGCTGTGGCTGTCCTACGCCACCACCGCGCTGTCCATCGCCGCCCTGATGGTCACCTTCGCCTACCTCGGCGCTCTGCTGTCGCGCACCACCGGCATGGCGGACGGCTGGATTCCGGCGGTGCTCGGCGTCTACGGACTCGGCGCTTTCCTCGGCATTGCCCTTGGTGGGCGCACCGCCGACACTCGCCCGCTCACCAGCCTGTACGTCGGCATCACCGGCGGCGTACTCACCTCGGCGCTGCTCGCCCTCACGATGGAACACCCCGCGCCCGTCGTGCTGTCGTCATTCCTGTTGGGAGCCTTCGGGTTCGGCATCAACCCGACCCTGAACAGCCGCGTCTTCACCCTCGCGGGCGACGCGCCCACCCTCGCGGGAGCCACCAACATCTCCTCGTTCAACGTCGGCATCACCGCAGGCCCGTGGCTCGGTGGACTCGCGATCGGCGCGGGCCTCGGCTACGACGCGGTCGCCTGGATCGGCGTGGTCCTCGGCATCGCCGCACTCGCCGCCGTCGCGGGCAGCCACGCCCTGCACCGCAAACAAGCAGTGCGGGACGTGAGCGACACACCCGCCCCGGCATTGGCCGACATGGTCGGGTAGGTCCTCCACACAGACAGCGGCCCCGCCCCGACTATGCGCAGACCGGTGCGGGGCCGCTGCTGTGCGTTGGGATCTAGTTCAGCCCGGGAGGTCGAACTCGCCGTCACGGATGCCAGCGGCGAAGGCATCCCACTCGCCGGGCGCGATGATCAACGCCGGACCGCTGGGGTTCTTGGAGTCCCGCACGCCGACCATGCCCCGGTCGAGGAACGCGACTTCCACACAATCCTTGGCTCCCCCACTTCGAGTGCTCTTGAACCAGCGGGCACCGGACAGGTCGATCATTTCATCAGCTCCTTCATGCTCGCCAGCACCAAATCTCTAGATGCTGCTTCGGGTAACGCTACCTGCGCCAGCCTTCGGATGACGTCGGCGTACTGAGCCACTTCGACGTCGCGCTCCAGATAGAGATCCCCCACGTAACCCTCGATGTACACGACCGGCGGCTCCACCTGCCTCGACGTAGGCAGCGGCGGAAAGTCGAACATGACGAACGGCGACCGAGGGATATACGCAACCGGGGTCTGGGCATTGAACGGCACGATACGCAGCGAGACATTCGGCATCTCGGACAACTCGACTAGATGCCTGAACTGATCCGAGGTGATCCCCGGGCCACCCACCAGATAGCGCAAGACGGCCTCAGAGAGGATTGCCTCGAAATGAAAATCGCCGTCGTTCAACAGCTCTTGCCGCCTCATCACGAAGTCCAGCACACGCTCGACCTCCTCCGACGGCACGTTCGGACGCTCAGCCCACACAAGAGCACGACGGTACTCGCGGGTCTGCAACAGCCCCGGTATCAGGATCGTTTGCCACGTGACGATGCGACGCGCGGCCTCTTCCAACGCCAGATAGTGATTGAAAGCTTTCGGAATCACGTCCGCATGGGCTCGCCACAAGCCGCCCTTGGACGTTGGGGCCTCTCGGATTTCCTGGGCGAGGTCCAGCAGTAGTCTGCGTTCCTCGTCACTGGCGTTGAATGCATTGGCTAGGGCGTTGATGATCAGATCCGTGGTCTTGGTGACCTTGCCGTCCTCCAAGCGGCCATACGTCTGAGGCGACGTCTCGATGATCCGCGCAGCGGCGTTTTGCGAGATGTCGTTGCGTTCCCGCAGCTCTCGCAGTTGGCGGCCCAAAGCTCGCCTAGGCAAGGTAGATCCTGCGGTCATTTCGTTCCCCCTTGCTGACTGGATGCATGAAATATGGCATGCCCCACGGTGGAATGCCTTGTCGTGAAATGGTGGCAATTCCACCGCAGATCTACCACGATAGCCCTGCGAATGCCCGTGCGGCTCACGTCTACTGAGGAAGCGCCCGGCGCAGGCCAGCCCCCATAGCCCTGGGGGACATCGCCTGGAGGCCCGGAGAGCCAAGCGGCGATGGTCCGGTATCTCGGAGACGGTCATCTCGCCGGACCCTGCACCGGGCGCGTACCAAGACTAGGCCAGGAGCGCGAAATGCCCACGGCGGTCATTTTTCTGCGAGCCGATCTGTTCGGCGGGGTAGAGACCAGGGACGTACAGGAACTTCACTGCGGCCGACTCGCTTCGGCCTACGGGCTCGATGTGAGCCGGACAATCATCGCCGACAGAGCCGACCCGATCCCGTGGACGCTCAAGGAAGTGGTCGGCCTTGGGTACCAAGTACTGATCACATACTCGTTGGCGCACATCGACTTCAGAGCCCCCGAAATCGTGCAGCGATGCGGATTGCTCGTCGGGCACCCCTACGGCTGGTACCACAAGGGCCACACCGGAATCATCGTGGGCATGTCGATGGCGCCTTCGCGGCGATGAACCGGAAGCCCCGGAGTTGGGAAGTCTCCGGCTCCGGGCTTCGCGGCGGCGATGGTCGGACGGACCGGAAGATCGGCCGCATCACGCTCATACCCGTGACCGCATGCTCACGCAGTAAGACAGCCCGGCCCGAGCAACGCCTTCAGATCGCCCATCAGTGCCGAGGACGGTGAGACTCGCAGACGTTCGTCGAGTTTCAGCAGCGTGGTCTTGTCTCGGGCGCCGACGTGCCGGATATGCACGTCCGACGTACCGGGGTGCCTGGACAAGACCCGCTTGAGTTCACCGATCTTGTCCGGCGTGCACATCCGGGTGGTGACGGTGACCGCGAGCGGCTTCGCGACGCCGACCGCGGACAGGTCGGGCACGGCGAGATCGTTGGCGATCAGCGAGATCCGGTCGTCGCGGACCGAGACGCGTGCCTTGACCAGCACCACGGCGTCCTCCACGACGTCCATCCCGTACACCGAGTACGACTGCGGGAAGAACAGCACCTCGATGCCACCGGTGAGGTCTTCCAGCTGCGCGGAGGCCCAGGCCAGGCCGTTCTTGTTGATACGCCGGTTCACCGAGGCCAGAATTCCGCCGACGGTCACCTGGGTGCCGTCCTTGATGTCGCCCTCCAGGATGGCGGGGATCTGCGTGTCGGCCTGCGCCGCGAGCACGTGCTCGACGCCGTTGAGCGGATGCCCGGAGACGTACAGGCCGAGCATCTCCCGCTCCAGTGCGAGCCGGTGCTTGGACTCCCACTCCTCGTCGGGGACCTTCACGTTGAACACCGAGGTCACCGACTCGTCCGCGTCCAGGCCGCCGAACAGGTCGAATTGACCGATCGCCTCGGCCTTCTTGGTCGCCATCACGGCGTCGATGGCATCGGAGTGGATCAGCATCAGGCCCTTGCGCGGATGCCCGAGGGAGTCGAAACCGCCTGCCTTGATCAGCGATTCGGTGACCTTCTTGCTCGCGGCGATGGCGTCGATCTTGTTCAGGTAGTCGGAGAAATCGGTGAACTTCGATTTCTCCTTGCGCGCCTGGATGATCGAGGAGACGACGTTCGCGCCGACGTTGCGCACCGCGCCGAGACCGAACCGGATGTCCTTGCCGACGGAGGCGAAGTTCTGCTCGGACTCGTTGACGTCCGGCGGAAGCACGGTGATGCCGAGGCGGCGGCAGTCGGAGAGATAGACCGCGGCCTTGTCCTTGTCGTCGCCCACGGAGGTGAGCAGGCCCGCCATGTACTCGGCCGGGTAGTTGGCCTTGAGGTAGGCGGTCCAGAACGAGACCAGGCCGTAGCCCGCGGCGTGCGACTTGTTGAACGCGTAGCCGGCGAACGGAAGGATGGTGTCCCACAGCGCCTTCACCGCGGCCTCGGAGAAGCCGTTCGTGGTCATGCCCTCGTGGAAGCCCTTGTACTCGGCCTCGAGCACCTCGAGTTTCTTCTTACCCATGGCCTTGCGCAGCGCGTCGGCCTTGCCCATCGAGTAGGAGGCGACCTTCTGCGCGATGAACATGATCTGCTCTTGGTAGACGATCAGGCCATAGGTCTCGGCGAGGATGTCCTCGAGTGGTTCTTCCAGCTCGGGGTGGATCGGCTTGATCGGCTGCCGCCCGTTCTTGCGGTCGGCGTAGTCGTTGTGCGCGTTCATGCCCATCGGGCCGGGGCGGTAGAGCGCGAGCACGGCGACGATGTCGTTGAAGCCGGTGGGCTGCATGCGGCGCAGCAGGTCGCGCATGGGACCGCCGTCGAGCTGGAAGACGCCGAGCGTGTCGCCGCGCGAGAGCAATTCGTAGGTCGCGGGGTCGTCCAGCGGCAGGTTGTCCATGTCCAGGTCGATGCCGCGGTTGGCCTTGATGTTGTCCAGCGCGTCACCGATGACGGTGAGGTTGCGCAGACCGAGGAAGTCCATCTTCAGCAGGCCGATGGCCTCGCAGGACGGGTAGTCCCAGCCGGTGATGATCGCCCCGTCCTGGGGCCGCTTCCACACCGGGATGGCGTCCATCAACGGTTCGGAGGACATGATCACCGCGCAGGCGTGCACACCGGCGTTGCGGATCAGGCCCTCGAGTCCGCGCGCGGTCTCGTAGATCTTGGCCACGTCAGGGTTGTTGCCGATGAGTTCGCGGACCTCGGCGGCCTCTTTGTACCGCTCGTGATCGGGGTCCATGATGCCCGACAGCGGGATGTCCTTGGCCATGATCGGCGGCGGCAGCGCCTTGGAGATCTGGTCGGCGATGGCGAAGCCGGGCTGGCCGAACTGGACACGCGCGGAGTCCTTGATCGCGGCTTTGGTTTTGATCGTGCCGAAGGTGATCACCTGGGCGACCCGGTCGGTGCCCCACTTCTCGGTCGCGTAGCGGACCATCTCACCGCGACGGCGATCGTCGAAGTCGATATCGATATCGGGCGCGGACGGGCGCTCCGGGTTGAGGAACCGCTCGAACAGCAGGCCGTGCGGCAGCGGGTCGATATTGGTGATGCCGAGCGCGTAGGCCACCAGCGAACCGGCCGCCGAACCACGGCCGGGGCCGACCCGGATGCCGACCTCACGCGCGTGCTTGACGAGGTCGCCGACGACGAGGAAGTAGGCGGGGAAACCCTTCTGCTTGATGACGTCCAGTTCGAAGTAGGCGCGGGTGTAGTACTCGTCGGGCACGCCGTCCGGGAACCGGCGCGCCAAGCCGCGGTCGACCTCTTTGCGCAGCCAGGAATCCTGGTCCTCGCCCTCGGGCACCGGGAAGATCGGCATGCGGTCCTTGAAGGCCCACACGTCGTCGTAGGACTGGACCCGCTCGCCGATCAGCACCGTGTTGTCACACGCGCCGGGCACCTCGGCGTCCCACAGCGCGCGCATCTCCTCGGCGGACTTCAGGTAGTAGCCGTCACCGTCGAACTTGAACCGCGTGGGATCCGACAGCGTCTTGCCGGTCTGCACGCACAGCAGCGCCTCGTGGTTGGCGGACTGGTCCTTGGTGACGTAGTGGCAGTCGTTCGTGGCCAGCGCCGGGATGCCCAGCTGCTTGCCGACGTTCAGCAAACCCTCGCGGACCCGGCGCTCGATGGACAGGCCGTGGTCCATGATCTCGAGGAAGAAATTCTCCTTGCCGAAGATCTCCTGCCACTTGGCCGCGGCCTCGAGCGCCTCGCGTTCGTGCCCGAGGCGCAGGCGGGTCTGCACCTCGCCGGAGGGGCAGCCGGTCGTCGCGATGATGCCTTCGGCGTACTGGGCGATGATCTCCGCGTCCATGCGCGCCCACTTGCCGAGCTGACCCTCGATGGAGGCCAGCGAGGACAGTTTGAACAGGTTGCGCAGGCCGGTCGCGTTCTCGGCGACCATGGTCATGTGCGTGTAGGCGCCCGAGCCGGAGACGTCGTCGCCCTTCTGGCTCGGATCGCCCCACTGCACGCGTTTGGTGTCGAACCGGGAGGCGGGCGCGATGTAGGCCTCGATCCCGATGATCGGCTTGATGTCGTGCTTCTTGGCCGAGTTGTAGAACTCCGAGGCGCCGTACATGTTGCCGTGGTCGGTCATCCCGACCGCGTTCATCCCCAGCCGTTTCGCCTCGCTGAACAGTGGCGAGATCTTGGCCGCACCATCGAGCATGGAGTACTCGGTGTGGTTGTGCAGATGGACGAACGATCCGGACGAGGCGGCCAAGACGGTCCTTCCTCCCAAGGTCTCGACGGGGGTTGGCTGGACCGATTCTAGGCGTGCCCACCGACTGCTTCGGACCGGCGCGCTGGCGCCACTCGGGCGTCCGGCGTGTCGGTGGGGAAGATCACCGGCGCGTCCTGGGGACTCGCCGTGTGAGTGGCCGATTTCCGCGAGTGTCGGGGTCTTGCCGAATTCGGGAACACCCGAACGGCGGCCGTGGCTCGGCGGTAATCTCTGCTTCCCTCCCCACGACGATGCCGGCGCTTCTCGGGGACGGGCCAGCACGGCAGACCGGATTTTCCCGAAATCGTGGAGGTGTCGATGAATTCGACGACAGCGCTCTTGATGGTCCCCGCTACGGCGATGGCGGCACTGGCCGCGACGGCCGCGCCCGCCGCGGCCGCGCCCGCCGCGTTCGCCACTGTGTACACCCTGGCCCAGGGACCGTGCGTGGGTCAGGTGGAGATGTCGGTCAACGGCAACGCCTACCCCAACCAGGCGGCCTTCACCGTCGGCGCGACGCTGGTCGGCGCCGGACCGTGCACGCTGCCGGTCACGC
>NZ_BAFZ01000047.1 GCF_000308575.1 Nocardia exalbida NBRC 100660 | reverse complement strand
TCGGAGGGTATCTGTGTGTTGTTTCAGATACCGCACAGTGGACGCGTAGCAACCTTTGTTGGTAAGTCCTCGGCCGATTAGTACCGGTCACCTCCACACGTTACCGTGCTTCCAGTTCCGGCCTATCAACCCCATGGTCTGTAGGGGGCCTTAACCACTCGAAGGTGGTGAGAAACCTCATCTTGGAACAGGCTTCCCGCTTAGATGCTTTCAGCGGTTATCCCTTCCGAACGTAGCCAACCAGCAGTGCCCTTGGCAGGACAACTGGCACACCAGAGGTTCGTCCGTCCCGGTCCTCTCGTACTAGGGACAGCCTTCCTCAAGTTTCTGACGCGCGCGGCGGATAGAGACCGAACTGTCTCACGACGTTCTAAACCCAGCTCGCGTGCCGCTTTAATGGGCGAACAGCCCAACCCTTGGGACCTACTCCAGCCCCAGGATGCGACGAGCCGACATCGAGGTGCCAAACCATCCCGTCGATATGGACTCTTGGGGAAGATCAGCCTGTTATCCCCGGGGTACCTTTTATCCGTTGAGCGACACCGCTTCCACATGCCGGTGCCGGATCACTAGTCCCGACTTTCGTCCCTGCTCGACCTGTCAGTCTCACAGTCAAGCTCCCTTGTGCACTTGCACTCGACACCTGATTGCCAACCAGGCTGAGGGAACCTTTGGGCGCCTCCGTTACATTTTGGGAGGCAACCGCCCCAGTTAAACTACCCACCAGGCACTGTCCCTGAACCCGATCAGGGTCCGAGGTTAGAAGTCCAATACGACCAGAGTGGTATTTCAACGACGACTCCACGAACACTGGCGTGCCCGCTTCACAGTCTCCCACCTATCCTACACAAACCGTACCGAACACCAATACCAAGCTATAGTGAAGGTCCCGGGGTCTTTTCGTCCTGCCGCGCGTAACGAGCATCTTTACTCGTAATGCAATTTCGCCGAGTCTGTGGTTGAGACAGCAGAGAAGTCGTTACGCCATTCGTGCAGGTCGGAACTTACCCGACAAGGAATTTCGCTACCTTAGGATGGTTATAGTTACCACCGCCGTTTACCGGGGCTTAAATTCTCAGCTTCGCACCCGAAGGCGCTAACCGGTCCTCTTAACCTTCCGGCACCGGGCAGGCGTCAGTCCGTATACATCGTCTTACGACTTCGCACGGACCTGTGTTTTTAGTAAACAGTCGCTTCTCTCTGGTCTCTGCGACCACACCCAGCTCACAGCGTAAAGCCGGTCACCAGACGTGGTCCCCCTTCTCCCGAAGTTACGGGGGCATTTTGCCGAGTTCCTTAACCACAGTTCTCTCGATCGCCTCGGTATTCTCTACCTGACCACCTGTGTCGGTTTGGGGTACGGGCCGTGTACCAACTCACTAGAGGCTTTTCTCGGCAGCATAGGATCACTGAATTCGCCTCAATCGGCTACGCATCACGTCTCAGGCTCATGTCGTGCGGATTTGCCTACACAACGCCCTACACGCTTACACCAGGTAATCCATCACCTGGCCCAGCTACCTTCCTGCGTCACCCCATCGCTTGACTACTACACCCAGGGTCTCGTGCATCCCCTTCCAGCTTCCCGAAGGAAGTCCATCCGGTTCAGGACGATTAGCACAGATGATTCACCACTTGGCGCGGATACACGGGTACGGGAATATCAACCCGTTGTCCATCGACTACGCCTGTCGGCCTCGCCTTAGGTCCCGACTCACCCTGGGCGGATTAACCTGGCCCAGGAACCCTTGGTCATTCGGCGGACGAGTTTCTCACTCGTCTTTCGCTACTCATGCCTGCATTCTCACTCGCATGGCCTCCACGGCTAGGTCACCCTGCCGCTTCCATGGCCATACGACGCTCCCCTACCCACCCCGACCGCTACACCACCCCCCGCAGGGAATGATGGACGTATTGTCGGAGTGCCGCGGCTTCGGCGGTGTACTTGAGCCCCGCTACATTGTCGGCGCAGGATCACTTGACCAGTGAGCTATTACGCACTCTTTCAAGGGTGGCTGCTTCTAAGCCAACCTCCTGGTTGTCTTCGCGACCCCACATCCTTTTCCACTTAGTACACGCTTAGGGGCCTTAGCCGGCGATCTGGGCTGTTTCCCTCTCGACTACGAAGCTTATCCCCCGCAGTCTCACTGCCACGCTCTCACACACCGGCATTCGGAGTTTGGCTGACTTCGGTAAGCTTGTAGGCCCCCTAGGCCATCCAGTAGCTCTACCTCCGGCGTGAAACACGTGACGCTGCACCTAAATGCATTTCGGGGAGAACCAGCTATCACGGAGTTTGATTGGCCTTTCACCCCTACCCACAGCTCATCCCCTCAGTTTTCAACCTAAGTGGGTTCGGGCCTCCACGACGTCTTACCGTCGCTTCACCCTGGCCATGGGTAGATCACTCCGCTTCGGGTCCATGATATGCGACTAAAAACGCCCTATTCGGACTCGCTTTCGCTACGGCTACCCCACACGGGTTAACCTCGCCACACACCGATGACTCGCAGGCTCATTCTTCAAAAGGCACGCCATCACCCACCATCCACCAAAGGATGCACAAGCTCTGACGGATTGTAAGCGCACGGTTTCAGGTACTATTTCACTCCCCTCCCGGGGTACTTTTCACCTTTCCCTCACGGTACTAGTCCGCTATCGGTCACCAGGGAGTATTCAGGCTTACCGGGTGGTCCCGGCAGATTCACAGCAGATTTCACGGGCCCGCTGCTACTCGGGAAACATCCACGAGAGCCCAAGAGTTTTCGCTTACCGGGCTATCACCGTCTATGGCAGGCCGTTCCAGACCACTTCAACTAACACCTGGGTTTCTGACTCTCGCCCTACTCGGCAGAATAGAGAAGAATGCTCCCACTACCCCAACCAGACAACCCCTGCCGGGTATCACATCTGGATGGTTTAGCCTCATCCGCTTTCGCTCGCCACTACTCACGGAATCACTGTTGTTTTCTCTTCCTGTGGGTACTGAGATGTTTCACTTCCCCACGTTCCCTCCACACACCCTATATATTCAGATGCGGGTAACACGACATCACTCGTGCTGGGTTTCCCCATTCGGAAATCCTCGGATCTCAGCTCGGTTGACAGCTCCCCGAGGCTTATCGCAGCCTCCTACGTCCTTCATCGGCTCCTGGTGCCAAGGCATCCACCGTACGCTCTTAAACACTTACTAACAAAGATGCTCGCGTCCACTGTGCAGTTCTCAAACAACACA
>NZ_BAFZ01000048.1 GCF_000308575.1 Nocardia exalbida NBRC 100660 | reverse complement strand
CTCCGCGCCGGGCGGGCCGTCCGCCGACGCCTGCCGCAACGTGCGCAGGGCGCGGTCGACCGCGCCGCGCTGGTCGTCGACCGGCTGCCGCAAGCGCTGGTCGCCGCCGAGCAAGCCATTGGTCAGGCCGCGCTCGCGTTGCGTCTCGTGCACGAGATCCTGCACCGCCAGCGCCAGCGACACCGCGGCCACCGTGTCCCGGCTCTTGCGATACGCCTCTCTCTCGCGGGCGACCATCCCACCCAGAAGGGCGAGCACCAGAACGAGCGAGACGACGAGGATGCGAGCCAGCTGCCCGCGGATGGTCCGCGGACGCACGATGCCGCTGCCCGGCATTCGGCGTTCACCGTCGTGAGCGCGGAGCGGGACAACCGTTGCGCCCCCGGAACTCTCCGGTCGTCGAGGTGACCGCACCACCCTCTGCTCCTCCGATCAGCCGCCGCGCCTGCTCCACAGCGAGCACACGGAAATCAAGGGCAAACTGTCACAGGGCCGCCGCGCCGTCAACGCGAAAACCGGACAAATCGGACAGTGTGCGGACTTCTAAACACACTGGCAACGAGGAGTTACGAGCACGACAAACCGACATCGGCGTGCACGCGCGAGCGGATGCCGAGACCGTCGGCTCATCCCCGCCTTCGACCGCCGCAAACCCCTCGAGCGCGAGTCCGATACAGCGGACGGGTGCGCGGCGCGTTCACCGGACCCGAGTGACGGGAGCGCCCGGCGCCACGCTCAACCCGCGCTACGGGCGACGAGGTGATCCGCCCGGTGCGACAGCACCTGTTCGAGCAGCGCCACCAATACGGCCTTGACCGAATCACGCCGGCTGGCATCGCAATCCAGCACGGGGATCCAGTCCGCGAGCGCGAGCGCCGCACGCACCTCGCCGAGGTCGGCGTGGGTGCCACGGGCGCGGTTGACCGCGACGACGAAGGGCGTGCCGTGCTGCGCGCAATAGTCCAGCACGGGATGGCAGTCGTGGACGCGGCTGGTGTCCACCACGATCACCGCGCCGAGCGCACCGTCGGCCAAGTCGTCCCACAGCCAGGCGAGGTCGTCCGCACCCGGGGCGCCGAACAGGTACAGCAGCAAAGAGCTGTCCAGGTCGATCCGCCCCACGTCGACGGGGACGGTGGCCGGCTTCCGGTCCGCCCGGCGCTCCGGGGCGTCCAGGACGACGATCGGCTCGGCCGCCTCCGCCTGGGTCACCAGCGGGCCGATCTCGGAGACGGCCCCGACGAACGTCGTCTTCCCGGCGCCGAGTCCGCCGCCCACCACGATCTTCACCGAGGACGGCATGGTCTGCTTTCGCGTGTCGCAGTGCCAGGACAATGGCGCTGATCCTCTCGATGGCAACGGCGACGCGCACATCACGTGTCGGGCGGCCCGGTCGCGGACGACGGCTTGCCGATCCCGATCGGGACTTCCAGCGCGGTACCGATTTCGGCGATGGAAATGCGACTGCCGGCACAGCCGCACGAGAAACGTGGTACCCGTCCTCGCCCGCCGCGAAACCTCGCGGTGCGACTCTGATACAGTCCGGCGCGACACACCGGAGGGCAAGAGGGCTGGATGGCGCACCGAATTACGTTGTTTCCCTTGGCAATAGCACTTGTGCTCGGAGCGGCCGCCTGCGGCGACGAGTCCGGCGGGGCACCGGCGACCACCACCACCACGCAGGCCGCGAGCACCGCCACCCAGCTGTTCGATCCGTGCACCGGCATCCCCGACACCGCGCTGACGAGCGCGGGCCTCGATCCGGCGAGCAAGCAGGTCGGTGTCGGCGGGGTGAAACAGCCCGGCTGGGAGATCTGCGGTTGGAAGGGCGCCGACTTCACCCTCGGAGTGTTCTCCAACGGCATGTCCGTGGCCGAGTTCGAGCGCAAGCCGGGCAATGTCGACTTCCAGGACGTCACGATCGGCGGGCGCACCGGACGCCAGTTCCGCGTCGACGACGCCGCCAAGGACCAGATGTGCGACGTGCTCTTCCCCGCTCGCCAGGGCCTGCTGCAATTGACGCTGGTCAACAAGACCACCGAGCAGAACCCCTGCGAACGCCTCGCGACCGTCGGCGAAGCGATCGTGCCTACCCTGCCGAGATGAAAAGCCCTGGGCCTCAGCCGCCGAGGATGTCGAGCACCTTGTCGGAGGTGTAGAAGGGGGCGAGGCGCTCGCGGATCAGCCCGGCGAGCACTCCTTCCCGCTTCGCGCTCTCGATGACCGCAGGCCCGTACCGCAGGATCTCCGCGGCGATGTCGTCACCGCTGAGGCCGAGTTCGGGCAGCATGGCCGCCAGGGTGTAATCGCCGTACTTGGTGAAGAACACCTCCACGCACTCGTCCAGCAGCAGGCCGAAGTACTCCTTCTCGCGCGTGGTGACGGCGATTTCGTAGCACAGCAGTACCAATTCGTTGAGGTCCTTGCGGCTGAGGTATTCGCGCAGACCGCTGACCGGTTCGTCGGCGTGCAGATCCCAGAACTCCATCGCGGCGGCGTGCACCGGCGCGTCGCGCAGCATCTCGCGGATGGCGTTGTTGGTGCGCTTGAGGGCGAACAGCGCGCCTTTGCCCGCCAGGTCACCGACGAACGTGCCGTCGGCGGCCTTCTTGGCGCGATTGGCCGCGGACTGGCCCAGCGACATCAGCGAGGAGACGCCCGGGATCTTCTCAGCGCGCTCGCGGTTGGCCTGCATGAAATCGTTGATCAGCTTGTCCACGAATTTCGACGCGACGGTGGCCACCAGCGGGCTCTCGGTGAGCCGGTCCAGGATGCGCTCCTGCGCCTGGTGCATGCCGAAGATCTTCTCCAGCAGCGCCTCGACCGGCTCGCGCTCGACCACCTCGCCGAGGGTGTAGTCGTTGTTGGTCGCGATGTGGTCGTAGATGGAGTCGGCGAACACACCGACCATGTCGGCGAACACCGGACTGCCGCCGATCAGCTCGACGATGGTGCGGACGGTCTGCTTGGCCTGCTCGACCTCGACTACGTCCCGGAAGACGATCGTATCGGCGACTCCGAGGACCGCCTCGGTGTCGCGCGCGATCACCTCCGCGAAGCGCTCGCCGGTGACCTCGCCGAGCAGGAATTCCACCTGGGCGTCCAGTAGCCGTTCGGCGATCTCACGCGGCTCGCTCATCGAATTCCACCCATCTTCATCCGGCGCGCCCGGACCGGTTCACGTCTGGTGCGGCTCGGTGTCGTTGCCGTGCAACGATTCCCGGATCCGGTCCAGTCGCTCACGCGCGGCCTTCTCGCGTGCCTGCCATTGTTCGTCCACGCTGCGGCCCGCTGGAGTCTGCCGGTCGAGTTCGCCCATCCCCTGCGCGGTGCCGTAGCGCTGCTCGACCCTATCGCGAACTGACTCGAAAGTAGGAACACCGGAGACCGAATATCCGCCGCTCGGGGCGGTGCCGGGCATACCCGGCGGCGGTACCGGTACCGCCGGTACCGCGGAACCGCCGCCTACCTGGCCGGATACCTCCGGCTCCTGCCCAGGGAGCGCGGTGCCGCCGACCGGGGTGGTAGGAGTCACATCCCCGGCGGTACCGGTATCCCCCGTCTCCACCAGCCCGAGCAACGCGGCGTGGACCGCCGCGAACCCGGGACGGCCCGCCGTGGCGACCAGCAGAACACCTGCCAGTTCCGCGTCGGACAGCCCGCCCAACCGGCTCGCGATATCGCTGTTGTCACTCATACCGCCAGGCTACGCAGCCACGACCGCGCCGCACGCGGTTCACGACCGGACGAGTGCGCCCGCCCAGTCGCGCACGAGGTCGTACCAGGCCGAGCCGCCGACCACGATCAGATCGTTGTGCCCGGCGCCGGGAAAGACGACGAGCCGTTTGGGCTCCGGCGCGGCGGCGTAGAGCCGGTGCGCGTGCCGCAGCGGCAGCAGCTCGTCCTGGTCGCCGTGCATGATCAGTACCGGAGCGCGCAGCGTGCGGATGCGGCGTTCGTTCGGATAGGCGTCCGGCACCAGGGGCGCGGGCAGGAACGGATACACCGAACGAGCCGCGGCGCGCAGACCGCTGAAGGTGGACATCAGCATCACCCCCGCCGGCGGATGGTGTTGCGCCAGCTCGAGCACGACGCCGCCGCCGAGGGACTTGCCCAGATACAGCACACGATTCGGATCGACACCCGGTTGCGCGAGCAGCGCCCGGTGCGCGGCGTGCGCGTCCAGGTAGGTGCCGTGCTCGGTCGGTTTGCCGGTGCTGCGCCCGTACCCGCGGTAATCGAAGGCCAGCACGTCGAACCCGGCCTCGGTGAGCAACGCGTAGATCGGTACGCGGTCGCCGAGGTTGCCCGCGTTGCCGTGCGCGAAGAGGATGTGACCGACCGAGTTCCTGGCGGGCATCCACCACGCGTGCACGATCTCCCCGTCCGAGGTGGGCAGGGACAGCTCGGCGTACTCCATGCCGAGCAGCGCCGGGGTCTGCAGCACCGTCCGCTCCGGCAGGTAGGTCAGCGCGTTGAGGATCGGACGGGCCGGGTGCCGCACCGCGTCAGCCTCGCAGCACCGCGCCCACGGCGTCGGCCGCCGCCGCGACGGCCGCGTCGCGCGCCGCACTGGCCTCGTCTTCGGTGAGCGTCCGGTCGGCGGCCCGGAAACGCAGCGCATAGGTGAGCGACTTGCGTCCCTCGCCCGCCTGAGCGCCTTCGTACACGTCGAACAGCGCGATGTCCTCCAGCAGCTCCCCGCCGCCGGTGCGCAGCGCGGCCTGTACGGTCGCCGCCGGAATCGTCTTCTCGACGCTCACCGAGACGTCCTGGAGCACCGCGGGGAACGGCGACACAATGGGAACCGGCCGCGCTTCCCGCAGCGGCAACGCGTCCAGGTCGAGTTCGACGGCGCACGTGCGCGGCGGCAGACCCGAACGTTCCAGCACGGCGGGATGCAGTTCACCCGCGTAGCCGACGACCGTTCCGTCGACCACCAGCTCGGCGCAGCGACCGGGATGCCAGGGCAGCTGGGCCGCCGCCCTGCGCTCGATGGTCACACCGGCCGCGTCGGCGACGGCGTCGGCCAGTGCGAACGCGTCGGCGGCCTCGACGGCACGACCCGGACCCCACGGCCCGCGCGGCTCGCGGCGGCCGGTCAGGACGGCGGCCACGTGCACCGGCTGCTCGGGCAGCGAGTCGAGCAGCTCGGCGATCTCGGCGTCGGTGGGGCGCCGGTCCACCGGCAGCGGGTCGACCGCCCTGATGTTCGCCCCGGGCCGCACGACCTGCGCGATGCCGTAGATCGCCAGATCACGCGCACCCCGCGAGATGTTGCGGACGGCCACTTCGAGCAGGCCGGGCAGCAGGGTGGTGGCCAGTTCGGCGCGCTCCACGTCGAGCGGATTGAGCACCCTGGTGGTGGCGCGGCGCGGGTCGTCGGCATCCAGGCCCCAGGTGTCGAACACCCCGGCGGGCAGGAACACCGGCGGCAGAACCTCCACGGCGCCGGCGAACGCCAGTGCGCGGCTGACGGCGCGGCGGCGGCGCTGGGTCGGCGTGAGTCCGCGCCCGGCCGGTGCGGCGGGCAGCACGGACGGGATCTGCTCGAGGCCTTCCAGCCGCAGCACCTCTTCCACCAGGTCGGCGGGCTGGGCCAGGTCGGGCCGCCAGCTGGGCGGGGTCACCACCAGCTGGCCGTGCCCGGCCTCGCTGACGGCGACCTCCACGGTGCAGCCGATCTGGGCCAAGCGGCGCGCGGAGGTTCCGGTGGGGTAGGTGACGCCCGCGACGCGGTCGGCCAGGTCGATGTCCATCCGGATGGGCTCGGGCGCCGGGATCGGGGCCCGGAAGTCCGTCAGCACGGGTTCGACGGTGCCACCGGCGATTTCGGCGAGCAGGGTGGCCGCGCGGTCCAGCGCGGCGACGTTGATCTCCGGATCGACGACCCGCTCGTACCGCTTGCCCGCCTCGGACACCAGCTTGTGCCTGCGCGCGGTGCGGTAGACCAGCAACGGGTTCCAGGTGGCCGCCTCGAGCAGGATGTCGGTGCTCTGCGCGCCGACCTCGGTGCTCGCGCCGCCCATCACGCCCGCCAGCGAGACGACACCCGAATCGTCGGCGATCACCACGTCCTCGGCGTCGAGCGTGCGCTCCACCTCGTCCAAGGTGCGCAGCGTCTCGCCCTGGTTCGCGGTGCGGACCACCAGGCCGCCCGACACCTTCGCGGCGTCGAAGGCGTGCAGCGGCTGCCCCAGCTCGAGCATCACGTAATTGGTGACGTCCACCGCGGGCGAGATCGGGCGCACGCCCGACAGCAGCAGCCTGCGCTGCAACCACCACGGGCTGACCGCCTTCGGGTCGATGCCGGTGACCCGGCGGGCCGCGAAGCGGGTGCACCGGGAGTCCGGCTCGACCCGGATCGACCAGGCTTCCTGCTCGTGGTCGGGCAGGGTACGCACCGCCGGGTCGGCGTATTCGAGATCGAAGCCGCAGGCCAGTTCGCGCGCCAGGCCGCGCACCGAGAAGCAGTAGCCGCGGTCGGGGGTGATGTTCAGTTCGATGACGGTGTCGTCCAGACCGAGCAGCGCGTTGGCGTCGGTGCCCGGCTCGGCGGTGCCCGGTTCCAGCACCAGGATGCCGGAATGGTCCTTGCCGATCCCGAGTTCGGCGACCGAGCAGATCATTCCGTTGGAGACGTGGCCGTAGGTCTTGCGCGAGGTGATCTCGAACCCACCGGGCAGCACGCCACCGGGCAGCACCGCGACCACCAGGTCACCGACCTCGAAATTCCGCGCGCCGCAGATGATCTCCTGCAGCTCGGGCTTGCCGATGTCCACCTTGCAGAAGCGGATCGGCTTCTTGAACTCGGTCAGTTCGGTGATCTCGGCGACCCGGCCGACCACCAGCGGCGGCTCGCCGTCCTCCGGGCCCGCGACCCGCTGGAGCTTGTCGACCTCTTCGACTTCCAGTCCGACCCGGACGAATCCCGCGTCGAGCTCCTCCGGCGTCACCGACCACTCCGGGTTGGTGCGCTGGATGATGTCGGTCAGCCAGGACTGCGCTACTCGCACTTGACGTTTCGCTCTCTCGATCGAAGGGTGGGGTCAGGACCGGATACCGAAGGGCAGCGTGAAACGCACGTCGCCCTCGACGATGTCGCGCATGTCCGGGATGCCGTTGCGGAACTGCAGCGTCCGCTCCAGGCCCATGCCGAACGCGAACCCGCTGTACACCTCGGGATCGATCCCGCTGGCGATCAGCACCTTCGGGTTCACCATGCCGCAGCCGCCCCACTCGACCCAGCCCGCGCCGCCCTTCTTGTCCGGGAACCACACGTCGACCTCGGCCGAGGGCTCGGTGAACGGGAAGTAGTTCGGGCGCATGCGAGTGCGGGTCTCCGGGCCGAACAACGCCCTGGCGAACGCGTCCAGCGTGCCGCGCAGATGCGCCATGGTCAGGCCCTTGTCTACCGCCAGGCCCTCGACCTGCGAGAACACCGGAGTGTGCGTGGCGTCGAGCTCATCGGTGCGGAAGGTGCGGCCCGGGCAGACCACATAGATCGGCAGGTCGCGTTCCAGCATCGAGCGCACCTGCACCGGAGAAGTGTGCGTGCGCAGCACCTGCCGCGAGCCCTCCGGCGCGATGTGGAAGGTGTCCTGCATGGTGCGGGCCGGATGGTCGGGCAGGAAGTTCAGCGCGTCGAAGTTGAAGTGCTCGGTCTCCACCTCGGGACCTTCGGCGACCTCCCAGCCCATCGCGACGAACACATCGGCGATCTGCTCGGAGATGACGGTGATCGGGTGCCGGGCGCCCACGGCCGTGCGGCCCGCGGGCAGCGTCACGTCGATGGCCTCGGCGACCAGCACGGCGGCGTCGCGCTCGGCCAGCAAGGTGGCGCGGCGCGCCTCGAACGCCTCCGACACCCGGGACCTGGCGACGTTGACCCGCTTGCCCGCGTCGGCTTTCTCCGACTTGGGCAGACTGCCCAGCGCACGCTGCGCCAGGGCCAGCGGCGCCTTGCCGCCGAGGTGCTCGGTTTTCGCGACCGCGAGGGCATCCAGGTCGGCGGCAGCGGCGAACGCCTTCTCGGCGGCCGCCGCTGCCGCGGCCAGTGCCTCCTCGGTCAGCGCCGCGTTCTGCTCGCCTGCGTCGATGTCGTCGGCCACGATGCTCCGTCTCTCCCCTGGGGATCGGTTCACGGGCACGGCTGCCGCCTGCCCGCATTGCTGCTGGTCGCAATCGTATTCGATGCGCTATGGCGGATTCACCCGGATTACCCGCGACGCCGCGCGAGCCGTGTGGTAGCCACGCGGGCCGTGCACCCGTACGTGCCGAGCAGGCCGGGCATGCGCCGGAACCGCGCGGCAACCGGTCCGGAACGGCGCGGACCGTCACCACCTCCGGACGCAGGCCGAGCAGGGAAGGGATAAGGGGAGTTCCGGCAGCCGCCGCGGAACGCCCGGCCGAGGAGAGAACTCCGGCGACCGGGCGTCGCGCGATGGTTCGGCGGTCAGCGGGCGACGGCGATGCGGGCGGGCAGCAACCGCGACACCACCGCGCCGACCGCGACGATCGCGGCGCCGACCCACACCGCGGGCACCAGTCCGTCGACGTAGCTCTGCGGGTCCTCGTAGGAGCCCTGCGCGGCGAAGACCGACGCCAGCACCGCGACGCCCATGGCCACCCCGACTTCCCGCAGGGTGTTGTTGGTTCCCGACGCTATCGCGCGGTCCTCCTCCGCCGCTGCGGCCATCACCACGGTGGCGCTCGGCGCGAAGGTCAGGCCCATGCCGATGCCGCCGAGCAGGAACGGACCGACGAACGACAGGTAATTCGCGTCGACGGAGGCGACCACCGCCATCCAGGCCAGCGCGACGGCCAGCAACGCCTGCCCGGTGCTGAGCAGCGCCCTGGCGCCGACCCGGTCGACGATCAAACCGGCCAGCGGAGCGACGACCATCGGCGCCATCGTCCACGGCATGGTGCGGATGCCGGACTGCAACGGCCCATAGCCCTGCACGACCTGGAAGTACTGGGCCAGCAGGAAGATAGAACCGAACACGCCCATCGAGAAGGTGAAGCCGGTCGCATTGCTCACTCGGAAGGCGCGGGAGCGGAACAATCGCAGCGGCAGCATCGGCTCCGGCGTACGCAGCTCCCAGGCGATCAGGCAGCCGAGCAGCACAACGCCGCCGACCAGCGCGGACAGCACGCCGGGAGACGTCCAGCCGTCGTCGGCGCCGTGGATCACGCCCCACACCACCGCGAGCACGCCGCCCGCCGACAGCAGCAGCCCCGGCAGGTCGACCCGCCTGCTGCCGCCGTGCGACTCCCCCAGTACCCGCAGCGCGAACGGCAGCACCAGCAGGCCGATCGGCACGTTCACCCAGAAGATCCACTGCCAGCTCAGCCCCTCGACGACCGCGCCGCCGATGAGCGGACCCAGTGCCACACCGAGGCCCGCGATCCCGCCCCAGATGCCGATGGCGGCGCTGCGCATCTTCTCCGGCACCGCCGCCGACAACAGTGTCAGCGACAGCGGCATCACCGCCGCCGCACCGAAGCCCTGTACCGCCCGCGCCGCGATGAGCATGCCCGGTGCGGTCGCCACCGCGCAGATCGCGGAGGCCGCCGTGAACACCGCGATGCCGAGCAGGAAGATCCGGCGTCTGCCGAGCCGGTCACCGAGGGCGGACGCGGTGAGCAGCAGCGAAGCGAACGACAGCGTGTAGGCGTTCACGAACCATTGCAGGTCGGCCAGCGAGGCGCCGAGTTCGGTGCGGATCACCGGTAGCGCGTTCGTCACGACCAGGTTGTCCAGCGTGACCATGAACATCGGGATGCCGACCGCGGCTAGTACGGCGGCGAGCCTGCGACCACCGATCGTGGCCGCGGGCGCGGCGACGGGCGCGGCGGCGGGTGGAAGGGTCTCGGTCATGTCCAGTCCTTGTTGTAATCGACTGATAACTAACGTGGAGAACGTTATGCATCGACTGATAACATGTCAAGACCGAGCCCAGACCAGCGAACACGGAGCACGATGGCGACCAGGACCAGGATGACGGCCAGCGAACGGGGCGAGCAGGTGCTGCTCGCGGCGATCCGCGCGTTCGCCGAAGCCGGTTACGCCGCCACCCGGACCGACGAGATCGCCCGGCGCGCGGGCGTGTCACAGCCGTACGTGATCCGGCTGTTCGGCACCAAACAGAACCTGTTCCGCGCCGCCCTGCACCGCGTGTGCGACCGGATCGAGGAGGTCTTCCGCGCCGCGCGTGCGGAGGCGGCGCCCGACGCGGACCCGGAAGCGGCTTTGGCGGCACTCGGCGGCGGCTATTCGGTCTTCCTCGCCGAACGCGAGCTGCTCCAGCTACTGCTGCACGGGTTCGCGGCGAGCATCGAGCCGGAGATCGGCAACCAGGTCAGGGCCCGATTCGGGGAGATCTACCAGTTGATCCGGGAACTGACGGGAGCATCGGGAACGGAGACTCGGCGCTTCCTCTCCACCGGAATGCTGCTCACGGTGATGAGCGCGATGCGGGTGGCGGGACCGGACGCGATTCCCGCGGCGTGGGCGACGGAGCTGCTGGAGAATCTGAGCACCCACGGCGATTGACGATCCGACGTTCGGTCCCCCTGGAATACGAAACAGCCGCGTGACCTGGCGTGGGAGATCAAGCACCGTAGCGAACGCGGGAGTTCGCGTACAGGCAGATCGCGGCGGCCGTCGCCAGGTTCAGGCTCTCGGCGCGGCCACGAATCGGAATGCGGACGCGATGGTCGGCCCGGCGCGCCACGGCCGGGTCCAAGCCGTGCGCCTCGTTGCCGAACAGCCAGGCCACCGGCCCGGTAAACAGTGCGTCGGCGTCGTCGAGGCCGACTTCGCCGTTCGCCGCCGTCGCCAGGATCGTGATACCCGCCGCGGCGATCGCGTCCAGCGTCTCGGCCACATCGCGGTGCCGCGCGATCGGCACGTGGAAGATGCTGCCCGCACTGGCCCGCACGCACTTGCCGTTGTGCGGGTCGACCGTGTCACCCGCCAGCACCACGCCGTCGGCGCCGACCGCGTCGGCGACCCGCACGAGCGTGCCCGCGTTCCCGGGCTCGGCCATCTCGACCGGGACGGCCAGCATGCGCGGTCGCGCGTCCAAGATCCGGCTCAAGGGCACGTCGAGCAGGTCACAGACCGCCACCAGCCCCGGCGCGGTCACGGTTTCCCCGAGATGCTGTGCCGCTCGATCGCTGACCAGCGTGGTGCGGACCCCCACCGCGGCCGCTCCCGCGATCAGCGCGTGGTCTCGTTCGGCGGCCGCCGCCGAAAAGAACAACTCGTGGACGCGCGCGGTCTCCAGCGCCGCGGCGACGGCATTGGCGCCTTCGGCGAGGAATCGGCCCGTTTTACGACGCTGCGCGCCACGCTGCAGCTTGACAGCGGAAACGACCCGCGGATTGCGCTCACTGAGCGCTTCCACGGGTCGTTCCGAAAGGTGTCCGTGTGCCAACGGATGCGACTCAGGCGGCCGGCGCGTTGACGTCCTGCGGCAGAGCGGCCTTGGCGACGGCGACGAGACCGGCGAACGCCTCGGCGTCCGACACCGCCAGCTCGGCGAGGATCTTGCGGTCCACCTCGACACCGGCGGCCTTCAGGCCCTGGATGAAGCGGTTGTAGGTGATGTCGTTGATCCGCGCGGCGGCGTTGATGCGCGCGATCCACAGCTTGCGGAAGTCACCCTTGCGCGCCCGGCGGTCCCGGTAGGCGTAGGTGAGCGAGTGCAGCTGCTGTTCCTTGGCCTTGCGGTACAGCCGCGAGCGCTGGCCGCGGTAGCCCTTGGAGGCCTCGAGGATGGAACGGCGCTTCTTCTGAGCGTTGACGGCCCTTTTGACGCGTGCCACTGGTCAGTCCTGTTCGATCTGGGGGCGCGGGGCAGCGCCCGGAAATGGGTCGGTGGGTGGCGACGGAGCTGGTCCGGTCGCGGTGTGCCTATTCGGTCTGCGCGGGCGCGATCAGAGACCGAGCAGCTTCTTCACGCGACGGACGTCGGCGGAGGCGACAACTTCCACGCCGTCCAGACGACGAGTCCGGCGGCTGGGCTTGTGCTCGAACAGGTGGCGACGGTTCGCCTGCTGGCGCAGCAGCTTGCCTTTACCGGACACCTTGAATCGCTTCGAGGCGCCGCTGTGGGTCTTCATCTTCGGCATGGATTCCTCTATCTGTCGTCCCGGCGGTCGGGGCGGACCGCCGGTGTTCTGATCGGTGTTACTGCGGGCCGGCGGTCTCGGCCTGCTCCGCAGCGGGCTGACCGGCCGGGGCGGCGCTGGGCGCCGGGCGCGGGGCCGACTCCTGCTGCGCCTTCACCCGGGTCTTCGCACCCTTGTGGGGGGCGAGGACCATGGTCATGTTGCGACCGTCCTGCTTGGCCGAGGTTTCCACGAATCCGAGCTCGGCGACGTCGGACGCCAGGCGCTGCAGCAGCCGGAAGCCGAGTTCGGGGCGGGACTGCTCGCGTCCCCGGAACATGATCGTCACCTTGACCTTGGACCCGGCCTCGAGGAAGCGAACGACGTTGCGCTTCTTGGTCTCGTAGTCGTGGTCGTCGATCTTCGGACGGAGCTTCTGCTCCTTGATCACCGTCTGCTGCTGGTTCTTCCGAGACTCGCGCGCCTTCTGCGCCGTCTCGTACTTGAACTTGCCGTAATCCATGATCTTGCAGACCGGCGGACGGGCATCCGGTGCCACCTCGACCAGATCGAGGTCGGCTTCGAGGGCGACGCGTAGTGCATCTTCAACACGCACGATCCCAACCTGCTCGCCGCCCGGTCCGATGAGCCGGACCTCGGGAACACGGATGCGATCGTTGATGCGGGTCTCAGTGCTGATGGGGCCTCCTAGGTCAAGCGGTGTCGTCGGACGACCGCGCGCAATAACTGCAACCCCTGTTCAACACGAAGGCCCCGGTGCGGTATTCCGCGACGGGGCCCGATGTCGACCGATCGCCGGCCACGAGTGAACTCGGGCCGACCCTCGCGTCCCGGTTCTCCACAGAGAACCTCGGCACGAGAAACCCGCCCTCGCGGGGCGGGCGACCGGACCGTTGGCCGTACGATGATTCGTCGGCAACGGTGGGAGTCGGGCTCCACTTATCAGCCCCGGGGCAAGCCCGGGGCGGTCGTCAGCGGGAAGTCTAACATTCCGTTCCGCTATCGCCGAATCGGGCCGAAAACACCTTGCCCGGCCGTGTCCCGCGTGCCACGCTCCCCCGGTGCTCACATCACGCCGTGACCTGCTGCGATGGCAGTTCGACCTGACCTGGTCACTCGCCGGGATCCACCTCGACGCTCTCACGCCGGAGGACTTCCTCTGGGAACCCGCCGAACTCAGCTGGACGGTCCGCCCCGATGCCGACGGCGTATGGCGACCGGATTGGGCGGACACCGAACCCGACCCCGTGCCCGTCCCCACGATCGGCTGGCTCACCTGGCACATCGGCTGGTGGTGGGGCGCCGCCATCGATCATGCCGAAGGCGTCACCCCGCCGGCGCGGGAGGACGTGCACTGGCCCGGCGATGGTACCGGCGCCATCGCCTGCCTGCGCGATCTGCACGGCGAGTGGACGCGCGTGCTCGACCGGCTCGACGAGCCCGCTCTGGACCGCCCTTGCGCCTATCCGTGGCCCGCCGAGGCCGGATCGACCGTCGCGCACCTGGCGGGCTGGGTGAACGCGGAGCTGATGAAGAACGTCGCGGAGATCGGCCACCTCCGGATGCTGCGCGCGGCGTCGCTAGCCTGAAGGCATGACTGACGAGCTCGACGCCTCCGTACGCGAACTGGCCGACATCCCCGCGGTCGAGGTGATCAGCCGCGCCGCGGTGATGCTGATGAGTTCGGCGGCGGAGAAGCTCGGGCTGGCCGACGAGGACCCGGACGCCAGCCCGCGCCGCGACCTGGACGAGGCGCGCCGCCTGATCACCGCGCTGGCGGGGCTCGTCACGGCGTCGGTGGAGTACCTGGGACCGCACGCCGGACCGATTCGCGAAGGGTTGCAGTCGCTGCAACGCGCCTTCCGTGAGTCCTCCGCGCATCCCGACGAGCCGGGCAAGGGCCCTGGCGAGAAGTACACCGGCCCGGTCTACTGACCCGCTCGGCCGCTGGGGACGCGGACGTCGCGCGCCCAGCGGCCCGATCCCGGCGCTGAGCGACGACGCCCGGTGGCGCGCTGCGCCGAGCCGCCGACCGCGGCGGGCATGCGGCGAAGACATTCCCGTCGGGTCGCTCCCGGCCCGACGGAATTCCGAAGCACGGCGGAAATTGTGGGCGAATCACGCACTGGGACAACGATGTTTAGGAAATTTCCCAACGGGTAGGGCACAGTGAGCCCATGGCTACTCGGATTCTGCTCGCTCCCGGATTCTGGCTCGGTGCATGGGCGTGGGACGAGGTCGCACCCGATCTGCGGCAGCGTGGCAACGAGGTAACGGCGCTCACGCTCCCCGGCCTGGACGCGGCTGATCCCGATCGGTTGTCGGCCACCCTGGAATCCCAAGCGCAAGCCATCATCGACGCGGTGCCCGCGGGCGAGACCGTCGTGCTCGTCGCGCACTCCGGCGGCGCGGCGCCCGCCTATCTCGCCATCGACCGGTCGCCCGCCCTGTTCCGCCGGGCGATCTACGTCGACAGCGCGCCGCTGCCCAACGGCTTCGTCATCAACTCCGCCCTGGACATCGCCGCGCGCGAGTGGGCGCTGCCGGAGTGGCCCGAACTGGAGGCCGGAGGCAGCAGCTTGGCGGGCCTGGACGAATCCGCCCTGACGCGCTTCCGCGAACGCGCCGTGCCGGAGCCCACCTCCGTCGCGGCCGCGCCGCTGCGATTGAGCGATTCGGCGGCGCGGCTGGCCGTGGCGACCACCGTGATCTGCAGCAGCATGACCGCCGATCTGGTCGAGAAGCTGCGGGACAACGGGGAAGCGCCCCTCTTCGCCGAGCTGGCGCGCATCGATGCCGAGTACGTCGACCTGCCCACGGGACACTGGCCCATGTGGTCGAAGCCGAAGGAACTCGCCGCACTGATCCACACCATCGCCAACCGCTGAGGCGAAAAGCGGCGCGGCCCCGGAGCATCCGGGCCGCGCCGCATCGGACGACGGGTCAGCCGACCGCCGCGGTCTTCTTCACCGCGCGCTTGGTGGCCTTCGCGGCGGCCTTCTTCGCCGGAGCCTTCTTCGCGGTGGTCTGCAGCGCGGGCGGCTGGTCCAGCACCTCTTTGAGGAACTGGCCGGTGTAGCTGTGCGCGACGGCCGCGACCTCTTCCGGCGTGCCCTCCGCCACCACGGTGCCGCCGCCGGAGCCGCCCTCGGGGCCCATGTCGATCACCCAGTCGGAGGTCTTGATGACGTCCAGGTTGTGCTCGATGACGATCACCGTGTTGCCCTTGTCCACCAAGCCGTTGATGACGTTGAGCAGCTTGCGGATGTCCTCGAAGTGCAGACCCGTGGTCGGCTCGTCGAGGATGTACACCGTGCGGCCGGTGGACCGCTTCTGCAACTCGGCGGCGAGCTTCACCCGCTGGGCCTCGCCACCGGAGAGGGTGGGAGCGCTCTGCCCGAGGCGCACATAGCCGAGCCCCACGTCCACCAGGGTCTTGAGGTAGCGGTGGATCGAGGTCACCGGTTCGAAGAACTCGGCGGCCTCCTCGATGGACATGTCCAGCACCTCGGCGATGGTCTTGCCCTTGTAGTGCACCTCGAGGGTTTCCCGGTTGTACCGGGCCCCGTGGCAGACCTCACAGGGGACGTAGACGTCCGGCAGGAAGTTCATCTCGATCTTCAGCGTGCCGTCGCCGGAGCAGGCCTCGCAGCGACCGCCCTTGACGTTGAACGAGAACCGGCCCGGCTGGTATCCCCGCACCTTCGCCTCGGTGGTGGCCGCGAACAACGTGCGGATCTTGTCGAAGACGCCGGTGTAGGTGGCCGGGTTGGACCGCGGCGTGCGGCCGATCGGCGACTGGTCCACCTGCACCAGTTTGTCGAGGTGGTCGAGGCCGTTGACCCGGGTGTGCCTGCCGGGCACCTGCCGCGCGCCGTTGAGCCGGTTCGCCAGCACCGTCGCCAGGATGTCGTTCACCAAGGTCGACTTGCCCGATCCGGAGACGCCCGTCACCGAGGTGAGCACGCCGAGCGGGAAGGCGACGTCGATGCCCTGGAGATTGTGCTCGCTCGCCCCGACGACGGTCAGCTGGCGCTTCTTGGCGACCGGACGGCGCACCAGCGGCACCTCGATCCGCTCCCGGCCCGACAGATACGCCCCGGTCAGCGAGTTCGGGTCGGTGAGCAGTTCCTCGTAGGGCCCGCTGTGCACCACCGTGCCGCCGTGCTCGCCGGCGAACGGGCCGATGTCGACCACCCAGTCCGAGGCGCGGATGGTGTCCTCGTCGTGCTCGACCACGATCAGCGTGTTGCCGAGATTGCGCAGGCGCGTGAGGGTTTCGATGAGCCTGCGATTGTCCCGCTGGTGCAGGCCGATGGACGGCTCGTCGAGCACGTACAGCACGCCGACCAGACCGGAGCCGATCTGGGTGGCGAGCCGGATGCGCTGCGCCTCACCGCCGGAGAGCGTGGCGGCCGCGCGGGACAGCGAGAGGTACTCCAGGCCCACATCGAGCAGGAAGCCCAGCCGCGCCTGCACCTCCTTGAGCACCTGCCCGGCGATGGCCGCCTCGCGCTCCCCCAGGGTGAGCGAATTCAGGAACGCCGAGCACTCGCCGATGGACAGGTCGCTGACGTCGGCGATGGACTTCTTGTCGCCGTTCGCGGCGATGGTGACGGCGAGGATCTCCGGGCGCAGCCGGGCACCGTTGCACACCGGGCACGGGATGTCGCGCATGTACCCGTCGTAGTGCTCTTTCATCTGCTCGGACTCGGTGCTCTCCAGGCGCCGCTGCAGGAACGGCATCACGCCCTCGAAGTCCGCGTAGTACGAGCGCTTGCGGCCGTAGCGGTTGGTGTAGGACACGTGCACCTGGTCGGCGCTGCCCTCCAGCACCGCTTTGCGTGCCTTGGGCGGCAGATCCTGCCACGGGGTGTCCATGGAGAAGCCGATGGCGTCGGCGAGACCGGACAGCAGCCTGGTGAAGTACTCGGCGGTCTGGCCGCGCGACCACGGCGCGATGGCGCCGTCGTTGAGGCTCAGCGCCGGGTCGGGCACCACCAGTTCCGGGTCGACCTCCTTGCGGATGCCGAGACCGGTGCAGTCCGGGCAGGCGCCGTAGGGCGAGTTGAACGAGAACGAACGCGGCTCCAGGTCCTCGATGTCGAGCGGGTGACCGTTCGGGCAGGCGAGACGCTCGGAGAAGCGGCGCTCCCGGTCGTGCGCGTGCTCGTCGCGATCGACGAAGTCGAGCACCACGATGCCGTCGGCGAGCCGCAGCGCGGTCTCGATCGAATCGGTCAAGCGCTGCTTGGAACCCGGCTTCACCGCCAGCCGGTCGACCACGACCTCGACGTCGTGCTTCTCCTGCTTCTTCAGTTTCGGCGGGTCGGTGAGCGGATACACCACGCCGTCGACCCGCACGCGGGAGTAGCCCTGGGAGTTCAGTTGGTCGAACAGGTCGACGAACTCGCCCTTGCGGGTGCGCACCACCGGGGCGAGCACCTGGAAGCGGATGCCCTCCTCCATGGCCAGCACCTGGTCGACGATCTGCTGCGGCGTCTGCTTGGCGATCAGCTCGCCGCACACGGGGCAGTGCGGCGTGCCCGCCCGCGCGTAGAGCAGCCGCAGATAGTCGTAGACCTCGGTGATGGTGCCCACGGTGGAGCGCGGGTTGCGGTTGGTCGACTTCTGGTCGATGGACACCGCGGGCGACAGACCTTCGATGAAGTCGACGTCGGGTTTGTCCATCTGTCCCAGGAACTGCCGCGCGTACGCCGACAGCGACTCGACGTAGCGGCGCTGGCCTTCGGCGAAGATCGTGTCGAAGGCCAGGCTGGACTTGCCGGAGCCGGACAGACCGGTGAACACGATGAGGCTGTCGCGGGGCAGGTCGAGATCGACACCCTTCAGGTTGTGCTCCCGAGCTCCGCGCACAGTGAGGCGTTCCGCCACAGGTCGTCCCTTCTCCTTCGTGTTCGGCGTCCAGACATACCCCCGGCCGCCATGCTAGGCATGGGCACCGACAAGTTTCGCGGACCGCCCGTCACCTCGACGAATAGCGGGAACCCGGCGACCGGACATTACGGATCGGGCCGGGGAAACAGGCCAGGACGCCTCCGTAGCATCGCCCTCCCGGCACCACTGGTCAACAGCGCGGCCGCACTCGTCATTCCCCTCGACGCAGCCGTCACGCTGCCGCCGCCCGCACCCGGGGCAGCCGGGACCTGGGAGGCGAGTGATCGACTGCGGGAGTGGCGCGCGGCCGCCCGGTGCCCGACGTCACCCCGTGTGTGTGACTACCCACATCGCGACCCTGGAACTCACGCTGGTCGAGACCGCGCCGATGGCTCCGGCCGCGCCGGCTCGTCCGGGTCATCGCTCGGCGCAACTCCGCAGCGCACGCACGAACCGCCGATTAGACTGAGCGCGCTGTGCGCCCCCCACCGGCCTCCCCCGACTCCTTCATGACGGAACTCACCCCCCATCTCTCGTCAACGGTGCTCGACACTTTGCGCGCCCTCGTGCGGACCGCCACCCGTCTGGTCGACGCCCGCTACGGGGCGCTCGGCGTACGCGGACACGGCGACCGGCTGGTCGAATTCATCTTCCAGGGCGTCGACGACCTGACACCGGACCACATCGGCCGCACCCCGCGAGGGCAGGGCGTACTCGGCCTGCTGCTGGCGCACCCGCGACCGATCCGGCTGGACGACCTGTCGGAACACTCTGCCTCCGTGGGCTTTCCGCCCGGCCATCCGCCGATGGGCAGCTTCCTCGGCGTCCCGGTGCGGGTCGGCGAGGAGATCTTCGGCAATCTGTACCTCACCGAGAAGGCGGGCGGGCAACCGTTCACCGACGACGACGAGGCCGTCGTGCTTGCGCTGGCCGCCGCGGCGGGCATCGCGATCGAGAACGCCAGGCTCTACGAATCCGCGCGGACCAGGCAGGCGTGGATCGAGGCGACCCGCGACATCGCGACCGAATTCCTCGCGGGCACGGCGCCGGATCTGGTACTCGCGCAGGTGGTCGCCCGCGCCCGCGCGCTGACCGGTTCGCAGCAGGCGCTGCTGGCCGTGGTGGCGCCCGCGACGCCGCCCGACGAAGCCACCGAACTCGTGGTGGCGCAATGGTTCGGCCCCGGACCGGGCCCGGAGCGGGTGCGCATCGCGGGCACCGTCACCGGCACGGCATTCACGCAGCGCGCGCCGGTACAGGTGCCGGAGGCCGCCGCGGAGGATCTCGGCGCCGCGGTGGGCCCGGCGGGGCCCGCGCTGGTGCTGCCGTTGCAGACCGCGGATCTCGCGCTCGGTGTGCTGATCATCGCGCGGCCACCCGGGGCTCCCCCTACCCCGGCGAATTGATCGAACTGACCGCCGCGTTCACCGACCAGGCGGCCCTGGCCATGCAATTGGCCGAGACCCAGCGCAGGATGCGCGAACTCGACGTGCTCGCCGACCGCGACCGCATCGCGCGCGACCTGCACGACCACGTCGTCCAACGATTGTTCGCGGTCGGGCTCGGGTTGCGGGCGACCGCGGCACGCACGCAGGATCACGAAGTCCGGCAACGGCTTTCGACGGAGATGGACGGTTTACAGGAGGTCGTGCAGGAGATCCGCACGTCGATCTTCGACCTGCACGGCGGCGACCCGCTGCGGCGGCGACTGGAGGACGCGATCCGCCAGCAGACCGCCGACGGCGCCTTCCGGACCAGTGTGCGATTCGCCGGCCCGCTGTCGGTGGTGGGCGACGCACTGGCCGACCACGCGGAAGCCGTGGTGCGCGAATCGGTCAGTAACGCGGTGCGTCATTCCGGCGGCACCCGGCTCGCCGTCGAGATCACCGTCGGCGACGAGCTGACCGTGCTCGTCGAGGACAACGGCGCGGGCATGCCCGCGGAGGTCACACCGAGCGGGCTGGCCAACCTCGCGCAGCGCGCGAGCATGTCCGACGGCCGCTGCACGGTCGGGCGGACCGAGAGCGGCGGCACCAGGGTGCACTGGTCCGCGCCGCTGGCCTAGCGATCAGACGGGCGCGACGAGCGCCAGATCGCCGTCGTGGCGCCGGTACAGCAGCCCGCCCCGGCCGCTGTCCGGGTCGGTACAGAACAGGAACGGCAGTCCGCTGCGGCACAACGCCGTCGCAGCCTCGGCCGGAGGCAGGCATGCGGCGGGCTCGGCGTCCACGACGATCGGCGGGGTGCTCCGGACCGGCTCCGGCGACCGGATCGGCGGATACGTCGCGCGCTGGCGGATGAGCCGCACGCCCGGCGCTGCCCAGTGCACCACCGCGTCCTCGCCGGTCTCGGCGTCGGTGAACAGGTGGGCCTCGTAATCCATGGCGTCCAGCACCGCGACCGCTTCGGCGGGGGTGCAGGTGGACAGGGCGCACTGCTTGCGGCGAACGATCGGACGCGGCTCCCCGGCGCGGGACAGCGGCGGCCGGGCCGGATCGGGCCAGGTCCGCGTTTCCCGCGCGGCCAGCCGGGCCAACCGGCGGTCGAGCCGCTCGGCGGCAAAGGTCACCGCGAACCCGCGCGGCCCGGTGACCTGGACCCGGGTCACGACGTCCCGGTGGTGGACGTCGACCTGCACCACTGTCAGGGCCTCCGGGCCGGGCAGCGCGCCGAGACGCACCCGGGCGGGAGCGTCGAGATGGTGTCTGCGCAGCACCCGGGAGACGGCTCGCACCGCCCGCGTGACATCCAAGGCGGCCACCTCCCCTCGCGTGGTCACCGCGACCTCCGGCCCCGCGGCCGTCGTCCACTGTTCCGATACGCACCGCAACCCTGATGAGACCATCTGCATTGCCCCGCTCTCCAGATCGATCCGTCCCGCCCCTATGCCAGCACCGCGTGTACTGCCGCGAACAGGGCCGAAAGTCCCCATCGGCGAAAAGTGCTGGCACAGGCCCGAATCAGGCCGACCGGGCCGGGCGGGGCGTTCGCCCGCGCGGCGAATCGCGGTCAGGCGGCGCCGAGCACTACGACGGAGTTGTTGCCGCCCATGCCGAGGGAGAGCTTCAGGGTGACGCCGCCCTCGAACGGCGCCGGGCCGTCCAGCAACCGTGGATGCGCGGGCGCGACGATCGGGGCCGCGGGCACGATGCCGCGCTCGTAGCCCAGCGCGGCCGCCGCCACCTCGACGGCGGCCGCCGCGCTCTGGCAGTGGCCCACCAGCGGCTTCAGCGCGTAGATGTGCGGAGGGCCTGCGAACAGGTGCTCGATCAGATGATGCTCGGCCACATCGCACTGCCTGGTCCCGGTGCCGTGCGCGTTGAAATAACGCACGTCCGTGGCGGCGACCTCCGCGTCGGCGAGCGCGCGGTGAGCGCAGTCGAGGATCTGCTCGTGCGTCGGGTCGACCGAGACCACGTGATAGGCGTCGTTGGACATCGCGCCGCCGAGGACCGCGGCGTAGGGCCGGTCCGCCGAACGGGTCAGCACGAACGCCACCGAGGCCTCCCCCATGCTGAACCCGCGGCTGCCCTGCTGGAAGGGACGGCACGCGTCCAGCGGTTCGGCGTCGGTGACCGCGGCGCCGAGCCGGACGAAGCTCTCCACCATGTCCGGGGTGGCGGACAGGTCGGTCGCCACGAAGATCACGTCGTCGGCCATGCCTGCGTCCAGCCAGAGCTTCGCGGTGATCAGCGCGACGTTGGCGGAACTGCACGCGGCGGACACGTTCATGGCCGGACCGTGGAAGCCGAACTCCTGCATCAGCATCGAGACCGGAGTGGACGGCAGCAGCCGCAGGTAGTCCCTCGACCGGCGGTTGCCCCCGTCGACGAGGTAGAAGTCGCGCCAGTCCGCCACGTCGCCGAGCACGATGGCGTGCAGCAGACCGACCGTGCGGCCGGGCCGCCAGCCCCGCTCGCGGGCGTCGGCGACGGCCTCCCGCGCCGCCTCGTGCACGGCCCGGCCGTAACGGCTCGTGCTCAGCTCGGGATCGCCGCCGTCGGGCACCAGCGATACCCAGGCGTCCTCGTCCCGGCCGGGCCCGTAGCCGGGCAGCAGGGCGGCGGCCGACTTGCCGCTGAGCAACCCGTTCCACAGTCGTTCCCGGCCCCACCCGTAGCCGGTGATCGCGCCGATCCCGGCGATGGTCATAGGATCTCGATGCCTCGGCGGAGTTCGGAACCGCGCGGCGGGGTTCGGGTCGGCACCCGGCATGTCTCGCTCCTTCGCCGGCTGCCCGGGACGCTCGAGCGGTTCGCCCCTTCTCGACTCGGCAACCGGTATCTGCCATGATCGCCGGACCCCGGCCGAGAACGTGCCAGTACTGTGATCGAAGCAATACCGTGGACGATGTGATCTTGTACACGTCGATACCAGAATGATCCCGTGTTCCAATGGCCATAATCGGGTCGATGATCGGGGGTTCGAGTGGGTGACGACAAGCTGGCCGCCGCGGTCGACGCCGCCGAACAGCTGGCCGCGCGCTACCGCTCCCTGGTCGAACACACCCCGGACGGAATCTGTGTGCACGAGCGCGGCCGGGTCGTCTACGTCAATCCGGCGACCGTCCGCCTGCTCGCCGCGGAGAACGCCGAGGAGATCGTCGGCCGCCCGCTGACCGACTTCGTCCACCCCGCGTCCGTCCCCTCGATGCTCGACCGCATCAGCACCCTCACCACCGCGGGCGCGGCCTCGATCCCCACCGAGATGACGCTGATGCGGGTGGACGGCGGCACCGTCCCGGTGGAGACGGTGTCGGTGCTGACCGCCTGGCACGACCGCCTCGCCTACCAGGTGGTGATCCACGACCTCACCGCCCAGCGCCACGCCGAGGCCGCGCAGCGCAGAGCCGAGCACTACTTCACCACGGTCGTGTCCCAGTTGGAGGAGGGCGTCGTGGTGATCGATCCGGAGGGCCGCATCGAATCGATGAACCCGGCGGCCAAACGCATCTTCGGCACCGAGGGACCCGACCGCCAGGTGATCGGGCGCACCATCCAGTCGCTGCCGCTGGTGCTGCTGGACGCGAACGCCCAGCTGCTGCCGCCGAGCCGCCATCCCGTGGCGCGCACGCTCGCCACGGGCGAGACCATCACCGGCTACGTCTTCGGCGTCGACCGGGTGGACGGTCAGCGCCGCTGGCTGTCGGGCAGCAGCCGCCTGCTCAACCCCGGCGACCCGCGCTCCTCGGCCGTGTCCTCCTTCGCCGACATCACCGAATTCCGTGCCAGCAGGCGGCAATTGGAGTATCAGGCCACGCACGACTCGCTCACCGGGCTGGCCAACCGCTCGCTGATCCTCTCCCAGCTGGCCGCCGCGCTGGCCAGCACCGACGAACTGCTGCCGGTGTCCACCGTGCTGTTCATCGACCTGGACGGCTTCAAGGCGATCAACGACACCCTCGGGCACGCCATCGGCGACACGGTGCTGCAGATCGTCGCCCAGCGGTTGCAGCGCGCGCTGCGCGGCGACGACATCGTCGGCAGGCTCGGCGGCGACGAGTTCCTGGTGCTGCTGTCCGGCCGCACCCGCCGCGTCGACATCGACGCACTGGTGAGCAGATTGCGTTCCACCATGGCCGAGCCGATCATCGCGCGCGGGCACCGGATCGAGGTGAACGCCTCGATCGGCGTCACCGAACTCGAGGTGGGCGACCGGCGCAGCCCGGAAGCCGTGCTGCACGACGCGGACCTGGCGATGTACCGTGCGAAGCCGCCGGGGCGACGCGAAGGCACCGTCACCAAGGGCCGCAGGCCGAACAGCACCCACGCCTCCTGACGCGCATGATCATCGAACACGCCCTGCTGCCGGTGCGCCCCGAGCGTGCGGCCGATTTCGAGGCCGCTTTCGCCGCGGCGCGGCCGATCATCGCGAGCATGCCCGGCTTCCGTTCGCTGTCGCTGTCGCGCGGTGTGGAGTCGCCGGGCAGCTACCTGCTCCGGGTGGAATGGGACCGGCTCGACGATCACGTCGTCGGATTCCGCGGCTCGCCGGAATATCAGCGTTGGAAGGACCTGCTACACCACTTCTACGACCCGTTCCCGGTGGTCGAGCACTTCACGCCGGTACCGCTCACCCCGGACCACCACCCGTGCCCCACTGCGCAGCCAGGGCGCTGACCTGCGGTTGCGGCGAGCCCGCCGCCGCCCCGGTAAACTCGACAACTCTGCTTTCCGCGTGTTCACCTGCCCGGCCCGGGTTGCGTGCGCGCGCCTGTTCGCGGTGACAAGGAGTTCAGTTTGCCCGACCTCACTCAGGACCGTGCCGCCCACGACGGCACCCCCGAGCGGACCCGCGAGACCGACCGGGAACAGGCGTATCTGTCGGTGTTGTACGAGCGGCTGGACGAGATGCGCGACTATGCGAACAACCGGTTGCGCACGGTGCTGCTGGAGACCGGGGGCACCCCGCAAGCGCGCAGCGAACGAGAGTCCTTCAGCCAGCTCTACACCGAGGACCTGGCGAAATATGATGCCGCCGAGCACGGCCTGTGTTTCGGCCGCATAGACCTCGACGGAGAGCAGGAGGAGTACCGCTACATCGGCAGGCTCGGCATCCTCGACGAGAAGGACGACTACGAGAGCCTGCTGCTGGACTGGCGCGCCCCGCTGGCTCGTCCGTTCTACCTGGCCACCACCGCGGCGCCGGACGGTGTGACCCGGCGCAGGCACATCCGCTCGCGCAATCGCAAGGTCACCGCGATCAACGACGAGTACCTCGATCTGGAGGCCGCGCGCCGGGCCGGAGTCACCGACGCCGACGGCGGTGTCGGCAGCGAGAGCGCGCTGCTGTCCGCGCTCAACGCCGCGCGCACCGGTCACATGAACGACATCGTCGAGACCATCCAGCATGAGCAGGACGCGATCATCCGCTCCGAGCACAAGAGCGTGCTCGTCGTGCAGGGCGGGCCCGGCACCGGCAAGACCGCCGTCGCGCTGCATCGCGCGGCGTATCTGCTCTACACCTACCGTCAGCAGCTGGCCAAGAGCGGCGTGCTGATCATCGGACCGAACGCCACCTTCCTGGACTACATCGGCCAGGTGCTGCCGTCGCTCGGCGAGACCGGCGTGCTGCTTTCCACCATCGGCGATCTGTATCCGGGCGTGCGAGCGGCCCGCGAGGACTCGCTGCGCGCCGGCGAGATCAAGGGCTCGCTGACGATCCTGGAGGTGCTCAAGCAGGCGGTGCGCGACCGCCAGGAAGTGCCCGCCGAACCCGTCCGGCTCAGCTTCGACGGCTATCCGGTCACGCTGGATCGCAGGATCGCCACCATGGCCCGCGGCCGCGCCCGGTCCTCTCGTCGCCCGCACAACCTGGCCCGGCCGATCTTCGCCGCCTCGGTGATCGACGCGCTGACCGATCAACTGGCCGAGACCATGGGCTCCGATCTCTCCGGCGGCCCCAGCCTGCTCAGCTCGGCCGACCTCACCGAGATCCGCGACGAGATGCGGGCCGATCCGCAGATCCAGGCCGCCATCGCGAAACTCTGGCCGATCCTGTCCCCGCAGGACGTGCTGGCCGACCTGCTCGCCGACCCGAAGCGGCTGGACCGGGCCGCGAGCTCGCTGGACCCGGCCGACCGCGCCGAACTGCTGCGACCGGACGACGGGCGGTTCAGCGCCGCCGACGCGCCGCTGCTGGACGAGCTGGCCGAGCTGCTCGGCGTAGACGACACCGAGGAACGCGAGCGCGCCCGTCGCCGCTGGCGCGCCCGGATCGCCGAGGCGCAGGACGCCCTCGACATCCTCACCGGCTCCGCCCCGCAGGATCTCGAGGACGATCTCGATCCCGAGATCCTCATGGCCTACGACCTGATCGACGCGAGCCAGTTGGCCGAACGACAGGACACCCGCTCCCGCCAGACGACCGCGGAGCGCGCTGCGGGCGATCGCACCTGGACCTACGGTCACGTGATCGTGGACGAGGCGCAGGAGCTGTCGGAGATGGCGTGGCGCATGGTGATGCGGCGCATCCCGAACCGGTGGGTCACCGTGGTCGGGGACGTCGCCCAGACCGGCGACCCGGCGGGCGCGTCCTCCTGGCAGCGGATGCTGGAGCCCTACGTCGCGTCCCGGTGGAAGCTGACCGAACTCACCGTCAACTACCGCACCCCCGCCGAGATCATGGACGTCGCGGCCGACGTCCTCGCCGCCATCGATCCGGCGGCGACCGCGCCGCGTTCGGTCCGCGAGAGCGGCGTCGCGCCGCGTGCGTACCGGGTCGCGCCCGGCGAGGTGCACGCGGAGGTGGCTCGGCTGGTCGCCACCGAGACGGGGCCGGGCACCACGGCGGTGATCGCGCCGCAGGCTCTGGTGGCGGAGTTGGCCGATCTCGCGGGCGAGTCGGTGCGGGTGCTGACCGTGCAGGAGGTGAAGGGCTTGGAGTTCGACGCGGTCTACCTGGTGGAACCGCGGGACATCCTCGGCGAATCGCCCCGCGGGCTCAACGATCTGTACGTCGCGCTGACGCGCGCCACCCAGCGGCTCGGCGTGGTGCACGGTGCGGACCTGCCCGGCGTGCTCGCCCGGCTGCGCTGATTGGCGCCCGGACCTCGGAACGAGAAAGGCTCCGCGCCACATCGCGATTCGCGATGGACACGGAGCCTTTCGATCGTCGCGAGACTCAGCGCACGGTGTGCACGATCAGCACGTCGGAGCGGGACTTGCGCGCCACGTCGGAGGGCACCGAGCCGAGCAGCCGCCCGGCCAGGGTGTTCAGGCCCCGGTTACCGACGACCAACAGGTCGGCGTCGACCTCCTTCATCAGCGCGAGCAGCGATTCCACCGGCTCGCCGACGATCGCGCGCTCGACGATGTCGGCCGCACCCGCCGCGATCGCCTTGTCGCGGGCGATGCGCAGGATCTCGTTGGTCGGCGCGGAACCGCGTACCTGGTAGGCCTCTTCCTTCAGCACGTCGGCCGCGGCCGCGACATCGCGGTCGTCGGTCGGGTAGTACGCGCAGGCGATGACCAGGGTCGCGCCGGACACACCGGCCAGGGCCCCTGCCTTCTCGACGGCGACATACGACGAGTCCGAGCCATCGGTACCGACGACAATGGTCCGGTAGGCGGTCATTCTCTCCTCCAACTATGCGGTGGGTCAGGTGCCGCGCGCGGATTCGTCCCGGTTCGACCGGGACGCCGGCGCGGCGACTGGGCTCGACCATAGCGGCAAACCGGGCGGAAATATCAGAAATCGCAAGACATCACACTCGGGGTGTTCGGCCATTCCCGCCGCGGATTCGCCAGGGAATGCCGGAAGGGCCTGAGCAACCAGGGCAGACTCAATTCCGGGGAACTAAACCTGTGAGGTGCCACAACCGCGTCGAACCGTTTTGCGGCCCTGGGATATTCATCACAGAGCCAGGTCCGTCACAGGAAGACCGGCCTGTCCGGCACGTGAATCACGCGCCGGGAACAGGCCGATGGGAACCGGACTACCGTGCGGCCAAGGCCACTGCCGATCGTTTGCCCAGAATATGCCGAGAATCGCTCCTATGCGGTCCAAGGCTTCCTCTTCCTGCGCTGAAAACGATGCGCAAAATTAGCGCGCAGGGGCGGGACTAGAGGTCGAAAAGGGGCCCGGTGATGGTCAATCCGAGTTCGTCGACGTGTGCGAAGAACGCGAACAACATCAGGGCGGCGCCCGCCAGAGCCACGTCCTTGCTGAAACTGATCAACTCGCTCTGCTTGGTCTCCTCGTCGGTCTCCTGCCAGAACCGGTGCATCACCACGGCGGTGGGCAGCAGCGCGAGAGCGAGCAGCAGTGCACCGAGGTCGGCCCAGACACCCAGCAGCACGCTCAGGCCGCCGAGGGCGAACAGCAGGCCCGAGCCGAGCACGGCGGCCTTCGCCATCGGGACACCCTTGCTCTGGGCGTACCCGGCCATCGCCTCGGTCCGGGTGAAGTGCCCGACGGCGGAAGTCAGGAACAGCACCGTGAACAACACTCGTCCGATCAACACCACGACGTCCATGTCCGGCTCCTCGTCGGCAGTCCGGCAACTAATCCCGCGTCCGTACGACCTTCGCGGTGACCTCGTTGCGGAAGCGTAGCGAATTCTTGGCGTATTCGAGGGGGGCCATACCCACTTCCGCGGTGAACTCACGCGAGAAGTGCGCCTGGTCGAAATAACCGAGTTCCGCGGCCAACGCCGCGAGATCTTCGGTACGGCCCCTCGCCAGCAGATCGGCCCCGTCCTGCAACCGGTAGCGCCGTAGCACCCATTTCGGACCCGCACCGACGTACCGGCGGAACATGCGCTGCAAGGTACGGGCGGGCACATCGAATCGCTCGGCGATCTGATCGACCCTGGTCAGCTCCTGGTCGGTGGCCATGGCGTCGACGATGCGCAGCACCAAGTGATACGTATGGTCCGCCACGACGGGATGGTCCGCGAGGTAGTTCTCGACCACAAGGCGGCGCCGCTCGGCGGTCGGCGCGTCGAACACCTGCTCGGTCAGGCTCGCGGCGTCGGGCAGCACGTCGCCGATGGGCACGGCGCGGTCGCGGAACGAGCCGACATCGAGGCCGGTGAACGCGCCGAACCCGCCCGCGCGGAAACGGATCCCGAACGTCTCCCCCTGCCCGCTGAGTTCCCGAATGAATTTCGTCGTGACCACGCCGTTGACGAATCCACCGGTGCGCGTCTCGGACCGTTCGAAGGTGAGGTTCACGCTCGGGTAGGACAGCACCTCGGCTCGGTACGGCGGCCTTCCGCGCAGATCCCACTGCACCGCCCAGTACCACTCGACGTAGCGGTCCACCGCCGGGCTCGGCGGCAAGCGGAGCAGGGAGCGATGCTTCGCCTGCTCGTCGGGATGCAAGATCCCCTTGGTGTCGGTGGGCGCGGCGGGGTTGCGGGCCTGCGGCGGCTCGGCGGCGGGTTCGGCACTAGGCGCCACGGTGTCGCTTTCTTACAAGACCCACCGGCCGCGACCGGCGAAAGTGGTGGGCATGACGAACACAGTGAATCCCATCGCCGACGGCTACCACTCGATCACCTGTTTTCTCGCGGTCGGCGACGGCAACAAAGCGATCGATTTCTACACCGCCGTCTTCGAGGCCGAGGTGATCACTCGCAACGACCTGCCCGATGGTCAGCCGGCGCACGCGGAACTGAAGATCGGCGATTCGACCCTGCAGATGGGGATGCCCATTCCCGACAACGGCGTCCTGGCACCGAACGGCGAGTGGGTGCACACCTCGATCGTGCACTACTGCCCGGACGTCGACGCGGTCGTGCGGCGCGCCGTCGAACACGGCGCCCGCAGCGTCGAGGAGCCGCAGACCTTTGTCACCGGCGATCGGTTCGCCGTGGTCATCGATCCCTTCGGCCACCGCTGGGCGGTGCTCACCAAGGTCGAGGACGTCTCGCGCGAAGAGGCCGAGCGCCGGGTGAACGAATGGATGGCCACCCAGTCCTGACGGCTCGGCTGCCTCCGCGGTTGTCCGGCGAACGGCCCGCGGAGGCAGCGCCGCTGCGATCCGGGTCAACTCAATCCGGCGGCGTCCATGCCGCGCAGTTCCTTCTTCAGATCCGCGATCTCGTCGCGCAGACGTCCGGCGAGCTCGAACTGCAACTCGCGCGCGGCGTTCATCATCTGCGCCGTCAGTTCTTTGACCAGATCGGCGAGTTCGGCGCGTGGCATCGACTTGACGTCGCGGCCCTCGTACACGCCCGCGCTCACCGCTCGTCCTGGCTCGCCTTGCGCACGCCTGCCGCGGCTGGCATTGCGGCCGGAGCCGCCGACCTCCACCTCGGTCTCGTCGGCCTCCCGGTACACCTGGTCGAGGATGTCGGCGATCTTCTTGCGCAGCGGCTGCGGATCGATGCCCATCTCTTCGTTGTAGGCGACCTGTTTCGCGCGGCGGCGCTCGGTCTCCTCGATGGCGAACTGCATGGAGTCGGTGATCTTGTCCGCGTACATGTGCACTTCGCCGGAGACGTTGCGCGCCGCGCGGCCGATCGTCTGGATCAGCGCGGTGGTGCTGCGCAGGAATCCTTCCTTGTCGGCGTCGAGAATCGCCACCAGCGACACCTCGGGCAGGTCCAGGCCCTCGCGCAGCAGGTTGATGCCCACGAGCACGTCGTATTCGCCGAGTCGCAGCTGCCGCAGCAGCTCGACCCGGCGCAAGGTGTCGATCTCGGAGTGCAGGTAGCGCACGCGGACCCCCAGCCCGAGCAGGTAATCGGTGAGATCTTCGGCCATCTTCTTCGTGAGCGTGGTGACCAGGACGCGCTCGTCGCGCTCGGTGCGTTGCCGGATCTCGTGGATCAGATCGTCGATCTGGCCCTTCGTCGGCTTCACCACCACCCTGGGGTCGACCAAGCCGGTCGGCCGGATGACCTGCTCGACCACCTCACCGCCGGTCTGCCCGAGCTCGTAGGGGCCGGGGGTGGCCGACAGGTAGACCGTCTGCCCGATCCGATCGGCGAATTCCTCCCAGGTCAGCGGCCGATTGTCCACCGCGGAGGGCAGCCGGAAGCCGTATTCCACCAGGTTGCGCTTGCGCGACATGTCACCTTCGTACATACCGCCGATCTGCGGAACGGTGTTGTGCGACTCGTCGATGACGAGCAGGAAGTCCTCCGGGAAGTAGTCCAGCAGCGTCGCGGGCGCCGAACCGGCCGGGCGGCCGTCGATGTGACGCGAATAGTTCTCGATGCCGGAGCAGAACCCGACCTGACGGATCATCTCCAGGTCGTACTGGGTGCGCATGCGCAGTCGCTGCGCCTCGAGCAATTTGCCCTGGCGTTCCAGCTCGGCGAGCCGATCCTCGAGTTCGGCCTCGATGTCGCGCACCGCGCGCTCCATCCGATCCGGCCCGGCCACGTAGTGGGTGGCGGGGAAGATCCGCAGCATGTCCACCTGGCGGACCACGTCACCGGTGAGCGGGTGCAGGTAGTACAGCGCTTCTATCTCGTCACCGAAGAACTCGATGCGGACGGCCAGCTCCTCGTAGGACGGGATGATCTCCACGGTGTCGCCGCGCACCCGGAACGAGCCCCGGGTGAACGCCATGTCGTTGCGGGTGTACTGCACGTCGACCAGCAGCCGCAGCAGCGCGTCCCGGTCGATCTCGGTGCCGACCTGCAGTTGCACCGACCGATCGAGATACGACTGCGGCGTGCCGAGGCCGTAGATGCACGACACCGACGCGACCACCACCACATCGCGCCGGGACAGCAGGCTGGATGTCGCCGAATGGCGCAGCCGCTCGACATCGTCGTTGATCGAGCTGTCCTTCTCGATGTAGGTGTCGGTCTGCGCGATGTACGCCTCGGGTTGGTAGTAGTCGTAATAGGAGACGAAGTACTCGACGGCGTTGTGCGGGAGCATCTCGCGCAGTTCATTGGCCAGCTGGGCGGCGAGCGTCTTGTTCGGCGCCATCACCAGCGCGGGCCGCTGCAACCGCTCGATCAGCCAGGCCGTGGTGGCCGACTTTCCGGTACCGGTGGCGCCGAGCAGCACCACGTCGCGCTCCCCGGCTTTGATCCTGCGCTCCAATTCGGCGATCGCGGCGGGCTGGTCTCCCGCTGGCTGGTGCTCGCTGACCACCTCGAACCGGCCGCCGACGCGCTCGATCTCGCCGACGGGGCGGAACTCCGAGTGCGCGAGCGGCTGCTCGGCCGCCCTGTCCTCGAAGCCCTCCGCCGGAATCTCGGTTGCGAATGCCATGCTCACCAGCGTAGGCCCACCCACCGACAGCTTTCCCGGGGTGGCGGGCGGGCCCGATTCCGGGATTTCACTGGACCGAACCCACCATGTGAAGCCGGTCACACTCGGAGTGGACGGCGACCCACCGGCCGCCGGACGCGAGAGCCGGGGACGAGTCCGCGCCTACCCGGAAACCCTGGCGCCACCCCGAAACAAAGCGATACGCGACTGCGCGTCGTGGGTACACCGATCTCGGGTCGTACCAACCATTTTCGACGAAACGCTGCGGACGTACTCCCGATCACTCACGGTGGCACGGGGTTACCGGAAGCAGACGCGTGGCCGCCGGCGCGCCGGCGGCCTCACAGCCGCGCCGAGCCCGCTCGGCGCATTCGGTTACATGTCCGAAATGTCCGTTGCCGCAATAGGTTTCGTGTTCGAGAACAGCTTATCTCGAACCGCGCGGTGGCCCCGCCCCAGGTGTAACCTGATCTGGTTGTTCGGACGTGAGGACAAGAGCCATGAGCGGTCTGATTCCATTGCTCGTCGCCGTGCCGGCCGTGACCGGCCTCGCCGGGTACGTCGCCAGAGACATCCGCGCGGTGGTTCCCTCCGTCGGCGGCGGCGCCACGGCCGCCCCACCGGGGCCACTCGCCGCGGCCGCCCCGGCGCCGCACCGGCCCAGGGTGGAATTCTTCAATCTGGCCGAACTCACCAATACCGACGCGAAGGGCTTCGTCCGCCCGGTCGAGCGTTTCCACGTCGAGCCGTGGGGCCTGTACATGGCGCGGCCGGTCGCCGGACCGGATTCGCACTACCTCGAATCCTGGTTGCTGCCGGGACTCTCCTTGCGCGCGACGCTGACGCGGACCAACCCGGCACACCATCGCGAACGCGTCTATCGCCTCGACATCGGAGAGTTCACCCGGGTCGGCCCGAAGCGCTGGAAGGCCGTCGACCACTACCTCGACATCGCCGTGCGCCCGCGCCACACCGCGGAACTCCTCGGGGTCGACGAGCTGCTTGCCGCGCATGCCGCCGGGCTTGTCGACACCGCACAGGCGCACCGAGCGTTCGAGCGGGCCACGGCGGTGCTGGACGGGCTGGCCGCGCACGATCACTGCGTGGAGCAGTGGCTGGCCACCCACGGCATCACGCTCACCTGGATGTAGCCCGCCGATCACTCCATCGACTCGACGGGTCGAGAGCGACGGTAGATTCTTGATGCATGACGCAGGCACCTATCGTCGACGTGCACCGCCCGAAGGTCGAGTACTTCAACATCGCGGATCTGACGAACACGGATCCGAAAGGCTTCGTGCGCCCGGTCGAGAAGTACCGCGTCGAGCCGTGGGGCCTGTACATGGCGCGCACGTCGGACCATCCGCAGTTCCACTACATCGAGTCCTGGCTGCTGCCGAAGCTGCACCTGCGCGCGACGGTCTTCCACTACCTCCCGGCGCATCGGCGCGACCAGGACTACTACCTCGACGTCGGTGATTTCACGGCGGTCGCCCCGAAGAAGTGGAAGGCCGTCGATCACTATCTCGACATCATCGTGCGCTCCTCGCGCGATACCCAGCTGCTCGACGTCGACGAGCTGATCGCCGCGCACGCGGCCGGGCTGATCACCCTCACCGACGCCGAGGCCGCCGTGCAGCACGCGACCGCCGCCATCGACGGCATCGCCGCCAACGGCCACACCTTCGAGGGCTGGCTGGAGACCATGGACATCACCTTGACCTGGCTGTAGCCCCCTGCGGGACGCTGCCGGCGCCGGTTCGGACGCTCGTCGGGGCCTAGGGCGCCGACGTGTCCCGCCAAGCGAGAGCCCTCGCATAGGCGGCGTCGAACCACGGTTCCTTGACGCCGAGGTAGGCGGCGGTCGCCTCCGCGCCCGTCAGCCCGGCGGCTTCGGCTTCGCCCTCGCGCTTGACGGCGAGGTACTCCGCGCGCGCCTCGTCGTCCGCGCGCAGCCAATCCCGCAGCAGCAGCGCGTACTGCTGCCCGGGTGATCCCTCGGCGCGCACGTGCACGTTGGCCAGCCGGCCCGGGTCGGCGTTCTGGTGGAAACGTTTGGTCCACAGCGCGGCATCGACGCCCGCCGGGTCCTGCGGTGTCGGCTTGGGATTGTCCTGGGTGGTCTCCGGCCGTACCGGGAATCCGGCCGCGCCGAGGGCGTCGCGCAAACCGTCGGCGGCGGCCAGATCGGCGACCGTGATCTGTAGATCGATCACGTCCTTGGCGGGCATCCCCGGTATCGAGGTGGACCCGACGTGGTCGATGCGTGACGCGGCGCTGCCGCAGGCGACCCACAGCCGGGCGATCAGCCGCTGCGCCTGCGCGGGCCAGGCCGGATCGGCGGGCACGAGCCGGATGCCGTCACGGCGCGCGGGTGTCCCGGCACGCAGGTTGCGCTCGAACGGCACCAACCGCTCGGCCCACAGCCTGCGCACCTCGGCCTCGACGACACCGGGTGCGCCACTGTTATCCAGCAACACATCGGCAACGGCTCGGCGTTGTTCATCGGTGGCCTGCGCCGAGATACGCGCCCGCGCATCGGCTTCCGCCACACCACGGAATTCCACCAGGCGGCGAATACGTGTTTCGGCGTCGACGTCGACGATGAGCACGAGATTCATCAGCGGCGCAAGGCCGTTTTCCACCAGAAGCGGAATATCCTGCACCACAATGGCGTCCGCGGACGCGGCCGCGATCAATTCCGCGGTGCGCTTTCCCACGAGCGGGTGGGTGATCGAATTCAGTTTCGCGCGCGCCGCGTCGTCACCGAAGGCCTTGGCCGCCAGGGCAGGCCGGTCGAGGCTGCCGTCCGCGGCGAGAATGTCGGCACCGAACGCCTCGACCAGAGCGGCCAGCCCCTCGGTGCCCGGTTCGACCACCTCCCGGGCGATCAGGTCGGAGTCGATGACCACCGCGCCCAGGTCGGCGAGTGCCCGAGCCACCGTCGACTTCCCCGCGCCCATGCCTCCGGTGAGGCCGATTCGTAACATTCGACCAGTCTCGCATCCGGCCCGCGCGCGGGCATCCGCCGCCCCGATCGGGTCCCGACCCGCGGGAACGGTGGATCCGGTCGATCACCCGGTGGGCTTGCGCATTCCACCACCGGTGGTGCTATTTGCCCGATCCGTGACTGCGCCGAGACCGATTCGCAACAATTCCGGAAGTTTACGGTTCGGCCGCGGCGACTTTCCGACACGCCGAGGCAATTACTCGGGCAAAATACTCTGCCCCGCAGTTTCGTTCCGCTAATCTTCGCCGTGGCGATCCAGGCCGACACCAGCGAAGCAAAGGAACACCATTGGGCACCAGAATCAACCAGACGGGTCGCCACCGCCTGGGCATGGCGGGGCGAGTGCACTGCATTCACATCCCTGCTGTCGCGGCGGCGCTCGCCGAGCACCGCCGCTCTTGGTTCACCGCGTTCATCAGTCCCGCGCGGCACAGTTTCGCTGCCATGCGGAACCGTCCGGCCGCACCCGCGGTCCGGTGGGTACCTGCTACCGCAAGCTGAACCCGAGTTCGAAGTGGCCCAGCCTCTCGCCAAGGCTGGGCCACTGTTTTGCGCGCCCGGAGCACGGTCGGGAATGAAGCGGCGCACCGTCCGGCATCACCGTTCGTCGACCGGCAGAATTTCACCGAAGAATTCTCATGACCGAGCGACGAGCACGCGGGGTACCGCCGCGGTGGCCGGACTACGCGGGCGCTCGATTCCATTTCGGACGACAATCGCCGCGGGCGAGATAGTTCCCGCACCCCCAGGACGATTTTCTCGCTAATCGCGGCACTGCGCGAAAGACCGCGAAACAGCGGCATCGCCGTCCGCCATTTCGATGTGCCATGTTTCGCATACCCCATACGAGCCCGAGCCGCCGAGTCGTCGGGGAGCCCGGGATACACCGATGACGGCAAATTCCTGGACACGGTCACCGATCCGAGACCGTTTCCTCACCACTCGGCGGCCGGACGCAGCGGCGCCCCTCCTCCAGTGACCGCCCAGCGGCGCCCAGACCGACCGGCTCAGCCGGTTGTCACACGTCGCAGCAGCCCGTACAGCTGCTTGCGCTCCGCCTCGTCGAGCACGGCCAGCGCGGGAACGTCGCCGAACACCTCCCGGTCGAGCGTTTTCCGCAGCTCCTCCCCCCGGTCGGTGAGCGTCAGCAGGCGCGCACGGCGATCGGACGGGTGAATCTCCTTGCGCACCAGGCCCAGCGCCTCCAGGCGATCCACCACGCTCGCGGTATTCGACAGGTCGGCACCCAGCTGGAGGGACAGATCCTTCGGTGTCAGTGGCGTCGCCAATCGCCCCAAGGCTTTCGCCTGCGCCGGAGTCACCCCCAAACGCGCTGTGGCGGCGGCGAAATGCGTGCGCACCAAGCCGACCGCACGCTGCAGCACGTCGACCAACTCCGCCGTGCTCGGCGTCTCCCGGGGTTCGCTCACTCGCCCAGCCTACCCAGAACCGAAACAATTGGTGGTTGACCACCAGTATGTGCCGATGCCATGATGGCGCAGACATTAGTGGTACACCACCAATAAGAGGACAGTATGACCGCTCCGACTATCGCGCCGCGCACGATGCCGACGGCCTATTCGGCGTTGACCCTGCTGTGCACGGTCCAGATGATGCTGAATCTCGACGACACCGTGGTGAACGTCGCGCTGCCCACGATCCAGCGCTCGCTCGGCATGTCCGAGAGCGCGCTGACCTGGGTCGTCAACGCCTACCTCCCGCTGTTCGGGGGTTTTTGATCCTCGGCGGCCGGTGCGCCGATCTGTTCGGCGGCGGACAAGTCTTCCTCGTGGGCGTTACCGTCTTCGCGGCCTCTTCCCTGACAACAGGTCTCGCCCAGAACGAGGTCATGCTCATCGCGAGCCGTGCGGGGCAGGGCATCGGCGGCGCGCTCGCCAGTCCGGCGGCGCTCAGCATCGTCGCGGGGTTGTTCACCGATCCGCGAGCACGCAGTCGCGCCCTGGGTATCTGGGCCGGTCTCGGCGGCCTGGCCGCCACGCTCGGCGTGGTGCTCTCCGGCGTCATCACCCAGTACGCGAGCTGGCGCTGGTGCTTCTTGATCAATGTGCCGATCGCGCTGGTCGCGCTGGTCGCGATCCCCCGGCTGGTCACCTCGGAGGCACGCACGACCGGAGGCGGGCCGCGCGTCGATGGGCTCGGCGCGGCCCTGATCACCGGTGCTGTCGCGGCCTTCGACCTCGGGCTGATCGACAGCGGCCGGGCCGCCTGGCCGACGACGGCGTTGCGCCTGGGTGGCGGCCTGCTGCTGTTGATCGCGTTCGTCGTGCGCGAACGGCGCCACGAATCACCGCTGGTACCCCTGTCGTTCTTCCGTGATCGCGATCGCGCCGTCGCCAATACGGCCAATGTCATGTTCTGCTCGGCGATCCTGTCGATGCTGTTCTTCCTCACCCTCATCTGCAGCAGGTCATGCACTACACCCCGGCTCGCACCGGCGCGGCGTGGCTGCCGTTCTGCGCGTTGGTGATCGCGGGCTTCGCGACCTCGGCGACCCTGACCCCGCGCCTGGGCGTCCGCACGGTACTGACCACCGCCATGGTTGCCTGCGGCCTGGGCATGCTCGCGCTGTCGCGCCTGTCATCGACCGACGGATACCTGGAGCTACTGCCGGGCATGCTGGCGGCCGGATTCGGCATGGGCTTGGCGTTCGTATCGATCACCATCGCCGCTGTCGGCGAAACCCACGAGGACATCACCGGCTTGGCCTCCGGACTGGTGACCACCACTCAACAACTCGGGGGCGCTTTCGGACTGGGGTTGCTCAGCACCCTCGCGATCCACCGGAGTACCGCGTCGCTGGCGTCGGGGACGCCCGTCGAGGCCGCCCTCACTCAGGGTTTCCGGCTCGCGTTCGAAGCCGGTTCGGCGATTCTCGCCCTGGCGGCGGTGCTCGTCGGAGTCGGCATCACAGCCGGAGCCGGTACCTCCCCGGCGCCGACTCGGTGACCCCGCGCCCTCGAGGCGCCGAATGATCGCCGAAGGGCGGAGAGACCGACGACGAGGCAGCCACGGGAGGCCTCGTCGAAGGTCCACCACCGGCGTGAATCTCGGATCACGCCACCGTCGAGTGCAGCTGACGAGGAGGATTCGGCAGACCCAGCGCGGTGTTGAGCCGGTAGGCCCCGCCGAGGCCGTGGAAGATCGCCATGCTCAGGCCGCCCAGGCCGATCCCCACAGCGCCGGCCCAGGGATGACTCGGCAGGTCGGCCCAGGACGCGATCATCGCCGTCAGCAGCAGTCCGAGGAATCCGGCCACGGCGTTGCGGACCGGCGCGTTACCCGTCACGTTCGGGAACTCCTCCCCCATCATGCCTTTCACGAAGTGCGGAACGGCGTTCACCCCGAGGATCCCGGCGACCAGCGACAGGGCGACGGTGGACCACATCGGAACCACCTCACTTTCCAGTTCAGTCAACAGTTGTAGACCGAAACCTACCGCCGCGCGGCTATTGAGTCAACAGACGTAGACTGAATTCATGGATTCGACCCCCACGCGCGCTCAGCAACGCCGGAACACCGAGAACCGGATCCTGGCGGCGGCGGGCCGGCTGTTCGCGGAGATCGGTTACGACCGGACGACCATCCGTGCCGTCGCGACGGAGGCGGACACCGATCCCAGCCTGGTGATGCGCTATTTCGGGTCCAAGGAGAATCTGTTCGCGCGCGTCGCGGTCTTCGCCGACGACCACCCGATCACCGGTACGCCGGAGCAGGTGGCCGAGCTCCTGCTCGACGCGCTCGCCATCAAACTCGCCGACCGGCCGATCAACACGCTGGCGGCGATCCGCTCGATGCTCACCGTCCCGGAGGCTGCCGACGAGGTGCGCGCGGCCATGACCGCGCGCCAGCGCGAAGCGGCGGGGCAGCTCGCCGACGACGAGGCGGACCTGCGCGCCGGATTGCTCGGAGCCCTGACCATCGGGGTGGTGATCGGCCGCCACCTGCTCGAACTCGACGGGTTGCGCGACGCGCCGCCGCAACGGATCATCGCTTTGCTACGGAACGCTTTTCACGACATCGCACATGGCCCCACCGAGCCGGAGTCGCTCGCGACGGCACCGCAGGCCCGCTAGGTCACCGGCCGCTCCGGCGGCTACGCGGACCCGCCTACACCGTCGGGTTCACCTAGCCCGAGCGAGCGGACCAGGTCGCTCATTTCGGCGCGGAAAAGCTTTGCCGGGTCCTGGGATTGCGGGCGCAGATGGCCGTACACCTCGAGCGCGATCGGTCCGTGCATCCGGCCCCACATACGCAGCGCGAGGGCGAGTGCATCGGGAGGCAACTCCGGAAAGCCGGTGCGAACATGCGCGGCCAGATCCGCGTCGAAGTCCGACCACGCGCAGTCGTCGGCGGCCTGTGTCGCCGCGGCGTGGGGCCACGCGGCGGCCGCGAGACCGACCAGGCCGGCGCAGGCCCGCAATTCCGCCGCGGCGGCGGGTCCGCCCGGCGGGGGCCGATAGCCTGCGACCGGATCCCCGTAGATGAGCCGGAATTCGGCCGGCCGCTGCACCGCCCACGCGCGTACAGCCTCGGCCCAAGCCATGATGCGCCCGGCCGGATCCTCCACCGCCACGGCATCGCGCGCCGCTTCGAGCCGGTCGACCAGGGCGGTGTACACGTTCGAGATGAGGGTGGAGATCAGGTCGTCGCGGGTGGCGAAGTAGCCGTAGATCGCGCCCGCCGTCATGCCCATCTCACGGGCGATGGCGCGCAACGAGATCGCGTCCGGCCCGCCCTCGGCGAGCAGCCGCATGGCGATCGTCTCGATGTCCTCCAGCGTCTGGGCGCGCAGGCGCTCCCGGCGACTTCTCACGATCTCGGCCACGGTTGACACCCTACAGCGTTCGGCTACTATCTGCCGTATCTGAACTGAACGGCGTGTAGTAAATGAACAATGTTGAGGAGTGCTCGTGGATATCGGGGTTTTCGGGGCTACCGGCGTCATCGGTTCCCGCGTCGTCACCGAAGCAGTGCGGCGGGGGCATCGGGTCACCGCCTTCACGCGCGACGCCGCGCGCTTCCCGGCCCGGCGCGGGGAGGAGACGTGGGCGGTGGCCGATTGGCTGGACGCGGGCAGCATCGCGGACGCCATCGCCGGCCTCGACGTGGTTGTGAGCGCGGTGAACGCCGGGCGCGGCATCACCGACACCATCGCCTCGGCCGACAACTTCGTGGTGGGCGCGCGGGCGATGGTCGCCGCGCTGGACCGGCAGCCGCGCGTCCGGCTGATCGCCGTGGGCGGGGCGGGCAGCTTGGAGGTCACGCCGGGCACGCAATTGCTGGACACCGGTGCGCAATTCACTCGCACCCTCACCGAAGTGCTCGACGTACCCGCGGAGTACGCCCAGGTGGTACGCGCGCTACGCGACGCCTTGAACATCTACCGGCTGTCCAACCGCAAGTGGACCTACCTCAGCCCCTCCTCGGGGCGGATCGATCCCGGCGAGCGCACCGGCCGCTTCCGGATCGGCGGTGATCAGCTCTTGGTCGGAGGCCGGGACATCTCCGCCGAAGACGTGGCCGTCGCGATCCTCGACGAAGCCGAGCTACCGCGTTTCGTGCAGCGCCGCTTCACCGTCGGCTACTGAGCGGACGGACCGTACGCCGTTTCTGTCGGACCCCTCCGGCACAATAAACAGTGTCGGACGTCGATCTGGTTGCCACGCAATGTAATCCGCAACCCGAGAGATAGGGGCCCCCATGCCCGACGTCCAAGCTTCGACGCCCGACCCACGCGCCCTGGACCACGAGGAACTCGTGGCCTTCGCAGCCGAGATCGAGCGGCACCGGTCTCTGCTGCGCCACGCCGCGGAGGATTATCGGTGGCGCGTGGCCCAGCGGATCGAGCACTTGGACCCGTCGGACCAAGAGCCGTTCCTGCGGCAGGCGGAGCAATTCGTCGAGTCGCTGATGATCGACCCGATCCGGCACAGCACGCTGGATCTGGATGCCTACCGAGCCATCCGCGACGGCGTACCCGTGCGATTCGACGCCGAACGCCGGGCCTACGTGTTGCGTCGTCCGGAGCGGGATCCGCTGGTGATCCACCCCGGATTGCCGGAGCATCGGCTGGGCGTCATCGCCCGGCTGGCCTCGCTCGGGTTGCGGCTGGAGCAAATTCAGGTCGTCGCGCTCACCACCGCGCAGATGGTCGCGCCACATGAGGCGGCGCGGCGGCCCGCCCACGCGCCACAAGTCAATCGCGGCACCACGAAACCCTCGCGCCGCGAGAACGTTTGAAGACCGCAGCGGAAACGACTGTGCCCCAACCGGATTCCGGTTGGGGCACAGTCGTTCGGACTATTGCCTATCAGGCGTTGCCGGACAGCTTCTCACGCAGAGCCGCCAGCTGGGCGTCGCTCGCCAGCGAACCGCCGGCGGACTCGGCCTGGTTGGCGGAGGACTGCGAACCGCTCTCGGAGGAGTAGTTCGACGCGCCGCCGCCGTTCGCGGCCTCGGCCGCGGCGTCGGCCGCCATCTTCTCCATCTGCGCGGTGTGCATCTTGTGGCGACGCTCCGCCTCGGCGTAGCGGCCTTCCCACTCTTCGCGCTGCTTGTCGAAGCCCTCGAGCCACTCGTTGGTGTCGGGATCGAAGCCCTCGGGGAAGATGTAGTTGCCCTGCTCGTCGTAGCTGTCGGCCATGCCGTACTTCGACGGGTCGAACTCGGCGTGGTAGTCCTCGTTGGCCTGCTTGAGGCTCAGCGAGATCCGGCGACGCTCCAGGTCGATGTCGATGACCTTGACCATCGCGTCGTCGCCGACGGCCACGACCTGGTCCGGCACCTCGACGTGGCGCTCGGCCAGCTCGGAGATGTGCACCAGGCCCTCGATGCCCTCCTCGACGCGGACGAACGCGCCGAACGGAACGAGCTTGGTGACCTTGCCCGGCACGATCTGGCCGATCGCGTGGGTGCGGGCGAACTGACGCCACGGGTCTTCCTGGGTCGCCTTGAGCGACAGCGAGACCCGCTCGCGATCCAGATCGACGTCGAGCACCTCGACGGTGACCTCGTTGCCGACCTCGACGACCTCGGACGGGTGGTCGATGTGCTTCCAGGACAGCTCGGAGACGTGCACCAGACCGTCCACGCCGCCCAGGTCGACGAAGGCGCCGAAGTTGACGATCGAGGAGACCACACCCTTGCGGACCTGGCCCTTCTGCAGCTGGTGCAGGAACTCGCTGCGGACCTCGGACTGGGTCTGCTCCAGCCAGGCGCGGCGGGACAGCACGACGTTGTTGCGGTTCTTGTCCAGCTCGATGATCTTGGCCTCGATCTCCTTGCCGACGTACGGCTGGAGATCGCGGACCCGGCGCATCTCGACCAGCGACGCGGGCAGGAAGCCGCGCAGGCCGATGTCGAGGATCAGGCCGCCCTTGACGACCTCGATGACGGTGCCCTTGACGGCCTCGTCCTTCTCCTTGAGCTCCTCGATGGTGCCCCACGCACGCTCGTACTGCGCCCGCTTCTTCGACAGGATCAGGCGGCCTTCCTTGTCCTCCTTCGTGAGAACAAGGGCCTCGACCTCATCGCCCACGGAAACGACCTCATTGGGGTCGACATCGTGCTTGATGGAGAGTTCGCGAGAGGGGATGACGCCTTCGGTCTTGTAACCGATGTCGAGCAGGACCTCGTCGCGATCGACCTTGACGATGGTTCCTTCGACGATGTCGCCGTCGTTGAAGTACTTGATCGTGGCGTCGATGGCGGCGAGGAAATCCTCGGCGGAGCCGATGTCGTTGACGGCTACCTGCGGCGAGGTGACGGTGGTGGGCATATGTCGGTTTGCTCCGGACGGATTGTGGTCGGTTGCGGACATTGGAACTTTCGGTACGCTGCGATCTCACCGCGAGGTGTGAAGACGGACACTTAGGAACGTACCGCACGCGACGCGCGTGAAACTCAGCACGGGTTGAACTTCGGTACGGTTGTACGGAAGACACTCGCGCGTTCAGCGTACGCGACCTCGGTCCGGCCGGGCAAACCGTCGGGTCGCCACGCCGATAGTCTGATCGGCGTGTCGGAAGATCGCCATGCGCAAGCAAACGCACTGCTCGGAACGACGGGCATCGCGCGGACCCGAATCGGATCGGCGGCCAGCAAGCTGGCCAGCCGGCGGTGGTGGGACGCCGACGCCGCCCAATACCACGAGACGCACGCGGAGTTCCTCGGAGTGGACTCCCCCGGCGGCGAGTTCGTGTGGTGCCCGGAGGGCCTGCACGAGGGCGATATGCGATTCCTCGGCGACGTCACCGGCAAGCTGGTGCTGGAGATCGGCTGCGGCTCGGCGCCGTGCGCTCGCTGGCTGGCCGGGCAGGGCGCGCGGCCGGTCGGGCTCGACCTGTCGCGCGGCATGCTCGAGCGGGGCCTGGCGGTGATGGCGCGCGGCGGCCCTCGGGTGCCGCTGGTGCAGGCGGACGCCGAGGCTCTTCCGTTCGCGGACGCGTCGTTCGATCTGGCCTGCTCGGCGTTCGGCGCCGTGCCGTTCGTCGCCGACTCCGCGCTGGTGATGCGGGAGGTCGGGCGGGTGCTGCGGCCGGGCGGGCGCTGGGTCTTCTCGGTGAACCACCCGATGCGCTGGATCTTCCCGGACGATCCGGGTCCGGCGGGCCTGACCGCCACCATCCCGTACTTCGATCGCACCCCTTACGTGGAGGTCGACGGCGACGGCGTGCCCACCTACGTCGAGCACCATCGGACGATCGGCGACCGGGTCCGGGAGATCGTCGCGGCGGGACTGGTGGTGGAGGACATCGTCGAGCCGGAATGGCCGGAATGGCTCGACCGGGAATGGGGACAGTGGAGCCCGCTGCGCGGCGAGCTGTTCCCCGGCACGGCGATCCTCGTCACGAGGAAGCCCGGACGGTGAGGCGGCGGTCGTCGACCAGCTCGAGAATGGAGACCTCGTGGCTGACCAGCAGCATCTGCGTCCGCGGCTGGTCGATGAGCTGGCGTAAACCGTCCCGGAAGGCCTCGGCCTCCGCCGCGGTGTCGAAGTCCAGCTCGACGATCACCCGATTGGGGTTGTGCGTGAATCGCGCCACGCGGCAGTTGCGGGCTCCCGCCTCCGCGAAGTACTGCTCGAGACCGTCGAACGCGGGCTTCCACGTGTCGTAGTCGCGCACGGTGTCGTCGATGTGCACAATCGTGGTCATCATTGCCCCTTTCGGTGATTGCCCCTTCCGGTGCGGACAGCAGGACAGTCGCTGACACCTAGCCAGTCTTCGCGCCATGGGGCCGGGGCACCATCTCTGATCGGTATCGAGGTCGTGTCACTGCGACTTCGGTTTGCGCCCGGCCTGCTCCAGCGCGAGACGCAGCGCGTACTCGATCTGGGCGTTGATACTGCGCAGGTCGTCGGCCGCCCACTTCGCGATGGCGTCGTGGACGGCCGGGTCCAGGCGTAGCAGCAGTTTCTTGCGCTCAGCCATGGGCCGCCCGCCTCACGAGTACAGCGAACCGGCGTTGACGACGGGCTGGGTGGCGCGATCACCGCACAGCACGACGAGCAGGTTCGACACCATCGCCGCCTTGCGTTCCTCGTCCAGTTCCACCACGCCCTGCTGGGCGAGCCGCTCCAGCGCCAAGCCGACCATGCCGACGGCGCCCTCGACGATCCGGGTTCGCGCGGCGACCACCTGGGCGGCCTGCTGGCGCACCAGCATGGCCTGGGCGATCTCGGGCGCGTAGGCGAGGTGGGTGATCCGCGCCTCCAGGACTTCGATACCCGCCATCTCGGTGCGGTCACGCAGTTCGACGGTCAGCTCCTCGGCCACTTCGGCGCCGTCGCGCAGGCTGGTGCGGTCCGCTTCGTGCGCGTCGTAGGGATGCGTCGTGGCGAGGTGCCGGACGGCGGCCTCGGACTGGGTCTCGACGTACTCCTCGTAGTCGTCGACGGCGAAGGCGGCCTTGAAGCTGTCCACCACCCGGTAGACGACCACCGCGGCGATTTCCACCGGGTTGCCGTCGGCATCGTTGACCTTGAGCTTCTGGGTCTCGAAGTTCCGCACGCGCAGCGAGATGCTCTTGCGATCGGTCAGCGGGAGCACCGAGAAGAAACCCGGCTCGCTCACCGAGCCGATGTAGCGGCCGAAGAATTGCACCACTTTGGCCTCGTTCGGGTTCACCACGGTCAAGCCGGTCGCCGCCAGCAGCAAGACGACGACCACGACGATCGCGGCCACCGCGCCGGCCACGGCGAAGGCGTTGTCGTGCCGGGCGCCCACGACGAAGCCGAGCACCGCCGCGCCGCCGAACAAGAGGGTGAGCACGAACCATCCCAGCAGCACCAGGAAACCGTTGACGTGGAACGCGGGTCGAAACTGCATGACATCCTCCGAATATCAAAGTGATATCACGAAGATAGCATGGCGCCGCCGCGCCACACCAGGCGCGGCGGCGGGAGATCACCCTGCGTGCGGCCGGATGTTGCGGTTGAAGCGGAACAGGTTGCGCGGATCGTGCCGGGCCTTGAGCGCGGCCAGCCGGGCGTAGGTGTCCGGCCGATAGCCCGCGCGGGTCTGCGCCTCGTCCGCGTCGGCGCCCGCGCCGTAGAGGAAATTGAGGCTGTGTCCCTGCGTCCACGGCGTCAGCGCGGCACGGATGCCGCCTCGGGCCGCGGCGCCCTCCGGGCCGGTGATGATCCGCACGATGTAGGCGGCTTCGCGATGGTCCACCGCGATTCCGGCGTCGCCCGCACGAGCCAGCGCGCCACCGAGGTGACGGACGTCGACAACCGCTCCGGCGCCGGATTCCGGTCCCGAGACCTCGAGCAACGCCGCGGCCGTCTCCTCGGTGAACTCGCCGAGCAGTGCGTTGGTGGCGGCGTAGGCATGCGGCTGGTCGGGGTCGCTGTGAATGGTGTGCGACTCGGTGTACGGCATCGCGCGCAGGTCGTCCTTCAGTCGTTCCCCCACCGCCCGCAGCGGTGCGACCAGACGCTCGCCTTCCTCGGCGAGACCGCTGTACGCGATGCGGATCGAGGCGACGTACCGCCCGCGCATCGGTGCGGGGACCTGCGGAATGTCCGGGAAGGCGAGCATGCTCACCGTCGAGGTCAGTTCTTCCGGCACGGTCGCCGTCCAGCGCCGCCACGCCTCCAGCGCCCGCTCGACCAGCGGCGTGTCGAACACGAGCTGTCCGCCGTACACCGTCGTGACGGGGACCAGCCCGACCTCCAGCGCCGTGACCACGCCGAAGTTGCCTCCGCTGCCGAGGACGGCGCCGAACAGCTCGTCGTCCGGTGTCAGCGTGCGCACCCGGCCGTCGGCGGTGACCAGCTCGATCGTCCGCACGTGCTCGGCCGCGTACCCGAACTGCCGCGCGAGCAGCCCGACTCCCCCGCCGAGCAGGTAGCCCACCACACCTACCGACGGCGACGAACCGTTCAACGGCGCGAGCCCGTGCTCGGCCGCGGCGTCGACCAGCGCGCCCGCGCGCACCCCCGCGCCGACCCGCGCGGTCCGGCGGGCCGGATCGATCCGGATGCCGGTCATCCGCCGCGTGCTGATCAGCACGCCGCCGTCCGTGGCGACGGACAGACCGTGGCCGGTGGCCTGCACGGCGATCGGCAGCTCGCGGCGCGCGGCGTACTCCACGGCGGCGCGTACGTCTTCGGCGTGCACGGCGCCGACGATCAACCCGGGCCGGTGCGTGTAGGCGGTCTGGAACCCGGCGATCTCCGCGTCATAGCCCCCGTCGCCCGGACGGAAGACCGGGCCGGTGAAGATGTTGTTTCCCATGACACCGACCCTGCTGCACGAGCTGCAAGAAGTAAAACAGATAGTTCTTCTTGTTCCTATAATGGTTGCTTATGGAATTGCGGCAGCTGCGCTACTTCGTCACCGTCGTCCAGGAGGCGAGCTTCACTCGCGCGGCTGCTCGGCTGCACTTGGCCCAGCCGGGGCTCAGCGCGCAGATCCGGCAATTGGAGCGCGAACTCGGCCACCCACTGCTGGACCGTGGCGGTCGCACGGTGACTCCGACCGAGGTCGGCGCCGCCGTCCTGCCGCACGCGCGGGCGGCGCTGGCCGCCACCGAGCGGATCACCCACACGACGGAGGAGTTCACCGGCTTGCTATGGGGTCAGGTCCGGGTCGGGCTGATCTCCGGGGCAGCGGTCGAGGAATTCGACGTCGCCGCCGTGCTCGCCGATTTCCACCACGACCACCCGCAGATCGGCATCAGCCTGACCGAGGACACCTCCGAGCGGATGCTCGCCGCGCTCGGCCGCGGTGAGCTGGATATGGCCCTGGTCGGGATGACCGGCACGGAACTCGATCCGGCCATCGGCATCGAAGTGGTGCTGGAGACGGCGGTGGTGGCCGCGGTGGCCGCGGCGGATCCCGGCTTTGGCGATGAGGTCGCGCTCACCGCGCTGCGGGATCGCCCGCTGATCTGCCTCACGCCGGGCACCGGCATTCGCGGCGTCTTCGAGCGAGCCTGCGCGGCAGCCGGATTCGAGCCCGGCATTGCCTACGAGGCGGCGGCGCCCGCCCTGCTGCTGCGCCTCGCCGCACGCGGACTCGGCGTCGCCGTCGTACCCGAACTCACCGCCGAGGAGGCCGCGGCTTTCGGGGTGCGGACCGCCCGCATCGCCGAGCCGGAACTGCGCGGGCGCCTGGCGCTGGCCTGGCGCACCGACCGTCCCGCGAGCCCGGCGGCCAAAGTCCTGCTCGGGCAGCTGCGCATCGCCCTGCGCGCCGACGCGTGAGTCGGCTCAGAGCAGGCGCGAAAGGAACGCCTTGGTGCGCTCCTGCCGCGGATCGGCCAGCAGCTCCCTGGGCGCTCCCGCCTCCACGACCACCCCGCCGTCCATGAAGACCAACTGATCGGCGACCTCCCGCGCGAAGCCCATCTCGTGGGTCACCACGACCATCGTCATGCCCGAGCGAGCCAGTTCCCGCATGACCGTGAGGACCTCCCCGACCAGCTCCGGATCCAGCGCGGAGGTCGGCTCGTCGAACAGCATGAGCTTGGGGTCCATGGCCAGCGCACGGGCGATCGCCACGCGCTGCTGCTGACCGCCGGACAGCTGAGCCGGGTAGGCGTTCGCCTTGTCCGCCAGGCCGACCCGGTCCAGCAGTTCCCTCGCCCTGGTCACCGCGTCCGCCTTGCGCTGTTTCTTCACCTGGGTGGGCGCCTCGATGACGTTCTCCAGCGCGGTCCGGTGCGGGAACAGGTTGAAGTGCTGGAACACCATGCCGATCTCGCGGCGCTGCTTGGCCGCGTCGCGCGGGTGCATCTCGTAGAGCCTGCCGTTCTTCTCCCGGTAGCCCACGATCTCGCCGTCGACGTAGAGCCGGCCCGCGTTCACCTGTTCCAGGTGATTGATGCAGCGCAGGAAGGTGGACTTGCCCGAGCCGGACGGACCGATCAGGCACATCACCTCGCCGCGGCCCACTTCGAGGGAAACGCCCTTGAGTACCTGTAGCGCGCCGAAGTTCTTGCAGACCCGGTCCGCGACGATCATCGGAGCAGCGGTGGTCTTCTCGACATTCACGCTCATTTCGCCTTCTCCACCTGCTGAGCGTCGGCGAGTTCCTGCAGCTGCTTGCCGGTCAACCTGCGGGAGACGCCGCGCGAGTAGTAGCGCTCCAAGTAGTACTGCCCGACCATGAGCACACTCGTGATGGCCAAGTACCAGGTGGCGGCGACCAGCAGCAGCGGGATGGGCTGGAAGTTCACGCCGTAGATGTCGCGCGCCCGGCCGAACAGATCGGTGCTCAGCGGGATGCCGGTGACCAGCGAGGTGGTCTTCAGCATGCCGATGAGCTCGTTGCCGGTCGGCGGGATGATCACGCGCATGGCCTGCGGCAGCACCGTGCGGCGCATGGTCTGGCTCCAGGACATGCCGAGCGCGAACGACGCCTCCCGCTGCCCCTCACCGACGGAATTGATTCCGGCCCGGACGATTTCGGCCATGTAGGCGGCTTCGTTGAGACCGAGGCCGAGCACCGCGAAGGCGAACGCGGCCTGCAGGTGCTGCACGTCGAACTCGAAGAACTGCGGCCCGAACGGAACGCCCAGGTGGATCTGCCGGTACAGCGAGGGGACCAACCCCCAGAACACCAGCTGCACGAACACCGGGGTGCCGCGGAAGATCCAGAGATACACCCACGCCGTGCTCCGCAACACCGGATTCGGTGACAGCCGCATGACGGCGAGTGTCGTCCCGAGCGCGACCGCGATCGCCATCGCGCACACGGTCAGCTCCAGCGTCACGATGGCGCCCGCGGTGATCCGGGTGTCGAACAGGTATTTCCCGTAGGTATCCCAGCGATAGGCCGGGTTCGTCGCGGCGCCGTAGACGAACAGCGCCACCAAGACGAGGATGACCGCCGCCGCTATCCAGCGCCCCGGCCTGCGCAGCGGAACCGCTTTGATCGGCTCCGGCTCCCGCGCCTGATCCGCTCCGCCGGGCCCGGGATCGCCGGGCGCCGGCCGAGTGTCGTCGTCCGCCATCGATCAGCTCACAGCGCCGTTGACGACGGACTTGGTGATGGCGCCTTCCTGGACGCCCCAGTTCTTCGTGATCTCGAGGTACTTGCCGGTGTCGATCAGGTGCTGGACCGCCTTCTGCAGCACGGCGGCCAGCGGCGCGCCCTTGGGCACCGCCCAGCCGTAGGGCGCGGAGTCGAACACCGGGCCCGCGTTCTCGATCTTGCCGCCGCTCTGCTTGATCGCGTACGCCGTCACCGGTGAGTCGGCCGACATGGCGTCGACCTGGCCGAGCACCAGCGCGTTGGTCGCGGCGCTCTGCTCGTCGAACGGCTTGATGTCGATGGCGGGTTTGCCCTCGGCGACGCACTTGGCGCTCTTGGCGGGCACCTCGTCGGTGTGCTCCACCGTGGTGGCCTGCACGGCGACCTTCTTGCCGCAGGCGTTCTCCGGGTCGACCGGCTTGCCCTTCTGCTGGGCCCACTGGACGCCCGCGTTGAAGTAGGTGGTGAAGTCGACCTGCTGCTCGCGCTCCCTGGAGTCGGTGATCGACGACATGCCCACGTCGTAGGTTCCGGCCTGGATCGAGGGGATGATCTTCTCGAAGGCCGACTCGACGTATTCGGCCTCGACGCCGAGCACGGAGGCGACCGCGTCCATCAGGTCCACGTCGAAGCCGACGATCCGGCCGCTGGCGTCCTTGTACTCGTTCGGCTGGTAGGGGATGTTCACGCCGATGGCGAGCTTGCCGGACTGCTTGATCTTGTCGGGGAGTTGCGCGGCGATCTCGTCGACCTTGTCCACCTGCACCTTGGCCGCCGAGGGTCCGGTGTCCTCGGTGTTCGTAGTACAGCCCGTCAGTACCAACGCACCCGCGGCGAGCGCACCCATGGTGGCTCGCAGGGCGCGCCTGCCGAGAAACGAACGATCAGACACAACAGCCCTCCACATTTCGGCTCCACGAAACCCGGGCGTTACCACCCGTTTGGCAATCTAAGCGACCAGGGCGCTCCGCGCTGGACAGTAATGCAACAGCAACACGACCGGGCGCGCCGTCCGATGCCGGTTCACCGGCGGCACACCCTACCCTCCCGGTCGCTGACCTGCGAATTCAGGACCGGGCGCGGGCCGTGCGGCGCCCCGGGCGAGCGAACGCCGACGGCGTACGAATGACCGGCTCCGGCTACCGGCGGTGCACCCTGGCGCACACCTGCTCGGTGAACTCACTGGTGGAGGCCAGCCCCCCGAGGTCGGCGGTGGCGATGCCCGCCTCGAAGGTCGCGGCCACGGCCCGCTCGATCCGCTCGCCCGCGCGCGCCAAGGTCACCTCGGCGTCCCGGGTCGCCAGCCAGCGCAACAGCATCGCCGACGACAACTGCAGCGCCGCCGGGTTCGCCCGGTTGTGCCCGGCCAGCGACGGCGCCGCGCCGTGCACCGCCTGGGCCATCGCCGTGGTGGCCGAACAGTTCAGCGACGCGGCCAGCCCGAGCGATCCGCTCAATTCCCCGGCCAGGTCGGACAGGATGTCACCGAACAGGTTCTCGGTGACCAGTACGTCGTAGTCGGCGGCGGCTCGGACCAGGTGCGCGGCCGCCGCGTCGACGTGTTCGTCGTCCACCTCGATCCCCGGGTACGCCCGGCCGACCTCGAGGCAGACGTCGCGGAACAGCCCCATCGTCAACGGCAGGACATTGGCCTTGTGCACGATGGTCACCCGCTTGCGCCGTGTCGCGGCCAGCCGGAACGCCTCGTGCGCGATCCGCTCGCAGGCCGCACGGGTCACCAGCCCCACCGACATCGCGACATCCGGCGTCGGCCGGAACTCCCCCGACCCGGCGAACATGTTGCGGTCGGCGTAGAACCCTTCGCTGTTCTCCCGCACGATCACCAGGTCGATGTCCGGCGCCGCGGCGTGCACACCGGCGAAGGCACGCGCGGGACGGATATTGGCGTAGAGGCCGAAATGCTTGCGGATCAGGCCGCCGGGCGCGACGCGATGTTCGGCCGGATAGGACGCGTTGTCGTGCGGGCCGAGAATCCACGCGTCCACCCCGGCCAACTCCTCGAGCGTCTGCTCGGGCAGCGGGGTGCCGAACTCGTCGATGGCGCGGTGCCCCATCAGCAGCGGCACCCATTCGACCGGCGGGGCGCCCGCGGCGGCCAGCGCCTCGTCGACCACCTGCCCGGCCGCTCGCACCACTTCGGGGCCGATACCGTCGCCATCGATCAGGCCGAGCCGCAGCGCCCGGTTCCGGCGGGGTTGGTTCGCGTCGTTCACCGCAACATCCTCCCGCCGACGCGCCCGGCTGCCCGAAGCGGCCCGCGGACACGCCGAGTGCGGTTACCTTCGGGGACCATGGTGCAGTCGGTCGAACTACTCCTCGACGAGGCCGCCGACGCCGAGATCCGCAGGCAGTGGCAACTGCTCGCGGAGGCCGGTGTGCGGAGTCTCGCCGCGCGCACCGACGAGTCCAATCGTCCGCACATCACCGCCGCGGTGGCGAAGCAGATCTGGCCGCGCATCGAGCAGGCGCTCGACGAGCAGATCTTCGCGCCGATCCCGGTACGGCTCGGTGGCGTGGTGGTCTTCGGTGCGCGCCGTTGCATCCTGGTGCGGCTGGTGGTGCCGACCGAGGCGCTGCTCACCCTGCACCGCCGGATCTTCCACACGATCTCCCCGTGCCCCGGCGTGCCTGCGAATGTGCAACCGGACGCGTGGACCCCGCACATCACCCTGGCCAGGCGGGTGCCGCCGCACCAACTCGGCGAGGCGATCCACGCCGTCGCCAGGGACCGGGATTTTCCGGCGACCGTGCTGGGTATCCGTCGATGGGACGGGGATCAGCGGCGCGAGTGGCCGGTCGGCCGGATCCGCCGTGGAAGATAACCGGAGCAGCCCGCGTTGTAGCAGGCACACCGAAACGAGAGGACGTCATGGCCACCCAGACGCTGACCCAGCAGAACTTCGACGAGGTAGTCACCGGAAACGACGTGGTACTCGTCGATTTCTGGGCCGATTGGTGCGGTCCGTGCAAGAGTTTCGCACCGACTTTCGAGGCCTCCTCCGCCAAGCACCCCGACGTGGTGCACGGAAAGGTCGACACCGAATCCGAGCAGGGCCTCGCGGCGGCCGCTAACATCCGCTCCATTCCGACGATCATGGCTTTCCGGGAGGGCGTGCTGGTGTTCGCGCAGCCCGGCGCACTGCCGCCCGCGGCGCTCGAGGATCTGGTGAGCCAGGTCAAGGCGCTGGACATGGACGAGGTGCGCAAGCAGATCGCCGAGCAGCAGCAGGCCGCCGAGTAGCGACCACGCGGCGCGACAGGCCTTGCGCCGCAACGGTATTGATTCGGGCCCGGGTACGGACACGCGAAAGCGGCAGTCCGTATCCGGGCTCGCTCCACGTCCGGCCACCGGTCAGCGTCCGGGCGCGGGGCGACGTGCTGCCGCCCCGCGCCCGGACACCGGATCTCAGGACACGCCGAGCAGGTTGACGCCCGCGATCATGGCGCGGACCGTCGACTCGGCGCCGTCGTCCGCGATCGCCGCGCCCCAGCCGCGCCTGCCGTTGTATTCGCACTGCACGAACGTGGCGGTGCCCTCCGCGGTGCGCCGCTGGTGGAATTGCAGGATCTCCACGGGATAGCCCTCCTCGTAGAGGGCCGAGGTCATCGCCGCGACGGGGCTGCCGGTGGCGATGACGGTCCGCAGATGGCCGGCGAACTCCAGCGTGGCGGTGAACTCCGCGGTCCTTGCGCCGGCGGGCGACCATTCCCCGAGGCGGATCGGACCGCCGTGCGCACAGTAGCGGCTGTGGAACTCCGCCGAGGTCAGCCCGGCCGCTTCGGCACGTAGGGCCTTGGGAGCGGCGGCGTGGAACAGGTCTGTATCAAGAGTCAGGATGGTCATTGAAAGTAGGTCTTCCCGAAGAATGTCGTGGCTCAGTTGACAGAGGGGACCAGCACTAACAAGTGGAAAAGCCCGCAGCGAGGGGGCCGGCCCGGATCAGACCCCGCTACGGCGGGCTACTACGAGAACTCGGGGACGCGGCGCCACCGTCGCGGTGAGCGGAAGTAGCTCGGCGCGAACCTCGGACTCGGAGGCGGTAGCCTGCGCAGCCACGGAGGACCCGATGAGCGACGCCGAAAGCAGAGCGCTGTCGCGGTCTGCGACGGTGAGCGCTGCACTGCGGCGGTCGGCGGGATTCGGCACGGCATCGAGGATAGGGACATCGCGGCGCAATAGCAACCACATCCGATGCCCGATTTGTCTACTGACGAGTACCATTCCTGCACTTCAGGACGTTGCGGCCGGTACCGGGGGTAGCGTCGGTGACATGGGTCTCCTCGTGGCCATGACCATTCCGGGCCTGGCGGTGCTGCTCATCCTCCTGGCCTTCGCCGAAGTGGCCTGGAACAGGCTCACCGGCAGCCGAGCACTGCCCTGGACTCGCGCGCGGTCCGGCCGCCCCGTGGCGGCCGCGGGCTTCGAGGAGGTCACGGCAGTCTTCCAGGGCGGCAAACACCACGAGTTCGAGCAGCGCCTGACGACGCTGATGCACCGGGAGGACCCCTCCGACGGCGCGCCGCCGCGCGACGACGTAGACCTCACAGCGGGTTCGGCGCGCCTCGTTCCGCACCAGCTCTCGTGAAACACGCCGGAACACAGTGAGATCCGGGGAATCTCACCCGGATCTCACTGGCATAGCGGGAAATTCGGCTTACCGGCGAGCAAGGACCTCGTTCAGTTTGCCGGTGGCCACGTCGAACACGAAACCGCGGATCGAGTCCTTGTGCGGCACGAACGGGCTGGCGACGATGCGCGCGATCGATTGGCGCACATCGGTTTCCAGGTCGGAGAACGACTCCGCCGACCACTCCGGCTTGATGCCGGTCTCCTCCTGGATGCTCGCCTTGAAGTCGTCGTCGGTGAAGGTGAGCATGCCGCAATCGGTGTGGTGGATCAGGATGATCTCCCTGGTCCCGAGCAGTCGCTGGCTGATCGCCAGCGAGCGGATCTCGTCGGAGGTGATCACCCCGCCCGCGTTACGGATGACGTGCGCCTCGCCCTCGGCGAGGCCGAGCGCGCCGTAGACGTTCAGCCGCGCGTCCATGCACGCGACCACGGCCGCGCCCTTCGAGGGCGGTAGCGGCAGCGGGCCCCGGAAGGTGCTCGCGTAGGCCGCGTTGTTCTCCAGGTACTCATCGGTGACAGTCATGGGCCATCCCCTGCGCTCGGTATGCGTGAATCCCTCGGTACGACCAGCCCCACGGTAGGTGACCGCGCGGCACGGGACATCCGTCCCGTTCACCGTGATTCGTTTACTTGCACGCGGCGGCCCGATGATAGCTCTCCGGATGCCGGATGCCGGGCCCCTGCGGTCGGGCCCGGCATGTCCTGCTGCGCCGCGCCGGTCAGTGCGCGGCGGAGTCCCAGCTGTGGCCGACGCCGACCGATACCTCCAGCGGCACGGAAAGGGCGATGGCGGCGGACATCTGCTCGCGTGCCAGCGCCTCGAGCGTCTCTCGTTCCCCGTCGGCGACCTCGAACAGCAGTTCGTCGTGGATCTGCAACAGCATCCTGGAGCGCAGCCCCGCCGCGCGCATCGCCCGGTGCACGTTGATCATCGCCACCTTGATGATGTCGGCCGCGGTGCCCTGGATCGGGGCGTTGAGCGCCATCCGCTCGGCCGATTCCCGGCGCTGCCGGTTGCTGGAGTCCAGATCGGGCAGGTAGCGGCGGCGGCCGAACAGCGTCTCGGTGTAGCCGACCTTGCGCGCCTGCTCCACCACCTCGTAGAGGTAGTCGCGGATGCGGCCGAAGCGGGCGAAGTAGACCTCCATCTGCTCCTTCGCCTCGGTCGTGCTGATCTTCAGCTGCGCGGACAGGCCGTAGGAACTCAACCCGTAGGCCAGGCCGTAGGACATCGCCTTGATCCGGCGGCGCAGTTCCGGACTCACTTCGGAGATCGGGATGTCGAACGCTTTGGACGCCACGAAGGTGTGCAGGTCCTCACCGGAGTTGAAGGCCTCGATCAGCCCCTCGTCGCCGGACAGGTGCGCCATGATCCGCATCTCGATCTGGCTGTAGTCGGCGGTCATCAGCGACTGGTAGCCGGAGCCGACCACGAAGGTGTCGCGGATCTGCCTGCCGGTGTCGGTGCGGATCGGGATGTTCTGCAGGTTCGGTTCGGTCGAGGACAGTCGCCCGGTGGCCGCGATCGTCTGATTGAACGTGGTGTGGATGCGGCCGTCGTCGGCGACGCATTTGAGCAGGCCGTCGACGGTGACCTTGAGGCGGGTGGCGTCGCGGTGCGTGAGCAGATGCTCCAGGAACGGGTGCTGGGTCTTCTCGTACAGCGACTCCAGCGCGTCCGCGTCGGTGGTGTAGCCGGTCTTGGTGCGCTTGGTCTTCGGCATGTCCAGCTCGTCGAACAGCACCACCTGCAACTGCTTGGGCGAGCCGAGGTTGATCTGCTTGCCGATCACCTCGTAGGCCGCCTCGGCCGCCTCGGCCACCCGGTCGGCGAATTGCCGCTGCAGCGTCGCGAGCTGGTCGGTGTCCACCGCGATGCCCGCCTCTTCCAAGGTGGACAGCACGCCCAGCAGCGGCAGTTCCATCTCCGCCAGCAGCGGGGTGGCCTCGATCTGGGCCAGTTCCCCGTCGAGCGCGTCGGCCAGGTCCGCGACGGCACGCGCGCGCAGCATCTGCGCCCGCGCCAGCTCGGCGTCGACGGCGTCTTCTTCGTCGAGCAGCGACAGCTGCGCGGTCTCGCCGGTCTCGGCGCGCAACTCCCGGTGCAGGTAGCGCAGCGACAGGTCGTCGAGGTTGAACGTGCGCTGGCCCGGGCGGACCAGATACGCCGCCAGCGCGGTGTCGCTGGCCAGCCCGCCGAGGGTCCAGCCGCGGCCGCGCAGCGCGTGCACGGCGGCCTTGGCCTCGTGCAGCGCCTTCGGCACCGCCGGGTCGGCGAGCCAGGCGCCCAGCGCGGCCTCGTCCTCGGGGGTGAGCACGGTGACGTCGATGTAACCGCTCTCGCCGTCACCCGCCGCGATGGCCAGCGCGCGGACGTCACCACCGGCCGGGGAGCCCGTGCCGAGAATCGAGACACCGTGACGCACACCGGCTTTCGCGTGCTCGCCGAGCCAGTCCGCGACCGCGCCGATCTCCAGCGCGCCGCCGCTGATCTCGAAACCCGCCTCCGCCTCCGGCTCCGGCGGCGCCAGCGTCTCGAACAGCCGGTCGCGCAGCACGCGGAATTCGAGGTCGTCGAACAGCTGATGGATCTTCTCGCGGTCCCACGGCCCCTGCGCCAGCTGGTCGGGGGTGTACGGCAGCGGCACGTCCCGCATCAGCTCGGTGAGCTGCCGGTTGAGCACCACGCTGCTCAGGTTCGCCCGCAGCGCGTCACCGACCTTGCCCTTCACCTGATCGACCTTCTCGACCAAAGTGTTCAGGTCGCCGTACTCGCGGATCCACTTGGCGGCGGTCTTCTCCCCCACGCCCGGAATGCCGGGCAGATTGTCGCTCGGGTCGCCGCGCAGCGCCGCGTAATCGGGGTACTGGTTGGGCGTGAGGCCGTATTTCGCCATCACCTCGTCCGGGGTGAACCGGGTCAGGTCGGAGACGCCTTTGCGCGGGTACAGCACCGTGACGTTCTCGTTCACCAACTGGATGGAATCCCGATCGCCGGTGACGATCAACACGCGGAAACCCGCGGCCGTCGCCTGCGTGGTGAGCGTGGCGATGAGGTCGTCGGCCTCGAAGCCCTCGATCGCCATCACCGGGATGCCCAGGGCGCCCAGCACGTCCTTGGTGAGTTCCACCTGGCCGCGGAACTCGTCCGGGGTGGCGCTGCGATTGGCCTTGTACTCCGGGTACGCCTCGGCGCGGAAGGTCTGGCGCGAGACGTCGAACGCCGCGGCCACGTGCGTGGGCTTCTCGTCGCGCAGCAGGTTGATCAGCATCGCGGTGAAGCCGTAGACCGCGTTCGTGGTCTGCCCGGTGACCGTCTTGAAGTTCTCCGCCGGTAGCGCGAAGAACGCGCGATAGGCGATCGAATGCCCGTCCAGCAACAGCAACGTCGGCCGGTCTCCCGAGCCGGGATCGCCGGAGCCGGACGCGGGGGCGGGACGCGGAGCGGTCGTGGGTGAACTCACGCCCCAGAGTCTAGGGACCGGCACCGACAAGGCCATACGCCGACACCCAGGTGCGCCCGGCGCCGGACTTCCGGCTCACGGGACGCGTGTCGATCGCGCCCCGCGGCCGTCACAGCGTGGCGACCAGTTCTCGCAGCACCGGCAGGCTCACCGATCCGGAGCCGAGCACCACGTCGTGGAATGCCTTGATGTCGAAGTCCGCGCCGAGCCGCTCGGTGGCCGCCACCCGCTGGCGCAGGATCTCCAGCTGGCCGACCTTGTAGGCGACCGCCTGTCCCGGCATGGCGATGTAGCGGTCCACCTCGACGGTGATCTCGGCCAGTCCGACCGGCGCGTTGGCCACCATGAAGTCGATGGCCTGCTGCCTGCTCCACCCCTTCGCGTGCAAGCCGGTGTCGACCACCAGACGGCAGGAGCGCCACGAGTCTCCGGCCAGCATGCCGAGCCGGCCCAGATCGTCCTCGTACAAACCCATTTCGTCGGCCAGCCGCTCGGTGTAGAGCGCCCATCCTTCGACGAAAGCGGTGTTGGCGAAGGACTGGCGCTGGAAGCGTGGCAGATGGTCGAGTTCGTTGGCGATGGTGAGTTGCAGGTGATGGCCGGGGATCGCCTCGTGGTAGGCCACCGACGCGGTCTCGTAGCGGCCGCGGCCGGTGGGATGGTGCTGGTTGACGAAATACGTGCCGGGCCGGGAACCGTCGGCGGCGGGCGGGAAGTAGTACGCCGCGGGCGAATCCGCGGCCAGGAATTCCGGCACCGGGACGATGTCGCAGGACTCCTTCGGCAGGCGCCCGAACCAGTTCCCCATCTCGGTGCCCGCCATGGCCAGCGCACGGCGGGCGTCGAACATGATCTGCTCCGCGTCGTCGTAGCACAGCGCGGGATCGTCACGCAGGCGGGCGAAGATCTCGCCGAGATCGCCGGTGCCGAACAGCCGCGCGCCCACCGTCGCGTACTCCTCGCGCAGCTTCGCCAGCTCGGTGAGCCCGAGGTCGTGGATCTCGTCGGCGCCCAGATCGGGCAGCGTCGTGTGGTGGCGCAGCAGTCGCTGGTAGATGTCCTCGCCGTCGGCGCCGAGCCAGCCCAGGCCGGGCCGGTCGTCGGGACGGGCGGCGGGCAGCAGCTCGTCGTACAGCGCGTCGCGGTAGACCTGGAACGCGGGCCGGATGACATCCCGCGTCACGTCGGCCATTTCGGAGCGCCACGCGGCCTCGCCGTCCCAGCCCTCCGGTCCCGCGAAGGTGACGAACGGGTCGGCGGCGATGTCGGAATCCAGGTAGCCGTCCAGCTGGTTGAGCGAACGCTCGATGGTGATCCGCGCGGGCGCTCGTCCGGCGGCCAGGCCCGCCCGGAACCGTTCCACGGCCTGGCCGAGCATGTCACCGAACTGCCGGTAGCGCCGCACCAGTGCCAGCGCGTGCTCGGGCCGCGGCGCGTTCGTCTGCGGCGCCACCATCAGCACGCCCGCGTGCACGCCGTTCATCTGGTCGGAGGCCATCTCCACCGGCCGCCATTCCAGATGCTCGACCGCGCCGCTCAACTCGGTGCGCAGCAGGCTGCGAGTGATGCGGTCGGTCGGGCTCAACGGCTCCGCGTCGAGCGTGTCGACCGCGCGCAGCAGATCGCGCCAGGTCGACAGCAACCGCTGCTCCGCGTCGACGGACAGATCCTCGATCCGATCGTCGAAGCGGCGGTCGCCGAGCAAGGTAGCCTCGCTCGGCGCCGCCTCGAGCACACTGTCCCAATACCGCTCGGCCAGGCTCATCAGCTCGTCGTGACCATCCATGGTCACGATCATGCCTCGAGCCGGCCCGCGTGGCACCGGAGTCGGCGCGCCTGCCGGGCACCGGGCACGCATGACACGTCCCGGGCCCGCGCACGGCGAGGCGGGCGCCTAACCCACGCCCAGATACGCCGATTTCACGGCGGGATCGGTGAGCAGTTCCGCGCCGCGACCGGTTTTGGTGACCTCACCGGTCTCCATGATGTAGGCGCGGTCGCTGCGGGCCAGCGCCTGCTGGGCGTTCTGCTCCACCAGCAGCACCGTGGTGCCCTGCTGGTTGATCTCGCTGATGATCCGGAAGATCTGCTGGATCACCATGGGCGCCAGGCCCATCGACGGCTCGTCGAGCAGCAGCAGCCGCGGCCGTGCCATCAGCGCGCGAGCGATGGCGAGCATCTGCTGTTCACCACCGGAGAGCGTGCCGCCCACCTGCTTGCGCCGCTCGAGCAGCCGGGGAAACAGTTCGAACACCCACTCCAGCGTCCGGTCGTACTCGGCCTTCTGCTTGAAACCCCTTCCATAGCACCCCATGTCGAGGTTCTCCTGCACCGTCATACCGGGGAACACGCCCCGGCCCTCCGGCGCCTGGATCAGCCCGTGCGTCACCCGCTCGTGCGCCTTCATCCGGGTGATGTCGCGGCCCTCGAACATGATCCGGCCGCGGGTCAGCGGCAGCAGCCCGGACATCGCGCGCATCGACGTCGTCTTGCCCGCGCCGTTGGCGCCGAGCAGGGTGACCAGCTCGCCCTCGGCGACGCTCAGTGAGATCCCGTGCAGCGCCTGGATCCTGCCGTAGTTGACGACCATGTCCTCGACTTCGAGCAGCGGGGCTCCCCGACCGGCGCCCGCGGGCTCGCGCGTCGCCTCTGGCACCGGCTCGGTGACCGCCGTCCTGCCGAGCGGCACCGCTGCGGGCTCCGCATCCGACGGCGATACGTTCTCGCCGTCTTCCGTTGCGGGAGAACTCGATTCACTCACCTCGGTATCCGGCACGCCGAGGTAGGCGGCGATCACGGCGGGGTTGTCCCGGATGTCGGCGGGCAGCCCGTCGGCGATCTTGCGGCCGAACTCGAGCACCACGATCCGGTCGGTCACGCCCATGACCAGCCGCATGTCGTGCTCGATCAGCAGCACGGTGAACCCGTCGTCGCGGATCTTGCGGATCAGATCCATGAGCGCGGACTTCTCACTCGGATTGAACCCGGCCGCGGGCTCGTCCAGGCACAGCAGTTTCGGCTCGGTGGCCAGCGCGCGGGCGATCTCCAGGCGACGCTGGTCGCCGTAGGACAGATTGCGCGCCTTCTCCACCGCGCGCGGGGCGATGCCGACGAACTCCAGCAGCGCCATTCCGCGCTCGATGGCGTCGCGTTCCTCACGCCGATGCCGCGGCGTGCGGAACACCGCGCCGGGCACCGAGGTCCGGTGCCGTGCATCGGTGCCGACCACGACGTTCTCCAAGGCGGTCATCTCGCCGAAGAGCCGCACGTTCTGGAACGTGCGCGCGATGCCGAGGCGGGTGATCGCGTTGCGCTTGGTCTTGGTCAGGGGCTTGCCGTCGAAGTACACCAGCCCGGAGGCGGGCTGGTAGACACCGGTGATCGCGTTGAAGCAGGTGGTCTTGCCCGCGCCGTTGGGCCCGATGAGACCGAGGATCTCGCCGCGGCGGATCTCGAAACTCACTTGGTCCAGGGCGGTGAGACCGCCGAACCGCACCGTCAGGCCCTCGGTGCGCAGCAGCGGCTCACCCACCGCGGTCTCGATATCGCGATGCGGCGCGACGACTTCCGCGACGGTCTCGGCGTCGGCGAGGTCCGGGATCACCTGGGTGACGTCGACCGTGCCCGCCGATTCCGGCTGCGGTTCGGCCACGTAGCCCGCGGCCATGTCCTCGTTGTCGAACAGCGCGTCGCCCGCGCCCGGCCCGGTCATCGTCCCGCTCCGATCGGCTCGGCGGCGACCGGTCTGCGCACGGCCAGGTACACCTGCCTGCCGTAGGTGAGCAGCTTCTGGCGCACCGGGAACAGCCCCTGCGGACGCAAGATCATCATCACCACCAACGCGATACCGAAGTACAGATATTTGAGGTCGCCCAGTGACTGCGCGCCGCCCTTGCGGAACAGCAGCACGCTGCCGAGCAACAGCAGCGCCAGCACGCCGGTCACCACCATGCCGGTGATCACGCCGCGCCGTGGCCAGACGCCCAGCCTGCCGGCCCACAACCGCCAGGCGACGATCAGCGCGACGAACACCGCGACATCGATCGCCAGCAGGACATACCCGGTCGACTCATTGCTGACCAGGTTCACCGACTGCAGCCGCGCGGGCAGGTAGGCGATGACGAACGCGCCGAAGATCACTCCGAGTTTGTTGCCCTGCCCGCCGATGACCACCGCGCACAGGAACAGCATCGAGTTGATGATGTTGAAGCCGGTGGGGTTGATGAACTGCACCTGGCCGGCGTAGATCGCGCCGGACATGCCGCCCACCGCGGCGCCGATCATGAAGGCCCACAGCTTGAACTTGAACGTCGGCACGCCCATGATCTCGGCCGCGTCCTCGTCCTCGCGGATGGCCACCCAGGCGCGGCCGACCCGGCTGCGCTCCAGGTTGCCGACCACCAGCAGCACCACGACCACCAGCGCCATGCCGAACCAATACCAGTAGGTGCCGTAGCTGGCGCGGTCGAGAAGGTTGACGCTGTCGGGGTCGCCGCTGTTGCCGCCGGAGAACACGCCCTCCGGTTTGCTCGCGGATTCGCCCACGTGCGGGTAGGCCACACCCGACAGGCCGAGGCTGCCGTTGGTGATCTCGGTGAGGTTCTCGGCGAGCAGGCGCACGATCTCACCGAAGCCGAGGGTCACGATCGCCAGATAGTCGCCGCGCAGCCGCAGCGTCGGCGAACCGAGGATCAGGCCGGATACCGCGGTCACCGCCACCGCGATCGGCAGGCAGGCCAGCCATGCCCACTTCGGATCGAGCCAGCCGCCGTCGGTCTGGTTCCACGGACTGTTGGGGCTGGTGAGCAGGCCGACGGTGTAGGCGCCGACGGCGTAGAAACCGACGTAGCCCAGGTCGAGCAGACCCGCCTGCCCGACCACCACATTGAGGCCGATGGCCAGCAGCGCGTACATCGCGACCTGCGCCATCACCAGGCCGAAGTTGTAGGAGGGGGTGTTCAGCAGCGGCGGCGGGAACAGCGGCAGCAGCGCGAGCAGCAGAAGGATCGGGACGCCGACGCCCCACTGCGCGGGCCTGCTCAGGCCGTCCCACCAGGTGCGGATCGCATCGCCGAGGCCGCGGCGCGCGGTGTCCGGCGCCGATGCCGTCTTGGTCGTGTCGGTCATGCGCGCGCCCTTCCGAGACTCTCGCCGAGGATGCCGGTCGGGCGAACCATCAGCACCAGGACCAGCACCACGAACGCGACGACGTCGCGCCACTCGGTGCCGAAGAGGATCTGGCCGTATTGCTCCACCACACCGAGCAGCAGGCCGCCGAGCAGCGCACCGCGCAGATTGCCGATACCGCCGAGCACCGCGGCGCTGAACGCCTTGATGCCGAGGACGAACCCGCCGGAGTAGATGATCCCGTTCGGGATCTTCAGCGTGAACAGCATCGCCGCCGCGCCCGCGAGCACGCCGCCGATGAGGAAGGTCAGCATGATCACCCGTTCGCGCGAGACGCCCATCAGCGTCGCGGTGTTCGGGTCCTGGGCCACGGCCCGGATGCCGCGGCCGAACTTCGTCCGGTTGATCAGCACCTCGGTGGCGATCGCCAGCACCACCGCCGCCGCGACGATCAGCAGCATGATGTTGGTGACGTCCGCACCGCCGAAACTGAACTGAATGGTCGGCTCGACCAGCCGGATCGGCTGCTGAGCGTTGGTGCCACCGAGATCGGGGCGCAGCTTGGGCAACACGAAGTGCACCAGCTCCTGCAGCACGAACGACATGCCGATCGCCGTGATCAGGAAGGCCAGCGGTTTCGCGCCGCGTTTGCGCAGGGGCCGGTAGGCCACCCGCTCCAATCCGACGGCCGCGCCGCCGGAGACCAGCATGCCCACGATCATCGCCAAGCCCAGATAGACGACGGTGAGCACCACGCCCTGGGTGTAAACGTCCGGACTCGCGACGAATCCGAAGATCATCAAACCGACCAATTGCCCGAACAGCCCGAGCATGAAAATTTCCGAATGGGCGAAATTGATCAGCCGCAATACGCCGTACACCAAGGTGTAGCCCACGGCGACCAACGCATAGATGGCGCCGTATGTCACGCCGTCGACGGTCAGTCGCCAGAAACTGTCGACCAACCCCTCGTAGTTGAAGTCGATCGAACCGGCAGCGAGTTGAATCCCACCGGCCGATAGCGTTTGTTTCATTGATTTCTGCCCCTCATCCTTTCGCCCACCGAACAACGGCACGTACGGGGATTCGGATGAACCCCCGTACGTGCCGTTCGCCCGGGATCCGGGACTACTTGACCTCGTACACCCAGATCAGCGCGTTCGTCAGCTCGCCGTTCGGGTTCCACTTGTACTGACGCGCGAGGCCGGCACCGTCGTACGTCCGTACATAGTCGAGCAGGTCCGGGCGGGTGACCTTACCGCCGTCGATGCCCTTGGCCAGGATCGTGGTCAGGTCGTACGCCTCGACGGAGTAGACACCGGGCGCCTGGCCGTTGAGCGCCTGGTAGTCCTGGGCGAACTTCTCCGGGGCGGGACCGCACGGGCACGACAGCTTCGCGCCCTTGGCGGCGCTGCCCGCCTGGGCGACGAATTGCGGGTCGTTGGTGCCGTCGGCGGAGACGAAGACCGCCTTCACCCCACCGGACTTCAACTGCTGGGCCAGCGGCGCGCCCTCGGAGTAGTAGCCGGAGTAGAAGATGGCGTCGGGATTCGCGGCCGCCACCTTGGTGACCGTCGCGGAGAAGTCCTTGTCACCCTTCTTGATGCTGGCGGCGCACGCCGGGTCGGCGGCGGCGCCGAGGCCCTCGGTGATCGACTTCGCCAGGCCGGTGCCGTAGTCGGTGTTGTCCTGGATGACGCAGACCTTCTTGTAGCCCGCACCGTTGACCAGGTACTTCGCCACCGAGGGACCTTGCACGTCGTCGTTGGCGAGACCGCGGAAGAAGGTGGTCCAACCGTTCTGGGTCAGCGTGGCGTTGGTCGCCGACGAGGTGACCGAGACCAGGCCCGCATCGCTGAGAATCTTGCCGGTCGCCTTCGTCTCGCCGGAGAAGGCGGGACCGACCAGCCCGATGATCGAGCGGTCGTTGACGATCTGCGGGATCACCTGGGTGGCCTTCTGCGGGTCACCTTCGGTGTCGAACTGCTTCAGCTCGATCTTGCAGCCCGGGTTGGCCTTGTTGTGCTTGTCCAGGGCGAGCTTGACGCCGTTGACGATGTTGATGCCCAGCGCGGCGTCGGGGCCGGTCAGCGCACCCGCCATCGCGATGGCCGTACCGGGCGCGCAGGTCGCCTTGCCGTCGCCCGCGGGATCGGCCGCCGCGGCCGCGTCCGCCTTCGGCACTTCCTTGCCCTGCTGGTCGACCTGGAGAAGCGGCTGGATGGACAGACCGCCCGCGCCGTTGGTGCCCGAGGAATCCGAACCGCTGCTGGTGGATTTGTCGCTACAACCGGTCAGCACCAGCGCGGCGGCGGCGCCGACGGCCAGAACAGCTCGCGTCGAGCGACTGCGCCATGTCGAACTAAGCACGTTTCACCTCATCTAAGTTCTGTGCTCCCCCGGGGTCGCCGAGGAGGCCGAGACATCAGCCCGGTCAGAACATAGCGTCGGTACGTTAGTTCCGCATCACATTCGGATCATGCGCGCGACATCGTTTCGCATTCTTCTTCACCGCGACGTTTCGACTGCGTAAATTCTCCCGCCGCGCGCACGGTCACTTCGGCGTCAGGTTCTCCAAGACGACCTCCGCGACCGCCTTCATCGTGGTGCGGCGGTCCATTGCGGTGCGCTGAATCCACTTGAACGCCTGCGGCTCCGAAAGGCCCTGCGTCTGCATCAGAACACCCTTGGCGCGCTCGACCAGCTTGCGCGTCTCCAGCCGCTCGGCGAGATTCGCGACCTCGCTCTCCAGCGCGGTGATCTCGTGGAAGCGGCTGGCCGCCAATTCGATGGCGGGCACCAGATCCGATTTCGTGAACGGCTTCACCAGGTAGGCCATCGCGCCCGCGTCGCGCGCCCGCTCCACCAGATCGCGCTGACTGAACGCGGTCAGGATGACCACCGGGGCAACGCGTTTCGACGCGATCTCGGCCGCCGCGTCGATGCCGTCGCGGCGCGGCATCTTCACATCCATGATGACCAGATCCGGCCGGTGCTCCACCGCGAGATCCACCGCCTGCTGGCCGTCACCCGCCTCGCCGACCACCTGATAGCCCTCTTCGGTCAGCATCTCGACCAGATCCATGCGAATGAGCGCCTCGTCTTCGGCGACGACGACCCGCTTCGCGCCGGCGTCCCGCTTGGTGCCGGTGCCCCCAGCTGCTGTGCTCATAGGTAGACCCCTCTGGTTCCGATGCCCTGTCCCGACCCAACCGAAAGAAAGCCGCGCTCGCACCGGGCGACCATCGGCCATCCATCGGGCTGTCGAGTGATGTAAAGAGTACCTTTCACTTCGACATAGAACGCATATACCCTGCGCAAACCGTGCCCTCGCGCCGCGGAGGACAACCCATTCGCGCTCACGCCACCCGACCCGCTATAGTTGCCACCCGGTGCGCCGAGTTGGCGGAACTGGCAGACGCGACGGTCTCAAAAACCGTTGTCCGAAAGGACGTGTGGGTTCGAGTCCCACACTCGGCACCACGGGGGTACGCAGGCTCCGCGCTGCGCCTCGCGCAGAGCGATCACCTCACCGATCCCGGCACCGGCGCCAGTGGCCGGAACCCACCCGGCGGCAGCGCATGGCGTCCACGAGCGTCGGCTCGCACCGCTCCCGGCGCATCGACGGCAGACCGATTCCTCGCTCCGAGAAATGGAAGCCGTTCCGGCACGCCGGAGCGCCCCGCGCGACCTTTTGCGGAACACAACCCGGCAACACACGACTGCCCTTCCGCACGCTTCGAGACTTCAGCCGGCGACATCCGCGGTGCTAGAATTTGCTCAGAGTTTGCGGCCAAGTCGTCATCGACTCACCCCACGCGGGAGAGGAATTGTCGGATGGATGGGACGGAAGTAACAGTCGCAATTCTGGCAGGTCCCATAACGGCCGGCCTGGTAGCCGCGATAGGCATATCGGAGCAGCGCCGGGCGGCTCGTGACCTGGAGGCACGCCGAAACAAGTTGGTCAGCTCGGCTCATGACCAGCTCGCTGCCGTACAAATATGGGAATCGATCAAGGGTGCCAACGGCAGCGATTCCCCCGAATTCTCGAGAAAAGCGGAGTCGATAATATCCACAGCGTTGGAATCACTCCTCCAAGCGCAGTCGATCCACCAGCCGCAGACGGCTCGCCAGCACAACAAGGTCAGTGAGATGTGGTTGATCGGCAGCATCGACACGACGGGCGGAAGAATACTGCGGGGGCTTTACTACATCATATTCGCCTGGATGGTCTCGGTTTTCGCGCTAGGTGTTATCGCTGCCGGATTTCCGCCGTACGAAAATGTTGTGGGCACCTTGCTCGGCGTTCTCGTCATCGGAATTCTCACCGGTCTGGTCCCGGCCTTCTTCTTCAGGTGGGCGGCTCTGTCCTACGATCGTCATCGGAAACTGGCCTCCTCGAACAGAAGTGGCGAGCGCGGGGGGCGGCCCCGTACTCCGATGCAGCCTCTACCTCCTGTGCATCAGCGGCCGCCGAGCCCCCCGGCCGGGTGGTACCCGCCGCCGATGCCGGATCCGGGTGGAGTCCGCCGCTGAAATAGGTGATGCTTCGGCAGCAGCCGGTTCCCTCGATTCCTCGAGGATGCGGCGGCGCGGTCACGAGTAACCGGAGTTCCGTCTTCATCGAACCGATACGGTTGATGGATCGTTGTCCATGTGGCGGCATAGGCGGCCAGGCGGTGAGGTATGCGATGCGAGTGAACAGGACCACCGTGGATCTGTCCGGGTATCCGGATCTGGTGGTCATCTACATCGGCATGCGGGTGCGGCGGCCGAGGGGGATGCTGCGGCTGCTCGGGTTGGGGCCCAAACTCTATCGCTCGCACAAAGATCGCCCGGACGGGTTGTTGCTGCACGAAGACGTCGTGTGGGCGCTGTTCCCGCCGCACTGGGGCGCGCGCCAGTACTGGCGCGATCTGGACAGCCTCGAAGCGTGGACCCGGACGGCGCCACACCGGGACTGGTGGCAGAAGTTCCTGCGCGACTCCGGGGGCACCGGGTTCTGGCACGAGGCATACTTCGCCCGCGGCGGCATAGACGCGATGTACGACGACATGGACCCGGCGACGGGACTGGCGCGGTTCGCGCCCGTCGTCGCCTCACGTGGCCACCGGTTCTCCACCCGCGGCCGAGTCGAGGGCAGTCCGTCCGAGGTCGAACCGGTCGTGCCCGAATCCATCTACTACAGCGGCGAATCCGAGTAGTCCGCGCGAGCTGTCATATCACAAGGAAATCACAAAGCAGCGTTTGAGCGCGTGAGCCCCGGGTACAGCCATGAATAGAATCGCACCGCACCGCTCTTCGGAGTGACGCACGTCGCAGGCCGGTGGCCGAAAGCGGCGTGCTTCGTGTACGGCACGCTACGGGCAGATGAATATGTTGTTCCCACATGTGGGACCAACGACTTGGGACCGTCTGGTAGTCTCCCCGCCGTTTATCGTGTTCTGTATGCACGTCCTGTTCGTCTGCAACGGCAATGTTTGTCGGTCGGTGATCGCCGAGCGGCTCACTCGCGCCCTCGCGGTCGAACACGATCTCCCCTATCTCACCGCCGAAAGCGCCGGCACCCGCGCCTTGGTCGGATTTCCGGTCGAGCCGCTCGCCGCGCAGACCATCACCGGGCTCGGCGCGGACGCGAGCAACTTCCGGGCCCGTCGCCTGAAGCCGGAGATGATCGATAAGGCCGACCTGGTCCTCACGATGACCGAACAGATTCGCGAGCACGCGATCGACTTGGCCTTCGGCGCGGGCGCGCGCACCTTTACGCTGCTGGAGGCACACCGCATCGCGCACGTCACCGGCGCGCGAACGGTCGCCGAATTGCACCGCGCGCGCAACGACCTGTCGCTGGTCGGCCGGGAGAACATCGCCGACCCGGTGGGGCTGTCCGCCCAGGCTTTCTGCGACGTCGGCGATCGCATCGCCGAGGCGCTCGTGCCGCTGCTACTGGCGCTCGCCCCGCACGAGCAGCCGCGCTGGCCCCACGACGAGCGCCGGGGACTGGTGATCCGCCCGGGTGGCGCCCCCGCGCCACTGGCGACCTTCCTCGCCGCCCAGCGCACCCGGTGACCGCCGCGGCGACGACCGCACCGGGCAACGCGCCGGATACACCGCGTATCAACCTGTTACCACGCGGCTGTGTTCTTTTCCGTCCCCGACGCACTAAACTCCCGCCGGACACCATTCTCCGCCGTTGCTGCGTCGACACAGGACAGGAATCAGACATGCCGAAACGCATTTCGGATGTTTCGCTCCATGTTTATGTGACACCGGAAATACTCGAACGCGTCGTCGACACCGTGCGTGAGGTGGTCGACGACCACCTCGCCGACCGTGACGTATTCGCCTGGCGCTTCACCTTGCCGGTCGACGCCGACGACCCGGCCCACCTGGCGCTCGAGAGCGGCTGCCGCGCGGATCCGCCCGGCGGAATTCCCGGCAACCGCGGCACGTACGAAATCGCGCTCAGTCTGGTCGGCGCACCGGATCAGCTGACCGACGCCCACATGGCCGCATTGGAACATGAACTGCTGCATGCCCTCTCGGGGCTGGCGCGAACCGAGCCGGGAGGCGGGATCCCGGTCTCGATTCGCGCATCGCAACGCACCGACGTCGATCTGGACATCGATCGCGACCGCGAACTGCTCTAGTCCCGACGCCGCGGCGGGAAGTGGCGGATGAGTCCCTCTTGCACCGTGGTGGCCAGCAGATCGCCGCTACGGGAGTAGAAGCGGCCGGTCGCGAGGCCACGAGAGCCCGCGGCTACCGGTGACTCGGTGCAGTACAGCGCCCACTCGTCGAAACGGAACGGGCGGTGGAACCAGATCGAGTGGTTGACCGTGGCCGCGACGATGCGGTCCAGACCCCACGACAGCCCGTGGGTGGTGATGATCGAGTCCAGCACCGTCGTGTCGGACGAATAGCCCAGCGTCGCCACATGGATCAGCGGGTCGTCGGGCAACCTGCCGTCCGCGCGCATCCACACGCGGTTGTGGTTGAGCCGCTCCCCGGTGCCCTTGAGAATCCAGGCCGGATCGTTGGTGTAGCGCATGTCGATCGGATGCGGCGCCTTGACGAACATCTCCAGCTTGTCCTCCAAGCCTTCGAAGCTCTCCTCCACGCGCGGCAACGTCTCCGGATCCGGTACATCCGGCTGGGCGTGCGCGTGCTCGAGCCCCGTGCCCCAATCCTGGAACGCGGCGAGCATCACGAACAGCTCCTGGCCGTCCTGGCTGGCGGTCACCGTGCGGTTGGCGAACGCGCGACCGTCGCGATGCCGGTCCACCCGGTACTCGATCGGCTTCTTCACATCGCCGCCGCGCACGAAATGCGCGTTGACGGCGTGCACCGGACGGTCACCGACCGTCCGGCCCGCCGCGATGATGGCCTGCGAGACGAGCTGACCGCCGAAGGTCCGGCTCCACACCTTCTCCGGGTGCTGGCCGACGAACACGTCGTCGTCCATCTGCTCGAGATCGAGCAGGCCGAGCAGCACATCCAGATCGGAGCGCGGCGCGTGTGGATCCGCGATGTCGACGGGGCTGCTCAGGGAAGCACTCACTAGTGGTCCTCCTCACCGATTCGGTGAACGTGGATCAGGTTGGTGGAACCGACGGTACCGGGCGGCGACCCGGCGACGATGACCACCAGGTCACCCTTCTGGTATCGGTCCATCGACAGAAGTGCTACATCCACCTGGTGGATCATGGCGTCGGTGCTGTCGACCGTGGGCACGATGAAGGTCTCGGTGCCCCAGGTCAGCGCCAGCTGACTGCGCACCTCCGGCAGCGGCGTGAACGCCAGCAGCGGCAGCGGAGTGTGCAGCCGGGCCAGGCGGCGCACCGTGTCGCCCGACTGGGTGAACGCGACCAGCGCCTTGGCGTTGAGCCGCTCGCCGATGTCACGGGCGGCGTAGGAGATCACACCGCGCTTGGTGCGCGGCACGTGGGTCAGCGGCGGCACCCTGGTCGACTCGGTCTCCACCGCGTGCACGATGCGCGCCATCGTGCGCACCGTCTCGATCGGGTACTTGCCCACCGAGGTCTCGCCCGACAGCATCACCGCGTCGGCGCCGTCGAGCACCGCGTTCGCCACATCCGAGGCCTCGGCGCGGGTGGGGCGGGAGTTCTCGATCATCGATTCCAGCATCTGCGTGGCGACGATGACCGGCTTGGCGTTCTCCCGGGCCATCTGGATGGCGCGCTTCTGCACGATCGGCACCTGCTCGAGCGGCAGTTCGACACCGAGGTCGCCGCGCGCGACCATCACCGCGTCGAAGGCCAGCACCACGGCCTCCAGGTTGTCGATCGCCTCCGGCTTCTCCAGCTTGCCGATCACCGGAACCCGGCGGCCCACCCGGTCCATCACGTCGTGCACCAGCTCGACGTCGGACGGGGACCGCACGAACGACAGGGCGATGAAGTCCACGCCGAGCTTCAGCGCGAATTCCAGGTCTTCGATGTCCTTCTCCGACAGCGCGGGCACCGACACGTCCATGCCCGGCAGCGAGACGCCTTTGTTGTTGGAGACCGGGCCGCCCTCGGTGACCCGGCAGACCACGTCGTTACCGTCGACGCGAGTGACGGTGAGGCCCACCTTGCCGTCGTCGACCAGCAGGCGGTCGCCCGCTTTGGCGTCCTGCGCCAGCTCCTTGTAGGTGGTGGACACGCGGTCGTGGGTCCCGTCGACGTCGTCGACGGTGATGCGGACCTCTTCGCCCGTCGCCCAGACGGTTCTGCCTTCCAGGAAACGTCCCAGGCGGATCTTGGGACCCTGCAGGTCGGCGAGAATGCCGACCGCCCGGCCGAGGTGGTCGGCCGCCTGACGCACCTTCTTGTAGTTCTCGGCATGGTCGCTGTGCTCGCCGTGGCTGAAGTTCAGCCGAGCCACGTCCATGCCGCTCTCGACGAGTTCGCGGATACGGTCCTCGGTGGCAGTGGCCGGGCCGAGCGTGCACACAATCTTCGTCCGTCGCATCACGAGTAGAGCCTAGTCCCGCTCGGTGGGCAGGTCCCGCCGTGGCCACGGTGAAACCTTGGTGAAAAATATGAACGACAGGCTCGCGGCAGGTACAAACAGATACTCATCGAGCGACATGACGGGCCAACCTCGTTTCCAGCCGGGTCTGCCCGAACCCGAGGATCAGGCAGATCACCCAGTAGTACAGCGCCGCGACCCCGTAGAGCGCGAAGAAATCGAACGTCGGCGCGGCGGCGAGCTGGGCGACGCGCAGCAGCTCGGTCACCAGGATGGTCGAGGCCAGCGAGGTGTCCTTCACCAGGGAGATCAGCGTATTCGACAGCGGCGGTACGGCGATGCGCGCGGCCTGCGGCAGGATGATCTGCCGCAGCATCAAGGGATACGACATGCCGAGCGCCTGCGCCGCCTCCCACTGCCCCGCCGCGACGCTGAGGATGGCGGCCCGCACCACTTCGGCCGCGTAGCCGCCGACGTTGAGACTGAACGCGATCACCGCGGCGGGAAACGGATCGATCACGATGCCGAACTGCGGCAGCGCGTAGAACACGATGAACAACTGCACCAGCAGCGGTGTGCCGCGAATGATCGAGATGTAGCAGCGGGCCGCCGCCGACAGTGGCCACACCGGCGACATCCTGGCCAGCGCGACGAACAGCGCGAGCGCCAGGCCGATGGCGAAGCTGATCGCGGTGAGCGGCAGGGTCTTGGTGAGGGTGGCCTGCAGCATCGGCCACAGGTTGTGCCAGATGAGATTCCGGGTGGCGGCGTCCATGAACGAAGTCGGCTACCGGCTGACGTCGGTGCCGAAATATTTCTCGGAGATCTTCGCCAGCGTGCCGTCGGCGCGCAGCTGGTTCAGCGCGTTGTCCACGTCGGTGATCAGCGCGTCGCCCTTGCGCGCAGCGAACGCCTGCTTGCTCACCGAACCGGTCCGGGCGGCGATCTTCACGCTGGTGTCACCGGTCTTCGCGGTGTACTCCGCGACGGCCAGGTTGTCGTTGACGGTGGCGTCCACGCGGCCGTTCTTGAGCAGCTGGATGGCCTGCACGAAGCCCTCCACGGCCTCGACCTTCGCGCCCGCGTCGGTGGCGACCTTGCTCCAGTTGCTGGTGGCCGACTGCGCGCAGGTCTTCCCGGCGAGGTCGGCAAGCCCGGTGACGGCGTTGTTGTCGGCGCGGGTGACGATCACGCCCGCCGAGGTGGTGTAGGGCGCCGACAGCGCGTATTTCGCCGTGCGCTCGTCGTTCACGGTCACCTGATTCGCCACCAGATCGAAGCGCTTCGACTCCAGGCCTGCGAAGATGGCGTCCCACGGCGTCTGCACGAATTCGACCTTCTTGCCGAGTTTGTCGCCGACCGCCTGGATCACCTCGACGTCGTAACCGGTGAGCTTGCCGTCGGAGCCCTGGTAGCTGAACGGGGTGTAGGTGCCCTCGGTACCGACCTTCAGCACGTTCGGGTCGCTGCCGCCGCACGCGGTCAACCCGGTGGCGGCGAGGACGGCGAGCACGGCGGCGGCGAACAACTTACGGCGCACGGAATCCCTCTCTTCGGTGCGTGGAGCTCCACACACGGCACGCGAATCCGGTCATGCTACGCCCGGACCGCCGCGAGCGACAGTATCGCGATCATGGTGCGCGGAAGAGTTGCGCAGCGCTGTCACCCGCGTCGACCGGGAGGCGGGCACCCCGCTCCCGCCTGCCGGTTCCGCCGAGATCAGTCGCGCAGCGGGCGGCCGTTGCTGTCCGGCACCTTGCCGGTGAGCATCAGCACGCCGTCGACGATGCCCCAGATCCAGCCGACGGTGAAACAGGTGAGGATGCCGACGACCAGCTGAGCTACACCCAGGCCGGTGTATCCGAGGTAGAAGCGGCCGACGCCGAAACTGCCCAAGAAGATTTGCAGGAGCCCGGCGACGAGCTTCTGCTTGTCCGACAGCGGTACACCGAAAGGGTCACGGCCCCAGGGCGCCTCCGGGTCGTTGGGGTTGTAGCCCTGCGGCCCGACCGGATAGGGGGCCGCCGGGTAGCCCCCCGGCTGTTGACCGTAGGGATCGACGGGCTGGCCGTACTGGGGCTGACCGTAGGGGTCCGACGGGGCGCTGTACTGCGGCTGGCCGTAGGGGTCCGAGGGGGCGCTGTACTGCGGCTGGTTCTGCGCGTCCAGCCGCTTGGTCAGATCGGGACCGGTGCCGGGCGGGCCGTACTGCGGGCCACCGGTTTCCGGATTCTGCTGGTAAGGGTCGGTCACTCAGGTCCTCCTCGGTCGTGCGGGCACCCTCTGGTCGGCCCCCGGTCCTGCTGAATCGCCGAACTGCCGTTTCGCGACGATCACGAGCCATTGTCACGGGGATCGACCTGGTTGTCGCCCCGGTGGCATTCGGCCCCGCGCACAGTTATCGCGACGGAGCGCCCGAACGTTGCCGCCGCGGCGATTCCGTGCCGGCGGAGTCGAGAACCGTGCCCTTCGGCGTCCCGGCCGTACCGGGCGATCAATTCTTGTCGGAGGCCGACTTTCCCGAATCGGCCTTCTCCGAGGCGGTCCGGGAAGACTCGTCGGTCGCGCCCGCCTGCTGCCCGCCCGGCTCCGTCGAGCCGGACTCGGCATCGGACACCGCGCTCTCGGCGGTCGGTGCATCGCTGCCGGTCGTGGATTCGCCGGTCTGCGCGGGCTTTCCGGGCGCAGCCCCGGCGGCGCGCAGGGCCCGGATCTGCCACGGCCACGGACGCGGGCTCGCGCCGGGTTGCAGCTGCTCGGGCGTTTCGCGGCCCTTCGTCGCGAACACGAAGTAGGCGATCGCGGCAAGGAACACGACGGCCGAGGTGAACGAGTTGATCCGGATGCCAGCGATCTTCGTCGCCTCGTCGGCGCGCATCAGCTCGATGAAGAACCGGCCGAAGCAGTAGCCGGCGACGTACAGCGCGAACAGGCGGCCGTGCCCGATCCGGAAACGCTTGTCCACGTACACCAGCAGCACGACGACGAGCACGTTCCACAGCAGTTCGTACAGGAAGGTGGGATGCACGATCTTGTCGACCACGCCGGTGGAGGCGCCGTTCATCATGTCGAGCCTGCCGTCGTCGCCCACCCGCCGGTAGATCTCCAGGCCCCAGGGCAGGTCGGTCTCGCGGCCGTACAGTTCCTGGTTGAAGTAGTTGCCGAGCCTGCCGATGGCCTGGGCGAGCAGGATCGGCGGGGCGACCGCGTCGCCCAGGGCGGGCAACGGGATCCGGTACACCCGGCAGCCGATCCACGCCCCGATGCCGCCGAGCAGCACCGCGCCCCAGATGCCGAGCCCGCCCTGGTAGATCTTCAGCGCGTCGACCGGATTCCCGTCCGCGCCGAAGTACTTCTGCCAGTCGGTGGCCACGTGGTAGAGCCTGCCGCCGACCAGACCGAACGGCACCGCGAACATCGCGACGTCCAGGATCGCGCCGGGCTGCCCGCCGCGTGCGCGCCAGCGCCGTTCGCCCCACCAGATCGCGACGACGATGCCGAGGATGATGCACAGGGCGTAGGCCCGCAGCGGGAACGGCCCGAGCTGCCACACGCCCCGCGCGGGGCTGGGGATGTAGGCCAGCAGGGCGCCGCTGACGCCGCCGTCGGCCAGGACACTGTCTGCGAGGACTCGTAACGTCACGGGGTCACCGTAGCGGAGAAGCTCGGCCGCCACGCCACCACCGCACCGCCCTTGTCGTGGTGAGGCGCGCCATCGCGACGCCCCGCCCACCGGTAGCGCCGCGAGATCCGCCGTGGTCGCGGCGAGCGCAGCCGCGCGCATCCCGTGACTTGCACGTCCTTCGACAGGAATCGCGCCACCCGGCGCACCGGCTCGTCCGCGTCCGGTTCGCCGGACGGGATCGCCGGTCTCGTGTCACAGCGGCGGTGCCGGGCCGATTTCGCCGCCCGGCCGAACCGCCTTCCTAGGACGCCACGGTGGCCGAGCGCACGCCTTCGGCGAGTTCCGCCGTCAGTGCGCGGACGGCATCGAGACCCTGTCCCGCCGCGCTCACCAGCGCCGAGCCGACGATCACGCCATCGGCGAAGGACGCGATCTCGGCGGCCTGCTCGCCCGAGCGGACGCCGAGCCCGACGCCGATCGGGATGTCGGAGTGCGTCCGGATCCGCGCGCACAGGGCGGGCGCGGCCGAGGACACCACGTCCCGCGCGCCGGTGACGCCCATGGTCGAGGCCGCGTAGACGAAGCCGCGGCTGGCCTCGAGCGTTTTCACCAGGCGCTCCTCGGTGGACGACGGCGCGACCAGGAAGATGCGGTCCAGGTTGTGCGTGGACGAGGCGACGAACCAGTCGTCGGCCTCCTCCGGAATCAGGTTCGGGGTGATGATGCCCGCGCCGCCCGCGGCGGCCAGATCCCGCGCGAAGCGATCCACGCCGTACTGGAGCACGGGGTTCCAGTAGCTCATCACGACGGCCTTGCCGCCCGCGCCGGTGATCGCCTCGACCACCGTGAACACGTCGCGCACCCGCACGCCGCCGCGCAGTGCCTGCTCGGCGGCGGCCTGGATGGTCGGGCCGTCCATCACCGGATCGGAGTAGGCGACGCCGACCTCGACGATGTCGCATCCGGCGTCGACCATGGCGCGCACGACCTCGATCGAACCGGCCAGATCGGGGTAGCCGGCGGGCAGGTAGCCGATCAGCGCCGCGCGGCCTTCGGCGCGGCAGGCGGCGAAGGTGTTCGCCAAGCGGGACTGCTGGCTCACCGGCCCTCCTCCTTCGACTCGTCGTCGAACAGCCCGAACCACCGCGCTGCCGTGTCCATGTCCTTGTCACCGCGGCCCGAGAGGTTCACCAGGATGACCGCGCCGGGGCCGAGTTCCTTGCCCAGTTGCAGCGCGCCGGCCACCGCGTGCGCCGACTCGATCGCGGGGATGATGCCCTCGGTGCGGCTGAGCAGCAGCAGCGCGTCCATCGCCTCGGTGTCGGTGATCGGCCGGTACTCGGCGCGGCCCACGTCCTTGAGGTAGGCGTGCTCCGGGCCGACACCCGGATAGTCCAGGCCCGCCGAGATCGAATGCGACTCGATGGTCTGGCCGTCCTCGTCCTGCAGCAGGTACGAGTAGGCGCCCTGGAACGCTCCCGGCGTGCCGCCGGTGAAGGTGGCCGCATGCCTGCCGGTGTCGACGCCGTCACCGGCCGCTTCGTAGCCGATCAGCCGGACGCCGGCGTCGTCGAGGAACGCGTGGAAGATGCCGATGGCATTGGATCCGCCGCCGACGCAGGCGACGACCGCGTCGGGCAGCCCGCCGGTGGCGGCCTGCACCTGGGCGCGAGCCTCCATGCCGATGATGCGCTGGAAATCGCGCACCAGCATCGGGAACGGGTGCGGGCCCGCGGCGGTGCCGAAGCAGTAGTAGGTGTCGTCGGCGTTGGTCACCCAGTCGCGCAGCGCCTCGTTGATGGCGTCCTTGAGGGTCTGCGAACCGGAGGTCACCGAGATCACCTCGGCACCGAGCAGGCGCATGCGCGCCACGTTCAGCGCCTGGCGGGCGGTGTCGACCGCGCCCATGTAGACGACGCAGTCCAGGCCGAGCAGCGCGCAGGCGGTCGCCGTGGCGACGCCGTGCTGGCCCGCGCCGGTCTCCGCGATCACCCTGGTCTTGCCCATCCGCTTGGCGAGCAGCGCCTGGCCGAGCACGTTGTTGATCTTGTGCGAGCCGGTGTGGTTCAGGTCTTCGCGCTTGAGCAGGATGCGCGCGCCGCCCGCGTGCTCGGCCAGGCGCGTGCACTCGAACACCGGCGACGGGCGCCCGGTGTAGTCACGCTGCAACCGGTCCAGCTCGTTGAGGAAGGACTCGTCGATCCGGGACTTCTCGTATTCGGCGGTCACCTCCTCGATGACTGCCATCAGGGCCTCGGGGACGTGCCTGCCGCCGTAGACGCCGAAGTGTCCGCCCACATCCGGCTCGTGGCCACTGCGCTGGGCGACGCCGTCACTGGCCTGTGGTACCGCTGCCACGCCGGTCACCGGCCCCGCCGTGCGGGCTTCGGGCAGGACGGGTGGGTGCCCGCGGTCACCAGTTCCGAGACCGCCGCGCGGGGGTCGCCACTGGTCACCAAGCCCTCGCCGACGAGAACGGCGTCCGCGCCCGCGCCCGCGTAGGCCAGCAGGTCGGCGGTGCCGCGGATGCCGGATTCCGCGATCCGGATCACCTCGGTGGGCAGTCCGGGCGCGATCCGCGCGAACACGTCGCGGTCGACCTCGAGCGTCTTGAGGTTGCGGGCGTTCACACCGATCACCGACGCGCCCGCCTCCAGCGCGCGGTCGGCCTCCTCCTCGGTGTGCACCTCGACCAGCGCGGTCATGCCGAGCGACTCGGTGCGGTCGATCAGGGAGGACAGCACGTCCTGCTCCAGTGCCGCGACGATCAGCAGGATGACGTCCGCGCCGTGCGCGCGCGCCTCGTGGATCTGGTAGGGGCCGACGACGAAGTCCTTGCGCAGGATCGGGATGTTCACCGTGGCGCGGACCGCGTCCAGGTCGTCGAGCGACCCGTGGAAGCGGCGGCCCTCGGTGAGCACGCTGATGATCCGCGCGCCGCCGTCCTCGTAGGACTTGGCCAGGCTCGCCGGGTCCGGGATGTCCGCCAGCTCGCCCTTGGACGGGCTTGCCCGCTTGACCTCGGCGATCACGCCGATGCCGTCCTCGAGCAGCGCCGCGCGGGCGTCCAGCGGCGCGGGCGCGGCCGCGGCGGCCGCCTTGACCGCCTGGAAGTCGAGAAGGGCTTCCCGAGCGGCCACATCCGCGCGGACCCCGTCGAGAATCGAGTCGAGTACCGTCATCTGGCTCGAATCCTTTCTGGGGAGACGGACTTGCTACCTGAGAATCCCCCCAGGCGCTGTCTCACCGATGCTGACAAAGAATAAATGGACCTACCGGGCGCGGATGCGCCGGGGCTCGGGTTCAACCACGCGGAAGGGCTCCGCGCAAGGTGGTACCCGCCACACCCGCCGGGCGGGAACAGCTCAGCGGCCACGTCGGTCCGCCTCACCGTGCTTCGTGTCCTCCGGGCCCGACGGCCCGGCAGCGGGCTCGTCGGTCGGGTCGGTCCCGGCGTCCAGCGCGTCCCACAGCACGCGCTCGGACAGCTGGGGCGAGGACACATCGTCCGTGGATTGCGCGCGCCGCTGCGCGACCTCCGCGGTGGCGTCGGCGCGCCGGAAGACCGGGTTGTCGTACTTGCCGGACATCCGTGCCGCCTCGGCGGGCATCCGGGCCAGCAGCGCGCCGGCGCCGAACGCGGCGAGCGCGCCGAGCAGCGCGAGCACGGCCGGGAACCCCGACGTGATCGCCGTCTCCACCTGGGCGCGCGCCGGGAGCTCGGCGAGTGTCGCGGCCCGCTCGGCGATCTTGCCGGAATCGGTCAGCAGCGCGAACGCGGGCACCGCGGCCACCGCCGCGACCAACGCGATCAGCACGCCGACCACGCGGCGCAACCAGCCCCTGGTGGCCAGCACGGCCGCGATCGAGGCGAGCAGCACGAGTGCCAGCGGCGTGAGCGCGCCGAACCACACCCCGCCCTCGAGATGATCGGTGCGGGGCTGGGTGAGGCCGTCGGAAGAGCTGACGGTCACCCAGGTCATCCTGGACGACGCCCACAGCGCGGCGGCGGCGACGGCGAGCAACGCGACCGGGGCCACGGGGTATCTCCGGCGCGAGTCGCTTCCGGTGTCCGGCGGCTCGGTGCGTGCGGCGGAATCCGCCGCGGCTGGACCGGCTTCCGGCCCGCCGGTCTCCGGGGCGGACTCCCGCGCCGTGCCGGGTTCGTCTTCGGGATGGGCAGCTGTCATAGCGATCCGCCGTCCGCCGCATCCGGCTCCGTGCCGTAGGCCCGCACCGTTCCGGCCGCCGCGACCGCCTTCAGCACCGCCATCGCCTTGTTACGCGACTCCACGTCCTCGTATTCCGGATTCGAGTCCGCGACCACGCCCGCGCCCGCCTGCACGTAGGCCGTGCCGTCCTTCAGCAGCGCGGTGCGGATGGCGATGGCGGTATCGGCGTCACCGGCGAAGTCCAGGTACCCGACGACGCCGCCGTAGACGCCGCGCCGGGTCGGTTCGAGTTCCTCGATCAGTTCCATCGCGCGCACCTTGGGCGCACCGGACAGGGTGCCCGCCGGGAAGCACGCCCGCACCGCGTCCAGCGCGATCCGGCCGGGCGCCAACCGGCCCGAGACCGTCGACACCAGGTGCATGACGTGGCTGTAGCGCTCGATGTGCCGGTACTCGGTGACCCGCACGGTGCCCGGCTCGCACACCCGGCCCAGGTCGTTGCGGCCGAGGTCGACGAGCATGAGGTGCTCGGCGTTCTCCTTCTCGTCGGCGAGCAGACCCTTCTCCAGCAGCAGGTCCTCCTCCTCGGTGCCGCCCCGCCAGCGGGTGCCCGCGATCGGATGGGTCGTCGCCACACCGTCTTTCACGGTGACCAGCGATTCCGGGCTGGAGCCGACGATGGAGAACGCGGTGCCGCCCTGGCCGTCCGGGACGTGCAGCAGATACATGTACGGGCTGGGATTGGACGCGCGCAGCATCCGATACAGGTCGATCGGCGACCCGTCGTAGTCCATCTCGAAACGCTGGGACAGCACCACCTGGAACGCCTCGCCCGCCTCGATCTCCTTGACCAGGCGGCGCACGCCCGCCCCGAACTCCTCGGTGGTGCGCCTGCGCCGGTACCGCGGCTCGGGCTGGTCGAAGACCGACACGGTGGATTCGGCGGGCGCGCCGAGTGCGGCGGTCATCCGGTCCAGCCGGGCCACCGCGTCGTCGTAGGCCTCGTCGACGCGCTCGGCGGTGCCGTTCCAGTTGACCGCGTTGGCGATCAGCGTGATGGCGCCCTCGTGGTGGTCGAACGCGGCCAGGTCGGTGGCGAGCAGCAGGACCATCTCCGGCAGCCGCAAGTCGTCCAGCGCCAGGCTGGGCAGCCGCTCGATCCGGCGCACCGCGTCGTAGCCGAGGTACCCGACCATGCCGCCGGTCAGCGGCGGCAGTCCGGGCAAGCGCTCGGTGCGCAGCAACTCCAGCGTCTCGCGCAGCGCGACCAGCGGATCGCCGCCGGAGGGCGCGTCGGCCGGGACGCTGCCCAGCCAGGCCGCCTCGCCGTCCACCACGGTCAGCGCCGACGGGCTCCCCGCGCCGATGAACGACCAGCGCGACCACGACCGGCCGTTCTCCGCGGACTCGAACAAGAAGGTGCCCGCCCGGTCGGCCGCGAGTTTGCGGTAGGCCGACAGCGGAGTCTCGGAGTCCGCCAAGACCTTTCGGGTCACCGGGACCACCCGGTGCTCCGCGGCCAGTTGATGGAACTGTTCACGGGTCGTGGTGGTGGGAGTGGACGCGCCTGGCATGCACTCATCATCCCAGGCCGGGCCGATCGACCGGTGAGCGGTGCCGGTGACACGGGGCCGGACGCGACAAACGCGACAAATCAGGTCGACCGTCCGGTTCTCACGCGGCCGCCGGAGGTGTGGCGGCGCTCACTACACTCGCGGCGTTCCACGTCGCATGCGGTATCCATCTCGAGAGGAGACAACTGATGTACCCCTCGCAATCGGTAGCGCCCGAGGGTCCTCGGCACATTCCGAACCACAGCGTCCCGCGCCCGCACGCCCCGCACCCAGGGGCCACCGGCCATCCGGCCTACCCCCAGGGTGCTCCGAGCAACGCGCTCGCGTCCTTCGTCACCTACGTCAAAGCACTGGAGTCCCTGGACAAGAACCGTTTTCCCGACGAATACGCCGTCCACAGCCACCGCATCAAAGAGCTTCGGCCGTTCCTGCGAGCCCATGGCATCCTCGATGTGATGGCGATCAAGAACCCTGAGGTGGCAGCGCTCATCGGCGCGTAGCCGCCACACCTCGGCTCGTGCCCGGCCACCGGCGCGGCGATCGGAGCGCGGACGGCGCTTCGACGGGCACGAGCAACGGAGCGCGGTTTCCCGACCGCCGTCGCCGGAAAGCGGGATACCCGATTCGACCAAGCGCCCGGTAGGCTTTCGACATGCAGCAAGGACAGCTCGCCCCCGCTTTCGAGCTTCCCGATCAGTCCGGCACCCCCCGCTCGCTCGACGCGCTGCTGGCGGACGGCCCCCTGGTCCTCTTCTTCTATCCCGCCGCCAATACGCCCGTGTGCACGGCCGAGGCCTGTCATTTCCGTGACCTCGCCGCCGAGTTCGCCGCGCTCGGCGCCACCTGCGTCGGCATCAGCACCGACAACGTGGACACCCAGGCCGGATTCGCCGACAAGCAGCGTCTCGGTTATCCGTTGCTCTCCGACGCCGACGGCGCCGTCTCGGCGAAGTTCGGCGTGAAGCGCGGACTGCTCGGCAAACTCGCGCCGGTGAAGCGGCAAACGTTCGTCATCGACACGGACCGCACCGTTCGCAAGATCATTACCGGCGAGTTGCGCGCCGCGGTGCACGCCGACGAAGCCCTGAACTACCTGCGCACCAGGTAGTCCGCGCGGCGCGCCGCGGCCGCGCAGCCGTTGCCGGGCGGCGGTGCGGCCTAGGCTGGATCCATGACTTCGACCGAGGTCCAGCCCGGCGAGGGCAAACCCACCGCAGCGGTCTGGCGCACCCGGATCATCGGCGGCGCCGTGCTGCTGGCCGTCCTCGTCGTTCTCTACTTCATCCTGTCCGCGTTCATCCCGCGCTGGTGGGCACAGCGGGTGGGGTCGATGGTGCACGGTAGTTTCGCCAAGGGCATCGGCTGGGGCCTGTTCTTCGGCGGGATCTGCACCCTCGTCACCCTTTTCCTGCTGCTGTTCGCCGTGCTGGTGTGGCGGCGCAAGGCCGGCAAGTTTCTCGCCGGTGCGGCCGGGGTCGTCGCCATCCTGTTCGCGCTGCCCAACCTGATGACGCTGACCATCGTGCTCGGCAACAGCAGCGCCGCCCACGCGGGCGAACGGATCCTGGATGTCGACGCGCCCGCCTTCCGTGGTGCCGCGCTCACCGGTGCCGTCGTCGCGGCACTGCTGCTCCTGCTCGCGGTAGCGCTGTTGCTGCTGCGCCGGTGGCGGCGCACGCACCCGCGCCGACCGAAGGCAGAGGAGACGCCCGCGAGCGGCGTGTGAGTGAACTCACGTCATGCGGCATCTTTATGACGGTCGAGCGAAGTCGTGGCAAACTCGTTGTCGCGGGTGACTGTGCACAAGCTTCTCGACAATCACTAGGACAACGAACAAAACCACGTCACTTGGCTTGAAAGAAGGCACACAGTGACGAAGTGGCTCGACCCGGTCGAACAACGCGCTTGGCGTGCGATCGTGGCGTTGATGACGCGACTGCCAGGGGCTCTGGACACCCAGCTCCAGCGCGAGTCCGGCGTGACGCATTTCGAGTACTGGGTACTGACCCTGTTGTCGGAGGAACCGGGCCACCGATTGCAGATGAGTGAGCTTGCCCACAAGGCAAATGCATCGCTATCGCGCTTGTCACACGTGGTTTCCAAGCTGGAACGGATGGGCTGGGCGCAGCGCTCGGCGACGGCGGGACGGCGCGGTGTGCACGCCGTGCTCACCGACGACGGGTATCTGAAGGTGGTCGAGGCCGCGCCGGGCTATCTGGCGGCCGTGCGGCACCTGGTCTTCGACGGCTTGGACGACGCGCAGAAGGCCCAGGTCGCCGAACTGGGGGAACTGCTGGCCGAGCGGCTCGTCGACGCGCTCGACCAACTCGACCAGCTCGGCGGACTCACCCCGGCGACGGACGACCGACGCCCGAACGGCGGCTAGCCCGGCGCCTGCTCAGGATCGCGGGGCCAGGAGCACATCCGAGTCGAAGCAGGTGTGCGTGCCGGTGTGGCAGGCCGCCCCCTCTTGATCGACGACCAGCAGGATCGTATCGCCGTCACAGTCGAGCCGCACTTCGTGCACGTACTGGGTGTGGCCGGAAGTCTCCCCTTTGACCCAGTACTGCTGACGGGAGCGCGAATAGTACGTCGCCTTACGGGTTTCCAGCGTGCGCGCCAGCGCCTCGTCGTCCATCCACGCGACCATCAGCACGTCACCGGTGGCGCGTTCCTGCGCGACGGCCGAGACCAGCCCGGCGTGGTTGCGCTTGAGACGGGCGGCGATAGCGGGATCGAGACTCATGGCACCGTTATAACAGGGGCGTCGTGGCGCGGAGTACGCGGTCAGCACAGCCGGGAGCGCTGGAGTTCGCCGAGCACCTCCCAGGTGCGCCGCTGGTCCTCCGGGGTGGTCAGATCGGTCTGCGAGAAGACCACCTCCGTCGCGCCCGCCGCGAAGTACTCCGCGACCCGGGCCGCGATCAGCTCCTCGTCACCGATCACCACGAGTTCCGCCGCCCGCGCCGCCCCGGACAGCTCGATCACCCGGGCATAGGACGGGATGTCGTCGTAGAACGCCGTCTGGGCGGCGGCCGCCGCGCGCGCGGTGTCCAGGTCGGCGGTGACCACGCCGGGGACCAGGACGGTGACCCGTGGCGCGGGCCGGCCCCCCCGCTCGGCGGCGGCGGTGAACGGCGCGACGATGTGCTCGGCCAGCGCCTCGGGGCCGACCAGGAAGGGCAGGGTGCCGTCGGCCAGCTCACCGGTGACGCGCAGCGCCTGCGGTCCCATGGCGGCCACCAGGAGCGGCACGGGTGGACGCGCCCCGGCCACCGCGGCGGTCAGCGGCGCGGCGGCGGTGAGCGTCTCGCCGTGGAAATCGACCGTGCCGGTGTGCAGCACGGTGCGTAGCGCGGTGAGGAACTCGCGCAGCCGGGTGATCGGCCGGTCGAAGGATCCGCCGAACACGGGGGCCGCGAAGGATTCCGCGCCGAGGCCGAGTCCGAGGGTGAACCGGCCGCCGGTGGCCGCCTGCGCGGTCTGCGCCTGCCCGGAGATCAGCAGCGGATGACGCGCCGTGATCGGCACGGCGGAGGTGCCGACCGCGAGTCCGGGCACGGCGCGGCCGACGATCCCGGCCAGCGCGATGGCGTCATGGGTGAACGTCTGGCCGAACCACAGCGACGACAAACCGGCGGCGGCCGCCGTCGTACCCAGTGACACCGCCGCGTCCACGGCATTGCCCGTGGCGTCGAGGGCGAACGGGGACAGCGCGATTCCGATGCTCATCCCCGATGCAACCGTGCTGCCGCGAAGCGCCTTCCGCCTCGGCGGATTTCCGCCGACTACTACCGGATGACGATCTTCTCCGCCCGCATCGAATCCTTGACCTGGCCGATGGTGAGATCGCCGAAGTGGAACACGCTGGCCGCGAGCACGGCGTCGGCGCCCGCGTGCACGGCCGGGGCGAAGTGCTCGACCGTGCCCGCGCCCCCGCTGGCGATCACCGGGACCGTCACCGCCTCCCGCACGGCGCGGATCATCGGCAGGTCGAAACCGGCCTTGGTTCCGTCGGCGTCCATGGAGTTGAGCAGGATCTCGCCGACGCCGAGTTCGGCGCCGCGCGCCGCCCATTCGACAGCGTCGATGCCGGTGCCGCGTTTGCCGCCGTGCGTGGTGACCTCCCAGCCGGAGGGCGTCTCCGGCTGCCCGTCCGGCACGGTGCGCGCGTCCACCGACAGCACGATGCACTGGGAGCCGAAGCGCTCGGACATCTCGCGCAGCACCTCCGGCCGCGCGATCGCGGCGGTGTTCACCGAGACCTTGTCCGCGCCCGCGCGCAGCAGGCGGTCCACGTCCTCGACCGTGCGCACCCCGCCGCCGACGGTGAGCGGGATGAAGATCTGCTCGGCGGTGCGGGTCACCACGTCGATCATCGTGCCGCGGTCACCGGTGGAGGCGGTCACGTCGAGGAAGGTCAGCTCGTCGGCGCCCTGCGCGTCGTAGAGGGCGGCCAGTTCGACGGGATCGCCCGCGTCGCGCAGGTTCTCGAAGTTGACGCCCTTGACCACCCGCCCCGCGTCGACGTCCAGACACGGGATCACCCGTACGGCCAACGTCATTGCCTCACCCTTCCTCCGCGGCCGCCGGGTCGGCGACCGTGCAGATCATGTCGAGCAGTTCCTCGTGCACGCCGGGCGCGGCCGCGAGCACGGAGCCGGAGGAGATGGTCCACGGCCTGCCCACCAGGTCGGTGACCACGCCGCCCGCCGCGCGCACCAAGGCGACGCCCGCCGCGTTGTCCCAGGGGTGGTGCCCGAACACGATCGCGCCGCCGAGCACGCCGGAGGCCGTGAACGCCAGATCGATGCCGGTCGAGCCGTGCATGCGCACCCGGGAGGACAGCCTGCTCAGCGGTCCGAGCAGGTCGAAGCGGAATTGTCCGGGAATGCGGCCGTGCGCGTCCACGTTGAACGCGCCGAAACCGATCATGGCCTCGGAGAGTTTCCCGTGCGGAAGCGGCGGCAGCGGCTGCCCGTCCAGCAGCACGGGGCCCCCGGCCATGGCGGCGTAGCGGCGGCCGAGCAGCGGCAGCCAGGTCAGTCCCAGCACCGGTTCCCCGTCGCGGACCAGCGCGAGCAGCATGCCCGAGAGCGGATGCCCGGAGGAGTAGTTGAACGTGCCGTCGATCGGGTCGAGCACCCACGCGGTGCCGGTGGCGAGCTGCGGTCCGCCGAACTCCTCGCCGTGCACCTCGATGCCGGTGCGGCGCAGCAACTCGGCGGAGACGGTGCGCTCCAGCTCCAGGTCGAGTTCCGTGGCGAAATCGTTGCGGCCCTTCTCGACCGCGCTCGGCGCGCCGATACCCTCGACGAACCGCGAACACACCGAATCCAGGACCTCGCTCGCCGCCGCGAGCAGGTTCGACAGTTCCCGGGTCATCTCACCGCGGCCAGCGCCTCGGGCAGGGTGAACCGGCCCGCGTAGAGCGCCTTGCCGACGATCGACCCCTCGACGCCGTCGGGCACGAGTTCGGCGATCGCGACCAGGTCCGCGATGGTGGACACGCCGCCGGAGGCGATGACGGGCGCGTCGGTGGCCGCGCAGACCTCGCGCAGCAGGTCCAGGTTCGGGCCGGTGAGCGTGCCGTCCTTGGTCACGTCGGTCACCACGTAACGCGAGCAGCCGTCGCGCTCCAGGCGCTCGAGCACCTCCCACAGATCGCCGCCGTCGCTGACCCAGCCGCGGCCGCGCAGCCGGTACTCGCCCTCGATGATGCGCACGTCCAGGCCGACCGCGATGCGCTCGCCGTGCCGGGCGATGGCCTTCGCGCACCAGACCGGGTCCTCCAGCGCGGCGGTGCCGAGATTCACCCGGGCGCAGCCGGTGGACAAGGCCGCCTCGAGGCTCTCGTCGTCGCGGATGCCGCCGGACAGTTCCACCTTGACGTCGAGTTCACCGACCACGCCCGCCAGCAGTTCCCGATTCGAGCCGCGCCCGAACGCCGCGTCGAGGTCGACCAGATGCACCCATTCCGCGCCGGCTTCCTGCCAGGCCAGCGCCGCCTCGCGAGGCGAGCCGTAGCTGGTTTCGCTGCCGGCCTCTCCTTGCACGAGGCGCACAGCCTCTCCGTTGGCGACATCGACGGCGGGTAGCAGCACAAGACTCACGAGAGCAGCCTAGTGGTTACCCGGCCGCGTCCGAGTGCAGGGCCTGGGCGGATGGGACGTCGATCACCGCGACGGGCCTGCCGCGTGCGCGTCCAGGATGCGGGTCAGCAGCGTGACCAGGGTCTGCCGATCGCGCTCGGAGAAGCCCGCGAGCAATTCGTCCTGGGCGACCTTCAGGCGCTCGTCGAGATCGTCGAGGTGGCGCGCGCCCGCCGCGGTGAGCGTGACGATGTTGCGTCGGCGGTCGGCGGCGTCGGGGTTGCGCTCGACCAGCCCGCGGGCGGCGAGATCGTTCACCGCCGCGACCACGTCACTGCGGTCGATCCGGGTGCGCCTGCCCAGCTCCGCCTGGCTGGCCGGACCGAACTCACCGAGCGTGGCCAGCAGCGCGTAATGGTGCCGCCGGGAGCCGGTGGGCTCCAGCGCCCGCTCGGTCGCCCGATTCGCCACCAGCGCGACCTGATTGACCAGCCTGGTGGGCAGGACGCGGAGCCGCCCGGCGGCGTCTTCGTGCGCGATGTCCATGCGGCCACTCTAACAAGACTTGTTGGCAGCACCCACGATCTGTTACGTTGGAGCTACCAACGTTGGACACACCAACGTTCTGTTCGGAAGGCGACTCCGATGCGCAAGATTCGCTCGGCCCTCCCCCTGCTCGTTCTCCCGCTGGCCGCCCTGACCGCCGCCTGCGCCTCCGCCGCCGCGACCCCCGCGCCGGAGGTGCGCGAGATGCTGGACCGCGGGCAGGTCACCGCTCTGGTCGACCGGCTCGGCCGCGCCTTGGACGAGGGCCGCTTCGAGGAACTGCGGGCGATCTACACCCCGGACGCGACCGCGAAGACGCCCGGCGGTACCGCCGAGGGGCGCGACGCGCTGATCGCCCAGGCGCGCCGCAACCACGGCGAGGACAAGCGCATTCAGCACGTGATCGGCAACGTGCTGATCGATCTGCGCGGCGACACGGCCGACGTGCGGGCCAACTTGATCGCCACGTTCGCACCCGCCTCCTCCGACGGGACGATTCCGCGTCCGCAGTACACCCTCGGCGAGGTCTACCGTTTCGACGCGGTCCGCACCGAGGAGGGCTGGCGGCTGTCCCGGGTGCAGACCACCCCGATCTGGTCCACCGGCACGCGTCCTTGATCGGCGCGGCGAGCACGCGTGCGGTGACAGCGGAGGCGAGCACTGCGCACTGTGCCCCGCACGCGTCCCACGGGGTAGCCGTTGAACACCGAATCCCCGTCGACCGCAGGACCGGACGGCCACTCGCGAATCCGCACCGAGCCCCGAAGACGGGTCGGCGTATGCCCGGACCTACCAGCCCGGTCGTCGGCATAACCGCGGCCCGGGCGGTGCGGAAGGTAACGTCTCCGCTCGGTGATCATCCCCGGTCGCCGCTTCCCTTTCGCACCGAGGAAGTGCATGTCACGATCTGAAATCGCTGCCGCCCTGTCGCTTTCGGCAGCAGCCTGCTTCGCGGCCTTCGTCGCCGCGCCCGCCGCCAACGCCGCCGCGCCCGAGGAGGCGCGTCTGGCGGGATGCGAATTCGGCTCCGCCGCGGCGACCTACGACTACGCGCGGTTCGGCGAACACACCCGCCGGATGCTCGACCTCAGCACCGGAGAGTTCCGCGCCGAGTTCGAGAACTTCCGCGCCAACATCCAATCCAGTGCCGAGGCCGCGCACATCCGCGCCGAGGCGAACTCGGCCGACTGCCGCATCGTCTCCGGCGACGACAACCGGGCCGAGGTGGACGTCGACGTGGTGCGGACGGTGACCAGCGATGAGACCGACGGTCTGCCGCAGACCAGCCGCATGGCGATGACCGTGACGGTGGACAACGTCGACGGACGCTGGCTGGTCAGCAAGGTCCGCAAGCACTGACCGCAGCGGCGGTCCCGCGCGCCTCGGTGCGCGGGATCGCCCTACAGCGAGTTCACCCAGTTGCGCAGCAGGTGGGCGCCCGCGTCACCGGATTTCTCCGGGTGGAACTGGGTCGCCGACAGCGCGCCGTTCTCCACCGCCGCCAGGAACGGCACCCCGTGCTCGGCCCAGGTCAGCTTGGGCGCGGCGAAGTGCTCACTGGGCGGCAGGTCCCAGGTCTGCGCGGCGTAGGAGTGCACGAAGTAGAAGCGCGTCTGCGCGTCGAGGCCCGCGAACAGCACGCTGTCGGCCGGGGCGGAGACGGTGTTCCATCCCATGTGCGGCAGCACCGGCGCCGACAGCCGTTCGACCGTGCCCGGCCATTCGGCGCACCCGTCGCTCTGCTCGCCGAATTCCACACCCCGCTCGAACAGGATCTGCATGCCGACGCAGATGCCCAGTACCGGGCGCCCGCCGGCCAGCCGCTGACCGATCAGGCGCTCGCCCCGCACCGCACGCAGTCCCGCCATGCACGCGGCGAACGCCCCGACTCCCGGCACGACCAGCCCGTCGGCGGCGAGCACGGCCTGCGGGTCCGCGGTCACATCGACGCGGGCGCCCGCCCTGGTCAGCGCTCGTTCGGCGGAGTGCAGGTTGCCGGACCCGTAGTCGAGCAGGGCCACCGTTTTCGCGCTCACAGCGTTCCCTTCGTCGAGGGGACCCCGCTCACCCGCGGGTCGAGTTCCACCGCGGCGCGCAGCGCACGCGCCACCGCCTTGAATTCGGCCTCGGTGACGTGGTGCTGATCGCGGCCGTAGAGCACCCGCACGTGCAGCGCGATGCGCGCGTTCAACGCGATCGACTCGAACACGTGGCGGTTGAGCACGGTGGAGTACGGCGCGCCGGGACCGGACCCGGGAATCACCGTGTGCACCAAGTGCTCCGGCTCTCCGGTGTGCACGCAGTAGGGGCGGCCGGACACGTCGACGGCGGCGTGCGCCAGCGTCTCGTCCATCGGGATGTAGGCATCGCCGAACCGGCGGATGCCCGCCTTGTCACCCAGCGCCTTGCCGAGCGCCTGACCGAACACGATCGCGGTGTCCTCGACCGTGTGGTGCGCCTCGATCTCGGTGTCGCCCTCCGCGCGCACGGTCAGGTCGAAGCTCGCGTGCGCGCCGAGCGCGGTCAGCATGTGGTCGTAGAACGGGACGCCGGTGGCGATCTCGGTCTTGCCGGTGCCGTCCAGATCCAGCTCGACGACGATGCCGGATTCCTTGGTGACCCGCTCCACCCGGGCGGTCCTACTCATGCTCACGTCCAATCGGGTTGTCGCCGATGGCTTCTCGGCGCTGGTTCATCGCGGTGCCAGGTCGCTGCCTGCCAGCAGCCCGCTGACCCGCAGCAGTTCGTCGTTCTCGGCGGCGAGGCCGATCGTGGTGCGCAGATAGCCGGGAAGGCCGACGTCGCGGATCAGCACGCCGTGCTCGAGGTAGCGCTGCCAGCTGCGCGCGGCGTCGGCGAAGCGGCCGAACAGCAGGAAGTTGGCGTCGCTGGGGATCACGTCGAATCCGAGTTCGCGCAATGCCGCGGCCACCCGGTCGCGCTGGGCGGCCAGTTCGGCGACGCTGCCGAGCGTCTCGTCGGCATGCCGCAGGGCCGCGCGCGCGGCGGCCTGGGTGACCACCGACAGGTGGTAGGGCAACCGCACCAGCAGCATCGCGTCGATCACCGCGGGCGCGGCGACCAGATAGCCCAGGCGCCCACCGGCGAACGCGAACGCCTTGCTCATCGTCCTGGTCACCACGAGCTTCGCGGGGAACCGGTCGATCAGCCCGATGGCGCTCGGCTGCGCGGAGAACTCGCCGTAGGCCTCGTCGACCACCACGATGCCGGGGGCGGCCGCGAGGATGCGCGCCAGGTCCTCCTGCGGGATGCTGTGCCCGGTGGGGTTGTTCGGGCTGGTCACGAACACCACGTCGGGTGCGCGCTCGGCGATCGCGGCCAGAGCCTGGTCGATGTCGAGGGAGAAGTCGGCGTTGCGCTTCGCCTCGATCCACTCGGTGTCGATGCCTTCGGAGATGATCGGGTGCATCGAGTACGAGGGCACGAACCCCAGCGCGCAGCGGCCCGGTCCGCCGAAGGCCTGCAACAGCTGCTGCAGGATCTCGTTGGAGCCGTTGGCGGCCCAGACGTTGCCGGTGTCCACCGCGATACCGGTCTGCGTGGTCAGATACCGCGCCAGGTCGGTGCGCAGCGCGACGGCGTCGCGGTCCGGGTAGCGGTGCAGGTCCGCGGCGGCCGCGCGGATCGACTCGGCGACGTCGTCGATCAGCGCCCGGCTGGGCGGATGCGGGTTCTCGTTCGTGTTCAGCTGCACGGGGACCGTCAACTGCGGTGCGCCGTAAGGCTTCTTGCCCCGCAGGTTCTCCCGCAGCGGCAGGTCGTCCAGGGTCAGGTCCGCGCCGGGCGCGCTCGCCGCGCGCGTCACGAGAGGGCCTCGAAACGCGCCTGCACGGCCTGGCCGTGCGCGGGCAGGTCCTCGGCGTTCGCAAGCGCCACCACGTGGCCCGCGACATCCTTCAGCGCCGCTTCGGTGTACTCCACGACGTGGATCCCGCGCAGGAAGGTCTGCACGCTCAGCCCGGAGGAGTGCCGCGCGCAGCCCGCGGTGGGCAGCACGTGGTTGGAGCCTGCGCAGTAGTCGCCCAGGCTGACCGGCGCGTACGCGCCGACGAACACCGCTCCGGCGCTGCGCACCCGCGCCGCGACCGCGGCGGCGTCGGCGGTCTGGATCTCCAGGTGCTCGGCGGCGTAGGCGTTCACCACGCGCAGGCCCTGCTCGATGTCGTCGACCAGGACGGTGCCGGACTGCTTGCCGCGCAGCGCCTCACCCACCCGGTGGGCGTGCTTGACCACGGTCAGCTGCGTGGTCAGCGCCGCGTCCACCGCGTCGGCCAACTGCTCGCTGTCGGTGACCAGCACGCTGGCGGCGAGCACGTCGTGCTCGGCCTGGCTGATCAGGTCGGCGGCGACGTGCACCGGATCGGCGGTCGCGTCGGCGAGGACGGCGATCTCGGTGGGGCCCGCCTCGGCGTCGATGCCGACCAGGCCGCGGCACAGCCGCTTGGCCGCGGTGACGTAGATGTTGCCCGGCCCGGTGATCAGGTCCACCGGCTCCAGCTGCGCGCCGTCGGTGTCGACGCCGCCGTAGGACAGCAGCGCCACGCCCTGGGCTCCGCCGACCGCCCATACCTCCTCGACGCCGAGCAGCTGCGCGGCCGCCAGGATGGTGGGGTGCGGCAGCCCGCCGAACCGCGCCTGCGGCGGGGACGCCACCACCAGCGAGCCGACGCCCGCGGTCTGCGCGGGCACCACGTTCATCACGACGCTGGACGGGTAGACGGCGTTACCGCCCGGCACGTACAGGCCGACCCGCTCGACCGGCACCCAGCGCTCGGTGACCGTGCCGCCCGGCACCACCTCGGTGGTCTTGTCCGTGCGACGCTGATCGGCGTGCACCTTGCGCGCCCTGGCGATGGACTCCTCCAGCGCCGCGCGGACCGCCGGGTCCAGCCGCTCCAGCGCGGCTTCCAGCTCGGCCGCGGGCACCCGCACCGTCGCCGGGATCACCCCGTCGAAGCGCTCGCTGAACTCCAGCGCCGCCGACACGCCCTGATCACGGATCGCCTCGACCACCGGACGCACCTGATGCAGCACCGAGTCCACGTCGACTCCCCCGCGCGGCAGCGCGGCGCGCAGCTCGGCGACGGAGGGAGTACGACCGCGCAGATCGACGCGGGCGAGCTCGATGCGGGATGTCATGTGGTGTCGGTCCTTGTCTCCAGCTGAATCCGCAACAGGAAAGTTGCCGCTACCAGCCTAATGGGCCGACGCGAGCCGTTTTCGCGGTGGTCCGGGCGGCCGGGTCGCGAGGCAGCGGTGTGCGCAGGTCGGCGGTCGGTAGGTGCCCGCGGTGCGCCGAACTGTGGCGTTGCTCTCCTGCGCCCGCGTCAGCGAGTGTCGCTGTCGATCTGCACAGACCCGCTGCCGGGGTTGATCACCCGGAGCGTGACCGACTTGTTCTGGCCGCCGTAGGTCACGCTGGCCACGTTGACGTCCACCGAACCGTCCGCATTGGTACCGGTACCCCCTCCGGCCGTGTCGACGGTGTTGAAGCCGGTGACCCGGTTCTGCGTCCAGTAGTCCTCGAAGGCCTGCTGGCTCCCGTAGACCTGCTGGGCGGCCGGGGTCAGCTGCTTCCAGGCAGCGGAGAGGCTCAGGTAGGTGAGGTTGTTGTAGAAGTTCACCACCATATCGATGGACTGCCGCGAGTCGGCCTTGCCGACGCTCTTCGTCTCCCCCACGGGGACGGCGGCCGAGGTCGTGTTGCCGCCGGGGCGCGTGGAGGCGACCACCGACGAGGTACCGCCCTGCGAGGCGTTGGTGTTCGAGCCCGACGAACTCAGCATGTTCACCATGACGGCTGCGGCCACCACGACCGCGCCGATCAGCGCGCCGATCAGCACCGCACGCCGTTTCCCTCCCGAGCCCTGACTCGGTGCCGGGCGCGGCTGCGCCATGGTGCGGGGATGGGCCGCGGTGTCCGAGTGCACCGGCGGCGGGGGCGTGGGACGGGGACGCGGCTGGCGCTCGGTCGGCGTGTAGGGCGCCGAGGCCATCGCCGAGGGCCGCAGCGCGCGGGTCGCCGATTCCGGCTCCCCCGCCCTCGGCCGGGTGAAGGCTTCGCTGGCGGGTACGAACCCGGCGGCCACCGGCGCGGGGCCCGCATCGGCGAACGCGGCGAGGTGGTCGCGCGCGGCCCGCATGCTCGGGCGCTCGCGTGGCTCGGGGCTGAGCAGGTCGAGCAGGAAATCCGTGGCGGGCCCGGCGTTGCGCGGTTCGCTCAGCTGACCGTTGGCGGCGGCGTAGAGCACCGCGAGCGGGTTGGAGCCCGCGCCGTAGGGCGGTTCGCCCTCGAGCGCGTGGAACAGCGTGGCGCCCAGCGCGAACACATCGGAGGCGGGGCTCGGATCGGAGCCGCGGGCGACCTCCGGCGCGAGGTAGGCGGCGGTGCCGCAGATCAATCCGGTCTCGGTGAGCGTGACGTCGCCGGTCGCCCGGGAGATGCCGAAGTCGGTGATCTTCACCGTGCCGTGATCGTCGAGCAGGATGTTGCCCGGCTTCACGTCGCGGTGCACGATGCCCGCCTGGTGCGCGGCGATCAGCGCCGAGGCGACCTGCTCGCCGATCCGCGCGACCTGGGTCAGCGGCAACGTGCCCTGGGCGCCGATCACCGCCGCCAGGCTCTTGGACTTCAGATACTCCATCACCAGGCAGGGATCGCCGTCGTGCTCGGTGATGTCGAACACCACGATCGCGTTCGGATGCTGGAAGCGGGCGGCGTTGCGGGCCTCCCGGATGGCGCGCTGGCGCACCACGACGCGTTCGGCCTCGGGCAGGCTCGGCTGGATGTGGATCTGCTTGACGGCAACGGAGCGCTGGAGGCGTTCGTCGACGGCACGCCAGACCACGCCCGTGCCGCCGCTACCAATCCGCTCGACCAGGCGGTAATGCTCCGCGATCAACTGACCGGTATCGATGGCGCCTACTCCGAACCTTCTCGAAATCGTGACATCCCGCATATTGATTACTCACGCGGTCCGGGGATGAGTGTAGCGGGCGCCGGAACACTCGCACGCGTCAGCCGGACCTTTCCGCGGCCCCGAATCGCCCGGCACGGACTATCCGCGAGCACGCAGCATCCGGCCCGCGGCGTCCACCGCGGGCGCCGAACTGCTCGCGTCGCTGATGAACACGGCAAATGCCAGGTCGCCGTCGATGCCGACGAACCAGCCGTGCGCGTGGGCGTCATCGATGTACTCCGCGGTACCGGTCTTGCCGAGCAGCCCCGGGAGGTCGCGCAATTGGGTCGCGGTGCCGTCTGTGATCGTCTCGCGCATCATGGCTTTCAGCTGGTCGTCGACCTGCGGCGGCAGTGCGTCCGCCGTCCGGTCGGGGGTGCCCGGCTTGCCCGCGACGAGGGTGGGCGCGGGCACGGCGCCGCGGGCGATGGACGCCGCGAGTAGAGCCATGCCGAACGGCGACGCTGTCACCTGCCCTTGACCGATCGCCGATTCCACCCGCAGCGCCGAGGTCTGCGCCGCGGGAACTTTTCCGGTGACGGTGGTCAGGCCCGGTGTGACGTAGTCGATGCCGAGTCCGAGCTGTGCGGCGGCTTTCGTCAGGGCATCGGCGGGCAACTGCGCGCCGAGCGCGCCCATCGTGGTGTTGCAGGACCGGGCGAACGCGGTGTGCAGCGGGACGGAGCCGAGATCGAAGTTGTTGTCGTTGGGGATGCGGCGGCCCTCGATGTTCGCCGTACCGGGGCAGGGCAGCACGGTGTCGGGTGTCACGGCGCCGGCCTGCAGCGCGGCGGAGACGGTGACCGTCTTGAACGTCGATCCCGGCGGGTAGAGCCCGGTGAGCGCGATCGGGCCCTGCGCGTCGGCGGCGGCGTTCTGCGCGATCGCGACGACCGCACCGGTCGAGGGCCGCAGGGCGACGATCGCGGCGGGCTGGGCGACCGGGTCCAGCGCCGCCTCGGCCGCGCGCTGCAGGCCGGGATCGAGCGTGGTCGCGATGTCGGCGGTGGGCCTCGGGTCCGTCCCGGCGACGCGCTGGGTGCCCTGCGGGGTCTGGGCGCGCACCGCCCACCCGGCGTTCGCGTCGGCGGACTCCTGCCACAACTCGGCCAGTCCGGACAGCGTCGGGGCGGCCAGCGCCTTGTCGGTGGTCAGCAGCCGGGTCTGCGGGGCGAGGGTGACGCCCGGCAGCGCGGTCAGGCGCTCCCGGATCGGGGCGAGGTCCGTCTCGCGCAGGGTGATCGCGGTGATCGGCTTGCCTTGCGCCGCGGCCAGTTCCGTTTGCAGCGACGGCGCGCCGAGGCCGGGCGAGAGCGGGCCGAGGAGCTCCGCGACCGCGGCGAGGTCGGCGCCGGGGGCCAGATTCACCAGTGTGACGATCTGCTCGGTCATCAGTTCGCCGCCCGCGGCATCGAGGATGCGTGCCGGTTCCGGATAGACCCTGCTGTAGCTCAACGGCCCGCCGGCCAGGCCAGGGGCGACCGTGGCGGGATCCCACTTCACCCGCCACCCCCTCCCGTCGTCGTGCGCGGTGCCGTTGGTGGTGTAGGTCCACTCGGACTTGCCGTCCCCGCCCAGTTTCCAGGTGGCGGCCAGCGTGAAACTCTCGTCGTCGACCGAGCGGACCTCATAGCGCACGTCCTTGCCGAGCCCCTCGTAGAGCGCGCCGAGGGTGTCGGAGGCCAGGGCCGGGTTGTCGGTGAGCGCGGCCGCCGCGGCGACGTCGTCGTGGTTCAGCGCCTCGGCGAACTGCCCGGCCACGGTATCGGGTTGATCCGGTCCGGATGAGCAGGCGGCGAGCACGAGCACCGGTGCGGCGAACAGGACGAGGGACTTCCGGTTGGTACGCACGCCGACGACCCTATCGGGCCGAGCGCGATGCCGGGCGGGGCGCGATGTCAGTCGCGCGCCCATCTGGCCTCGGCCAGCGCGGCGGCGTCGTCGTCGGTGAGGTCGATGTCGAACACCTCGGCGAGGATCTTGGGGAGTTCGGCGGGTTCCAGTTCCCGCGTGTCGCTCGTGCCGTCGGGATACTCGGTGACGAACGTGGTGCCGTCCAGCACGTGGTGCGCGTCCGGGTGGAAACGCTGCACGTACGGCCGGGTGGTGAACGGGGAACGCGGTGAGGTCGACACGAAGTGGTTGCCGACGGCGTAGTCGATGCGGTACTGCGGATTCAGCGTGAAACTGTGCCGGTCGATCCATCCCTCGCGGCCGTATTGGTGCAGCACCCACAGCTCGGAATCCAGCTCCCCGCGCGTGCGCTCCAGCCGGAACTTCCACTCCCCCGCCGCGAATTCGCCGGTCTCCGAGGACAATTCGAACGGCGCGAGCGGTCCGGCGCCGAAGCCCACGTCGCACAGCCACACCCGGTCGTCGTCGGTGGTCGTCACGCGCAGCAACGCGTGGGTGGCGGGCCGCAACCCGGCGCCCGCGCCCATGCTCACCCGCCCGCTCAGCCCGGTGACGCCGAAACCGAGTCGTTCCAGCGCGGCCGCGAACAGTCCGACGTTCTCGTAGCAGTAGCCGCCGCGGCGGCGGCGCACCATCTTGTCCTGCAAGGTCGCCAGGTCGAGGGGAATCGACCGGCCCAGGATGATCTCCAGGTTCTCGAACGGGATGGCGGTGGTGTGCGCCCGCACCAGCTCGTGCAGCGTACGGACGGTAGGGGCGCGCTCGCCGTCGAAACCGATCCGGGCCAGATACGCGTCCAGATCGAGATCCGCTCCGTTCCAGTGGTAGGCCGGGTCGGTCGGCTTGCTCATCACGTCCTCGCTTCGTCGTTCGGTCTTCTCGATCAACCGCGCTGGACGACGATCGTGTTCCCGGCGCCTCACGCCGCGCACTTCGCGCCCGCGGGTGCGGGCGGGGCGGTGACGACGCCGTGCGCGACGTCGACGAGGTAGTCGCGGTCCGGGCCGTCGACCGGTTCCGTGCCGAGCAGCAGGCGCTCGACGACGCAGCCGCCTTCGAAGAAGGCCGGGCCGACGCTGTGGTCGCCCGGCGCCACCCGCCCGTTCAGGTCGCGCCCGGTGACGACGGTGTACATGGAGGTGGGCTTGCCCGCGGCGGCCAGCCCCGCGCGCATCTCGACGCTCGTGGCGTAGGGCACCACGTCGTCGGCGGTGCCGTGGACGAGAAACGCGCGCCGCACGTCCATCCGGGCCGCCAGCAGGGCGGGTGAGCGTTCGGCGTAGGCGAGCGGGCAAGCGGCGGGCGGGCAGCCACCCGCGTCGCGCTCGATCTGCGCGGGCAGTGCCGGGTCCACGGCCACCGCACCCAGCCACATCGTGAAATCGTCGGCGGGACCGTAGTTGTCGACCCAGTAGTCGAACATCCCGCGCGGACCGTGCGCCGCCGCGAGACCGCTGGTGATGCCGCCCTGACTCCAGCCCCACAGCACCGTGCGGGTGATCGAGCCGTGGACCTGGCGGTACCACGCGGTCGCGGCGACGACGTCGCGCCGGCCCGCCCACAGATTCCACTCTCCGGTGCGCCACCGGCTGTCGGCGGAGCGTAGATCCATCGACAGGATCGGAGTCGCGGTGCGCCGCGCGATCGACTCGAGGTAACCGGCGAAATCCGCCGACGACCCGTCGTGCCCGTGCACCGCGACCACGAGCGCCTCCGGGGTCACGTCCCCCTCGGCGCACCGGTAGGGCTCGTACACCCGCCCGGTCGCCTCCTCACCGTCCACGGTCAGCGAGACCGGACGCACCGTCACACCCGTCGCGCAAGCCGGATCCGCCGAGACACGCGGCGCGGCAGCGATTGTCGTCACGAGCACGCCGGCCAGCGCGCAGCAGAGAAGCAGTACCGGATGGGCCCGTCGCATCCTCGGATGATGTCACGCCGTCAGCGGCGTCGCGGCGTCCCGGCGCAGGCGCGTCAGGACGAGCAGTCCGCCCCCGGCGGCGGCGAGACCCACCACCGCGCCGAACACGGCCACCCCGGCGCTCAACCCGTAGGCGTCGGCGAGGAACCCGGCGGTCAGCGGCAGCGCCGCGGCCGGAAGATAGCCGCCGACGTTCTGCGCGGCGTTCGCCTCGGCCAGCCGCCCGCCCGGCACGCTCGCGCCGATCGCCGTCAGGCCCCCGAACTGGCCGAGCCCTTGACCGGCCCCGGCGAGCGCGGCGGCCGTCACGAACAACGCGAGCGAGGTCGTCGCGAGCGACAGCACCAGCGCGATCATGCTCGTCACGGTCGCGGCCGCGCCGCCGAGCAGGACGGTGCGCACGCCGAATCGCCGCGCGGCGAACTGAACTCCGGTCGCGGCGAGGAACATCGTGAACGCCACCGCACCCGCGAGCACCCGGTCGGCGGCGCCGAGCAGATGCGTCAGCACCGACGGCCCCAGCGACAGGACGAACGACGTCGCGGTGATCCCCGGTCCGAACACCGCGATCCCGAGCAGCACGGCGGTCCGCCCCTCCCACGCGACCGAAGGAATCCGGATCCACGGCCCGCGTCCGCCGGGACCCGCGGGCAACGGCAGCCGGGCTGTCACCGCGAAAGCCGTCGCCAGCACGGCGATCTCGAGCCCGAAGACCGTCACCGTGGGACCGGGCAGCGTTTCGGACAGGAGGCCCGCCAGCAACGGGCCGCTTCCGGCCCCGAGCACCATCGCCGTGGAGGCGGCCAGCGCGGCGACGCGTCTGCGGTCGGGCCCGCCCACGTCCGTGACCGCCGCCATGCCCGCCGAGACGGCCGCGCCGACCGCCACACCGGTGAGCAGCCGTGCTAGTGCCAGCAGTAGGACCGACTGCGCGATCGCGAACAGCACGCAGGCCGCCATCGCCGCCGCCACCGCGGGCAGCAGGACCGGCTTGCGCCCCACCCGGTCCGACACCACGCCCGCGACCAGCAGCGCTCCCAGCAAACCGACGATGTAGCAGGCGAACACCGCGGTCAGCGTCCCGGACGAGAAACCGATCGTCCGCTGCCACACCACATACAGCGGCGTCGGCGCGTTCGACAGCACGAACACCGCGAACACCGGCCAGGCCGCCCGCCACACCGACGAGCCGTTCGTTCGGCGCACTTCCGCGCGGGGCCGCGTCACCGTCGATCCCATCACCACTCCTTTGTTCGAATTTACTCGTACTGGTACGACAATAACCGAACATGCGGCAGTAGTACGATAGAAGTCGTACAAAGCAGCCGAGAGCGAGGAGACGCGATGCCAGCGGCTACCGAGGACACCGCCGTGCTGCCCGAGCCGGATCACGCCGATCTGCGCCTCGACCAGGTCCTCGCCGCATTGAGCGACCCACTGCGCCTGGCCATGGTCCGCAAGCTCCTGCTGGACTCCCCCGAGAACGACCGGCCCTGCTCCTGGTTCGGCATCGACCGGCCGAAATCCACGCTGACGCACCATTTCCGAGTGCTGCGCGAGGCGGGCGTCACCCGGCAGCGGCGCTACGGACTCGAGCGCCGCAGCCAGGTGCGCGTCGCCGACCTCGAAGCGCGCTTCCCTGGCTTGCTCGACCTGGTCCGCGCCTGGGAACCCGCGAGCTGATTCCGATTTTTGGGGGCAGGCCCCGGCGTCGCGGCCCTGTTAGGCCGACCGGAACCGGCTGCGCGGCGGGAGTTTCCGTGACGCCGCCGTCGCCCTGTGCGCGCTGGTCGCCGTGGCCGACGACGCGACCGCGGCGACCGGCCGCGCCACCGTCGCCGAGCTGGTCACGACCGATCCGGTCCTGCGCAATTTCCCGGTCGACGACTTGCGCGCCCTTTTCGAGGACAACTGCAATCGGCTGGCGAACGATCCGATCCGCGGTTGCGCGCACGTGCTGCGGCAGATCGCCGAAGCGGGCGGCAAGCCGGCGGCCTCTGAGCCACGGCGCGGACGTTACGATTCGCCTATGCGTTCGATTGATGCCGCGCAGCGGCGCGCTCGGCTGGCGGTGCGGCACCGGTTGGCGATGCCGGAGCGCACCGGGCGGGTCGCGGAGATCGCCCGCTCGATGGTCGCGCTGCACGCGACCGATCCGGCGACCGTGTACCTCTCCGTCGCGGCCCGTGCCGACGGGCTCACGCCCTCCGACGTCGAACAGGCGCTCTACGAGGATCGTTCGCTGCTGCGAATGCTCGCCATGCGGCGCACCATGTTCGTCGTGCCGGTGGAATCGGTTCCGATTCTCCAGGCTTCGTGCGCGGACGCCCTGGCGCACAAGCAGCGGCGCACCTACGGCAAGTACCTGACGCAGGCGGGCATCGGGGACGGCGATACGGCCGGCTGGTGGGCCGAGGTCGAAGCCGAGACGCACAAAGCGTTGCTGGCCCGCGGCGCGGCGACC
>NZ_BAFZ01000049.1 GCF_000308575.1 Nocardia exalbida NBRC 100660 | reverse complement strand
TCTAAGCAAGCAGCCCACCGAAGTCAAGACTCTCGGATGATCCACATTGCACTGAGCTACCAGGCGCTCCTCGTACTACCTCGTTTCCCGGTCCCGCTCGGCGTCTCCGCCTCGCTTCGGCTCCGGGTTGGTGTCCGTGTCGCTCTGACTTGGATAAAGTTACGCGGCGGAAAACGCTACGTCAAATCGCCTGGACAAGCTGGCGCTTCCGCAGGTCAGGAGCATGGGATCGCGGTGATGGCCGGCTTGAATCACACGGATGTGATTCAAGCCACCGCGATCTTCATGCACCTGCCCGCAGAACCCCCGCGAGGTTCTTCTTCCCGCGCCGCAGGACGAGCCAGCGTCCGTGCAGGTAGTCGGCGTCCGCCGGGGTCCACTCGATATCGGAGATCTTCACGTTGTTCACCGAGGCGCCGCCTTCGTTCACCGCACGCCGCGCGGCGCCGCGGCTTTCGGACAGGCCCGTGGCGACGAGCAGATCCACGATGGTGCTCGGCTCGCCGGCTTTGATCTGCGCGACCTCACCGTCGACCGCCGCTTCGCGCAGGGCCGCGCCGAGCGTCGCCTCGTCGAGTTCGCGGAGTTCACCGCGACCGAACAACGCCTGGCTGGCCAGCTGCACCGCGCGGGTATGGGCCTCCCCGTGTACCAGGGTCGTCATCTCGGCGGCGAGCCTGCGCTGCGCTTCCCTGGCATGCGGGCGCTCCGCGGTCGCCCGCTCGAGTTCGTCGAGTTCCTCGCGGGACAGGAAGGTGAACCAGCGCAGGTACCGCACCACGTCGGCGTCGGCCGTGTTCACGAAGTACTGGTACCAGGCGTAGGGGCTGGTCATCTCGGGATCGAGCCACAGGCTGCCGCCGCCGGTGGACTTGCCGAACTTCTTGCCGTCCGCGGAGGTCACCAGCGGAACGGTCAGTGCGTGCACGGACGCGCCGTCCACCCGGCGGTTGAGTTCGACGCCCGCGATGATGTTGCCCCACTGGTCGGAGCCGCCTACCTGGAGCGTGCAGCCGTAGTCGCGGCGTAACTGCAAGTAGTCGTTGGCCTGCAGGAGCATGTAGCTGAACTCGGTGTAGGAGATGCCCTCGCCGTCCAGCCGCCGCTTGATGGTGTCGCGCGCCAGCATGACGTTCACCGAGAAGTGCTTGCCGATATCGCGCAGGAAGTCGACCGCGGACAGCCGCCCGGTCCAGTCCATATTGTCGACGACCACCGCTCCGGTCGGCGAGTCGTCCAGGTCGACGAAGCGCTCCAGCTGAGAGCGGATCCGGTCGGCCCAGCCCGCGACGGTGTCGGTGGAATTCATGGTCCGCTCGCCGACGTCGCGCGGGTCACCGATCAGACCCGTGGCGCCACCGGCCAGCACGACGGGGCGATGTCCGGCGCGCTGGAAACGCTTCAGGGCGAGCAACGGCACCAGGTGTCCCGCGTGCAAGCTGGCTGCGGTGGGATCGAAGCCCGCATACAGGGTCAGCGGCCCGGCGGCCGCCGCCGCGCGCAGGGCATCCAGATCGGTGGACTGCGCGATCAGTCCCCGCCAGGTCAGTTCGTCGATGATGTCGCCGCTCACGCTGTCCTATCTTTCCGCACCGGATCCGGGGCTTCGTGCGCACCTCGGTGTCGCGGCGCGGCGCGGCGTGAGTCGAACGAATCTGCTGTGCACCGACGACCCTGCCGGGGGGCACGACGGTCGGCGGACCGAAGTCCACCGGCCGTGCACGGGGCGCGAGCGCTCACCGCGACAGGGCTTCCCGCACCGCGCCGATGCTGTCGCGCCGCTGGTAGGCGATCCAGGCGAACACCGCGGCCAGTACCAGCGGGAACGGCGCCAAAGCCGGGGCGCCCAGGAGGAAGGCCTGGGTGGCGGCGGCCAGCACCATGGTGATCGACAGTCCGGACGCGGCCGGGCCGCTCAGCCGCGGCACCAGCAGACCGGCGCCGCCTGCGACCTCGACCAGGCCGGTGAGGTAGCGGAACCAGTCGCCGAAGCCGATCTCGTGGAAGATGCGCACGGCGTCGGACTGACCGGCCAGTTTCGGCAGGCCCCGAGGCGATGACCAGGAACAGGCCGAGCAGGATCTGCATCGTCCACAGGGTGCGATCGAGAACCTTGCCCGGCCGGGCGGCGACGGGGGCGGTGCTGGTGGGGGCGACGGCGGTCATGTTTCTGTCCTTCAGCTCGGTCGCGCCGGGGTCAGAGGCGCGTGCACCTGACAGGACGAGGAGCTTCGCGAGAATTCATCGCCGCGGCGAAACCTCCGCAGAGTGCTCAGGCCGACTTCTCGGTGGGCAGTGGAGCACGCGGACTGCGCCGGTAGACCGACACCGCGCGCGAACTCGGAAGCCAGAAACGCCATGGCAGGTCCGCCGCGCTGCTGACCCCGACCCGGGGACCACTGGCGATCTCGGCGTCCGCGATCGGATCGTGCAACTCGAGCCGAATCGGTGACGCCGGATCGAACAGCGGGGTTCCGTAGTCGCTCAACGTGATTCCCAGCGCACTGCCGAGGTTGCCCGGGCCGCGGGCCGAGTCGAGGTCGCTTCGAGCTCCAGGGCGCCGTTCGCGCACCGTCTCCAGCCCCTCGACAACCTCGCCGGAGCGGATCAGCGCGGCGCTGGCGACCCCATCCGGGCCGCTCGTCACGTTGATGCAGGTGTGCATGCCGTAGCTGAGGTAGACGTAAAGCACGCCGGCGGGACCGAACATCACGTCGTTGCGCTTGGTCCGGCCCCGCCCGGAATGCGATGCAGGGTCCGGCCATGGCCCGGCCGGGTCTCCCCCGTAGGCCTCGACTTCGACTATTCGGACACCGACCGGGCCTGACCACAAGGTCGCCCCGAGCAGACGCCGGGCGGCAGCGGGTGGTTCGACCGCGAGTTCCTCGACAGGCTGGGCACACACAGCCGCCATTGTCCTCGACCGCGGCACGGGCGAGTGGCAAGGCTGTCGGTCAGGGCCGTTCCTCGCCTCAGCGCAGGCTGCGGCCCGGCGGCCGCAGGCGCACCGGGTAGTCCGGCGCCGGCCCCGACGAGCGCGATCCACAGCCGCTCGGCGACCGTACCGCCCTCGGCGCGGGCGATCGCGCGGGCAGAAGCAACGCCGAGTGCGCGCACGCGTTCGCGCGCGCAGGCCAGGACACCCGGTGCGGGTAGAAGCGACGCCGAGTGCGCGCACGCGTTCGCGCGCAGGCCGGGACACCCGGTTACGAGCCGAAAACGCAAGTCCGCCCGAAGAAGCCGGACGGACGGCGACCACGGCACTCAGAAGTACGCGCTGTGCTCACCGGACCGCAATGTGAGCAGGTCGTCGGCGATGACCGCGGCGTAGCCCACGCCGACGATCGCGACCAATTGGGCCCACGACACCCAGAAAATGCCGATCGGCGTTGTCGCCGCCACCGCGAGCGCCGCGAGCAAGCGAGCCCATGGGCGCGGCAGCCGCAGGGTCAGGCGGAAGAAGAACTGGCCGAGGAAGTACAGCGCGACGCCGCCGGAGAGCGCGGCGGCCACGGCGACCGAGGTCGCTTCGTCGCCGTGGGCGACGCTCATCTGAATGCCCGCCGCGGCCACGATGACGCCGATGAGCAGCGGGTACAGCGAGTAGCCGTAGGCCAGCACGGCAGGCCGGGAGCGTTCCCGGTCCGGTACCGCGGCCAGCGCGTGCTCGCCACGCTCGTCGTCGACGCCGAAGTACGCCCACCATAGGACGTAGGCCAAGCCGAGACCCAGGCCCACGGTAGCGATCAACTGCGGTGTGATCTTCTCGCCGGCCAGCCCGGCGCCGACGGCGACGATGGATTCGCCGATCGCGACGATCACGACCAGCCCGTGCCGCTCGCAGAAGTGGCCGGCTCGGATCACGAAGTCGCTCGTGTCGACCAGATACGGGCTGAGGATCTGCACCGCGAATGCCACGGCCCAGCAGGCATACTGCATCCAGCCGTGCACGAATCCGCCTGCCAGTACGAACGCCGCGGCCAGGACGTTGAGCGGGCCGTACCGCCGGATCGCGATCGCCGCCGATGCTCCGCCCGCCGAGGCGAACAGCGCGGTGTGCACGGCGATGACCAGGACGTATCCGAAGCCGAACGCGATGCCGGTGCCGTGGAACGCATCCGGGATCGCCAAGGCGAGGACGAAGAACGCGAACATGCCCACCAGCAGCCAGGTCCGCCTGCTGGAACTGTTCGGGGCGACCTCGTTGGTGAGCCAGACGTAGCCGGAGTACATCCACCAGACCAGTCCGAACAGCAGCGCGACCTGGACGAGCGCCGGGAAGCCCGGATGATGCGTGTAGACGTGCGAGAGCTGGGTGATGGTGAGGACGAAGACGAGATCGAAGAACAGTTCGAGCGTCGAGGCCCGCAGCTGCCCGCCGTCGGCGGACAGGGCGCTCTGGTTGGTCACGGCTGGAGCCTAGAACGACCGCCGTCACCCCAGCGTGTCGGTGCCCATGGAGAGGCCCTTCAGCTTGTACGGGTTGACCTGGAACCGGAGGTTCTGGATCCGTCCGTCGGCGATGTCGTAGGTGAACACGGCCACCGGATTCCCATCGATGAGCGCCAGCGCGCCGAGTTCACCGTTGATGTGCGCGGGTTCGAGCACGAACCCGGCGACGATCGGCTTGGCCAGCACGCCGAGTATCCAGCGCGCCACGTGATCGGGTCCGTACAACGGCCTGCGCGCCGCGGTGACCACGCCGCCGCCGTCCGACCACGAGGTGACATCCGGGGCGAGCAGGTCCATCAGCGCGTTGAGGTCGCCGCCGGAACAGGCGGCCATGAACCGGGCGGTGACATGGTCGCGCTCCGCCTTGTCGGTGTCGAAACGCGGTCGGCGGGATTGCACGTGCCGCTTGGCGCGGTGCGCGATCTGCCGGATCGCGGGCTCCGGCCGGTCCAGGGTCTCGGCGATCTCGGCGTGCGTGTAGCCGAAGACCTCGCGCAGCAGGAAGACCGCGCGTTCGACGGGACCGAGTGTTTCCAGGACCACCAGCATCGCCGTGGAGACGGTGTCGGCCAATTCGGTCTCCTCGGCGACGTTCGGTGAGGTGAGCAACGGCTCGGGAAGCCAGGGCCCGACATAGCTCTCGCGAGTGGCCCTGGTCGAGGTGAGCCGGTTGAGCGACAGGTTGGTGACCGCCCGCACCAGGTAGGACTTGGGCTGACGCACCGTGGAGTGGTCGGTCTCGTTCCACTTCAGCCAGGCGTCTTGGAGGACGTCCTCCGCGTCGGTGACGGTGCCCAGCATCCGGTACGCGGTGGCGAACAACAGCCGCCGGTGCTCGAGAAAAGGGTCCTGCTCGGATGTCGGGTCGGTCATGGCTAGATTCTCCTGGTTGCCCGGCCACCTTTGGACAGGGTCACCGACACCGTCATCCGCTTGCTCAGCGTGAAGACCGGCACCGGGCTGCCGCTGACGGCCTCCTTGTAGCGCACGGCGGCGCGTCCGGCCAGGTAGCCGCGGCGCGGACGGTCGTCGGCCTTGGTGAACTGGATGACCGCGTCCTTGCGCCCGATGCTGACCGGCTGGTGGAAATATCCGAAGCGGAACGGCCGCACCCGCTTACCGCGCAGCTGCCGCGCGATGACGTCCGCGGTGTAGGCGGCGGTCGGCATCCCGCTCTGGCAGGTGCCGTGGATCCGCCCCCACGCCTGGCGGACCGCGGCGGCGTCGCCGATGGCGTGAATCGTAGGGTGCGACACCGACTTCAGGGTCGGGTCGACTACGATCAACCCGTGCGGGTCGGTCTCGATCCCAGCCTGCGCGGCCAGTGGGGAGACGCGGACACCGGCTGTCCACAGCGTCAGATCGGTGTGCACGAGTTCGCCGCCGGCCAGTTCGACCGCGTCGGGCAGCACCTTCACCACGGTCCGGCCGGTCTGCCGGGTGACACCGAGCCGATCGAGTGCCCGATGCAGGTAGGCGCGGGCCTTCGTGCCCATCATGGCGCCGGGCTCACCGCTGCTGATCAGGGTGACGCGCGCGCCGGGATGGCTCTCGGCGATCTCGGCCGCCGCCTCGATGCCGGTCAAGCCGCCGCCGCAGACCGCGACCGTGCCGCCGCGCGCCGCCACCTCGGCGAGGCGGCGGCCGAATCGGTGTGCGGTAGCGGGGTTGTCCAGGGTCCACGCGTGGTCGGCGGCGCCGGGCACGATGCTCGTGTCGGCGGTGCTGCCCAGCGCGTAGATCAACTCGTCATAGGGAAGGCGAGTGGTGCCGTCGACGGTGACCTCTCGAGCCATCGGGTCGATGGCCGTGGCCCAGCCCTGGACGAAGGCGACGCCGGTGCCTTCCAGCAGCGCGGGGATCCGGTGGTCCGCCAGCTCTTGGCCCGCGGCCACCTGGTGCATGCGCAGGCGCTCGGTGAAGCGCGCGGAGGGGTTGACCAGCGTGATCCGGACGTCCAGCGCACGGGTGCGCCGGGCCAGCCGCACGGCGGCCAGCATGCCGGTGTAGCCGCCGCCGAGGATGACGATCCGATGTGCGGTGTTCATGACAGTGCTCCAATGGTCGGGTCACCGAGGCAGGGTTGGCGGATGGTGACGACCATGGGACAGCTGAGCGGTCCGGAACGTGACACCCCACTGTGTGTTCCGGGTCACATTCGACGGGCGCGGCCGGACGAGCGAATCCCGCGCGCACCCTGAGGCCGCGGCACGGGTATCAGGGGCGGGATCGGGGAGGAAATCGGGACGCTTCCGGATGTGTTGTGGCACCGCGGATTTCTACCGTCGGTCCATGTCTTCGGATTCCCGGCCGCGCAGGCGGTTGTTCCTCGTTCTCGGCTGCCTCGCGGCACTGCCGGTCCTGATCCTCGGTGGTGTCGCCTGGGTGTACGCCGGGGCGGCCGTATCCACCGTGGGCAAGACGGAATTCCGCAACGAACTGGCCGTACCCGCGCTGGCTCCGTCGCGGGTCGGCGCCGACGGCACGCGCACGTTCGAACTCGACATGCGCGCCGGACAACACGAGTTCCTTCCCGGCCGGGCCACGCCGACCTGGGGGTTCAACGGCGACTATCTCGGTCCGACACTGCGGGCGCGGCGCGGGGAGAAGGTGGCGGTGACCGTGCGCAACACCCTGCCGGAGGCCTCCACCGTGCACTGGCACGGCATGCACCTGCCCGCCGCGATGGATGGCGGCCCGCACCAGACGGTGGCGCCCGGCGCCGCGTGGACGCCGCAGTGGACCGTCGATCAACCCGCCGCGACGCTGTGGTACCACCCGCATCCGCACGGCGCGACCGAAACCCACGTGCGCCGCGGGTTGGCGGGCATGTTCCTGCTCGACGACGACGTGTCCACCTCCCTGGCGCTCCCGTCCACCTACGGCGTGGACGATCTGCCGGTGATCGTGCAGGACGTGAAGTTCAACGGCGCGACGCTGGACTCCTCGCACGGAATGTTCCGCGATGTCGGTTTCCTCGGCGACCGGACGATGGTCAACGGCACGCTCGCGCCGTACCGGAACGTCGGCGACGAACTGGTCCGGCTGCGCCTGCTCAACGCCTCCACCGCGCGGATCTACACCTTCGAATTCTCCGGCGGGCGACCGTTCGCGCTCGTCGCCACCGACGGCGGCTTCACCGAACGGCCGAGCACCCAGGATCGGCTGCGGCTGTCGCCGGGTGAGCGCGCCGAGATCGTGGTGCGGATGCGACCGGGCGAGCGCACCGTACTGCGCTCCGGCGAACTCGACGCCGGACTCGACTTCTGGACACAGCGTTTCGCCGGGGGTGACGACACCTTCGACGTCCTGGAACTGCGCGCGGCCGAGACGCTGCGGCCGTCACCGGAGCTGCCCGCGGCCCTGGCTCCTCCCAGCACCCCGGACGGCGGCGATTCGGTCCGGGAACGGAATTTCGACCTGAACCTCGCCGGGATCAACGGCACCCCGATGGTCATGGACCGGATCGATTTCGCGGTGACGCGCGGCACCACGGAGACGTGGGTGGTGCGCAACGGCGACGGCATGCCGCACAACTTCCACATCCACGACGTGCGATTCCGCGTACTCGCGGTGGACGACGGCCCGCCACCGGCGGCGCTGACCGGCCCGAAGGACACCGTCTTCCTGCCGCCGGGCAGCACGGTGCGATTGGCCATGCGCTTCGACGGCCCGGCCGATCCGGACGCGCCCTACATGTACCACTGCCACCTGCTCTGGCACGAGGACCTCGGAATGATGGGCCAGTTCGTCGTCGTGAACCCGGGCCAGGCACCGGGAACCCCGCCGGCGCACCACGGCCACTGACTCTCCCGACCGACACTCTTGCCTGTTCAGCGCGGGCGCGCTAAATTCATCACATAGTGAATTCAACACTCGATGAATTGAGGCGACCGTGTCGCAAGCCATCCCATCCCCCGCCGTCGAGGTGCGGAACCTGCGGGTCCGTCGCGGCGGCCGCGAAGTACTGCGCGACGTCTCGCTGACCATCCCGCGCGGCTCGATCACCGGGCTGCTGGGCCCGTCGGGCTGCGGCAAGACCACGCTGATGCGCAGCATCGTCGGCACGCAGATCATCGAATCGGGCGACGTCAGCGCGCTCGGACGCCCGGCGGGCTCCGCGGCGCTGCGCCACCTGATCGGCTACGTCACCCAGGCGCCGAGCATCTACAACGACATCAGCGTCCGTGAGAACGTCGCGTACTTCGCCGCGCTCTACGGCCGCGACCGCGCCGACGTCGACGACGCGATCACGGCGGTCGGTCTGACCGATCACGCCCACCAGCGCGGCGACGAGCTCTCCGGCGGGCAGAAGACGCGCGCGTCCCTGGCGTGCGCGCTCGTCGCCCAGCCCGATCTGCTGGTTCTGGACGAACCGACCGTCGGCCTCGATCCCGTGCTGCGCGTCGAGCTGTGGAAGCAGTTCCACGAACTGGCCTCGAACGGGACGACGCTGCTGGTGTCCAGCCACGTCATGGACGAGGCCGAGCACTGCGACCGGCTGTTGCTGATGCGCGAGGGGCAGTTGCTCGCCCAGCTCAGCCCCGACGAACTGCGCGCGCAGACCGGCGAGCAGAACCTGGAGACCGCCTTCCTCACCCTGATCACGATGGGACAGAACGCATGACCGCCACCATGGAGGCCGCGCCCCGGCGGACGCCGACACTGCGCCCCTACGCCGCTACCACCGGCCGCATCCTGCGCCAGCTGCGCAACGACCACCGCACCGTCGCCATGATCCTGGTGGTCCCCGCGCTGCTGATGGCGCTGCTGTATTTCATCTACAGGGACACCCCGACCAACCCGCTGAACCCCGTCTCGCTGTTCGACCGGGTCGGCATCAGCATGCTCGGCATCCTGCCGTTCATCGTGATGTTCCTGATCACCGCGATCGCCATGCAGCGCGAACGCACCTCGGGCACGCTGGAGCGGCTGCTGTCGACGCCGCTGTCGAAACTCGACCTGCTCGCCGGCTACGGCACCGCGTTCTCGCTGGCCGCGGCCGCGCAGGCCGTCGTCGCCTGCCTGGTCTCCTTCGGGCTGCTCGGGCTCGACGCGGCGGGCAGTCCGAGCTGGGTGGTGCTGATCGCGGTGGTCGACGCGGTGTGCGGGGTGGCGCTGGGTCTGCTGGCAAGCGCGTTCGCGCGCACCGAATTCCAGGCCGTACAGTTCATGCCGGTCGTTGTCGCGCCGCAGATCTTCCTGTGCGGCCTGCTCGTTCCCCGCGGCCAGCTGCCCGATTGGCTGGAGGTGATCAGCAACGTGATGCCGTTGAGCTACGCGGTCGACGCGCTGCAGCAGGTTTCGACGCATCCGGAGGTCACCGGCCAGATGTGGCGTGATCTTGCCGTTGTCGCCGGGTTCGCGATCGTCGCCCTGTGCCTGGGCGCTGCCACGCTACGACGGCGGACCACGTGACGGCAGGCAACGGCTCCGGCGGCGCCGAGCGGCCTACCCGCACGGGCCGCCGACCGGGGCAATCGGGCGCCCGCGAGGCCATCCTCGCGGCCGCCCGCGCGCGTTTCGCCGACGCGGGCTTCGACAAGACCTCGGTGCGCGCGGTCGCCACCGACGCGGGGGTGGATCCGGCCCTCGTGCATCACTACTTCGGCACCAAGCAGCAACTTTTCGCCGCGGTGGTGGAATTCCCGGTGAATCCCGAGACGACACTGCGCATCGTCGACGCCGCGCCGCTGGATCGCTTGGGCGAGACCATCATTCGCGCGGTGGTCGGGGTGTGGGACTCCCCCGCGGGGCCCGGCGTCGTCGCCGTGGTGCGCAGCATCCTGGCCGGCAACGACGACCCGTCCCTGGCCAGGAGATTCCTGTTGGAGGTGGTGCTGGAGCGCGTCCGCCTGCGCATCGCCACCCCGGAGGACGACGGCCGGGTCCGGATCGGCCTGGTCGCCTCGCAGATGCTCGGTGTGCTGGTGGGCCGCAAGATCGTCGGGGTCGAACCGCTGGCCTCGATGCCCGTGGCCGACCTGGTCACCGCGGTGGGCCCGACGCTGCAGCGCTATCTCACCGGAGACATCGGCCGGGGACCGGCGTCCCCATGACCGCGGCGATCACCGGGGCACACCGGAGCCGTCACTCCACGACTTCGACGACGTCACCGGGCCAGAGGTATTCGTAGAACGCCTTGGCTCCCTCGTGGGTCATCCGGACGCAGCCGTGCGATTTCTTCTCGATCGGGCCGACGTGGAAGGCGATGTCGCCGTTGAAGAAGGTCGCGTACGGCATCGGAGCGTTGTGCATGGTGCTCCAGTGGAATTCCTTCTTGAACGACACGTGGAAGACTCCGGGCGGTGTCTCGTACCCCGGCATCCCGTGCGAGATCGGCGTGGGGCCGTAGACCACCTTGCCCTCGTCCATCAGCCAGGCTTCGTCGGTGGACAGCCGCATGCACGCGCGGGCCGCCGTGGAGCACGGCGCTACGGGCGGCGGGGGCGGAATCAGCGCGGGCATACCGGGGATGTCCGGGCCGCCCGGCCAGAGCGGTTCGGCCTGGGCCGGCACCGCCATGGCGAATGCCGCCGCCGCGACTCCGCAGGCGATCGCACATCGAGCCGTCCAGTTACGTAAACGCGAAGCGCTCATTACGTTCCCGACCTCTCTCCCATACGCCACCTGTGCCGCTCATCAGGTCGGCCGCAGCGCCCCTTCGCTGGAGCGCGTGGACCGTCGCGAAGTGCAAATGATCATGGCGGACCCGGCTCCAAACGGTCAATGGCCGCAAAACGACCGTGACGCATCCGTTGCCCGGCGGCGGGCGAGTCGTGAGAAGAGAGGTCGGCGGGTCAGGCGTCGGGCTGGGCGGTGAACGCGTCGTGCTCGGCGTCGGTGACGTCCCTCGCCTCGTCGACGAGCAGGACCGGGATGCCGTTCTCGATCGGGTATGCCCGGCGCAGGCGCGGGTTGTAGAGCAGCGCGCTGCCGTCGGCGGCGCGGACCAGCCGCAGCGGGCCCTTGTCCTGCGGGCAGGCCAGCAGGCTCAGCAGTGTGGCGTCCAAAGTGGTGTGCTCAGGCATACGAGGAACCTACCTGCCTGGCGTTCCGGACCGGGAACCGTCCGCGTCGAGTGCGGGCGCGCGGCGAAACGAGATGTGGCGATGCCCGAAGAAGCTGGCGCCCGCCACCAGCGCCATCACCGCGACCGCCGACGGGATGCTCGGCAGGTGCAGCAGCGACACCCCCAGCTGGAGCAGCACCATGTTCAGCACCAGCCCGCCGGAGTTCACCGCGACGAACGCGGCGAAATCCCGCATCAGCCGCCCACGCACGCGGAACACCAGGGTGCGGTGCAGGACGAACGCGACGACCACGCTGATGCTGTAGGCCAGGGCGGGCGCGAGCGCGGCGGGCGCCCGGTTGCCGAGCACCGCCAGCCACATCACCGTCAGCGCCATGCCCAGACCCGTGTTCACCACGCCGACGACGGCGAAGGCGATCTCCTGACGACGCACCAAGCGCAGCAGCGGGCCGGGGTCGGCGGGGAGTTCCGCGGCACGGGGAAGCGGGGCATCCGCCTCGGCGGGCGGTGGCGTGCTCGTCGCGGCCGCGGCATCGCAGGGCCGCACCTCCGATGCCGCCCCCGCTGCGTCCCCCGCGCCCACGCTCATCGGACGACGTCGGCCAAGTCGGTTTCCGGTGTCACGGCGGCATCGGAGGCGGACGGCTCGCCGCTCTCGCTGATCGGCCGGTCGAGCCGCCGCCTGCCACGCAGGTACACCCACTCCAGCAGACCGAGGCCGAGCAGCCCGAGCAGTGCCGCGGCGACGCCGATCCACCAGCCCGGCGGCTGCCAGGACAACTCCAGCTCACCGGAGGCACGGGGCGGGAGATCGACGGCCACGAAGGTTTTCCCTACCAGCGTGGTGGGGATCTCCCGGCCGTCGAGCGTCGCCCGGTAACCGGGCCACCCGAGCCGGGCGAACACGATCCGCCCGCCGTCCGGCGAACTCACCCGCACCCGGCTGGTCGTATCCGATTCGCCGATCGATGTGGCCGTCACGCCCTGGGTGGCCGCCACCCGGCCGTCACGGGTCGAGATCAGGCCGTCGGTGCGCTCCAGGACCGAGATGTACTTCTCGTGCCCCGGATAGTCGACCCATTTCCAGCCGGGGGGCGCGGGCTGGTCGCGTGCGTCCGGGTACAAGGCGCGATGCAGCACCACCCGGTCGACCTTCATCAGGTCGACGATGGTCCGGCCGGTGGTCGGCTCGGTCGCGAACGCGCGGCGGTAGGCATCGGGGCAGACGCTGGTGTCCCAGCGCATGCACAACGTCTCGCCGAACCAGTAGTGCCCGTTGGGGGTGTATCCGCTGACGTAGGTCAGCTCGAGATCCTTCGCGTAGTTGCCGAAGACCAGCGATCCGTACGCCCCGGAAAGGTTCCGTTCCGGCGGCGGGATGAGCATCCGATCCGCGAGTTGCAGCGTGGTGCCGGGGAAATCCGGGAAGGCGGCCTTCATCTCCGACCGCTTCTCCGGCAGATTCCACCCCATCGGAGTCGGTTGCGCGTCCCACACCTGCAGATACGCGATCGGGAACACCGAAACGACGATCAGCGCGCACGCGGCGGCCGCGCCACGGCTGCGACCGAGCCATACCGCGACGGCGCCGAGCGCCGCCACACCGAACGCCGCGATGACATGCCTGATCACCTCGTGGGGTGCGGCCGAGAAGGAGCGCACCCACAGTAGACCGATCAGCACCGCGGCCGCGATGCCGCGCCGCCGCCAGTCCTGAACGGTCGCGAAGCGGCCGAGCAGCACGCAGACGAGCACCAGCAGGCCGAGCGCGACCATCGGCAGCACACGGACGGGCCAGCGCAACGGTCCGATGGCGCCGGGACCGGCCGTCCACATCAGCGCCATCACCGCGAACAGGGCGGGCGCGACGAATTCGCGCGCCGAGCCGAGCGCCCTGCGCCAATCGACGAAGGCCAGCGCCGGAACCAGGAACCACGCGATGTAGACCACCGGCATCGGCTGCACGTAGCCCCACCACGAATTGAACGCGGGCAACGTGCTGGGCAGGCTGGCGTTCAGCGACTCCGACCACGGCACTGTGAGGAACTGGTCGTTGTTGATCTGCGCGGTGCCACGCCAGGTCACCTTCGCCGACAACATGCTCGGCAGGTAGGTCGCCGATCCGGCCACCGCCGCACACGCGGCGACCGTGAGCAGGCGCAGCGACGGGCGCCACACCTTCTGATGGACGAGTTCGCCGATCGCGACGGCACCCACCATCAAACCGGCCTCCACCGCGGGGAAGACGTATTGCACCGAAATGGCCAGATACAAGAAGACGAAGGCGGGAATCGGCCCGCTGCGCCCGCGGGCGTAGCGCACCCCGGAGGCCCACGCGTGCGCCATCCAAGCCGTCCCGGTGAACGCCGTCATCCAGCTGGCCTCGTCGAAGAACAGCAGCCATCCGCTGAACGGTATGGCGGCGCCCGCCACCGCCGCCCACGGCGCCTTCGCTCCGTAGGCCAGGCAGATGCGGTAGACGCCGAGCGCGAGGATGATCGCGAAGATCAGTTTCACCACGGTGGCGTACAGCGCGAGGTTGTCCACCGAGGGCGCGATCAGGTCGATCAGCAGTTGCGGCGGATTCAGCAGCCCGGCTTCTTCGATGGTGTAATTTCCCGCCATCCAGTGCTCGGGCACGAGTGCCGGGAACCGTCCTTCGCGGAGGTAGCGCCCCAGCATCACCCACAGCGGCGCGTACTGCGATTCGGTGTCGTCGGTATAGAAGTGCCGGACGTTGGCCACTAGAACCGCACCGTATCCCGCGATCACCCCGAGCGCCGTGATGACGCCCCAGGTGCGGACTTCTCGCGAAGAAATGGTGCTACGTTCGGCCACGAGTCCCAGACCCTACCCGCACCGGTCCGCCCGTCGGGCAAGCCAGTGCCGGGATGCGGTCCGCGACCGCGCTATCCGGCCCCGCTCGCGGACCCGGCCTCGGGCCCGCGGCGGAACGAGATGTAGCGATGGCCGAAGAAACTGGCGACCGCGACCAAGCCCATCACCACGACCGCCGACGGGATACGCGGCAGGTGCAGCACCGAGACGGCCAGCGACAGCAGCACCGTATTCATCAGCAAGCCACCGGAATTCACCACGACGAAGCCCGCGAAGTCGCGCAACAGCCTGCCGCGGACCCGGAATACGAGGGTCCGGTGCAGGACGAAGGCGACGACGATGCCCACGGCGTAGGCCAGCACCACCGCGACGGCGGGCGGCCACGCGTCACCCAGCACCGCCAGCCACGCGACGGTCAGCCCGATGCCGAGCAGGGTGTTGCACGCGCCGACCATGGCGAACGCGACCTCCTGGCGCCGGACCATCCGAAGCAGAAGCCCCGCCGCAGGCCCGTCGCCCGTCGCGTCGGAATCCACGTCGACCGGCCGCGCGTTCATCTTCACGAAACGACGTCCGCCAGCTCACGATCCGGCTCGGCGCCCGCGGCGTCGCCGGGCTCCTCCGGTTCGTCGCGGCGCCGCGACCGGACCTGGAACCATTGCAGGACGCCGATGCCCAGCACGCCCGCCACCGCGGCGGCGATGCCGATCTTCCACCCGGGCGGGCGCCAGGTCAGCACGAGCTCGGCGTCCTGGGTGCCCGCGGGAACGTCGACCGCGATGAACGATTTGGCGACCGTGGTGATCGGCAGCGACTTCCCGTTCAGCGTGACCCGATATCCCGGCCAGCCCAGCCGGGCGAACACGATCCGGCCGCCTTCGGCCGAGGACACGCGCACGCGGCTGGTGGTGTCGGTCTCGGAGATCGATGTCGCACGCATCTTCGCCGCATCCGTCACGCGGCCGTTGGTCGTCGAGATGGGGCCGCCCACGCGTTCCAGCACCGCGATGAAACGTTCGTGCCCGGGGTAGTCGGCCCACTTCCAGCCCTCGGGCGCCGCCTGGTTCGGCGCGTCCGGGAACAGCGCTCGTTGCAGCACCACGCGGTCCAGGTTCATCAGGTCCACCAGCGGCCGCCCGGTGGTTGGCTCCGGTGCGAACATCCGCCGGTAGGCGTCCGGGCAGACGCTGCCGTCCCAGCGCATGCACAGCAGCTCACCGAAGTAGAAATGGCCGCTGGGGGTGTAGCCGTTGACGTAGTCCAGTTCGAGTCCGCGGGCGTAGTTGCCGAAGACGAGCGACCCGTAGGCGCCCTCGATGCTCTTGTCCTGCGGCTGCAACAGTCCGCGATCGCCCAGCTGGATGGTGTTGCCCGCGAAATCCGGGAACGCCTCTTTCGCCACCGAGCGCTGCACGGGCAGGTTCCACGACATCGGCGTGGGTTGCGCGGCTTCGACCTGGAAATAGGCGATCGGGAACATCGCGACGATGGTCAGCGCGCACGCCGCCGCGGTCCCCTTCGCGCGCCCGAGCCACACCGCCCCGGCCACCAGCGCGGCCAGCGCGAACGCCGCGATCACGTGCCAGATCGCGTCGTGCGGGTCGGCGGAGAACGAGCGCACCCACAGCAGACCGATCAGCACGCCCGCCGCGACGGCGCGATTCTTCGGATCGCGCACCGTCCCGTAGCGGCCGAGCAGCACGCACACCAGCACGAGCAGGCCGATGGCCAGCATCGGGAGTACGCGCGCCGGCCAGCGCAGCGGTCCGATCGAACCGGGGCCCGCGGTCCACATCAGCATCATGATCGCGAAGATCGCGACGGCGCTCAGTTCCCGCCATGCCTCCCTGGCACGGCGCCAGTCGACGAACGCCAGCGCGGGGATCAGGAACCAGGCGATGTAGGTGACCGGCAGCGGCTGCACGTATCCCCACCACGAGCTGAACGCGGGCAGCGAGCTGGGCAGGCTGGCGTTCAGCGACTCCGACCACGGCACCGTGAGGAACTGGTCGTTGTTGATCTGCGCGGTGCCGCGCCAAGTCACCTTCGCCGACAGCATGCTCGGCAGGAACGTCAGCAGGCCGGCGAGCCCGGCGCAGCCCGCCGCGACGGTCAGCCGGAGCACGGGCTGCCACTTGCGCTGGTAGACGAGTTCACCCACGGCCACCGCCAGCAGCATCAGCACCGCTTCGACCGCCGGGAAGATGTACTGCGTCGAGATGGTCAGATACAGGTAGACGAAGACCGGGATGGGGCCGCCCTGTCCTCGCGTGTACCGCACCGAGGCCGCCCAGGCGTGCACCATCCACGCGGTGCCGGTGAGCGCGGTCATCCAGCTGGCTTCGTCGAAGAACAGGAAGAAGCCCGACAGCGGCAGCGCGATACCCGCCACCGCCGACCACGCGGGCCGCCCGCCGTAGACCAGGCAGATCCGGTAGACGCCGAGTGCGGCGATGATCGAGAAGATCAGCTTCACGACGGTGGCGTACAGCGCGACGTTGTCCACCGAGGGCGCGATCAGATCGATCAGCAGCTGCGGCGGGTTGAACAGGCCCGCGTCGTCCATCGTGTTGTTGCCCGACATCCACTGCTCGGGAACCATGACCGGGAACTCACCGGCGCGCAGCGCGCGGCCGAGGCCCACCCACAGCGACGTGTACTGGGATTCGGTGTCGTCGGTGAAGAAATGGCGGGCGTTGGCGAGCAGGACAGCGAGGTAACCCGCGACCACTCCGAGCGCGGTGATGACCCCCCACCGGTAGACCTCTCGCCGCGAATAGACATCCGGCCGCGAGCCGGGCACTGCACTGTCCGTCACGAGTTCCAAACCCTACAGGGCGGCTCTCCGCTTGGCATGGGTCGTGGACGCCACCAAGATGAGGGCATGATCAGCTGCTCCGGTAGCCGGATATCGCACCGTGCTAAAGTCCACACCGGTTCGGGCTCCGCAGTTCCGCGACGAGTACCGGCACGCACCGTCATCGAAAGTCGATCCAGCTGATGCCGATTCCCTCTGCCCGCGCACTCCGTTCCGGCGCCTCCGCGACGAACGGCGCCCCGGCACGGCCCGGCGTGGACCGGCCGCACCGGGTGTCGGTGGTCGTGCCGGTGTATCGGGGCGAGGACACGATCGCCGGTCTGGTCGCCGAGCTGCACGATCTCACCCGCCCCGCCGAGACCCCCGGCGGCACCACGTTCGCCGTCACCGAGATCATCCTGGTGCACGACCACGGTCCCGACCGCTCCGATGTGGTCCTGCAGGAACTGCAACGGACCTATCCCACGGTGCGCGCCGTCTGGCTCAGCCGAAATTTCGGTCAGGACGCCGCGACGATCGCCGGAATGTCCGTCGCGGCCGGTGACTGGATCGTCACCATGGACGAGGACGGCCAGCACGATCCCGGCTTCATCAGCACGTTCCTGGACACGGCCCTGGCGCAGCGAGCCGATCTGGTCTACTCCAAGCCGACCAACACCAGACCCCACGGATTCCTGCGCAATCTGACCTCGCGCGGAGCCAAGCTGGTGCTCGCGACGCTGTTCGCCTTCCCGGATTCCACCCGGTTCGAAAGCTACCGGCTGATCCGCGGGGACATCGGCAGGCAGCTGGCCGAGGTCGCCTCCAACGGCGTCTACCTGGACGTCGCGCTGACCTGGGTGGTCGGCGCCGTCGCGCAGGCACCGGTGACGTTGCGCGCCGAGGGCAGGGAGGAATCCGGCTACAACTACCGCCGCCTGTTCTCCTTGTTCTGGAAGATGGTGCTGTGCAGCGGGACCCGCGGGCTGCGGCTGGTCAGCATGCTCGGCGTCACGCTGGCGCTGGCCGGTGGCGTGATGGCCGCGATCGTCGTGTTCGAAGCGCTGACCACCGACGGCTGGGCGCCCGAGGGCTGGGCGTCCACCATCGTGGTGCTGCTGCTGTGCTCCGGCGCCGTGCTGTTCTCCCTCGGGCTCATCGCCGAGTACCTGGGCGTCGCGTTGCACATCCTGGTGGGCAAGCCGCTCTATCTCACCGTCGAGACGCCGACACCGCGTCCGGCCGACACTTCGGAACCGACCGCGACCGCAGCCAGCAGGGGGACCGACCGGGTTGAGCACTGACCGCGTCATCTTCAGCCGCCCGTACCGGGCGCGCCGGGAATTAGCGAACCTGGAGGCCGTGCTCGCCTCCGATCACAGCCACGGCGACGGACAGTTCACCGCGTCGGCCACCGCGAAGCTGAAGGCGATCACGGGCGCGCCGCACGCCCTGCTCACCACCTCCTGCACGTCCGCGCTGGAAATGGCGGGCCTGCTGCTGGAGCTGGGCCCCGACGACGAAGTGATCGTGCCCAGCTTCGCGTTCACCTCCACCGCCACCTCGATGGCGCTGCGCGGCGCGACCTGCGTTTTCGGCGACATCGATCCGGCCACCGGGAACCTGGACCCGCAGTCGGTGGCGGCCCTGATCACCGAGCGGACGAAGGCCGTGGTGGTGATCCACTACGGGGGCGTCGCCGCCGATATGGCCGGCCTGCTCGACCTGGCCGGCGCGCACGGCTTCGCCGTCGTGGAGGACAACGCGCACGGGCTCGGCGGCAGCTGGCGCGGCAGGAAACTGGGCACCATCGGCACGATGGGCACGCTCAGTTTCCACGACACCAAGAACGTGCACTGCGGCGAGGGCGGCGCGCTGCTGCTCACCGACGAGATCCTGATGGCGCGCGCCGAGATCATCCGGGAGAAGGGCACCGACCGGGCCAGGTTCCTGCGCGGAGCCGTGGACAAGTACTCCTGGCAGGACATCGGCTCCAGCTACTTGCCGAGCGAGTTGAACGCGGCCGTGCTCGACGCCCAATTGGACGAGTTCGACACCATTCAGGCCGGACGGCACCGGGTATGGGACGCCTACGCCGCCGCCCTGCCGGATTGGGCCCGCCGCAACGACGTGCGCCTGATGTCCGTGCCCGCCGATCGCGAGCACACCGCCCACCTGTACTACTTGCGGACCCCGACCGAGCGCCGCCGCGACGACCTCATCGCGCATCTCGCCGCACACGGCATCTCCGCGCCGTTCCACTACATCCCGCTCGACTCCAGCCCGGCCGGCTTCAAGCTCGGCCGCACGCCGCGGGCGTGTGTGCGCAGCGCCGAGTTCTCCGGAACGGTCGTGCGCCTGCCGCTGTGGCCGGATCTGACCGACGCGCAGGTAGCCCGCGTCGTGGACGCGGTTACCGCCTTCACCGTGTGAGCGCGCCGGTCCGGCGCGCGACATCCGGCCTCACGCGGTGAGGACGTAGAGCTTCTCCCTGCCGCCCGCGATCAGTGACTGCCGGGCGACCCGCGGCCGGTACGGCGTGAAGAACTCGTCGAGCGTGCGCTCGGTGAAGCGATGCGCCTGCTCGCCGTCGCCCGCGTCGGTGAACCGCTTGCCGATCGTGGCGAGGAACGGATTGGCGCTGCTGGCCAGGTTGCGCACCGGCTCGGCGACGATCACCCGCTCGGTGGCCGCCGCGAGCATCCGATCGAGCAGGGGGCCCGGCTCGGGCAGGAAGTGATAGAGGCTGGCCTGCATGACGACATAATCTGCCGCGGGCAGCGCGTCACCGGAACGCAGGTTCCACACCCGCCCGCGCCCGCCCGCTTCGTTCACGCGTGCGACGAAGCGTTCGTTCAGATCGAGGCCGGTGTAGTCGACCGACTTGTGGCGCAGGTAGCGGGTGTAGAGCGTCGCGGGTCCGCAGCACAGATCGACCACGCTCGCACCCTCCGGGACGAGTTCCGCGATAGCGCGATACCGAGCCGCGTAGTGCCTGCCGTACAACCCGCGCATCAGGACCTCGTAGACGGTCCCGTTGCGGTAGATGAGGCTCGTTCTCACAGGCACAAACTATGCCATCGGTCGGCGAATCCGGTGTTTCGGCAACAGGAATCGCGTCAGCCGCCGAACAGGATGCTCGCTCGGTCCTCGGTGAGGATCTCGTAGGCGTCCGAGGCGCGGTTGTACCACCAGGTGTCCGGTCCCGGCTCCGGCCGCTCGGCCGCCTGCACCGCACGGGCGGAGGGGCGGAACGACGGGCTGCGCGGGATATCGTCCACCACGTAGACCAGATCGGGCCGCTGGTCCGGTTCCAACACCCGCAACGCCTCGGTGACATCCTTCGGTTCCAGGCGGAAGCCTTCGCGCACGCTCACCGCGGCCACCGCGAGGCAGTGGTCACCGACATTGAGCCCGTAGGTGACTTCCATGTCGACGGCGGTGACGTCGTTGAGCACGTCGACGATCGGCTGGCCGAAGACCGGTCCGCGCCGGGTGTGGATCACCGTGTCCGTGCGGTCGACCAGCCAGTAGTCGCCGTCGCCGTCGCGGCGGAACAGATTCTCCGTCGGCATCCAGGAGTCGCCCGCCGTGAAGACCCCGCGCAGGCCGCCCGCGGAGATGTCGACGCCGTCGGACGCCTTGCCGATCAACAGGCCCACCTCGTTGTCCGCGCAACGCCTGGCGAAGCCGGATCCGTCCACCAGGATGCGTTCGGTGAGCGGGTCGTAGGCGACCAGCTCCACCTTCGCGGTGCCGGGAACCGGCCTGCCCTTGCACCCGCGCTTCACTCCGGCCACGTTGGCCAGCACCACGTCACCCTCGATCGAGGCGTAGAACTCCAGCACGCGGGCCGGGTCGAACTGCTCGACGGTGCGCCGCCACAGCCCGGCGGGCATACCGGAGCCGATGAACAACCGGATCGGATGGCGATGGCCGGCCGGGAACACCTCGGCATCGAGGATGTCGCGCAGCATGGTCCAGGTGTAGGTGACCACGGTGACGCCGTAGCGGTGCACCTCCTCGGCGAAGCGCTGCGGGTCCAGCGACCGGGCCAACGCGATCCGGCTTCCGCCCGCGACCGCCCCGCCGAGACTGACCAGCAGCCCGGACGAATGATGCAGCGGAGCGAGGCAGTACACCGTGTCCTTGCGATCGAGGTCGGCCGTGGTCGCGGTGCCGAACGCCGACAGCGCCCAGCGGTGGTTGCTGATGTACTTCGTCTCCAGCCGCTCGCCGGTGCCGGTGACGAGCACGAACGCCAGCTCCCGCGCCAGGCCCGGATCGGGCCGGTACCAGGCGGGTACCCGCACCCGCGCCGGGTCGATCTGCTCGAGGTCGATCAAGCGGTCGCTCGTGGGCAGCGCCAGCTCCCTGGTGTCGCCACCGCCGAGCACCAGCACCCTGGCGCCGGTCTCGGCGGCCCGCCGCAGATTCTCCGGGTCGGCGATCAGGGTCTCCACCCCGGTCAGCTCGATCGCGCGGCTCAGTTCGCCGTTCGGGGCCAGCAGGACCGCCACCGCGCCGAGACGCGACAGCGCCGCGACGGAGGCCAGCGCGCTGGGCCGGGTCTCCATCACCACGCCGACCCGCATGGCGGGGCGCACGCCGACCGAGATGAGGCCGCGCACCACGTTGTCGATGCGTTGGTTGACCGCCTCGTTGGTGTGCACACGGTCGTCGAACAGGAACAGGTCGCGCTGCGGCGCGCGCCGCGCCTGTTCGGTGAGCAACCGGCCGAGCGATACCCGGGTGTGCGGCTGGATCATGCCGAGGCGGGTCAGCCGGGGCAGTGCCCGCGCCGCTTCGCCCGCCAGTTCGATCGAACCGCGCACCGTGCTGTTCGCGATGCCCTCGAGGGCCTTGCCCACGCCGGTGCCCGCCTCCGCCAGCGACGCGGCGGTGTGCACCACCCTGGTGGCCGCCGACCGGGGGCGATTGCTCGCCACGTGCTCGGCCATCGGCACGATCTCGGGCGGCAGCGGCTTGTCGCCGTTCATCCATCCGACCCACTGCCGCACCAGCGGCCAGGTGTGCTTGGTGGCCGTGCTCCCGGCCACCAGGCCGAAGTGTCCCGCGACCAGCGTCGCCTCGTAGACCTCCGCGTTCGGCGCGGCCCGCACGATGCCGCGCACCGCGGCGGGCTGTCCGATGTCGTCGACCTCACCGACGAACGCCAGGATCGGGCACTTCAGCTCGGCCAGCGAGATCGGATGATCTCGGATCACGAAACCGCCGAGCATCAGCCGGTTGTGCGCGACGAACTGCTTGAGCAGATCCGCCGCGGCCGGGCCCGCGTAACCGACCCAGCCGTCGCTGTTGAGGAAGCGGCGCTGGCGCTCCTTGGGCAGCAGCGCTTCACGGTCGTGCAATTGCCGGAGGAAATCGATTCTGGACTTGGCAGTCTTCACCGGGTCGAGCAGCTGGAAGCCGATTCGCACCATGGAATCGGTGATCGGCAGCCGGGTGACCACATGATCGGCCAGGAAGTCGGCGAGGTCGGAGACCATGCCGTAGGGCAGCCCGAACGGCATGCCCGCGACGATGTCGACCGGGCTGCCGAAGGTCACGATGCTGTCCACGCCCTTGCCGTACCGGTAGGCGGCGGTCTGGTAGGCGAACATGCCGCCCTGCGAGTAACCCATCAGGTGCACGCCGGAGCCGGTGGCCTCGTTGACGGTGTCGATGGCGCTGTTGACGGCCAGCACGTGATCGGCGAGGTCGCGCTGCCAGCCGCCCTCCTCGCTCGCCGGCGAGCCGAAGTCCACCACCCAGCAGTCGACTCCGCCGCGGTGCAGGATCCCGACCGCGCCGTCCTCGGCGTTCACATCCCAGATGTCGGCGTTGACCATCAGCGGCGGCACCAGCAGCGCCACCGGCCGCCCCGGGGTCGTGTCGTCGGGGAAGTAATGGCGCAGCCGGTACATGCGTCTGCGTTCCACCACCTCGAACGGCGAGGACACGACGTCGTGGGTCAGCCCGCCGAAGCGGATGACCTCCAGGCCGTTCTGCGCGGTCGCCATCAACCGCTGCACCGAGCCCACCACAACATTCGCGTTCAACTTCACCATCGCTCCTGGCCTACCCTAGAACGTGACCCGCATCACACACCGCGAGGTGTTCAGACGAGCTTCCCATACCACCTGTCCATTATGTGTCCGCTGTGACACGTCGCATGCCAGGTTGCCACGGTCGGCTCCCCCTCGGCATTCCCCTCCCGACCCCGAGCACACCCCCGCGAACGCTCGAGCCGCCGGCGCCCGGCGCAACCGTGCGCGTCCGCCTCGGCCGACTCCCGCGTAGCGAATAGGGGTCGATGTCCACTGGGGACGCGATCACGTACCCGGCTCGACCGAGGAGCGACACTACACGCCCGGCTTCGGCCGAACGTCTCATCGCTTTCCGGCGGCCGGACGCGACGTCCTCGGCGACCACCCGGCGCGGCTCCGATGGATCGCCCCGGCTCTCGGACCGATCGGCATGAGCGCGGGACGAGCGCCCACGGGGAGGCCAGGAGACCGCTCCGCACGCCAGCTAATTCTTCGCTACTAGAACGTAATTGCGGGCTCCGCCACCCGCCGTTACCGGAATCGACCGCGTGTCGTGACCATCCGCGGGCCACCGGGACGATCTTCGAAATTTTCCTGCGCACAGCGGCTTTCGGCGTCTACCATCGAACACGTCTGGAACGCCGTGGCGCGTAGGCAATTTCGTTCGATGAGCTCTCCGCGGGCATGCCCGCTGCTGTTTGATGTGAACACCCAGCGACTCTGAACTATCGACGACTTCTCGATTTCCCCTGCCCCAAAACCCGTCACCATCTCTCGGTGGCCGTCTCGAGGTGAGGACCACGCATGACCATAGAAATGCCAGTCCAAACGGAAAACAACGTGCGCAAGAGCCTGAGTACCAGCACGGCCGGCCTGCTCGCGCACACCACCAAATCCGAACCGCAGATGCAGGGCATCAGCTCGCGGTGGCTCACGCGCGCGCTGCCATGGACGCAGGTCAACGGCGGGGTGTACCGCGTGAACCGCCGCCTGACCCACACGGTGGGCAACGGCGAGGTGGAATTCGTCATCGACGGGTCCACCGCTCGGGTCATTCCCCTCGAATTGCAAGAGCTTCCGGCGCTGCGCGGATTCGACGACGAGGACGTGTTGCGCGGCCTCGCAGACCGTTTCGAACAGCGCGATCTCGAACCGGGCACCGTGGTAGCGGAATTCGGAAATCCGATGGATCAGGTTCTGCTGATCGTGCACGGCAAATTGAGCAAGATCGGGTCGGGTGAGTACGGCGAGCAGACGAAACTCGGCATCCTGGGTGGCGGCGACTTCTTCGGCGATACGATACTCACCGAGCCATCGGCGATCTGGCCGGTCACGATCAAGACGGTCACGCCGACGACCATGCTGGTCCTCCCGCGGCGATCGCTGACCGAGTACATCGACAGTGCTCCGGCACTACGCGAGCAACTCTCCCGCGTCGCCTCCGCGCCCACGCGTCCGCAGAACCACAAAGGCGAGGCGGACATCGAGGTCGCCTCGGGTCACTCCGGCGAGCCGCTGCTGGAAGGCACGTTCGTCGACTACGACGCCTCCCCGCGCCAGTACGAACTCAGCCTCGCGCAGAGCGTGCTGCGGGTGCACACCCGCGTCGCCGATCTGTTCAACGACCCGATGAACCAGGTCGAGCAGCAGCTGCGCCTGACCATCGAAGCGCTCTACGAACGGCGCGAATACGACCTGGTGAACAACCCCGACTTCGGTCTGCTGCACAACTGCGACCTGAAACAGCGCATCTACGCCGAGTCCGGCGCGCCCACCCCGGACGACATGGACGAACTGCTCAGCATGCGGCGCAGCACGAAATTGTTCCTGGCCCATCCGAAGGCGATCGCCGCGTTCGGACGCGAATGCACCAAGCGGGGGCTCTACCCCGACCCGGTCGAGGTGGACGGGCACCGCGTTCCCGCATGGCGGGGCGTGCCGATCTTCCCCTGCGGCAAGATCCCGATCAGCGACACGCAGACCACCTCGATCCTGGCCATGCGCACCGGCGAGAAGGACCAGGGCGTCATCGGCCTGCACCAGACCGGGATCCCGGACGAATACGAGCCGAGCCTCAACGTGCGCTTCAAGGGCATCGACGACCAGTCGATCATCTCCTACCTGGTCAGCTGCTATTACTCGGCGGCCGTCCTGGTACCGGATGCCCTCGGCGTGCTCGGCAACGTCCTGGTCGCCCGGCAGGCCGACTGACCGGGGGGATGGGCATGTCGGTGCTCTCCCGCGCCGCGGCGGCGCATGCCACCGATGAGGTGGCCGCCACCGTCGTCGCGCTACTCACCAATACCCGGACGACCGCTCCGTCCGAGCTCTTCTCGCCGAAAGCAACTGAGCCGCACGGTGTTTCTTCCACGGATGGACCATCGGGTGTGACGCCTCGCGGGCTGCTCGGCCCGTCCGGCCTTGGTTCCGCCGCGCTGCTTCTTCCGGGCAGCCCGGACCGTGCCACGACGCCCGGCGTCACACCGGCCGCTGCCACCGACGGCCTGGGGGTAGCGCCGGGACCGATTCCGGTAGCGGGACGGACACCGTCGCCGACCGCGCCACGCCTTCCGGCCGGCCCCACCGGGCTCGGCACCGCGTCGGCGTTCCTCGGACGACATGGCATCGCCGCAAGACCACGCACGGCCCCGCATACGGCGCCCGCCCCGCGAACCGGGTCGGACTCCGCTCGCGGTCCCGCACTTGTTCCGCGGGGGCCGAGCGGCCCGGGCACCGCGACGGTGAACCGGGACCGCCCGGATCCGATTCCGCCGCTGTACTGCCCGCCGCCGCTGCGGGACGATCCGGCGCTCGCAGAGGCGGTCAACACCGGGATCGTGGACTGGGCCGAAGAGATCGGGCTGTACGAGGGCCGGCTGGACGAACTGCGCGACGCCGATTTCGGCCGGCTGATCATGCTCGCCCACCCGGACTGCGACGACGCCGATCGCCTGCTGGCGGCGGCGAAGTGCGCGGTCTCGGAATGGTCGGTGGACGACTACTACTGCGAGGAGGATGCCGACGACCGGGCTCCCGACGGCACCCCCTCCAGCGCCGAGGCGGAGTTGGGTCCGCGGCTCGAATTGGCCGCCGCGGCCATGGATCCGGTCCACCTCCCCGCGCGTTACGTCGCCGAACTCGAGGCGGCCCTCGAAGCCGACCCGATCCTGCGCGCGTTTCGCACGTCCTTCGACCATATGGCTCGCTACGCGCGCCCGGCGCAGCTGGCCCGGTTGCGCACCGAGATCGCGGGCTGGTTCATCGCGCTCGGCGCGGAAGCGGGGTGGCGCGCGGCCGGGCGGATGCCGCCGGTATGGGAGTACCTCACCAACCGGCAACCGCACAGCTTCCTGCCCTGCATGGCACCGACCGACGTGCTGGGCGGCTACGAGCTGCAGGCCGCGGAGTACACCGCCCCCGCGGTGCGCCGCGTCGTCACCACGGCGGCGCTGGCCAGCCAGATGGTCAACGACCTGTACTCGATGGCCCGCGAGGACCTGTCCAACGGCAGGGAGTTCAATCTGCCTACCGTCCTCGCCGCCGAGGAGCGCTGCTCGCGCCGCGAGGCCGTGCTGCACACCGCCGAGGTGCACGACGAGCTGGTGCACCGGTTCGAACGGGAGGCGGCGCCATTGGCCGCAGCGGGGTCGCCGGAACTACGCCGCTTCCTCACCGGCCTGTGGGCGTGGATGGGAGGAAACCGCGCCTGGCACGCCGACAGCAAACGCTATCGCGACCCGCAGTGAAAGCAATGAAGCAGTACCGCACCGAGAGAGGATGATCGCGCATGACCATGCTCAACCCGGAGACCGGGACCGTTCTGCGTACCAGCTACCAGAAGTCTGTCGCCGCGTACTGGAACAACAACCCGAACGACGACCGGGTCAACACCAAACTCGGTGAGGTCGACGGGCTCTATCACCATCACTACGGCATCGGCGACCCGGACCTGTCGGTGCTGACCGGTCCGGAGGACACCCGCGAGGAACGTCTCGTCACCGAACTGCATCGACTGGAGACCGCACAGGCCGATTTCCTGCTCGACCATCTCGGCGACGTCCGGCCGGGCGACCGGCTGATGGACGGCGGCTCCGGCCGCGGCGGCACCAGCTTCATGGCCAATCAGCGCTTCGGCTGTCAGGTCGACGGAGTGACCATCTCCGAGTATCAGGTGGGCTTCGCCAACGACCAGGCCGTGCATCGCGGCGTCGCGGACAAGGTGGGGTTCCACTTCCGCAACATGCTGGACACCGGCTTCGAGTCCGGTTCCATGCGCGGCATCTGGACCAACGAGACCACCATGTACGTGGACCTGTTCGATCTGTTCCGCGAGTTCTCCCGGCTGCTGGAGCCGGGCGGGCGCTACGTGTGCATCACCGGCTGCTCCAACGACGTGACCGGTGGCCGATCGTCCTCGGTGAGCTGGATCGACGCGCACTACGGCTGCATGATCCACCCGCGCAGCGAGTACTTCCGCGCCATGGCCCAGAACAACCTGGTGCCCATCGCCGTGACCGACCTCACCGCGGCGACCATCCCGTACTGGGAGCTGCGCACGAAATCCGAGCTCGCCACGGGTGTCGAGAAGCCGTTCCTGACCGCCTATCGGGAGGGCAGCTTCCAGTACCTGCTCATAGCCGCCGATAAGGTGGGAAGGTGACCGACGCCCTCGCCCAGCCGCACACCGACCGCGAGGCCCTGCCCGTCGAGCTCGTCGACGACGTGGGCCGCGCGGTCGGCGCGTGCTCGGTCGCGGAGGCCCACCTGGCCCCGGGACGGCTGCACCGCGCGTTCTCCGTGTTGCTGTTCGACTCGGCGGGCCGCGTGCTGCTGCAGCAGCGCGCAGCGGTGAAGACCAGGTTCCCCTCGCTGTGGGCCAACACCTGCTGCGGCCACCCCGCACCGGGTGAACCGGTCGCTACCGCGGCGGGCCTGCGGCTGACGGAGGAAATGGGCCTGACCATCGCGCTCACCGAGGCGGGGATCTACCGCTACCACGCGGCAGACCTCCGCACCGGCCGCGTCGAGTCCGAATGGGACCACGTCCTGATCGGGCGGCTGGACATCGGCGCGCCCCGTCCGGACCCGGCCGAGGTCGCCGATTTCGCTTGGATTCACCCGGACGCGCTACGGGACGCGCTGGCCGACAATCCGGACGCCTACACGCCGTGGCTGGCCGGTGTTCTCGACGTCGCGGAGCACGCGCAGGGCAGGAGAATCCCAGCCCCCTGATCGTCGGCGTTCACCAGTTTTCTGGTCCGAGGCAGTCGAGCGCGTCATCGACTGCGGCCGCGCGGCTGCCTCGGCCCAGCTTCGGAGTTCGGGAGGGTCTCCCTTCCCTGCTGTGTTGCGGCTCGAGTCGCCTCTGTCGCCCTGACTCCCGGACCTGGCCACATCCATAGATGCGCATATTTCTGTAACACCATGGACGGAAACTGAGAGAACTCAAAGGAACGGCACAGGCTGTGGCCAGGACCGTTCGGCATCGTTGACGTTGTAAGAGTTCTCGGTGAAGTGAGGTGCGTGATGGTGGAATTCGAAGTCACCGGAACGAGGGTGACCGTGCACGTACTCGGTACCCATCAACTGCTGGCGCTGCGCGACCAGCTGACCTTCGACCTGTCCGACATCACCGCGCTCGGCGTGGCCGGGGTCGACCGCCGCCCGCCGTGGGTGCGCACGCCCGGCACCTTCTTCCCCGGCGTGATCGCGGCCGGGACATTCCGCGGCAAGGGCCGCAAGGAATTCTGGGACACGCGCTTCGACGGGCACGCCATCCGTATCGACTTGGCGGGCGCTGATGTCACACGGCTCGTGGTCGACGTGGCCGACCCGGACTCCGAGTTGCGCAAGCTCGCCACCGCGGTGGCTGCCTGACCCGTTCGAGCGCCACCTGCTCGCAGCGGGCCGGTGTGCGGCGGGGCGGCGGGGCGGACTCTCGCTCTGACTCACGCAGATCCGCCCCCGCCGTTTCCCGGCGCGTTCGGTGACACTTCCGCACATCCGGTCCGGGGCCTGCGAGCGCGTGAGCGGTTGCCTCCGGTCCCGCTTGCCGGATGGCAGCATGACGGTATGGAGTCGGTCGATATGTCCCGGATCGAGGCGGCCGCGCGGCTGCTCGCCCCGGTGATCCGGCGCACACCGCTGCTGGCCTCGCGGGTGCTGTCCGAACGTACGGGTGCCGAGGTGTGGCTGAAGTGTGAGAACTTGCAGCGCACCGGTTCGTTCAAGCCGCGCGGCGCCTACAACCGGATCGCGAATCTGCCGCAGGAGGCGCGGGAACGCGGCGTCGTGGCCGCGAGCGCGGGTAACCATGCGCAAGGGGTCGCGTGGTCGGCGGCGGCGCTCGGCCTCACGTCGACGGTGTTCATGCCGATCGGGCGTCGCTGCCGAAACTGATGGCCACCAAGGCGTACGGGGCGCAGGTCCGCCAAGTCGGCGAGACCATCGACGAGGCACTGGACGCCGCGCTGGAGTTCGCCGATCGGTCCGGCGCGACGCTCATCCACCCGTTCGACCATCCCGATATCGTGGCCGGTCAGGCCACCGTCGGCACGGAGATCGCGGAGCAGTTGCCGGAGGTGGGGACGGTCCTCGTACCCACCGGCGGTGGTGGGCTCTTGGCCGGCGTCGCGGTCGCGCTGCGACATCTCGCCCCGGACGTGCGCGTCATCGGGGTGCAGGCGGCGGAAGCGGCTGCCTGGCCGGACTCGCTGGCGGCGGGGCGGCCCGTCCGGGTGGAGCGGATGGCCACGATGGCCGACGGCATCGCGGTCGGCCAACCGGGCGTGGTGCCGTTCTCCCACGTGGCGCAGCATGTTTCGGGCATCGTGACGGTAGACGAGGAAGCCCTGTCGCAGGCGTTGCTGCTGTGTCTGGAACGCGCGAAGCTGATCGTCGAGCCCGCGGGCGCCGCGGCGGTCGCCGCCCTGATGAGTCACACGCCGGAGGAACTCGGCCTGCGTGGGCCGGTCTGCGCGATCCTGTCCGGCGGCAACATCGACCCGTTGCTACTGACCAGGGTGATCGGGCACGGGCTGAGCGCGGCAGGCCGCTACCTAGCGGTGCGGGTGACGATTTCCGATCGCCCTGGTGCGCTGGGGGCACTGCTCGCGGTGATCGGCAAGACCAGCGCCAGCGTGGTCGACGTGGCGCACTCGCGCACCGGGACCTGGCTGGCGGTGGACGAGGTCGAGGTAGCGCTCACGCTGGAAACGCGCGGTTCCGACCATCGCGACGAGGTACTCACCGCCCTCGCGAACGCGGGATACGCGGTCCGCGCCGCGGATTGACCGCGATACCGCCCGCAGGGGCGAACCTGATCGGCCCGCGACACGGCGCCCTCGCGTCGCCCAGACGGCTTCGGGTCGCGTGAGTGCGCCGCTAGGAAGTCAGTGCGCTCCCCCGAGTTCCAAGGCCAGTACGCCGAGTATCACCAGTGCGATGCCGCCGAGTTGCACGAGGGTGAGCCGCTCCTCCAAGAACAGCACGCCGATCAGGGCGATCGCGGCGACACCGACCGCCGACCAGATGCCGTAGGCCACGCCGATCGGCATGCCCCGCTTCAACGCCTGGGCCAGGAAGAAGAACGCGGCGCAATAGCCGACGACCACCACGATCGAGGGGACGAGCTTGGCGAATCCGTCGGATAGTTTCAGCGAAACGGTCGCGGTCACCTCGGAAGCGATGGCCAAGGCGAGCAGGAGCAAGGTCATTTTCGCAGCGTAGCCAGAGTCGCGGGGCAAGCACAGCGGCACTCGGCCACCGGCGCAGCCGCTCCCCAGCCCCGGGGATTCGCGGCCCGGTCGCCGTGGACTGCGCGTCGATACGATCGGCCGATGCGTAGCTCGGGCGTTGCGGTGACCGGTTTTCCATTCGATGAGGTGACGTGCAACGAGTTGCCGTACGCCGAGCGCGACGAACGGTATCGGCGATTGCACGAGTGGCCCGAGCCGAGCTATGCGCATCGGTCCGGGCTGCGGATGATCTGGAAGTACGCCGACGCGCGCGAGGTGCTGGAGGCGGCCACGCCCGGCATCTCCAACGCGAATTCGCTGGACCCGCTCGTGGGTTACGCGCGGATCGCCGCGACACCGCGAGCCATCCCGCCGTTCGTCCGGCACCTGATCCCGCCGCCCGCGAAGGCTACCGCCAACCTGGCCGACGACCGGTTGCACAAGCGCGTGTGGAACACCATGGCCGGGCCGTCGGGACACTTCACCATCTCCCCGGCCGATCGTCCCGCCCGGGCCGCGGCGATGGCCGAGTACTTCCACGAGGCTGTGCGCGATACGGGGTTCCGCAGCGGGGCTCCGTTGGACGTGACCGCGTTATCGATCGGCTACGCGGCCCGGACCGTCGGTGCGGCGGTCGGCCTGCCCGCCGCGGACTGGCCGCAGGTGGCCGCCTGGAGCGGAGCGCAGTCGGGACTGCTCGGCCGGGTGATGCGCGGACGCGAACTGGCCGACGCGGTGAGCGCGCTCGGCTGGTTGTTCACGGTGAGCGGAGCGGCGGTGCGGGAGGGCCGGGGCAGCGAGGCGACCGGGTTCGCCCGCAGGCTGCGCGACGCCGGGCTCTCCCATCGGATCGCGGTGTCGGCCATGGCGAATTCGCTCGCCGCGGGAGTGCACACGGTCAGCGGCAGCATCCAGCAAGGCGTCCAGCGCTTGCTCGGTGATCCGGACCGCGTGTGGTGGGACCTGCTCGCCGAGCCGGACGGCGGCACCCGGGTGGCGGCGAAGATCCTGCAACTGGATCCCGGGTTGGTGGCGTGGAAACGTCAGGCCAGGACGCCGGTCGTGCTGTCGAGCGGCACGCGGCTGCCCGCGGGACCGGTGCTCGTGCTGTTCGCCGCGGCCAACCGTGACCCGGACGCCTTCCCCGACTGCCTGGCCCTGGACGGGACCGGCAAGTTGCCGTTGACCTTCGGCTTCGGCAGGCACGTGTGCCCCGGCAAGAGCATGGCGACGTTGGCCGTCGAAGTATTTCTGCGGCAGTTGCGCGAGCTGGTTCCGGAGGCCGACCTGCTGCCGGATTCCAGTGGTCGCCAGCGGCGCAGCGATCTGCTGTTCAGCGGCGCCGATATCACTGTCACCGGGTAGGTTGCCGACAGCGATTCCCGACCGGCGTCAGCCCAGCCAGTCCCGCGCCGCGGCCGCCGCCGCACGCACCTCGGCGAGTTGCGCCGCGACCTGAACACCGGCCGTGCCGCCTCGGGCGTTGCGGGACGCGATGGACCCCTGGACGGTGAGGACCTCGCGCACCTTCCCGGTCAGCGCCGGGTCGACGGCGGCGAACTCCTCGTCGGTGAGCTCGTCGAGGCCGACGCCGCGGGACTCGGCGGCGCGCACGCACGCGCCCGCCGCCTCGTGCGCGACTCGGAACGGAACGCCTTGGCGCACAAGCCATTCGGCGATATCGGTGGCCAGGGTGAAGCCCGCGGGTGCGAGTTCGGCCATGCGGTCGGTGTGGAAGGTGAGCGTCGAGACCAGGCCCGCGATGGCCGGCAGCAGCAGTTCCAGTTGCGCGACCGAGTCGAAGAGGGGTTCTTTGTCTTCTTGCAGATCGCGGTTGTAGGCCAGCGGCTGCGCCTTGAGGGTGGCCAGCAGGCCGGTGAGATTGCCGATCAACCGGCCCGCCTTGCCGCGGGTCAGCTCGGAGACGTCCGGATTCTTCTTCTGCGGCATGATCGATGAGCCGGTCGACCAGGCGTCGGCCAGCGTGACGTAGCCGAATTCCGGGGTGCTCCAGATGATCACCTCTTCGGCCATCCGGCTCAGGTCGACGCCGATCATGGCCAGCACGAACGCGGCCTCGGCGGCGAAGTCCCGCGCCGAGGTGGCGTCGATGGAGTTGGCGGCCGACGCGTCGAAATCCAGTTCCGCGGCGATCGCCTCCGGGTCGAGTCCGAGCGAGGAACCCGCGAGCGCGCCGGAACCGTAGGGCGACACCGCCGCCCGGCGGTCGAAGTCGCGCAGCCGGTCGAGGTCGCGCAGCAGCGGATGGGCGTGCGCGAGCAGATGGTGCGCCAGCAGCACCGGCTGCGCCGCCTGCAGGTGCGTCTTGCCCGGCATCACCGCGTCCGGGTGCGCGGCGGCCTGCTCGACCAGTGCGTCGATCACCGCGAGCACGCCCGCGGCCACCCGGCGCACCCCGTCGCGCAGCCACATCCGGAACAGCGTGGCCACCTGGTCGTTGCGGGAACGTCCCGCCCGCAGACGTCCACCGAGCTCCGCGCCGACCCGTTCGATCAGGCCGCGTTCCAGCGCGCCGTGCACGTCCTCGTCCGACTCGACGGGGCCGAACGCGCCGGAGGCCACGTCCGCCGCGAGGCGGTCCAGTCCGTCCAGCATGCCGGACAGATCGGTGTCCGACAGCAGGCCCGCCTTGTGCAGTACCCGCGCGTGCGCCTTCGAGGCTCGGATGTCGTAGGGGGCCAGCGCCCAGTCGAAATGCGTCGACTTGCTCAGCGCGGCCATGGCCTCGGCCGGGCCGGAGGCGAATCGCCCGCCCCACAGCGCGCCTTGGTTCGTGCCGCCACTCATGCTCGTCCGCCTCTCCGAGTTTTCCGGCCGTACCAGTCGGGTGACCGGGGGGGTTGCGTTCATGTCCTGCGCAAGATGCCGCTCGGGTTCTGGGCATGCCATCTCGAGGCAGCGGGCGCAGGCCGTCGGTGTGCCGGTGCGTGTCAGGGCACCGGCACGCCCGGTGCCTACTTCTGGTTGAGGTCGCGGCGGGCGGCGACCTTGGAGGACAGGCCGTGGATCTGGACGAAGCCCTTGGCCAGCGACTGGTCGAAGGTGTCGCCCTCGTCGTAAGTGGCCAGGTTGAAGTCGTAGAGCGACTGCTCCGAGCGGCGGCCGTTGACCACTGCGGAGCCGCCGTGCAGGACCATCCGGATGTCGCCGGACACGTGCTGCTGGGTGTCGCCGATGAAGGCGTCCAGCGCCCGCTTGAGCGGGGAGAACCACAGGCCGTCGTAGGCCAGCTCGCCCCAGCGCTGCTCGACCTGGCGCTTGTAGCGGCCCAGCTCGCGCTCGATGGTGACGTGCTCGAGCGCCTGGTGCGCGGTGATCAGCGCGAGGGCGCCCGGCGCCTCGTAGATCTCGCGGCTCTTGATGCCGACCAGGCGGTCCTCGACCATGTCCAGCCGGCCCACGCCCTGGCGGCCCGCACGCTTGTTCAGTTCGACGATCGCCTCCAGCACACTCACCTGGCGGCCGTCGATGGCCACCGGCACACCCTTGTCGAAGGTGACGATCAGTTCGTCCGGGGCCTCGAAGTTGACGGTGGGGTCGGAGGTGTAGTCGTAGACGTCCTTGGTCGGGGCGTTCCACAGGTCCTCGAGGAACCCGGTTTCGACCGCGCGGCCCCAGACGTTCTGGTCGATGGAGAACGGCGACTTCTTGGTGACGTTGATCGGCAGCGAGTTCTCCTCGGCGAAGGCGATGGCCTTCTCCCGGGTCCACGCGTAGTCGCGAACCGGGGCGATCACGTTGAGATCGGGCGCGAGCGCGCCGATGCCGACCTCGAAACGGACCTGGTCGTTGCCCTTGCCGGTGCAGCCGTGCGCGACGGTGCTCGCGCCGTGGAACTTCGCGGCTTCGACCAGATGCTTGACGATGAGCGGGCGGCTGATCGCCGACACCAGCGGGTACTGGCCCATGTACAGCGCGTTGGCCTGGATGGTGGGCAGGCAGTACTGCTCGGCGAACTCGTCGCGGGCGTCGATCACGATCGCCTCGACGGCGCCGCAATCCAGGGCGCGCTGGCGCACCACGTTCATGTCCTCGCCGCCTTGGCCGAGGTCGATGGCCACGGCCACCACTTCGGCGCCGGTCTCCTTGCCGATCCAGCTGATCGCGACGGAGGTGTCCAGCCCACCGGAGTAGGCGAGTACGACGCGCTCGGACATGTTCTGTGTGCTCCTCGATGGTTCGTGTGCGTGATACGGACCGGCTTCCCGCCACAGCGGCCCGCACGTCCTGCAAATGATTATGCACGACGATGCAAGCCCATTCATAATCGGGTGGGGCGTTGCCCTGTGCTGGGACAACAGCTCCGTCTACACCCTCGCACAGCCGCCGTCCTTCGCGCTCGCGATGCCTACCCGTGGGCGAAAAGGAGCCGAAACCGCGCGTCCCGCCAGAAGGTCAGCGCCCGAGATTCAGGCCGAGCGAACCGCGTATCGGGCTGTCTATCGCTGCACGTCGCGGACTCAGCGAACATTGGCGTGTCGCACGGACGCGCCCGGCTCAGGCGAGCTGTTCGATCTTCGTGGCTACTTCGGCCCCGCTCAGCGGCTCGCGGGCGATGACGGCGATGGTGTCGTCGCCCGCGATGGTGCCGACGATGTACGGCAAGGCGGCGCGGTCGAGGGCGCTGGCCAAGTAGTGCGCCGCGCCGGGCGGGGTGCGCAGGACGGCGATGTTGCCGCTGGCGTCGGTGGAGACCAGCAGGTCGCCGAGCAGCTTGGACAACCGGTCGGTGCCGCCGGTGACGCCGCGGACGGGGCTGCCGTCCTCGGGCACCACGTAGACGCCCGCGCCGCCGTCGGCGGCGCGCAGCTTCACCGCGCCGAGTTCGTCCAGGTCCCGCGACAGCGTCGCCTGGGTGATCTCGATGCCCTCGGCCGCGAGCAGCGCCGCAAGCTCGGTCTGGCTGCGCACCGCGTGCGCCGACAGCAGTTCGATGATCCGCGACTGCCGCCCGGCACGGGTGCGCGCGATGGCCGGGCCGCTTCTGACCTCGGTCACGCCGCTCCCCCGGATCGTCGCTCGAGCAGCCAGACCAGCAGCGCTTTCTGCGCGTGCAGGCGGTTCTCCGCCTCGTCCCACACCAGGCTGTGCGGCCCGTCGAGCACCTCGTCGGTGACCTCTTCGCCGCGGTGCGCGGGCAGGCAGTGCAGCACCACCGCGTCCGGCTTGGCGTGGGCGAGCAGATCGGCGTTGAGCTGGAACGGCCGGAACGGACCGACTCGGTCCAGGCCGTCGTTCTCCTGTCCCATGGAGGTCCAGGTATCGGTGACCAGCGCATCGGCGCCCCATGCGGCGGCGACCGGGTCGCCGGTCACCGTGACGGTGGCGCCGGTCTCGGCGGCCCGCTTGCGCGCGGCCTCCACCACCCACGGCTGGGGCTCGAACCCGGCGGGCGCGGCGATGGTCACGTTCAGCCCCGCCGTGACGCCGCCGAGCAGCAGCGAATGCGCCATGTTGTTGGCGCCGTCGCCGAAGTAGGCGAGTTCGCGTCCGGTCAGGTCGCCCTTGTGCTCGGCGAGCGTCTGCAGGTCCGCGAGCACCTGGCAGGGATGGAACTCGTCGGACAGCGCGTTGACCACCGGCACCGTCGCGGTGGCGGCCATCTCGTCCAGCCGGGACTGCTCGAAGGTGCGCCACACGATGGCGTCCACGTACCGGGACAGCACCCGGCCGGTGTCGCCGAGCGTCTCCTCCCGGCCCAGCTGGGTGTCGCGGCCGTCGACGACCACGGCGTGCCCGCCGAGCTGGGCGATGCCCATCTCGAAGGAGAACCGGGTGCGGGTGGAGTTCTTCTCGAAGATCACCCCGACGCCGCGCGGGCCCTCGAGCGGGCGCCGCGCGAAAGGTGATTTCTTGAGTTCGGCGGCGAGGGCGAGGATCTCGGCCTGCTCGGCCGGGCTGACATCGTCGTCACGCAGGAAGTGCCTGATAAGTCTCATTGCGCCGCAGCCCCTTTCGCGTCCGCGAGCGCGGCGTCGAGGATTTCCGGCAGGTCGGCGACGAAGTTGTCCGCCTGGGTCTCGGTGAGCACCAGCGGCGGCGCCAGCCGGATCACGTCGGACTTGGCCGGGTTGACGAGATAGCCCGCCTCCCGCGCCCGCGCCTCGACGTGCGCGGAGACCTCGTCGGTGAGCACGATGCCCAGCAGCAGGCCCGCACCGCGCACCTGGTCGATGAGCGGGTGCTCGAGCAGCTCGATCCCGTCGCTGAGCCGCTTGCCGACCGACTCGACGTGCGAGAGCAGATCCGTCTCGTCGATCGTGCGCAGCACCGCGAGCGCCGCCGCCGCGCACACCGGATTGCCGCCGAAGGTGGTGCCGTGCATGCCGGGGGTGAGCAGATCGGCCGCGCGGCCGTTGGCCAGCACCGCGCCGATGGGCAGTCCGCCGCCGAGGCCCTTGGCCAGCGTGATCACGTCGGGCACGATGCCGACGGCCTGGTGGGCGTAGAACTTCCCGGTCCGGCCGATGCCGGTCTGCACCTCGTCGAGCACCAGCAGCGCCCCGTGACGCGCCGTGATCTGGCGCGCCTTGGCCAGGTAGTCGAACGGCGGTACCACCACGCCGCTCTCCCCCATCATCGGTTCGAGGAACACCGCCGCGGTGTCCTCGTCGACCGCGGCTTCCAGTGCCGCGGCGTCACCGTAGGGCACGTGCACGACGCCGGGCGGCATCGGTTCGAAGGGGGTGCGCTTGGACGGCTGGCCGGTGAGGGCGAGCGCGCCCATGGTGCGGCCGTGGAACGCCTCCTCGCAGGCGACGATCTTGGGCCGCCCGGTGAGCCGGGCGATCTTGAACGCCGCTTCGACGGCCTCGGTGCCGGAGTTGCAGAAGAACGCCCGGCCCTCGCCGTCGCCGAAGTGCGCGAGCAACCGCTCGGCCAGTTCGACGACCGGCTCGCTGGCGTACAGATTCGACACGTGCCCGAGCGTGCCGAGCTGTTGGGTGACCGCCTCCAGGATCGCCGGGTGGGCGTGGCCGAGGCTGTTGACCGCGATGCCGCCGAGGAAGTCGACGTAGCGCTTGCCGTCCGCGTCGTAGACCACGGCCCCCGCGCCGCGCACCAGCGCGACCTTCGGCGTGCCGTAGTTGTTCATCAGCGCGGCGGACCACCGCTTCTGCAGTTCAGCTGTGCTCATTGTTTCGTTCCGTTCGGTGCGCCGGACCCGTTCGGGATGAGCGGGGCGGGGGTCACCATCGTTCCGATTCCTTCTCCGGTGAACAGTTCCAGCAGCACCGCGTGCGGCACCCGGCCGTCGATGACATGCGCGGTCGGTACACCGGCCGACACCGCGCGCAGACAGGCTTCCATTTTGGGCACCATGCCCGCATCCAGACGCGGGAGCAACTCGGCCAGCGCGGCCGTATCGATGCTGGAGGTGAGCGAGGACCGGTCCGGCCAGTTCGTGTACAGGCCCTCGACGTCGGTGAGCACCACCAGTTTCTCGGCGCCGATGCCCTCGGCGAGCGCCGCGGCGGCGGTGTCGGCGTTGATGTTGTGCACCACGCCCTCGGCGTCCGGCGCGATGGTCGACACCACCGGGATGCGGCCCGCGCCGATCAGGTCCAGCACGGCGTCCGGGTTCACCTCGGTGACGTCGCCGACCAGGCCGATGTCGGTGGGCTCGCCGTCCACCTCGACGGTGCGGCGGGTCGCGGTGAACAGCCCGGCGTCCTCACCGGAGATGCCGACCGCGTACGGGCCGTGCGAGTTGATCAGGCCGACCAGTTCGCGACCGACCTGACCGAACAGCACCATCCGCACCACGTCCATCACCTCCGGGGTGGTCACCCGGAAGCCGCCGCGGAATTCGCCTTGCAGGCCGAGCTTCTTCAGCATCGCGCTGATCTGCGGGCCGCCGCCGTGCACCACCACCGGGTGCACGCCGACCGTGCGCAGGAACGCCATGTCGGCGGCGAAGGCCCGCTTGAGGTGATCGTCGATCATGGCGTTGCCGCCGTACTTCACGACGACGATCTTGTCCCGGAACTTCTGCAACCACGGCAGGGCGTCGGCCAGGACGTGCGCCTTGTCCAGCGCGGAGAGCGAATGCAGCACCTGACTGGTCATGAGCTGTAGGCCGAGTTCTCTTCGACGTAACCGTGCGACAGGTCGGTGGTGCGGATGCTCGCGCTCGCCGGTCCGACGTTCAGCTCGATCAGCACCTCGATGTCGGTGCCGGACAGGTCGACCGCGCGGGCGCCGGGCGCGCCGACGCCATCGATGCACACCGGCTTGCCGTTGAACGACACCGAGATCCGGTTCGGGTCGAGCGTGACCGGCGCCATGCCGACCGCGGCGAGCACCCGGCCCCAGTTCGGGTCCGACCCGAACAGCGCCGTCTTGACCAGGCTGTCGCGGGCGACGGTGCGCGCCGCGGCCACGGCCTCGTCCTCGGTGGCCGCGCCCGCCACGGTGACCAGCACCCGCTTGGTGACGCCCTCGGCGTCGGCCATCAGCTGGGCGGCCAGGTCGTCGCAGACCGCGAGCACGGCGGCGTCGAGTTCCTCCTGGCCGGGCGTGACTTCGCTGGCGCCGCTGGCCAGCAGCAGCACGGTGTCGTTGGTGGAGCAGGAACCGTCCACGTCGAGCCGGTCGAAGGTTCGCGCGGTGGCGTTGCGCAGCGCTCGGTCGAGCTGCTCGGCGGTCACCGCGGCGTCGGTGGTGAGCACCACCAGCATGGTGGCCAGCGAGGGCGCGAGCATGCCCGCGCCCTTCGCCATGCCGCCGACGTTCCACTTGTCGCGGTGGTGGAACGCCGCCTCCTTGGGCACGGTGTCGGTGGTCATGATGGCCCAGGCGGCATCCGAGCCGCCGGACAGTCCGCCGCCCATCTCGTGCACGATCTCGGTGACGGCGGGGAGCAGTTTGTCCATCGGGAGCCGGTCGCCGATCAGTCCGGTCGAGCAGACGGCGATCTCACCCGCGCCGGTCTCGGTGCCCCAATTGCTCAACGCGGCGGCGAGTTCCTCGGCGGTCTTGTGGGTGTCCTGGAATCCGCCCGGGCCGGTGCAGGCATTGGCGCCGCCCGAGTTCAGGATCACCGCGCGCAGCCGCTTGCCGGTCAGCACTTGCTGAGACCACAGCACCGGAGCGGCCTTCACCTTGTTGCGGGTGAACACGCCCGCGGCCGGGTACTCCGGGCCTTCGTTGAACACCAGCGCCAGATCGGGCTTGCCGCTGGCCTTGATGCCCGCGGCGATGCCCGCCGCGCGGAAGCCGAGCGGGGCGGTCACGCCCTGCGTCCGGACCAGCTTGCCGTCGGCGATGTCGACTGTCGTCACGGTGCCACTCCTACGGTGGAAAGTCCTTCGGTCTCCTCGAATCCGAGGGCCAGGTTCATCGATTGGACCGCGGCGCCCGCGGTGCCCTTGGTCAAGTTGTCGATCGCGCCGATCACCACCAGCTGGCCCGCGTCGGCGTCCACCGCGACCTGCAGGGTGACGGCGTTGGAGCCGAGCACCGAACCGGTCTGCGGCAGCGTGCCCTCCGGCAGCAGGTGCACGAAAGGCTCGTCGGCATAGGCCTTCTCGTAGACGGCGCGGGCCTGCGCGGCGTCCACGCGCGTGGGCGCGGTGCAGGTGGCGAGGATGCCGCGCGGCATCGGCGCGAGGACCGGCGTGAACGACACCGCGACGTCCGTGCCGCCCGCCGCCGTCAGGTTCTGCGCGATCTCCGGTGTGTGCCGGTGCGCGCCCGCGATCCCATAGGCCCGCGCCGACCCCATCACCTCCGACCCCAGCAGGCCGATGTCCAGCTTGCGGCCCGCGCCGGAGGCGCCGCTCACCGCGACCACGTGCACGGCGGGCTCCACGATGCCCGCGGCGACGGCGGGAGCCAGCGCGAGGCTGGCGACGGTCGGATAGCAGCCGGGGACCGCGATCCGCGTCGCGCCGCGCAGTTTCTCCCGGCCGCCGGGCAGTTCGGGCAGACCGTAGGGCCAGCTGCCCGCGTGCGGGCTGCCGTAGTATTTCTCCCAGGCCTTCGGGTCGGTGAGGCGGAAGTCGGCGCCGCAGTCGATGACCACCGTGGACTCGGGGAGCTCGGCGGCGATGGCCGCCGACTGACCGTGCGGCAGGCCGAGGAAGACCACATCGTGTCCGGCCAGTTCGGCGGTCGTGGTCGGTGCGAGCACCCGGTCGGCCAGCGGCAGCAGATGCGGCTGCAACTCTCCCAGCGCGGTGCCCGCGTTCGAGCCCGCGGTCAGCGCCCCGATGACGAGGCGCCCGGTTCGGTAGGCCGGATGCCCCAGCAGCAGACGCAACACTTCGCCGCCCGCGTACCCGCTGGCACCGGCTACCGCGCCCCGAACGACGGGTCCGACCGAGGAATCAACCATGTGATTATTATGCATGACTATGCAAGCTCATTCACAGCCTGGTCGCCGCGAGCTGGTCACGAGGACCTGATACCCACCCGGTCCACGCGCAAACGGCATGGCGGGCCGCATCCCGCCGAGCCGGGCCGCCGCAGGTCAGCGCAGTGCGAGCGGGTCGATGTCCAGCGCTTGCGCCAGTCCGGCTTCGCCCAGCGCGGTGACGCGCACGGCGCGTCCGGTGCCGACGCTCTCGATCCACCGCAGCTCTTTCAGGCGGCGGCACAGCTGCGCGCCCGCCGAGCCGCCCAGATGGACTCGGCGTTCGGTCCAATCGAGACAGGGCCGCGCCACCGGGCGGCGCGTGGCGCGCAACGCGGCAGGGTCGATGCCCATCGGCCCGGTGAGCCACGCCGCGCCGGACCCGGTGAGGGCGAAACCACTGTCACCGCTGAGCAGACCGCGCGCTGTCATGGCGTCGGTCACGGCCACGCCCAGGCGCCCCGCGAGATGGTCGTAGCAGGTGCGGCCCCGGGCCAGCCCGGCGGCGACGGTGGCGGTGCGCAGCCCGGTGACCGGTGCGGCGGACGGACCGAGATGGGCGACCATGGTCTCCAGCAACTCCGCGACCTGCGGGCCGGCCAGCCGCAGATAGCGGTGCCTGCCCTGCCGGTGCTCGACGACCAGCCCGCCGTCGCGCAGGCGGTCCAGATGCTCGGTGGCGGTGGACGGCGCGACGCCGGTGTGGCGCGCGAGCTCACCCGCGGTCCAGGCCCGCCCGTCCACGAGCGCCAGGCAGATGTCGGCGCGGGTGCGGTCGGCGAGCAGTGCGGCCAAGCCCGCCAGTTCGGTTCCTCTGGTCGGCACCACACCATCATGGCGGGCCGTCGTTTCGGCGCTCACCGAAATGTCCCGTGGCTACGGTCGCGGCATGACTTCGCCTTCCGCGGCGGCGACCCCGCCGGCCATGTTCGAGATCTTCCGCGGCCTGCACCACCGCGACCGTCCCCTCGTGCTGCCGAACGCCTGGGACTTCGCCTCGGCCGCCCTGCTGGCCGACGAGGGATTCGCGGCGATCGGCACCACCAGCTTGGGCGTGGCCGCCGCGGCCGGGCGCACCGACGGCGCGGGCGTCACGAAGGCGGAGACGTTCGCCTCGGCCCGGCGCCTCGCGACGCTGCCGATCCCGGTCACCGTGGACATCGAGGCCGGGTTCGACGAGCGGCCCGGCGCGGTCGCGGATTTCGCCGGACAGCTCGCGGCCTGCGGGATCGCGGGCGTCAACCTGGAAGACGGTCGCCTCGGATCGGCGCTCGCCGCGCCAGAGCACCAGGCCGCGCTGATCGCGGCGGTCAAGGAGCGCGCACCGGAACTGTTCGTCAACGCTCGCGTCGACACCTACTGGCTGGGGCTGGATCACGGCTCGACCCACGATCGGGTACGCCGGTACGCCGCGGCCGGAGCCGACGGCGTCTTCGTGCCCGGCCTGACCGACCCGGCGCGTATCGAGCGGGTCGTGGCGGCGAGCGAAGTGCCTGTGAACGTCCTCTATTCGGCCGAGGGCCCGGGCCTCGCGACGCTGACCGAGCTGGGCGTGCGCCGGATCAGTACCGGGTCGCTGCTGTACCGGGCGGCGCTGTCGGCTGCGCTGGACGTCGCACGCGCTGTGCGGCACGACGCCTCCGTTCCGCCGGGAATCATCAGCTATGCCGAGATCCAACGTCTCTTGCCCGCACCCGTCGAGGCTTCCCGCGGCTGTTCGTCCTGAGCGACGATTTTCGGTGACGCTGTCGATCCGCCGGGGGCCCGTTCGTGTAGATGGTGCGACCGGCGCCGCGCCGGTCCCGGAAGGAGCGGAGATGAGCAAGATCATCGCGGTGGAGCACCTGACGCTGGACGGCGTCATGCAGGCGCCCGGGCGGACGGACGAGGACACCCGAGACGGATTCGCGCACGGCGGCTGGGCGCACCGGCACGACGACCCGGTGCAGGCCGAGGTCATGGGCAGGCACATGGCCGCGAACCGCGGCGCGCTGCTGCTCGGCAGGCGCACCTACGAGGACTTCGCGGGATACTGGCCGCGACAGGTCGGCAACCCGATGGCCGATGCGCTGGACAAGACCGAGAAGTTCGTCGCTTCCCGCACCGGAAGCGGGCCGCTGGCCTGGCAGAACTCGACATGGCTCTGCGGCGACGCGGTGAGGGCGGTCCCCGAGTTGCGGTGGCGGGAACCGGACCGGAATCTGGTGGTGCTGGGCAGTGGTGTCCTGGTGCGCTCGCTGATGCGCCACGATCTGGTGGACGAGTACCTCCTGCTGATCCACCCCTTGGTACTCGGTTCCGGCCGCCGATTGTTCGACGGCGTGGAGCTGGGCGGCTTACGGATGACCGACACGGTGACGACCGGAACCGGTGTCGTCATCATCACCTACCGGCGCGGATGAGGAGGATGACGCGATGAAGCACTACTTGCTCAGCATCTACCAGCCCGACGCAGGCGTGCCGGACAACCTGGACGAGATCATGCGTGAACTCGGCGCGCTGAACGACGAGATGCGGGCGGCGGGAACCTGGGTGTTCGCCGCCGGTCTGCACGCGCCCGGCACCGCGACCGTATTGCATGCCCGCGGCGAGGACGTGCTGATCACCGACGGCCCGTACGTCGAAGGCAAGGAACACATCGGCGGGTTCACCGTCATCCGCGCCGCCGATCTCGACGAAGCGCTGGAATGGGGCCGCAAGCTCACCGCCGTCGTCGGCCTGCCCGTCGAGGTCCGTCCGATCCAGGACTGACCGATGGGCGAACCCGTGACCGGCTCGGTGATCGAAACGGTCTTCGCGCAGCATTACGGCCGTGCGGTCGCGAGCCTGATCCGCGTCTTCGGCGACATCGGCGTCGCCGAGGACGCGGTGCAGGACGCCTTCACCGCCGCCGTCCAGCGTTGGCCCGCCGACGGTCTCCCGCCGAGCCCGCCCGGCTGGATCATCACCACCGCGCGTAACCGGGCCATCGACCGCCTGCGCCGCGAGGCCTCCCGCGCGGACCGGCACGCGCAGGCCGCCCTCCTGCACGCCGAGGACGAGCCGGAGTGGGCGGTCAGCGCCGTGCGCGACGACCGGCTGCGGTTGATCTTCACCTGCTGTCACCCCGCTCTGGGGCCGGAGGCGCAGGTGGCGCTGACTCTGCGGCTGCTCGGGGGGTTGAGCACCGCCGAGATCGCCCGCGCGTTCCTGGTCTCAGAAACGACCATGGCGCAGCGCCTCGTTCGCGCCAAAGGCAAGATCCGCGACGCCCGCATCCCGTACCGGGTGCCCGCCGACGCGGACCTGCCCGCCCGGCTGCGCGCGGTACTCGCCGTCGTGTACCTGATCTTCACCGAGGGACACACGGCCTCCTCCGGTGCACAGCTGGTCAAGGCCGATCTCTGCGCCGAGGCGATTCGCCTGGGCCGCTTGCTGGCAGAGCTGATGCCGGACGAGCCCGAGGTGACCGGCCTGCTCGCACTGATGCTGCTCAGCGAGTCCCGCCGGTCCGCGCGCACCGGCCTCGACGGCTCCCTGATCCCCCTCGCGGAACAGGATCGCAGCCGGTGGGACCGCGACCTCGTCGCCGAGGGGCACGCGCTCGTCCGGGAGTGCCTGCGCCGCAACCGGCCGGGGCCGTATCAGTTGCAGGCGGCGATCAACGCGGTGCACGCCGACGCCCCCGTCGCGGCGGCCACCGACTGGACCCAGATCCTGCGCCTCTACGACCAGCTCACCCCGCTCACACCGAGCCCGGTCGTCGCCCTCAACCGCGCGGTGGCAGTCGCCGAAGTGGACGGTCCCGCGACGGCATTGGAATTGGTGGACGCCCTCGCTCTCGAGCGATACCACCTGTTCCACGCCGTCCGCGCGAGCCTGCTGGCCCGTATCGGGCGCATCGCCGACGCCGTCGCCGCCTACGACGCCGCCCTCGACCGCACCGACAACGCGGCCGAACGAAATTTCCTGACGCGTCGGCGCTCCGAGCTCGGCGAAGGTGAACCGAACCGGTAGCGCCTCGGCGAGGAAACTCACCGCGCCATTGGTCGTAGCCATCACCGTCCGTCCCCGCGCGGGCCGCCACGCGGCTACTCCGGAGAACAGCAGCAGCGCTCCGCCCGGCCTGATCCGGGCGCCGAAGTGCTTGCCGAGCAGGATCGGGCCGATCACCTCGGCGTCGAAGGCCCGCACGATCGCCGCCCGAGCCAGCTCCGCCACGGACCCGTTCGCGTGGGACGCGGCCACCCCGGGCGATCCCTCGTCCGCCGATTCCGCACCGACCCGCACCGCCGCGGCGTCCCGGTTCCGAGCCCGATCGCCGCTCAACTGACGGCGCGGGAGTGAGGTCGTCGCGCCGAGCCGCCGGCTCAGTGCTTGCGCACCACGCGCTCCCCTTCGCCGGGCTTCCATATGGTGATGTCGAGGTGGTCGCCGTCGACCTCCACCGTCGACGCCCCGGTGAGATCGGCGACGTAGAAGTGGTCGAACTCCCGGCCGCGGATGTCGAAACCGGTCTCGTCGAACAGGTGCTGGGCGAAGCGCGCGTGTACGTCCCGGTCGGGCAGGTCGACGACGGCGCCGAAGAGTTTGGCGTCACCGTCGGACACGTTCGTGTCCACGGTGGCGGTGTGCAGGCAGAAGCGTGGATCGCGAGCCAGATCGCGGAACTTGGTCGTGCCCGGCATTCCCGCGATCACCAGGAACTCCTCGAAGACGCGTGGTTCGACCGGGCTGATCCGCGGTGATCCGTCGGCCCGGATGGTGCCGAGCATGCAGAGATTGCCCGCCGCGCGGTGCCTGCGCGCGAAGACCTCGGCGACGTGCGGTGCTTCTTCGGTGAATCGGCTCCAAGTGGTCATGACGAGGACGGTACGGCGAAACCCTGCCGTCTCGTGTCAAGGTTTGCGGCTAGTGTCGCCTGCATGCGGGCGAGTCGGCTGGTGCAACTGCTTCTGCTGTTGCAGACCCGAGGCCGGCTCACCGCGCCCGAACTGGCCAGGGAACTGGAAGTGTCGGTGCGCACCGTCTATCGCGATGTCGAGGCTCTTTCGGCGGCCGGTGTCCCGGTCTACAGCGAACCGGGCCGGGCAGGCGGCGTCCGGCTGGTGGACGGCTATCGCACCCGGCTCACGGGCCTGACCACCGACGAGGCCGACGCGGTGCTGCTGACCGGTTTGCCCGGCGCCGCCGCCGATCTCGGCCTCGGCACCGTGCTGGCCACCGCGCAGTTGAAAATGCTCGCCGCGCTGCCGCCGGAATTGCGCGGGCGGGCGACGCGCATCGCCGAGCGAGTGCATGTCGACGCGCCGGGCTGGTTCCACCGGCCGGACGAGACGCCGACGCTCGCGACGATCGCCGACGCGCTCTGGCACGATCGCAGGCTGCGCGTGCGCTACGCCCGCAAGGACCAGGAGGTCGAACGCCTGCTCGACCCACTCGGCCTGGTGCTCAAGGCCGGCACCTGGTACCTCGTCGCCCGCAGCGGGCACACGCCCCGCTCGTATCGGGTGGGCCGGATCCTCTCCGCCGAGACGACCGGCGAATCCTTCGCCCGCCCGGCCGGTTTCGATCTGCGGGCGCACTGGACCGACGCCGCCGACGATTTCGCGCGTTCGATGCTGCGCGTCCGGGCGCGCTGCCGGATCGCCGCCACCCACCTGCGGTTGCTGCGGCTGATGAACGATCCGGCGGCGGTCACCGAAGCACTGGCCTCCGCCGGGCCGCCCGATGCCGAGGGGTGGGTGGAGGTGGTCGTGCCGTCGGAGTCCTACGAGGTGCTCGCGCACGGCCTGCTGCCGCTCGGCGAGTTCGTCGAAGTGCTGGACCCGCCGCAGCTGCGCGCACGGCTCGCGGCGACAGCCGCCGCCATGCACGCGCGCTACTCCACGAACTCCGGCCACCCGGGCTCGGCTGCCCGGCAACCCGGCGGGTAGGCGCGCGGTCCTACCGCGTCCTGTCCGATGACGCCGATGACGGCAGGGCCGCGTCGCAGCGCAGCGTGCGGAAGAACTCGCGCACGTCCGCGATCAACAGATCCGGCGCCTCCATCGCCGCGAAATGCCCGCCACGATCGAACTCCGTCCACCGGACGATGTTGTGCGCCTGTTCGGCGAGCTTGCGAACGGACATGTCGCCGGGAAAGATCGCCGCCGCGGTCGGCACATCGGACTTCACCACCGGCGCGCCCCAGGCCGCGGATTCGCTGTAGAGCCGCAGCGAGGAGGCGAAGGTTCCGGTGAACCAGTACAGGCTGACGTTGGTCAGCAGCGCGTCCCGGCCCACCGCGTCGTCCGGCAGTTCGATCGCCGGGTTCGTGTACTGCCGGAACAGGTCGGCGATCCAGGACAGCAGCCCGGCGGGCGAATCCTGCAGGCCGATCGCCAGCGTGTGCGGGCGGTTGCCCTGCACGGTCGCGTAGTCGTAGCGGGCGTAGCTCTCCGGGCCGGTCAGCGTCGCCAGCCTCGCCTGGTCCTCCGGGCTGTACTCGGCCTCCGATGCGTCCGGGGACCACTCGGCCGAAGCGGACGCCGCCGTCCCCCACGATTCGCCGTCGCCACTGTCCCAGGAGGGAATCGTGATCGGGCCGTTCACGTGTAGGCCCACGACGTGTTCCCGAGCGATATGGCCCAGCTGTGCGGCGATGAAGTATCCGGCGTCGCCGCCCTGCACGCCGTAGCGGTCGTAGCCCAGGCGCGCCATGAGTGCCGCGACCACCTCCGCGAACCGCTCGGTCGAGCCCGCACCCGGATCCGGGGACACCTCGGAGAACGCGAAACCCGGCAGCGAGGGAACGACCAGGTGGAACGCGTCGGCGGGGTCACCACCGTGGGCACGCGGATCGCTCAGCGGCCCGAGCACGTCCAGGAACTCGACGAACGACGCGGGCCAGCCGTGACCGAGCACCAGTGGCAGCGCATCCGGCTCCGGCGAGCGAACGTGCAGGAAGTGCACCCGCTGCCCGTCGATGGCGGTGACGAACTGCGGCAGCTCGTTCAGCGTCGCCTCGACCGCGCGCCAGTCGAATTCGGTCCGCCAGTACTCGGCCAGCGGCCGCAGGTAGGACACCCGCATGCCCTTGTCCCATCCCACGCCGGGCAGGTCGCTCGGCCAGGCCGTCTCGGCGAGACGTCGGCGCAGGTGGTCGATCTTCTCCTGGGGGATGTCGATGCGGAAAGGGCGAATGTCCGGTTCGGTTGTCATGTCGGCCACGGTAGGAAGCGCTTAGGACGGGATCGTTCCTATCTTTCCGGCATTCTGGTGTGATGCTGGAAACGTCGGCTCGCCTGCTCGCCCTGCTGACTCTGTTGCAGACCCGTCCCGACTGGACCGGCGCCGAACTGGCCGCACGACTCGGCGTCACCGGTCGAACCGTTCGCCGTGACATCGATCGGCTGCGCGAACTCGGCTATCCGGTGCATGCCACGCGGGGCGCCGCGGGATACCGGCTCGGCGCGGGCGCCGCATTGCCACCGCTGCTGTTGGACGACGACGAAGCGGTCGCGGTGGCGGTCGGGCTGCGCAGCGCCGCCGGTGGCAGCGTGACCGGACTCGAGGAGGCGTCACTGCGCGCACTGAGCAAGCTGGAGCAGGTACTGCCGCCCCGGTTGCGCCACCGGGTCCGCACGCTGCGCGGCGTCACCCTGCGCGTCGCGGCGCCGGTGCCCGAGGTCCATCCGGACACGCTCATGGCCATCGCCGAGGCGTGTCAGCGCCACGAACGGCTGCGGTTCGACTATCGCGCGCACAACGGAGCACTGGGCCTGCGCACCGTCGAGCCGCACACCCTCGTGCACTTCAGCAGGCACTGGTACCTGGTCGCCTGGGACGTGGAACGCACCGACTGGCGCACTTTCCGGGCGGACCGGATCACCCCGCGGATTCCGACCGGCCCCCGCTTCGCACCGCGCGAGCCGCCGGAAGGCGATGTCGCGGCGTATCTTTCGATGCGGTTGTCGACCCGTGCGTGGCCGCATCAGGCGACGGTGCTCCTGCACCGCTCGGCCGATGACGCCGCCGATCGCGTGTGGCCGGGCACCGGCGTCCTGGAAGCCGTCGACGAGCACAGCTGCCGCCTGCACGTCGGCAGCGAGTCGCCGGAGCAGCTGGTGTGGATGATCACCTCGGTCGATCTCGACTTCACCCTGCTCGACGGCCCACCGGAACTCGTCGAGGCGCTGCGCGCCCAGGCCGCCCGCTGCGTGCGCGCCGTGCGCGACTACCGCGGCGAGCCCACCGGCTAGCCGCGCCGATCCAGGACGGCGGCGAGCGATCCGAGTTGCACCGAGCCGGCGACCGCCCGCACCAAAGGCATGACGCCGGTGCGCAGCGCCGCCGCCGGTATCGCGGAGCGCAGGATGTGCACCAGGTCGGCGCGGTGCAGCACGACCGGGCTACCGTACCGAGCCCGGATCGCCTCGGCGTCCATCCTGGTCAGCCACCGTCCGGCGCGAGCGCCCGGCATCGCTGGGGCCGAAGCTTCTCGTATACCGGGAAACCGCCTCGCCCTAGAAGAACGTGTGCAGCAGATCGACCACCCGGGGCGTCCGGGCGTCGGCGTCGTCGATCACCGGGATCAGGCGCCATTTGTCGAAGGCGGTGCACGGGTGCGACAGCCCGAGCCGCACGACCGACCCGACGGGCAACTCCGCGGCGCCGACCGGAAGCCGGAGGAAGGCGTGCTGGTCGTTGAGCGCGGAGACCGTCGCGCCCGCGTCCAGCGCACCGCCCGCGGGCCCCGCGACGCGTTGCGGAATCGGCAGCCCCTCGTCGAAAGGCAGATCGCGTTTGCCCGCGTCCAGCAGGGCGAGCTTCGGCTCAGGGCGCGAGAGGGTGCGGGCCCAGCCGTGCATCGCCGAGCGCAACGGCCGCGCGCATCCGGGGGCCGCCAGCGGCGACATGCTCGCGTAGAAGCCGTCGTCGTGGATGACGTACGCACCCGAGCGCAGGACGACCGTCGTCGCGACACCCTGCCCGCCCTGCTCGTCGGACAGCGGGGCGAGGTATTCGAGCGCCAGCTCCGGGTAGGCGCTGCCACCGGCGGTGACGACGGCCGGACCGCGGTATCGCCCCGCCGCGAGGAGTTCCCGGTGCAGACGGGCGAGTTCGCCGAGGTAGTCGCGCACCGCGCGCACGCCGCTCGCGGTGCGGTCGTGGGCGAGCGCGCCCTCGTAACCACCGACGCCGGCGAGCGTCAGCCGGGACGCCGCGCCGATCGCCCGCGCCACGGCATGTGCCTGTTCCACCGTGCGCGCACCGGTTCGGCCGTGCGGGCCGCCGAGTTCCACCAGCACCCGGATCCGCGCCGACTCCGGTGCGGTGCGCAGGTGCGCGTCCATCAGCGCGACCGTCTCGACGCTGTCGGCCCAGCAGACGAACTCGAAGGACGGGTCGCGCGCCGATTCCGCCGCGACCCAGCGCAATCCGACCGGATCGACCAGCGCGTTGGCCAGCAGCACCCGGGCGACGCCGAACGATCGCGCCACCTGGGTCTGCCAGATGGTGGCCAGTGTGATGCCCCACGAGCCCGCCGCCAGCTGGTCGGCCCACACCTGTGGCGCCATCGTGGTCTTGCCGTGCGGCGCCAACCGCACACCGGCCGCGCGCACCCAGTCGGCCATGACCGCGATGTTCGTCCGCAAGGCCGCGCGGTCGACGGTGAGCACCGGCGTCTCCAGCGAGTCGAGCGGCACAGCGCCGGTGCGGAATTCCCGGACGGTCAGCCCCCAGGATTCGGGTGGCATGCCCTTGTGCTCGGGACCGATCCGGCGGTCCGCGAGCGCCGCGACGGCGGCTTCATCGATCGACACGACATTCCTTCCCGGCCCGGGGCCTCGGCGGCTCAGCCCGAGTTGCGCAGCGCGGTGGCCAGACCGTTCATGGTCAGCAGGATCCCGCGTTTCACCAGTTCGGAATCGTCCCCGGCGCGCAGGCGGCGCAGCAGCTGCACCTGCATCTGGTTGAGCGGTTCCAGGTAGGGGAAGCGGTTGTGGATGGACTCCGCCAGCGACGGGTTGTCGGCCAGCAGGTGATCGTTGCCGGTGATCGCGGCGTGCATGCGGACGGTGCGGGCGTGCTCGTCGCGGATCATGCCGAAGATCTGCTCGCGCAACGCCACGTCGTCCACGAGTTCGGCGTAGCGCGCGGCGATGTCGAGATCGCTCTTGGCCATCACCTGGGCCAGGTTGGACAGCACCGTGCGGAAGAACGGCCAGCGCCGGTACAGGTCCGCCAAGGTGGCCAGGCGTTGCGGGTCGCCGCCGATCCACTCCTCCAGGGCGGCGCCGGTGCCGTACCAGCCCGGCAGCATCACCCGCGCCTGACTCCAGGACATCACCCACGGGATGGCCCGCAGGTCCGCGACCGAATTCGTCGGCTTGCGCGAAGCGGGCCTGCTGCCGATGTTCAGGTCCCCCACCTCGGCGACCGGCGTGGACTGCCGGAAATATTCGACGAATCCGGGGGTTTCGTGCACCAGCCGCGCGTAGGCGGCGCGGGCGCGGGCCGCGAGATCGTCCATGATCCCGTAGGACGGCTCGGCGTCGGCGCCGAGGCCCTCCACGTCCAGCAGGGTCGATTCCAGGGTGCCCGCGATCAGCGACTCCAGATTGCGGTGCGCGCTACCGGGTTCGGCGTATTTCGCGGCGATCACCTCGCCCTGCTCGGTGAGCCGCAGCGAGCCGCGCACCGCCCCGGCAGGCTGGGCGAGGATCGCGTCGTAGCTGCGGCCGCCGCCGCGGCCTACCGTGCCGCCGCGGCCGTGGAACAGCCGCAGCCGGATCCCGGTCTTGCGGGCGACCTCGATCAGATCCAGCTCGGCCCGGTACAGCGCCCAGTTCGCCGCGAGGTATCCGCCGTCCTTGTTGGAGTCGGAATAGCCGAGCATCACCTCTTGGCGCATGCCTTGCGCGGCGACCAGATCGCGATAGACCCCCACCTCCAGCGCCGCGGACAGTGTCGCCGCCCCCGCGCCCAGGTCCTCGATGGTCTCGAACAGCGGGACGATGCCCACCGGGCAGCTGGGCGGCCCGTCCGGCTCCCCCGGGTCGAGCAGCCCGCCTTCCTTGAGCAGCAGGGCCGCCTCGAGCAGATCGCTGACCGAAGTGCACATGCTGATGATGTAGTTCGGCACCGCGGCCGCGCCGAGCGTGTCCACCACATCCCGCGCGGCGCGCACGATGCCGAGTTCTTTGGCGGCCGACTCGCTCAGCCGCGCGTGCGGGCCGAGCAGCGGGCGGCGGGTGCGCAGCTCGGCGGCCAGCAGTTCCACCCGGCGCTCCTCCGGCAGGCTCGCGTAGTCGGGGTGGACCCCCGCCCAGGCCAGCAGTTCGGCGACGACCTGCTCGTGCACTTCGGAGTTCTGCCGCAGGTCCAGACTCTGTAGGTGGAAGCCGAAGGTCTCGATGGCGTGACGCAACGCGGCGAGGCGATCGTCGGCGAGCAAGCCGTCACCGCTGCCCCGCAGCGAGGCGTCTATCGCGTCCAGGTCGTCCAGCACCGCCTGCGGAGTCGGATAGGGCCGCGCACCGGCATCCAGGCCGTTCGGCGGAACCTCGCCGAGCGCCGCCTGCGCGGTGGCGGTCAGCCGGGCCCGGACGTGGTGCAGCGCCCGGCGATACGGCTCGTCGGCATGCGCCGCCGGATCGGGGTATCCCGTCTCGGCCAGCGCGGCGACCTCGGGCGTCACGGTGACCAGCCGGGCCGACAGCGACAGCGTCTTCTCCAGTTCCACCAGCTCGCGCAGGTAGCGCTCGAACGCGACGCCCGCGGCGCGGAAAGCGGCCTGACGCACCACATCGGCGGTGACGTACGGGTTCCCGTCCCGGTCGCCGCCGATCCACGAGCCGGGACGCAGCATCGGGCGCGGCAGCAACTCGACGCCCGGCCAGCGCGAGCGAAGCGCGGCGCGCACTTCGGCGTTGATCGCCGGGATCACGTCGAACAGGGTGAGGTCGTAGTAGCGCAGACCCACCGAGATCTCGTCCTGGATGCGCAAGCGGGCCAGGCGGATCAGCGCGGTACGCCACAGGCTCAGCACCTGACGGCGGATCCGCAGTTCGAGGTCGGCCCGCTCACGCTCGTTCTCGGCGTAGCGCAAGCGCAGGCGCATCAACTCGGTGATCCGGGCCTGCGCGTCGAACACGGTGCGGCGGCGCGTTTCGGTCGGGTGCGCGGTGATCACCGGCGACACCAGCGCGTCGGCCAGCAGCTCCGCGACCCGCGATCCGTCGAGCGCCGCCGCGTCCAGTTTGCGGTAGGTGGCCGCCAGCGACGAGTCCTGTGGCGGTTCGCCCGCCGCCTCGTGCGCGGCGCGGCGGCGGTCGCGTTGGATGTCCTCGGCCAGATTGGCCAGCAGCACGAAGTAGCTGAACGCGCGGATGAGCGGCAGGGCGACCGCGATGTCCACACCGTCGAGCATCTCCGCGACGGCGCTGCGCTCGACCTCCTCGCGTCGCACCCGGAACGCCTCGATGCGCACCCGCTCGATGAGGTCGAAGACCTCCGGACCCTCGTGGTCGCGAATGGTGTCGCCGAGTACGCCGCCGAGGAAACGGATGTCGTCGCGCAGCGGCCGGATGGCGTCCTGTTCGATCTCGCTCATCGATTCGCCCATGATCAGACAGTATTGCCCTCCGGGCCGCGCGGGTATGCGACGCGGCCCACACCGGCCGCGATCAGCTCAGCCGGGCAGCTGGGAGAAGCGCAGATGATTGCCCCACGGGTCGCGGAAACCGCAGTCGCGCACGCCGTACGGCTGGGAGATCGGCTCCTGCGTCACCTCGACACCGGCGTCACGCAGCTGGGCGAAGGTGGCGTCCACGTCGTCGGTGGTGAAGATCAGCGTGCCCTGCGCGCCGTTGGCCAGCCGTGCCCGCGCCGCCGCGCCGGCCGCCTCGTCCGGCACCATCTCCGGGGTCTCCAGGATGAACTCGAGGCCCGGTTGCTTCGCCGGGCCGACGGTCACCCAGCGCCCACCGGCGAACGGCATGTCGGCCCGTACCTCGAGGCCGATCACGTCGCGGTAGAACTCCAGGGCCTTGTCCTGGTCGGCGACCAGGACGCCGATGTGGGTGAGGGCGAGATCCGCGCCGTTGCTCATGCTGCTGCTCCTTGTATTTCGTCAGGGTCGGGCAACAGAACAGACGACGCACGCGCGGCGAATTCATCGGCGGGCGCCGGCGTGCTGTCGCAGCCGGGCCCCTCGACCCCTACCTCAGCCCGCGTCTCGGGCGGTGAGGTGATCCGCACGGTGCGACAGGACCTGTTCGAGCAGCGACACCAGCACCTGCTTCACCGAATCACGTCGTCTGGCATCGCATTCCAGCACCGGGATCCAGGTCTCGAGTTCGAGTGCCTCACGGACCTCGTCGAGAGCGAAACGGGTGCCGCCGTCGAAGCGGTTGACCGCCACGACGAAGGGCGTGCCGCGCGCCTCGAAGTAGTCCAGCACCGGATAGCAGTCGTCGACACGGCTGGTGTCCACCACGATCACCGCACCCAGCGCGCCGTCGACCAGGTCGTCCCATAGGAAGACGAAACGGTCCTGGCCCGGCGTGCCGAACAGGTACAGCAGCAGTGCGCTGTCCAGGGTGATGCGCCCGAAGTCGAGTGCGACGGTGGTCTGTGTCTTGTCCGCCCCGTGCCCCGCGTCGTCCACGCCGACCGCCACCTCGGTCATCGCCGCCTCGGTCACCAGGGGCTCGATTTCCGAGATGGCCCCGATGAACGTCGTCTTCCCGACGCCGAATCCGCCGCTGACCACGATTTTCACCGAGGACGGCATGGCAGGCGTGCGTGTGTCAGAGTGCCCGGACAAGGTCCCTGATCCTCTCGATGGCGGCGGCGGTGAGCTGATCGGCGGCGCGCACGGTCACGTGTCCGGTGGCGGCCAGGTCGCTCACGACGACCTTGGCGACTCCGATCGGGACGCCGAGCGCGGTGCCGATCTCGGCGATGGAATGCGGCCGCTGACACAAGCGCACGAGGGTGCGCTGCTCGAAGCGCAGCGGTGCGGACAGCGCGGCGGGCTCGGCCCGCACCAACGTCTCGACGCGCAGTCCGTCCAACAGCGGTGTGGTGCGTCCGGCGGTGACCACGAAGGGACGCACGAATCGGTCGTCGCCCGGAGCCGGTTCGTGTCTCATCGCCGCAGCGACTCGCGCAGCTCGGCGATGAGCGCGGGGTCCAGCAGCGCACCCGCACGGTCGGCGAGCACCGCCATCTCGTAGCCGACCAGTCCGACATCGCAGCCGCTGTCGGCGATCACGCCGAGACAGCTGCCGCTGCCCATGGCGGACACCAGGAGGAATCCGCGTTTCATCTCGATCATGATCAACTTCAGCCCGTCGAAGGAATAACTGCGCGATGCGCTTCTGGCGAGCCCGACCAGCCCGGACACCATGGCGGCGAGCCGGTCGGCAGAAGCACGGTCCAAGCCGTCGGACATGGCGATGAGCAAGCCGTCCGAGGAGACCGCGACCGCCTCGCGCACACCGTCGGTGCCGCGGACGAAGTTGGCCAGCAGCCAGTCGAACGTGTGCTGGTCGGCGCTCGATATGGGGGTGGTCACCGGATCTCCTCTGTCATGGTCGCTGCGGGTTGGAGTTCGTGCGCCGAGTCGGCCGCGGGCAGGCGGTGGTCACGTTCGGCGGCGTGCCGCGCGGGCGCGCCACGCTGATGGCCCGATCGGAAGGCCGAGAGCATGCCGCGGATCTGCTCGGGTGAGCGTTCGACCGCGAGGGCGGGCTCCGGCCGTGGTACCGGATCGGGACGAACGCCGGTAGCGGCGGCGCGGGCTTTCTTGTTGCGTTTGACCAGGCCGTTCTCGGTGCGCCGCACGGCGTCTTCGTCCGCATCGGATCCCGTTGCCGCGCGGAGTGTTTCGGCTGCGCCGAGGCTTGTCGCGGGCTCGGATCGTGCGGTGTGAACTCCGGCAGTCCGAGTGGGGCGCGCCATCGGCGAACTGGAATCGCCCTGCCTGGTGGAGCGCGGCGCGAGCTCACGCGGGTCGCACTGTTCCTGCTCCGTCTCGAGCATCCCCGGCGGCAGCGTCAGGCGCGCGACGATGCCGCTCACCGGCGACACGCTCAACTCGACCGCGATGCCGAGCCGATCGGCGAGCCTGCCGACCACGTAGTGACCGAGATTACGGGTCGGCGCGACGATGAAATCCTGCTCGCCGCGCAGTCGCGCGTTGGCCTGGGCCAAGTGGCCCGCAGGCATGCCGACACCGTGGTCGACCACCGCGAGCAGGTATCCGTTCGGTCCGGCACGCCCGTAGATCTCCACGTCGAGATCCGGCGGGGAGAACGCCAGCCCGTTCTCGATCAGCTCGGCGAGCATGTGTGCCAGTTCGCTCGCCACGGCACCCACGACCAGGACATCGTCCATCCGGCGCAGCACCACCCTGCGGTAGTCGTCGACCTCGGACAAGCCGGCGCGGATCACGTCGCTGAGCGGGATCGGTCCGGCCCAGCTGCGCGGACCGGCCTCGCCGACCAGCACGAGCAAGCTCTCGGCGTTGCGGCGCATCCTGGTGGCAAGATGGTCGAGTTCGAACAGATTCGACAGCGCCTTGGGATCGAGCTCTTCGCGCTCGAATTCGCTGATCAGACCGAGCTGGCGACGCACGAGGTTCTGGCTACGGCGGGCCAGGCTGACCATCGACTCGGTGGTGTTGCGGCGCACCAGCGCCTGCTCCGACGCGAGGTCGAACGCGGTGGACTGCACGCGATCCAGCGCTCGGGCCACGGCGGCGATCTCGATGCCCGCGCCCGGCGGCGCTCGCACCGGGGCGGGCGGGTCCGGCGGCCGGGCGTCGGCGCCGGCGCGCCAGGCGGAGATCACCTCGGGCAGTCGGCGGCCGGCCACGTCGTCGGCGTCCGCCGCCAGCGTGGCCAGCGGCCGGACGATCGCGCGCACCGCGGCGACGACCAGCGCCACTTCTCCCGCGATCGCCGCCAGCGCGGCCAGCGCGAACGCGCCGAGGATCAGGGCGGCGTTGCGGCGCAGCGCCTCCGCCCGCTGCCGGACGTCGTCGCCGACCGCCTGTTGTACGGTGCGCTGCTCGTCGATGACCGCGGTCATCCGGGCCCACCAGGTGATCGGATCGACCGGTCGTGCCATCGGTCCGGCATTGGAGGCGATCGCGATGTTCTCCGACTCGGCGGCCGCGATTGCGTCCGCACCGTCCAGTACGGCGTCCAGAAGCGCCTGTTGAGCCGGGGTCGCGTCGCGGGCGAACGCGGCCAGACCGGCCAGCTTGGCCGCCCGGATGTCGAGGAACTGCACGTACTCGCCCGGCCCGAAGACATCCGAGGCGAAAACGCCGTTCAGGAAGCCGCGTTCGCGGGCCGTCTGCTCCTTCGCCTCGCCCAGCGCGTGCAGCGCTTGCAGCCCGTGCCGGACCGCCGGGTCGGCGGCCTGGTCGAGACCGAGGGACAGACGGTTCAGCCCATCGATGGCGTCGGTGTAGAACTGGAACGCCACCTGCCGGGAGGTGCGCTGCGCATCGAT
>NZ_BAFZ01000050.1 GCF_000308575.1 Nocardia exalbida NBRC 100660 | reverse complement strand
GGTACCACCGACAGATTTTCAGGACAATCCCGAACGAACGATCTCTTCGAAACCGCGACCCAGTGCTGCGGCGCACGCACCGCCGGACCGGAAAACGAGAACGCGTTCTTGCAGGCTGTATACGATCGGACTACAGTCCGAACAACTGTCCATACCGCTGGTCCGCCGAGCCGCACCGGTGTCCCCACCCGGTACGCGCGCCATCAGGAGCACCGAGGCGCTTACCGGCGAAAGACCGAGCACCACACCGAACGACCCGACAAGACAGGGGTTCCCATGCGATTCGGCATCGTCCTGTTCACCAGCGACCGTGGCATCGCCCCCGCCCCGGCCGCCCGCGCAGCGGAGCAGGCGGGATTCGCCTCCTTCTACGTCCCCGAGCACACCCACATCCCGGTGGCGCGCAGCGCGGCGCATCCGCAGACCGGCGACGCGTCGCTACCCGACGACCGATACCTGCGCACACTCGACCCCTGGGTGGCGCTGTCCATGGCGGCCGCCGTCACCGAACGCATCGAGCTGGCCACCGCCGTCGCACTCCCGGTCGAGCACGACCCGATCACCCTGGCCAAGACGATCGCCTCACTCGACCACCTCAGCGGCGGCCGGGTCCTGCTCGGCGCCGGATTCGGCTGGAACACCGACGAACTCGCCGATCACGGCGTGCCCGCGAACAAGCGGCGCACGGTGCTGCGCGAGTATCTGTCGGCGATGCGGGCACTGTGGAGCCAGGACGAGGCGAGCCACGACGGCGAGTACGTGAGCTTCGGGCCGAGCTGGGCCTGGCCGAAACCGGTGCGGCGCTCGGTGCCGGTGCTGATCGGCGCGGCGGGCACCGAACGCACCTTCCGGTGGATAGCCGAGTCCGCCGACGGCTGGATCACCACACCGGGGGAAACGGAGATCTCGGATCGACTCGCCCTGCTGCACGACATCTGGCAGCAGGCGGGGCGGACCGGACGTCCGCGCGTGGTCGCTCTCGACTACAAACCCGACGCCGCGCGCCTGGCCGAGTGGGAGCACGGGGGCGTCACCGATGTGGTGTACGGCCTGCCGGACAAGGACGAGCCCGCGATCCTCGGCTACCTCGAGCGGTTGTCCGGCAAACTCGCGGACATCGGCCGGCCGCTCGGCGTGGGGTAACCCGTCGCGGTCCGTCGAACAATTTCGCCGTGGCCGGAAACACAACGATTTCCGCAGCGTGCACGTTGCTCGAACAGAATAACGATACTACCATCTAGACACATGTCCGAAAGCAATTCCAGAACCGTCGAGGCGACGCGGCGGCGCTTGTCCGGAAAACAGGCCGACACCGTCGAGAAGCTCACCAGGTCGGCGCTGGAAGTGCTTTCCCGGGAGGGGTTCGCCGGCATGACCATCCGGATGGTCGCCGCCAACGCGAAGGTCGGCACCGCCACCGCGTACACCTACTTCTCCTCCAAGGAACACCTGGTCGCGGAGATCTTCTGGCGCAGGCTGCGCGCGACGCCCTCGCCGGTGAGCGAGGACGCGGACAACACCGTGCGCGTGATCGCCGAACTCCGCAGCATCGCGTTGCTCGTCGCCGACGAACCGGAATTGTCCGGCGCGGTCACCAGCGCGCTGCTCGGCCGCGATCCGGATGTCGAACATTTGCGCGCGCGCATAGGCTTGGAAATTCGCGCCCGCCTGGCGCATGCGCTGTCCGGAAGTCCCGACGAGGATATTCTGAAATCGCTCGAATTACTCTACGCGGGCGCGCTGGTGCACGCCGGGATGGGCTACGAATCATATTCGGACATCGCGGACCGCATCGAGCGGTCCGCGATGCTCATCCTGAAGTGACGCAGCGCGTTTCGCGCGTCACTGCCCCGCCAGCCCCAGTTTCAGCGACGCCCCGCCGTCGACGAACATCTGCAAGCCGGTCACATAGCGCGACTCGTCGGAGGCCAGGAACGTGACCGCGTGGGAGATGTCCGAGGCCTCGACGAAGGGAATCGGCATGGCCTGCATGAACGGAAAGGTGACCTCGGCGTCCTCCCGCGTCGGGTGCTGCAGGTCCGGACGGAAGATCTGGTACATGCCGGGGTTGTGCAGCATGTCGGTGTCGACGTTGGTCGGGTGCACCGCGTTGATCCGGATCGAGCTCGGCCCCAGCGTCAAGGCCAAAGTCTGCGTGTAGGAACGGATCATCTTCTTCGACAGACCGTAGCCGTCGCCGCCCGGGCCTTGCAGCGCCTGCTGGCCGTTGAATCCGGTCTGCGGCACCAAACCCGCCACCGAGCCGGTCACGATGATCGAGGCGCCCGCCCCCAGATGCGGCAGCGCGGCGTGCACGGTGTTCACCACGCCGACGAAGTTGACGTCGAAGACGTCGACGAATCCCTGCAGCGGTACGTGGTGGCCGAGCGGGCAGATCCCGGCGTTGGCCACCACCACATCCAAGCGCCCGAGTTCCGCGACGGCGGCCCCGATCGCCTCGTGCAGCGCGGGACGATCCCGCACGTCGACCTTCCGAGCCACCACCCGGCGGCCGGTCTTCGCGACCAGGTCCTCGGTCTCGGCGAGGTCCGCCTCGGTCGCCAGCGCGTAGTCGTTGCCGGCGATGTCGGCGCAGATGTCGAAGGCGATGACGTCGGCGCCCTCTTCGGCCAGGGCGAGCGCGTGACTGCGGCCCTGCCCCCGCCCCGCGCCGGTCACCAGGACGACTTTGCCGCTGACCCGATTCATGTTTCCTCCACCGTGCTCGTCACCGGTTTCCGATACCCCCGCGACGCGCGCCGCAGGTCTATGGAATAGTAACCGGACATCTGTCTGGACGATACTACGGACAAAGGTATGGATCAATCACTTTTCACCGCAGCCGATTCGAGCGCCACACTCCGTTCCCGCCCGGCCGAGGGGGGCGTCCGATGACGCCGAGCCGCCCGCGCAATCTCGATTCGCCGCTCGTCGGGGCGCTCATCAAGTACATGTCGAAGGCACAGGTCTGGGTCTTCCGCCGGACCGGAGGACGCATCGGCGGGCGATGGCGGATCGGCGCGGGCTTCCGGAAGCCGGTGCCGACCTTGCTGCTGGAGCATCGCGGCCGCAAATCGGGCAAGGTGTTCACCGTCCCGCTGCTGTATCTGGTGGACGGCGCCGACCTGGTCGTCGTCGCCTCGCAAGGCGGGTTGCCGAACCATCCGCAGTGGTACTTCAACCTCCTGGCGCATCCCACCACCCGGGTGCAGATAGGCGCCGAGCACCACCACGTCCGCGCCCGCGTGGCGACCCCACAGGAGAGGAAGCGCTTGTGGCCCTTGCTCGTCGCCCTCTACGCGGACTTCGACGCCTACCAATCCTGGACGGAACGCGAGATACCGGTGCTGATTCTCCAGCCGGAGGACCAGGCGCACTGACCGCGCGCCCGGCGCGTCGAGTGGGGTCCGCACCCACACTCCCCCATGATGTTCAGCGTTCCCGGCGCGGCGGGGCTCGCCCGCCGCGGCAGTGCGACGCAATCGATCGACTCGACAGAGGATGGGAGAGCGTGTGGCGAAAATGGGTAGGCGGAAACGGTCCAGGTTGATCACCAGCGGAATGCTGCGGGAGAAGCGCCAGGCCGAAGAGCACGAAGCGACGGCGGCACCCGAGGTCGTCGCGGACGAGGCCGAGGCGGTTTTCGCGCTCGATCTCGACGGGCTCGCCGCGCGCGTGCGCGCGCGACGGCGGGAGATGAAGTGGACCCAGGCGGACGTGGCGGGCAACGGCGGCCCGCCGGCCAAGGTGATCAGCGAGATCGAGCGGTCCCGCAATCCGCGGCCCAGCGCCGAGGTGCTCGACCGGCTCGACGCGGCACTCGATTGGCCCCCCGGCACCAGTGCGACGATCCTGGGCGAGGAGCGGGCGAGCGAACTCGCCGCAGCGCGCTGATCGTCCGGGGCGAAACCCGGCCGGTCGGAGAATTTTTCGATATCTCCGACCGGCCGAGCCGGAACGCTCATCGGTAGCTGCAAGCGCTGCTAGGCTGCTCAGCGACCTGGACGACTGCTCTTGCGCCGCCGGAGTGCGCGGGTCCGGCCGTGCTGGACGCAGGTGTGAACCCGATGAAGGAATGGACGAATCATGCAACTCCGCGGCATCACTGCGGCAGCGATACTCGCCATCGGCTCGCTGACCATCGGCTCCGGCGTCGCTCACGCCGAGCCGGCTCCCGACATCACCTACTCGGCCAGGATCGTCGAACAGACGGTGGTCGCCGCGCTCCGGGGCGGAACCTTCGAATTGTCCAAAGCGCTGCGCGATCAGCCCGCCGGCGAGGAGAACGCTCGACTAACCGAGCGCGACGGGGTGCTCGTCGACCACACCGGGGCCCCGGCTGACATCGCTCGAGTGATCGACGTGGTCGACATCCGCGACGAGGACGGCCACGTCGCCATGACGTTGCCGCTGGACTTCCGGATCGCGGGCACCGCCATTCCCGTGCATCCCGAAGTGAAGAAGGACAGCACGGTGCTCGAGCTGAAGCCGACCAGGCCGGAAGGCATAGCCCCCACCGAAACGCTGGTCGCCAAACCGGTCGCGTCCATGACCGAGAACCAGCGTGCCCGTGACGAATTCGCCAGCCAGTTCGGACTCGCCACCGCCATCGGCGGTTTCATCGGCACCGCCATCGGCGCCACGATCGGCTGCCTGGTCACCCTCCCCGTCGGATGCGTGGCCGGTCTGCTGACCGGCGCGAGCCTCGGCGGCATCCTCGGAACCATCGCGGTCGGCGGACCGACCCTGGTCGTGGCGGGTGTCGACCTGCTCACCACGCTGCAGGCAGCCGAGGGCACCACCCGCTTCGCGGACAAGCCCGTCCAGGTCACACCCGCACCACCCAAGTGACCTCGTCGCGGCGGCGACCACGCCGCCGGAACGAGACCTCCGACGACCGCGCCGCTACAGCGGCGCGGTCGTCGTGTTCGAGCGTCCCACGCGCTCATCGTTGATCAGGTGATAGGCCCGCCCCAGATCGTCGAGCGCTCGCTCCCATCTGGTATCCGCGTCGTGGCCGCGCGGGTTGCGGCTGAGCAGCAGCAGTGTCTCGGCCGCGTCCGTCGACCGCGCGGCGGCGTCCAACAGGACCGGCACCGGCTCCACGGTGGTGCCCGCCGCCAGCGCGCCGATCCGGTCGTGCAGCCAGTGCGCGTCGAAACGCACCTGCTCCGTGGGGTTCTCGCCGTTCACCGGGAAGGTGCTCACCGCGGCGGCCTTGGCGGCCTCCTCCTCGTCCATCGTCGTGGTGACGACCTGACGCAGTTCACTGCTCGCGATCCGGTGTAGCAAACCGATCAGTAGGACCCGTTCGGCGTCCGGACCGCGCAGACCCGTGCCACCCAACCACCCGCCGACCTCGTCCGGGTCGACGCGCAGAATCGACAGAACCGCTCGTAACTGCGCAATCGTTACCACTTCGTCCGCCCCTCCTCATCGTCGCGGCCCCACCATCACACCTCGGCGACAGCCTGCCAAACCCGAGGCGCGTTAACCGTCCGGTAGCCCTTTTGCCGATCCGGCGTGTCTCCGCTCTGCGGCCCAGGTCACCTCGAACCGCAGGATAAACCGGGGGCCTACGTGGGTACTCCAGAATTCATGAGAGCGATACCGGCGCGGGTCACTGGTGACACGACCACGTCCGCAGTGCGCGAGTCCGAACACGGCGGTGCGATCGCGAGCACGAGATGGCGACGTATCAGGGAGGTGATCGCCACCCGAACCGTCGCCGATGCCACGCGAGAAGTGTCGATCGAGGTGGGGAAACCGCAGATGGCACCGGGCGCCACCGGCGTGGTGTGCGGATTCCGCATCCAGGGCATCGGCGAGCGATGGGCGCACGGCCCCGACTCCATCGCCGCGCTGTACCGCGCTTTCCAGGAGATCGCTCAGGAGCTGCGGCAAGCCAACAGCCACGGTGCGCACTTCGCGGTGACCGAACCGTGCGACCCCGGCTTCCCCGCCGCTCCCACCCGCCCCTCGTGTGCCGCCACGACGGCCGAGCACGAGTCGCAAGCTCTGATCGCGGCCCGTACGCTGCGCGATGCCGACAGCTCGCTGTCGATCATCATCGGCAGGCCGTACCTCGCGGCCGACCGGCGCGAGCATCTGTGCCGGTTCCACATCAGCGAGCAGGGTGCCTCGCTGGCCAGCGGCGTCGACGAGATCCAGGCGCTGCACTCCGCGATCAGCATGATCAGCGAACGCCTCGAGCTGCCCCAGGATTGGCCGGTCAGCCGCCTGTCCTGAGCCCCAGACGCACAATCCGCGGCGAACCGCCCAGCCGGTCCGGATCCGGCATCGAATCACCGCTTGGTGGATCGTCGTTCGACCGGCGTAAATAGCCCGCGCCATGAGCAGTCCGGCACGCCCGTCGCCGACCTTCCCCACGTCCTGATCCAGACCGTGGCGGAGTCGCGGCGTCGCCAGGAGGGAACTGCCCATGGAATTCATATCGCCGGTGGACGCCCTGTTCCTCATCGCGGAATCACGCGAGCACCCGATGCACGTCGGTTCGCTGTCGATCTTCGATCCCCCGGACGGCACCGGACCCGAGTTCGCCCGGCGCGCACACGCGACGCTGGCGGCCGACCAGGACTTCCACCCCATGTTCCGCAAGCGCCCTGCTCGCCTCCTCGGCACTCCCCAGCTGGCCTGGACCGTGGACAGCGCCGTCGAACTGGACTACCACGTCCAACGGTGGGCGCTGCCGGAATCGGGTGGCCTGGACGCCCTGACCGAGATGGCCGCCGGTCTGCACAGCACCCTGCTCGACCGGCACCGGCCGCTGTGGGAGGCGCACCTGATCGAAGGGCTCGCAGGCGACCGGGTCGGCTTGTACGCGAAGATGCACCACGCCCTCATCGACGGCGTCGGCGCGCAACGCCTGTTACAGCGCACGCTCAGCACCGATCCCGAGTCCGGCGCCGCACTGGTGCCCTGGCATCTGCCGCCGTCGACCGGGCACCGGGAGCACGCACCGCGCAGGCACACCCTCGGCACCCGCGCGCGTGGGCTGCTCGCCGCGGCGGGCTCGGCCTCTTCGGCGCTGCGCCTGGCCCGCACCGCGCTGGTCGAGCAACAGCTGACGCTGCCCTTCGCCGCACCGCGCACCATGTTCAACGTCCCGATCGGCGGAGCCCGCCGCTGCGCCGCCCGCTCGTGGCCGCTGGACCGGATCCGCCAGGTCAAGAAGATGACCGGCGCCACGCTCAACGATGTGGTGCTGGCCATGTCGGCGGGCGCGCTGCGCACCTATCTGCTCGAACACCTCGCCCTGCCGGACAAGCCGCTGATCGCCATGGTTCCGGTCTCGCTGCGCCCCGAATCCGACGACGGGGGCAGCGGGGGCAACGCGGTGGCGGCGCTGCTGTGCAATCTCGCCACCGACCTGCCCGACCCGGCGGCGCGGCTGGCGGCGATCAGCTCGTCCATGCACCGCAGCAAGGAGATCTATCGCACGCTCTCCCCCGTGCAGGCGGTCTCGCTCTCGGCGCTTACCCTCAGTCCGCTCGCCTTGTCACTGCTACTCCCCGCCACGGTCGCCCTGACCAGCCCGCCGTTCAACATCGTCATCTCCAACATCCCGGGGCCGCGCGAACCCCAGTACTGGAACGGCGCGCGCGTCGCCGCCAGCTATCCGCTGTCGATCCCCCTGGACGGGCAGGCGGTGAACATCACCCTCACCAGCAATGCCGACAGCCTGGACATCGGCATCGTCGCCTGCCGCCGCAGCGTGCCGGACGTGGCCGGGCTGCTCGACCACCTGGAATCCGCGTTGACCGACCTGGAGGACACCGTCTACTGACCGGACCCCCGGTGGCGAGCCGACGGCGGCCGGATCGCCGCTCGGAGGTCAGGACGAACTCGCCGTCCCGAGCCCGTTGATCGACGGCGGCAGCTCCGGCTTCGCCGCACCGGGACCGGCCAGCAGGCGCTTGAGGATCTTGCCGGTGTCGCCGCGCGGCAGCGCCGAGAGGAAGGTGACGTCACGCGGGACCGAGAAGCGGCTCAAGCGGTTGCGGATGTAGGTGCGGACCATGTCCGAATCGAGCCCCGACCCTTCGCGTTTGACCACGAAGGCCACCAGCCGCTGACCGAATTCGTGGTCCGGCACACCGACCACCGCGACGTCGCTGACCTGCGGCAAGTGCGCGAGCGCCTCTTCGACGGGGCGCGGGAAGACGTTCTCGCCGCCGGAGATGATCATCTCGTCGTCCCGGCCCGCGATGAACAACCGGCCCGAGGCGTCCAGATAGCCGAGGTCGCCGGTGTCGAGCATGCCGTGTGCCTCGTCCGGCGGCGCCGAGTTGACGTAACCGTCGAACAGCATGTGATTGCCGACGAAGATGTGCCCGGTGGCGCCGATCGGCAACCTGCGGTGGTCCGGCCCGAGCACGGCGACCTTGGTGCCCAGCGGGGGGCGCCCGGCCGTGGTCGGCGAGGTGTGCAGGTCATCGGGGGTCGCGATGGTCGCCCACGAGACCTCGGTGGAACCGTAGACGTTGTAGAGGACGTCGCCGTATGCCTCCATGAATCGCTCGACGGTCGCGCCCGCCAGCGGCGCGCCGCAGCTGATCATGTGCCGCAGGCTGGAGGTGTCGTAGCGGGCGCGCACGTGCGCGGGCAGATCGAGGATGCGCTGCACCATGGTCGGCACGACGATCACCGTGTCGACCCGGTGCTCGGCGATACTGCGCAGGCAGTCCTCCGCGTCGAACCGTCCCGTCAGCACCACGGTCGCGCGCAGCGCGGTGCTCAGCTGTAGCCCGGCCAGCCCCCAGGTGTGGAACAGCGGCGCCGGGATCAGCATGGTCTCGTTCATCTGCATCGGGATGCGCGACAACAAGGCCGCGATGGACCCGAAGCCCTTCGGGTGCGGCCTGCGCGCGCCCTTCGGCGTCCCGCTGGTCCCCGAGGTGAGCACGATGAGCCGCCCCGGCTGGGCGGGCGTGCGGAAGGTGGTGTGCCCCTCGGCCACCAGTTGATCCACGGTGGTCCGCTCGGGCACCGGGGGCCGTTCGTCGGTGTTGTAGCGCGGGATGTCGGCGTGCAGATAGCGCACCAACTCCTCCAGGTCACCGTCGACGAACAGCGCCGAAAGCCGGTCGCGCTGGACGATCTCCTCGATGGTGCGGCCCGCCAGCCCGGCGTTCAGCAGGGCGACGTCCACGCCGAGTTTTCCCGCGGCGACCATGCATTCGACCATCGCCGCGTGGTTGCGCGCCAGCAGTCCGATGGCGTCACCGGGGCCGAGACCGTGTGCGGCCATCGCGCCTGCCAGCGCATTGGTCCGCTCGTGCATGTCGGCGAAGGAGCGGGTGCCGTGGTCGTCGATGATCGCGACCCGGTCCGGGGCGTACGCCGCGCCCGCCGCGTATCCGCCCGCCAGGTTGAAACCCCACTTGGCCAGTGAACGTAGCTGTTTGAAGCTGCGATCGAGACGAACCGGCAGCACGACGCCGCTGGCCACCATCTGCCGCGCGACACCCGCGTTGCGCCGGAGCGGCGAATCCTCCCCGTTGACCACCAGGGAGGTCCGCGCGCCCTTGGCGACGTCGGCCACCCGCTTCAGTCCGCTCTTGGTCCATTCCGCGATCGCCACATTGGACAGCTCCGCCACGCGGGGGTGCACGCGACTGGGCGCGAAATAGGTGACCGTGACCTTGGTGCGCTCCTCGTCCCCGTGTAGTCGCACCGACGCGAAGCTGCCCAGCGCGGCGTACTGCATCTCGAAGCTCTCGTACCAGCGGCCCACGCTGATTCGGATCTGGTGGGTGCGGATACCGGACTCGTAGGTGCCGACGCGCATCTGCCAGACCACGTTCCCGTCGGCCGACTGGATCTGTTCACACGCGCCGATACCGGTGAACATGCGCGGATACGTCTGCGGTTCGAGCAGCAGGTCCCAGATGGTCTTGCGGGCGATGGCGAATTCGGCGACTACATCGATGACGTCGGTAACCAACTTGTGCACTTCTCGTCGGCCGGTTCGAAGAACTTCGGGTCGGCGGGTAGCTCCTTTGTAACGTCAGTCACAGGTAAGGTCAAGTAGCTCGGGCCTCGCCACCACTACCAGCGACACGCAGGAAATACCCTGCGATTGCCCAGCATTCACCTGGGGCTGGGAACCGGCCCAAATCCCGCGCGCGACGCCTGTGAATGAACCCAACGATCACCGAAACTCCCGCCCGGCGGCGACGGCCGATCCTAACGTCGCAGACGCCTGCTCGGCAGGACCGCCCGCTGGCTGGAGAGATTATGGACCACAACCCCGCACGACGCGTCGCGCACTCCCGCGCCGAGGAGATCCTCGACTTCTTCGGCAAATGCCGAGCGTGCGGCTATCCCGCTTACGCGGAGAGCACCACGCTGCACTACGACAACGGCGATATGGAGACGAAGGTCATCGCCGGCTGCGCCTTGCCGTGCGGCTGGACGGGCGAGGTGTCGGCCACCCCGATGACCGGCTCGGCCGCCCGCCCCCGCACCTAGGAAGGTCAGGCCGCGCGCGAGGCGAGTTCGTCGGAACCGAGCGCGCGCTTGCGCAGCTCGCCCAGGATTCGGGCGAGGATGCGCGATACCTGCATCTGGGAGACACCCAGTTCTTCCGCGATCTGAGTCTGGGTCCGGGACTCGTAGAAGCGCATGATCAGCACCCGCCGATCGCGCGGCGGCAGCTCGGCGATCAGGGGACGCACCGCCATCGCCTGCTCCAGCAGGTCGTAGCACGGCTCCTCGGCGCCGAGCGTGTCGGCGAGCGCCTGCGGCGCGCCGTCGCCGTCCTCGCGGCCACCGGCATCCAGCGAGTTGGTCTGGTAGGCGTTGCTCGCGATGAGCGCCTGGGTGACCTCGCCGAGTTCGACGTCCAATTCCTCGGCGATCTCCCGCGCCGTCGGCATCCGCCCGAGGCGGTGCGACAACGTCTCGGTGGCCGGACCGATGCGCAGCTGAATCTCCTTGAGCCTGCGTGGAACTCGCAAGGACCACGTGTTGTCCCGGAAGTGCCTGCGCACCTCGCCCATGATGGTGGGGACCGCGAAGCCGAGGAAGGAACTGCCGCGGGAGACGTCGAAACGGTCCACCGCGAGCACCAGCCCGACCCGGGCGATCTGCAACAGGTCCTCGTAGGACTCACCGCGGCCGGAGAACTTGCGGGCGATGTGTTCGGCGAGCGGAAGACACCGTCGCGTCACCTCCTCGCGCAGCGCGGCGCGATGCGGATCGCCCTCCTCCATCGAGGCCATCTTCTCGAACCACGGCTCGATGTTGTCGTAGCTGTCCCCTGCGCGCTTACGGCCCGTCGTGCCATTCCCGTCGGTCGTGAACTCACGTGTCATCAAATGGTCCTCGTTCCCAACTGAATTCGATAACGGTCGGATACCCGCCGGTCTCGGAATCAAAAGGGTCACGAGAAATCGATAGGGAACTGGTGAGCATGCGCACGAGTTCCCAGCTCAACGGATCGCCTTCGGCCACCTCGTCACCGAACGCGGTGACGGAATCGACGCGCACACTCATCCGGTCCGCGCCGTAGGTGAACGCGCAGCCGAGCACCGAGCCGGGCGCGGCGCCCACCAGCAGCATGGTGGCCGCCTCGTTGATCGCCAGGCGGATGTCCGCGGCCGCGGCGAACGGAACGTCGGCGACCAGGCAGACGGTGTCCGTCATCGCACGGATCAGGGCCAGGTGTCGCGCGTCGGCGGGGATCCGCACCGCGACCGTGGTGGTCTCGGTGGCGGGCGCGCCGAACGCGCATGTGATCACCCGCATCAGACCGTGGCGAGCTGCGCTTGCCACATCCAGTGCAACTGCTCCAGTCGCGCCGCGATCGCCAGGAACAGATCCTGGGTTACCGGATCGGCCTTCTCGGTGGCCGCGATGCGCTCCCGCAGCCGCTTGATCACGGCAGCGAGGTTGCCGACGATCGTATCGATGATGTCGGTGTCCTGCTGCCAGCCATCCCCGATGCCGATCGCGCCGGAATCCTTGGCCACGGTTGCCGCGCGACCGTCCGGGCTGATCCCGACGGCGGTGGCGCGTTCCGCGGCCGCGTCCGTGAAGTCCCGTGCCACGGTCACCAATTCGTCCAGCGCGAGGTGCACCGACCGGAAGTTCGAGCCGACCACGTTCCAGTGCGCCTGCTTGGCGATCAGCGACAGGTCGATCAGGTCGACCACCGTGTCCTGCAGAGTCCCGCCCGCGATGCGCTGCTGCTCCGGGTCCAAGGTACTGGTGATGGGTTGGGGCATCGTTCTGAACCTTTCTGCCGTTCATCCGGGTCATCGACGGTCTACCCAGTCATGCCGCGATAAACCTCCCGGTAGGTCCGGCGGACGGGAAACGGGGTGGACGCCCCGGCGCCCCGCACGGGTCTCCGGCGGCCCGTGCGGGTAACCCGGGCGCGACCGCACCGCATCGCGGCGTCGGCGACGATCCGCGCGCGGGAAGTGGAACAACACGGGGGCGGGTGGCCGACGCCGACGGACGGCGCCACGGGCCGGACTCGCTGCCGCCGACTCCGCCACGCCGGGGCCGGACCGCAACCGCCGCTGCACTATGGTGTGATCCACACAACACGGGGAGGTGCGTGATGGCGGAGCGGGCCGCGACGCCTTTACGGGCGGCGACCTTGACAGAGTTCGCCGGTCGCGTCTCGACACCGACCTATGACCGATCCCGGATCTCGACCGGCATAGCGCATTTCGGGGTCGGCGGGTTCCATCGAGCGCACCAGGCGATGTACGTCGACCGCCTGCTCGAGCGCGGACTCGGGCAGGACTGGGGCATCTGCGGTGTCGGCGTACTGCCCGGCGATCGCCGGATGCGCGATGTGCTGCGGGCACAGGACGGCTTGTACACGTTGTCGACGGTCGCGCCGGACGGCGCCTGGACCACGCGCGCGATCGGCTCCCTCGTCGACTACCGGTACGCGCCCGATGATCCCGAGGCCGTCGTGGCGAAGCTCACCGATCCGGCCACCCGGATCGTCTCGCTCACCATCACCGAGGGCGGCTACCACATCGCCGCCGACACCGGCGAATTCGACGCCGACGACCCCGGCATCCGCGCCGATCTCGCCGGGAGCGCCCCACCCGCCACCGTTTTCGGGCTCGTCACCGAAGCGCTGGCGCGGCGCCGATCAGCGGGTCTCGCGCCGTTCACCGTGCTGTCCTGCGACAACATCGAGGGCAACGGCGACGTCGCGCGCCGGATGTTCGGCGCGTTCGCCAGCCTGCGCGATCCCGGGCTCGGATCCTGGGTGGCGGAGCAGGTGCGCTTCCCGAATTCGATGGTGGACCGGATCACCCCGGTGACTCCCGCCGGGGCGACCGGCGAGGTCGAGCGGCGGTACGGGCTCCTCGACCGCTGGCCGGTGGTGACCGAGCCGTTCGCGCAGTGGGTGCTGGAGGATTCGTTCGGACTCGGCCGCCCGGCCTTCGAGGAAGTCGGGGTGCAGCTCGTCGACGACGTCACCCCGTACGAACTGATGAAACTGCGGTTGCTGAACGCGAGCCACCAAGCGCTGTGTTACTTCGGATATCTGAGCGGCTACCGGCTCGTCCACGAAGCCGCACAGGATCCGGTCTTCCGGCGCTTCTTGCTGCGCTACATGGACGCCGAGGCGACACCGACGCTGCGACCGGTGCCCGGGGTCGACTTGGACGCCTACAAGCGCACGCTGCTGGACAGGTTCGCCAACCCCGCGATCGGTGACACCATCGCCCGGCTGTGCGCGGAATCCTCCGACCGGATCCCGAAGTGGCTGCTGCCGGTGGTCCGGGCGCAGCTCGCCACCGGCGGCGAGATCGACTGCGCGGCGGCGGTCGTCGCGAGCTGGGCGCGCTATGCCGAGGGTGTCGACGAGGACGGGGCGAAGATCGAGATCGTGGACCGGCTGCGTGACCGGCTGACTCCCCTCGCGCGGCGCCAACGCCGACAGCCCACCGCCTTCCTCGGCGAGCGCTCGCTGTTCGGCGACCTGATCGATCATCCCCGGTTCGTGACCGCGTATCTGGCCGCGCTGGACAGCCTGCGCACCAGGGGCGCCCACGCCACCGTCGAGGAACTGGCCCGCTAGCGTGGGGTGACGCGGGCGATCGCCCGGCAGTCGGTGCCGACCGCGAACCAGACATCCAGGCTGGAGTCGGTGCACCGGGCCACGAGCTCGACGTCCTCGCCCGACCGCACCGGCTTGCCGTACTCGACCACCACGCGGTGCGGGCCGGACTTGAGTTCGGTGTGATCGGCGAGCACTTCCTCGAGCGCGGTGAGGTAGACCGCGTTGTTCATGTGGTCGAGCAGGTCGATGTCGGTCGCTCGCAGCGGAAAACGCCTGATCTCGACGCCGGGGTCCCCTGCGGCGGGCATGGGATCGGCGAGTTCGGCTTTCCAGCGCAGCCGATGCTCGGTCGTGCAGGCCAGCATCGGTGCGAGGAACCGGTCGCTCATCCGGGCGGGGACCCCCGATTCGGTGCCGAAATGGATCAGGAAGCTCTCGGTCTCCACCAGCCCGCCCGCGCTGCCGCAGATCTGGACCCGCATCGTGCACCACCGGGTGGAGGTCGCCGAGGGCCAGCGCCGCAGGGTGGCCGCCTCACCGAACGCGAGCGGCTTCAGCGCGTCGACCACCGTCCTGCGGATCACCCACAGCCGATGGATGTCGCCGTCCTCCAGGACATCGAGATGGTCGTAGCCGACGTCCTGCAGGTAGCGCGCGACACCGTCGAGCCGCAGCCGCTGGTCGCGATCGGTATCGGCGAGCCGCACCGGCCATCCCGTCTCGAACGGAGTCAGGACGGCCGGTGGTTCCGGCAGCACGCTGGGAATGGCCATAAGCGGATGATGCCAGCCATTTGCCACAATCGCACCGCTACGCGCGGATCGTCATCGATCCGAGAAGATAAGGCCTCCCATTAGGTAACTTTTTCCAACGCGTACTGCCGAAATTGATCGCTAATAGTTAGCCAACCGCTCTCTACTTCTTGCGATCCCGCTTCTCCCGCACCCGCACCGAGATGCGCACCGGCGAGCCGTCGAAGCCGAACTCCTCGCGCAACCTGCGTTCCAGGAAGCGCCGGTAGCCCGCCTCCAGGAAGCCGGTGCTGAACAGCACGAACGTGGGCGGCCGGGTGGTCGCCTGGGTGGCGAACAGCACGCGGGGCAGCCTGCCGCCGCGCATCGGCGGCGGGGTCGCGGCGATCACTTCCTTCAGCCAGGTGTTGAGCCTGCCCGTCGAGATGCGCTTGTCCCAGGACTCGAGTGCGGTCTCCATGGCGGGCACCAGCTTCTGCACCGCGCGGCCGGTGTGCGCGGAGATGTTCACCCGCTGCGCCCACGGCACCCGGACCAGATCGCGGTCGACCTCGCGGTCCAGCTGCAGACGGCGATCCTCGTCGACCAGGTCCCACTTGTTGAACGCCAGCACCAGCGCCCGCCCGGAATCGGCGACCATGCTGATCACCCGCAGATCCTGCTCGGTGATCGGCTGCGAGGCGTCGATCAGCATGATCGCCACCTCCGACGCCTCCAGTGCCGACTTGGTGCGCAGCGAGGCGTAGAACTCGGTGCCGCTGGCATTGCTCACCTTGCGGCGCAACCCGGCGGTATCGATGAATTTCCAGATCTTGCCGCCCAACTCGACGAGGGAGTCGACCGGGTCGACCGTGGTGCCCGCGACATCGTGCACCACCGAACGCTCGTCGCCTGCCAGCTTGTTCAGCAGGCTCGACTTGCCGACGTTCGGCTTGCCGACCAGCGCCACACGACGCGGGCCGACACCGGCGGTCCCTTCGCGCGGCGTCTCGGGGAGCACCGCGAGCACGTCGTCGAGCAGATCGCCGGTGCCGCGGCCGTGCGCGGCGCTGACCATGCGCGGCTCGCCGAGCCCGAGCGACCACAGCGCCGCCGCTTCCGCTTCCACCCGCTGGTCGTCGACCTTGTTGGCGACCAGGATGACCGGGACGGCGGAGCGGCGCAGTTTCCGCACCGCGGCCTCGTCGGTCGCGGTGGCGCCCACGACGGCGTCGACCACGAGCAGGATCGCGTCGGCGGTCTGCATGGCCAGTTCGGCCTGTCGGGCCACCGATTGCTGCAGCCCTTTCGCGTCGGGCTCCCAGCCACCGGTGTCCTGCACGAGAAAACGGCGGCCCGCCCAATTCGCCTCGTAGGACACGCGGTCGCGGGTCACGCCGGGAATGTCTTCCACGACCGCCTCGCGGCGGCCGAGAATCCGGTTCACCAGCGTCGATTTGCCCACGTTCGGGCGGCCGACCACCGCGAGCGTCGGCATCGCGACGTGCGCTCGGTCCTCGAATTCGCCCTCGAGTTCGGCCAGCTCCCAGTCGGCCTCGTCGCTCCACACGCCGTCGCCGGCGAGCACGTCCTCGTTCATCGGTCACCTCCGGTCTGGTACGCCGAGACCTGCTGCGCGACAACGCGATACAGCTCGTCGATGACCTCGTCCATGGACATTTCGCTGGTGTCGACGCCCACCGCGTCCTCGGCCGGGCGCAGCGGGGACACCTTGCGGGTCGAGTCGAGGGTGTCGCGGCGCTGCACATCGGCGAGCACGGCCGCGTAGTCGTCGCCCCTGCCCTCGGCGATGTTCTGCTGATTGCGCCGGTTCGCTCGCGCCTCGGCGGACGCGGTCAGGTAGATCTTGGCGTCCGCGGCGGGCAGCACGACGGTGCCGATATCGCGGCCCTCCACCACGATCCGTCCCGCGGCCGCCGTGATGTCGCGCTGCATGGCGACGAGCAGGTCACGCACCTCGGGCACCGCGGACACCGCGGACACGGCCTTGGTGACGGCGTCGCCGCGAATCTCCGAGCGCACGTCCTCCCCGTCGAGCTCGATCACCTCGCGGCTGGGATCGGTGCCGATGGACAGCGGCAGTTCCTTGACCGCGGCGGCGATGGCGGCGGTGTCGGTCAGCTCGATGCCCGCGCGCAGCACGCGCAGCGTCGCCACCCGGTACATCGCGCCGGTATCGAGGTAGCGGGCGCCGAGGCGGGTGGCCAGGCGCCGCGAGACGCTCGACTTCCCGGTGCCCGACGGCCCGTCCATGGCGACCACCAGCGGGCTCGTGCCGGCCGGCCGCGCCGGCGCCTGCACCGGGATCTCCACACCGTTCACAACGACACCGCCTCGTAGAGTTTGCCGATCTCATCGCGGCCGAGCACCCGCAACGTGCCGGGCCGTTGGTCGCCGAGCGCGACCGGGCCGATATTCGTGCGGACCAGCCGGACGACCGGATGGCCCACCGCGTCGAGCAGGCGGCGCACGATGTGCTTGCGCCCCTCGTGCAACACGATCTTCACCAGGGAACGTCCCTCCCCCAGCTCGAGCACCTGGAAGCGGTCGACCTTCGCGGGACCGTCCTCCAGTTCGACGCCTTCCTTCAACCGCTTGCCGACCGCGCGGTTGTTCACCTCACCCTGCACCGTGGCCAGGTAGGTCTTCGATACCTCGAAGGACGGGTGCATGAGCCGGTGCGCCAGATCGCCGTCGTTGGTGAGCAGCAGCAGGCCTTCGGTGTCGGCATCAAGCCTTCCGACATGGAACAGGCGCTGACCAGCGGCGATCCGCTCCGCCACGATGTCGCCGACGCAGGGGCGCCCCAAATCGTCGGACATGGTGGACTGCCAGCCCTTGGGCTTGTTCAGCGCGACGTGCACCAGTTCCTCGCGCACCACCACGCGGGTGCCGTCGACGCGCACCACGGCGTGCTGCGGGTCGATGCGCAGGCCCTGCTCGCGCACGATCGTGCCGTCGACCTCGACGCGGCCCTGCGCGATCATCTCCTCGGCGGCCCGCCGCGACGCGACGCCCGCCTTGGCGAGGACCTTCTGCAACCGCTCCCCCTCGCCCCAGGGGAGTTTGGCGTGACCGCCGGACGCGTCGGGCTCCACGTTCTGGTGGCGCGCGGGCTTGGCGTTGCTCAGCAGCGGCGGCGCTGTGACCTGCCGCTGCGGCTTGGGCTTCTTCTTGCCGGCCGGGGCCGGGTGTCGCTGCGGGCTCGGCGCCTGCGCCGATCCGCGCTGGGTGGATCCGCGGCCGGCGCCCGACTGCTGGGCGCCACGGGCGCTCGTGCCCCGTTGGGCCGAACGGGCGTCGCGCGAACCCGAGTTGCGGCTCGCGCCGCCCCGTTCGGGCTGTGCGCCGCGTTTCCTACGATCCGGTGTGCCATCTCGGCGAGCGGGCGTATTCATGATGTCCTGTCACTCTGCGGTACCGAGGTCCAAATCGGCCTCGGCGGGTTTCCTCGACCTGGTGTAACGGGGGTCCGTCTCCAGGCTCTCGTTGATCTCATCGATCAGGTCGACGCCCGGAAGCAGGGGCGCCAGTGGCGGCAGGTCGCTCAGCGAAGCGAGCCCGATCCGTTCCAGGAACAGCTCGGTGGTGCGATACAGCGTCCCGTTGGTCTCCGGGTCGGCGCCTGCCTCGGCGATCAAGCCCCTGGCCAGCAGGGTGCGCATCACCCCGTCGACGTTCACGCCACGCACCGCACTGACCCTGGTCCTGGTCACCGGCTGACGGTATGCCACCACCGCCAGTGTTTCCAACGCCGCCCGGGTCAGTTTCGATCGGGAGCCGTCGAGCAGCATCCGTTCCACATACGGCGCGTACTCGCTGCGAGTATAGAAGCGCCAGCCGTCACCGACGAAACGCAGATCTATCCCGCTGGACCGCGCCGACAGCTCGGCGGACATCGCACGCAGGGTGTGCTCGACCCGCTGCGGGCTGTCGCCGAGGGCGGCCGCGAGCTGGTCCACCGGCGCGGGAGCGTCGACGACCAGCAGCATGGCCTCCAGCGCCGAACGCAGATCGGCGTCCTCCAGCGGCTCGGGGGTGAGTTCCACCACTGCCTCACTCACGACTGCCCCTCGCCGCGGTCCGGGCGCGGTCGCGCGCTGTGCTCGCTCACCCGTAGTCCTCCTCGATTGTCACGGTGTCCGTCTGTTGCGCGGCCTCGTCGCCGATCCAGCTGACCGCCAAGGGGCCGAGCGGATCGGGCTGGTCGAACTCGATCGTCTTGCCGCGATACAGCTCGAGCAGCGCCAGGAAGCGGGCGACGATCTGCACCGGGAGCTCGCAGTCCGCGACCAGCTCGCCGAAGGAGGTCCACGCGCCCGCACCACGCTGTTTGAGCCGCTCCAGCACCAGTGCCGCCTGCTCGGCCACCGAAATCGCGTGCGTGTGCAAGTGGTCGAGCCCGACCTTGGGTACCGGACGGGGCCGGAAGGCCGCCGCGGCGATCTCGGCGAACTCGGCCGCCCCGACACCCAGCCTAACCTCGGGCAGCAGGCCCGCGTAGCGCTCCTCCAGGCCGACCGCGCGTGGATACCGGCGCAGCGCGGCCGCCTCCAGCTCCCCGAGCAGTTCGGCGACCTGCTTGAACGCGCGGTATTGCAGCAGCCGGGCGAACAGCAGGTCGCGCGCCTCGAGTAGCTCGAGGTCCTCGGCATCGGTCATCTCCCCGGACGGCAGCAGCCGTGCCGCCTTCAGATCGAGCAACGTGGCGGCGACGACCAGGAATTCGGTGGTCTGATCCAGGATCTTGTCCGCACGCAACGTGTTCTGCCGCGCCATGCTCGCGGTCAGCGCCTTGGTGTAGGCGATGAACTCGTCGGTGACCTTGTGCAGCGCCACCTCGGTGACGTCCAGCTTGCGCGAGCTGATCAGGGTCAGCAGCAGGTCGAACGGCCCCTCGAAGTTGCTCAGCCGCAGATGGAACCCGGACGCCTGCGGCTCGTCCGCCTGCGCCTGCTTCCCCGGCCGCGGGTCCGGCTCGGCGCCGGGGGTGGCCGAAGCAGCACCGGGTGCGTCGGGCACGGAGCCGGATGCCTCCAGGTCGGAGGGGGATACCTCAGGCACCGGACCGCGTGTCCCCCGGTCCGAGCCGGGTGCCTCCAGGCCGGATACCTCAGGCACGGGACCGCGTGTCTGCCGGTCGGAGCCGGATACCTCCGACATGGGACGGAGTGCGTCCACCCCTGGACCGACCATCTCCGCCCCTGGTCCGACCAGCTCCGGTGCAGCGTCCGGTATGTCCGCGTCGGCGGCCCGGGCGGCGTTCGCCTCGGAGACCTCCCGCGCGACCGCCTCGGTGCGCTGCGTGCCCGATTCGTCCGCACTGTCCCGGGAAGGTGGGGCGTCGCGGTCCGATTCCGGAGCGGTCGGTCCGGCGACGCCCCCGACGACGGCCGGGTGCGGGCGCGCGGGCGCCGCGTCCCGGCCCGCCGCGATGAACGCGGCTGCCGCGTTACCGAGTGCGGGTGCGTTCCCCGGAGCGGTCGGGTCCGGCCCGGCGGCAGCGGGCTCGCGGTCGTCCGGTGTGGAGGTCGATCCGGCCGGGGAAGACCCCTGGCCGGACGGGTTGTGGTGGGACGCAGACGAGGGGTCGGAGCGGCCGCTCACCGGCCGGATCGGTGGATGACTTCCCTGGCCATCGACCGATACGCTTCGGCGCCACTCGATTTCGGCGCCCATGTGGTGATGGGCTCGCCCGCGACACTGGCGTCCGGGAAACGGACGGTGCGCGCGATGGCGGTGTCGTAGACCAGCTCACCGAACACCTCGACGACGCGCGCCATGACCTGGCGGGAATGCAGCAGTCGAGAGTCGAACATGGTGACCACTATTCCGTACAGGCTCAACCGCGGGTTCAGCCGGTCCCGCACCTTCTCGACGGTGTCATTGAGCAGCGCGAGCCCGCGCAGCGAGAAGTACTCGCACTCCATCGGGATGATCACGCCGTCCGAGCAGGCCAGGGCGTTGACCGTGAGCAGGCCCAGCGAAGGCTGGCAGTCGATGAGGATGTAGTCGTAGCGGTTGCGCACCGGCTCCAGCGCGCGGCCCAGCGATTGCTCCCGGCCCACCTCGTTGACGAGCTGGATCTCCGCGGCGGAGAGGTCGATGTTGCTCGGCAGCAGGTCCATGTTCGGGACCCGCGTCTGCATCAGCACGTCATCGATGGACACCTTGGAACCGATGAGCAGGTCGTGCACGGTCGAGTCGAGATCGTGGTGGGCGACGCCGAGACCGGCCGACAGCGCACCCTGCGGGTCCAGGTCGACAAGCAGCACCCGCCGGCCGTATTCGGCCAGCGCGGCACCGAGATTGATGGTGGAGGTGGTCTTGCCGACCCCGCCCTTCTGGTTGCACATGGCCACGATCAACGCGTCACCGTGCTCGCCGACCGGCGGTGGGTCCGGCACCAGCCGCAACGGTCGTCCGGTCGGGCCGAGCGTCGCGTCCTCGGGGACCGGCTCGACTCCGTGGCCCCACAGCGTTTCCGCCGCGGCGTCCGAGTACGGACCCGGTCGCGAGCCCGTAAGCGGCTCCGCCCCAGCACCCATCGGCGGCTCTGCCGCTCCGGCTGTCGTCACGATCCGCTGCTCCTTATACGTTCCTGCCCGTTGCCTCGCCGAGCGTAGCGAGGCCGATCAGGGCCGACCTCGCTTTCGTGCGGTCCAGCTCTGGATAGACGCTACCGCTTGACGGCACTCGAGTGCCGCGCCTGCGCGCGGCGTGTTCGTCCGGCGCTGGTCAACGCCATCGCGCCATTCGATCATGCTGCCCCAGTCCGCCTCCCCGCGCGCGATCCGGCCGAGTCGCCGGAAGTATTCGAAGCGGACGATACCGGGTGTGCGCACAGCCAGGAACTCCGCGGGCCCGTCGGCGGCGGCGCCGAAGGCGTGCACGGCGCCCGGCGCAAGCACCACCAGGCCACCTTTGCCCCGAAAGACTTTGCCGGTCAACTCGTCTCGCGTCACGGTGGGCCGCGAAACGCGAAGACCTCACCGGGCGCGCGGGTGTGCGGTAGCCCAGACTTCGCGCAAGGTGTTGACCGTGACCAGGGTGTAGATCTGGGTCGTGGTCACGGAGGCGTGGCCGAGCAATTCCTGCACCACCCTGACGTCGGCGCCACCGTCGAGCAGATGGGTGGCGAAGGAGTGGCGCAGCGTGTGCGGCGACACCGCCGCCGCGATGCCCGCGCGTTCGGCGGCGGTGTGCAGGACCTGCCAGGCGCTCTGCCGGGACAGCCGGGCGCCGCGGGCATTCAGGAAGAGGGCCCCGGCGCTGCCCTTTCCCCGCGCGGCCAGCACAGGCCGTCCCCGGACCAGGTAGGCGTCCACGGCGGCGAGGGCGGGCCGTCCGATCGGCACCAGGCGCTGTTTGCCGCCCTTGCCGCGCAGCACGACCGACCGTTCCTCGAGGTCGAGATCGTCGACGTCCAATCCGATCGTTTCCGAGATGCGGGCGCCGGTGGAATACAGCATTTCCAGCAGCGCGCGGTCGCGCAAGCCGCGCGGGCCGCCGTCGACACCCGCCGCGGGATCCCCCGAGCCACCGCCCGCCGCCTCCAGCAATCGCAGCACCTGGTCGTAGGGCAGCGCCTTGGGCAACCTGCGCCCCGGCGCGGGCGGCTTCACCGCGTGCGCCACGTCGGTGTCGGTCAGCCCCTCCGCGGCGGCGAAGCGATGCCAGCCGCGCACCGCGATCAGCGCGCGGGCCACCGAACTCGCCGCCAGCGGCGGGTGCCCTCGATCGCCCGAGCGCAGCGCCATGGTGAACTCGGCGACATCGGACTCGGCGACCCGGTCGAGCGAGCGGATGCCCCGCCCGGACAGGAAATCCAGATAGCGACCGAGGTCACGCCGGTAGGCGCCCAATGTGTTGGGCGCGACGCCGCGCTCGACGGCGAGGTGGTCGAGATAGGCGTCGAGCTCGCGACCGAGCACGTCCGGTCAGTCCCCGGACTTCTCGGCCGCCTTGCGGCGCAGGAAGGTCGTGGGCTGACCGTCCCAGGGGGCGTCCGGCGGCCGCAACTCGATGCCGCCCGCCTGCGCGGCCGCCAGCGCGAGCACGCCCGCGACCGCCGTGGCGTTGACGATCTCGCCGCTCAGCGCCGCGCGGACCGCCGCGTCGACCGGCATGCGGACCACTTCCAGATCCGCCTCCTCGAATTCCGGCTCCGGACGGTCGGTTTCGTACAGACCGCGCGCCAGGTACACCCGCAGCGCTTCGTCGGTGAACCCGGGCGAGAGCGCCACGTCCACCAGCACCGACCATTCCCTGGCGGCCAACCCGGTTTCCTCGGCCAGCTCGCGGCGGGCCGCGAGCAGTGGATCCTCGCCGGGCACGTCGAGCAGACCGGCGGGCAGTTCGAGCAGCCGCCTGCTGATCGGGTGACGATATTGATTGATCAGCACCACATTGCCGTCGTCATCGATCGCGGCCACGGCGACGGCGCCGTGGTGCTCGATCACTTCCCGCTCGACGACCCGGCCGCCCGGCATGCGCACCTGGTCGAGCCGCAACGCGAGGATCGCGCCGCTGTACACGGTCTCGGTGGAAACTGTCTCGAAGTCGTGGCTGCCCGGCTCGGCAGCGCCCCCGTCGGTCATGCCGCTACGCCTGTTCCGCCGCACCCGCCAGTTCTTCGCCCGGGATGTCCACCGGGAGCCGTTCGGCCGCCTTGTATCGCAGTGCCGCCGAGATGAGCGCCGCGAACAGCGGATGCGGGCGCGTGGGGCGGCTCTTCAACTCCGGGTGCGCCTGTGTGGCGACGAAGAACGGATGCACGTCGGCGGGCAGCTCCACGAACTCGACCAGGTGCCCGTCCGGCGAGGTGCCGCTGAACTTCAACCCGCTCTGCGCGATCTTGTCGCGGTAGGCGTTGTTCACCTCGTAGCGGTGGCGATGACGCTCGGAGACCTGTTCGCTGCCGTAGGCCTGGGCGACGACCGAGCCCTTCTCCAGGGTCGCCGGGTAGGCGCCCAGCCGCATGGTGCCGCCGAGATCGGCCTCACCGGCCACGGCCCGCTCCTGGTCGGCCATGGTGGAGATGACCGGATGCGGCGTATCCGGCTCGAACTCGGCCGAGTTGGCCTCCGCCAGCCCCACCCTGCGCGCCGCCTCGATCACGACGCACTGCAACCCCAGGCACAAGCCGAGCAGCGGAATGCCGCGGGTGCGCGCGTAGTGGATCGCGCCGACCTTGCCCTCGATGCCGCGGATGCCGAAGCCGCCGGGAATCAGGACGGCGTCCACGTCACGCAGCGCGTGCTGGGCGCCGGAGGGGGTCTCGCACTCGTCGGAGGGCACCCAGCGGATGTTCACCTTGGCGCGCGAGGCGAACCCGCCCGCGCGCAGCGCCTCGGTGACCGAGAGGTAGGCGTCGGGCAGGTCGACGTACTTGCCGACCAGCGCGACCTCGACCGTCTCGCGCGGCGAGTGCACGCGGTCGAGCAGGTCGCCCCACACCGTCCAGTCCACGTCGCGGAACGGCAGGCCCAGCCTGCGCACCACATAGGCGTCCAGGCCCTCCCGATGCAGCACGCGCGGGATGTCGTAGATCGACGGCGCGTCCGGCGTGGAGATGCACGCGTCCACCTCGACGTCGCACATCAGGGCGATCTTGCTCTTCAGCGCCTGCGGGACCTCGCGGTCACAGCGCAGGATCAGCGCGTCGGGCTGGATACCGATATTGCGCAGCGCCGCCACCGAGTGCTGGGTCGGCTTGGTCTTCAGCTCACCGGAGGGCGCGAGGTAGGGCACCAGCGACACGTGCAGGAAGAAGACGTTGTCGCGACCGACGTCGTGGCGGATCTGGCGGGCGGCCTCCAGGAACGGCTGTGACTCGATGTCGCCGACGGTGCCGCCGATCTCGGTGATCACCACGTCCGGGGTCTGGCCCTGCAGATCCGGGCCGCGCATGGCGAGGATCCGGTTCTTGATCTCGTCGGTGATATGCGGGATCACCTGCACCGTGTCGCCGAGGTACTCGCCGCGGCGCTCCTTGGCGATGACCGACGAATAGATTTGCCCGGTGGTCACATTCGCGTCCCGGGACAGGTCCCGATCGAGGAAACGCTCGTAGTGGCCGACGTCCAGGTCGGTCTCCGCCCCGTCCTCGGTCACGAACACCTCGCCGTGCTGGAAGGGGTTCATCGTGCCGGGATCGACGTTCAAGTACGGGTCGAGTTTCTGCATCGTGACGCGCAGCCCACGCGCCGTCAGCAGCTGACCGAGGCTGGAGGCGGTAAGACCTTTACCCAATGAGGAGGCGACACCACCGCTGACGAAGATGTGCTTCGTGGCCGTTCGCGCCTGAATCCGTGTTTGACCCACGGGTCTTCACGGTAACACGGATCCGCCCGTCCGTTCGAATGCCACGCACGTTTGCCCGCCGATCGCCGGAAGGGCGATCAGAGCACTCGGAGCCGAAGTGTGAGCCGGGTCGCGTCCCCGCATCCCTCCGGACGTCCACCGGCGGCCTCGCGCCCGGTCAGCCCGGAACCGCGGCCAGAGTGAGCGCGGTGGCCTCGGCACCGGTGCCGTAGCGCCCCGCGCCGCCGTTGAGCTGCTCACCGAGCGCAAGCACGGTCGTGACCCGGCCGAGGTCCCGCTCGAGATTGTCGACGGTGCTCACCTGGGCCGCGAGCGCGGCGTCGGCGCGGACCACGGCGATCGGCCCCTGCCGGTCGGCGGCACCCGCACGGCCCGCGAGGACCACTCCCGCACCGCGGCCACGCAGGGCGCCCGCGAAACGCGCGCTGTTGGCGCCCACGCCGTTCTCGGCGGCAGCGACGCCGTTGCCGGTGATCACGACCGCGAGCTGCGCGGGCCGCACCGGCGTTTCGCCGTAGGCGAGGAAGCCGCCGCCGCGCAGAGTCTCCAGGACCAGCCCGAGCTCCTCCGGGGTGCTCCGGGTTTGCCCGGTGGCCGGGTCGAGCAGGAGCACCAAGCCGAGCAGATCACCGGCCATACTGCCCTGATCCACCGCGCCGGTCCGCAGCTGCGCCCCGGCCGGGATGACGTTCGTGACGGCCGAGCGCATCCGGTCGCCCTCGGTGGCGTCGACGAACGCCTCGGTGAGCGCGATCCGGCCGGTGACGCCCGCGCCGGCGACCTCGAGCGCCTTGGTCACCGCGTCGACGTCTCCGGGATCGGCGTCCGGGGTCGTGAACACGACGACGCTGCGGTCGGCGAGCGCGCCGCCGAGAATGCGGCCCGACGACCCGGCGATGAACCGATCGGCGGCCACGGCCTGCTCGCCGAGCCGCCGGTTCTGCTCGGTCAGGACGTCGACCTGCTGGCGCAGGTCGGACTTGTCCGCCCGCAAGGCCGACAGCAGGTCGGCCGCGAGCGTCTGGGATCCGAGCACCACACCGATCGCGAGCGCGAGGAAGATCGCGACGATCGAGACGGCGTGCTGGCGCAGCGAAATCATCGTTCTCCTCAGAATTCCAGCGATCCGGCTTGCCCCTGCGCCCATCGCGCGAGGCGGTTCCAGGCGTCCACACCCCAATCCACGACGTCCCCGCCGCTGTTGGACGCCAGCAACACGACGATCACCGCGACCAGCGCGGCGAGCACCACCAGCGCGACGGCGACTCCGGACACGCGGTTGCGGTACAGGGTGGCCACCGCCTGCGCGTCCATCAGCTTCGTACCGACCTTGAGCCGGGTGAGGAAGGTGGCCGGATTGCTGTCGCGACGGCCGCGGTCGAAGAAATCGTCGAGCGAGGCGGGCGCTCCCGCGGTGACGATCAGCGCGGCGCCGTGATGGTCGGCCAGCAGCAGCGCCAGATCGGCGGCCGAACCCGAGGAGGGGAAGGTCGTCGCACCGATGCCCAGGTCCTGGATGCGTTCGAGTCCCTTGGCGTGCCCGTCGGTATCGGCGGGCAGGATCACCTCGGCGCCGCATTTCATGGTGGCGCTGGTGATCTCCTCGGGGTCGCCCACGATGACGTCGGGCCGGTATCCCCGCCTGCGCAGGGTGTCGGCGCCACGGCCGACGCCGATCAGGATCGGGGTGTACTCCTTGATGAACGGCTTGAGCCGCTGCAGATCCTCGGCGTGCCCCGGGCCGTCGGCGACGACCACCACGTGCCGGTGCTTCATCACCAGATCCAGCTCCGGAACGCCGAACCCGTCGATGAGCAGCGCGCTCTCGGTGCGGATGAACTCGATGGTGTTGCCCGCGAACGCCTCGAGGTGATCGGCCAGGCCGTTGCGCGCCTCGAGCATACGCTCCGCGATGGCGGTCTCGGTGAGTTCGATGCCCTCGACGAGGACCTCCGGCTCCTTCTTGATCAGCTTGTCGGCGTAGACCACACCGTCGACGACGCGGACCTTCACACCGTCCTTGATCTTCTTGAACGCATCCGAGCTCACCGTGTCCAGCAGCAGGATCCCGTGGGCCACGAGCGCCTCGGGGCCGAGGTTCGGGTAGCGACCGGAGATGGACGGCGAGGTGTTGATCACCGCGCCGACGCGGGCCTCGACCAACCGGTCGGCGGTCATCCGGTCGAGGTCCATCTCGTCGAGGACGACGATGTCGCCCGGTCCGACCCGGCCGAGCAGCCGCCGGGTGTTGCGGTCGACCCGGGCCGTCCCGATCAGACCAGGCAGCGTTTCGGTGTTTCGCGACAACAGCGCCGGCATCCTCATGGGGCGATGATGAGCGCAAACTCTCAACCATTGGTGGAGGCGCGCCGTCTCACCGAGCGCATGACGCCTCTGCGTTACCTATTGGCAATCCGATCCACACTGTCGCTCGCACTCACCCGGAAGATGCCCACACATCAGGTCAGATCACTCACTGGGAAACTTTGCAAATGGGCCCACTTACCCGATGTGAGACCTGGCCTCCGAAGAAGCAGCAGCGCCAGCTATCAGGGCGCGAATAGTTCGCCGATCCGCTGGGACACACATAAGCCCTCCCGCTCCAGCAGGAAGCAAATCTGTTGCTACCCATGCGCGACCAGCCGGTCGGATCAGGTCGGATTGCCGTCGTCGCACAGACTCGCCGAGCGCCACGACTTCGCCGGACCGGTCACGCCCGGGTCGAAGCGCCACTGCTCGATCGCAGCGGCGGCCCTCCAGGACATGGTGCCGTCCCGATGGGTGACCACCTGGTAGACATCCCCGCGTTTCGGCGCCGCCGCCGACAGCTCGCGTCTCGATCATCGATCAGCACCACTTCGCCTGCGGGCGGCACACGGTCCAGCCATTGCCGTCCGGCCGCTGCGTGCGCGTCCACGCCGATTCCCCGGCGCCGTTTCCGGCACTACTCTCGTCCGGACGGGGCTTGTTCCGCCGGTGATACTCGCGCAGCGCATGCTGATGCTCGTTCTGCCGCAGTGGATTCGGATCGGAGTGCTGATATCCGAACGGATCGATCGCATGCCACCCCGTAGAGTCGCCCTGCGAACCCGAACGACCGGAGTGGTCGGAGCCGGACAACGACTCGGCGGCCGCCCCGCCCGCCGCGGCCACCGTCCCCGCGGCGAGACCGGCGACGATCAGCACGAATACCCTCTTCTTCGATGATTTCCGGTCGGGCCCGGACACCGGCCCGGGGCGCCGCGCTTCGCCCGTCCTGATCCTTGGGAGAACGCTGCACATGATGGCCCCTTCGCCTCGGTGCTTCCCGCTATCCGACGGAATTCATCCGCCGTTCATCTACTGAGTTCAATAGTAGATCAGGAATCGGACATTGCGGACACCAATCGGGTACGACTCAGAGGGGTGATTTCGAAATACCCTGATCGAGACCCTGTTTGCCGAATCGAACCACCCTCGGGCGCGTACACTCTCAATCGCAGCCGACAGCGAGCACCGCACTACTACCCGTCGTTTCACGGATGCCATCCGTAGTTCGACATACCGTTTCCGTGACGACAGCCGCTACCTCACGCCGACCCCGGCTCCTATCGCCTCCACCGCACCGGCTCGGTAGAGCCGACCACGCGGGCGGCTCGCCGCCGATTGTGATGCGGACGACACGATCACCGAGCCGCGCCCGCTGTAGCTATATGCTGCCGGTCACACGTAACTGGAAGAGGAGATTTCATGGCCAGCACCACCGTCGACGCCGTCATCGCCGCCCCGCGCGAGGTCGTGTACCGGCTCTTCGCCGACCGCGAGAGCATCAGCCCCTACATCCCCGTCCAGGTCAAGCTGGTCAAGCCCGGCCTGACCGAGCGAGAAGGCGTCGGCGCGCAGCACCTGATCGGCCTCGGCCCGGTCGGCGTCACCGAGGAGATCACCAACCTCGTGCCCGGTGAGCGGATGGAGTACAAGATCGTCAAGGGCGCGCCGGTGAAGCGGCACGTCGGCATCGTCACCTTCGCCGACGCCGACAACGGCACCCTGGTCTCCTACACCATGGAATCGGACCCGTCCCTGCCGGTGCCCGCCAAGGTGCTCGAATTCGGCCTCAAGAACCTGATCGGCACGTTCATCAAGGGTGCGCAGAAGGCGGTGCGCTGACCGGCGCGCTCAGCGCGCGGCCACCTCGGCGCCCGCCTTCTCGGCGCGTGCCGTCGCCAGCAGTTCCTCCGCGTGCGCGCGGCCGGTCTCGGTGTCGTCGAGACCGGCCAGCATGCGCGCCAGCTCGACCACCCGCTCGTCATTGGTGAGAGCCCGGACGCCGCTGTTGACAGCGCCCTTTCCGTCGTCGGATTTGTCGACCACGAGGTGGGTGTCGGCGAACGCCGCGACCTGCGGCAGATGCGTCACCACGATGACCTGGTGGGTGCGCGCCAGCCGGGCCAGCCTGCGGCCGATCTCCACCGCGGCTCGCCCGCCGACGCCCGCGTCGACCTCGTCGAACACCATGGTCGCTCCGTGATCAGAACCGGCGAGCACCACTTCCAGCGCCAGCATCACGCGCGACAGTTCACCACCCGACGCGCTCTTGCTCAACGGCAACGACTGCGCGCCCGAATGCGCCGCCAGCCGGAACTCGGCCTCATCGGTGCCCGTCGCGCCTGCGTGCAATTCCCGCCCGTCGACGGTGAGCGGCGCCGAGTCCTGCGCTCCCGCGAGCAACGGCCGCACCTCGACCTCCAGACGCGCCTTGCCCATCGCCAGGCCGCCCAGCTCGGCGCTCACCGCGGCCGCCAGCTTCCCCGCCGCTTTGCTCCGCGCCGCGCTCAGCTTCTTCGCCGCCTCCCGCACCCGTTCAGCGGCGGTGTCCACTTCCGCGGCCAGTTTGCCCAGCGCCTCCTCGGAGACGTCGAGCGAGCCGAGCCGGGTGCGCGCCTCCTCCGCCCAGGCCAGCACACCGTCGATGTCGGGTGCGTACTTGCGGGTCAGCGTCTTCAATTCGGCCTGCCTGGTGAGCAGTGAATCCAGCGCTCCCGGATCGGACGGCAGGTCCGAAAGGTATCCGCTCAGGTCGGTGGTCACGTCCACCACCACGGCGATGGCCTCGGCCAGGCGCGGCGCGAGCGCGACCAGCGCCGGGTCGTCGGCGGCTTCGATGCGGGCGCGGGCGGCGCCGAGCGCTTCCAGGGCGCCGGAACCGTCTTCGGGCGCTTCGGCGGGTCCGGCCAGCGCGTCGTGCGCGGTGGCCGCCGCCTCCCGCAGCGAATCCAGATCACTCAGCCTGCGCACCTCGTCGACGATGCGCACGTCTTCGCCGGGTTCGGGCGCGATGGCGTCGATTTCCTTCAACGAGTGCTCGAGCCGCTCGGCCTCGAGGGCCAATTCCCTGCTGCGCGCGGTGCGTTCGAGCAGCTCGGTGCGGGCGTCGAGCCATGATCGGCGCAGCACCTGGTATTTGCGCAGCAGAGCGCCCACGGTGTCGCCCGCGAACTGGTCCAGCGCCGACAACTGCTGGTCGGGGCGCTGCAAACGCAGCTGATCGTTCTGGCCGTGCACGGTCAGCACAGGCGCGGTGAAATCGGCGAGCACCGAGGCGGGCACACCGCGGCCACCGAGATGCGCGCGGGAGCGCCCATCGCTGCCGACCGTGCGGATCGCGATGACGCTGCCGTCGTCGTCCTGCTCGGCCGCGGCCGCTTCCAGCACCCGCGCGACCTCGGCGCGCGCCGCGTCGTTGACGTCGTCGATGGTGAACCGGCCCTCCACCACCGCGCGGGAGGCGCCGAGCCGGACCCGGCCCGCGTCCGCGCGGGCACCGCTGAGCAGATGAAGGCTGGTCACCACCATGGTCTTGCCCGCGCCGGTCTCGCCGGTCAGGCAGGTCAGTCCCGCATGGAACTGCGCGGTCGCGGTGGAAATGACGCCAAGCCCGTCAATCCTGATCTCTGTCAGCACGTGTGCTCTCCGTTCGCCGTCGGCCACGCCAGCCTGTCACGGGCAATTGGAACTTGCGCACCATCCGGTCGGCGAACGGTGCGGAGTCCAGCCGCACCCAGCGCACCGGTCGAGCGCCGCGAACCGCCTCGACCCGGCCACCGCTGGGGAGTGCGAGCGTGCGCCTGCCGTCCAGGAAAACTATCGCATCGTGTCCGGTCGCCACAGACTCGACCGCGATACGCGAATCCGGGCTGGTCACCAGCGGCCGCGCGAACAGGGCGTGGGCATTGCTCGGGATCACCAGCAAGGCTTCGAGTTCCGGCCACACCACCGGACCGCCCGCGGAGAAGGCGTAGGCGGTCGACCCGGTCGGCGTCGAGATGAGGATGCCGTCACAGCCGAACGACGACACCGGGCGGCCGTCGACTTCCAGCACCACTTCGAGTACACCCATGCGCGAGGCGTTTTCGATGCTCGCTTCGTTCAGTGCCCAACCGCTCTCGACCACCTCGTCCTCGACCCGGACGGTGACGTCGATGGTCATCCGATGCTCGATGGTGTAATCGTGACGCACCACCTGTGCGAGCGCCTCGTCCAAGTTCTCGGCCTCGGCTTCGGTGAGAAACCCGATGCGGCCGAGGTTGATTCCCAGCACCGGCACCCCCGCCGGGCGCGCCAGTTCGGCCGCGCGCAGGAACGTTCCGTCGCCGCCGAGCACGAGCACCATCTCGCAGCCGACCGCCGCGTCCGGGCTGTGCTCGACCACGCGTACGGGGTAGCCGCCCGGCTCGGCGGCGAAGCGCGTGCTGTCCGCCTCGTCGGCGAGCACGCGCAGGCAGATGCCCGCGTCCGCGAAGATCTTCGCCACCCGGTGGGCGGTCTCGATGATCTCCGCGCGGCCGGGGTGGGAGACCAGCAAGATCTCCCTGCCGCAGGGTTGGGCCGGCGCGTTCACTGTGGACCCTCCTCAACCGCACGCTCGACCAGCGCGGCGACCTGTTCGGCGTCGTATTCGAACGGCCCGTCGTTGCGCAGCCACAAGAAGTATTCGACATTGCCGGAAGGGCCCGGCAACGGGCTCGCCACGACACCGGCGGTGCGCATGCCCAGCTCCGCGGCCGCCGCCGCCACCGTGCGCACCGCGTCGGCGCGCAGCGCGGGATCACGCACCACGCCGCCGGACCCGACGCGTTCCTTGCCGACCTCGAACTGCGGTTTCACCATGGGCAGCAGATCGGCGCCGGGCGCCGCGCAGGCGGCCAGCGCGGGAAGCACCAGGCTCAGCGAAATGAAGGACAGGTCGCTCACCACCACTTCGACCGCGCCGCCGATGGTTTCGGGCGACAGGTTGCGCACGTTGGTCCGGTCGAACACCCGCACCCGCTCGTCGGTGCGCAGGCGCCACACCAGCTGGCCGTACCCGACATCGACGGCTACGACCTCCCGTGCTCGCCCGGCCAGCAGGACGTCGGTGAAACCGCCGGTGGAGGCGCCCGCGTCCAGGCAGCGCTTGCCCGCCACCGACAACCCGTCCGGCTCGAACCGCGCCAGCGCGCCGAGCAGTTTGTGCGCGCCGCGCGAGGCCCAGGACACCTCGTCGGGCTCCTCGCGGACCACCAGCGGCGTGCCCGCCTCCACCGCGGTCGCCGCCTTCACCGCGACCGTTCCAGCTATCAGGACGCGGCCCGCGCCGATCAGCTCGACCGCGTGTTCTCGCGATCGCGCCAATCCGCGGCGAACCAGTTCCGCGTCCACCCGTGCGCGCCTGGCCACCTCAGATCTTGTCCACCGTGGCCAGGGCCTGTACCAGCACCTCATGTGCCTGCTCCAGGATGCGAGCGCGGCGGGTGATGTCGACGCCTGCCTCGGCGCTGTCGGTCGCCGGGGCTGCCCGGCCGGGGCGGTCGAGTTCGGCGAGCAGGCTGTCGACCTCGCCGCGGATTCGATCCGGGTCGGCAGGCTCCGGACGGCCTTGCGTACCCGGCAGGTGCTGACCGGGCAGCGGGACCCCGGGGCGGGGACCTTGCGCACCGGCGGAGCCGGGACCGTTCGGACGAGGTATAGGACTAGTCATCGTGGGTCAACGCTATCGGATTTCCGAATCGGACGCGCGGACCGTCACAGCTCGTCCCGGGTTCCGCCGCAGCATCTCGCCGGGGTCGGCTTCCGGCTCGGCGGCTACGGCCGCGTGGTTGAGGGCGTCGAGCGAGTCGGCGACATAGGTCGGGATCTGCCCGTCCGGGGCCTTGCGCAGTTCATCGATGGTGCTGACACCGGTGAGCACCAGCAACGAGTCGAGGCCGACCCGGTTGGCGCCCTCGATATCGGTGTCCAGCCGGTCGCCCACCACCAGGGCGGAACGGGAACCGGCCCGGACGAGCGCGTCCTCCATCAGGGGCGCATACGGCTTGCCCGCGACGATCGGCTCCCGATCGGAGGCGACGCACAGCGCGGCGACCATCGCACCGTTACCCGGCGCGAGACCGCGTTCGTTCGGCAACGTCCGGTCGGTGTTCGCCGCGACCCACAGTGCGTCCGCGCGCAGGGCGTAGGCGGCTTCGGCGAGGTCCGGCCACGCGGTGTGCGGTGAATGTCCTTGCACCACAGCGGCGGGCGCGTCGCCGTCGGAGCGCCGGATCGGTCGCAACCCGACAGCCTCCACCTCGGCGGCCAAGTCGTCGGTGCCGACGACCAGGACCGGCGCGCCACGGTCGAGCCGCTCGGCCAGCAACCGCGCCGCCGCCTGTGCGCTGGTCACCACGTCGTCCGCGGTCGCGGCGAAGCCGAGTTCGGACAGATGCGCGGCCACGACCTGCGGCCCACGGCTGGCATTGTTCGTGACGTACACCAATCGCCGGTCCGCCTGCCCATCCGCGGCGAGTGCCTCCGGCGCTCCCTCGATCACCTCGTGCCCGCGATACAGCGTGCCGTCCAGGTCGAGCAGCAGGGCTCGGTAGCGATCTCGTAGTCGCTTCACACCACTCTCACTCCGTGTCGCCGATCGGCCGCGCCGACCCATCACCGCCGGGCCCTCCGGCAGCCCGTCCGCTCGGCAGATCCGAGACACTCGACACTACGCCGACGCGTGGACCGGACAGACGTGGCGTCAGCCACTCCGGCCGCACCGGATCCCAAGCGCCCCAGCATAGATTCGCAGATCACGAGTTCATGATCGCGGCCACCGCGATGATCCGATCGGCCCTGCTCGCCACCGCGGCGAAATTCCCGCAGGCGCGGACTCCCGGCCACATCCCGAGCCATCTATCCACGTGCCTCGCACTGGGCATAGGCAACCGTCCTCAGGAGCCCGCCACCCCACGGGGCGCGGCAACCACGATCGGCGACAGGTTCAGATGTCGCTGTCGCCCGTCAGTACGGCATCTCCAACCGTCTGTCCACGTGCCCGGCACTGGGCGCAGGCAACCGCCCTCGGGTACCGGCCACCCACGGGGCGGGGCAACCGCGATCGGCGACAGGTTCAGATGTCGCTGTCGCCCGTCAGTTCGGCGGCGCGTTCTTCGGCGTCCGTGTCTCCGTCGAGGTCGGCCGAGGCGGCGTTGAGGAACCAGGTGAGGCCCTCGTCGGTGCGGCCCGCGGCGACGAGGGCGTCGGCGTAGGCGTAGAAGAGGCGGGCCGCGGCGGAGCCGGTCCTGGACGGGTCGAGATCAGAGGTCTGCAAGGTCACGACGGCTTGGTCGTACTGGCCGAGGTCCATTCGTGCGCCCGCGACGACCATACGCAGTTCGGTGGCATCGTCACCGCGCAGGGCACGCGCCTCATCGCTGCGACCGAGCTCGATAGCGCGTTCGGGACGGCCCAAGCCACGCTCGCAGTCGGCCATGACGGCCAGCAGCCCGGAACCACCGGACATCCGGCGCGCCGTGCGCAGCTCCGACAAGGCCTCCGCCCATTCGCCGGCGTGGTAGGCCACCACTCCCGCGGTCTCGCGGACGACCGCGATCCGCCCGGCCCGCTGCCGCGCGGCCCTGGCATGGGCAAGAGCGAGGCCGGGATCGTCGTCGACCAAGCGCACCGCCATCACCAGGTGCCGGGCGACCGTCTCCGCATTCCCCTTGTCCAAACTGAGCAGGTCCCGCCGCACGGCGGAATCCAGATCGGATGCCTGCACCTCGTCCGGCAGATCGGGTTCCTCCGGCCGCGGCGGACGACGGTCGAGGGAACGGCCCCCACCGACATGGGCGCCTTCGCCACCACGGCGGCGATCCGGTGAAGAGTCGTCGCGCGGGGTCCGATCCCCGCGATCCGCGCCGCCGCGCTGCCCCGCGCGATCCGGTCCCTGGCCACGGCGATCGTCGTCGCGGCGCTGGAATCCGGACGCCCCTCGCCGCCCCGCGTCACCGCGCTCGCCGGAGTCGCCACGACGCTTGAACCCGCCACGCTCGCCCGGTTCATCGCGGCGCGCATCGCCTCGATCGCCGAAATCGTCCCGGCGACGGGGGAATCCACCGCGGGAATCGCCACGATCGGATCCGCCGCGCGCGCCGGACTCGCTGCCGGGGCGGAATCCGCCCCGCGAGTCGTCGCGCCGCTCTCCGGAATCACTCCGGCGTTTGAAACCGCCGCGTTCACCGGAGCCCTCGGAGCGCTTGAATCCGCCCCGATCGCCCGATCCGCCTCGGGCTGCGGAACCGCCCCGATCCGCGGACTCGTCCCGCCGCTGGAAACCACCGCGCTTGGGTGCGTCGCCGCCGCGGCGGAAGCCACCGGTGTCACCACTCCGGTCGCCGGACTCCTGACGCCTGAACCCGCCACGCTCGCCCGAACCGCCGCGCTGGTCGGAACCGCCACTGTCACCCCGGCGGTTGAACCCACCGGGACTCTCGCGTCGCTGGTAACCGCCTCGGTCGGACGTATTGTCGCGGGAGCCGGAGCCACCCGAGTCACCGCGGCGGTTGAACCCGCCGCCGCGCCGACTCGCGTCCTGCTGGTTGTCATCTCGCCGGCCGGACCCGGAGTCGGGAGCGCCGCGCCGGAAGGGCTTCCGATCGTCATTTTGTTCCGGCACGGTGCTCCCTTTCTTGGTATCGCGAAAGTCTGTATCCCACGAATTCAATCACGTACCCGTCGTGGGGCGCGGGGTACGGCAAGTTCGCCGGAGCACCGTTTGGTGCTCAAACGCCGATAGGGGACCCAGATTCTGGGTCCCCTATCGTGAAGGATGTTCCGGCGGTGTCCTACTCTCCCACACCCTGTCGAGTGCAGTACCATCGGCGCTGGCAGGCTTAGCTTCCGGGTTCGGAATGGGACCGGGCGTTTCCCTACCGCTATGGCCGCCGTAACTCTATGAAACTATCCACACCCCCACACACGCCCGCACACTATCGCCCACCCACCCCCACGCTCGGGGGGATTGGTAGGCGACACCCGGGCGGGGTG